>PLWQ01000015.1 GCA_003165595.1 Fibrobacterota bacterium | reverse complement strand
CGCAGCACCACGACTACGACTGCATGCAACACTACAGGAGTATGCGCTCTTGCAAACCTGCGGGGACCACGCTACGGCCGAGAAATACGCCCGGAAGTAGCGGCTTTGCCAATCCTTCCATCCCTATGGAGGAAGAAATATCTGTAATCGCTCGCTAACCCCGAAGCAGCTTCGGGGACCGCGATTACAACCGGNNTACAACCGGATGTACGCCCCAGTGAGCAGCCTGTAAAGGGCAAAAGACATAATAGATGGTGCGAAGCACCTTTACCTTACCCTTATTAATGAAATGACAATGCGCTCGCTGCGGGATTCAATTTCCTTGGGGATACTGTCAAGAGCTTCATAACAGGGTTCCTTATCGAGTGAGATGCGGGTTAATTCGGGCCGCTTGCAAACCTATAATACCATTTGGGGGGCGGGTTTTCAACTGATTGGTTCTTTATGCGTCTTGCACCTGTACATACGCCGGTTGTATAATAAAGCAAGTCGGGGCTACTTCCTATTCCACCTGCTTGATCTTCTCAATTCACACCGGCTTTGAACCAGCCCAAGGTTGCTCGACAGGAGGAGAATCAAATGAAAAAGGTTCTTTGTCTATTCGTGTTGTTAGTTGCATTTACGCATATGGCAAATGCTCAATGGGTACAAGGACAAGGGCCGATGGCAGGACAAGTTCCTGCGCTCGCGGTGAATGGTAACAATGTCTTTGCCGGGACTATGGGTGGCGGCGTTTACGTATCAGCCGATGGCGGCAGGAACTGGGCTGCGGCTGACTCTGGCTTCACGGGATTTAATGTGGTTTCTTTTGCCGGAAGCGGTAGCAATATCTTTGCCGGGACTTATAACAGCGGCATCTTTCTTTCCACCAACAATGGCACAAGCTGGACTGCGGTCAATTCTGGCCTGCCGGCGAATGCTAATGTCAACTGTCTTGCTGTGAAGGGAAGCAATATTTTGGCCGGACTTCAGAGTGGAGGTGTCTATCTATCCACTAACAATGGTACAAGCTGGACTACGGCCAACTCAAGTCTCACGAATATTGATGTGACATCGCTTGCCGTGACTGGTGGCAATATTTGTGCAGGCACCTGGAGTGGTGAGGTCTTCTTTTCCACCGATAGCGGTATAGGCTGGACTGCTGTCAATTCCGGCCTTTGGGCAGATATTGCAGTCCTGTCCCTTGCCGTAAGCGGCAGCAATATCTTTGCGGCAACTTATGGCCGAGGTATCCTGATACATACAATTAATGCTACAAGCTGGACTCCGGTTGATTCCGGCATCACGAATCCTATCGTATTATGTCTTGCTGTCAGTGGTAACGATATCTTTGCCGGTACATTGGATGGAGTCTTTCTTTCTACCAACAATGGCACAAGCTGGACTGCAGTCAACTCTGGCCTCTCGAATACTGATATCTGGTCTCTTGCAGTGAACGGCAGCAATATTTTGGCCGGAACGAACGGCAGCGGTGTCTGGTACAGGCCGCTTTCAGAAATGGTCGGCGTAATCCCCCAGCATGGATCGTCAATAACCAACCGCCGCGAATTCAAAATCAACGTCCGAAAGAATGATATTGCCATCGTATTGCCGAGCCCTTTGGATGGTGGCAAAGTAACCATCGAACTATTTACCGTTGCCGGAAGAAGAATCTATTCAGCTTCACATCTGGCGAATAACGGCATGATGAGTATTCCATTGCCGGGTTTGTCGACGGGCACGTATCTAATGTCAATCAAGAGTAAGAATGGTTCGTTGCATTCGTCGTTTGTTGTATCGAAATGACCGGAACACAGCGTTATAACATCAGCCTACGGGACCGTGATGATATTGTTCTGATCCATTGGATTCCTATTGGAGGTCTGTTATGAAACCGAGCAACCAGATTCCATACTTGACGGCCACGTTTCCTCTTCTCCTGCTCACCAGCATCCTTTTAGCCCAACAGCCTGCCGCCCTTTCCGACGTTGTTTCCGGTAACAACGCATTCGCATTTGATCTATATGCAAAGCTGAAATCCGCCAAGGGCAATATCTTCTTCTCTCCCTACAGCATCTCAACTGCTCTCGCCATGACCTACGCCGGAGCGCGGGGAAATACAGAGAAGCAAATGATGCAGGCTCTTCATTTCGGGAAGAATGAGAAGTCTTTTCATGAAGGGTTCGGGGCGTTGCAGGCAAGAATTAATGACGTGCAGAAGAAAGGGGATGTAAAACTCAGTGTCGCGAACAGCTTATGGATGCAGAAGGACTACAGGTTCTTGCCAGAGTTTCTGGATATGACAAGCCAGAACTATGAAGCAGGGTTCAATTATGTTGATTATAGGAATGAGCCGGAAAAGGCCAGAGTCGAAATCAATAAGTGGGTTGAAGGCAAGACGAATGACAAGATCACGAACCTGATTCAACCCGGCGTGCTAAATGATTCGACGAAGATGGTCTTGGCAGATGCGATATACTTCAAGGGAGCATGGGCGAATAAATTCTTGAAGCCATTTACAACCAATATGCCATTCTGGTTCTCTTCAAAGGATTCCGTGATAGTAAAAATGATGATTAGAGGCCCCAATGAATTCGATTATTTCGAAAACGACTCCATAAAATGCATCAGTTTGCCTTACACCGGAAATAGTACATCGATGGTAATTATTCTGCCGATGACACGTAACGGTTTCAAATCCATGGAAGGGAAAACTTCGGCAGGGGAAGTCAGTAATATGATTTCAAGAATGAAGGAATCGAGCGTTAAAATGTATTTGCCCAAATTCAGAACGACCAAGGATTTCATGTTGAACAAAGAACTTTATTCAATGGGACTGCGGGATGCATTCGTAAAAGGAAACGCGGATTTTTCCGCCATGACTGGAAACAAGGAGCTGAATATTTCTGCGGTAATTCACAAGGCTTTTGTTGATGTTGATGAAGAAGGCACAGAGGCTGCTGCGGCTACTGCTGGGGCATTAGGTGGGGGCGGTGCTCCACCTCCACCTAAAAAACATTTTACTTTTCGCGCCGACCATCCGTTCCTCTTTCTCATCCGCGACAACACGACCGGCATCATTCTGTTCATGGGCAGGATTTTGAATCCGGTGGAATAATGCCCGTGGAAGGCACAATGAGCTTGGCTATCCGCAAGGCACATACCCGCGACAAGTTTCCTCTGCCCGGTGCTCTCACCGCTTTTTCAACATCCATCAGGTTCCGTCGAAATGCGGCGCTTCCGCCTGCCGATATTTCCAGAAGACACCAACAATCTTGAAGTTGCCCGTCCTTTCCGGTTTACGCCATGATTATTTCAGGAAGGCGGCATGACGGATGGTATTTTTCCATGGGAGGGCCTTAGAATATCTTACTCAGGATGATCCGATGACCGCATTGAAACCAAAGAAGAACGAAGAAGGAGCCAAGAACAGCCATCCGCAAAATCGGCCGGGGAAACAGGAAGGACAATCCAAAACAATAGACTGGAAACGATACCTCCCGGTGGGCATTCTCCTGCTTGTCACCGCCGCGTTCTACTGGCCGGTTCTTGTCGGTAAAGGGTTCCTCTGGGGCGACTTTCTCGAACAGAATTTTGTGTACCGGCTTTTTGCGGCGGTGTCCCTCAAGCAAGGGGTGTTGCCTTTCTGGAACCCTTATGTCTTTTCGGGCATGCCCTTTTTTGCCGACGTGCAGGCTGCCGTGCTTTACCCCCTTAACCTTGCGCTCACGCCTTTCGCAAGCAAAGAATGGCTGAGCCCGCTTCTGGTTGAATACCAGATTGTCGCGCATATCGCCATGGCGGGATGCTTTATGTACCTGCTGGGCCGCGAATTCGGAGCGAGCAGGTTTGGCAGTTTACTTTCCGGCATCACCTTCATGTTCTGCGGGTTCTTCACGACCCACATCTTTCATGAAAACCTCATTCAAGCCGCCGCATGGTTCCCGCTTGCGATCTTCTTGTTCAAACGCGCCATGGACAGGACGAGCATCCTGTACGCGTCACTCACCGCGCTTGTGCTGTGCACCATTTTCCTGTGCGGTTATCCGCAGCTGATGGTACATATGTATTACTGGCTTGCCGCGTATTACCTTTACGGACTGGTCGTGCGCATCAGGGCAAAGACGAAGGTATTGCCTGAAGTAAAGCGAGCCGGCCTGTTTGCGTCGGTGGTCGTTCTGGGTATCGGCATGTCGTCGGTGCAGTTTCTCCCCACGCAGGAACTGGCCAGGAATTCGGTGCGGCCCACGCTGCCGTTTTCCGAGTCCTGCGAAGGGTCGCTAAGGCCCTACCGTTTTGTCACCCTGCTTGTGCCCGGCTACTTCGGTCGGCCAAAGCAAACGTCACAGTTAGGCACCTATTGGGGAATATCCAAAAAGGACCAGAACGGCGGCATGCAAAATTACTGGGAGACCGCCATCTACACGGGAACCGTGTCGCTTGCGCTTGCGGCAATCGCGCTCTTTTTCGTGCGCACGCCCGTGACGGTCTTTCTTTCCGTTATGGCGGTCCTGAGTTTTCTGCTTGCCATGGGCGATTCATTTTTCCTGTACCGGCTTGCCTTCAAGTTCCTTCCGGCGCTCAACGCGTTCCGCATCCCCGGCCGCTTTGCTTATCTTTTTTCGCTGTCGGTTTCCCTGCTCGCGGGTTTCGGCCTTACCTGGTTGCAGTCTATTGGGCCGCGCGAAAACGAAAAGCCGCGGGTCCTGCTCCAAAGGGCCCTTCTTGCCGCAGCAGGTGTGTGTGTGGCATGGGGACTTCTCTGCCTGTTTGGCGTATTCAAGAACGGCATCGTCGAATTTATGATGGCGTCCGGGGGGTTCGGGTCGAACACGTCTCAGATATCGGCGTATGTTGACGACAGGATATACCCGGTCGTGCTCAAGAGTGTATGGCTGTTTGTTTTCTTTGCTGTTTGCGCTTTTGCGATCTGTTTCGCGCGTCTGCGCGGGAAATTATCGGCGAAACTTGCCGGCATCCTTTTGCTTGCCGCGGCCGTGGTCGATTTCATGGCATTCGGGTTCGGCTACGCCGCCGGCGCCAGAGATCCGCGCATCATGTACGCGAAGAGGGCTGCGGTCGAGCAATTGCTGGAGACGGGGAAAACCGAGTATTTCAGGATCAATTCGCGCAACTCAAACCCCGGGACCGACGACCTCGGCGGCCCGTACATGGCGTTCCACAAGAACCAGGGAAGCGTGCACCGTCTTTTCCTCATGGAAGGGTACAACCCTCTGCGCCTCAAGCGCCAGCTTGTCAACCGCAAAGAACGCACGTTGGACATCCTGAACGTCAAGTACACGATCACCATGGACGAACAGAGCCGGGTCATGGGGCTTTCCGAGCGTCCGGCCTATTTCCCGCGCTGCCGCATGGTCTACGGCTACACAATAGAAAAAATCGAGGACGCCATTCTTCCGCGTCTTTATGACCCGTCGTTTGATTACAAAAAGTCCGTTGTCCTCGAGGAACAGCCGGCGCTGGCCGTCGACACCGGCGCTGCCGACACCGCGTGGAGCGCCACCATCACGAGCTATTCTCTTAACAAGATCAACGTGGATGTGACAACTGCGGCAAATGGACTCTTGGTGCTCAGCGAAATCCATTACCCGTCGTGGAAGGCCACCATCGATGGAAACCCCGCCCCGCTCTACCGCGCCGACTACGCGTTACGGGCGATACCGGTTGAGAAGGGGCATCATACGGTCTCGTGCTATTTTTCGGAAGGAGTATTCAAAAAGGGGCTGCTCTTATCGCTGCTGTCACTTGCGATTACTCTGGGGCTGGCTGGGTGGTGGTTGTGGCGGGAGCGTATACGCTCGCTGTGGGATTCACGTTGATATTAACGTCCCCGAACCGTATATTCTCAACGGGAATCCTTAGAAAACAGGATACCCCTCAAAGCCCCCGCGGCAGATAATCCGGCGGGTTTGGCTATTCATATCAAACAGGAAGAGGAATTTTATGAAAAGAATGCTTTTCTACGTATCAATCGCCCTTGTCGCGTGCATGATAGTAGCCGGATGCCAGAAGAAAGTGACAAAGACACAAGACACCGTTCAAAAGCCGACCCACGTCGTAGGCCCCGGAACACCGCCAAGGAATTAAGATCGGGCGCGGGACTCAAAGGCATGGATGGCCGACGAGCAAGCCGGGATGTGTTGACAGGGCTTTCACGCCGCAATTCACCGTGGTGAAGTTGCCCGTGAATAAATTACCGGGAGGAAATGATGAAAAAAGACGTCGTTCAGCTGCTTGCAGCATATAATATGAAAGTAAACCAGGATATGAACGTTTTTCTTTCAAAACTTACTGCCGACCAATGGAATCATCAGTTCGGTGGATATTACAAAAGCATTTCCTCGCTTGCAAATCACCTCTACATTGCCGACTTTAACTGGCTCAAGAGATTCGCAAAGCTCAGGCATTTCTTATTTCTTGACGATCCTTCATTCACTGTTGATTTTGCGTTGGGGTCTGCCGCATTTTCTTCGATTGAAGAATATCTGGACAAGAGAAAACGGCTCGACCATTTCTTTCTTCGGTTTGCGGAAGAAGTCAAAGACGACGACATGGAAAAGAAACTCATCTACAAGAATTTCAAGGGAATAGAACAAACGAAAAACTTTGGTGGAACAATACTGCATGTTTTCAATCATCAGACCCATCACAGAGGAATGATTTCGTTGTATCTCGACAGTCTTGGGATTGACAACGATTACAGCAATCTTATTAGTATGGTGTAGGAAAAGATTGAAAGACCCCGCAGCACCACGACTACGACTGCATACAACACTACAGGAGTAGCCGCGACAGCGGACCTTCAATAACATTGAAAATCCTTCTTGCCATGAAGGATTTTCAATGTTATTTTTGAAGCATGGTAAAACGAAAGGCGCTCATCGGGACAATAAAAGCCTCTCTCAAACGCAGCCGCATCGTCGCGCTTATCGGGCCCCGCCAATGCGGGAAAACGACCGCCGCACGGGAGTTTCTCGGCACCGATTCTCCCAACTATTTCGACCTTGAAGATCCGGTGAGCCTTGCACGCCTTGAACAACCCATGACCGGCCTGCAGGACTTGAAGGGGCTGGTGGTGATCGATGAAATTCAACGGAAGCCGGAGTTGTTTCCGACCCTGCGGGTATTGGCAGACCGCAAAGCCCTTCCATGCCGTTTCCTCATTCTTGGAAGCGCATCACCGGCTCTCATCAAGCATTCATCGGAATCCCTGGCCGGCCGCATCGAAACCATCGAAATGACAGGATTCTCTCTCGGTGAACTCGGCAGCAAACCGCCGCAACGTCATTGGCTGCGGGGCGGTTTCCCGCTTTCATATCTTGCCAGATCGGAATCAGACAGTTTTGCCTGGCGCAGAAATTTTATCCGTACCTTTATTGAACGCGACCTTCCGCTCCTTGGCATCACCCTTCCATCCACCGCCATGCTTCGCTTCTGGACAATGCTTGCCCATTATCACGGCCAGATATGGAATGCCGCAGAACCGGCGCGTTCGCTTGGAATCAGTGAGTCATCGGTACGGCGATACCTGGACATGCTCACGGACATGTACATTATCCGCCAACTTCAACCATTCCACGCAAACCTGAAAAAGAGACAGGTAAAAGCGCCCAAAATCTATTTCCGCGACACCGGCCTCATGCACCAGTTGCTCGGCGCCCGCACAATCAACGAACTTGCTGGAAATCCCAAATGCGGCGCATCGTGGGAAGGATACACGATTGAAGAAATAATAAAGGCGGTTGAGCCCGATGAGGCGTATTACTGGGCAACGCATGCCGGAGCGGAACTTGACCTCCTTATTGTCAAAGATGGCGCGTATTTCGGCGTGGAATGCAAACGTTCGGACGCTCCCGCAATGACTCCTTCCATCCGCATTGCCCTCGAAGACCTCAAACTGGAACAAATCGCCGTGGTATACCCGGGGACAAAACGATACTCCCTTTCAAAAAATGTCCATGCGGTGCCCTTTGAAGCAGTTGCCGCGGGCCTACAGGGTCTTTTTGCCTAGCGATGAAGTTGAAAGTTTACGGTTCAAAGTTGACAGTTGACAGTTCATTTCCGTGAGGCGTTCACATCACGACGAGGCGGCTCTCTATGAAAGCTAAAGAATTCGACAAATTGTTCGATTCGGGAAAAAGCGCGCGAAACCATCTGGATCTCACCAAGGCTTTTCGGCCGGGGCAAGAGTCTCGTCGCGTCAACGTTGATTTTCCGGATTGGATGATCCACGAACTCGGCACGGAAGCAAAACGCCTCGGCGTTACGCGGCAGTCCGTGATTAAGGTCTGGATCGCCGAAAAACTTAAAGCAGCCTGAGCGCAGGCTCAATCTCCCGGCAGGCAAAACTTTTTGAAAGAATCCTCGCAGCAAGCTGCGAGGATTCTTTCCATCCCTGTGGAATGAAAACGTACTTATAGTCGCTCGCTATGGGATTCATTACTCATATCGCAGCGCATCAATCGGATTGAGCGCCGAGGCCTTCCTGGCGGGATACCATCCGAAGAAGATGCCCGTTGCAGCGGAAAACCCGAATCCCAGAAGCAGCGACCAGCCGGATATCGCGATGGGCCATCCTTGACTTTTGGAAATTAACCACGACGCGCCCGAGCCCGCGATCATGCCGATGATGCCGCCCATAAAGCTGAGCACCAGGGCCTCCACCAGGAACTGCAGGAGCACGTCGCTGCCCTTCGCGCCCACGGCCATGCGGATTCCGATTTCGCGCGTGCGCTCGGTGACCGACACGAGCATGATGTTCATGATNNATGCCGATGCCGCCCACCAGCAGCGACACCAGCGCGATACTGGCGAGAAGGATGGAGAGCGTCTGCGCGGTCTGGTTCGCCGCATTGCTGATGTCGGTCTGCGTGCGGATCGTGTAGTCGAAACCGTCGCCCTGACTGCCTTTTCTCCGGTTCATAAGCGTCTGGTTTATTTCCTGGCGGGCTTCCTCGGTGGCCTCGACCGTGACCGCGGACGCCATCAGGTTTCCCGCGTAGACGGAGCCAATCAACTTCTTCTGAACAGTTGAATACGGCGCGATGATACAATCGTCCTGATCCATTCCGCCGGCGTTTTGCCCTTTGGCAACGAGCGTTCCCACAACCGTAAACGGCAGGTTCTTGATCCTGATGATCTGGCCCACCGGATTTGCGCCCTCGCCGAAGATGTTGGTTATCACGGTCTGGCCCAGAACGCACACCTTGTTCGAGCCGCGCTCGTCCGCGTCGGTGTAGTTGTTCCCGCTTGCCAGGTCCCAATCGCGCACCTTGAGGTAATTCGCATAGGCGCCGAAAATCGAAGTGCGCCAGTTCTGGCCGCCGGCCTTTACCTGCGCGCTCGTGCGGGCCATGGGCGTGGCATACATAACCGCCTGGCATTGCGCCTTGATGGCGTTTGCGTCGTCTTCGGACAGGCGCGACGCCGTGCCCGCTTCCGAGCGCACGCCGCCCGCGGTGAACGCGCCGGGGAAGATCATGAGCAGGTTGGTACCCAAACTTGCTATTTGCGCATTGATCGCGTTGCGCGCGCCTTGTCCTATGGCAAGCATGGCGATGACGGCGGCGACGCCGATCACGATGCCCAGCATGGTGAGGATCGAGCGAAGCTTGTTCCGGTTGATGGACCGGAGGGCCATGCGCAGTATGCTCAATAATCGCATTGTGTCAACTCCTTGCCTTGATGGCCGCCAGTTCGCTGGCCGCATTTCTCGGCGAAGCAACCGGCGAATCGGACAGTATCTTGCCGTCGCGAAACACCACGTTTCGTTTGGTATACTGCGCGATGTCCTGTTCGTGGGTTACCAGAACCACCGTGATGCCTCGGCTGTTGAGTCCCTGGAAAATCGCCATCACCTCCACGCTCGTGCGGGTGTCGAGATTGCCGGTCGGCTCGTCCGCGAGCATCAGCACCGGATCGTTGACGATCGAGCGCGCGATCGCCACCCGCTGCTGCTGGCCGCCGGAAAGCTGGTTCGAATAGTGATGGGCGCGGTCCGCCAGTCCTACCGCGTCAAGCGCGGCAAGGGCGCGCTGCCTCGACTCGTGCGGGGTTACCCTATGATTGTACAGCATGGGCAGCTCGACGTTCTCGATCGCGGCGGTGCGCGGCAGCAGGTTAAACGACTGGAACACGAATCCGAGTTTACGGTTGCGCAGGTCCGCGAGCTCATTGCGCGACAGGCTCTGCACTTCCGCGCCGTCAAGGGAGTAGACACCCCTGGTTGGCACGTCCAGACAGCCCAGGATGTTCATGAGCGTGGACTTGCCCGACCCGCTCGCGCCCATTACGGCGACAAATTCGCCTTTGTGAATATCGAGATCGATGTTGTCGAGCGCCCACAGCGTGGTGTCGCCCATGCTGTAGGCTTTGGAAATGCCGCGGAGGGAGATCATCGCTTGTGACATAATGAGTTCCTGCATCGTGGGACCTCACCTCATCACCCCCGCCTGACGGCTACCCCTCTTCCCCTCTCCGATAGGAGAGGGGAAGAGGGGTGATCACGCGGCCCGCGTGATCGGGGAGAAGGGGTGAGGTTGAACCTATTCTTAGAACCGTCTCATTCCCGGCGCGCCGCCGCCGGTAAGCGGCACCGTCGTCGTCGGCTTGTTGCCGGCGGACAAGACTCCCACAATCAACAGGTCGCCCGGTTGCAGGTCGCCTTCCACCGCGGTGAATCCGCCGTTGCTCAGTCCTGTCTTTACCCGCACGAATTTCGGTTTTCCTTCGACGAGCATGAATACGTGCCCCATGTCCTCACCGGCCTGGTTCTTCCATTGACCGCGTCCCTGCTGGTGCGCGGTATCGCCTGCGCCGCCTGCGGCCCACGCTCCGTGCATTCTGCGCGTCGTATCGCCTGCGCCGGTTGCTCCGCCGCCGTGCTGCTGCGATCCGGTGTCTCGGGCCGCGCCTGACCATTGCCTGCCGGCCGCATGCGCGCTGCTGTCTCCGCCTGCGGCTCGCTTGCGCCATTTTTGGGACGAGGCGGAAGGCGGCATGAACTTGAGCGCGGCTGCGGGGACGATGAGCACATTCTGGGCCTTTTGAACGTCCACCGTCACGTTTGCGGTCATGCCCGGCAAAAGCGCCATGTCTTTGTTGTCAACGTCGATCATCACGGTGTACGTAACCACGTTCTGCACCGTGGTGGGCTGCAGCCGGATTTGCGACACGGTGCCGGTAAACGTCCTGGTGGAGAAGGCGTCAACGGTGAATGTCGCTGTCTGCCCCACCTTAACCTGGCCGATGTCGGCTTCGTCGATGCTGGCCTGCACCTGCATCCTCGAAAGGTCGTCGGCGATGGTAAAAATAGTGGGCGTATTGAAGCTCGCGGCAACGGTCTGGCCCACGTCAACGGCGCGGTTGATAACGACCCCGGTGATGGGCGATGTGATGGTCGCGTAGTCAAGGTTGATTTTTGCGCGATCGAGCCCGGCCCGGGCCGAGTTGAGGGCCGCGGACGAGGAGGCGGAATCCGACACCGCCTGATCGAGATCGGCTTGCGCAACCAACCCCTTGGCAAACAGGGCGCGGGTACGCAGGGTTGTCTGGGTCGACAGGATCATCTGCGCCTGCGCCTTGTAGAGGGTCGCGCGCGCGTCAACCACAGCGGAGTGCAGGAGCAGGGTGTCAAGCAATGCCACAATCTGTCCTTTTTTCACGCGGGAGTTGAAATCGGCGTACAACTTGGCCACGGTCCCGCTTACCTGCGTGCCCACTTGCACGGTGAGAAAGGGATTGAGCGTGCCGGTTGCGGTCACCTGCACCGACAGGTCGCCGCGCGTCACCGCGGCAGTGCGATACGTCACCGGCGCGGACTTGTGCGACAGAAAAAAGAAGACTCCCGCGCCCGCAACCACCGCAACGATTACAAGAATCAACCAGCCCTTTTTCGACATATCTTCTCCTTAACCAGGATTCACTACCAGGATTCTCAGGATTATAAAAAGATTACCCGGATTCAAATATGGAATAAGCCTCATTGGATTGCGATTGCCTGAAAATAGAAGCAATAGAGCGCCAAAGTAACTTCTCAACTTCTCAACTGTTCAACTGTCAACTATTCAACTTCTCAACTTCTAGAATGACCCGATTGCCGCCAGAAGTTTTGCATGGGCCGCGCGGTAATCGTACAGCGCCTGAGCATGGCTGCTTTTTGCGTTGGCAAGCACGAGCTCGGCGTCGGTCACTTCGAGCGACGCGGCCGCGCCCGTGGCAAAACGTTCCTGCGCAAGCTCAAGCGACTGCTGCGACGATTCAATGAGCTTCTGCGTGGCCGCTATGCGCTCCGCGGCTTCCGTTTTTCCATAGTATGCCTGGTCCACCGCCGACTGCACGCCTTGGACATTCACATCGAGCGTCGCCTTTGCCTGGTCCACGGAGGCCTTCGCCGTTTCCACGGCCGCAAGCAGATAACCGCCTTGATAGATAGGAACCGAGAGGCTTACGCCCACGTTCCAGTTCTGCTGCCACCCCGAATCCGGGTAAGCGTTCCGCGACCCGTATCCGATTCCGGCGGTCGCATTGAGATTCGGCAGTAACGTTGCTTTCGCTGATGTCAATTGTAACTTAGCGGCCTCGAGCCGGGCGCGCAGCGATACGAGCTGCGGCAGTGAATCCTTTGCGCGGGCAAGCGCCTGGTCCCTGGTGACGTCCGGCTCCAGTCCGACAAGGCTGTCGGTGAGCACCACCGAGTCACCCAGGGTAACGCCGGAGGCGACCTCCATCTGGACTTTTGCCAGCTTGACGCCGTTCTTCGTGGTTATGACGTTTACCGTTGCATTCGCAACGTCGACTTCGGCGGCCGTTACCGTGTACTTCGCCTGTTTGCCTGTTTCAAAAAGGATTTTGGCCTGGTCGAGGTGTGCCTGGGTCTGCGAAAGCGCCTCAAGCGCGGCCGTGTAGAGCATCTGCGAAAGGAGGTAATTGAAATACGCCGTCTTGGCGTTGAGCACCACCGTTTGCAGCGAGGTGATCGCGTCTTCCCTGGCCGCAGTGACAAGCTTGGAACCGGCCCGCGTTGAAAAATAAGATTTCCCAAAATCGAAAAGCAACTGCTGACCCGAAACACCGGCCGAATAGGTGTTGCCGTAAGACTCACTGGCGGAGGCCAACCCCGGCGACATCGACCGGGAGGCATCCGCCGTCCCGCCGACCTGGGGCAACAATCGCGACCTTGCCGATTTCCACGCAGCCACGCCCGACGCAACCGCCGCGTCCGCGACCCGCACCTGGGGATTGTTCTTTTTCGCAAGAGCAACGAACGACTCGAGGCTCATCGGGGCCGCAGCCTGCGCACATGCGCATACAAATCCGGTTGCTATCAGACTGCCCGCTATTATAAGGAAAGACCTTGCGTTTTTCATATTTTGAATCCGTTTTTCCGGAAAATTGTATTTTTCGCGCTTATTTGACTGTGCGTGTAATCGGTTCGTTACCGGATTGTCTTCCTGAACGGAATAATCCTCCCCTGCTCCCCGTCGTCATCCTTTTTCCGTTTCGACGCTTCTTCCAGCGTCTTTTTCTCTTCGGCGGTGAGCGAGTCCATGCCGCTGCTGGAAATCTTCTTGAGAATCGGGTCCACAACGGATTCAAAGTAGTTGCGTTCCGCGTTTTTCTTCCGTTGCTCCGCCCGCTCCTGCGCTTCGGCGGCGCGCGATTTCGCCCGTTCCAGGAGATCGGTGATTGCGGGAAACAGCTTTACGTATGCAAGGCCGACGGCGATGCCGCCCAGATGGGTGAGGTGCGAGACGTTGCCCCAGGACCGCGCAGCGCCGAACAGGGAAATGGCGCCGAATATCGCCACCGCCACAACGACGTTTACGGGGAAGAGAAAAAACAGCAGCAATTGACGTCGGGGAAAATACAGCGCATACACGGTGAGCAGGGCAAGCACCGCGCCTGACGCGCCTATCACCGGCGTGAACCACAAGAGCGGGCTCAACGCCGTTACCAGGCTAAAGAGCCCGGAGCCGACCGCCGCGCACAGGTAAAACACCACGAACCGCCGCGTGCCCCACAGCTCTTCGATTTCGGCGCCGAACATCCACAGCGTAAACAGGTTGAACAGAATGTGGAACGGCGTGCCGGTGTCGTGCAGAAACGCATAGGAAAGCAGCCGCCACACCTGCAGTTGGCCAAACGTCTTGTAGGGAACCAGCTCGCACAGCCCGGACACCAGCGCGCCCACGCCCGGGATAAGCTGCAGGATCCATACGGCGACCGTGGCGACAACCAGGCCGCGAATACCCTTTGTGAATTGAGGCAATCCGGAATTCATCATCGCGCTTTTTTGGCGAGACGCCGGGCCACGCACTGCGGGACAAAGGAGCTCACGTCCCCGCCGAGCCTGGAAATCTGTTTTACCATGGAGGAATTGAGATAGGTAAATTCCGCGCTCGGCATGAGAAACACGGTTTCGGCGCTCTCGTTGATGTTTCTATTTGTAAATGCCATCTGGAACTCGTATTCGAAGTCCGAAATTGCCCGCAGCCCGCGAATGAGCACGGTGGCCTTGTGTTCGAGCAGGCAATTGGCAATGAGCCCGGAGTAGGAGATCACTTCGATGTTCGGCATGCCTTTCAACGCCTCGGACGCCATGGCAAGCCGGTCCTTATGGGAAAACAGGGGATTCTTTGTGGGATTATTTGCCACGACGGCAATCACCTTGGAAAAGATCTTCGCTGCGCGCTTGGCGATGTCGATGTGGCCAAAGGTGATCGGGTCGAATGTGCCGGGATACAGTGCGGTAGGCATGGGTTGGGTTCCTCCTCACCTAAAAAATACGTCAATGCAGAAGCGGGGAGCGAGAAGAAGGAATCCTCTCTCCGCAATTGTCGCTTCCTTCTTTTTCCTTCTCGCTACTCGCTTCCCGTCCCCTGCTTCTTTTTTATGAACTCCACCGCCGTATCGCCGTAGGTGCGCGTTTCCACATCGTAGCCGCTCCCCCCGAGCAGCTCGCCCTGCGGCGTTCCGGATTTGGCGCGCTCGTATACGAGCACCCCGCCGGGGGCAAGCAGGCCGCACAGCGCCGGGACCAATGCCGCCAGCGCAGGCTCGTTATACGGCGGATCGTAGAAGACGATGTCGTAGCCGCCGTTGCCCGCGCGCCCGGCGCAGGCGTCAAGAAAGCCGCGAACATCCCGGGTCACCACGCTGCACTGCCGCCCGATGCCGAACGCTTCGCACTGTTTCAGGATGCTTCGGGCGCGCGCCGGGTTGTCTTCGACGAAATCGACGCTCGCGGCGCCGCGGCTCACCAGTTCGATGCCGAAGGCGCCGCTTCCTGCGCAGAGGTCCGCGGCGCGGGCGCCCGGGATGCGAGGCTTGAGGGTTTCTGCGGCTGCTTGACGAATGCGTTCCTGCGTGGGGCGGAACTCCTGCGCGCTTCTTTCCACGGTTATCATGCGCCGTCCAAGGACGCCGGCAATGATGCGGAGTTTCATCGTGCGGTCCGCGGGAAAATTTTGCGGCACGGATGCACCAATCGCGGAGACGGCGGAAGAGGAGGTGTTGCGGGTAAAGATCGGCTGCGGCTCACGGCGCTTACTCGCGCGTGGTGACGATAACCCGGGACTCGATCTTCACATTGGCGCCGCTCAGCGCATTTATCGAAATGCGCTTGAAAGCAACGTACTGCCTGGCCTGATGCAGGGCGGCCACAAACCGCGCGAAATTCTTGTAGGTGCCGGTCCCCGACCACAGGTAGACGTACCGGAAGTACGCACCCACTTTTTCGCCCGACACTTTTGACGGCATCTTTACAAAGGTAATCGAATTTTCCCTGGCGGTCTTTACAAACGACTGCAGCGTCCGCGCCAGGTCGACGTTGGGCGGCAGGGGCGCGTCCACCATGGAATCGGTGAGGTTGAGCCCGAAGTCCGTCTTGCCGGTGAGGGCGAACCGGTAGCCGCCACTGCGGTTCGCGGTAATCTGCGTGAGGGGCCGCGGCAGCAGAGTCACGTTGTGCGCCTTGAGCGTGGCGAACACGTTCTCCACCATTTCGCGCGAGGGCGCGAGCCCCACCGCATACAGGGTCTGGAAATTGTCGGCCTCAAGCGACCGCAGCCCGATGCCACCCGGCACCGCCCTGCCCAGCAGCTCCACCACGTTCTTTGCGAACAAGACTTCGTAATCGATCTTTTCGGGAGACGAAAGTTCGCCGTAGGCCAGATGGAGGATACCGTCGGCGGATATCTTCCTGCCTTCCTCGCTCACTTCCTTTACCACGTCTTCCAGCATGCTCGACTTTGCAAACGTGGAAGGAGCGGCCTCCTTGTTGACCGTAATCTCCCGCTTCTGCGATGGAGGCGCTTTTCGAAACAACGATGCGCGGAAGGTCCAGAGCGCGCCGCCTGCCGCGGCAACCACCGCCACCGCGGCAATCACGGCGAGTATCTTTCCCGGGACTCGGCGCTCGGTTTTCGGCTTTTGGCGCGGTTCCCGCAAGAGGTTGATGCGTATCATGCGTCGGCCTCCGCAGCGCATCGAAGGGAAAGTCCGACGGCAACCGCAAGGTACGGAATGCATTTGACAAGTTCTTCACCGGGTATGGCAACGGTGGATCGCACCGCCTTGAAGGGGTCCAGAACGCGCGCGCTGCCCAGACGCGAGCACACCGACTCGCTGAAATCCGGATCGGAAAACAGCGGACCGGTAACGTACGTTTCGAATCCGGCATTCGTTCCGGCAAAACTCCGCCCCATGGCGTCCTGGAGCTGCGACGCATAAGCGTCCGCCGCGGCATGACCGCCGCGGTGTTCGACAACGTCGAAGTCCAGAAAGGCGCCGCCCTCGGTGAGTACCAGCCTCGATGAATCGCCGCAGCCATGTACGATAACGGCCGGAGAAGCGATGTTCTCGCGATAATTTGCCTCGAACACGTCGATGAGCGCGAAAATATCCAGATCCACGACGAAAGGAGATATCCTGGCGCTCTTGAGCAGCGACACGAGCTTCTGGACATTTGCGCTGCGGTATGCTACCGCCAGGAACCGTCTCACGCTGCCGCCCGCGGCCGCAAGAGGTTCGTAATCGAAGGAGTAGTCGTCCATCGTGCCCACGATGTGCTGGCCCAGCTCCCACCCGATTGCCTCGCGGACGTCTTTCTCGTCGGCATCAAGCATGAGGATCTTTACAACAGCGGAATTCGCGGACATGGCGACCGCCGCGGCCTGCCCCTCGCAATGCATTTGAGAGGCGACTTTTCTGAATTTCGCCTTGAGTGATGAAATGAGATCCGCCGCGGAATCGGCGTCGTCCAGGGGGACGATGCTCGCATTCGCAACCGTGTTGTCTGCAGCGGAATACTGGGCGATGCTGATGCTGTCTTTGGTGATGTCGATTCCGCAAACGCTGTCGAGGCGCGTCGCCATTATCGCTCCAGCCCGATAGAAGTGTCTGTGGCACAGGTATGTGGCGGCCGGCCGTGCCCGCCGGCAAACAACATTATAAAATGCGTGATCGCTCTCCGCAAAGCAACTGGGAAGAGCGCCGACTGCCGCGAAACCTCGCCGCGAAGTCGCAAAGATCGCAAAGAACAACGGCGAAGAATTGGAAAACCGGCGAAGATAACTTCCTGAGAATCTTGTTTAGCTTTGGCACTTCCTTTTTCGCAACCTATGACGCTCTTCCGCCCTGTCAATGCTGCCCATCCCCCGAACGAAGAATTTCGGTGAACGTTTCGACAATGCGGGGATCGAATTGTTTTCCCTTGCCGTTCATGAGGATTTCGAGCGCTGCCTGCGCCGAAAGCGACCGGCGGTACGGACGGTCCGACGTCATGGCCTCGTAGGCGTCCGCGACGCTCAGGATGCGCGCGCCGAAAGGAATCTGGTCGCCCTTGATGCCGCTGGGATACCCGTTGCCGTCGAAAAATTCGTGATGATGGAGCACCATGGGCACCAAAGGCCGCAAAAAGGGCACGTCGGCGATGATGTTGGACCCGAGCGTCGGGTGTTTCTTGATCTCGTCGAATTCCGCCGGCGTCAATCTCCCGGGTTTGTTGAGGATCAGCTCGCTCACGCCGATCTTCCCGATGTCGTGCAGCAAGCCCGCGTACTTTACATCCTCGAGCTCGGCCTCCGAAAGGCCCAGGCGCTTCCCGAGCACAATCGTGTATTTCATCACGTTCTCGGAGTGGCCGTGCGTGTACCGGTCCTTGGCTTCAACCGCCAGCGCAAAACCGCGCACGGTTTTGAGGTAGTTGTCGCGTATGTTCTGGTAGAGCCTCACGTTTTCTATGGAAATGCTCGCTTGCGATGCAAGAACGTTGATGATTTCCAGATCCACGTTGGAGAAGGGGTGTTTGTCGCGGGCGCGAATCAGGTTGAGCACGCCCACCGTGCGCTGAGGCGTCTTGAGCGGGAACGCGATGTACGAGCGGACCGATTCGGGCAGCGGCGGGAACTCGCGGAACATCTTTGTTTCCCCCGATTCCATCACGAGCGGCTCCTCGTTTTCGGCCACCCAGCGGGACACGGTCACAAACAGGCCGTTTTGCCAAAACTCCGCCGGATGGTGCGCGGTGCATTCGGTGAGGATCAGGTGCGAGGCTTCGTCGAAAACCATCAGCGAACCTCCGTCGGCCTTGGCGATCTTCACCGAAAAATCGAGCACTTTGTGGTTGAGTTCGGGGAGCTGATAGGTGGATGCGAGAATTTTCGTTACTTCGTGCAGGGAAACGAGCTTCGAGAACAGAAGATTTTCCTCTTCGAGCTGCTTGTTGATAAGGGCCCGCTTGATCTTTTCGGCGATTTCTTCGAGGTGGAACGGCTTGGTAAGGTAATCGAACGCTCCGAGCTTGAGCGCTTCAATCGCGGTGTCGAGGGTGGGAAATCCCGTTGTCATCACCACAGGCAAAGAGCGGTTGTATTCGCGCACCCATTTGAGCAGCTCCACGCCCGACATGCCCGGCATCTTGATATCGGAGAGAACCAGGTCGATACTGTTCTGCTTGATGATCTCTATGGCCGCCTCGGCGGAACCTACGCAGGTGACAACGTATCCCTTCATGCGGAGATACTGTCCCACAATGTCGCAGATCGATTTTTCGTCGTCGACTACGAGAAGATGCACATCTTCGGTTCTCGGAGCATCCGCATTTTCGGTTTCGCTTGACATGGAAAAAACTATCCTTCCACCGATTTCCTGAACGCTTCGGCATCCTGCGGCGTGTCGATGCCGCCGCACCGCTCCCTGGTTGTGAGGCACACGATGCGCATCCCGTTTTCGAGCGCGCGAAGCTGCTCGAGCTTTTCCCTTTTTTCAAGCTCGCCCCGGGGAAAGCTGCAGAACCGCGCCAGCGATTGTGCGGTAAAACCGTACACGCCCCAGTGCGCGAATATCGTCTTGCCGCCGCCGTCGCGGTCGAACGGGATGGGCGCCCGGGAAAAGTACAACGCCTCATCCATTCTGTTAAGAACGGCCTTCACGACATTCGGATCGTCCCTTCCCTCAATTGTAGCATAGGAAACGCAGGTGAGCAAGGAATTATCATCCAGCAGGGTGAGCTTCCGCACGAACTGCGTGATAAGCGCGCGGGAGATGAGCGGCTCGTCGCCCTGAAGATTGACCACGTAGGGGAAGTCGAATTTTTTTGCCACCTCGTTCACGCGGTCCGTCCCGGAGGCATGGCGCGGCGAGGTGAGCACCGCTTCGCCGCCGAATTTCCGTACCGTCTCGTGCACGCGCCTGTCGTCGGTTGCCACGCACACCATGTCGAACGCGCCCGACTGCGCCGCGCGTTTGTAGCACCACATCACCAGCGGAAGGTTCTTGAACATCATGAGCGGTTTGCCGGGAAGCCGCGTGGAACCGTATCGTGCCGGGATAACGCAGAGAACGCCTTTTTTGCGGGTTCTTTTTGCTTGCGCCATAGGTTTTGGGGATTCCTTTGCAAAAAATTGCCGGGCGTGTGAAGCTATATTGTAAGATGAAGGGCGATGATTATAAAGAATAAAATATAAGTAAGATTCAATACTCTTGTAGGGGAAACCCTTTCGGGTCGCTTCTGCGCCCTTCCAGTTGGGCGCGCGATTTCCCTGGCCCCAAGCCTCCTCGCCGCGCTTCGCGCGCCTGCGGGGTCTTGAGGCACACCCTCTCCAACGAAGGTGCGCGCCCAGGTCGCTCGCTTGACGCCCGACCGCGGCCCAAAGGGCCATTGTGGCGGTGCGGCACCGAGGCCAACCGGCCGAGCCCGGAGGAAGAGCCGACCCCTTTTGTAGAGGCGCATGACCATGCGCCTCTACAAAAGGGGGAACGCCCAGCCCAACTAAATTGTTGGAAAAGAAGCTTATTGATTTATTACCTTCGGCACCGCAAAATACCCGTTCTTGACTTTTGGGCCGTTTTGCAGGAGTTTGTCCGGAGGCAGCGACGGTGTCGGTTCGTCCTGCCGCAGGGGATCGCGCGCGGGCGCGACAAGCGCGGTGGGTTCAACGTTCGAGGTATCTACTTTGTCAAGCTGCTCCACGTAGCCGAGAATGGACGCGAGCTGGTGTGCAAACTCCTCGGTCTCTTCGTCGGACAGAGAGAGCCTTGAGAGGTCGGCGATGTGCTGAACAATTTTTTTGTCGATCATGAAACTGCTCCCTACGAGAGGTCTTCCTGACGCGGGCTCTTCATCAATTACCGTTCCGCAAACGCTCCCCCTCTCCTCGTGGGAGAGGGATCAAAGGCAAAATAACTCAGGACTTGTGCTACGATGTCCCCAGATCGGCGAATTTCGCCATCATTTTCCTGCGCGCGCCGTCGTTGAAAAGGACAATGAGCCGCATGTCGTCACCGAACCCGCTCAGGTTGACGATCTTGCCCTTGCCGTACAGCTTGTGCACCACGTGCTGACCCATCCGGAACTGGACGGTCTCCTGGGAGAAATCTTCGTGCCGGTATGCGGGCTCCTGGCTTTCGACAACCGCCTCGCGGACAAACGCTTTGGGAGGCCTTTTCTCCTCGCGGACAAAGACCCCGCCCTTGTCCAGAAAGAGGTAGAGGTCCTGAGGAATGGAAGCCAGAAACCGCGAGGGCGACATGGGGATGCACGAACCGAAACGCCACCGTTGATCCGCGTGAGAAACCTCCAGGGTGTCCATTGCCCTTGTTATGCCCACGTACAGGAGCCTTCTCTCCTCTTCGATTTTGGCCTCGTCGTCGAAATTCTGGCGTGAAGGCACGATGCCGTCCTCGCATCCGACAATAAAGACGTGGCGAAATTCCAGGCCTTTTGCACAGTGGAGCGTCATCAGGTTCACCGAATCGCCCTTCTGTTCCCATCTGTCAATATCGGAGGCGAGCGAGATTTCTTCCAGGAATTCGGGCAGCCCCTTTTCGGGATTGTCTTCCGTCCAGAACGACACGGCGTTCACCAGTTCGCTCACGTTGTCGATACGGCCCTGCGCTTCCTCCGAATCCTCACCCTCGAAGATGGTGAGATAGCCGGTGAGCGCGAGCACCTGTTTGAGCACCTCGTGCGGCGATTCCTTGCCGGCGACGAGGTCGGCCAGCAGCGCGTACAGCTCGCGCAGTTCCAGCAGTCCTTTCTGGCCGCGGCCGTACACGGCGGTTTGCGGATCTTCGAGCACGGTTTCCAAAAGCGACTTCCCGAGCTCGCGGCTGCGCTGAGCGAGCACCTCACGGGCCTTGTCGCCCATGCCGCGCGGGGGAACGTTGACGATCCGGTCGCAGCTCACGTCGTCCTTCTGGTTCACGCACAGCCGTAGATACGCGAGGCAGTCCTTGATCTCGCGCCGCTCGTAAAAGCTCGTGCCGCCCACCAGCACATAGGGAATGCGGCGCTTGCGCATGGCGTCTTCAAGCAGCCGCGACTGGGCATTGGTCCTAAACAGCACGGCAATGTCGCAGGCCCGGGAACCGGCCTTCAGGAGCCGGGCCACCGAATCGCACGCCGATTCCGATTCGTTGCGGTCGTCGCGGTAGCGGACCACCGTTACGGAAGCGTCGCCCTGCCGGCCCGTCCACAGGCGCTTCTTTGCCCGGAGGGTGTTCGGCTCGATGGCGGCATTGGCGAAATTGAGAATCGCGTTTGTGGAGCGGTAATTCTGTTCGAGGGTAAAAGTCTTGGTGCCGGGAAACACCTTCCCGAAGGTCAGGATGTTTTCCACCTGCGCCCCGCGCCACGCATAAATACTTTGATCGTCGTCGCCAACCACGAAGATGTTGTTGTGGACGGCGGCAAGCAGTTTTACAAGGAGGAATTGCGCGACGTTTGTGTCCTGGTACTCGTCCACAAGCACGCGGGTAAACACCGACTGATAATAGCGGAGCACGTCCGGATTGCGGCGCAGCAGGTACACGCAATTGGTAAGCAGGTCGTCGAAATCCATTGCCTGCTGTTTCTTGAGGCTTTCCTGGTATGCGCCGTACGCGCGGATAATCTCCGATTCAAAGAAGCTTTTCCCCGTTGTGGCAAGCTCCTCCGGGGGCACGCACGCGTTCTTGTGCCGCGATATCGCCGACAGCACCAGGCGCGGCGGCATGGTGCGTTCGTCGAGCGAGAGCTCTTTGGCCACTTTCTTTACACAGGAGAGCTGGTCGTCGGCGTCGAAGATCGAAAATGAGGAGCGATAACCCAGCACACCCGCCTCCCTGCGCAGGATGCGCGCGCACAGCGAATGAAAGGTGCCGATCCACAGGCCCGTGCACGGCAAACCGGTGAGGCCTTCAACGCGGCGCTGCATTTCGCGGGCGGCCTTGTTGGTGAATGTCGCGGCGAAAATGTGGTTGGGAGGGACGCCTTTCTCCTGAATGAGCCAGGCGATCTTTGCGGTGAGCACCCTGGTCTTGCCGGTGCCGGCGCCGGCAAAGACGAGCTGCGGCCCCTCGTCGTAGAGCACCGCGTCTTTCTGCACCGAATTGAGAACTATCTTGTCCACCACGGAGGCGCGGGATAGTGCGCTAGTCATTCTGCGAAGCCCCCAGTACCTGCTCGATAGTCGTAATGCCGTCGGCCGCCTTGCGCAACCCGTCCTTGCGCAGGGTGTCGAAGCCTCCCTTTGCAACACAGTAATCCTTTATCTCGTCGGACGAGCGGTGTTCGAGAATCATCTTCTTGACGGTTGAGTCCGGCGTCAGAAGCTCGAACATGCCGGTGCGGCCCCGGTATCCCGAATTGTTGCAATTGCGGCATCCTTTGCCTTTGTACAGCGTGATGTCGGAACGAAGGCCCAGATCACGCAGCACGTCGGGATCTTCGCGGTGCGGCTCACGGCACTTGGAGCAGATCCGCCGGATAAGGCGCTGCGCAAGCACGCCACGCACCGTGGAAGAGATAAGGAACGGCTCGATGCCCATGTCCAGCAGCCTGGTAAATGCGCTCGCCGAATCGTTGGTGTGCAGCGTGGAATACACCATGTGACCGGTAAGCGCGGCCTGGATTGCCATTTCGCACGTCTGCTTGTCACGCATTTCTCCCACCATTACGATGTCCGGGTCCTGGCGCAAAATGGAGCGCATGCCGTCGTCGTAATTGAAGCCCGCCTTCACATTGATTTGACCCTGGTTGATTCCTTCAAGTACGAATTCGACCGGATCTTCCATCGTGACGATGTTTTTTTTATTCTCGTAGTAGAGGTTAACGCGGCCGAGTGCCGCATACAGAGTACTGCTCTTGCCGCTCCCTGTGGGGCCCGTGACAAGCACGATGCCGTCCGACTGACGCACCAGATCGTCGAACTGCTTGAGCATGGCGGGCAAAAAGCCCAGCTGGTCGAGCGTCAGCTGGTTTGCCGCCTGGTCTATAATGCGAAGCACCATCTTCTCGTTGACGCCCCGGTTGCGCGTCATCACGGGGAATGTTGACACGCGCAAGTCGATGTTGCGGCCCTGATGGCGTATCTCGATGTGGCCGTCCTGCGGACGCCGCTTCTCGGCGATGTCCATACCCGCCATGATTTTCATACGAGAGGTGATTTGCGCCCGCAACTGGAGCGGGACCGGATTTCTTTCCTGCAGCTCGCCGTCGATACGGTACCGCAGCCGCACGAAATTGTCCATGGGTTCAATATGAATGTCGGATGCGTTTTCGTTGACCGCCTGGATGATGATGAGGTTGACAAGCTTTACAATCTGCTTGCCTTCCTCGTCGGTGAGGCGGTCGGCATCCTCCTCTTCGTCGTGCTTCACCACGTCCAGTTCGTCAACATGCACCGCCCCGAGCAGCTCGGACATCTGCTCCACGCTCGTTGAATAATTCTTGTCGATCGCGGCGACGATGCTCTTTTCAGATGCGATGACCGCGTCGATTTCCTTGCCCGTCTTGAATTTCAGGTGGTCTATGGTCCGCAAATTGGTGGGGTCGGCCATGGCAATGGTGAGGACGCCGTCCTTTTCGAACAGCGCGATCGCCTTGTACCTGCGCGCCATGTCCTCGGGAATGAGGCCTACGAGGGTGCGGTTGAAGTTGAAATTCTCGAGCACCACGTGCTGGACGTCGAGCTGGGCCGACAGCACGTCCACAAGTTTGTTGTCCGAAATATACCCGAGCTGCACGAGGCATTTTCCCAGCTGCAGCCTCGTCTTCTTCTGCTCTTCGAGCCCCAGCTGGAGCTGATCTTCGGTGATGAGCCCCTGGTCGATGAGCACTTCCCCGATTCTCTTGCGTTGGTCAAGCTGGATCTGTGCGCCCAGGACGCTCGTAAGATCGTCGTCGGTGATGTAGCCGAGGTTCACCAGCACCGTGCCCAGGCTCACGCCCGTGCGCTTGTGCACCTGCAGGGCTTCCACCAACTGCTCGTTGGTGATGAGTCCCTGGGCAATCAGGATTTCACCCAGCTTTTTTCGTCGTCGTTGCATCATACAGTTTAAAAATACATTACAAGGTATAACGGACGTATCTTGTTAATCTAAAACGGGCAAGTCTACTATAGCAAGTTTTTTCGGAGATGATCCCAGCCGCCGGGCATGCCGGCCGCGGCAAGGTCCCCAAACGGGACCGCGGCGCCTGCGCCCCTGGGCGAGAACGAGCCGATTCGCGTGAAAAGCACTTTGCTGTGAGACGCGATCGGCCGAGCATCAAAGGACGGATCGGCGGCAAACAGGAGCTCGTAGTCTTCGCCGCCGCCCAGATACCACTCACGCCAGTCAATGCCCAACTCGGCGGCAACTCGTTTCGTCACATCCGAAACGCATGCGGGGGCCGCGTCAAGCGAGATGCCAAGCCGGTTGTCGTATGCCAGAGTACGGCATTCTTTTGCGACACCGTCCGAGATATCGATGAGCGCATGCACCAGCGGGTTTGCGGCAAGGGCGCATCCGATTTCCATGCGCGGCGTCGGACGAACGTGGCGCAACACCAGTTCCTTGTACCGGCGGGGAACCGCTTTCCTTCCCCACCTGGCAAGCGCGGCCAGACCCGCACCCGATTCTCCCGGCCGACCGGTTACCCAGAGCGTATCGCCCTTCTTCGCGCCGGTGCGCAACAGAAGCCTGCCCGGTTTTTCCGCCCTGCCAAGCAACGTGATGTCCACGATCCAGCACGGCCCGGCCGACAGGTTCCCGCCGATGATGGGAAAATCCCAGCGTTTGCACGCCGCAAAAAGGCCGGTATAAAGCCGCCGTATGTCGGCAACGGTCTTCGCGGCGGGCAGCGCTTTGGGGAATATGATCTGGACAAGCGCACCATCCGGCGCGGCTCCCATGGCGGCGCAATCGCTCAGGTTTATCGCCATGGCCTTGAATCCGACTTCCGCAAGCGTCATCCAGGAGAGACGAAAATGCACGTCCTGAACAAACGAGTCGGCGGTGAGAATAAGTCTTTCTTTGGCCGAGCAAGTACGAATCGCGGCATCGTCGCCGATGGGCAGCGGGTAGCGGCGGGACTTCTTATAATGCAAGAACGGCTTGAGGGAGTTCAGCAGCTTGTATTCGGATGAGGGAAATTGTTCTCGCGGCATAGGGATTCCTTGCTGATGAGCGCTACACCAGTCCCGGCAGGAACTTGTCGGCCGACATGATCCTGACGCCGGAATTGCGTATGTCTACCCCGGAAGCCCTCACCACCTGATAACAGAACGGAATTTTCCATTTCTCCCTGAAAAGGGTCAGGTTCGGGGAGGCCGAGGTCTGGGCCGACTTTACTTCAACGGCAAACCACGGCCTATTGTCGACGGCAACGAGAAAATCCACCTCACGCTTGGAAAGGTCGCGCAGAAAGAAAAGGCCCGCCTTGTATCCTTCAAAATCATGCAGGTAATGCACCAGCTTGAGCAGATGAGACGCAACCATGTTCTCAAAACGCACGGCCTCATTCGCTATTTCCGACCAGTCCCACAGGTACACCTTGGGTTCTTTCTTGTGCGACTTGACCATATTCGACACAAACGGATAAATGCGAAAATCATAGTAGAACGATTCCAACAAGTCCAGCCAATGAGCCACGGCTTTGAAACTGACCTCAAGGTCCTCGCGGATCGCATTTGTCGATAAGAGAGATCCAACCCGACCCGGCAGAAGATCGCTAAGCGCCTGCATGCTTCCCAGATCATGAATAACGGCAATGTCCCGGATGTCCTCCCGGAACAGGCGGTCGAGCTTCTCGTTATGCCACCGCCGCAGCACGCGATCGCTCTGTTTTATAAACGGTTCGGGGAAACCGCCGAAATGCAGCAATGCTTCACATCCGCCACGAGCGGGTCCGTGCGGCAGGGAAAGTTCCTTGAATGGAACAAACGCGTTCTTCCGGTTCTCCAGTTCGGCCAGCGTAAAGGGATGAAGACGGTAGTAATGGTACCTGCCTTGCAGGGAGTCGCCGCCTTTGCGGAATACGTCCATGCGGCTGCTGCCGGTGAGAATGAAGGAATAGCGGTCCTTGTTCTTGTCGTATTCCCCTTTGATAAAAGTCTTCCATTTCCTGTACTTGTGAACCTCATCAAGGGTAATCAGGTCCGCGTCTCCCGGCCATGCGCCTTGCAAAATCCGCGTCCTGTCGCCGCGGTTGTCCCAGTTGAAATAGGCCGGCCTTTCAAATGTTGCTGCGACCAGCTCGTTTGCCAGCGTTGTTTTCCCCACTTGGCGCGGGCCGCCGACAAAGACCATTTTCCGGTCTTTGAGATCGGCTGTGATTTCGGTGGTGAGATAGCGGTCTTTCATAGGCTGGAGGCTTTCGGGAAGGTGCGACTAGAACATACAATCTCGGGAAAGGCAGGGTCAAGTAATATTTGCCTATGAGCAAATTTTTCGATAGTAATATTTGCCTACAGGCAAATTTTTCTATGTGGCGGAGAAGGAGGCGGAGGCGGAAGAATACTAGCTTGTTAGAATTTCATTACCTGCTATCTTGAAATTGCCTTTTATGCCTGTGCCTATTGCAGTGGTCGTTTACTCGACGCGACACCGCTTCTGTCCAACTGCCGCTTCAATGGTGCGCGCAGCAGGTGTTTCGGTCTCGAACCGGACACACCCACGCCGCACCACGCGCAGCCCCCAAAAGCATTTTAATTTCTTCATCATCTTCCGGGAAATCATTGCTCTTCATCTCACTCATATACTCCTCGCTTCTCGCTACGAATAAAGCGAGTTGGGCGGCATGTGCTTGAGCTCGGAGATGATATAGTCGTAGGCGGAATCCACATCGTCGAATATCTTGAAGAGCGCCAGGTCTTCCTGAGCAATCACGCCATATTCAACAAGAGCGTTGAAATTAAACACGCCATTCCAGAATTCCTTTCCAAAAAGCACGACCGGCATACGCTTCTTGAGCTTTTTGGTTTGAAGCAGGGTCAGAACTTCAAAGACCTCATCGAACGTGCCGAAACCGCCGGGAAAAGCCACCAGGGCCTTGGCGTAGTAGAGAAACCAGAACTTTCGTATAAAGAAATAATGGAATTCGAGATTCAATTCGGGCGTGATATAGGGGTTGGCTACCTGTTCGAACGGCAAGCTGATATTGAGGCCGATGGACTTGCCCTTGGCGAGGCGAGCTCCTTTATTGGCCGCCTCCATAATGCCCGGGCCGCCGCCGCTGCAAAGATAAAAACGATGCCAGGGGTCCTTGATTTTGTTCGACCATTCCGTAATGCGTCGCGCCAGTTCCACGCAGGCTTCATACGTCTCGCCGGTGAGCATGCACTTGTTTCGCTTTTCGCCGGGATTCAAGACGCGGGATTTGGCTTGCTTTTTAGGCATGGCGCGCGCCGATCCGAAGAATACGATTGTGTTGTGGATTCCGTTCTTCCGAAAGCGTTCTTCCGGCTGGATGAATTCCGACAGCACGCGAATGGAACGCGCTGATTGTCCATGGAGGAATTCGGGATCGTCATATGCTTTCATGGTCACCGGTGCTTTTTTCCGCATTGGATTCGCTCCATTTTCGGGATTAAAGTTCCTTTTTGCATTCATTGGTTATTCCAATGTTCGCGTTGAGCGCCGGAACGACGGCGTTACAATAGGGTCATTTTACAAATTCGACCGCTTTACTCCATTCAAAGCTCCCGGCCCGGAAAAGAACGATATATATGCCGATTGCCTTCGGCGAAATCGGCAGATCAAGGGAGTAGCTTCCCGGCGACTGATTATTGATGATACAACGAGCGATTACCCGGCCGCGGACATCGAAGCATTGGAGCGAAACAAGGCAGTTTTTCGTCAAGGTATAGCGGATATTTTTCAATGCGCTATTGAAATAGAAAGGAAGATCGTTTTTATTCTTCTGCGTTGCCAGAAGGACCGGACATTTGAAGCTTCTTTCGGAGCAAAAAGGACCCCACCCCTTTGCGTTATACGCCTTCGCCCGCCACCAATAGGTAACACCCGGCGAAAGGCCGCCAATGTACCGAGTGGTATCGTAAACAGCGGAATCCTGCAGAAAGATCTGCGAAACCAGAGAATCAGTCCCGACGGCAACAGAGTACCTTGAGACGTAAGGCGTATCGGACAACCACAACAAATGCGCGCTTCCCGAAGTGAGCAATGCTCCATTTTCCGGCGAAACAAGCGTCACGGTGTTCGGCAGGGTTGGCGGAGCCGGAACATCGATGGAAAACCTGTACAAGGCCGACCATGCGCTTGTGCTTATCATATTGGCCGCATTAACACGCCAGCAATACGCCGTGTCGTTGAACAAGCCGACAACTCTAAGTGTCGTATCCGTCAATCCAACGGTGTCCAAAATACTCTGGTTCGAATCCGGCATTACAAAGAGCCGGACTCTGTACGATGCCGCCCAGAGGGCGGATTTCCAGACAAGTGTTGTCCCAAACGACTCGATAATAGAATCGTTTTTCGGAGCAACGATCTGCGGAACGGAAGGCGCAGAGAGTGTGGTAAAACTGGTTGAATCCCAACCGCCGGGACCGGCAAAATTTTTTGCATTGATACGCACAGAGTAGGTGGTACCGGCCGCAAGTCCGCGAAGCGGGAACACCGTATCTGTAATGCCGGAAGAATCCAGTATTCTCGTTGAAAAATTTGAGCCGACAGAAATCTGTAAAGAATAGGAATTCGCCAGACTCAACCTTCCCCATTCCAAAATCGGGTTAATGGAAACTCCCTGTGCATTGTCCTTCGGAGATATCCATGCAACTGAGGGAGGTATGAAATCCTGCAATGCAATCCTATAGACAAACAAGGTGGCGTCATCAAAGCCCGCAAAGAGATAATTGTTGTTAACGGCAAGGGCCTTCAGATTTGCGTAACCGCCTAGATAGGTGTTTTGCGGAAACGAGGAATTTACTTGTGTCCAATGACTTCCGTTGTCTACGGACAGAAAAACGCCCTGATACCATGTCCCGGCGAAAACGGCGCCATCGCATACGGCAAGAGCCGTTACGTTTGTTGGCAAGGGAATACCGGAATCGATTTTGGTCCAGGTATTGCCGTTGATAGATGTTCGATACATACCGTCACTGGTGCCGGCAAAGAAGAAGTTATTGGTTTTTGCAAGGGCGAAGACCGCCTCGCCAGTGTCGTACGTAAATCCGGAATCGAACGCGGTCCAGTGTATGCCATTGTCGACCGACCGGAAGGCGCCCAGGAGATTGGTGCCGGCGATAGCAGTATTGCCGTCTGAGACAAGCGCTTGAAAAAATAAACCCGTCTTCGACGGAAGCCCGGAATTGAGGGCTTTCCATACACCGCCGTTGTTTGCGGAAAGGAAGACGCCTCTGTCGGTGCCTGCATAAATGTTGTTGCCGTTTACGGCCAAGCTTGTGATGTAACGCGTGGTTAACCCGGAATCGGCCGCAATCCAGATATTGGAGGTTGAAATAGACCGGAAAATCCCGCCGTCCAGTGAGCTGTTCGTTGCTCCCGCAAATACAAAGCTGTCCTGAGCAACAAACGCAGATATTACAGTGTATGACTTACCAAGATCGATAGCAACCCATGTTTTTCCGTTATCCCGTGAAAAAAATGCTCCCATCCCATTGGAGGTTCCGGCATAAATGGTAGTGTCGACTGTTGCAAGCGTAGAAATATGGAAATATCCCGGTCCGGACGTTGGAGTCCAACTCGCATTTGCAAGGCTCAAATATGCAATTAAGAAACCAAACATAACCGATCTCACCGGGGAATTTGCATTTCTTTTTGGTATGACGACATTACGGTGGCATTTTAGCATGTGCGCTTCCCCACTTTGGGATGGACTGAACTTTCTACTAGTATGCGGTTCTACAACCTTCTTGTCAATCTTGATTGATAGTACTTTTCTTTTTAGCAAACAACGAATGTCACATGCCGAACTACGACAGCATTTTTTGCCTGCAAACCAGCATTTTTCTTGAAGAACCGACCGCCGGCGAACCCAGGGTGTTTGCAAATGCGGAAGGTCATGATTGTAGAGTAGAGAGTGGCGATTTTCGCCACTCCCCCTCTTCAAACCGTACGTGAAGTTTTCCCTCATACGGCTTACCGACAAACTTCATCTCAGGCGTTCGCAGGCGACCGGTTTGCGCATCTCCTGCTTGGCCATCCGATACAGCCTCCTCCGAGACTCATGCACGTTGGCGCTGCTTCGGCAGCACCGTGGCGGTTCCAGGCTTTCGCCAATCCGCCCGTACTCCATCCCTTTGGACGCTCGTTTGAAGCAATGCCCCTTCGCTCCGGCCACGTTTTCATGCACGGCCATCAACACTACTATGGGCATCTCCGACTTCTCCACGGGCCGCAATCCATTTCAGCTTGACCCTTATAGGACAGCGTTGGGATTGTAAATCCCACCTATGGAGATCTCCCACGTTCACCTGATACTCTTTGCAAACTCGTCGCCGGTTAAAACTCCGGCAGCCGCATGAAGTGTACCGGTCATTGACTTCTTCATGCCGTCGGGCTGCGTCGTCGCTAAAAGAATCGCCGACTGCATTATATAACTTAACGAAGCTAAACCCGTTCACGCTTGCGCATTACGACTCGCTTGCCGATGTCATGGAGCATCGCATGCAGCGTCGCCGTTGCATACGTCCATGAACCTTCCCGGCGAATGACCACTAAACAACCACGGCCATAGGCCGTGGCTTTATTCCACTCATAAAGTGAGTGGAATAAAAAGGAGCCGCGTTGGCGCGGCGGTGTTTAGCATTGCCTCACGTCCACGGGCCGTGATACATGACGGGAAACCCAAAGGGTCGCTAATCTTTGCCGCCGGCAATGAATTGCCGGGACCGGATTTATTGCCCGAGTGGAGTATCGGGAAATGCACCGGTGTGTATCTAAAGTGCCTCGTGGCACACTAGCGCGTTGATATTATAGATAA
>PLWQ01000036.1 GCA_003165595.1 Fibrobacterota bacterium | reverse complement strand
CTTTAGCCTGGACACTGTACTAGCCCATTCACTAAGAACGGATCGTATCATATCACGGGAATATTTGCGGGTGTCGCTTGCCCACGTCGCGGTGACGAAGAACTGCTCGTCGCCGTTTGTTATCGCCTGCAACTGCAATTTCTCGATAGCATCGCGGGATTTGAGAAGATCCTGCTCACTAAAGAAATCAAAGGAGAACTTCCGTTGTTTAAAACGGATCAGCGCGTGATGAAGAATCGGATCCGCATCCACCACCCCGATCCTGTACGGCCGCTTTTTTGACGTCCGGTGCAGGATATACCGTATGTAAATGATGAACCGGTCGAAGAAATTGAGTTCATACAAAAACAGGGAAACAACGACAAACATATAGACCACGAGCGCAAACTTGAATTCCCTGAACAGGTAGGTGTAGATGGCGGTAACGCATAGCGTTGCGCTCAGGGTGGCGATAATGAGCGTGGCTTGCGAGTGGCTGAGACCGCGGTACACAAGACGGTGATGCGTATGCTCGCTGTCGGCAACGGCAATCGCCCGAAAGCTCCGAATCCATCCCGAACCCGCCAGCCGCGCCTTGAAAAATCTTCTGCCCATTGCCACAGCCACGTCGAGAATAGGGTAACCTGCTATGAGTAAAGCAGTATAGATTGAAAAAGGTTCTCTGGGAAGTGCCGCCATGTACATGAGAAACAGGGCAAGCATCATTCCGAGAAACAACGACCCGGTATCTCCCAGGAAAACGCGCGCCGGCGAAACGTTGTGTATCAGAAAGCCGATGGTGCAGCCGACGACGATGATGCTCAGGATCGCGACGACATCGGCGTGCGCATGTGCGGCAAGAATGGCGACGGTTGCGAAACTGATGCAGACGAACGTGCCCGCGAGGCCGTCGAGCCCATCTATGATGTTGAGGGCGTTGGCGACACCCACCATCCAGAAAATCGAGATCACGCTCAAAAGGACCTCGTTCTTTATTGCAACAATGCCGAAAAAGTTGATCTCAGGGAATTTGATGCCGAACAGGCATACCACTTCCGCGGCAATCACGAACTCAAGCAGGAATTTCGCTCTGTTAAGAATCGCGAACGACGTGGTATCGTCGAAAAACCCGACAACGAACATTCCGGCCGCAATCACCAGGCAAATCTCAAAGCACAACTGCGGAAGCTGCGTGAAGCCGCCGAATGCCCAGAATTTCCACAGGCACAGCATGCCGCAGAACACAACGGCAATGCACATGCCCCCTGCGCGGGGAATTGTTTGCTGGTGAATCTTTCGGGTTCCCGGCTTGTCTGTGAAAAAGCGGATAAGCGGAGACTTGAGCAGCAACCATACGAAGTCAAAAACCAGAATGGCCGACAGACAAAAAATGAGGGTCGCAATCGTGAAGATCGAACTGATCATGCGGATTTACCCGGAAGAGATGAATCCCACAGCGAGCGCATTGTCACTTCGTTTCCTTATGGTATGGTAATGGTGCTTTGCACCAATCGTTGTAGTTGTTGCCATACCCCCGAAGCTTGCTTCGGGGGTAGCGCGCGAATACAACTATTTCTTCTTCCTTAGGGATGGAAGGATTCCCCGCAGCTTGCTGCGGGGACCGCGATTACAACCGGATGTACGCCCCAGTGAGCAGCCAGGAATGCGCTCGCTTTGGGTTTCACTTTGGCTTCAACTGGAGAGACTCCGGGCGCGTTGCCTTTTTGGAAATCCATCCCAGCCCGAGCAGTACCAATATGCATATTGCAAACAAGGAAAAGGCCACCCATAAGGGTGAAAGAATACTCCGGCTCACCATGAGTGCGAGCGAAAGAAAAAGGCCGGCTACCAGAAAATATGCGCGCTTGCTTTTCATTGTCTTTGGTTGGCGAACAACGCCGGCAGAAAGCCTGGAGCGTTTTCGGTACTTTAAGAAAAGATTTCTACGAGACCGAGGTGTGTGTGCGCTTTTGCAACGAGCGCCGACTTGTTACACAAATATTACAAACCCGGGCTGGAATAACCTGTTGAATAACATACATTTAGACGTTGCAAAACGCAAGTCAATTGGGCCCAACTCCGCAACCCTGGTGTCTCCCGCATTACATGCATTATACCATTGCGAACAATTGGAAAGGTGTCCTTTTCGTGATCCTTGACAGAAAATCGCGTCTTAACGCAGACCTTTCGCTGCGTCGAGTCGGCACGCGATCTTTGAAACGGCAACGTCGAAACGCATATGGACGCTATTTGGGGCTGCCTGCCCCAACGGGCTTTTCTTCTGTTTTACGCAGTCCGGCATTGTTCTTTTGCTCAATGCGTGCAGGCGCCACACGCGATTGCGCAACCAAGGGCTTCCTGACCATTTCTTCCATGGTCTGCTGCCGCTGCTGTTCTTCCCGGGCTTCCTGCTGAACCATGGATTTGGCCTGCGTCCGCACCTGTTCTCTATTTACCGGCGTTTGTTGCTGCACCACTCTTGATTTCGGCACCATCACCGGCGCGGTGGGCGGGCTCCACTTCTTTATCTGGGCAATGTGGGCTTGTGCCTGTTGCGTCCTCATTTCGCGAACGCCGGCCTCCGCCTGCATATCGGCTCGTTTTCTGGAATCGGCCTCGAGTTTCGCCGCGCTTTCCAGATTCGTCTCTTCCAATTTGGCCGTATGCGCTTCCGTCTCCTGATTGCTTATTGTTTGCGCAACCGCTTCCTGTTGACGCTTGGCAATGCTGCCTCGGGAAACTATGATTTGCGGCGTCTTTTCGAAACGCGCCTTGATTACCGCGGGAGTCTCCGGCACTCTCGACGAGAGCGCAGGCTTGTAAATTGTCAAGCGGCCGTCCTTCACCAGCGTGCGCTGAATGGGTTGACTCGGAGCGGGATTCTGGGGAGCCACGGCAACAGTTACCACCTTCCTGCCGGTCGCCGACGCGACAAAATCCACGGGCAGTCCGCGATCAATCACGTGTCCGCGTTCAACACCGTAGCTGTTCTTGACAAAAGCAGTATTCCGGTACACTTGCGCAACGCGGACCGCGGGCACCGTGTGGCCCCACGGACGAGAATCGCAGAAATGGTCGGCGGGCACAAAGCAGTAGTCATCGGGCGTCAGGTTGAACTCATTGTCGTCGCCCGCGAGCGATCCTCCGAAGTAGAATCCCTGGCCGTCAACATATTGCGAGCCGGGCGGCAATGGCGCCCATCCGCAGTAGTCGTCTCCCCTTCGCCAGGAAACCCATGCCGGTCCCCATTGGGTGTCCGGAACCCAGCACCAGCCATACTGGCGGTGACGGAGCCATCGTCCATAGTGGAATGGCGCCCAGCCCCAGGAATAGTCGGATGCCCAGCACCAGCCCCAATCGGTATAAACCCAATGGCCGCGATTGCAGTAGGGCGCCCAATCGGTACTCACGACCGCTGCATTCGGCTGCCAGCACCAGACACCGTCTACATCGACCCAGTTGCCGTAGGGATACAGCGATTGGTAAAAGAACGATACGTTGAGACTGTCTGACGGCGGCGCAACGGCCGAGGATGTCGCAAGCGCCATATCGGCGGTGCCCGGGTCCTGCGTCGCTCCCTTGACGGTTTCGCGCGCCGTTGCCGAGTCCATGGCGCGGCCATGAAGCAGCGCCGCCCTGATGACCTTTGACGAAACGCCCAGATCCTTGAGCGTGACGATGTCGTCGGCGCTCAGATCGTATGGCATAGGGGAAGTCTCTATGTAGGTCTGGAGAACGGTTTCGTCAACCCCGGACCTTGCCATGCTTATGAGATCGGCAGCCTGGTCGGTTGACTCCTGTGCCGCCCTACCGACGGAATAGAGTCCCAGCACCGTAAGCGAGAGAGCAACCGCGATCGTAAAGAGCTGCTTGATAAGAACCTCCTCCGGAAAACGTATTTGTTTTTAATCGACAGTTTCGGCCATTGCAAAATACTATGTGCTCATGGGCATCGCGACCCGCCCGGCTATTTCCCAAGCGCGGAATCCAACGCGGTTTCCACCGCTTTCTGAAAGGCCCTCGTGATTGCAAAATCAAGAAAGAAATGACCGATCGCCCGCCGAGCCTGGCAAGGGGAAATTTGCTTTGAGGCGGCGGACGGATTCATATTATCAATGCAAAAGCCCCACGAAAATGAGGAGACGCCATGATGAATGCACGATGGTTCTGCCGAGGCGACATCGACGGATTCTTTGGCCTGTTCGTGGACAACCTGCTTCAACTGATGCTCATTGCAGTTTTCTGCACCCGGTTTTGCGGCATGCCGGGCGCGTTGGTCTACGGCAAAATAATGCCGGGCGCAGCGCTCTCCATTTTGTTCGGCAATATCTTCTACGCCTGGCAAGCCCGCAAGCTGGCGATGCGAACCAGGCGCGACGACGTTACCGCGCTTCCCTACGGCATCAACACGGTGAGCCTCATCGCCTATGTTTTCCTTATTATCATGCCCATTTACCTTGCCACCAAAGACGCATCGCTCGCCTGGCGGGCAGGGCTGTTTGCCTGCCTGGCAAGCGCGGTTCTGGAGGCTATCGGCGCCTTTGTGGGCGACTGGGTGCGAAAGCACACCCCGCGTGCTGCGCTTTTATCAACATTGGCCGGCATCGCGATCACGTTTATTTCCATGGGGTTCGTTTTTCAGATATTCGCCACACCCGTCCTCGCCCTGCTTCCCATGCTGCTCATCCTCTTTACCTATGGGAGCCGCCTCAAGCTGCCCCTGGGGCTTCCCGGCGGGTTCGTCGCGGTCGTCGTTGGAGCGATAATCGCCTGGGTCCTCAAATGGTGCGGCCTTGGGTACTTTCACCCGCTCGCCGATCCTTACCACTTCCGGCTGTATTATCCGCATACCGCGTTCGGCGACATGCTGGTCTTCCTGCGGGACGGCCAAGGCTGGAAATATTTCTCCGTGATTTTTCCCATGGCCCTGTTCAACGTGGTGGGCTCGCTGCAGAACCTCGAAAGCGCGGAGGCCGCCGGCGACACCTACAACACCAGGTCGTCGCTTCTTGTAAACGCGCTCGGGTCGGCGGTTGCGGCGTGCCTTGGCAGCCCGTTCCCCACCACCATTTACATCGGCCATCCCGGATGGAAAGCCATGGGCGCGCGCTGGGGTTACTCGATATTGAACGGCGCGGTCATCACCGTCCTGTGTCTCATCGGCGGCGTCACCCTGGTCCTCAAGGTGGTTCCCATGGAGGCGATGATCGGCATCCTCTTGTGGATCGGCATCATCATCACCGCCCAAGCATTCGCGGAGGTACCAAGGAAACACGCCCTCGCCGTCGCGCTCGGCCTGGTACCGGCCCTTGCCTCGTGGGCATTACTGCTTATCAACACGGCGCTGGCAAAAGCCGGGACGGGACTTTTTGACGTTGCCCCGAAATTCGGCAGTGACCTCTTTATTTACGGCATTATCTCCCTGAGCCAGGGCTTCATGCTCACCAGCATGGTGCTCGCGTCCATGATGGTGTTCGTGGTAGAGCGGCAGTTTGTCAAGGCGGCGGGCTGGATGCTGGCCGGCTCGGCGCTGTCGTATTTCGGCCTGATGCACGCGTACCAGCTCGTGCCGCAGGCAGGCGTTATAAACAACCTGCGGCCCGGCGCCGCCGGCGACTTTGCGCTGATCTACCTCGTTGCTGCGGGAATATTGATTCTTCTGGACGTTTACCGCAGGAAGATTGCAGGAAAATCCTAGCCCGTCGGCCTTCCTTCTTCGAATAGCGCCGCTCCTCTGGGTAAATGCTATTTTATAGGTAACGGTGTCTCATGCCACATGATTGTCCATCGCCATTTCGGTTTAGATCCCCACGGGCGGCCCGCATAATTGCGGCCAGCCTGCTCTTTGCGGCAGCAGCCGGCGCACTCTGCGCGGCCTTTGCCCTTGCTCATATGCAGGTCGAAACGGTTATGGTCCGGGGCGCAAGAGTTACCGTTCGGGCTTCGTCCTGCCTCCAGGGGCCGCGGGTTTTCTCACTAGCAAACCTGTTCGACAACGATTCGACCACCTGCTGGATAGAAGGCGAGGCCGACAGTCTCGCGGGCCGGTGGTTCGACATTTCCTTTCAGGAACAAAAGCGCTTCCGCGGGATAATTTTCGGGCTCGGCTGCCGCGCCGACTACCAGAGCCTTGCCGAGTTCGGGATCCCTACCGGCGTCCGCGTGAAACTTGACGAAAAGGATGCCGTGGACCGGAGCGTGGGCTGGGAATGGGGCAACGACGGCCTTGTTTACTCGGGCGTCAACATGCGCCAATGCGTGCTCTGGTTCGACTCCGACACCGCGTTTACCACCGCCCAGATCCGCGTCAAATTCACCTCGGTAACCTCCGGCAGGCGCTATCTCAACGTTGCCGTTTCGGACGTCGAACCCATAGACGCATTCGACAGCCGCTTTGAGCTTCTCCCGATCCTCGTGAGCCGTTCGTTCAACCCCAACGATCTGGGCGCCGTGTATGCCCCCGTGTTTCCCCGGGCGGCCGAAGAGCAGCAATGGATTGCCCGGGTTGTCGACAGCGTGGCGAAGTCGACCCGCGCCCAGAACGCCGGCGACCTTGCGTCGGCGCTGAGCGCGGCGCTCAACGCTCCGGTCGCCGCAACAACCGACAACGATTCAATCCTCAAATATGTTGCCGCCCTGCATACCATGCTCGTGTCCGGCCCCGTGCTGCCGCGGTTTGTGTTTGACGGGCGAAAGGCGTCGTATCTGCTGCCCGTCGGGTCCATGCGCATGGGCAGAATGCGGCTTGATGTGTGGCGCAGTATATCCTCGCAGCGCACGTCCAAGGGGCTGGAAATTACCCTCGGCTACGCCGCTTTTATCAGCTCGTCACGATAAGCCTGTCGAACCGAGCCGTATTAAAACCCATCTTCCTTGTTGAATAATCCACTCACCCTTGATATAATAGATAGGCTAAAAATCCAGTCCGTTTCCGGTGATTCTTCATTGTTCCTCCGAGAAAGCGCCAGGCCGCCATGGTCTCCTTGATGCTGGTATCCCAGAACGAGCGCGAAACGCAAATCCTCAAAATGGCGTTCGAGCAGCGCGGCATAAAGGTCCTCTTGTCAAAGGCGGAATACCAGAATTACATCAAGACCCTGCAGTTCATGCCGGACATCATCCTCATGGAAATGCCCCGGCCGCACATGCAGCAGCTCCATTTCGCCAGCCTCATCAAGAGCCACAAGAAAGGCAAGCGAATCCCCATGATCGGGTATGGAGACGCGATAGACACGGTCGAAAAAAACGGCATACTCAAAATCGGCTTCACGTCCTATTTTGAACGGCCCGTCCGGTTTTCGCAGCTCATCAAGCTCATCGAGAACCTGCTCAAGCAGTTCGACAAGAAGCTTGACACGCAGGACGACGTGACGCAGGACAAGGATCGCGACATCGAGCTGCTGCTGGCGACCGAAACTCCTCCCATGAAGAAGATCGAGATCATGACCGGCTACGTTTCGCAATTGCTGGCCTTTCCATTTACGGTTGCGAAAGTGCTGAGTCTTGCCGAGAGCATCAAGTCGGCGGCGGCCGACCTGGCGCGGGTCATTGAGGCCGATCCGGTCCTGTCCACCCAGATTCTCAAGCTTTCCAACTCGGTGCTGTTCGCGAGCCTCAACCGGCGGATTTCCTCCATCAAGGACGCCATCGTCCGCATCGGGTTCCGAGAGACAAAGCGTCTCGTGATGAGCATGTCGGTGATGAAACTTTTCAAAGAGGAAAACAAGAGCGCCGGCTTCGACAGGGTGGGGTTCTGGTACCATTCGCTGGCAACCGGCGTGATCGCGGAGCGGCTCGCGCGCCGCGTGGGCACGGTGAACACCGAAGAGGTGTTTCTTTCGGGACTGCTCCACGATTTCGGGATCATCGTTCTGGACGAATTCTTTCCCACCCTTCTGCTCCGGGTTCTGGAAGAAACCGCCAACCGCGGCGCGCTCTTTATCGACCGCGAAACCGCGCTGCTCGGCATAAACCACAACGATGTCGTCAAGGAGCTCTTTTCCAAGTGGAAACTGCCCGAGGTCGTGAGGGAGGGTATCGTAAAGCAGTACGATATCGAGTCGTTCAAGGACGCCATCGACTCTCCCGAAAAGAAATACGCGGTATGTGTTGCCATGGGAAATTTTCTCGCCAAGGCATTGATCCTCGGCAAGGAATGCGATATGTACGTGACGCCGCTGGACAACTCGTTCTTCTCTTTTATAAAGATGCAGGCCGGATTTACAAAATCCTTTATCGACGACGTGTACGCGGAAATGAACCTGTACCGTGAATTCCTCAAGATGGACGTTCCCGACGCGAGCGGGACCGCCGAAGGCTCGGCGCCGGGCGACAAAAAGCGCATCGGTATTATAAATCTCACCAGCAGCGTGTTCGTGCCGCCGCTGTACTACCTCGGCAAAGAGGGACATGCCGTCAACCAGATTCTAGCGTCGACGCCGCTTTCCAAGTACGACGCCGCGTTCGACGCGGTGGTGGTCTGGGCCGGCGGCCAGTCCGCGGCCGAGGACATCGGCAAGCATACCCATATTGTCAAGTATTCCGAGACGCCGCCCGAGGCGGGAAAACAGCCCGCATTTGCGCCGGTGCTTGCCCTCGTCGCCAAGGAGGCCGAAGGCCTGGCGGCTGCCGAAGCGTGCAAGACGGTCTCTTTTTCGTACACCAGCATGGACCTTCGGCAGCTCGATAAGCATTTGACTACTATGTTCCTGGGGAAAACGGTGTCACTTTCGGAGACGGAAGCGCCCTCGGTTCAGGGAGCTCACGCCCTCGACAGCCAGCCGGCACTTCCCGAGCCGGCCGTGCCCGGAGCCGCCGGCTCGGAGGCAGCGGCCCCGGCCGAGGTGAAAAAGTCCGCCGAAATCGGGAAACAGGGTCAAACGCAGACCGCAAAACCCGGACCGGATCCGGCAAGAAAATAGGACTGCTTGGGGAAACCCGAAATCGTACTGGGTGTCCATCGAGTCATAGTATTTTTACTTCGTTCCCGCTTCGGCCTTGCTCTGCGCGGGCCGAAACTGCGGGAGAACAACCATGGTGAATATCGGTTTCCGGTAGTCGCGATCTCATGAAAAAAATCGACCTGTCAACACTGTCACCAGGTGCCGTTGCACACGCCGATCTGTACACGGAAGGCGGAGAGCTTCTGGTGTCGCGAGGCGTCACCATTACCGAAAAGCACCTGAACGTCCTGCAACGGCGCAATATTTTTGAAGTATATGTCAAGCTCCAGGAGGAGGACGAGGAGATCCACAAAATCCTCACCAGGGATTTTGAGGAGCTTGGAGAACTCCATTTCGACGATCCGTCGCACAGCGTCCTCAACAAACCGAGAACCGCGCCGGCGCCCAGGGCCTACGAAACCCTTCAGCTTTCAAAAGTAAAGACAGGCCAGGAAGGACTGCTGCAATTATTGCAGTCCGACAAGGTCCGCGAATTCGATGCCACCATCAAGGACGGCTTTTTTCCCGACAGGCCTGTAGGCCCGCCGCTCAAGAGCAGGGCCGCTCAAACACCGGATGGCCAGAGGACCGATGCGTACAAGGCTGAAGTAAAGACGACATACGCCGAGGCCATCCAGAACATCAAGTACATACTCACCGCTCTTGCGGATTCAAAATCCGTCGATGGGTCGATCATAAGGAATATCGTGGAAAGCTTTGTCCGAACGTGGCTTGCCGACCGCAGCATTCTCCTCAATGTCATCAACCTCAAATCGACCGACGAAGAATACCTGTATCATCATTCCCTCAACGTGAGCCTCCTCTCCATCAATATCGCGGCCGCGGCCGGGTACAGCGAGAAACAGGTGATCGACATCGGCATAGGCGCGGCGCTGCACGACGTGGGCATGCTGCTGGTACCCAAAGAGATCCGCCTCAAGAAGGGAAGATTGACAAAAGATGAGTGGTACGAGGTGCAGAAGCACTCGGTGCTGGGCCTCCACATTCTCGAAAAAGTCTCTAAATTGCCGGAGAGCGCGCCGTACATCGCCTACCAGACGCACGAGCGGGAAAACGGGCAGGGCTACCCGAAGCAGCGTAATTCACGCCTCATTCACAAATATTCAAAAGTCGTTCAGATCGCGGACGTCTTCGAGTCGCTATCGTCGCCGCGCGAATACCGCAACGCGTACATGCCCTATCGCGCTATGGAGATCATCATCAAGATGTCCCGCAAGGATCTGCTGGCAAGCGATCTCGTAAAGTGCTTTATCGCCTACATGTCGCTGTTCCCGGTGGGCAGCTTGGTGGAGCTCAACGATCACACCGTGGGAAAAGTGGTCCAGGCGAACGAACTTCACTATACCAAGCCCGTCCTGAGCATCATCGCCGACTCCGGGGGCAGCCTTCTCTCCAAAGACAAGATATACCAGGTCGACCTTTCGAAGAACCAGAACCTTCAGATTATAAAAGCGATCGAAGCCACCAAGATGCCGGGGCTTGATATCATGCACGGGTTCTGATCAGGACTCTCAGGATAAGAAACAGATTATCCGGATTTAGACCCTGGAAGATTTTGATACGCGTTCGCCCGCATGAGCGCGCAACTATTGCCCTGCCCCGCCCAAAAGATGTATATTCTTCCGCGTCCGTTTTCGCACCATTAGCTCAGCTGGTAGAGCAACTGACTCTTAATCAGTAGGTCTCAGGTTCGAATCCTGAATGGTGTATAAAAAAACCTTCCCTGTCTTTCAGGGGAGGTTTTTTTATTTCGTGCTGGACAAGAAACTGCATGGTCCGAAGGACCATTCCAGGTTCGACTGCGCTACGACTGCAATTTTGCTTTCAAAGCAGAGGCGAATAAGACCGCATTAGCCGCCACACGAGCCAATCCTGAATGGTGTATACAAAGAGCCTTCCTGCTTTCAGGAGGGCTCTTTGTATTTCGGTCTGATTCGAACCTGAGACCGCAGATAGAACAGGTTGGAACTGCATTGGCTTTTCTTGTGACTTTATTCCTTCTTTTACCGTATATTCATTGTGGAAGGAAGGGTAATTATATGAAAAACAAGACGTGCTGCTTCGTCTTCGGGTGTGCCCTCATTTTGACGCTGTCCGCTGTTGATGCACGCGACAAGGATGCTGCTGCCACCACGACTTCCCGAGCCACAAATGTTCAGGCTCGTTCAAGCGTAGTTCAAAGGCCTTCCAGGGTATCGGCTCCCAGAGTAGGATCTCCCAAGGTCGAAGCTCGCGGCAGCATTTCCAACTGGAGCGGATCTCGTGGAGGCGGGGGTCACTATTCCGGCGGTTACCATCAAGGATATCATCATCATGGCTATTACGGATGGGGCTCCTATTATCCCTATTGGTCTATTGGCGCTTTCGTTCCTTATCTTCCAGACGATTACACTACGATCTATGTAGACGGAAACCCGTATTTCTATGGCGATGGCTATTACTTCAGCCCCTACTCTAACGGTTATGTGGTTGTACCCGAGCCGGCGTCTGCAGCACCCCAAGTCCAGGAACCACCTGAGGAGTCCTCTTTGTCTTCCGCGCCAACTACTTCTATCACTTCACAATCCACATCTACTGACACGATCGCGATTGGCATCCCGAATTCAAAGGGCGGATTCACCTCTGTGAGACTTGTAAAGCACAAGAATGGGTATATTGGGCCTCAGGGTGAATTCTATGCTGGTCATCCGACACTAGGTCAGCTCAAGGTGCTGTACGGGGATTGATAGTCCCAATCCGAAGGGAAATGTGTTTTCTTACCAGTACACTACTTTTATCCAACAACCACTGTTCCTTTTTTGCGTGGGGAAATCCTATGGCTGTGGTTAGCAAGAACGAACTGATCAAGCTGCAGAAGTCACTGGGAACAGATTTGGCCATTGCCAAGAAATTTAAGGTGACTCGACAGGCCATTCAACAATTCCGGCAAAAATATGGCATCGACTCCCGATATGCAAATAACCCACAGCGCAATAAAGAAATGGTTTCACTTTTCAAGGCGGGAAAGACAGGGCGTGAAATAGCAAAGAAATTCGGCGTGTCGCGTTCGCAGACGTATCGGTTGATAGGCGAGACGAGAGGGAAAAAATCGTAATTGGTAGAGCCTGTTCTATTGTTCTTCGCTGGCTGTGGATTCCTTTGACATTGAAGATGCTCGCCTTTCATTTTGTGGGCTTCAGTTTGGGTTTGGCCCCCGATGCTGGTGAAATTCCCTCCTACGTATATGCTTGTTCCACTCACAGCCGGTGCGTCGGCACCAACCCTGGTCACTTGGCCCTTGTGCATATCTTATTGGTTGCTCTCACGAATGGTAAGTTTCCCGATGGAATCTACCACCGCGGTATATTCTTTGGCCGTTGCACAGGTGATAGCATCAGTATCATCAACCGATTTTGTCTCCGAAATCACCGTGTTGCCGCCTTTGCTGATTTCGGAGAGTGGGCTTGTGGTACCCGGCCCAACACTGTTGATACTGACTGTACCGCCACCTGCCGCCTTAAAGAGAACATTCGCGGTGTCGTTGGCATTGTTTTGTACCCGGGCCTTCGGCGGCTTGCTGGAACAGCCGGAAAGGACCAGAATGAATGCAATAACCAGAACATTCTTCATGAGACCTCCTTCTTGGAATCATGCATTCTGCAGGGTTCCCGTGTATGTTGCATTAATAAATTTACAAACCTGGCGGGAAGGCCGCAATATCGAATCCGCGAACGTCACATGGTCTCGGCAAACCGCACCGGATTCATGAGGGCAAAGGAGAAATACACAAAAATTCTACTTGGGCAGCACCACACGAAACCCGAAGCCGTAGTACCTGTAATCCGGGTTGCCGTAGTAGCGGAACGCTGAACGGAAGTCGTCGCTGAAGTAGAAACACGAGCCCCCGCGCAGAACGCGGTACGTATCAGTTGAAGGGCCGGTCGGATCAGTTGCCGCTCCTGCCGTATAGGTCCCATACCAATCGTTACACCACTCCCACACGTTCCCCGTCATATCATATAACCCGTACGCATTTGCCAGCGTTGTTGCAACAGGTTGCGTTGTGCCGCCGCTGTTATAGGCCGACCATGTACGCGTTCCCATGCCATTTGTATCGGGACCCCACCAGTATTCCGTAATTGACCCTGCGCGACAGGCATATTCCCATTGCGCTTCAGTTGGCAACCGGTATCCGGTTTTCGAAAAGTCCGCCGTCCACGCTGACGTATCATATACTGCGGTAAGGCCGGAAACCAGGCTTAAAGCGTTGCAGTATTTCGCAGCATCGAACCAACCTACTGTTTCAACCGGCCTGAGTGAGGAATCCGTTCCCGTATTAAAATTCGATGGATTCGTCCCTGTTACCGCCAGATATTGCTCCTGCGTGACCTCGGTCTCCTGCATTGCAAACGCGCTCAACGTTACCTGATGAGGCGGTTGTGCTCCATAATCAACCGAACTATCCGATCCCATGGTGAACGTCCCGGCTGGAATATCCTTCATCACTATCTGCCTTTGCAGCCCGAACAGCATTAAACCTGTACCAACCGGCATTTGTATCTCTATGCCGTTTGTATCGGCGGTTGTTACCCTCACCAGGTATTTCAAAAAACCGTCTTTCGTGACCAAAACAGCATCATTGAACCCCGCAGTACTCTTTGTCCGTTTCGTCAATGCTTTGGATGATGAGCCTTGAACGGATGTTGCGGTTCCGTGCGATATGCCATCGACAAAAGGACTCTTTATCATGAACTCGCTGCCGCCAAATTTCACCTTGTAAAGATACACACCCGCTCCCATCCGGGGAAGCGCCCAAGAATTGGTTCCGGCTCCCAGTGTTCTTCTCAGCGTTGCTATCACCTTCCCTTGAAGGGTAAAAGTTGTCATCTCAACGTCCGACTCTTCCTGAAGATTTGCATGCAATATGCCGTTGTATATCGCAGCGGAAAGCCTATGTGCCGGCGATTGATTGTTTTGTCCGTGGACATCGGTGGAAGTCAGCGTAAAATCCCCATCAACCCCGGTGGTTGCCGTCAATCCGGCGTTCACCAGCTTTACCATCGCTCCAGGCAAGGGCGTGCCTCTTGTGTCGGTTACTCGTCCGCTGATATTGACGCTCTGAGCCGCACACACCGAAACTGCAAATATTCCAATGAGCAACGGTCTTAGAACGTGCATAAAATCCCCATCACTTCAACAGCTTGGCAATTTGGTGCAAAGTGTTTCATTCGCTTCTTATCGGCCTTCTATTTCTCAAGTGTAAAGCTTGTCACGTATTTGAAATCTCCCGTCACCACCGGCATCTCGCCAGTATTCCATTTTCCGGGGATGCCCTGATCCTTGAGAGCCGCTTCGCTGATGTTCCCATTTGTCACCCTCCTAAACGTTATGTCACTTCCGGACTGCAAAATATGCTCCGTTACTCTTGGATATGTCTGGTGAAGCACTGAGAGGAGGGAGAGAATTTGCTTACTCACTCTCCCCCACTTCTTGCAATCCGGGGTTCGACCCGAATATGTAGTCATTGCCGCCAAATGCCTGCATGCTTACAATGAAATCAGCCTGGATTTGCTGACCGGCGGCATTCATGCGCATTGATCCGCCCGAATTGGAATTCCCGGGATAATGGAATCCCACGCCCTCCCCGCCCGAGTCGAAAAATACGCATAGTACCTGTCCGGGAATCTGCTGGTAATGCCCCTTGAGCGTGTCGCAGCAATAGGGTTTCCCGGCATATCCGGCCGGGATCGCGGCACTAACGCCCAGGGACAGCGCAAAAAACACCACCCCTGCGGCGGCAAGCCTGTAAATGTTCATGAAACTCCTCCCCCTTGTTAAGAGTTTAGAACCGGCCAAAACATAACTGCGCAAGCGAAAAATAGTTAAAAGAGAAGTAGCGAACAATTAGGAAACGAAGTGTTTCTCTTCTTCATCAATCCGGCCTTTTCGCTCGCCATCGCCCCATGATGCCAAAGAGGACAATTGACTGTTTTCAACGGCACGAAAAAAATGCGGAAAACTTGACAGACAGCCCTTGCCCTGTGCATATTTTGGAACAAGGGCCAAGGGCCGCAGAGAAGACCGAAAAGAACCTGGTCGTGAAGACCCTTTCGAAACAAGAACTTTCACGTCACAATAAACAAGTTAATAAAATGTCAACAAGTGCGTAATTTTCACATTGCAGATTCCCTTTTTGCAAATCCAACAATCATTCCGGAGGACGCAATGACCGCATCAGACAGGCCACGGCAGCGGAAGTTTATTCATGCGTTGAGTTTTCTCTCTCTGTTTTCGCTTTCCGCAGCAGCGCAAAGCACCCTCCTTTCCGTTTTTAAGTCCCCTTCGGTAACCTGCGACTATCTGATCGTGAGTCCGAGGCAGTTTCTTGCCGCCGCGGAGCGACTCGCCGCGTTCAGGAACGCCTATACCGGCGACGATGTCTCCTATGCCAAGGTGGTGGATATTGCAACCCTCGACGCCGAGTTTCCAACCGGCGACACCATCCCCCGCTGCGACGAAATCTGGTATGCCGTGAATTATGCATTGCAGCAATGGACGATCAAACCGAAATATCTTGTTCTGCTGGGCGACGATTCTGTGGCAATTTCCGGGTTCGATTCACTGTCGTTTCCCAAGAGCGCGGGAATCATGCCCACGTGTTACATGTATGCGGAGACTACCACCGCCACCATCTATGGCAAACCGGAGTTCGACACCCTCGTGACCTACGGGGATTTTCTCTATCACACTGCCTGCGACTCGAGCGCCTTGGGAAAGATGAACGGCGCATACCGGTATTTGTCGATCTATAACACGAATTTGGCGCCCATTTCGGTCGGCCGGATACCGGCACGGACCGCCGCTGAATGCAGTGTCTACGTTGAAAAAGTCATTGCCTTTGAAAACGGGAACGGCGCCAGGCTCTGGTATAATAATGCGATCCTCTGCGCAGACGACAGGATGCAGGGCAAGAACCTTGATCCGCTGGGCTCGCAGCATCTCGAAACGTGCGAAACGATTTCGGACAAAACGCTCATGGGATTCTTTCAGACAAAAATCTACCTCTCTTCCTTCCTGGTGTCGCCTGCCGGTTCCCACGATAACGCCCGAAACGCCTATTTCGCCGATGTCAATGCCGGCGCCCGCTGGTGCGTTTATTTCGGTCATGGGCATCCCGATTCCCTTTCCGACGAAGGTTTCCTGAGAAACGGCGATGTCTCGCGGTTCACTAACGATACCACGCCCACGATGTTCTTTTCCTTTTCCTGCAGTAACGGCGATTTTCTCCGCAAGCCGGTTCAGCAGATGTCGAGGGCCTACCTGTTCAAACCCGCGGGCGGATGCATTTCCTATTTTGCAGCGACTCAGGAAACCTATGCCTCCGACAACGAGAAACTTGCGTTCGATCTGTTCTCCCAGCTGTCGGGCACGGAGCGCCTTTCCCTCGGTCAGGCCGTGTCCAACGCGTATGCCCTTTCCATGGACGACAACATGCGGTGGTACGAGATTCTCGGCGACCCGGCGCTCACATTTCTGAAAAAGAAAGCCGCACTTTCCCCTGCTGTTACGGTGGATGCGAACGGCATGGTCACCTTTTCCGCAAATGACGCCCCCTCAAACAACGGGCAAATGAAGTACCGATGTGAAATTTCCTATCCGGAAACCACCACCTGCATCGATACGGTGGCGGGACCGCCGCCACAATATCTGTCGGACTCGATTCTTGCAACAAAAGAAGGGCTGCTCTCCGGCCCAGTAACCGCACAAATACCGGCGAATTTCAAAGGCGACAAATTCAAATTCACCTTCTATGCCTGCAACCCAAATTTCGAAGCGAGATTCGACACTGTTCTTGCGCTTTCGGCCGGAGTTCTCGGCGGCGCCCGTGCCGCAATTGCCGCAGGGCCTTCCATGCGTTTCAACCGCGGCATTGTAACGATATCGTTCGGCCTTGGCGCAAAGAACGAGCTGCCCCACTTGTCAATTTATAACTTGCAGGGACGGCAGTGCTGCAGCGTTACGATGCACAGCCGAAGCGGCGGTGCTTACTTCGACTTCAACGAAGCGCATCTTGCGCAAGGCAACTATGTTCTGCAGGTTGGCGCGGCCGGGAGGATGTTTAGTCAAAACGTGCTTTTCCTGCGGTGAGAGTTATTTTTTGCACGTGAATGAAGGGCTGGAGCCATCACTCACAGAGAAACGTTCCTTATGGACCAGGAAGACCGGCAGACAGCGTGGTCCTTTTACCATTCGCTTTCCGCAAGGACAATGTAATGAGAAGACAGTTGATGAAGTACGCGGCGATCTTGTTGGTTACGCTTGGTGGGTGCAGCGCGGATTTCCACTCCAAGAGCTGGGCAAAGGACAATCTCGAGAACAAACCAACCATAACTGTTGTAAAGAATTTCATCGACCTTGGGTTCACGGAGAACAGAGGAGTTATATTTGGAATCCTTAATGGCAAGATGCCTCAGTGCGCCAGGATCACCGCCGTGGTTTTTCGGGTGCTTATCCTCATTGCGCTGGCGCTGTTCATCGGGATCAATCGCAAGAAGTCGTTTCTTTTTCTATTGCCTTTTCTGCTCTTCTGGGTTGGCGCGGCAGGCAATTTGATCGACCCGTTCGTGTATGGGTATGTGGTTGACTTCATACACATCCACATGGGAAATGTGCTCGACTGGCCTTTCTACTTCAACATGGCGGATGCGTTCATTACCATGGGGATGCTACTGCTCCTCCTGCACAGAGAAGAATCTGCATTCGGCAATCTGAAACGCGTGCACGCCTGACAAGTGCGGCGTTTGGGGCCGGTGCGGTTTCCCGCATAGGCGAGTGAAGTCCTCGTGTTCTTGACCCCGGAAATGGCGCTTGCCCGAATCCTCCAAAATGCTTCCGGTGACCACGCAGGTTCCCTGGCATCACGGCTCCGGCTTAGTCGATCGGAACGTCCCGATCCTGTGCGGGACCGCGTCACTTCCGGATGCCGCCCCGGCATCGATTCCGGGCAAGGTTCAGGGGTTCCCTTGAACTATATTTTTTCAATGCAGATCGCATATTTTCTTGGGGGCAAAAGCTCTCGTGGCAATGCCGGAGAAGGCGGCATTCCGTTTCAATCTCAGGTATCAAAGAGATGAACACGGAGCGCAGCGACGTGAAAAGGGTTGGAATTCTCGACCTCGCCATTATTATTCTTGAACGCAAATGGCTCTTTGCCGTCGGATTGCTGCTTTTCTGCGTTGCGGGTCTGGTCACCAGCCTGTGCCTCACCAAATACTACGCGGCAAGAGCGGTGATAATGAAGCCGACGCAGAAGATGACCTCGGGACTCGGCTCGCTCCTCGGAAAGGATGCGCCCACCAACGGACTTCTTAAGACCATAGACATCCTTGGAACCGACGATGCGGACAACTTTTTGAGTATTCTAACGAGCCGGAGGCTTGCGGACTCCGTCGTCCGGAAATTCGACCTCATCCATGACTACGGTTTTGACAAACGGCGACAATTCTATTACGAAGACGTGCTCAAGACGCTGTACCGCAATGTTGATATTGTGGAGAACGATTACGGCAATATCGAGATCACTGTCACCGACTCAAGCCCTGCCCAGGCCGCCGCCATGGCCAACTTCATGGCGTGCCGGCTCGACACGATTGTCTCTCAATTGTCCAAGGAAAGCGCCCGGAATTCACGCCTGTTCTTTGAAGACCGTCTCGGGATAATCAAACGCGACCTGGATTCCGCCGGCCGCAGCCTTGTCAAATTCAAAACCGACAACAAATACATCGACCTGGAACAGCAGGTCAAATCATCGATCGAGGTAATGGCGCAACTCGAAGGCCAAAAAATGGCGCTCGACCTCCAGATCGCGCAGATGCAGAACCAATTCGGCGCAAACAATCGGCAGGCGTCAGAACTGTTGAGGCAGAAAAGCGTGATCGAGCGAAAAATAGCCGGCTACATGGACCGAGGTGGCGGCAACCTTATTGTGTCGCTCAGGAACGCACCCGAAAAGACCGTCGAATACGGCGATTTGATGCGCAACGTTAAAATTCAGCAAACGCTGTACGAATTCGTCCTTCAATTCTATGAACAGGCAAAAATCTCCGAAGCCAACAGTGTACCTTCGGTACAGATGCTCGAATATGCCGTGAGCCCGCAGAAAAAAATCAGGCCGAAACGATCAATCGTCTGCCTTCTGTTTCTGTTCGGCGGCTTTGTCGCAATGTCAACATACATCCTGGTCGACAAATGGTACGGCATACAATCCCGGCTGCAGACGCCGCAGTACCTGAAGATCAAACAGACGATCGCGCTGCTTTCCTTTCGCAAGAGAACCGTATAACCGTCAACCGGGCAGTTTGCACGACAGATCATGACACCTCTACTTCTTATCGTACTCTGCGCCACGGTTTTTTCGGCATCTTACTACAACAAGGACGTATTCTCTCCGGTCAGAATTTACATCTGCACGTATTCGCTCCTTCTGGCGATAAACTTTTTGAATCTGAGCGGCTTGCAGACGCCCTGGTCGGTTACCACGAACCTTCTGTTCTGGGGCGGCTCGTTCTTCTTTATCGCCGGCTGCTGCCTCATGCTGCTTGTCAACAGGGTCGTCAACCCGGACGGCGCGATCGACTTTAGCCGTATTCGGGGCGGCATACAGGCGGACGCCGACGTTGCGGACTGGAAATGGTTTTGCGGGGTATGGTTGTTTTGTACCATGGTTTTTCTGGTCAGCTACATTACCTCCGCTGTCGTTTCCGGCGGAATTCCTCTCTTTTCTCCCGATGGGGACAAGTTTCGCGTGAAGTTTTTCGGCGCAACCGGGCCTTCGAATTACGGCCTGTTCTTTGGCCCGCTTTCCCTTATCCTGGTAACGGAGCTGCTTTTCTTCGGCTCGTTTCGCGGCAAGCGGCGGATTGCAATTCTCATCGCCGCCGTTGCCACTCTGCTGCTGTATGTTACCATTCTCACCCGGCTCGACCTCTTCCGTTTCTCCCTTTTCGCAATTATCTTGTACCATTACGGCAAAAAAAAACTCGGCACGGTCCAAATTCTCGGCGTTTTCGGTTTTTCCATTCTGTTCTTCTTCGCATTTTTTCTCATCAGGGTCAAATACAATTCCATCAGCATGTTGCTGGAAATGCAAAAGCTCCGCATGCACAAGGATTTTATCTGGTGCGCAAGCATTTACGCCTATGTCGTCAACAACTTCTGGAACATGGATTTTGCCTTCCGGAAGTTTGTCGACGGCACAGCGTCGGTTCCGCTAGGATGGGGCTTTGATCTTTCCAGAGCATTCTTGGGTCTTGCCCACGTCGAAAGGGCGCTGGAGGAATCATTCAGGTTCGACACCATCATGAACGAATCGGTGGCGAGGGTAAAGGGGCTCAATACGATAGTTTACACCTGGCATTTCTTCAAGGATTTCGGGGCCTTTGGCGCCTATTTCCTGCCGCTTGTGTTCGGCATGATAACCACCTCCTTCTATGTCAATTCCATGAATACCCCGACCCTTTTCAGGTTTTCGATGTGGGCGCTCATTGCGCCGGTCATCATCCTCAGTTACAGCGTCCCGTTGTGGGAATTCTGGTTTATCTACTTGAATATTGTCGTCATGCTGATCGCCCACAGGCGGGTAAAGATCGCCACCTGATTATGAAGAGAATCGTGTTCATCGCAAGGTGTGGTTTATGTCCAGCGGCGGGAAGACTCTTTCGATAATCGTTGTGAGCCACAATACGGCCTCGCTCTTGAAACAGTGCCTGGACAGTATTGAGAAATTTCTGGTTGGAAAGGCAAGTTTCGGCGTCCGGGTCGTGGACAACAATTCCACCGACGGTACCCGTGAAATGCTTTCCATATATAATAAGAACCACGACTGGCTCGAAACGGAGTTCCTTCCCTCAAATACCGGCTTTGCTTATGCGAACAATGTCGGCATCAGGAGGTCGAACAGCGACTATGTCCTGTTGCTCAACAGCGACACGTATCTCATCGACGACTCTCTCCTTGGGGCGATTGCCTACTTGGATGCGACTGAAGATACTTTCGGTTGCGGCTGCTGCCTGGTAGACGAGCGCTTGCGCCCGGCGGTCTCGTATGGTGAGTTCCCGTCGCCGTGGACGGTGGTGAAGGAAATAGCCGGCAACAAGTTTACCCGATTGCGAGCGATTGTTCCGGACCGCGGACTTCCCGACGTTGTACCCATTGACTTTCCCTGCGGCGCATTTTTCTTGATAAAAAGGAAATATCTGGACGCAACTGGATTACTCGACGAATCGTTCTTTATGTACTACGAAGAGACGGACCTGGCATTGCGGGCGAAACGAAGGGGCTATGCCGTCGTCCTTCTCCCCCGTGTCCGGGTCGTGCATCTGGGAGGAGGAAGTTCAACGCCGGATAAAGCGCTGCAGCAGGAAACCCTGTCGTATAACAGTTGGATGAAATACACCGTAAAAAATCACGGCGTTGTGGCAGGCATTTTTCTCAAGAACATGTTAAGGCTTTACTTCGCAATCCTTACGAAACTACCGTTTGACTCGTCCGCAAGTTTCCTGCTGCACAAAGAGGCACTGGCACGGGGATGGAAGAGCGCTTTCGTGCCTCCAAATCAAGTCCCCGTTTCTTCCACTCCTGCGCGCCAAGAATAATCCTCTTTGCACCCCGCTCAATCGCCGTACAACGCCTCAAGCTGCTCAACCGTCGGGCGATTGGGATAGAGCTCACCTTGCGGGCCGATATATCCGTCCCTGGTTCTCACCAGCCTGACGGGAACAAACCCGCCTTTTGAACTGGGCACATTGATGACGATGGTGTCCGGCTCAGGGCTTGCCGGTTGAGTCACGATGGTCCTTGGATGTTCAATCATGTCGGCCGGCACTACAATATAGCGGCGGGGATGATAGCCGAAAATTCGGGCAACCCTCGGCACCACAACACTCACCACCGCGCTTATTGTAACATTGTTCTGATTGTTGCTCTGGTCATATCCTATGCCCGCCCCGATCCTCAGAAAGTTATTGTTTAACTGTTTGAAAAGCGCGTCGCATCCCACGGTCACCATGGGATAATCGTTGTAAGAAGTGGCCATGATGCCCTCGTCGCTTTCCAGCACATCCCGTTCCATACGGTATTTCAATCCGACATTCGCAACCAGCTTTACCCTCTTGGATATCGGAAAATTCCTGTAAACGGAAGCGCCCAGAGAATAGGTGGAGCCTCCCAAGGCCATGTTGTTTTGATTCAGGTAATCCGAATAGTAGGAGTCCGCTTCGTACGAGGCGTTCAAGGCAAGTGAAAGAGGCATGTGAGCATCCTGTTTCAAAGCATAGAGCGCCAAAGACGGAGAGAACGAAAGATACCTTTGTCCGGCAGACAGGCCGACCTTGCCCTGATTTGTTTTGCCCGGCCCCAGCGCCAATCCAGCGTCAAAAAAGCCGAGAAAGGAGTAACCAAATTGGACTTGCCCCGCATACGACTTGTCCAATTGACCGGAAAGCGCAGCCCCTATTTCCAGGCCGCTCACATCCTTGTCCAGGAATGCTCCCTGCGAAAAAACAAGACTTGAGACCGACAACAGCCAAAGTGTGGTTGCAATGCCTTTCATACCAATCCTCCCTTCGCGCCAGCTAGGTGATCCGTTTCCGAAAAGGCCTCTTCCTCGTCAGCATCATTAGACTCCTCAACCGCCCGTTTTTTGTCTTTTTTCTTTAACAGTCGACGGTTTTCTGCGCGCGGGGCTTGTCGGGCAGGCAGGCATCGGGAATCTCTGCTGGATCCGTCTCAACATGCCAATTCCTATTCTAGCGCGCCCGGTACGCTTTTGTCAACGCTTCGAGAGTCTGCCGGGCCGTGGCGTCCCAGGAAAACCTCGAAAGCACCGAGTCCCTGTTCTTCAGCAGCGCCTGCGCGTCGAAATCCCGTGCCCATACCGAGGCCGTCTTCTCTGCAATATCCCGCGGATCGGTTGGATCAAAAAGCACGAGGCACTCGCCGGCGATTTCTTCCATCGATGTGCCTTTCGACGAAAGCACGGGCGTGCCTGCCGAGAGCGCTTCGAGTACCGGCAGGCCGAATCCTTCGTATAAGGATGGATAGACAAATGCCCTGCACCTGGCGTATTCTGCCGCAAGGTCATGGTTGCTCAGATACCCCAAAAACGTTATCTGGTCTTTGAGCCCGCTGGTTTCTATGTAGCGGCGGATGGAACTGTTTTTCCAACCACCGGGACCGGCGATCCGCAGGGGCACCCGTAGCTTCTTCTCGTTCTTAAGTAGAGCCAGCGCCTTCAACAGGGCAAGGAGGTTCTTTCTCGGCTCAAAGCTGCCTGCAAAAAGCAGGTGCTCGCCGCGAGCCATTGACATCCCGGATTCGGCTCCAGGCTGCGGCCGCCCCGGATAGGTGACCTCCACCTTGGTTGCCGGCGCCTGGCGCGGGAAGAACCGGCAAATATCCTGCTTGATGCACCTGGAAATAGTGAGGATGGTTCGCGAGCGACCCACGCTTCTCTTGAGGAAGATCCTGTTGACAAAGTAATTGGTGGTTTGCATGGTTTCCGGATAGCGCTTGAGGGCAACGTCGAGCACCGTCGATACCATGACGGCGCGGCCCATCGGCAGGACGCAGGGAATGATCTGCTCCGGGCCCCAGAACACGTCTATGTCATACCGAGAAAGTCGCGGGGGCACCGAAAACATCAGCCACAGGGTGCCGGGAAGTCGTGAGGGCAGCAGGACTTTTTCCCAACGCGGATTGACCACGCGGTACGACGACGATTTCTTTTCAAACAGGAAATACCGGTTGGCGGTGTCGATCCGCTGAAGCCTGTCGAGCGTGTTTCTGATGTAGGCCGCAATGCCGGCCTTTCCGGCGTAGAGGGCCTTGATGTCGATGCCGATGTTCATGCGTGCCGCGATTTCCTTTGCCCTCACGCGAGGACGCTGCCCTTAAAATAATAGAAACGGGAATGCCGGGGTTCGGTTGATCTGAAGGTGGCATCGCATCGGACTCGCGGGGTGCGCGGTGGGATATTTAAGCCGGCGGCCGGTGGAAATAATCTATATTCTTTGTGCCACGGACAGTCCCAATATGTCAAGCGCCAGTCCCCATTCAGATTGCGCCGGGGCTCTTTGCCCGCCCCGCGCCGATGCCGGCCCGAACCGGAAAGCGGTCTCATGACTTCCCACCTCGCAGTTGCTTCCGTCAAGAAGAATTACTTCTACAACACCGTACTTAATGTAAGCAACATCGCGTTTCCCCTGGTAACCTTCACCTATGTTTCGCGCGTGCTGGGCCCGGCTACGTTTGGCAAGGTGGCATTCGCCTCATCGTTTGTAGGCTACTTCCTGCTGCTCGCGTGTCTCGGAATTCCAATCTACGGCAGCAGGGAAATCGCCCGGGTGCGCAGCGGAACCCGGGAGGACCTTTCGCGTCTGTTCTCGGAACTCTTTTTTCTTAACCTGTGCTCAACGGTTGCGTCCCTGATTCTGTTTCTGATTCCGCTTTTGTTGGTCGACAAGCTGCGCCAGGAAACGGTTCTCTTTCTGGTGACAGGCAGCATAATCCTTACAAACTTCTTTTCCGTGGACTGGCTCTTTCAGGGCCTGGAGAACTACAGGAATATCACCCTGCGGTCCTTGTGCTTCAAAAGCATCGGGCTCGCGATCCTGTTTCTGTTTGTCCGGACCGAATCGGATTATCTCTGGTACGCGGCAATCGGCGTAATCGTCACCGGCGGCTCGAATATTGCAGGATTTATGTTGAGAAAGGATATTGTGGGCCTGCGGATTACCGGGCTTTCGCTGCACTCCCATGTGCGTCCTATCCTCGTCCTCTTTGGCACGGCGCTCACGACGTATGTCTACACATACCTCGACAGCGTGATGCTGGGGTTTCTCGCAGACGATAAAGCAGTGGGGCTCTACTCCGCAGCCAGCAAGATAACGAGATCCGTCATTGTTGTGATAACCTCCCTGAGTCTTGTCCTGGTTCCAAGAATCTCTTTTTATGTCAGGAATAATCTTGTCGATGAATACCGAAAGATTATCCAGAAATCGGCCCATGTCATTCTCTTCCTGGCGCTTCCGCTTTCGGTAGGACTCTATTTCCTGGCTCCCGGCATCGTAATGATCTTCGCGGGCAGACAATTTCTCGACGCAGCGGCTGCCGTCCACATCATGGCGCCGCTCCTTGTTGTGGTGGGAATCTCAAATTTTTACTCTCTGCAGATTCTTTACCCGAACGGCCAGGAAAACAAGATGCTCATTGCAGCTCTGTGCGCCGCAGCCGTTGACATAGGGCTCAACCTTGCCTTGATCCGCCCGTTCGGCTTCAGGGGCACGGCCTTGGCCTCACTGGGAACGGAGATAACGACGCTTGTACTGTTCGTTCTGTTCACAAAGAAGCAATACCGGACATTTCGGCTCGTGAACCGGCAAACACTCACCTACCTTTTTGCGAGTGCGGCAATGGGAGCCTCGCTTTACTTTATCATGAAGGTTCTGCCTAATCCGCTGCTCTCGATACTTGTGTCGACCGTTTGCGGCGTTCTGGTGTATGCAGGGATTCTCTTCTGCGCAAAGGATCCGCTGCTGTGCGAAATTCTGCACCTGGTGAAGAACCGCGGCATTTCCGGGATCCGTTCCCTTCTCGGGTGAATCGTGAAAATCAATCAACGGGCGGCCTTTGAGCGGTGAGCCCTTCGGCGGCGAAACGACATGCGACGCCCCAGTCCGAGCCCGGCTCGGTTGTTTGTGCAAGTTCGTCCATCGAGATCGCCTTTCCCCCGGCAACAGTGGCAAAACGAGGGGGCATACCCTATATTTTCTGAGTATGGTGGTCGACCCAAACGTCTGCCCGCAGTGAAGATGCCTCGCAGCACCACGACTACGACTGCATACAGCACTACGGGAGTAGACGCTCTTGCGAACCTGCGAGGCATCTTCCATCCCTAAGGAAGAAGACTGTCAAGGCACAGTTCAACCCTGGAACATCATGAGAATTCTTCTTGCCCAAATTACCTCCGTGCAAATCGACAAATACCCGACCAACTGCTACCCTCTGGGGTTGATGTCAATTGCCAAGTTCCTGAGCGCCCGCATGGCAGGGATTGAGGTTAAAATTATTGTCGGTGATATTGGTTGCAAAGACGTCGAGTCATACAAACCGGACATCATCGGGATGTCTCTGCTCACGGGTTTCTTCACCATGGGATGCGCGATGGCATCTGCTATAAGGCAAGGGTACCCCGATCTGCCTATCGTATTTGGCGGCCACCATATTACCTATTTGCCGAACAATCTTCCCGGAAGCGTTTCCGTCGGCGTCCTTGGCGAGGGCGAAAGAACATTCCTGCAACTCTGCACCGCATTTGAAAAGAGCGGCAGATTCGGCGCTGATGATCTTTCGAAAATTGCGGGAATCGTTTATTGGCACAATGGAAAACTGCAGCTGAATCCCCGGGGTGAGACGTTCTTGAAACCCGAGGAAATCCCGATTGTCGACAATTATGACGTGTGTTCCTTCAAGATCAAGAGGCGCTCAACTTTCCACATTATCGCCTCGCGGGGCTGTCCGCATAAGTGCCGGTTCTGCTCTTCTTCTCCTTTCTGGGGCAAGGTCCGGCTCCATTCTCCACAGAGCGTCGCAGGCCAAATTGAGTATATCCAAAGGCGTTTCGACCCGGAGGTCATTTTTGTTTTCGATGACCTGTTTATTGCAAACAGAAAACATCTGTCCGAAATCAGGGACCTGATGATCGCAAAAAAACTGCACCGCAGGGCCTCGTTCTCGTGTTGGGTAGCCGCGAATATCTTCACTCAAGACGTCATTGACATGCTCAAGGAAATGAACTTCTTTGCCGTCAATATTGCCGTTGAAAGCGCCGTTCCCCGCGTATACGAATATCTAAAAGGAACGTGGAATACTCCTGCAGACAACAAGCGGGCTATTGAGCTGGCACATAAAAACGGATTGCTGGTCTACTCCTCCGCCATCGTGGGAGCTCCCGGTGAAACAGAGGCCGACATTGAATCCACCTGCGATTTCCTCAGAAGCCTTCCTATTTCCGGCGGGACAGCGGGAATTCTCAAACCGCTGCCCGGCACGGCTTTGTGGGAAGAGGCAAAGCAACGCCACTTAGTGACCGACACTCCGGACGATTGGGCAACATTCGATTCCGAGAATGTTCTCGACCCGGCTGTTCCAATAATGTCTGACTGCCTGGACAGGGCAACACTTAAGAAACACCTCGACCGAATAACCACGCTCTTGATAACCAGGGAACGCAATCAAAGATGGCGCACTCGGTTGATGAGGATAAACACACCGGGAAAGGCCGCGCGTTTCCTGCACAGAAAACTCCGGGCGGCGATGCAAATCAAGCACTCTTGAGCCGCGTGACGGCCTGCGGGTCCCGATTGTGCCCCCAGCGGCTCTTTACCCTGTGCGCAAAGGAAAGGAATCTTCCATGAATTTCCTCAAAGAGTACAGAGAATACCTGCTTGCCAAAAAGCCGCAACCCGAGCGGGTTCAGTACTTCTGGCTTGCGCTCTCCGCAGGAATTTTGGGTTACGTCATCTGGAATTTTGCGTACGGTCCGGTTCTGCGCTCGGTTGTGCTGCTCATTATCGCTCTGAGCATCGTGACGGATGCGGTGACCAATTTGTCCTATTTCAGGAACAGGCGGCTGTTCGAGCGGTTGGTAAACGTGAAGATCGGGGCGAATATAGCAAGCCTCGTCGTCATTGTCGTCTTCCTGGTGCTCTGGAGCAAGCTAAAACTGTAACTGACGCCCCGACCGGAAACTCTTTCGCGGCGCCAGTGAGCAGCCTGCACCGCGATTACAACCGGATGTACACCCCAGTGAGCAGCCTGCAATGTGCTCGCTGTTGGATTGAAGAACCCCGCGGCACCACGACTACTACCGCACACAGCACTACAGGAGTAGACGCTCTTGCGAACCTGCGGGGCATCTTCCATCCCTAAGGAAGAAGAAGTTTATAGTCGTTTGCTAACCCCGAAGCTTGCTTCGGGGGTTGGCAAACTTTGGGATTCACAGGCAAACACGGCATGCATCCATTATTTTGGATGTAACAAACAGGCTGGCCCTATGAACAAATTTACCCCCCTCCGCTTATCTGCCGGAATTCTCATACGCATTGTAAAGATTGTGGGCTTTGTCGCGGGCGGGTTTCTCCTGTATCGCAACCGGAAGAAACTGAACGCCTTCCTCACGCGCCAGGGTTTTGTTCTTTCTGCCGTTTATGCCCTTATCATCGCGTTTATCGCGCTTTTCTATCGGCTCATCACCGTGCTCAACTGGATTCTGCAGCAGGGGCGATAAAACACCCGATTCCCGTCGTACGAAGAAATTCCGCCGCAAAGGCGCTAAGGACGCAAGGAAGAAGAATTTCTTTTTGCCTCAATGGGGATATTTTGCTCTGCGGGCTTTGCGCCTCTGCGATAGGGCTCGATTACCGCCGGCTACCCGATCAGTCTTCGTTTCATCATCTTGATGCCCACCACGAACGCCGCGATCTCCAGACCGAGCAATACGAGAACACTCCACCACACGCCCGGTATGGGCTCGCCGGAAAATGCGGCGCGGGAGATGTTGACGGCATGCGTGAGCGGCATGAAAAGTGAAAAGACCTTGAGCCAGTGGGGAAACTTGTCGAGGGGGAAAAACACTCCGGAGAAGAATAGCATGGGCGTGATAACGAGTTCGGTGTAGTAGTTGAAGAAATCGAAATTCGGGGCGACCGAGGTCACAATCATGGCAAGCGAGCTGAACAAGACTCCCACAAAGGCCATCACGACGACAAGGATCAGCACGCCAGCCGCCGAGCTCGGGTGCACGCCCATGAACATCGCAACCACGAGCATGAGCACGCCGCTCAGGAGGCCGCGCAGCGCGCCCCAGGCGATGTCGCCGGCAACCACGTCTTCGGCCGAGACCGGCGTGGCGATGAGCGAATCGTACAGCCGTTCGTGGACCATCTTGACAAATGTGTCGTATAGGCATTCGAAGGTCGACGACAGCATTACCGAGGAAATGAGAACACCCGGAACGAGAAACTGGAGATACGGTTTCCCGCCGATGTATCCCATGTACGCGCCCATGCCGATGCCGAAGGTTATCAGGTAGAACAGCGGCTGGCCCAGGCTCACAACGAACGTGGGGAGAATAAACCGCTTGTACGAGATGATGTTGCGAAGGAGGACGTAACATATTCGATACGAGAGGTTCATGAGTCGCTCTTTTCCCTGCGTGTGCCGCCGCAGCCCGGCGGATTATTCCACCAGGCTCCGGCCCGTGAGTTTCAGGAAAACATCTTCAAGCGTTGCGGGGCGGTTCCGGACATTTGCCATGCCGCGATCCACCATCCGCTTGACAAGGTCATGGCCGTTCGCACAGTGGAAATACAGGGTATCGCCGGCGCGCTCATGGCCGCAGCTGCAGTCGGCGGCAAGCGCAATGAGCCGGCCGTCTTCCTCTTTGGCAACCCGTATCTCCACCACTTCCTTGCCGATTTCATCCTCAACAAGCCGGCGCGGCGAACCTTCTTTGAGAATGCGTCCGTCATACATCACCACGAGCCGGTCGCAGAGCTGTTCCGCCTCTTCCATGTACTGCGTCGTGAGGATGAGTGTCGCACCCTGGCTCTTGAGCAGCCGCAGCCGCTGCCAGATGAGATGCCTCGCCTGAGGATCCAGCCCGGTGGTGGGCTCGTCGGCGATGATGAGCCTGGGCTTGTTGAGCAATGCGCGTGCGACAAGCAGTCTGCGCTTCATGCCCGTGGACAGCTCGTCGATCCTGCTCTTCTTCTTTCCCTCGAGCTCCACGAACGCCAGCAGCTCATCCACCCGTTTGGCCGCCTCGCGGCCGGGAATGTCGAAGAAGCGGGCGAAGACCATGAGGTTCTCGTGCACCGTGAGGCCGGAGTCGAGATTGATTTCCTGCGGAATGACGCCCGTGACGGCCTTGATTTTTCTGTTGTCAAGACCGGCGGACTCCCCGAACACCGTCACCGAGCCGCCGGAAATCGGCGACACACAGTGCACCATCCTCACCGTGGTTGTCTTTCCCGCGCCGTTGGGACCCAGGAACGCGAAGCACTCGCCTTCGCCTATTTCAAACGAAATGCCCTTTACAGCCGTGAATTCGTCGAATTTCTTGGTAAGGTCTTTGGCGACAATTGCGGCGTTCATGCAAAACCCTTCCTGCGTTGCCGTTGCAGAGCACTCGGGCTCGGACGATTTCGATAAAATACACTCGCTGCGCCACGGGCGCACGAAATTTGGCATCGTCCCCGCATTTGCCTTGTATGTTCGCCGAATTGTGCGGGACCGGCACACCAAAGGAAAATTGCTTTGCCGGAACAACCGTTGTATATTGTCTCTCATGAACCGATCTCTGCACATCCCACTCGTTTCCCGGTCGATGGCGGCCCTGCTGCGCGCGGCCTTTCTCCTCAATATCTTTGTCTGCATCGTAAGGCTGGATTCCTGCCTGGCCGCTCCGATCGGCCATGCACCGCTCGCCGACCGTCCATTTGTCGAGCTTGTCGTGCCCGGCGCCCCGGGACTTGCCGCTCCGATACTGTGCACGCCGGGCACATCATCAAACGATCCCTGTATCGAAGCGGCCCTCGCCGTTGTCCGGCATATCAATGAGTACCTCCAGACCGATTTCGACCGGTATGCGCTGCGCATGCCCGGGCTTCTTGTTCCCGCAGTTCCGGTTTCCGCACGCCTCATCTCCATCATTCGAAAGTGCTCCGGTTCCCCTCACGCTTCCGAACCCAGCTTCCTGCCCGCTTGCTAGTTCCCGGTCCTGTCGTATCCGGTTCTCCGCGAAGGCAGATGCCGTATCGGTCCTCCGGATTAACCTGCAAAACTACGTGTTTACAAAAGGAAGCTCCATGACCCACACTGCAATGCACGTCAGACTGTCACGGTATCTGCGCCGCCTCAACGGCTGCACCATAGAATACGATTGTTCGCCATACTTTCCCACCCTGGCCGAAATCAAGCGGCGAGGCAGGGAACTCAAAGGAAAATCCGGCGACGCGCTGCGCGCCGCATCAGCCCGGTTGGTTTCCCGGGCGCGCGCCAGCGAAACGCCGGGCGATCTTCTGGCCGAAGCCTATTCCCTTGTATCCGAGGCAGTGAACAGAACCCTGGGCCTTTCGACCTTCGACGAGCAGATCCTGGCCGCCATCGTGCTTGAGGCGGCTGCGTGCGCGGAAATGCAGACCGGCGAAGGGAAAACGCTTGCAGCGGTATTCCCGGCCTACCTCAACGCGCTTTGGGGCAAAGGCGTTCATGTGCTCACCTTCAACGACTATCTTGCGCGACGCGACGCCGAATGGATGGGCCCGGTGTACCGGTTTCTGGGCGTGAGCGCAGGCTGCGTGCAGGAAGGCATGAGTATTGCCGAACGTAAAGCCGCATACGGCGCCGACGTCACCTACGTAACGGCCAAAGAGGCGGGATTCGATTTCCTGCGCGACAGCCTGTGCTCGTCGGCAAACGACATCGTTCACAGGCCCTTGAGCGTTGCCATCGTCGACGAGGCGGACTCTATTCTTATCGACGAGGCAAGAGTCCCGCTCGTGATTGCCGGAAACGATCCCTGCGCGGGGATCGGAAATGAGAACGAGCTTTTCGCCATTGCCGCGGTTGCGCGCCGGCTTGTCGAGGGGAGGGATTTCCAGTTCGACGAGTATGCCCGCGCTATCCACCTTACCGAAGAAGGAGAACTCAACAGCGAGGCGCTGCTGTGCTGCGGCAATTTGTATGCGGAAGAGAATTTCGAGAATCTGGCGCGCTTGAGCTATGCGCTTCACGCCCAGCACCTCCTCCGTGCCGACGAAGATTACCTTGTCCGGGACGGACGCATCGAACTTGTCGACGAATTTACCGGCCGCGTGGCCGACAGGCGGCGCTGGCCCGACGGTCTGCAGGCCGCCATAGAGGCAAAAGAGAGCATTTCTGTAATGTCAAACGGGGTTATCCTGAATTCCATCACGCTGCAGCATTTTGTTTGCCTGTATCCCAAGCTCTGCGGCATGACCGCCACCGCACAGGCCGCCGAAGAGGAGTTCCGGAAGCTCTACAACCTGCGGGTCGTGGCAGTACCGCCGCACAAGCCCTGCATCCGCATTGACAATAACGACAGGATTTTTTCAACGCAGCAGGCAAAACACCGCGCGCTTGTCCGGGAAATTACGGCTGTGCACGAGACCGGCCGTCCCATCCTTGTAGGAACACGGACTGTTCGGGAATCGGACGACCTTGCCGCCGACCTCACACGTAGGGGCGTTTCATGCAGCATTCTCAACGCAAAAAATGACGAGCACGAGGCCACGATTATCGCCGAAGCGGGTGCGCTCGGCTCGGTGACAATCTCAACCAACATGGCGGGCCGCGGCACCGACATCAAGCTGGGCGGCGCAACCGGCGAGACCAGAGACGCGGTGTTTTCGCTTGGCGGGCTGTATGTGATCGGTACAAACAAGCATGAAAGCGCCCGTATCGACAGCCAGCTTAGGGGCAGGGCCGGCAGGCAAGGCGATCCAGGATGCTCCCGCTTCTTCGTGAGCCTGGAGGATGACCTCTTTGTAAAGTACCGCCTTCGCGACCTGCTGCCCGGCGGCCGCGCCCGGCCCGACGAATCCGGCGCAATCGACAATCCCCTGGTGAGAAGCGAGGTCAACCGCGTGCAGCGGATCATCGAAGGGCAAAATGCCGAGATCAAGACCACGCTGCTCCGGTATTCGGTACTGCTTGAAAAACAGCGCAGCATCCTGTTTGCAAAACGATGGGGCATTCTCGCGTCAGACGGCGCGCTGGCATTTCTGCGGCAGCGTGACCCGACGTGCGAACAGCATCTTGTTCTGAAGCATGGGATGCCCGGCGCCGCGGCGCTTTGCAGAAACATTGCGCTGCCGTGCATCGACCGGCATTGGTCGCGCCACCTGGCGACTGCCGCCGACATCCGCGACGGCATACACCTGCGCCGCATTGGCGGCCAGGACCCCTTGTTCGAATTCCAGAAGCTGATTATCGGCATGTTCGACGCAATGACGGCGGCAATTGATGATGAGATCCTTGGGCGCTGCCGACAGATTGCTTTTGGCGAAGATCAGTCACGTGCCCCCTGCGGCCCCGGAGCCCCCTCGGCCACGTGGACCTACCTCATCAACGACAGTCCGTTTGACCCCATGCTGGAAATTCAGCTCAAGGGCAATATCGGGCTGAGCGCGTGGGCCGGGCTGTTGTGGCCGCTGACGGGGTTGTATTTTCTCTTGAGGGCCATAGCAAAGAAGAGGCGCAAGGCGGAATGACGTCGGCAGCTGCGCAAGATACATTCACAACCTTTTTGTGCGCCTCACCCTTTCTCAATGCCTCTTTTTTCAACCTTGTTGAAAGGAAAAACGGGTAGCAGCACGGCCTGAGGGTGAGGCGATTTTCAAAAGAACCAGACCTATGACTGCTTCTCCAACAGAGGAACGCGCATTCTGGGACGACCCCGCGCATCGACTCCATTTGCTTGCCAACCTGCTCGACCACGCCGACAGCACCTGGCGATCGCTCTCCGGGGCACGCCTCAAGGAGCTTCTTTCACCCGCGCACGGGAAAGACGTTCTTTCCATAGGCTCGGACTCGTGGTATTCCTATTTGTATAAAGAAGGAGTCCGGCCCTCCCGCCTCACCTGCGTGAACATATCGTCAAAAGAGCTTACCTTCGGCGCAATGAAGAGCTTTCTCACCCCCGACTTGAACGTGGATTTCGTCCGCATGGACGCCCATCGACTGGACTTTAGCGACCGGACGTTCGATTTTGTGTTCGGCACCGCCGTGCTCCACCACCTCGACTTGGCGCGCGCTCTTCCGGAGATTCGCCGGGTTTTGCGTCCCAAAGGCGGTATTCTCTTCGTTGAACCGCTGGCCTTCAATCCTCTCGCAGCATGCATCCGCAGCCTTACGCCGAACGCGCGTACAAGAAGCGAGAGACCGCTGGGACCAAGGGAACTTGCAATGATAAGGGCCGTTTTCCCCCATACAACATTCTCTTATGCGCAACTCGCCTTGGTGCCGGCCGGCATTATGTCGCATTTCCTCTGTCGTACACCGGTCAACTGGTTGACTCGTGCCGGGCATACCGCGGACAAGTGGCTCTTTAGACATTTTCCCTTCCTTGGCCCTTTGTCGAGGAAGGTTGTAATCGCCGGCAGGGCCGACTGACCCGAGCTACCGCACGTTGTATATTCTTGGTGACGAAAGCTCCTGCTTAACCCTTTGCACAATGGAATTGCCCATGAGCTTCAAGAAACTCAAGAAAGTCCCAACCGTAAAGGAAATCATTTCGCAAATGCCCGTGTCCAAAGCATGCACTCACATCAAAAAGGAGCGCGACCGGGAGATCATTGCCGCGTTGTCCGGCGAGACCGATCGCTTCGTGCTCATTATCGGCCCGTGCTCGGCCCACGACGAAGACGCGGTGTGCGACTACATAACCCGCCTTGCAAAACTTGGCGAGCGCGTAGGCGACCGGCTCATCCTGGTGCCTCGCATCTACACCAACAAGCCGCGCACCATGGGCGTCGGCTACAAGGGCATGGCGCATCAGCCCGATCCGCAGAAGGAACCCAACATCGTGGAAGGCCTGCGCGCGATACGGCGCATGCACATTCGCGCTCTTTCGGAAACGGGCCTTTCGGCCGCCGACGAAATGCTGTACCCGGAAAACTATCCGTACCTCGAAGACCTGCTTTCCTATGTGGCAATAGGCGCGCGTTCGGTGGAAAACCAGGCCCACCGGCTCACCGTGAGCGGGCTTGACATTCCGGTAGGCGCCAAGAACCCCACCAGCGGCGACCTGGAAGTGATGTTCAACGCCATTGCCGCTGCGCAAGCGGGCCACGTGTTTCTCTACAACGGGTGGGAAGTGAGCACCAGCGGCAATCCCCATGCGCACGCGGTACTCCGCGGCGCCGTGAACCACTACGGCCGGAACATCCCCAATTACCACTACGAGGATCTCATGCTGTGCGCGGAAAAATACGACAAACGCGGACTTGCGAATCCGGCAATCATCGTTGACACAAACCACTCAAACTCGAACAAGAAATACAAAGAGCAGTCGCGTATCGCGCTCGAAATAATGGAAAGCAGAAGGCACTCCCCTGTGCTCCGGAAAATCGTGCGCGGGCTCATGATCGAAAGCTTCATCGAAGAGGGGATGCAGAAGCCCGACGGCAATGTGTATGGGAAGTCTATTACCGATCCGTGTCTGGGATGGGGAGATACGGAGCGGCTGGTGAAGGAACTGGCGGAGAAGGCGTAGCGCCGAATATTGGTAAAGGGAAATCATGATGAACAACTTCTGCTTTGTGAGACCCGAGCACCTCAGCCACCAGGGCTTTCTCTTTGGCGGCCAGCTCCTCAAATGGATTGACGAATTCACATGGCTGGCCGCGGCGCGGGACTATCCCGGCACAATTCTGGTGACCAGAGCCATGGACAATATCCAGTTTAGAAAGCGGGTGAGCAACGGGGCCATTCTCAGATTCGAAATCCAGCAGCAGAAGAGGGGCACGACGTCGGTCACCTACGCCGCCGTGGTCTTCGCTTCAAATCAATCATCCAGGGAAGAGGAGGCCGTGTTTTCGACCCACGTCTCATTCGTTTCTGTTGACAACAACGGAAACAAAATACCGCTGCCGCCGGAGCACGGACCGGACAAATAGCGATCGTGCGCCGACGCCTTCCGCATCTATTTTGTATTGTCAATCTCTTGTCTGCACCGCCTCGATATGCCCGATCGCACCCGGTCCGATATTCGCCGCATTCGCCTCATCGGTGTCGATGTGCATTGCCAGCCGATACTCGGGATTGACGCGGATCAGGACGTCGCCAAAAACAAGCTCGCGGTCTCCTTCCACGCGCACGCGCACCTTGAACTTGTCGCGCAGCCCGAACCGCAGCGCGTCCTCCGCCGACATGTGGATATGCCGCAGCGCGCAGATCACACCCTTGGGAATAACAACCGATCCGGCGTCGCCCTCTATGGTAATGCCGGGCGTATTTTCCAGGTCGCCGGACTCGCGGATGGGCGGATGAATGCCGAGCTTGAACTGCTCGGTCATGGCGATCTCCACCTGGGTTTCCTTGCGCACTGGCCCAAGCACGCGCACGCGGTCCACGCGGCCCTTGGGGCCGACAAGATTGAGGGTCTCCTTGCACGCGAACTGTCCGGTCTGAGACAGTTCGTGCGCCGGCGTAAGCGTATGGCCTTTTCCGAACAGCGATTCCACGTGTTCCGCCGAGAGATGAACATGATGCGCCGACACCTCGATGGGCACCGGGGTTTTCTTCTGTGCCTCAATAATGGCGCCGATGTAGCTCGACGCGATGGTCCGGATGGTTTCGCGCGCAATCATGCGCTCTTCGTCGGTGGGAACAACCAGTATCCGCACGGGAGATCCGTCCACCGAAATGTCGCTCACCCCGGAAAAGCCCTTCGCGCTCAGGTTTTTCTTTTCGTCAAGGCTTATTCCCATGTGGGCGAGCCCCTGACAGGCAAGGCCCCTCACACCCGCGCTGCCCTGGCCTATGCCGCCGGTAAATATGACGACGTCGAGGCCCTGCATGGCGGCGACGTATGATCCGATGTATTTGCGAATCTGGTAGCAGAAGGTCTTGTATGCAAGGAGCGCCCGGTGGACACCCTGCTGGGACGCTTTTTCGATCTCCCGCATGTCGTTTGACAAGCCGGAAATCCCCTTGAAGCCGCTCTGGAAGTTGATGAGCTTTTCCAGTTCGTCGGCGCCCATGTGCTCGGTTCGCATGAGGTAAATGAGAACCGAGGGATCGATGTCTCCGGTACGGGTGCCCATGAGAAGCCCCGCCGTCGGCGTAAAGCCCATTGTCGTATCGACCGACCGTCCGTGATCGACGGCGCACAGTGACGCGCCGTTGCCCAGGTGGCACGAAATGATGTTGAGGGCGGTAAACGACCGTTTGAGAAATTCGGCGGCCCGAAGCGAAACGTACAAGTGAGACGTGCCGTGAAACCCGTAGCGTCTGATTTTCTTCTGCTTGTAATATTCATAGGGCAGTCCGTACATGTAGGCGTACGGCGGAAGCGAATTATGGAATCCGGTATCGAAAACCGTCACGTGGGGAACGTGGGGAAACAACGCGCGCGCCTCCCGTATGCCAATGAGATGCACGTGGTTATGCAGCGGGGCGAGCGAGGCGACATTCTCGATCTCCTTGATCACCTCATCGGTGACGACAACCGGCTGGGTGAGCTTGTCCCCGCCGTGCACTATCCGGTGTCCGACCGCGGTTATGTCCTCAACGCGACGGATCGCGCCGATGCTTTTTGACATGAGAGCTTCGATCATGGCGAGGAACGCCTCGCGGTGGCCTCCGCTCCCGGTGACGGGCACCTCTACCTCATTGCCGCCGAAGCGACACGTATGCTTCATGGTCTCCGATCCGCCAACACGCTCTATTGATCCCCGCACCACTTTGCTTTCGTCGGTTGAGTCGAAAAGGGCATATTTCAGAGACGATGATCCGCAATTGATAATGAGGATTTTTGCGGGCTGTTCCGTCTTAAGCTTGAGGCCGTAGGGGTCATCGCTTTTTTGCATGGCCTCTTCGGCTAGATTGGCCATGAGCGACCATTCCGTGGTGCGCTTGGTGATGGTCCGGGAGAGATAATGGATGGCCGGCGGATACGTGATGAGTGCCGTGGCAAAAAGTTGCTGCGGTATGAGGAGCGCTTCGCAGCGGGTGATGCCGATGATACTGGCGATCGTCTGGTTCCCCGTCATCAGGGATATTTCGCCGAAAATGCTGCCGGCCTCAAGCAGGGAAAGCCGGATTTTGCGGCCGGTATTGTCGGTGACCGCGGCTTCCGCCTGCCCGGAAAGTATCACGCCCAGGAACCGGCCTTCTTCACCGAACTTGATTACCGCCTCGTTGCCCTCAAAGGTTGTCACGCGCGAACCGGCAATGAGTTCCTTGATGCGGGGAACCGGGAAACCCTTGAACAGCTCGACTTTTTCCCGCAGAAACGTATACATCGTTTGCGAATCCATGGCTATTCCTCGACTTATTTGTGGATTGACGAAGATTTGGACTGGTCGAAAATAAGTCTATCCATTATGCGATGGGCGGATTGCAGGAACAAGAGGACAACTTTGTGATTCATACGGGCATTCCCCTTTGACGCGACGCCGCTCGCGCTCGCCCATTTGCACGCGCAACATCCGGCAACCTATTTTGAGAGAACCTTTGTTATCCACGAAAGGACTTCTATGCGAATCCGGACGGCATGCCTCGCGGCGTTCCTTTTTGTCGCGGGAGCGGCGCTCGCTGCGCGGGGCGGCGACGAACTGGTAACCCTGTCGGACGGTCGCACGCTCGTGCTCCACGACGACTATACGTGGAGCATCAAGGGCGGCAAAAGTTCGAAACTGGACGGTGAAATCACCGTCAACGTATACGGCGACAAGAACATCGTGTTGCACGAAGACAGGAGCTGGGACTTTGCAGACTCCAGCGGCCACGCGGCCCCACGCAAAATCGCCCGGCTCACGTCCGTTTCGGCAACGGCAACGGCCGCCCGCGCAACGCTCGATGAGGCGCGCGAGGCTGCGCGCATGTCCGCGCTTGGAAAAATCGCCGACCAGCTTCGCCCCAAGACCGACACGCTCTCGGTTTCCCGGGAATCGCTTATCCGCTGCGCCGGGCTTTCTGCAAGGTTTGTAACCGTCCGGCAGGGCCGCACGCGCGACAACGGGTACACGGTGAGCCTGCGTACCACATTGTCAAGAGAGCAGATTGACGGCGTCCTGTCGTGTGCGTCGGAGGCGGCGGCCCAGTGACGTTTCCCGTTGTTTCCCTTGGAGCCCGATCCTTTGTCAAACAGGGCAGGCACTATTTTCTTGCCCGTCGATTACCACAAAGCTATTTTCTCGTACTAATCAAATTACAGCGCACGATCAATTTGTCTTATCCATTCGAAGGGAGCCCTTGCCATGGCAAGAATATCTAAGCAGCAGTTGATAAAATTGCAGGCCAAGTACAAGACGGATGACGCTATCGGAAACCTGTTCGGAATTACCAGGCAGGCTGTTCACCAGCTCCGAAACAAATACTCAGTCGGTCCGCTGTCGGACAAGCACGCCGATCGCGACACCGAAATCGCCCAGGCATACAAATCGGGCATTCCGGGAACCAAACTATCCAAGAAATTCAAAATGTCGGTATCGCAGGTGTACCGCATTATCCGCGGAGCGGCAGCGATGTCTGGCAAGAAGCGCAAAAAATAGCTCACCCGTCTCCGGCAGTTCCGGCTCAATCACGTTCGCCCTTTTGTCACGATTGCCAAAAGGGCTTTTCTTTTTCGGTCTCGGTTTGTATATTGACCCTTTGAGCAGCGGGGTTCCTCATGAAAAAAGCCTCGTACCGTCTTGCCTGCGTTATGATCGCACTGGCGTGCCAAACGACGCTCTGCGGTCACAAAGGAGGTCCCATGACCATCACGGTCACAAGTTTGGCGTTCGCTGCCATGCAGGCGATCCCTTCAAAATACACCTGCGACGGCGAGAATATCTCTCCGCCGTTATCGTGGAGCGGCGTGCCGGCAAATGCAAAAAGCATCGTGCAGATATGCGACGATCCCGACGCGCCCGCAGGCACATGGGTGCACTGGGTTTGCTACGACATCCCGGCCTCAGTCGATTCACTGGCCGAGGACGTTTCCGCCGCCGGCGCGCTTCCCTGCGGCGGCAGCCAGGGAATTAACGATTTCCGAAAGCCCGGCTACGGAGGGCCATGCCCGCCCGGCGGGACTCACCGGTACTTTTTCAAGGTCTACGCACTTGACGTTATGCTCAATCTTTCAAAAGGAAAAACGAAAAAGGACATTGAGCACGCCATGAAGGGGCATGTGATCGCTTCGGGCGAACTCATAGGAACCTATTCGAGAAGACGGCCGTGACCCTTCACGCATACCCGCCGTTCGCAGGCCCGGCGTATCCCGGAACCTTTTGATGACGCCGCTCGCCGTTTCTCTCGAAAAGCAATGGGCGCTGCAACAGATGGTGTTCGCCGCTGCGCTGGAAGACCTCGAAAAAGAATTTGCAGCGATGTCGGTTCGGTTCATGCCCATCAAGGGCGCTTACCTCATTGCATCCGGCCTAGCGTCACACATGCGTGCGCGCAAGATGCTCGATCTGGACCTGTTGCTCTTGCCCGAAGATTTCGAGAAGGCAACCCGGCATTTCTCGCACCATCCTCGCTCGCGGCCCGACCGGAATTACTGGCCCTTCGAAATGTCCTTCACCTATGAAACCGCGGGCGCAGCCTTATACGTGGAGCTTCACCGGCAGCTCAACTATCCGCAGCGGTTCCTGCTGCCGGCACGCGAGCTGTTCACGCGCGGCACGAATACGGGCACTGTGCAGGTGATTCCCTGCCCCGAAGACGGCCTGCTTATTCTGATTTGTCATTCGCTCGTCCATATCGCCTATGAAATGCGGGGCACGCTGTTTGAGGAAGTGTCGCTGGTCAGCGGGCAGGCCGGGTTCTCGTGGGAGAAATTCTGGGAGTTAGCTAAGGGCACTGGGATCGTTGAGTATGTGGGGATGATACTGGCGCGCTACGCAAAGGTTTGCAAACGGGACATTCCGCTGCCGAAGCCGGGGCTGCGGTCAAGGGTGCTATCACCGATGATACGGCCGGGGGTGTACCGGCGGTTACCGGTGATGGTCAGGAAGGTGATGCTGGAGATGGCGTTTGTGAGGGATCGGTGGGGGCTAATGTTTGAAAGGTTCGAAAGAGAAAAGTAACCTTTTCGTGCTGGGGTCACCCAGCCAGCGCCCAGATGACCCTGGTCAGGAGCGATGGAGCCACGAACTATTTTGCCGGGCCTGACCCCTGGGTGCAGTTTTGTGGCGTACATCCCCCGGCGACTTCAGGTGAATCACAGCCCCCCGTTGGGTAAGTTGGATCTATGCCGCCTGCCATGAGGGTTGAAGCAGCAACCTCATCTGTCAAAATCTTAGGTGGATCATACTTTTTCTTCACAAAATCCTCCAATATGAGAATTCAACTTGTTCTTTAACATGAATAGGGGTTTCCTCAAGCAGGGAGACGTATAGGCTGCAACGCTAAAGGCCGTGATAATGAGGCGTAGAATCGGATTCTGCCGAATTTCGCATCGTCCCACTACCTCGCATCTTTCCACCAGTTCCGGACTCATTCGGTTGTCTCCCACAAACAAATAACTTCCCTTCCTGTAACAAATAAGCCGGTGGAGAACAAGGTTAGGCCCGCGCCTGAAAGCGTAGAGATTCCCACTGATAAGCCGTTCTTCCTTTTCGAGCGGTCTTAGAGAAACCTTCTGACCCTCCTTTAGTAGCGGTTTCATTGAATCTCCCAAAATTGAGAACGTTGCGCTTTCGGCATTCTCAAAGAGGCAGCTGCCGACTATGTAGCCTGTAATTGTTCCCATTTTGCCCTTCAGACCTCGAGCAATGCGTGAACCCAGTTGCACGTTTTTGAAGGAGGAGAGGAAAAATCATCATGCTCCGCCCTCATATCTGCCGGGCAGGGCGCGCAATACGCGAGATATTGGCATTCCCTGCATTTGGCAACATCCTCTTGTGAAATTGCTCTGGCCTCGGCAATTGATTGCGACTTCACAAGGATATCCCTGAGATTTCCTTTGTCAAAAATATTGCAGGTTCCGGAGTCCCTGAATCCCACGCACGGTTTGATTATTCCGGTATGTCCAATACAAATCCCTGTGGACCGGCCAACGCAGAAATCGCCGGCGTTTGCAGCGGATAATTTGGACGCCAAAGTATCCTTTCGTTTCTGGAGATCATCATTTGGCAATCTCTTGAGATACTCCTTGATAAACTCCTTTTCATTATATCTTTTGAGATTCGGGCTTCCCGGAGTTGAATAGCACAAGGTCCCCACAAAATGCATTACAAGAAACCCCCGGCCGGCAAGAAATTGGTGGGTTTCGATAAAGGTTTCCAGGTTGAAATCCATCACATTTATCTTGGCGCCTACCTTGACGCCGCCTCTTTGCAGATATTCCCCGTTGGCAAGTATCTTTGAGAGATCTCCTTGAATTCCAAAATAAGAATCGTTGACCTCGGGAATATGCGAGAACACCGTCATTGAGACCGCGCCGCCAAGCCTGAGCCTGTTATCTATGATAAAATCCATATGCTGTTTTGTAAGCAAGGTACCATTTGTCATGAGCCCCACGAACCAGAATTCCCGTTCGATTGCGTGCCCGAGAATCTCGAGGATGTCGGGCCGGATAAAGATCTCGCCGCCGGTGAAAGTGACATGCAGAACGCCGGCGTCAGACAATTTGTCGATGGCGCAAAGAACAGAAGCTGTGTCAAGATCTTTCGCGTTTTCCTTGTCCGGGACATAGCAGTACTCACATCTCCCGTTACATCGGTGAGTCAACTCGAAGAACGCGCCCGTGGGATAGAGTCGATTTCCGAGATCAACAAACTTGTCCATAACCGGCGTCTTAGTCGTCGCACTCACTCAGCAACCCCTTGATGGCCAGTTCCTGTAAGAACTCTTCGATGTCCTTTTTGGCTGTCTTCTCATCGACGTCATACTCCCGGGCTAAGACCGGCGCCATCGATTCCGGTGAAACCTTTTCGTCCATTGCCGAAAGTAGGAAAGACCCGGTTTCGTTAAATGCGTGTATCTTTCCGGTCGACCTATTGTAGGCAAAGACCTCGTTGTCAACCTTCTTGACTGATACACTTTTGTTCTTCTCATATTTCATTGTTGAGTTCCTTACGCTGAAGCCGAGAAACCAGGCAGTCCCGATCGGTGATCACCTCTATGGGGACAGCGCGGATAAGGGCAGCGGTATTTTCGAACAGCTTGCCGGCGTACTCGTCCGACGTTGGAAAGGTGAACACATTATCGAGTATCACTGGAAGCAATGACCTCGCGACGCTTCCGCTATCGGCAAAACTAGCTTCCGCCCCCGGCGAAAGCAAAAAAAGCGTGGTGACCAATGCGCATCCGGGGGAACAGAGCTCCACGTTCTCCGGTTTCGTGAATGGAGAACCGTGGCATGTGTACCCGGCCACCCCCGACGGGATAAGCGCATTGAATTCGTCCCCCAGGACTGTATATCTGGGCCGAAGTCCGAACGCAATCGTACTTTTCCCGCTGCCGGATTTGCCGCAAAAAACATACCCATTCCTGTGGTCGAATGCTGCGGAGCAATGAAGAGCGAGACCACCTTTGTCAAGGACAAGCAAACTTGCAAGCAGCTTGAGAATCGTCACAAAAGTAAAACCAGGAATTGCCCGCCCGTCCTTGCATTGCACCTCAGCAAAGTGGCTCTCAAGACATACGCGGAAAAGCGCACGGGGCAACCCGAACAGAAAGACCGATTTGGAGATTTCCTGGTACGAAATCCCATTGATCGTCGTTGCCTCTTTGCGATTCGGGAATTCCAGCGCGCCTTTTGAGAAGTCGATCGTACAATCAACCACACCAGGGCCGGTCTTGCATCTGTCAACGAATTGAGATAAATATGGGGAAAAGTGAACTGTGTCGCTTTCAAAATCAATTTCGAAACGGATTGAGGCAATTTCAATTACCATTGTTCGCCATTCAGACACGCAGGGGAGAAGATTCGTCAGGAGGCGTCTCTGCGCCGCAGACCAACAAAAATAACCTTGCGCATCCGAGCGGAACAAGAAATCAGACAAGACTACCGGACCGATTTTTAGAACTTGAGTAATTGCAGAACTGCCTTTGGCTGAGAATTGGCCTGGGCAAGCATTGCCGTAGCGGACTGCATGAGGATTTGATTCTTTGCGAACGTCGAGGTAGCTTGCGCAAAGTCCACGTCTCGAATCGTTGATTCGGCGGCCTGAGTATTTGTGGACTGATTCATCAGGTTGTTTAGGGTATGCTGCAATTGATTGGTGGTAGCGCCGATGTAGGCCCTCATCTGGTTGATCCGAGGGATACCCGTGGTATTGTCCCGTCCTTGAAAGGTGTTGGCAGTCATCGCAGCCGGGAGTGGCGTGTCGTCAATAAGTCTTAAAAGGAAATCCAACTTCTTCTGAACATTCTCATCATGGTTGTTAGGGTCGCCGTTGTCGGTCATGTAATGATCAATGGTGAAATCGTATGCGTTAAACTTCGGATCCGCAAAGCTGGAATGCATATCGAAGCTTGTCACAAAACTGTAAATATCCTGTATCCCCGGCCCCGGATTAAGAATGCCGTTGGCATCCATCTGACCAAATTGAATGGTCTCCATGTCCGGCGCGGATGGTTCGTATGAATTCTGGGATGCGCCGAGGATAACGGCATTATTGTATGCGGCGGCGTCTTGCGCGGTATAGTTCTGGCCGATCATCATATTGAAATGATTCGAACTAGATAGTTCGGTGGCCCCGAAAATTCCCTCAGCGGGATTTGCAAAAACCGTGTTGGCGTGATTGGCCTCGTCTGGAGCCGTGGCGGTATTCACTGGGTACAGCTCATCTCCATTCACCGCCGGATTATTCGCCGGATCGGCGAAAATGGTCATTCCGTTGTAATTCGTAGTCCTGTCAATCCTGTCCAACTCCTGCATGTCGCTGGAGAACTCCTGGTACATATACGAGCGCTCGGTGGATGTGTAGGTGTCGTTTTTCGCCTGAATGATTATTTCCCGCATTCTCTGCAGGATACTCCCCTCCTCGCTCAGGGCACCGTCCGCGATATTCAACATTGCGATCGCGTCCTGGGTGTTCCTGATAGCCTGATTCATGCCGTTGTACTGGGCGCGCAGGTTCTCGGAAACGCCGAGGCCTGCGGCGTCGTCTGAAGAGCTGTTTATCCTGAGCCCGGTTGATAGCTGTTGGAGGGATTTGGACATCGCATTGCCCACCTGATACAGTGCGCCCTGCGTGACCATTGCGGAGATGTTGCTGTTGATTCTCATAACCAACGTCCATGTTGGAACAAGAGATCTGGCAAGCTTGTTTCGTCCCTGTGCCTGCCGGCGGAAGAGATTTCCGCCTATTAATATTGTTCGGCAAAGACAGCGAGCACTTCAAAAATTAAGCAATTTTAAGCACGGTTCGCCAATCGCCTCGTTTAAATGCGACTGAGCACACCTATCCCAATATTAGTATCGGCATAAATCGCTGTTGCTTGAGAACCTTTTTTCGCCGCTGCCGACCGGCACGGATTATTCGGTAGCACTCCGGGAGACTGGGTAAATTATTTTATGACGTGACTTACGACCGGAGCATTCTCCGAAAGGACTGCGGCCATGTCAAAAAAACTGAATGTCGGCATTCTGGGCGCAACAGGATATACGGGCGTTGAACTGGTCCGGATTTTTGCGAAACACCCCCAGGTATCCATCGCGTTCGTGTCATCCCAATCGTACGCCGGCCAGAAACTGAGCGATGTTTTCCCCTTGGTAAAAGGCACATGCGACAAGGTGTTGCTTGCGCCCGATAAAACCGTGGACGTGCCGGTTGACTGCGTTTTTTCGTGCCTGCCCCATGCCACATCCGCCGGCTTGCTCTTGCCATTTATTAATAACCTGGTGAAGGTTATCGACCTGAGCGCCGATTTCCGGATCAAGAATCCCGAGGAATACACCGCGTGGTACAAGACCGAGCACCCCTGCCCCGAGTTGCTGAAAGACGCCGTGTTCGGGCTGTGCGAACACTACAGAAGCGAAATCGCCGGAGCCCGGATCGTGGCAAATCCCGGCTGTTATTCATCGAGCATCATGCTGCCGCTGTTGCCCCTGTTCAAGGACAAGGATACCACCATTTCGCTGGTTATCGCCGACTCAAAATCCGGGGTGACCGGAGCGGGCAGGTCTCTCAAACTAACGAGCCATTTCGTGGAAGTGCACGAGAACTTCAGTGCATATTCCATTGGCCATACGCACCGGCACATCGCCGAAATCGAACAGGAGTTCTCAAAGGCGTGCGGCAAACCCGTTACAATCACCTTCTCTCCGCATCTGCTGCCCACGAATCGCGGGATCTTGTCCACCATCTACCTGGTTACAAACCGGACCGCGGCGCAATGCCTGGCCATTGTGAAAAAAGCATACAGCAACGAGCCGTTTGTAAGGATGCGCGAGCCTTCCGACCTGCCTTCAATAGCCGGCGTGGCGCATACGAACTTTTGCGACATCACGTTTGCTGGCGGCGAGAAGGGCCAGCCGGTGATTGCAGTGGCGGCGCTCGACAACCTGGTGAAAGGCGCCAGCGGTCAGGCGGTGCAGAACATGAACATCATGTTCGGTTTCCCGGAAACCACCGGGCTTCTGTGATCTGAAGGAACGATTCCCATGCAAACAGTGTGCATCAAAATCGGAGGCGCGACGCTGGACGCCGCCGGATTCTTCTCCGACTTCGGCAAGAGCCTGGCCGCCATTGCCACGGACTATTTCCCCGTGGTTGTTCATGGGGGCGGCAAAGACATTGCGCGCCAGCTTAACCTGCTCAAGAAGGAATACACCTTTGTCGAGGGAATGCGCGTGACCGACGCCGAGACCGTGTTCACGGTGCAGATGGTGCTGTCGGGCCACGTCAACAAGCGGTTGGTGAACGCGCTGCAGACCGCCGGTCTCACGGCGCTGGGTATCAGCGGCGTGGACTGCAACCTGTTGTCGGCGACGCGCATGACGATCCGGGGCAAGGACATCGGGTTTGTAGGCGCGATACAACATGTTGACAAAAAGATTATCGACCTGTGCCGGACCAACCGCATTGTGCCGGTAGTATCCCCAATCTCCCGCGACGACGACGGCAATGTCTATAATGTCAATGCCGATGTCGCGGCGAGCGAACTTGCGACGGCGCTGGCCGCCGACCACCTGGTATTCGTTTCCGATGTGCCGGGCGTGCTGGTGAACGGATCGGTAATGCGCAGCATCAGGACGGCCGACATAGAGGGCCTCATCGCTTCGGGTCACATCAAGGGCGGCATGGTGCCCAAGGTGCGCGGGGCGGCGGAATCGGTTGGAAACGGCGTATTGCAGGTCCACATCTGCGGATGGAACGGGCCGGAAACTTTTGCGCGGGAGCTTGCGCCCGCGACGGCCAGCGGCACCGTGATCCTGGCTTAAGAAAAGACTCACCACAGAGACACAGAGGACACAGAGAATTATGGCATCGACAGATCCCAACGACGTTTTCGTTCCCACGTTTTCGCGGAGCGGTTCTCCGCTCGTGCGGGGCGAAGGTATGTACCTGTTCGACGCGGATGGAAAGCGCTACCTCGATTTCGGCTCCGGCATTGCGGTCAATGCGCTCGGCCACGGTCACCCGGCAATTGTCGCGGCCCTGCGGGAGCAAGGTTCACTCCTTATCCATTCGTCGAACCTGTATTTCACCCAGCCCCAGCTCGAGCTTGCCACGGCGCTCTCTGCAAAGACGTTCGGCGGAAAGGTGTTCCTCTGCAACAGCGGCACCGAGGCCATTGAGGCTGCCATCAAGTTCTCCAGAAAATGGGCCGCGCAAACCAGCAAGGAAAAATACCACATTCTTTCTTTCTTCCGGGGCTTTCACGGCCGCACCTACGGTGCGTTGGCGGCAACGGCCCAGGAGCAGTTTCAAGAAGGCTTCGGCCCGATGCTCGCCGGGTTTCATTACGCGGCGTTCAACGATAGTGCCGCGACGAAGGCGATTCTTGACAAACACGATTATGCGGCCATTATCGTGGAGCCGGTGCAGGGTGAAGGCGGCGTGAACCCCGCGTCGCGGGAATTTCTCCAATTCCTGCGGGACTATGCAAACGAAAAGAACATAGCGCTGGTGTTCGACGAGATCCAGTGCGGCATGGGCCGCACCGGCACGCTCTGGTGCTGCGAGCAATACGGCATTGTCCCCGATATTCTCGCGGCGGCAAAACCGCTCGGCGGAGGACTCCCGCTGGGCGCCGTGGTCTGCAAGGATCACATCGCGCGCGCCATTTCGCCCGGCAATCACGGGACAACGTTCGGCGGCAACCCCCTCGCATGCGCCCTGGGGTGCGTGGTGCTCAATATCATTTCTCAGCCCGTTTTTCTGTCCGCTGTTGTGAACAACGGTGCGGCATTGAAAAACGGACTCGCGGCTTTGGCCGCATCGCACGCCGGCATCAAGGAGGTGCGGGGCCGGGGCCTGCTCGTGGGCGTGGAGATGAACAAGGACCCCAAGGAGCTTATACCCCTTTGCAAAGAGAAAGGCCTCCTTCTGATCAAGGCCGAGCAAAACACCGTTAGGTTCATGCCGCCGCTCATCGTTGAGGAAAAGAACATCAAAGCCGCTCTCGCCATGTTCGAACAGGTACTTGTCCAATGCAAACTGTGACCACGAGGTCCGCCGTTGTTGCGGTCGTCGCGGCGCTGCTATGCGCAGCATGTGCCGGCGCGCAAGCATCGTGTTCGGACCGATTCGCAAAGCCGGTATTCCCGGCTATCGATACGACACGTGATATCGTGTACGGTATGAATACCGACCTGACAGGTCTCCTTGACACGCTCAAATGCGACGTGTATCGGCCGTCGGGCGATACCTCGAAACGGCGGCCGCTTGTCGTTTTGATTCACGGTGGGGCCTTCATCACCGGTACCAGGCAATCCGACGACGTGATCCTCAGGCTCTGCGCGGAGTTTGCCCGGCGAGGCTATGTTACCACTTCCATAGACTATCGTCTCGGCGTCGAGTCGCTTTTCCCTCCCCAGGGAGCCTATTTCGAACGCGCAAACTATCGCGCCGTGCAGGATGCAAAGGCAGCCGTCCGGTTCTTCCGCGCGCACGCGATCGAGTACCGGATCGATACGAGCCTGATATTCGAAGGCGGCACCTCGGCCGGGGCGTTTGCCGCCATCCACCACGCCTATCTTGACCAAAGCGAAGTGCCCGCATCCGTCGACACTGTCGTTCTGGGGAACATCGAAGGCAACAGCGGTACGCCCGGCTATTCCTCGCGAATCAGCGCGGTTGTCAACTGCTGGGGCGCCATCGGGGACACGCTGTGGATGGCGCGGGGCAACGTGCCCATCATCAGTTTCCACGGGCTATCGGACGATGTCGTGCCCTACAATTACGGCAGCATCTTCTCGGGCTTGGGATACGACATCTTGAGGGTCTTCGGCAGCGCGCCGATCTACAAGCGCGCCCAAGATTTGGGGATTTACAGCAGGCTCAAGCTGTTCGACAGCACGGGACATGGCTTCCCGGCTGTCGACCCGAAAATGGACACAACCGTTGACATGATCTCCGATTTCCTGGCAAGTATTGTCAACTGCGACTCAGGCGCCGCAGCGGTGAAATTTGCGAGTTCCGCATCGCGTGGAGCTGCTTCCGGGTGGCGGATAAGGGCCTCTCAAGCATCCTACGTTTTTGTTGGCGATGTGCATCCTGCGAGCCTTCGCGTGGTCGACTGCGCGGGCCGATCGGCGCCTGTACGACTTATCTGCAACGAACACACGCGAACCATAACTCCAGTGGGAAGGTACGCCTCGGGGATGTATTACCTTTTTGATAATTTGAACAGGGAACCGAAATCCGTGCCGGTATTTTTGAGCGCAAGGTAATGCAACGGTTCGCGTTTTCCCAATAATCAACCTGTTCCATAGACATTGTTCGAAAGGCTCACACCTATGAAGAAGGTAGTATTGCTGTACTCAGGCGGTCTCGACACCTCCATCATGATTCCGTGGCTCAAGGAGAACTACCATTGCCAGGTTATCGCCATGTGCGCGGACGTCGGCCAGGCCGAAGAAACGAGCGGTCTCAAGCAGAAAGCAATAAGGACGGGCGCATCGAAGTATTACCTCGAAGATCTTCGCGAGGAGTTCATTACCGGCTACATATATCCCACGCTCAGGGCCGGCGCCGTGTACGAGGGAAGTTACCTGCTCGGCACCAGCTTTGCGCGGCCCATTATTGCAAAGCGCGCCGTTGAAATCGCGCACAAAGAGAACGCCGATGCCGTGGCCCATGGCGCAACGGGCAAGGGAAACGACCAGGTTCGTTTCGAACTCACCGTGATGGCGCTTGACCCCTCGCTCGGCATTATCTCTCCGTGGAAAGACCCCAAGTGGACGCTCCACTCGCGCGAAGACTGCCTGGCCTACGCGGCGGAGCGCAACATTCCCGTGAGCCAGTCAAAGAAGCGCATTTATTCGGAAGACCGAAACATCTGGCATATCAGCCACGAAGGCGGCATTCTAGAAGATCCGGCGAAAATGCCGCCGGACAATGTCTTTACCCTGTCCAGCACCGTAGAAAAGGCGCCGGCAAGACCTGTGTACGTTACCGTCGGTTTCGAAAAAGGAACGCCCGTTTCGGTGAACGGCAAGGCGCTCACTCCTATCAAGCTTCTTTCGGAGCTCAACCGAATCGGCGCGGCCCACGGCGTCGGGCACGTTGACATGGTGGAGAACAGGCTTGTGGGGATCAAGTCGCGGGGCGTGTACGAAACGCCCGGCGGTTCCATTCTCTATGCAGCCCACCGTGAGCTCGAACGCCTCGTACTCGACCGCGAAACTCTGCATTACAAGGAAATGATGAGCCTCAAATATGCCGACCTTGTGTACAACGGCCAGTGGTTTTCCAAGCTCCGCGAATCGCTCGACGCGTTTGTAAATTCCACCCAGGAAAACGTTTCCGGCACGGCAAAGCTCAAGCTCTACAAGGGCGGCATTTACCCGGCAGGCTCGCAGTCGCCGAATTCGTTGTATCTGAACGACCTCGCATCATTTACCGACACCGATTTCTACGACCAGAAGGATGCGCGCGGGTTCATAAGGATCTTCGGGTTGCCTATGAAAGTTGCGGGAATTGTGGAAAGAAGAAAGAGGTCAAGAGTTCAAAGTTGACAGTTGACAGGGAACAACGCGACCATGAATCGAGCTTCGGTAGATTGCATTATTGTTGCCGCGGGAAGCGGAAAACGGCTGGGCGCGAAAGTTCCCAAGGCGTTCGTCCGGCTTGGTGGGCGGCCGCTCTTCGTGCATTCGCTCCTCACGTTCGTCGCACACAAAGCAGTGGGCAGCCTGATTGTGGTGGCGCCCCCGGCCATGGTACCGCAGACACGGCGCATCGTGAACGGGCTTTGCCTGCACAAAGAGGTCACTGTTGTCCCGGGCGGCGAGCACCGGTGGCAATCCGTGAGAAACGGCGTGGAAGCGTCGGAAGCGACGTGGGTGATGATCCACGATTCCGCACGGCCGTTCGTTGCCACGGCCGTGATAGACGGAGTCCTGCGCGCGTCAAGGAAATTCGATGCGGTCATCGCCGCAATCCCCGAAGTGGACACGATACGAAGGTTCTCGGGCGACCGCGCCGGCGAAACTCTTGACAGAAGCGCCATTGTCCGCGTGCAAACCCCCCAGCTGTTTCTCCGCGGCAAGCTTCTCCTTGCGTTCGACGCCGCGGCGCGCCTTTCGTCCCCTCCTACCGACGAGGCACTGCTGTTGGAGGCCTCGGGCGCTGCAGTGGGCATTTCGCAGGGGGATGCGCTCAACTTCAAGATCACGACACAAGGGGATCTGGAACTGGCGGAAGCGCTGTGGGAGAAACGGCGTCCCGGCCGCAAAAAGCCGCCACGCACGTAAGCTCCCCGTCGGGCGACACGAACCTAGTCCCGGTTCGTCCATCACACCCAACCCACCCTTGCCGCTTTCCTTTTGGGAATTCCTGCAAAAGCATACTGGGGCCGTCCGATCATCAGGACTCCCAGACAAGCATTGTCATCCGGTATTCCCGCGGCAGCCTTAAGCGGCTGATACGAGTTTGTCGCAATATTCAAATAGCCGGCCCAGCAGACGCCGAGGCCGAAGGCCGCCGCAGCCAGCTCCACCTGTGCCAGCGCAACGGTTCCGTCGGTGACCGCCATGCGGTCTTCCTTGTGAGCATGGGCGAAGATGCAGTGAGGTGCGTGCCGGCAGAGCGGGTCCTTGCCTTTTTCCCATGCCTCAAGGAGGATATCGAACCGCAGGCCAAGGGAAAGCGGCGTCTTGAGGGGAATCTGCGAGCGCATCCAGTCGACCGATAGCGCGGCAAGTTTGCCCACGGCCCCCGGCGAGTACGCGATGCTCCATGAGACGGGCTGGCGATTGACACCGGACGGCGCATACCGCGCGATGTCGAGGAGTTTTTCCAGCGTCCCCTTTTCTACGGGCTCGGGCCGGAAACGGCGGGTTGACCGGCGACGCACAAAGTACGCAGCGACCTGGTCGGGAGAAAGTGCCGGCTCGGCCTCGCGGCCCGGCGGCCCCTGCAGGGAATCATCCTGAAGGTCGATGGCGTTCTGCGGGCATATTGCCGCGCAATGGCCGCATGCCGTGCAGCGTTTGTCTTTTGGGCGCGAGACGGCTGGGAAGGATGTTAACGGGTCGATTTCAAAAATTTCGAGGGGACAAATCTCGATGCAGCGATTGCACCGCGTGCAGCGGGACTGATCAATAGTTTTTTGGGACATTGTTGGACCTCCGGATTGGTTACGATACAATACGAGATGTAAGGGTACGGCCGCATTCGCAGGATCGCGCCGGTCTATGTCCTGGACCCGGGCAAATCACGCAATCTGCGGTACAGCGTTGATTCGCTTATGCCAAGGCTCCGCGCAGCTTCGGCTCGATTGCCGCCGGTCTGATCCAGAACGCGTCGTATGTGCTGACGCTCCAGACTTTCCAGCGTCCCGTGCCGATCCGCCACTCCTTTTTCCGGAATGCTTCCTGCAACATCCCGCGGGAGGATGTCCGGCGTAACAAGGCCGTCTGCGCACAACACCGCAGCATGTTCGAGTGCGTTCTCCAGCTCCCTCACGTTTCCCGGCCAATCGTATTTGGTAAGTACGTCGGCAACCGCCGGAGAAAGGCGGAGGTTCGCGATTTTGTGGCGGCGCTTGAACTGGTCAAGGAAATGCCTCGTGAGGGGCAGGATATCGTCCCGCCGGTCCCGCAGGGGCGGCACCGCGACGAGGACAACTCTCAATCTGTAAAGCAGATCCTTCCGAAACGCTCCTTCTTCGGCAAGCTGATCCAGATCGCGGTTCGTGGCCGAAATGACTCGAACATCTATCTGCTGCGTCCTTGTGTCGCCGACCGGCTTGATTTCCCTGGATTGAATAACGCGTAACAACTTGGCCTGTAATTGGGGAGAGATGTCTCCGATTTCGTCCAGAAAAATGGTGCCCTTTTCCGCAGCCTTGAAGAGACCGATCTGATCGGTCTTCGCGCCGGTAAACGATCCGGCCTTGTGGCCGAACAATTCGCTTTCGAGCAGATTTTCGGGCAATGCGGAACAGTTTACAGCGAGAAACGGGCCGTCCTTGCGCGCGGAACAGGCGTGGATATGACGGGCAAGCACTTCCTTGCCCGTGCCGGTCTCCCCGGTGATCAGCACCGTTGTGTCGAATGCCGCCACACGTTCGGCGAGATCCAGCACGGCGCGGAAGGACTTGCTTTTTACTTCTATCCCGGAAAGCACGCCCGGCTGGAGCGACGTCTTAAGTTGGTTGCGCTGCTGGACAAGCGTGCGCTGTTGATTTCTGATCCGCCGTGAGAGTTCGAGCACTTTTTTCTGTATATCGGCCGCCAGAAAATATGGCTTGTCTTTTTCTATGACACTCCCCCACGAATCGACATCCTTGCCGACAAAGACGCAGCCGGGGGCGTCCGCCGCCTGGCAGTGCGCCTCCACAAAGTAAACGCTTTTCCCCATGCAGTACGAAACATAGCCGCTGGCGTACCCGACCGTTACCCAGCAGACCGGCTTTGACGCCTTGCCAAGCTCGTTGCGGTATTCTTCCACCTCAGCCGAATTGTCGGTCGTCATTTCGACCTCTATGCGGCCCGTGGCCTCATCAAGCAAGGTAATGTTTGTTGACATTTGCGCTCTTCCGGAGATCTGGGACAATGCCGCCGACGCCGCAATCCATTCTCCAAGGCTGTCCCACTGGTACAGGCGCTGCATGCCGGCCGCATCGGCCTGGCCCCAGAAGAAGCCCTTGCGCGTGAGAATGCGGCGCCCCATGTCCTCACCCACGGTTTCTATCAGATCGCGCCGAAACTGTCCAAGCGCAAAAAGATCGTGGATCAAAAGACGCCGTCCCTGCAAACCAACATATCCCGGGGAAAATTGGACAAGTTCGGCGATGTTCAGGTCTTTCGCTCTCACAGAGAACCTTTCAAATTGACAGCCAGTCCTGTCAAATAGACAGCGAACTACTCTGTTTTCTTGATAGCCAAGCGTATTTAATATACAAGGCGCCCTATTGGAGCGTTGGCACGAAACATGCGTTGGTAATACCTCTTCTTTAGAAGATAAACAGCGAGAAGTAAACATGCCCCGCACCGATCCGATACTCAGCAGAAGAAGCATTCGCCGGTTTACGCATGAAAAAGTCGACGAAGCCCAGGTTCGCGCCCTTCTGAGCGCGGGCATGTGCGCTCCTTCGGCGGACGACGAGCGGCCATGGCATTTTGTGGTTGTTACCGACCCGTCGATACGGCTTACCCTATCGCAGGTTTCGGCATACACCTACGTTGTCAAAGATTCACCGGTCGCGATTCTCGTTTGCGGTGACGAATCGTTGCAAAAACAGCATGGATGCTGGATGCTCGACTGTTCGGCGGCAACGGAAAACATCCTTTTGGAAGCCAACCTGATCGGACTTGGCGCCGTGTGGCTCGGCATTTATCCCGTTGAAGGCCGCATCCAGAAGGTTCGGCTTGTTACCGGTGCGCCGCAACACGTGGTCCCGTTCTCAATTGTGGCTGTGGGACATCCGGCCGAACGCAAATACCCGATCTCACGGTACGACGAATGCCGGGTGCATTACGAGCAATGGAAAAAGTCGCAGGGCTGACCAGCCCTTGACGTATCGTACAGAATGGAGCAACCTATGGCTGTCATAGAGAACCTGGTTCACCGAATTTTTCTCGCCTACACAGGCAAGGACGCCGCCGTGCCCCGTATCGCCCCGCACCGGCCCGCAGGCCGGCTGGTTCGTTCTCCCTTCTTCGGCTGCGCCATGGAAATAGCCGCGACAACCTGCAAGGCATGTCCTTTTGACTGCGTGTACTGCCCCCATGGAAAAACGACTCGGCTGAGCATCGACCGCTTTGACGATTGCGTGTCCCTCGACAGCCTAAGACCGGAGATCGCCGGCCTGTCGAGGAAAAGTCCCGCTCCCGATTTTATTGTTTTCGGCGGAACCGGCGACCCTACCCTTAACAAAAGCCTTCCGGCGCTAATCAACCTCGCCAAGAGCTTGACAAATATCCCGGTCGCCGTTCACACTTCCGGGGGGCTCTTGTGGCGACACGATGTCCAGCACGATCTCCAAGGCGCGGATGTAGTGCTCGCCTCGTTCGACGCCGCCGATAAGGCCACCTTTCAAACCATGAACCGACCCAGCGCCCTGGTGCCGTTTGGCCGTTTCTGTACCGGCGTCGCGGAGTTCAGCCGCCTTTTTAAAGGGAGATTCTGGATTCATGTTACATTGACAACCAACATCAACAGTTCCGACGATCACTGCGGGAAGCTGGCACAAAGGCTCAGAAAGATACGGGCAGACAAGATCTTTTTGCAAAGCGGAGCAAACCGCCGCTTGCAGGGAGGCGCGCCACGGCCTTCGGCGCCGGACCTTCGGTTCCTCGCCGCCCGCCTTGGAGATAAAGCGATACTTGCGGACTGCGCGCCGGCTCCGGCCTCGCGGGAACACCTGTCTCCCGCAACGGACATCTTGCGCGGTTTTTCCGTGGGCGCGCAACCCGTTTTTTTCGGGAAGGAGGAATTCCCGGCCGGGAGCCGCAGATCGACTGCCGCAGCTTGAACCGCCGCGCACCAGAACCCGGATTGTGTAAACCGTTATAGATTGATTTTAGGCAATATGTCTTTTCATCCACTCACATCAACAGGAGGCCTTCGTATGTCGTATCGTTCGTTTCTCTCGCTGTGTACCGCCGCCGTCGCCGCCGCGCTCATAACCGGCTGCGCAAAAGCACCGCAAACCGAGCTTAGTTCAGCCAAAGCAGCGCTCGATTCGGCCAAAGCCGCGCAAGCCGACATCTATGTGGCGCAGGTGTATTTGGCGGCTTCGGATTCGCTGAAAGCCGCAAACGTGGAAATCGAGAAGCAGAAATCCTCGGGAATCTTCGGCATCAATTATGACCATGCCAAGGCGCTTATTGCCTCTGCCAATGCTCTTGCACTCGATGCAAAGGCAAAGGCAGCGGCGGAAAAAGCCAAGGTTGGAGCAGAACTCGACTCTCTCTTCACACAGTCTCAGGCAATGCTTTCCGAAACGAAGGACCTGCTCAAAAGAGCGCCCAAAGGCAAGGAAGGGAAGTCGGCTCTGAATGCCATGGAGAGTGAAGTATCGACCACCGAAGCCGCGATCAACGATGCAAAGACGCTCAAGGCGAGCGGTGATTTTATTGGAGCGCGCGACAAGGTGAATGCGGGGATCGCCAAACTCGACTCGCTCAAAAATGAGCTGAACACGGCAATTGCGAAAACGGCCAAACCTGTCGGAAAGAAAAAGAAGTAGCCGATTCGGCATTTCGCAAAGCCGGTGCCCGAGGTCAGCCTGGGCGCCGGCTTTCTTTTTTTTGTCCATGCTTTGGGGAAACCACCATGAAAACAGCAAGGATCTTTGCTCTTGCCTGTGCGCCGGCAGCGGCGATGCTTTGCCTTGCTGTTGCCCCGCGTCCGCCAATGGCGTCCATAAAGCGCTGCCAGCAGTCGCTCATTGACGCACGCAACAGCGGTTCCGCTATTTTCGCCCCTGGTCCTTACCTTCAGGCGGACTCCTGCTTCGAGCACTTGCTGCGCGCATGGGCGTTGCAAAATTCCGCTTTCTTCCTTGCACGCAATTTCGACAGCCTGAAACTGCTTGCACAACGCACCGACTCGCTGGCGCGCATTGCGAAACACGAATCCGTCGGGGCAAGGGATTCGATGGCGCGGCGTGTCCCGGCGCTTGTCGCGGAAACCGAGCAATGCCTTGCAGACTACGCCGCACGATACCGGAATCTCCCTCTGGCCGATACCGCACGCGTGCACTTCGCCCGGGCTGCGATCGCGCTCGCCGAAGGCAAGGCTGCGCTGGCATCAGGCAGAACACAAGACGCCTATGCCAGAATAAATCGTGCACACGAGATCATTCGCGACGCAAACGACGCTGTTGCTCAGACACTTTCTCACTATCTGGAAAAGGCGGCACAGTGGCGACAATGGGTGGCGCAAACCATTGCATGGTCCGGCAAAAGCGGAAATACCGCTATCGTTGTGGACAAGCTCGCCCATTCGCTTCGCGTGTACAGCTGCGGCAAATGCATTTTTTGCGCGCGTGCAGAATTGGGGCCCCAGTGGTTGGGACAGAAGACCCATTGTGGAGATAAAGCCACGCCGGAAGGCCGATACTCCATTTGCCGGAAGAAGAATCAGGGGCAATCAAAATATTACAAGGCACTCGTCCTTAATTACCCGAATTCGCAGGATCGGATCGCTTTTTGCAATCTGCGAAGTGCCGGCTTGCTGCCGCCCGGCGCATCTTTGGGGGATCTGGTGGAAATTCACGGCAGCGGCGGCAGGGGCGCGGACTGGACAAACGGATGCATTGCGCTCTGCAACGGCGACATGAAACGCTTGTTCGACCTCGCGGAAATCGGTACACCCATGGCCATCGTCGGCTCCGTCGATACGGGGAATGCGTTTGCACACACAACAAGAACGGACATCAAATGAACGCCCCCCCCTTGCCAGCGGCAGTAAATCAGGCGCAACAGGTACCGCAGGGTTCAGTTGGTGAACATAGCCGTGTCGACACGCTGCGCACGATCCTTTTCCCGGCGCTTGGCGCCCTGGCGGGATTGGTTCTTTCCGCCGCGATCCTTGCTCTCGCCCCGGCGCTTCAAGACTTCATTATCCTCACCCGGCTTGTGTGTGCACCCCCAGCCGTCCGGATGACGACGGCCGCGGACCTGCGAAGGGAACGCGCAACGCTCAACAGGACAATCGCCAAGCTCGCCGCGAGCATTTCCGGCGGCAGGAGCGACGATCCTTATCTTATTGTCAACACCATCGACAATCAATTCGATCTCACAAACGGTCAAGCCGATCTTCGGAGGGGCAAGTGTTCAAGCGGAAGTTACGTTCTCCTCAAGGCAAACGACAAGCGCTCTTGGATCTTTGAGACCCCGCGAGGCATGTTCACCGTCCTTACCAAGATAGAATCTCCGGTGTGGCGAATGCCGGACTGGGCGTTTGTCGAAGACGGCAAGCCGGTTCCTCCCGCCAATGCAGAAGAGCGTTTCGAGCCCGGCGTTCTCGGAGATTACGCGCTTATGCTTGGACACGGATATATGATTCACGGCACCATATATCAGCGGTTTCTGGGGCTGCCCGTTACGCACGGCTGCGTCCGGCTCGGCGACGAAGATTTGAAGGCCGTATATGCAAACATGCACGTGGGATCGAAAGTGTACATGTATTGATGATAAGTCGGGTCCGGAGCGAACTGATGGTTTTGCAAAAGGATCGTCCGCTTCTCGCGGCGTTTCTGGTCTGCTGCGCCGTATTTCCGCTGGTGACGTTTGTCTTCTGCGTGGCGATTCCGGCCTTTGCGTTTCGGTATTCGCCTGCCTTGCCAGGCACGCTTGTGAGGCCGGCCGCTACAACGGGTTCACCGGTACTTGACACACTGGCATCAAAGCGGCTTGAAGCGTCGTTTCTGCAATCCGTTTGCGCCATGGCAGGCGACGATTCGGTGGACATGGTGCTCGACGCCCCCGCAGGGCGTTTGTGCCTAGTCATACGTGGCTGCACGGTTCGACAATGTCCCTTGCTCGGATTCCGGACCTGCTCCACAGTGGAAGCCCTGCGCCGCAGCCAAGGCCTATCTGTCCTGACATCGAGCCCGCTTGTGAAGCAGATGGAGTTTGCAACGATTGTAAAGATACCGTCTAAAGTGAAGCGCGCGCCGAAAGACACCGTTGCCGCCACTGCCGCGTCCGACATGCCGGCACCTTTCGAAAAGTGCGACGTGAATTGCGTGATGTACTTTGGGAACTCTCTGCAACTTGATATAAGGCAAATTGAATTGCCTTCGATCCGGTATGCTCTACAACGGATTTTGTTTGAAGGGCGCAAAGCGGGCTACACGGCGCACGACGCTGCCGCGGCGCTTGCTCACGACTCGCTGCCGTGTCCCAGGATTTGCCTGGCCGTGACGCTTTCCCGGGACGATGCAACCGCGGTGTACCGGGCCACGGCCGCCCATTGCAGGCTTGCGCTGCGGCCGTGAGAGTCGCCCCCGGGGTTGCGCCTCGTGGTCAAAACTCCTCGACAGAATCTTCTCCCCGGCGTATTTTGTTACCATGCCAAAGACAATCCGCCCGATAGTCCGCTGCCCCTGGGCCGGCACCGACCCTATCTACCGTGCCTACCACGACAACGAATGGGGCGTGCCTGTTCACCGCGACAAGAAGCTGTTTGAATTCCTGATCCTCGAAGGTTTCCAGGCGGGACTGAGCTGGATAACCATCCTCAAACGGCGCGAGCTATTTCGCGTTGCATTTGACAATTGGGACTGGCGTGTTATCGCGGCGTACAAAGGCGCCGACGTTTCGCGGCTCATGGGAGACGCCGGCATCATCCGTAACCGGCTCAAGATCGTGTCTGCAATCAACAACGCAAAACGCTTCGAGGAAATCCGGAAGGAATTCGGTACGTTCTCCCGCTATATGTGGCGGTTTACAGACAACGCAACGGTGCTTCCGGAGAAACCGTACGCGTCCTGGAAAGATGTGCCCTGCACGTCGCCGATTTCGGACGCGATGAGCGCGGACCTCCGGAAGCGGGGGTTCACCTTTGCGGGATCGGTCATTTGCTATTCACATATGCAGGCTGTGGGCATGGTGAACGATCATGTGAGGGGGTGTTTTCGGTGTCCGGTCACCCCCTCTTCAATTCTATCCCCTTCACCTTCGCCCCTTCGATCTCAATCATCGCGTAGTTTCCGCTCTTTAGCGGCCCCGGGTTAACGATGCGCGTATATCCTATTGTGTCAAGCCCGAGCGCCTCGTGAATGTGCCCGGTTATGCACAATAGCGGCTTCTTCGTTTCGATGAAGCTGCGAATCTCGCTGCTGCCGACGTGTGTTCCGATCCATACCTTGTCGACTGCGGTGTTCGCCGGCGGCTGATGTGAGACGAGGATAAATGAACCCGGCGCAAGCGACGCAAACGGCTCCAGTCCCAAGAAACGCTTGTAATCGGCCTCGCTGAATTCGTTGGGGGTGCCTCCCGGCGCAGGCAGCGATCCGCCGATGCCGACTACTGTCATGCCGCCAACGACCGCGGCTTTCCGATCGATGCCAGCCCCGGATTGTGCAAGAGCAATGATCGCCTCCGGCCGGTCGCAGTTTCCGCACACACCATACACGGGCCGGCCGTACTTTTTCACTTCGTCAAGGACGGTTACCAGCTCGCCGCTGCCGCCGAAATGCGTGATATCGCCGGCAATCAGCACCGCGTCGGCGGCTTCGATATCGGCGGCAATTGATTTGAGCAGAGCGATTTTCGAATGGATGTCGGTGAGCGCGAGGAGGATCACGGGGTTATTCGCTGCGGAATCTTGCCCACAGGTAGGTTATTGCGCCCAGGAGAACCAGGCAGACGAGGGCGGCAACGCCGTACCCCGTCCGTTTGGCTGCGCGTTTTTCCTCCGGCGTCCTGTAGGCCAGCGGGGAAGCCGAAGAAGCGGATTCTTTTCCGGAGTTTCGAGTTGACAACGCGGGAGCGTCGCCCGTGCCGGTGGAATGCCCCATGATTTTCTTCGTGAGAACGTCGTCGACATCGTTGCCGAATACGGGTTTGCCGGTTTCGTGCTTCTTCGGCGACTTCCTTTCTCCGTTCATGAGCAGAGTTCCTTTGACACCAAAATAGTATATAACCCGGGATTCTTTCAATAAGAGCGCCAATAGCATCGCGGATAGTGTCCCGCCTCAGCGTTTTTCTGTCGAAGTCAGCGGACGTTCATGTCGAACGTCTTGCGCCCCTCTTCATTCCCGGCGATATCGGTGACCACCACCGTGTACCGCGTGAGGCCCCTGGTAATGGGCACCTGCAGGTAGTATTGGTAGTTCTTCCGGTCGAGCATGAGGGACGCGTTGCTGCCGTAGAGGAGGCGCACGTCCCGGATCACCTCCGGGATCGTATGGACGCCGTCGTCGATTTCCACCTGCACGTCCATTTTTGGCCCGGCGTACGATTTCCCGGCACCGCCTCCGGGCGGGGGCATGGGCGGCAAATCTTCTACGGAAAGCGAGTTGTCGGAGGGCTCTATTATGTCAATTGAGAACACGCTCGGCACGTAATAGATGGTGCCTTGATATTGACGTGAAGGATTCTTGGCCATGTCGTAGGCCGTTATTGAATAGGTGTTTTTACCTTCCTCAAGATTGAAATACTGTTGCTCGCCGGGATTGAACGTCATTTCCTCGTGGGCGCCGTTGTTCCGGATCTCCAGCGTTATCTGGTCCTCGGGAGTCTTGTCGGTTACATTGACAAGAAGTCTCTGCACTTTGGTAACCAGCATGCCTTCGAGCAGGGGGATGGAAAGCACGGGCGCCGTTGTATTGATTTGCGGTGACGACGGGTCTATCTTGACGGTAAAGGACTTGGTGATCTCCGACGTGTCGTCGGCGGCGGATATCTCGAATATGAAGTCGCCGATATCGCGTTCTGTAAACTGCTGGTCGAAGGTGATGACGCCCGTAGACGAGACGTTCGCCTGCGTGCCGTTGACCGTCACCTTGGCACGCGGACTGGTTTTGCCCTGGACCCGGAACACGTTCTGCCGGACGGCCTGTCCGTCAACCGGCGTGGTAATAGTGAGAAACAGCGGCGGCCTGGGCGGGGTGTAGGTTACCGTACGGTCTTCGGTTGCATCATTATCCCCCAACGCGGCCACGACATGCACCGTTACATCCTGCGCCTCATCCGCAAGAGGAATCGTATACGTAAAGAAGCCGGCCGGGCTCACCGAAACGGGCGTGCCGTTGACCGTTACCTTGGCTCCGGGCGCCGTACTGCCGCTCACGGGAATCGTGGGGGTTTGCACGACGCTCTGGTCTTTGGGCGTGGTCACGATAAGCGTAAAACCGGCGGACTTGGCATAATTTACCACGAACGACTTTTCCAGCACAGTGTTCCACTGGTCCCACGCTTTCACCGTCACCACGTTCCTCCCGGGAGATAGTGAGACTCTGGTTTGCCCCTCCGCGCCGTTTACCGAGAACTTCGCGCCTTCGGATACCTCGATGTCTAGTGTCATGTCGGACGATGTTATTTGCATGTTGTCAACAATATTGGCAATGTTGAGCGCGAGCGACGGATGATATTCGACGGCAAGGTTTGCGGTTTTCCACGCGGCGCCGCGTCGCACGGTTACCACGATGATGTTGCTGCCGAGCGTCAGGTCCACCAGTGACGAGAACGATCCGTCGCGGTCGAGCACAATGTCTTTGCCGCCGATGTCGAGCACCGCGTCCCTGCTCGCCTTCCCTTTCACCAGCACCGGCGTTTCCTTTACCGAAGAGCCTGACGCCGGAGAAGCAACATCAAGCCGGAGGGACGTGTCTGCGGAAGAGGCAAGCCTCGTAGTGTCGAGCAGCGCGTCAATCTTCTTTGTGCCCGTGGAGTCCTTGAACGGATCGTGCATGGGCGCCTGGCCCCGGATCGTGTCTTTGTCCGCGGCGAAATTTACGAGCCGGATCGCGTGGGTCCCTTGGGTTATCACGGCACGGTTGCGCGAGGAAACCGCAACATCCTTGCCCGCGCCCTTGGACCGAACCAGAACGAGGCCTTCGTACACGTCTATCTCCGTGCCGCCCTGGTTTACGCTGATGCCGAGCCTGGTGCCCCGGATCGACGCGACCGCGGTGGGTGTCTCAAACTCGAAGGTCGATTGCGTATTTGTCAACTTCTTGACATTGGCCCACATCTTGCCCGTAGCCACCTTGATGTCGGAGTTTTCCACGTTGCCGCGCTTGTCGAGCAACAGCTTCGACAGTGTGACAACGCTGTTCTCGCCCACCCGCAGCACGGTGCCGTTGTCGAGTTCGATCTCGGCGCTCGATTCGATATAGGTCCGCAGATCCCAGCCCATCTTCACCACCATGCCCGCGTGCGCCGCCCGCCACTTTGCCGCGCCGTTGGAGTTCACCTCCACCTTGCCCACCATCGATTTGATGATTCCGTTCATTTGGAGGGATGCATCCTCCGCACATAGCGCCGTTGCCGAGAAGACGGAGACAAGAACGGCGATCATCCATATTCGTGAAGTTATGCGCATAGGAATCCCTTGAGTCGTGCGATCATTTCATTGTATCATGACCACTGCCGGCCTGACATCACAAATTGCGGGCCTACCGGCCGGCGGGTATACTACTTGACAATAATGATCCGTTTCGTGCCGGACAATTCGCCGGCCTCCAGCCGCAGGAAATAGATCCCTGCCGATACATACAGCCCCGAGTTGTTCTTGCCGTCCCACAGGGCGCTGTACTGCCCCGGGTTTTTCGACGAATACACCAGCTGCCGCACGGTGCGGCCCGAAGCATCGTAGAGCGCGAGGTTTACCGTGTAGGGCGCCGGGGAAAACTCACCGTTGGCCCCGAACCGGTAGGGAAGTGTGTACTTTACATTTGCAATTTGCCGCGCGGGGTTCGGATAGGGCGCTGCGAGTTCGAAGGTCCTGGGATACCGTTTGAGAAAATCCTTGTCGCGCGTGACGAAGAGCGTCTTGTAAACCACCTTGTCCGATTTTTCAATCGGGTACGGTTGCGCGGCGGCAACCTGGGTGATGGACTTTGCGTCCGCCAGGAAGAAATACACGCCGGTGCAGTTTTCCACGCCTTCAAAGGTTATCCGGCCGTTCTCCGCCCCGCCCCCCGCCGAAATTCCCATGGGAAAAATGGTCGGGTCGGAAAGCGTCCTTCGGATGTCCCGCGCATACTCGGTTATTGCCCGTTTCCATTCCGGATGATAGAAATACAGGTGCTGGTCGTTGTTTATCCTCGGCGGCTCCGCTGCATCGCATGCGCTATAGCCGTCCTTTGCGCTCGACGAGAGCCCCAGGATGTTTTGCGCGTCGGTGTTGACGCTGTTGGCGAATATCACGCGTACTTGCCACTCGCCGGCACTGCTCCATTTTGCCGCGAAGCGTTTCGACAGCGTTGACGCCGAGAAACCGGGCGTGTTGTCGAAGAGAACGGTGGCGGCAGAATCGGTCTGCACCCAGTAGCCTTCCCAGGGATTGAGCGTGCCGCCCGCGTCTTCGAAGTCCCTCGTGACGGGGTTCCACTTCCACGCCGTGGACGTAAAAGTCCATGCGACGGGGTACACATAAGGCGAAGCGATCTGGTTCCAGCCGCAGGCGTCTTTCGACAATCTGAGGCGGATCGCCGAATCAAGCACGTTATCTCTTGTCAAAGACACGCGCACCGTGTCGGGCGACTTGCGCCAGTACGAGAGTCCGGCCGCCGTTTGCACCAGCTCGTCGGCGCGCCGGTAGTAGCCATAGATGGGCACCTCGGCGAAGCCTTCGTCCCAGTGGAGCATGTACCCGGTGCCGGCAATTTGATTTATGGCAATCGGCCGCGATGGAATGGAGATCATCTGCCATTGCGTGTCGCCGTCGAACTCGTGCCGGGACGCGCCGGCAACGGAAAACGTATCGCGCGGCGGCGAGACGCTTATGGCGCCCTGGTGGTCCACTGCGGCAACGGAAAACTCATACCTGCCGTCGGTGAGGGGGAAGAAATCCACGGTTGCGCCCGCTGCGTTCGAGACGGTGACGGTCTTTGTAAACGTCGAATCGTCGAGCAAGCGGAGCGCGCTATTGAACGTGAAGGTGGTATCCTGGTCGTCTGTTGCCGACACCACATACCGTGCCGCTCCGGCCCTAACCACAGTCCGGTCCCGGCGAATAACGGCGACCGGCGGCATATTCACCTTGACGACGAATATCGATTTGGTGATGGTAAACGAAGCCCCGTTCTTGTCGGCAATTGCCAGCGAATACGGGGCGATGCCTACGTTCGCCGCCGCCGGCGTTCCCGACAGAACAAACGTGCGCATCGACGCGGAATCGGCCACCTGCTGCACGCCCAGCCACGGCGGGTGAATACCCCACGAGACAATGACGCTGTCGTTCTTGTCTATGTCCTGCACCTGGAATCGGCCCGAATATGTGCTGTTCATTCGCACGCTGTCGGGCGCGGTCCAGGCGAGGAGCGTGGGCGGATGATTGGTGAACAGAACGGTGAGAGTCTTGACAAGCGTGTCTCTTAGACCGCTCTTGTCCGAAACGATGATCAGCACGGATGCTTTGCCGGCATCTCCCGGCTTGGGCTTTCCAAAAAGCGAATCACCGGTGAGGGTCATCCACGCCGGAAGCGTGGTGCCCGCCACAAAAGCGGAGTCGCCCTGATCCGGATCGGTGATCGCAACCGCCGCGCGCAGCAGGCTGTCTTCGTGCACCGTGGAGTCGCCCGCGTACGTTATGCGCGGCGGATGGTTGACATGAGCGACCGTGATGCGCGCCGTGTCAAACGCAACACCGCCGCGGCCATCGGACGCCGCAACAATCACCGGCGTTCCCACGTTGGCATACTCCGGTCTCCACGATATCCTCCCGCTCACGCTGTCGAGCACGAGAGCGGCAGGGCCCTCCGCGACGGAGTACCGCACCGGATCGGCGTTAAGGTCAAAGGCGAACACGCTGTCGGCCCAGAGCGTGTCGTCGGTAGCATTCAAGATGGAAATCGTGCGCATGAATCGCGGCGGTGTGTTGGCGATGGTGACGGTGTCGAAAAGCGCAGGCGACCTGTTGCCGTTCGAATCCGCGAGCAGGTACGAAAGCCGCCAGACGCCCGGGGTCTTCGTGTTCCGTACGACAAACGCCGTATCACGATACGGATACCGCGTCGAATCGGCCGACGGTACACCCGCAAGCGCCAGTCCGGCAAAGACTGCAGCAGCGTCTTTCTGCGTCGTGTCGACTTTCCATGCAACCGAAACCGCCGAGTCACCAACGCCTATGAGCGTCACGCGCAGGTTGTTCATGGGCGGCGTGGTATCGGATACTGTAATGTATTTGACGTGCAGCACCGAATCGGCACCTGCCGGTCCTGCAACCCAGAGTTTGACCGAATACGCGCCGGCGATTGCATAGGCGTGATGCGGCGTCCTGCCGGTGTCGGTCCCGTTGTCCCCAAAATTCCAGCGCCGCGCCGTAACAGTCCCGCTTGACGAATCCACAAACGCGACAGCGAGCGGCGCGGCGCCGGCAAGCGGAGACGCGCCAAACGCCGCGTGCACAGGCGCATAAACGTGCAGCGTTGCCGCGGCGCTCGTATCTCTTCCCCAGGCATTGCTTACAATGCACCTGTACTGGTTCCCATTGTCCGCGTTGGATTCGGACGGAAGCGCGTATGTCGGGCTTTGGGCGCCCGCAATGATTCCTTCGTTGAGAATCCATTGATAAGTGAGGGGCGGAGTGCCGGACGCCGCCACCATGAATGATACTGCACTGGTCGGAACCACGGTCGTGTCTCTCGGCTGCACCGTCACTTTCGCCTTTGTCACAACCGATAGTTTTGCGGCCGTGCTCGTATCCGCTCCATACGCGTTACTCACGATGCAGCGGAACAACGACCCGCTGTCGGCGCCCGTCGTTGCCGGCGTGGTGTACGATGCTCCAGTGGCGCCCGTGATGCTTATGCCGTTTTTCTGCCACTGGTATGCGAGCGGCGACATGCCGCCGGCCGACACCGCGAACAAGGCCACGGTTCCGACAACAACTGCGGTATCCCGCGGCCCACCCGCGACTTTCGCTTTTGTCACAATAAGGAGCACCGCCGCCACACTCGTGTCCTTCCCGTAGGCGTTGGTCACGATGCATTTGTAGAGCGAACCGCTGTCTGCCGTTGTAACGGCCGGTGTCGTGCAGGATGACGCTGTCGCGCCCGTGATGCTCACGCCGTTTTTCTGCCACTGGTAGGCAAGCGGCGGCGTGCCCGTCGCGGCTGCCAAAAAGGCGGCTGTGGCGCCGGGGATTACGGCGGTATCCCTCGGATTCAGCGTTACCACGGGAATGCTCACTACCCGCAACAGTGCGCTTGTGCTGGTCGCACTGCCCCAGGCGTTGCTCGCAATGCATTTGTAAATTGATCCGCTGTCGGCCACGGCGGCGGCAGGCGTCACGTACGTTGCCGACGTCGCGCCGGTGATGTTTGCCCCGTTCTTCTGCCATTGGTACGACAACGGCGGCGTACCCGTAGCGCTCACCGAGAATCCTGCGGCAGCGCCGCTGAGCACCATTGAGTCCTTCGGATTGAGGGTAATCGCAGGCACGGTGACCACGCGCAGCATTCCCGCGGCGCTTGTCACGCTGCCGTACGCATTGCTTACCACGCATTTGAAAAGCGACCCGCTGTCCGCCATCGAAACGGCCGGTGTGGAGTAGGAAGCGCCGGTTGCGCCCGTGATAACCGTTCCGTTTTTCTGCCACAGATAGGTTAGCGGCAATGTGCCGGTCGCAGTCACGGCGAAGGTGGCCATTGCCCCGGATACGACAGCGGTGTCCCGTGGATTGACGGAAACAACAGGGACCGTACCAACGGTCAATGTCGTCGTGTTGGATGTAACCATGCCGCATGGATTGGCTATGGCGCAGCGGAACTGCGCTCCATTGTCACCGATCGCCGTTGCAAAGCCATAGGAAGAGGCTATGGCATCCGAAATGCTTGACCAGTTCACGCCGGCGTCGTTGCTTCTCTGCCATTGGTACGAGAGGCCGATTCCCACCGCGGTGACGCTGAACACGGCGTTCTGGCCCGCAGCGATGCTCTGGGTTGAGGATTGCGCGGTGATCAAAGGCGGTGCGCACACGGAAAGCAACGCCGGGTTCGAGTAAACGATGTCGCAAGAATTGTACACTTCGCACATGTATTGAGAGCCGCTGTCACCCTGCGCGACGGTGAATGAATATGTGGAGTTCGTGTCTCCGCTCATGTTGTACCATGTGTAACCGCCATCATCGCTGCGCTGCCATTGCAGGGAAATGCCGGGGCCGGCTGCCGCAACGGTAAAGGTCGCCGCGTAGCCGGCCGTTACGGACTGGTTTGCGGGATTTGCGGTTACCACTGGAGGTGTGCAAATGTGGAAACTCACGCCTGCACCCGGCGTCTCCTCATTCGCCGCCATGTCCGTCGCTTTTGTTTGAATGGTGAAGCTGTCCGATGTCCACAGGACAGATGATGCATCGAACATCCATGCAGTTACACCCGTTGCTGCAAGCCAGATTTGGGCTCCGCTCCACGCCGTGCCGGTCCAGTACAGGTTGTCCGTCCGGCGCTTGATGCTCACCTTGACACTTGACACACCCGATCCGGCGTCAACGGCAGAACCGGTTATGGCGGCCAGTGAAATCTGGTAGCTGCCGTTGGCAGGAGCGATAACATACGACGTCGGCGCCACATTATCAAATGTGAAGGTGTTTCCCGAGCCAGGCATCTCGACATTGCCCGCGTTGTCTACGGCCTCGGATTGGATCAGGTATGTCTTTCCCGAGGTCCATGCAGGCGATGCGTAGGTCCACGATGTTGTGCCGCTCGCGGTGAACCACATCTGGGCGCCACTCCACGCAGTGCCGGTCCAATACAAATTGTCCGTCTGGTTCTTGATGCTCACCTTGACACCGGACACCCCCGATCCGGCATCACTGGCTGCACCGGCCAAGGTGACCAGGGAGTTTTGATAGCTCGCGTTGACAGGGAAGGTGACCGACGACGCCGGAGGAACATTGTCAAAGGTGAACGAGTTGCCCGCGCCGGGCGTCTCGATGTTGCCTGCGTTGTCGGTTGCCTCGGACTGAATCAGGTATGTCTTGCCCGAGGTCCATGCAGGCGCTGTGTACGTCCAAGATGTCGTGCCGGTGGCGGCAAGCCACATCTGGGCGCCGCTCCATGCAGTGCCGGTCCAGTACAGGTTGTCGGTCTGGTTCCGGATGCTCACCTTGACATAGGATACTCCGCTGCCCGCGTCGTTTGCCGTTCCGGATAAGACGGCCAGCGAACTTTGGTAACTGCCGTTGGCGGGAACGGTGACCGTTGATGCGGGCGGCGAGAAGTCCCATTTCGTGTTGCCACCGCTGTCGGCGCAGTTTACCGGCACGCCCCAGCCGCTCGAACCGGAGGCATTGCTGTTCTTGATGGTCGCGTATGCCGCGTTGAGCGAACCGCTCGCATTGACATACCATGTTGCGGTTGGATTAAGATCAAGGTAATTGCCGCTCTCGCCCGAGAGGTTCACGCTGCCCGTGCCAGAGGTGGTAATTGTCCGGCCGCCCAGATTGACCATCGTCGACGAATTGCCGTTTGTAATAGTGAAGCCTCCGTTGGCGGCCGTGGCCATGTTCTGGCCGTTGAAATCAAGCGGCCCGCCGGGATTCGAGAAACTTGCGCAGGTCACGCTATTGGTGGATAGTTGCAGGGTCGCCATGCCGCTGTGGATAACCGGGGGAAAGGTGGCGCCCGGCAGCGGAGTAAACACCTGCGTTCCCGTTGATGCGGCAAACTCCAGCGTCCCCGACGACGGAATTACTGATGTCAACATGCCGAAATTCGCGAGGCCCGACACGATCCGCAGTGTGGAACTGCCGAAGTTGACTGAGCCCCCGTTGCCACAGCCGAGAAAGCCGACGGAATGAGTAAGACCGGTTCCGAGGTTGAGCGTCCCCACGTTTGCATACACCCCGCCCGTTGAGGTCAGGTTGGTGAGTAAGGTCCATCCGCCACCGGCTGTGTTGCCGAAATAAATCTGGTAGAACGAAGAACCTCCGGCATCTATGGTTTTCCCCGGTGTTGTCGCGGTAAATCGTATGGTGCCGTTTGAATGATTGAAGCTGCCGCCGGTTTTGGTCCAGTTCCCTGCCACAAAGAAGTTGCCGCTTGACGGAGCGGTAAGGGTTCCCGAAGATAAGGTTACATCGCCATTGACATACAGTGAACCGGTTGAGGCGTCGAGCGTGCCGCCGTTAATGATGAGAGAAGTTGTTGTATCGGCCAGACTGCTCAGGTTAAACGGACCGGATGTTACTTGCAGGGTGTTGCAGCTGAGGTTATTGGTCGAGAGCGTGGTTCCGCCTGCGCCAATCTGTTGTATGCTATTGAGCGGATAGCCGGATTTGGGGATGAAGGTTTGAGCTGTGGCCCCGATAAATTGCAGGACGCCGGCGGCGGACTGGAAGACAGTGGTAAAGCCACTCAAGTTAAGAGTTTGACCCTTAAAGCACAGATTGGGCGAATCAAAATTTATCGTCCCGCCGCCCAGGCCGCCAATGTACATGCCAACCGAATCAAAAACTCCGGGCCTCGTTCCAAAATCTATTGACGCCGAACCATCAACCAGAATTGTGTCGGTGGCAAACGAAGTATCCATGATCACCGAACCGCTGGCTATGTGAATCTTCCCGGTTGACAACGCACCCTGCCTCACCAGCGCTGTGCCCGCCGAATTGCCAAAATAGATCTCGGGGAATCTCACGCCTGTTTTCGGAAAGAAATTGGCTGCCCCGGTTGCATTGATGATGATGGAATCAAGTCCACCCCTTGCAAAAGTGCCGCCGGACCGGAAATCCGCATCACCGAATATTGCCAGGGCCTTGTTGTTGAAATTGAATGTCCCGGTGTAACCATTGGTAAACACTATTGACTTCACATTGGAAGTAACTGTCGTCAACGTACAATTTGCGATTGAGGTATTGTCGAAAATCGCCGTGTCCGTGTTCGACGGCACAGCTCCCCCGGTCCAGTTCGACGGGTTTGTCCAATAGCCGTTTGCGGCGGTGCCGTTCCAATGTTTCCAACCAGCTGAAACAGCTACAAATGTTGCGGGAATTGGAATTCCCCACCCGCTTGTCCCGTTTGCATTCGTGGCGCTCTCACGCCAATAGTACGTAGCGCCGGGGGTAAGTCCGCTCATCGGATCGCTGTTGCCTGTCAATCCGGTCACGTTCAGGATTGGAGATGAGAAATCGGAATTCACGGATACCTGAAGGTTGTAAGACGTCGCACCCTGCGAGGGGCTCCAGGATAATGTCGCGGTTGTTCCGGTTATGGCCGTTACCGATAAGCCGGTAGGCGTAGGTGGAGTAAACATACAAAGAGCGTCGCCTCCGGGCTGCTGGTTCTGGTAACAAAGCTTGATCCAGTCGGCGGAACGAGCGACATTCTCTATGCGAACTTCGTCGATGACACCGTTGTAGCGTTGGGCCATCTCGTCCGCATTGCAGTTGTAGCCTATGGTGGCGGGTTGCGTGCTGTTTCCAATGGAAAACGTAGAGACGTTCGCGCCCTGTTGAGTGCCGTTGAAAAACATCCTTTCCGCACTCATGTCATAGGTTCCTGCAACGTAGCTCCACTGATCCAAAGGTGTCGGAGACGTTGCGGTTGCCTTGGTTTCTGCATTGTTCAGGTCCAGCGCGAATTGGACTTTTCCGGTTCCGTCGTCCATCAGACTGAAAATCTCATAGGGGGCAAGGTTGCTGCCCGCATAGGCTTCGTTGAGGATTTTTCCCCATGTGAAATAGGTATGCGGCTTGACCCATGCGCTCAGGGTAATGGCTGTTGTGGGTGCGATTCCAGTGCCGAGGTTGATGCCGTCCGAGCCGGCAGCTACCTTAAGGCTGTCCCCTTTTGCAATATCACCAAACGTGCTTTCGGTGCCGTCGTAATTCATGGGAGTTCCGTTATAGAGGCTCTGCGCGGAATTGTATCGCGTGCCCATTCCCCCTTCGTTCAAATGATAGACCCCTATGAACCCGTTCGCCGTATTGAACACTGCGTTGCCCATGGCACTATCCGCAGCGGTTGCATTGCCCCAGTACATCGTGATGTACTGCGTATTATTGTTGCCCAGCAGCACAACAGAATTTACCCATATTTCCGCTACCTGGTTTGCATAGTCCCATCGCTCTGTCTGATACGGAATGTGCGTGCCGCCGGAATTTGAAAAACGGATATCCTGTCCCGAACTTTGCGCCTGAAAAAACGGGAAATTTGCGTTTGTCAATCTTATGAGCACAGGGAAATTGGTCTGGTCCGTGGCTACATTCGCGCCGCTGCTCGTGGTGTTCAAAATGATATTCCTTGAGTATGTCCATTGAGAATAATCATCATTGGCGCCCCAAACCAGACCCTGCCAAACCGCGGCAAGAATCATCAACACCGCGCCCGAGCCCAAACGTAAAGTGGTTGACCGACGTCTCATAATGGTTCCAGGAGGACGCTTTGGAGGAAACTCATGCATTCTCTGCGCCGTTTCCGCGGCAACTTGCCTTATGCGGATCTTCATTCCCAGCCCACACCTTCATCGTCCTGCAGACAAAGCGCTGCATTCTCAATTGTATCCCGAAAGCAGATAATCCACCGTGATGCCTGTCACTTTTGCATCGCGTATCACTGCCGAAAATTGAAAGACTCCGCAGCAACCTGCGGAGAATCTTTCCATCCCTATGGAAAAAGAACATACTTATAATCGCTCGCTATGGGATTCACCGGGGTTTCTTCAAAGGTGCAAACGCAACCTATATTGTATAGGCGAAAGGATGAATAGTCAAGCGCATAATTAATCGATTAAACAACCTGATGAATTTGCCGGGGTTACCGCCGGTCACGATCTGCTTGCTTTGCCTGCGCGGTGAAAAACGAGGGTGCACTAATGTGGATTGCGGGCGAGACCGCGGTCATATCATCCTGACCGGTATCCGTGCCCGCTAAGTTTTGGGTGCAGGTTGTTGACGAGGATTACCAGGTTCTTTGCGGACTTATTCAGGTCGCGACAGCAAAAGTGTCGGAGGCAACGGCATTTCGCGCGATCATCACCAATTCCTCACTGCACTCTGCGCTTTTGCCGGGAGCCTTTCTTCTTTGCGTCCTTGGCTTGAACAATGTTTGCCGTGTTCTTCGGGAGGACCCAAACCGAGATTTTCCCCTCGCTGAAAACCGCCAGCGACTCGCCGCCGTTGATCCAGGCGACGCGATCGTTCTTGGAGGCGCTGGCGAGGATCCGCGGAAACGGGCTCAATGCCGCATCGAGGTCGAGGAGACAGTGGCCCATCCATTGTTTTCCGGCGTTGTCGATGGAGGCAGTAAAGAAGGCCCACTTGCCCGATGGAGAGACCATCAGGTTCCTCAGGCCGGTGAGATCGCCTCCGGCTACCACGATCGGGGTGACGCGACCGTCCTGCCATGAGACGCAGCTCAGCGCAGGACGCGAATTGGATCCCTCAATGGAAAACACGATTGCTTTTCGGCACTGTTGGGAAAGCGCGATTCCGAATATGGCCGCGCGCGCATAGGCCGTATCGAGAACCGTGCACAAAGGATGACGGACCGCGGATAGCGATTTGTCAAGCGCCTTCCATGGTTCGGACGGATCCTTTCTTTTGTTCCTGTAGATGATGAGATCCGTGCTCAAGAAGACGGGCGGCGGCTCTTTGAGCGGATGGATCAGTGAAATGCGGCCCTTGGTTTTCTTTCTCACCACTTCGTCGTACACCAGCGAATGCTGTGTGGGGTCCACCACGCCGTCAGCGTCGATTGAAGGCTGGACTTCCGCAATCACCGAAAGCGGATCGGTGCTTGTGAGAACTGCTTGAAAATATTGGGGCTCAAGATCGGCTCGAGGCGAGACCGTGGCATATTCGTCGGTGACCATCTTGAGCTTGAGATCGAGTACGTCGATCCCTGCGGGCAACAGCAGGAGCAATTTCTTGTCGTCGAGCGCTCCAAGCACCGAGATCGTGCCGCCCTTGAAATCGTCGGTGGAAATGGTATCCACGATAAAGAGGTCGCGGTCAACGAACGTGACGATTGCAAACTGATATCCCGCGTCGCCGGCCCGCGTTTCCACGGCCACCTTGTTGGGATACGGCAGCGTGAAGGCCGAGTGCACGAGCGGTGAGAAAGGAAGCGTCACGGGCGCTGGAATTGCTGCAGGTGCGGGCGCGGTCTTTGCAAATAAGAAACTGGGGGCGAGGAGAACAAGAAGACCTGCGCGACTGATTCTCGAATGGCGGCGAACGTCAGGATGGATCATCACGGAGGCAACCGCTTTCTGTGGCTCGGGCATCATGTGATAGAGAGCGAAACGACATCCGTTGCAGAAAAATAGTAGATTTGCACGTCACCTGATTCAGCAGAACTCAACTATCTCGTTCGGCGGCTATTGCATCGGCGACGGCGATGTTCGCTTCTACATTTCTCCGTCCATCGGCAGCCCGGCCTGGGCAGTCACAACCGTCTCCTCAACTGAAGACCCGGGCCGCATCCTCGACACAACCACCATGCTCGCCAGCGCCGCGGGAATGCCGATAAGAAACGCCCACCGAAAGCCGACGTAATTCCACAACAGCCCCCCCACGAAGGGCATGGCAACCGCCGCCACATGGTTGGCCGCAACGCCCATGGAAAGCGTGGGGGTGTGCTCGCTTGCGGGAGCGATCCGGTTGACATACGTGGAAAATGCCGTATTACACACCGACAGGGTACCGTCGATCACAAAGATGGCGTAGAGGATACCGGAAACATTGACGGCCGCATATGCGACAAAGACCAGAATCAGGATCGAATAATAGGTGGTGAGCACGCGCTTCTCCCCCACCCGGTCGATAAGCCGGCCAATGGGCGGCGCGGACAGCCAGCTTGCGAGCTGGATACTCCCCCACAACACCAACATCACGCTGAGCGACGCGTGATGATTCTTTACAAGAAGGAAACCCGCGAAACACATTGCGATTTGCTTTCGCCATCCCTCAAAAAAGCAGAGCAGGTAATACGTTGCGTAGCGCCGCCTAAACAGAAGCTTTGGTCCGGGCGTCTTGATATTGCGCGGTATCATGAGGCAGGCTGCCGAGCCGAGCACGGCCACGCCGCCCGCCATCAGGTACAGCGGACGTATGGGAATATGTGCTTTTGTCAATATGAGGGCGGCAACAAGGCCGATCCCGGAGCCTATGGACCCAAAAGCCGCAACCTGTCCCAGCCTCGCGCCCGCCTTTCCCTTTTCCGCAAGCGCAAGGGTCATGGAATTTGGGAGCGGCATCCAGATGTGCAACCCCTGGCTCCACACCAGGCTCAAAATAATCACCCAGCCGTACGTGGGCGCAAAAGCATACGACGAGAGCCCGAGCGCAAATACCAGGACAACGAGACTTGCGATAAGCGGTTCGGCCAGACCTGCAATGAGCGCAAGAATGGCAAAAGCGAAGATGCCGCAGCTTTCACGCGCCGTTTCGAGCAGGCCGGCCTGGAAACCGGAAATGTGAATTTCCTGCACAAGAAAATTGTTGTTGACGCTGAGCTGCAGCAGCATCGCGAAGCCGACGGCAGCAGAGGCGATTTTAAGGAAGAAAAGGCCGCGGCCGCGATCGTGCTCGGAGAAGGCGGGGCCCGGCAGAAGATCGGAAGGGGACATCATGGACATTCTCTCTCGCGCTGCGATGGTGGACAGCCGATTCGCAAAATTTCTTGGGATGTGCAATGGAGCGCCGTCAACGGTAGGGAACCTCTAAAAATTGCGTTGATGTCATTGCGAGGAGCGTAGCGACGTGGCACCACGACTACTACTGCATACAACCCTACAGGAGTAGCCGCTCCTGCGAATCTCCCGGAATTCTTTGCAAAAACGCGAGATTGCTTCGCTTCGCTCGCAATGACAAAACGCGTTTTTGAATATGTAGAGGTCACCTGTATTTCATCATTCCACAATCTGCATTTAGAAATATTCCGCCTGCGGATGATGCACGAAAATCCCCATTGTCGAGTGTTCCGGCACCATCTGGAACCCCGGCGTCAGCGAAACGCCGAGCCGTTCCTCCACGCCGAGAATTTCAAACAGAACCGCCTGGCTTTCCACGCCGGGCAGTCCGGGATAGCCGAACGAATACCGGCGGCCCCGGTCCGAAGGAAGAAAACAGGCCCGGCGGATCTCGGCGCTCACCTTGTTTGCGAGCTGTTCCGTGAGATAATTGGCGATTGCGTTGAGGTAAAAGCCTGCGCTGGATTGGCCATCGGCGGACAACAAACCGTCCCTCTCCCGGTCGATTGCTTTACCAACGGTAACGATCTGCACTCCCAGCACGTCTCCGTCTTCCTTGAAATAGTCGGCGATCGAGCGGTTCTTTGCCCTCGGCTGCCTGGGCATTTCGAACTCGGCAAGCTGGGAGGAAAAGTCCCCCGGATCGAGAATAATCAGCCGAGTCTCGTGGGTGAATACCGGCAAGATGCAGTACAGCCCTGCCGCGTCGAGCAGGTTTTTGTCAATAATCGCCTGTTTGAGGTTCTCCAGCGCAGGTGTAAAATCCCTGGTCACAGCCTCGGCATAGGCGCCTTCGCTCAGGTTGCCGCCACCGAAATGCCCTTTGAACAGCCGTTTCGCATCGATGCCGGCCAAAAGAGCGGATGCATCCCAGCGCAGCACCTGGCTCGTACCGTAAAATTGCGGGGTCACGATCTCCGGCTGCGGCAGCGGCTCCGGCTCGGCAGCGGCCGAAGCCGCCGTTCGCGGGGCGATGGGGACGGTCACCGCGGCGGCCGGAGGCCGGGCCCCGCCCTTTTTTATCCCGTCGAGCACGCGCGCAGCTTCGAAAGCATCCTTTGCAAAGTAGACGCCGCCCGCGTACGATTTTCCGTTGTCGAGAACCGAAATTCGTTTCGCAGACTCCCGATTCACGGCCGCGCCGCCCACCAGGAGCGGTACGCGCAGGTTCAGCCTGGCGAGTTCGGCAACACAGCGGCCCATTTCCCGGCTCGTGGTGACGAGCAGCGCCGACAGCCCGAGCGCGTCTGGCTTTTCGGCCCGCACGGCGGCAATCAGCGCCTCAAGCTGGACCTGCTTGCCGAGGTCCACTACGTCGTACCCTTGATTTCTAAGAATTGACGCAACCAGGTTCTTGCCGATGTCGTGCACGTCGCCGTACACGGTTGCCATCACAATCTTTCCCCGGCGGCCCGCGCTGGCGGACGCGAGGCGGGGCCCAAGGATCGACAGCGCCTCCTTCATCACCTCGGCGGCCTGGAGTACGAACGGCAGGATCATTTCTCCCCTGTCCATTCTGGCGCCCACCTCGGCCATTGCCGGGAGTAGGACGGTGTTCAGAATGTCCTGCGGCTCCCGCGCGGCAAGCAGCGTCTCGATGCACATTGCCAGGTCCCGCCGGTCGCGATTGAGGATTTTGTCGCGAAGGGCAAGGTCCGGCGCAAGCGCCTTTTCGGCTGTGCGCGGCGCCACGGGCGCAGGGGTTGCTTTTGCAAATGCATTGACAAATTCTGCAAGCGCTCCGGCCGCGCGATTGAACAGCAATTCTTCGGCAAGACCCCGGACAACAGGGTCGTAGGTTTCTATCCTGTCGAGATGCAGGGGGTTGAAAATAGCGGCGTCGAGCCCCGCCTGCGCCGCGTAGTGCAGCATGACGTTGTTGAGCACCCTCCGGGACGCCGGCGCGAGCCCGAACGACACGTTACTCACGCCCATGATGGTGCGCAGGCCGGGCATTTCCTCCTTGATCCGGAACAGGGCTTCAAGGCTATTTTTGGCCGCATCGGCGCTGCCGGCATCGCCCGTCGCAAGCGTAAAGGTGAGCGGGTCTACATAGACAAAATGCTCTGGCAGCAGGAACTCGCCGCAGGCAAGGTCGCGAATGCGCCGGGTGCAGTCGAGTTTTGCGGCAACGGTCTTTGCCATTCCTGCGTCGTCGATAGTGAGCGCAACCACGGGGCAGCCGAACTCCCGTGCAATAGACAGGATTTCGCGCGCCCGTTTCCCGCCGCGCTCCAGGTTTATGGAGTTGATAAGCGCAGAGCCCGGGCAGACCGCAAGCGCGGCACGGATTACCGCCGGTTCCGTGGAGTCGATGCAGAACGGCACCGACACCCGTTCCGACAGGAACGACACCAGATCGGCCATCACTTCCCGTTCGTCGTCGCGCTCGCTCACGGCAACGCAAATGTCAAGTATGGAGCTTCCCCTTGCGGCCTGCTGCTTCGCGATTTGGTAGAGCTCGTCGAAATTTCGCGACAGAACCAGTTCCTTGGTCTTCTTCGATCCCTGTGAGTTGAGCCGTTCGCCCACCACAAGCGGTTTTGGTTCGCGCTCCAGGTCCCGGCCGGAAATACCCGAGGCCAAAAACGTTTTCGCCGCAATCGAACGCCGGGCAACGCCTTTTCCCGCCAGCGCCTGCGACAGGGCGGTAATGTGCGCGGGTGTGGTGCCGCAGCAGCCGCCGACAACGGCGAGGCCGTTTTCGACTACCAGGGGGGCAATCACGCCGGCGAATTCCTGCGGGTCCATTTTGTAAACAGCCCGGCCCGCCGCATTTTCCGGCATGCCCGCGTTGGGCATCATGGAAACTGGCTGCGGCGACAGGCGCAGGAGCTCCAGAACGTGGCCCCTCATCTCGTGCGGACCCGTGGAGCAATTGAGGCCAAGGGCGTCCAGGCCGAGGTTCCCCGCGGCGCCGAGAAAGGCCGGGATGTCGGAACCGAGCAGCATGCGCCCGGCCGCATCGACCGTGGCATGCGCCTGGAGCGGGATGGAAATGGAGCGTTCGTCAAGCATACGCCGTATGCCCCACACAGCGGCGCGCAGCTCGAGGAGGTCGTGCATTGTTTCGAGCAGCAGCAGGTCTACCCCACCGTCAACGAGCGCCTCGGCCTGCTCGCGATACACTGCGGCGCGGTCATCGAAAGAGGGCCTTTTGTTCGCGCCACCCGTGGGGGACGAAAGAAGCCCCGTGGGCCCCATGGTGCCGCACACAAGGCACGCGTGCGAGCAGCACGCCTCCGCGACCGCCGTGCGCGCCAGCGAAGCCGCACTCAAGTTTATTTCCCGCACGCTCGCCGCCAGCCCGAATTCACCAAGCTTCACGCTGTTGGCGCCAAAGGTGTTTGTCTCAATAACATTGGCGCCGACGCGAAGATACCGCTTGTGGATTTCGGTGATAACGTCGGGACGCGATAAAACGAGGATTTCGTTGCACCCTTCGTGGCCTCGGTAGTCCTCCGTGCGCACGCCGGATTCCTGGATCTGCGTACCCATGGCGCCATCAAATAGTATCGGCGTTGCGGACGAAAGCAGGTCACGATAGAGCCATCGATCCTGTGTCATGACGGGGAGTGCCTTTGAGAAAACGACGAAGGGGAAAAATACATGATGCAGGCGGAAATAATTTGAAGGATGCAGAGGCGTCGACGACGGAGCCGGGACTACCGGACGATTTCGTTGGCGGTAACGGCCGGCAGTTCGTCCTCCGAATGATAGATATGAAGGACCTTGCTGATGTTGAGGAGGTTGAAGATCCCGAGGATTTCCGCATTGGGCTCTATGATGCACAGGTCTCCGCCGTCCCTGAGAATCTTCTTGTAGCAGTCGACAAGCACGGCCAGTGCACCGCTGTAAATGTACGACGCGGTGGTAAACCCGACGGCAATGTGGCGCCTGCCTCGCTTGAGGTATCCTTCAATGAGAAACTTGAGCTCCGACAAATCGGAAATCACCTGCAGGTCTTCTTCGATCTTGAGGACCTGATAGTCGCCGTGCGAATAGATGTCGATTTTCATAGTGAGTCCTTGCGGCTGCCGGGGGAGTGCGTCAATACGCCGATGTTCCATTATACCACGCGCCGGACGCCGTTTGCAAGAGGGATCTACCGTATCGCCGGGGACGCTTTCTTTTCCCACAGCAGTACTTCTGCGGCAACGAGCAGGCCGACTATGATCCAGAGCCACCGTGAGAAAGCTCCCGGCCGCCGTTGCCCCACAAACGGTCCGAATTGGCCGGCCGGAAGAAACTTCACGCTTGACGTTTGAGAAGGTCCGATGTGAGGGGCTCGATACGTCAAAGTCACCTCCGACGTGTCCATGTTCACGCTCACCCACGAGCCCATGTCGCCGTCGGGCTGGATGCGGTACAGGCCCGGCGTATCGAACACGACCAGCGGCTGGTTTGACCAGCGCATAATGTCTCTGCCGGCCGCGTCAAATACGTTCGCCCCGCGCTGTGCTCCGAAATAGGGGTTTCTTGCTGCCCTTCCCGCGATCCAGGACAGCGGTTCCTTTTGAATAGCCGAAAGCGCATAGCGTGCGAGCCTATCCAAAAGCGGCACGTAGAGCCCTCTTTCGAACAGCGAACCCGGGGTGGGAGCGGCTCCCGCGGCAAGGCCGATAGGCACGGACAGCAGCACCCATGAGTTTCCCATTGTGTCAATAATATGCGTGGCGAAGGGCGCGGAGTTGTCAAGCCGCATCAGTACCGCGCCTTTGAGCCCGGCACAGTAGCTGTTGACCTCGGCGTCGGCGTTCCTGAGACTCCCAAACCCGCTGAACAAAGGAGACACCGTGTCGGGAAATACGATGGCGTGGGGTTTTGCATCGAAAACCGGTTTGAGCGAACCGGCTGCCTGCAGCGGAAGCAAGACGTCGTTGGCGTGCGCATCCGAGCTGTCGAGAACCGGCGAGAACAGAACGGCCTTTTTCCCCTGCGACGCTCCGTGCACGAACATGGCAAGCTGAGGCGAAAGCCGGCGCACGCCGCACAAAATCACGAGTGCCGCGGAATCAAGGTCGTCGTAGGCAACGGCGCTACCTGGTCGCACCACGGGGTTCCATTGCGACGGCCCGAGCGCGGAAAACGCTGCAGAGACCGGGAAACATTCCGCCGGATCTCCCACAACAAGCACTCGCAGCGCACCGGACGCGCCCTGCACAAAATAGAAGGTATTGTCGTCGGGAAGAGGATCGTCGGAATCGAGTGCAACCATCCGGCCTGGATTCGGCAAATCGCTTGTCACGCCCACAGGCACCGAAACGCTCTGGCCCGGGTCCGCGTTTGCCACGGCATGGCCAACGCGCATGCCGCCCGCGGTAACCGTAACGCCCGCAGCATGCATTCCCCTGCCCGCGCACGACACCCGCGCGGTCACCACCGACCGGTTTGCCGCGGAGGCAATCACGTCGCGCACGCCGCAGTTCCACGGCAAGGCCGGCGCCACACTTGCCAAGAGCACCGGCATATCGCCACATTGTGCAAGCTGCGTGTCCAGCACCGCGCTCACATTCTCCTGGAAATCGGACAAGCAAACGAGCAGCGGCATGCCTGCGGTGCGGCCGCGCATTGCGGCGAGGGCCGCGATCATTTTGTGCAGCGGCGCAGGACCGTGTCTTGTAAATGAACCCGCAGGCCGGGAAAACTTCTTTACCGGCAGGAATTCCCCGCGCGCCTCGTTGTACTCGAACCGCTTTGCCGCAGGCGGCAGCGTCCTGCCGAGCGTGTCGAGCAGGTCAAAGGCGGTGCGCCAGAGCGGCGTCCCATTCTCGCGGTAGTCCATGCTCACGGTCGGATCGACAAATGCGAATATCGCCGCATCGGGATTTCGCAGCACGGCAAACGGATCCCTGGTCGGATACGGCCGCGCGAAAATGGCGACCAGGGTGCACAGTACAGCCATCCGGACGCACAGCAGGAGCCAGCGTTTGAGCCGGCGGATCCTGCTGGTTTGCACGGCCGCCGACGGGAAGAAGCGGAGCGTGGAGAAATCGAGGCGCCGCAGGCGTCTCCGGTTGAGAAAGTGAATCACCAGCGGGATGGCGCAGGCGGCAAGTCCCCACAAAAACTCCGGGTGAACAAATGCGATTGGGATCAAAACATGCGTCTCCGCTTTTGTACGATGCGCAACAGCGCCTTCTGGAAAGGCTCGTTGGTAACCACCCGTTCAAACCCGATTTTGAGGGACCTGCATGCTTCCTCCAGCGCCGCCCGGTGCCGCAGGATGCCGCTCGAAAAGAATTCGGAGGCGGTGAGCCCGTCAACGGCCACCCTGCCGCCGGATTCCAAATCACGCACGTCAAGCGTTCCTGCGTTTAGGAATTCGCTTTCGAGCGGATCGAGAACCCAGACAACCATCACGTCCTGGCGTTTGAACCGCAAATGCCGCAGGCCGCGGATAATGGCCCGCGGGTCGTCGAACAGGTCCGATATCACGATGCACAGGCCGCGTTTGGAAAGGGAGACGGCGAGCCGCTCCATGGCATTGCCGCAGTCGGTGGCGCCGCCCGGTTCAAGATTGGACAAACGCGACAACAGGGCGGTAAGCTGGCTGTTGGTGGATCGCGGCGGCACCAGAAGGGTCTGGCCGCTGTCGAAGGCGTAGAGTCCCACCGCATCCCGCTGACGGATAAGAATCCAGGCCAGCGATGCGGCCAGCGTGCGGCCGTATTCGTACTTGCTCATCGCCCCGCCCGACGAAAACGACATCGAGCCGCTCTTGTCGAGCAGCAGCCAGGCAAACAGGTTCGTTTCGTCTTCGTACACTCGCACCACCGATCGCCCGGTCTTGGCGTACTTGCGCCAATCGATCCGCCTTGCCGCTTCGCCCGGCAGGTACTGCCGGTATTCGAGAAACTGCGCGCTGAACCCGTGATACGGGCTCTTGTGCAGCCCGGCAATGGTCCCCTCGACAATCGCCTTTGTCCGGAGGGTGAGGTTGCGGATGGGAGCGAGGTGTTCGGGCTTGAGGAATGAGATTTGGTTATTCATGAGTGAATATTCCGGTCTTCTGGAAGGGAAACCGTTGCCGGTTTCCCCTGGCCCCCGGGTTGCACCTCACATCCTGTTCGGTGGCCTGTCGGCCCCTGCTTCGCAGGTCGCCTCTCGGCCGTCCTGGCCTTCGGCCCCGGTGCTATGCACCGGCGATCCGGGGGCACACCCCTTCCAGCAAAGGTGCGCGCCAATGTCGCTCGCTTGACGCTCGCGAGGCGTCGCACCTTAGTTCATGCTCCGCGTCCAGCTCCGCACCCTTCGGGCTGCCTTCGGCAGTGGTCTCCGCACGTCCTGTGCTGCGGCTCGCAACGCATCCGCTGCGGTATGCCGCTTCGCGGCCATAAAATACTTCAGGCATGCAGATCTTTTCCTGATGCTATGCTGGGCTGGAGAGTGCAATTGACTGATGCGCAGCGTTAGGGGCGACTGCAGGGAGCGCCAGAGCGCTGTACCGCCGGACCGCGGCGCTCTGCGCGATTGCGGCCGGCGATACCGAGGCCGCAGGCCGAGCCCGGAAGGAGAACCGACCCGCTTGACGGTTTCAAAGAAACCGTCAAGCGGGTAACGCCCGCATCTTGTCCTTGCATTGGCATTTATTCCTTGTTGTCCCACGGCAGCCCGGACTTCTCTTCTTCCCAACCGGTAAGCTCCTGCGTCTTTTTTGCGATGATATCGGCGATGGCGGCTTCCTTCCGGTAGCTCTGCATCACCTCAGCGATTCGGGATTTTACAAGCGCCATGTCGCTTTCGGAAAGCGCCGAAACGAGAAGGGCGTCGGGGTTGGCAACCAAAAGCGCCTTGCGCTCAACGGGATCCGTCACCAGGTCTATCTTGTTGAACAGAAGCATCCGTGGAATAGCGCCGGCCGACAGGTCTGCGAGCACATCGTTGACTGTTGCGAGCTGCTGCGCCGCCCACGGGCTTGCGGCGTCCATGACGATGAGCAGCAGATCGGCCTGCGAGACGACCTCGAGCGTTCCCTTGAACGAGGCTACCAGGTGGGGGGGCAGCTTGCGCAGGAACCCGACCGTGTCAGAAATCACGATCTCACCCGCTCCCGGAATAAACGTGCGCCTCGTGGCCGTGTCCAGCGTTGCAAAAAGCCTGTTCTGCACCAGCACGTCGGCGCCCGACAGCGCGTTGAGGAGCGACGACTTGCCCACGTTGGTGTAGCCGACCAGCGTCACCTTGAATTCACCCACGCGGGACTTGCGCTGAGTGGCTCGCGATTTCTCTATTGTTTTGAGCCGGTCGTTGAGGTCGGAAATCTTTTTCTGAATGATCCGCCGGTCCACTTCGAGCTGCTTCTCGCCCGGCCCCTTGGTGCCGATGCCGCCCACCTGCTGTGAAAAATGCGTCCACGCGTGCGTGAGGCGCGGGTACAGGGTCTTCATTTGGGCAAGCTCTACCTGGATGCGCGCCTCGTTGGTGCGCGCGTGCTTTGCAAAGATGTCCAGGATAAGCTGGGCCCGGTCGATAACCTTTCCTTCGACGATTTTCTCGATGTTGCGTACCTGGCCGGGCGACAATTGCGCATCGATAATAACGGTCTTGCATTTGTGCTGCTTCATGAGCTCGCAGATTTCGGCAAGCTTGCCCGGCCCGAGATACGTGGACGCCACCGGAGCATCGCGCCGCTGCACCACGGTTTGGGCAATGGTGGCGCCGGCGGTGGCGCACAGCATGCGCATTTCCTTCATGTCAATCTCGAACAGCTCCGGATCGGTGCCGGACGTAAGAAGGCCGGCAAGAATCACCCGCTCGGTGGGAGGAGGAACGTCGGTGTCGAACAGGCGGGTGGGCTTCATGAAATACTCATGCCCGGAACGGCAACCAGAACGTGAGCGGCTATTTGCGACGGCGTGAGCGTGAGCGGCTCGGGCCCGGATCCGGTCACGAGCACGGTGTGCTCGAACTGGGCCGAAAGCGACCCGTCTTTGGTGCGCACGGTCCACTTGTCCCGCGAATCGGTGACCACTTCCCATCCGCCAAGGTTGATCATGGGCTCCACCGTGAGCGTCATGCCCGGCTGGAGTACGACGTTGTCGGCCTCGTCGTCGATATGATGATACACGCTGAAGTTCTCGTGAAAGTTGGTGCCGATGCCGTGGCCGGTGTACTGGTGCACCACCGAACATCCCTGAGACACCGCATACGGTTCAATCGCCTCGGCAATTGCCTGCAGCCGGTTGCCTGCTTTACAAGCTGCAATCCCGAGCAGCATCGCCTTTGCGGTGACGGCCACCAGGTGCCTGGCCTGCTCGCTCACGTTCCCTATCAGGAACGTCTCCGACGAATCGCCGTAAAAACCATCAACAATCGTGGTAAGATCCAGGTTCATGATGTCGCCCTCGGCAAGAATCTCCTTTGCCGAAGGAATGCCGTGGCACACCACCTGATTGATGGAGGTGCAAATCGACTTGGGATAGCCTTTGTAGCCCAGACACGCCGGCGTGTGGCCGTGTTGTGTCGTGTACTCGTGCGCGAGCGTGTCCAGTTCCAGCGTCGACACCCCTGCTTTGACGAATTGCCGCATGTAATCCATGAGCTCGCCGTTAAACGCGCCGGCCCGGCGCATGCCCTCGATTTCCGCAGGCGTCTTTACAAGGCGCGGCGTTGGCGGAGCGACGCCTTGCTTCTGGTCAAGAAGCATGTGGCATTTCTTGTATTTCTTGCCGCTGCCGCAATAACAGGGATCGTTGCGGGATAGAGTATGGGTGGTGGCGTTGGTGTTCATGAGTAGAGTAAAAATAGTTGGGGGCAAAGGGAAGGACGCAATCATTGGGACGGACAGGGAACGACATTCACCCAGGGTCTTTTTGGGTTTCCACAGTCCTGCTTGACAGTGGCTGGCTGCTGGACGGTGCACGATCAGGAATGACGAGTCAAGCAATAGCTGGTCAATAGCCCTTTGAGGCTGGCACAATGGTCACCTTGTGCTTCCACAATTCATGCTTCTGTTGACCATAATGTGTACCCTTCCTATCGGTGTAATTACCATAGTACATGTATGGAGTGAAAATGTAGAACTGACTTCCTACCGAATCACAATCCGCTGATGCCATTGGATTTCCGGATTGGTCCGCATCAAGGGACACAAAGAAGGACATTGCCTTTTCGATATATGGTCCTGAAGTTGGACTGGTTGAATCGACAACCTGCGAACTCGTCCAGTTCACGGCATCCAACGAATTATAGAGCACAAGTGTTCCCGGCCTGTAAGGATTGGGGTTAGCAGAACTGTATGCGTCGCCGTTGCAAACGAGCAGCAAGTACCTATTGAGTGCCTTGCAGTATGCCGCATGCGAATGGAAATCAACCCACTCCATGTTCGGCAGCCGATTCTTAAGAATATCGACACCCACTTCGCCTTTTGTGATAGCCGACAAAGTGTCCCAGGTTGCGGTGCCATCCGAACCAAGTGCGGAGCACTTGTGAAACGGCTCCACCGCCGGGCTTTGGACGTTTGGTTTTGCTGAAGTAATGAGGCCCGTGTCGTTAACCGTTTGATTGACCCGAGCCTGATAGATGGCCTTCGCTTGCGCAAGGACGTTGCTAAGGTTGCCGCGTGCAACACAGGCCCTTCTACCAGATGACGGGCAGGTTCCGTTTATACACCAATTGGGGTCGGGAAAATCACAATAGTAAACATAAAAGTATCCGCCAACAACGAGGTAAGGTATTCCTGTGATATTATCGGTCCCCTCTGAAATGTGATTTCTTGTCTTGATAATATCCCCACAGTAAACCCATGTTTTACCATTTATGCTTCCGTTGGTATTCAATGAATATGCAATTCCTATTGTGTATTCTCCATCGTTCATGGAACTGTCTGATGTTTCGATATGGACAAATCCAAGCAAGTCGTTTGTTGCAGGGTCTCTGTATGCGCTCGCGATCCACGCCCTGTCGTAAAAGAAACGAAACGTTGGTGACCACCCTAAAGGCCAGGAATTCATATTTATTGCCTGACGAAGCGTGGTAACGCTGTTTGGCCTTACCTGGTCGGCTGGCGTCTTGGGCGGCGCTGCACCCAATATTGCAACACCACCAATCCATAAGACGTCTTTGGCGGTTTTGCCATCGGCGTTGACAGTTACAATAGGTGTGGACGAATATGTCGCTGAGGCGGAGTGGACCCCAAGGGGATCGATGAATGCATCATTGGGAGTTCCAGTATAATCCCACACGTCTATGCCGCCATTGCCTGACGAGTAGACAAATCGCATGGTTGCGCTTGTCGTCGAGAAAGCGGTTCGAATTGGGATAAACTCCCCATCAAAAAAGAAACCCTCTTGATATGGTGGCGAAGGCGTGTTGGGGTTTGGTGTTACGGTATGGTGCTGACTATCGGACAAGAACGCCAAGTCACTTGATGAATACACCTCCTGCGCCGGCCCAATCTGTATTCTCTGCGCATTCACGCCCGCCGCCCCTGCCAGAATGCCGGAAAAGGCTAACAAACCCATTTTCCCAACCCAATTCGGAACCAACTTTCGTTTGCGCACATTTCCTTTCTCCCTATCTGCAAGTAACTGATTGCAGACGATCTTGCAACATCCCTCAATCCTAAGAAACAATACACCAACCTGGCAACCCACTGCATAGGACATCAATATCAAATCATCTGTCAACTAAGCCTTCTTCGAGGTACTATGATTGAAAACCAACTTGGCAGGCCGCTCCTAGTCGCAGATGCTCTGCAGTATTTCCCTATTGCCTTCAAACACAATGGCAACGCACTCGTCAAGAAATTCCTTCTCTTTTCCGATTTCATCGACGTTCTTGATCGAATGTCGCATGAGGTACTTGCAGGCGTTGAACAGCGCTATGTACTGGCTCGGCGGGCATTTGAGCTATCTTGACACAATAGAAAATTTCGGCGACGACCGCTATTGACTTGCGGAATCCGCTCTTGGCCTCTGGATTATTGCCTGGAGCTCTTTGCCAAGCTTTTCCCACAAATTCGGGTGGCTTTCGACTAGTCTCGCGATATCGGCCAGATCCTTTATCTTCTTGCTTTGCCTGCCATGCGCATCCTTCCAGGCCTCAATCTTGCCGGCCAGGGTGTCTTCGAGCGACGCCACGCGCATGAGAATGCCGTGAATGTCGGCAGGGACCGATCGGCTTGGGAAATCGGTGTAGAAATCTTCCGTGCTTATCTGGATTGTCAGACTCGAACGGCCTTTGAGATTTGTGGACCACTCAAAGTGTAACGATTCAAAACCGGCCTGTTCAAGAAGTTTTACTGCGCGCGCCACCATGTCGGTGACTATCACGATATCCACATCTGCCGTGACCATGGGCTCACGAGCCCAGTGATTCACGGCAATACCTCCAATGGCGCACCATGCGATATCGGCCTTTTCGAGGCAGTCAACCAATTGCATGACGTCATCCGTGCCGCCTGCAGTCTGCCAGTCATAAAAATGCTTTGGTGTCACATCTTCTCCGAGGGGACTCGTGCCTTGAGGATAATATACACAGAGAGGAGAATAACAGCAAGGATCGCGGCTCTCCGCGTATTTTGTCGTGCCCTAAAACAGTCTCCCCACCGCCGCGGGCACGAACCATTCCGTTCGCAGAATCCTGCGCCCGAAATTGACTTCCTCGAACCCGTGCTGCCGGAGCAATTCCAGCTCGTAGGGCACGAAACCGCCCTCAGGACCGATCGCCAGCGTTACCGCTCCTTCGACGCCTCGCGGGCAGGGATTGTGTGCGTACGGATGCGCAACGAGCGGCTTGCTGCCCTGTATCAATTCCCCGACTTCATCTTCCACAAACGGCTTGAAGCGGCGTTTGAACCGTATCGAGGGCATCATCGTGTCGCACGCCTGCTCCAGTCCCAGAACGCAATGCCGCGCCAGTTCCGCTTCCGCAAGCAGCGGGCTTTCCCAGAAACTTTTTTCCACCCGCCACGCTTCCATGACGAAAAGGTTCTTTATCCCAAGTGCCGCGGCGCTCTCAACGATGCGCCTGAGCGCCTTGGGACGAGGCAGCGCAAGCAGGAGCGTAAGGGGCAGCGGCGGCGGCGGGTCCTTGTCGAGTACAACTTCCATCTCGCACGAAACGGAATCCAGTTTTCGCACCATGCCCTCGCCCATCTTGCCGTTGAGCATTCCCACGCGGAGCGTGTCACCGGGTTTCGCGCGGTGCACGGTGGTGACGTGTTCGAGCCTCCGGCCGGTGAGGACCGCGTGGGTTGCGTCGGTAAAGTCCTGTTCGAAAAGAAGGACAAGGTTCATGGGATTGAAAATAGTTTGAGGCCTGCGGAAACGAGAAGTTCACCGCAAAGACGCAAAGGGCGCAAAGAAATTTGAAAGAAGAAATGTTTACAATAGGTTCAGAATCGACTGGGAATGCAATCGGGCCTCACATACTCTTGATTTCAGCTTTGGCGTCCTGCGTGATTCCGCGGCGAGTCTTCTCCTAGACCAATATCCTCTTTGCGGACTTTGCGCCTTTGCGGTGAGTTCTTGGCTCGCACGCGGAATGCGGAACTAGAATCCCGCCCGGAGCGAAAGTCCGGATGCACGGCCGACAGGATTGTAACGGGGAATAAACTGCAGTGACGAAAGCGATTTTGTTTCCATTTGTTTTGACGCGAAGCGCACGTCGATAAAAGCCACCAGCCGGTTGAGCACCATTGCGCCGAGAAAAAACGACGAGGCCACCTGCCAGGACATCGACTGCTGGATCATGCCGTTATAGATGTTCTGGTGAACGGGTTCACCGGGAAGATCATCCCAGCGCCAATTGAGATTGGGTGAAAGATAGTCTTTTGCCTCACTTCTGTAAACCAGCTCCGCGGTCTGATTGTATCCGGCCATGTCGCTATACAAGCCCACGTTCTGCCAGTATTGACTGTTGGCGCCGGGGCCGCCTGCGGCCAGCGCATGATCCCACGCATATACCTTGGCGTTGTCGGATATTGTGCCGGAATAGTAGCTGCAGAACACCGCGCCGAAAATAAAGAGCGCCTCGGCGGAGTAGTACCCAAGCGCCTTGGCATCGTCGCCAAGGTACTGGTGCCCGAGCCCGGGCAGCAGAATGGAAGCGCACATCGCAAGCACGGTTGACTTCTGCGGCTTTGTCGATTTGGCGAACAGGTCCACCGTGTCGGTACTCGTGCCTTCCTGCACCACAACCTGGCACGATGCCGGAACGGCCAGCGCGGCAACAAGGCATACTGTGGCAATCGCGAGGGTTCCTCGTGCGTTCAAAACAATATCCTTAATGTCATCGCCGGTCCGGCCGTGACGCTGCTGGCAAGGCCCGGCTCAAGATCGATATGACGCCAGAAGCTCTGCTTGCCGAGGAGTGCGTCGTTGTACACCCGCGCCGAGATCAGCGCGTCCACTGCACTCACCACGTGGTTCAGCAGGACGACAAACAGGATGTTGGTGGCGATCTTGTAACTGCTGTTCGACTGGGACATCATGTTCCGGTACGTAAGAAGATTGTCGGAGTAGCCGTAGGCTGAGGAGTCGATGGCGGCTCCGGTCTTCTTGTCCAAAATGTTCACAAGATACGAATACTCGAGCGAGTCCGTTGTTCCCACTCGTACGTAGTTGTATTTGAAACCCGCTGTGTTATCGAGTGGCTGACCCGCATTGGCAGCCGCGATCTGGGCAAGCGTCGGCTGGCAATCGTTCCACCCCTGAATGTATTCGTTGGATTGGATCGTCGAGTAATACGACTGTGACCTGGACCTGGCCGATTTGGCGAAACTCGAATTCGGATTATTGAGCGTATCGAAGTAAATAGAATTGAGTTTGTCGTTGGTGACGGTATCGACACCGCCGTAGACATTGGTCTGGAGGAAGTTGAACAGGTCGGTGTAATAGGTTTGCATCTTTGACGACGAATAGTTGTTGTCGGCGAACGCCGTGGCCTGATTGTACTGGGTTTTCCCCTTGTTGTTGTACACGACGCTTGCAGTGATAATTGCCGCCTCGGCAAGCACGAACAGCCCGGCCTTTACGTAGCTCTTGACATATGCCTGTCCGAGGCCCGGAACGATAAGCGACATGAGCATGGCCAGCTTGGGCGATCGGTAGTCCTTGAGGTTCTTGGCGAAATTGATCTGGCGCGCTTCCTCAACCCTCGCCGGTGCCGCGGTCTTTGCCAAAACGGCCGCTTTCTTTGCGGTGTCGGCGGCAGGAGCGGCAGCAACCGGCTGCTGCATGGATTTTGCGGTATCGGACGCGCCGGTCACTATCTTGACAGGCGCGGCTGCGGATTTCGAGGTATCGGCCGGTTTTTGCGCTGCCGCGGCCGTATCGGCTTTTTTTACGGCAGGCTCGGAAGCCGCGGGCTGGGCCGCGCCCTTTTCGGGCACAAGCATTTCTTCGTACAGGTCTTCCTCAACGGGTTTCTTGTTTTGTAAATCCGTCTTCTTTGCCGATGCCGCCGGCGCGGGCGTTGCCGCTCGTGGCGCCTTGCCGGTTGTGTCTTTTTGCGAAGGAACCGCGGCGGCCTGCGAGACCTGGGGTTGCGGCTTCTGGAGAGTGTCTTTGGGCGCGGTAGCGCCGGCCGGCGAGACATCGCCTTTCCCCGGCAGCACTTGCGGCGCAGCGACCTTGCTCGAATCCTGCGCAGCGGGGGACACGGTAATAAGGGTAAAAACGGCAAGCAGAAAGGGAAAAACAACCGAGATTCGTTTTGCCATGCAGGCTCCCTGCGGAGAGATTCTCGTCGTGACGAAGCGTCTCCGGACAACCGGACACGCCGGAAAAGAAAGCAAATCACCAAGAATTCGTACCAAGACGCGAAAAATTGACTCCGCCCGCGCGGGCGCCGAACAATCTTAGAGGCCGAGAACGTCACGCATGCTGTAAAGGCCCGGGTTCTGCCCGGCAAGCCACTTTGCCGCAACAACGGCGCCGTGCGCGAAGGTAGCGCGGCTGTGCGCAACATGGCGCAGTTCGAGCCGCTCGCCCAATCCGGCGAAGAGCACGGTATGGTCGCCCACGATATCGCCGCCGCGAATCGCGTGCATGCCGATTTCCTTTTGGGGGCGCTCGCCCACCATGCCTGCCCTGCCGTTCTTTACCACCTCGTTATAGGAGCGGCCGATTGCGGAAGCCGCGATCTCGCCCAGTTTTCGTGCGGTGCCGCTCGGTGCGTCTTTCTTGAACCGGTGATGCGCCTCCACAATTTCGATGTCGAAGGAGTCGCACAGCTTTGCCGCGGCCAACTCGGTAAGGACAAACAGGAGGTTGACCCCGAGGCTCATGTTGGGACTTAACACAATGGGAATCGACTGCGCCGCGCGCCGCATGCGGGCGGTCTCGCTCTCCGAAAGGCCGGTTGTCCCGATTACCAGCCGCGTCGCCGTGCCTTCGACTGCATCGAGCAAGGCCAGTGTGGCCTGCGGCGAGGTAAAATCGACAATGACGCTCTTATCAACTACGAAACCGAGCGGCGACCCTTGTACCCTGATGCCGGGAGCCGCCAGGCCTGTGCACAGGGAGTACTCCGAGCCGATTGCGGCGTGAGAGGGATGTTCCACGCATCCGACAAGAGCGCACGCGGGGTCGGCAAGGACCGCGGAAGCGATTTCCCTGCCCATTCTTCCCAGCGCGCCGGTGACGATGATAGGTGTTGTCACGCCGAGTCCGATCTACGACAGCTGTTTGATGCCGCTCTGCTTGAGGACCGAAAGGAGCTTTTCCCGGGTGTCGCTTTCCATCTCGACAAGAGGGAGGCGCAACGGACCCGCGGCGAGTCCCAGATAGTTCATGGCGGTTTTGACCGGCCCGGGGCTCGTCTCAAAAAACATGGCATTGGAAACGGGCAGGAGCTCTTCGTGGATCGCGAGCGCGCCGGCCATGTCGCCCGCAAAGAACGCGTTGAACAGGGCGACCATTTTTTGCGGCCAGATGTTGGCGACAACGGAAATAACGCCTTTGCCGCCGCATGCCAGAATGGGCAGGGTAAGAGCGTCGTCTCCGGACAAAATGGTGAGCCTGTCGCCGCAGCGCCGGTGAATCTCGGAAATCTGCTGCACATTGCCGCTTGCTTCCTTGAGAGCGACAATGGACTTGAACTCACAAAGCCGCTCCACGGTTTTGGGTAGCATGTTGACCCCGGTGCGTCCCGGCACATTGTACAGCACCATCGGAATGTCCACGGTTGAGGCGATCTGCTTGTAGTGCTGGAACAGGCCTTCCTGCGTGGGCTTGTTGTAGTACGGCGTAATGCACAGAATCGCCTGTGCGCCTTTTTCCTTGGCGTGAACGGCGGCCTCTATCGATTCGTGCGTGTTGTTGGAACCCGCGCCCGCAATCACCTGGATCCGACCCTTTACCTGGTCCAGGGCAATATCGACCACCCTGTTGTGCTCTTCCCACGAAAGCGTGGCCGATTCCCCGGTTGTGCCGCATGGCACGATTCCCGCGACACCGTTTTCTATGAGGAACTCAATATTGCTTCTGAGCCCCGCCTCGTTGACAAGGCCATCGTTTGTGAAGGGCGTCGCGATGGCAACATAACAACCCTGCAATGTCATTGGAATGCCTCTCCCGGCTGCCTAGGCCTCTTCCTTGACGACCCAGACTTTTAGTTTTGCAAAAACGTCTTTGTACAGCGTGATTTTGACGGAATAGACGCCCAGCTGTTTGATCGGCTCTTCGAGCTCGATGTTGCGCTTGTCAACAGCAAACCCTTCCTTCGTGAGAAAATCGGCTATTTCCTGGGACGTTACCGAGCCGAACAGCTTGTCCTCTTCCCCGACATTCACCTTGATGGTGCACGGCACCTTTTCAATCTGTTTGGCCTGCACCCTGGCCTCTTTCTGCTTCTTTTCCTCGCGTTTCTCGGAAAGCTTCTTGGACTCGACCACGGCCTTCCTGTTCCCCTCGGTTGCGATCACCGCGATTCCCTGGGGAATGAGGAAATTCCTGGCATATCCGTCCGCCACGTTGACAACGTCCATGGCCTTGCCGAGCTTCTCGTGATCCTTTTTCAAAACGACTTCCATAGGACAAAACCCCTTGTGTTCCGTAGGTGAGTAGGCGTGCCGGAAAAGCGCGGGCGTTGTGCGCCCGCGCCGATCCTATTTCAAGTTCTCCGCGACAAACGGCACGAGCGCCAGGTAGCGAGCACGCTTCACGGCGACCGCAAGCTGCTTCTGGTGCTTGGCGCACACGCCCGACAATCTGCGCGGCACTATCTTCCCGCGCTCGGTGATGAAGCTTTCCATCATCCGCTGGTCTTTGTAGTCCGGCTCGATAGAATTCTGGTCGAACCAGCACACTTTTCTCACTCTGTTTCTTCTATACATTATGCTCGCTCCTTCTCTGCCGCAGCCGGCGCCGGTTCGGAAAGGGCCTTCACCGGCTTTGCCGCGTTCGGGGATCGCACAACGGAGAGGTGTCGAAGCACCGCTTCGTTAAGCTTGAGATGTTTTTCCACTTTGCCTGCCACGTCCCCTTCACCATTGTAAAGATACTGGCAGAAGATGCCGGTCTTCTTCTTCCGGATGGGGTATGCAAGGTACTTCTTTCCCATCACCACGGTTTGTTCGAACTCGGTATTCTTCTTGAGGAATTCTTCCAGCTTCCCGATTTCACTCTGGATGGTGTCGTCGGGGAGCGTTGCGTCGTAAATTGCAACGGTTTCGTAGGGTCGTTTCAACGTGAGCCTCCTTTGGTCTAACGGCTTCGCTCGAGCACCGTGTTCCCTGGGCGCGGGCCGGCGAAGCAGGATGATTGGAATTATAGGTAATTGACAATTGCTTACAGAACTCTTGATTCGTGCGTTCGGCCGCCCTTCTTACCGGCTTCTGTTAAACAGGTTCATTGCAGCGTCGATTCCCCCGGTACAGAACACGGTGGCGGCTTCGGCCGTCGCGCCAAGCGCCGCGCTCCGGGCGGGGGTTTCCCGTTCGTCGAATTTTCCGAGCACAAAATCCACCGACCCTGCGCCTGCCGGGAGCGGCCCGATCCCCATGCGGAGCCTCGGAAAATTCTCGCCGCACCACTCACGTATTGAGGCAAGCCCGTTGTGCCCGCCGTCGGAGCCGCCGCGCCTGAGCCGGATGGCGCCCAGGGGCAAATGGTAATCGTCGACGATCACCAGGGCCGACTCCTGCGGCACGCCGAACCGCGATGCGCTTGCCGCATATGCCGCCCCGCACCTATTGACAAAAGTGAGGGGCTTCACGAGAACAACTTCTTTTCCCGAAAGCGTTCCCCGTGTTGCATCGAACAAGGCGTCGTGCACCGTATGCGCGTTTATCAATAAGCCGGACAGGCAGTCGACCACCATGAAACCCGCGTTGTGCCTCGTGCCCTTGTACTTGTCGCCCGGATTGCCGATTCCGAAAATGAGGAGTTCGGCTTTTCTCGCGGGTCGCTTCCTGCGGAAGAGGCCAAGAAAGCTTTGTAGTGCAGTCACGCGTTCGGGTTGCTCGAGTAGTTACTTGCCGCCCTTGCCGCCTTTGGCATCCTTGCCCGGCTTTGCATCGCCGGCAGGAGCCGCGCCCGGCTTGGCAGGAGCGCCCGGTTTCGCCGCGGCGCCCGGCTTTGCCGGAGCACCGGGCTTGGCAGCGCCTTCCGCACCCTCGGCGGCTGGAGCCGCACCTTCGGCACCTTCCGCGCCCTCGGCGGGAGCAGCGCCTTCCGCGCCTTCCGCACCTTCGGCCGTGGGTTCGGGTGCCTTGACTTCTTCGGCCGTGGGCACGATAACCACGGCAACCACTTCGTCCGGAGAATCTTTGATGACCGCGTTGGTAACGACGATATCGCGCACGTGAACCGAGTCTCCGATCTTGAGCATGGAAACGTCGACCAGGATTTTATCCGGAATATTGGCCGGCAGGCACTCCACCCTGATGATTTTCGCAGGATGCTGCAGCACGCCGCCCATTTCCTTGACGCCGATAGGCGGAAGCCCGGTGAGTTCGACCGGCACACCCACGGTGACCTTCTCGTCCATGGCAACGCGTTGAAAATCGATGTGGAGAAACTTCTTCCTGTCGATGATGTCCCGTTGAATCTCCTTGATGATTGCGACAGCTTCTCCGCCCCCCTCGTCGGTGAGACCCAGGTTGAAGAGATTGCGCGTCTTTTTCGCGCGCACGAGTTGCGTGAACTCAAGCGCGTCGATCTCGATTGTTTTCGGCTGCCTGTTGTGGCCATAGTAAATCGCCGGAATCCATCCCTGCACGCGCGCCTTGCGCGTATACGACTTTCCCGAACCGGATCGCGGCCGGGCCTTGAGCTTGACGATGTCCAACGGAAACCTCCTTATGATTTTTCTTCAATCGAAAAAAGATCGTCCTCTTCTGAGTCCGGTGTGGAGTCGTTCCGGATCGTACTCAAGAGAAGCGATACCGGGGAGTTGCCTCAGGAAATACAGCGAGTCTTCCCGCAGACGTTAGAGCCGAAAGAATCCCTCCACGCTTGCCATTTGGGCAGGGACGGAAGGATTGGTGCTTCGCACCAGCCCTTCCGCACCCAGCTTATGGCTGGGGCGGAAGGATTCGAACCTCCGAATGCGAGGACCAAAACCTCGTGACTTGCCACTTGTCGACGCCCCAGCAAACGACCTAAAATAATATTTGGTCTTACCCGGAGTAAACTATATGACCAGATTATGTTCCAGACCCTGTAGCGGTGAAAAAAGGGGACATTCTCCGTTGCCGGAGAATGTCCCCGCATCATGCCTGCGCGACCGAACGATTTAGTGTTGGGCTTTAGCCGCTTCGTCTTCCATATCGAAATCTTCTTCTTCCACCGAAACGGGGTCTTTGGCCACCGTAACGGCGGCGCCGGCCTTGTTCAGCTCGTTTTCGAAGGCATCAAGAACTTTGTCTTCTATTCTCTTTCTCATGTCGTTGTTTATTGGATGAGCAACGTCCTGATAGCTGCCGTCTTTTCGCTTGCGAGAGGGCATCGAAACGAAATATCCTTGAGAACCATTGATAACTTTTAGACCCCGCACCACAAAGCAGTCGTCGAAGGTGATGCTCGCAAACGCCTTGAGCTTCTCCTCGTTCCGAAGGGTTATCCTGACTTCTGTAATGTCCACCTGAAGCCTCCTGATGAATAGGTGAAAACCCGGCCGCAGCGCCACGTCATGAGGTCAGAAGCTTCATTCCTTCCTCGCAACCACGGAGGGGCTTGCGTGATGCCACTATTCTCGCCTATTCCATAATATGTGAGATTGAACTTGAAGGAAGCAAGAATAATCCCAATCACAACAAGAAAATATTCAATATCCTTGTGAGGCGTGGGTGAGAAACAATTATTTTAGTTCATCTTTCATGGCATGTGGATCGGTTTCTGCCTGCGCGAACTATTGTTCGGCGCGTCCAACTCGGCCTGGGAATTTAACGGACTTAAGTTCTTCAATCGAGGCATGCACGGAATGAGTCCCGCAAGAATCACAAGAAAAGAACGGCCAGCTCGCGGGCATGTGCACTCCCGCACGACAAAGAAAAATCTTCTGACGCTTTTCGACTACTCGCCCGAAGAAATTGAGCAGTTGCTTTCCCTTGCCCGCAAACTCAAGGCACATCGCCCCTTCGCGGATCCGAAGTCGTTTGCGGAAAAAACCGGGGTGCTCATCTTTGAGAAGCCCTCTCTCAGAACCAGGATAACGTTCGAGACCGCGATCAACGAGCTGGGCGGCCACGCCATCTACCTTGCTTCGGACCAGGTGCAAATGGGCAAGCGGGAAACCGTGAGAGACGTGGCGAAAAATCTCGACCGGTGGGTTCACCTCATCGTAGCGCGCACTTTTTTTCACGACACGGTGGTCCAGCTCGCCACCCACAGTTCCATACCGGTGGTGAACGCACTGTCGGACAAATTCCATCCATGTCAAGCTCTTGCCTTCGGACTCACCGTCCAGGAGCGGCTCGGAACGCGCGCAGACGTCAACATCGTGTTCGTGGGCGACGGCAACAATGTATGCAATTCGATCATGGTGATGGCCGCAAAGCTCGGCTGGCGCTTTACCGCCGCCGGTCCCCGCGGCTACAAGCCCGACCCGGTCGTGGTCGGCATGTGCCGCGACATCGCGCGGAGCACCGGTGCAAAAATTGACATAGCAGACAACGTCGCGGCAGCCGTTCGCGACGCTTCGGTCATCTACACCGACGTGTGGACGAGCATGGGGCAGGAAAAAGAGGCGGCGATGCGAAAGCGGCGGTTCGCGCCCTTCCAGGTCAACGAGAAGCTCCTTGCAAAGGCGCCCCGCGGCGTCCTTGTTTCGCACTGCCTGCCGGCGCACCGCGGTGAAGAAATAACCAGCGGCGTCCTCGATTCGGACAATTCCATTGCCCTTGACGAAGCGGAAAATCGCCTCCATGTCCAGAAAGCTGTGATCGTCCACCTTTTCTCCTGATCCAAGGGAGCCACCCATGAAAGAAAAACGAGCTGCGTTCGGCATAAAAGGACTCGACGACATGATCCAGGGCGGGCTCCTGCCCGGCACCGCCAACCTCATCGAAGGCGCGCCCGGCACCGGGAAGACCACCATGGGGATGGAGTTCATTTACAACGGCATCACCCAGTTCGACGAGCCCGGACTCATCATTACCTTTGAGGAATTTCCACAGCAGTATTACCACGACGCCCTGCAGTTCGGATGGGATTTCAAGAAGCTGGAGGCAAAGGGCCTGCTCAAGATCGCGTTCTCGGACCCGGAGACCACCCTCAAGGAACTGGACAGCGTCGACGGAACGTTTATCACCATTATCGAGAAGATGAAAATAAAGCGCGTGGTAGTGGACAGCGTGACACATTTCGAATCGCTGTCGCTTGACGAATTCCACCTGCGCGACATCGAGCGGAAATTCGTCAACGCGCTCAAGCGCGAAAACGTCACCAGTATTCTGCTGCGCGAAAACGACAGCCTCATGGGCCAGATGAGCAGGGTAACGAGCAAGATCCCCTTTATCGTCGATTCCTATTTCCTCCTGCGCTATGTGGAAATCGACAGCACTATTCAAAAAGCGTTTCTCATCCTCAAGATGCGCGGGAGCGACCACCAGAAAGACATTCGCTGCTTCCGGATAGGACCCAGGGGCATCGAAGTCGAGGCGAAATTTTCCGGCCGCGAGGGAATCATGAGCGGCATTTCGCACCATACGCCGCAAGACGCTTTTGTCAATGTTTTCGGAAAAAAGTAATGAACGTTACCATCCTGCTGGACCTAGACAGAGTTCTTCTGGCCGGGTACATTCTCGCCGTGGTGTGCCTGAATGTCACCATGTATCTCATTTCGGCCTTCTATCACAAGAAGTTCGGTGAGTCGACGCCGAAGGCCGGCTTTGCCGTCGCCATTATCCTGTCGGTCCTGTGCGCGGCAAGCGTTTTTGTCAACGCGGGCAGCGGGCGCACGCTCGGCATCACCCAATCGTCGCTACTGATCCTGAGCGCGGGCGCGTCGGCAAGCAGTGCGATCAATCTGTATTTCAAAATGAGGAAACCGAGGAAATAGCGAATGATAATTCCTCACACCCTCATCCTGTTCGACGCATCGGCGATCCTCACCATGACCGTCATGGCATACCTCTCCCGCAGGCTGGGAGAGGCGCTCAAGGTTCCGCCCTACTATCGGGTCCTGTACGTCACCGCGGTGCTCATCGCTGTGGCCGCGGTCATGGACACGATTGCGAACGACGTCAATCTTTACGTTCCGCAGAGCATTCCCATGCTCGTGCGGCTCGTGTCCGCGTGCGCGGCATTTTTCGTATGCCTCAAATATTGGAACTGGGCATTTTCCGAATACCTCAGAAAATGAAGGCGACGGTGCTATGAAAAAGAAAATCATCGTGATCGAAGACGAACAGGACATTGCCGAGCTGGTAAAACTCGTTCTGGAAACCGAGGATTTCGAGGTGGAGACCGTGCTCGATGCGCCAACAGCCTACGACAGGGTCAAGGCCTACAAGCCGGACGCGATCCTGCTCGACCTGTCCATGCCCAAAATGAACGGGTGGGAGGTATTCAAGATGATCAGAAGCGACACGGAATTCGCCAGCGTGCCGATAGCCATTCTCACGGCAAAGACCCAGGCGTTCGACGAAATGGTCGGCCTGCACGTGATGAAGGCTGATGCCTACATCACCAAGCCGTTCGGAAAACAGGAACTGATCGACAGGACCCATGAGCTCTTTACCAAAGGCTCCTAACAGGCGGATCCTCATCGTCGACGATGAGGCCGATGTTCTCGATTTTCTCAAGATCTACCTCGAGAGCTTCGGCTGGCAGGTAACCTTGGCATCGTCGTCCTCCGAGGCGTTTGTGCAGCTCGAAACCGCGGCGTACTTCCTCGTGCTCACCGACATCGCCATGCCCGAAATGGACGGATACGAATTTATCAGCAAGCTCAAGGACGCCAATGTCCAGTCGCAGGTGGTGCTCATGACCGGTTTCGGCTACAACCCAAAGCACACGCTCATCAAGATTTACAAAACCATAAAATGCCCCTGCCTGTTCAAGCCCTTCAACCGGGTGAAGCTGGCCGAAACCGTGCAGCAGATGTACGATGAGTACCACAAAGATATCAGCCAAGATCCGCAGACTCCGCCATCCTCTTGATTATAGGTACATTCTTCAACTCTTGCTCAATTGGTGGGGAAACCGCTTCGCGGTTTCCCCTGGCCCCGAGCCTCCTCGCCCGCCTTTGGCGGCCTGCGGGGTCTCGGGGCACACCTTTTCCAGCGGAAACGTGCGCAAGTTGTAATGCTTGCGCATTGCAAGCGCCACGTTTCCGCAACGCCTTCCTGTAAGAGTGCCGCTTCGCGGCGACAAGAACTCAAGCAGAGCGTTTGTGGCAATGATACTCATCTTTGATCGCCAATCTGTGTTCTGCAATCTTCAATTCTTCCGGGGCTGCGCTGATGGCGAGAAGAGAGGGTTGGCATTCCCGCATCGGTCGGTGCGACGGCAAGACTTGACAATTGTGGAATTGATCCTATGCCAGCGTTAGGCAGGACCGGCGGGTGCGCAGAAGCGCAGTGCCGCCTGACCACGGCCCGCAGGGCCTTCGTGGCAGGCGGTACCGAGGCCGAGTGGCCGGGCCCAGAGGGCCGACCCGAACGAAGTGAGGGGAACGCCCACTTCTTAACTCATGCTCTCAATCCGTGGGCCGCCCAAATTCTCCAACAATCCCAAAACCCCACGTTGTAATTTTAATCGGCAATCATCCTAAAACCAAAATCAAAACCGGAAATCATTTCTCCCATGCAATCCAAAGACATTGTCATAAAAGGCGCGCGCGAGCACAACCTCAAGAACATCGACGTCACTATTCCCCGGAACAGCCTCACCGTGATCACCGGGCTGTCGGGCTCGGGCAAGAGCTCGCTCGCGTTCGACACCCTGTATTCCGAAGGCCAGCGCCGCTACGTGGAATCGCTGTCCGCCTATGCGCGGCAGTTTTTGGGGCTCATGGAAAAGCCGGACGTGGATTCCATAGAAGGCCTGTCGCCCGCGATTTCCATAGAGCAAAAGACAACCGGCCACAACCCCCGGTCGACGGTGGGGACCATCACCGAAATCCACGATTACCTGCGATTGCTTTTTGCAAGGATCGGCGACCCCACGTGCTACAAGTGCGGAAGGCCCATTTCGCGCCAGAGCGTGCAGGAAATAACCGACAAGGTGATGGCGCTTGACGAAGGAGCAAAATTCCAGATCCTGTCGCCCGTGATTTCCGGGCGCAAAGGCGAATACAAGGACCTGTTCGAGAAGCTGCAAAAAGACGGGTTTGTGCGCGTGCGCGTGGACGGCAGTATTTACACCCTCGACGAGACCATTCCACTTGACAAAAACAAGAAGCACTCCGTGGAAGTCGTAGTGGACCGGCTCGTGAACGGCCCGACCGTAAAGGGCAGGCTCGTTGACTCGCTCGAAACCGCGCTCAAGCTTTCGTCCAACGGCACGGTGATCGTGGACCTCACCGGCAAGGAGCAGATCATCTTCTCCGAACTGCTCGCCTGCCCGCACTGCGGCATTTCCTACGACGAACTGTCGCCGCGCATGTTCTCGTTCAACAACCCCTTCGGCGCCTGCGAAACCTGCAGCGGACTCGGGTACCTGCTGGAAATCGACCCCGACCTCGTGGTGCCGGACCCTTCGCTGTCGCTCATGAACGGCGCCATTGTGCCCTGGAACGGGGCCGCAACCATGGGAAGCTGGAACCAGCAGATGATGCTGTCGGTGTGCAGGCATTTCTCCATTCCAATTGACAAACCATACAAGTCGCTTTCCGACAAGCAGAAGCATATTCTGCTCCACGGCTCGGGCGACGAGCGCGTGCTCATGAAATGGCAGAACCGCACCGGCGAGGGCCACGGCCAGTTCAAGAAACACTTCGAAGGTGTTATCCCCAACCTTCTGCGCAGGTACCGCGACTCGACATCCGAAGAAATCCGCCGCTGGATCGAGGCCTACATGACGCAGCGCACCTGTCCAGCCTGTAAAGGCAGGCGCCTCAAGCCGCAGAGCCTGGCCATTTTCATCGCCGGCATGAACATCGCCGATCTTTCTCATATGTCCATAGATGGGCTCAAGCGTTTCTTTTCCGAGCTCACGCTGGAAAAACGTCAGCAGCAGATAGCCAAGCAGATTCTCAAGGAAATAGACGCACGGCTTTCCTTCCTGGTAAACGTGGGACTTTCTTATCTGTCGCTCGAACGCGCCTCGGCCACGCTTTCGGGCGGCGAGGCGCAGCGCATCAGGCTGGCCACCCAGATCGGTTCCAGGCTCACCGGCGTCATTTACATCCTCGACGAGCCGAGCATCGGACTGCACCCGCGCGACAACGGTAAACTTCTCGACACGCTCGTGTCCCTTCGCGACCTGGGCAACACCGTTGTAGTGATTGAACACGACAAGGAAACCATGCTGGCGGCCGACTACGTCCTGGACATTGGCCCGGGCGCGGGCATTCACGGCGGCTACCTCGTCGCCGCAGGAACGCCCCGGGAAATCATGGCCAATCCCGCATCCGTCACGGGTCTTTATCTTGCCGGCAAAAAGAGCATCCCGCTCCCGGCCCGGCGCAGGCCCGGGCTCGGCCGAACGCTCGATGTGGTCGGCGCGACCGGCAACAACCTCAAAAGTATCGACGTCTCCTTCCCGCTCAACATGCTCGTGTGCGTCACCGGCGTGTCCGGCTCCGGGAAAAGCACGCTTGTCAACCAGACGCTGTATCCGACGCTCGCGCGCAAACTCAACAATGCCAGGCTTCAGTCGCTCCCCTGCAAGCAGATAAGAGGCCTGCCGCTGCTCGACAAGGTGATCGCCATCGACCAGTCGCCCATCGGCCGCACACCGCGCTCCAACCCGGCCACCTACACCAAGACGTTCGACCACATCCGCACCCTGTTCACCATGCTGCCGGAAAGCAAGATCCGCGGATACAACCCGGGCCGCTTCAGCTTTAACGTCAAGGGCGGCCGGTGCGAGACGTGTGAAGGCGACGGCCTGATCCGCATCGAGATGCACTTCTTGCCCGACGTCTACGTAGAATGCGAATCGTGCCACGGCAAGCGGTACAACCGCGAAACCCTTGAAATCACCTTTAAGGGCAAGTCCATCGCCGACGTGCTTGACATGACCGTGGATGAGGCGCTCATGTTCTTCGACAAGATCCCTTCGATCAAAACGAAACTTGCGGTATTGTCCCGCGTGGGCCTGGGCTACATCCACCTTGGCCAGCAGGCCACAACGCTCTCCGGCGGAGAAGCGCAGCGCATCAAGCTCGCAGCCGAGCTGGCGCGCCGCGGCACGGGCCAGACCATGTACATCCTGGACGAACCGACCACCGGCCTGCACTTCGAAGATATTCAGATGCTGATGAACGTTATCGGCGAGCTTGTTGACAAGGGCAACACCGTGATCGTCATCGAGCACAACCTCGATGTTGTCAAGTGCGCCGACTGGATCATCGATCTGGGGCCGGAAGGCGGCGACGCAGGCGGCCGGGTGGTTGCCACGGGCACGCCCGAGCAGGTTGCGAAAAATCCGGATAGTGAAACGGGGAAGTATTTGAAGGATTGTTTGGGATAAAGACGGGAGATTCGCCGCAACAGCGCCCTCAGGGCTTCACCCTCGTTTTGCCCTTCCCGCTGCAAGCTCGGCTCCCGCAATCCCAACCGACACGCCGAGACCGATAAGCAGCCCGAGCCGGGCCTGGAGCGCGAAATACCATGCGACGCTCCTTGGCAAATGAATAACGAGCAGAAGCCCGCCCGCCGCCAGATAGGCGACGACCACGGCAATTGTCCACACGAGAATGTCCATCAGCGGTTTGAGTTTCATGCCGGGAGGCATTTGCATTTTTGATCCTCCGAACACGCAAACAGCCAGGCACGCCCCCATGATGAGGTCCCGCAGGATGCCGTGGACCAGAAATTTCTGCATTGCATAGGTTGTCATGGGCAGCAAGAGGATCAGCAGCACCGCCCACAACAGGTAGTTTCTGCCGTTCGACCTCTTGACAATCACAATCAACAGGGACAGCAGGAGTCCGAACGCAACAAACTGGAACGAGGCAAACCCCGGGACGAAGATCCTGTTTCCGAAAAATAGCAGGCCTGTCACCATTGATCCCATCCATCCGAACAGGATCGTCAGTGCGGCAGCGCCGATTCTTCCGGGGCCGTTGCCCATTACGGTCTCCTTGTTGATTGAAAAAGTGCGTGGTGTTTCTTGTGCTGGAAATTCTTGCGCGGATTGCAACGGGCGGAGTACCAATCGGAATGCTCTTGCCCGGCATTCCGCCAGATGTTCTTCTCTGTGCTCTCTGTGCCTCTGTGGTGTGTATTGATTTCCGTGTTACCGTCAACTGTCAACTTTTAGCTTTGAACTTTCCCCAGCATCTTCTCCGCCTGTTTGATCTGCCGCGCCACGCTTGCCGGCGCAGTGCCGCCCACCGCGTTCCTGCGCGCGACCGCATTTTCCCATTTGAAAACAGCAAGCGCGTCTGTGCCGAAAAGCGGCGAGAATTCCCGAAGCTGATCCACGCTGAAGCCCGTGAGCGGCGCGCCCGAACTGATGCTGCACGCCACGATCTTTCCCACAACGTTGTGTGCCTTGCGAAAGGCTATGCCCTTGCCAACCAGGTAATCCGCGAGGTCGGTTGCTAGTAGCAGCGGGTCGAGATCACGGGAAACGGCATCGGTTTTCACCGTGAGCGTCGCGATGACGTTTGCGAAAACATCGAGCACGAGACCGAGCTGTTCCAGGGAATCAAAAAGCGGCTCCTTATCTTCCTGCAGGTCCTTGTAATAGGCAAGGCCTACGCCCTTGAGCGTGGCGGCAAACCGCGTGTAGTTGCCCACAAACCTGCCCGCCTTGCCGCGCACGAGTTCGAGAGAGTCCGGGTTCTTCTTCTGGGGCATCATGCTGGAACCGGTGGACCACGCATCGTCGAGCTCGACAAACGCGAATTCCCGCGACGACCAGATGATAAGGTCTTCCGCATAGCGGGACAGCAGCACACCGCACGATGCGCAGCACGCCAGCGCCTGGAGAACAAAGTCGCGCGAAGAAACGCCGTCGATGCTGTTCTGCGAAATTGCCGAGAACCCGAGCAGCCTTGCCAGCAGTTCGCGGTCCACGGGAAAACCGCTGCCGGCAACCGCGCCGCTGCCCAGCGGCATAAGGTCGGCGCATTGCCGTGCCTCCGCAAACCTCGTCTTTTCGCGCTCGAGAGCGAACAACAGCGACAGCCAGTACTGGGACAGCACGATGGGCTGCGCCTGCTGCAGGTGCGTGAAGGCTGGCGCAATAATCGCGCGGTCCGCTTTTGCACGCAACAGCAGCGCCTTTTGAACCGCGCCGATCAGTTTCGTGATTTCGCCGACGCGGCGCATCGTAAACAGCCTTGTGTCGGTTGCCACCTGGTCGTTGCGCGAGCGGCCCGTGTGCAGCTTTTCGCCGGCTGCGCCGATTTTGTCAACGAGCAGGCGTTCGATGGCCATGTGGACGTCTTCGTCGGAATCAAGGAACCGTATCGTCCCGTTTTTCCATTCGTTAAGCAGCGACCTGAGACCGCGATCGATTGCCGCGTGCTCGCGGACGGAGAGAATGCGCACCTTCTTGAGCGCCGCGGCCCAGGCAATGCTTCCTTCGATGTCCTCGCGGCCCAGCGCCGCGTCCACGCCGAGGGAGCGGTTAAACCGGTCCATGAGCGTGGCGCTTGGTTTCGAAAAGCGTCCGTCCCACATCTTCATACTTCCACTCCTCTTACTTTGAGCTGGAGGCTTTTCTTGCCGTTCCATTCGTTTTCGTCAAGGCAGTAGGCCACGGTGTATGCCGGGGCGCGGCTCAGTTCCGCGAGGCGCTCGCCGAAGTTGAAGGCTATGGCGTCAATCGCCGCGCCGCCGTCCTGCACCATCATCTTGAGGTGTTTGCCGCCCACGATTCGCGGGTTGAACCGGTTCACAACGCGGCGGCTCACGAGCACCGGCCGCATGTTGCCCGGCCCAAAGGGTTCCATCCGCTTGAGGATCGCATAGAACTCCGGCGTGAGATCGGCCAGGCGCATCTCGGCGTCTGCATTTACTTTGGGGATAAGATCGGACGCGGTGAGCTTCGTGTGCGCGATCTGGTTGAACCGGGTTCGAAATGCGCCGAGGTTCTCCTCTTTGATAGTCATGCCGGCCGCGGCCGCATGGCCGCCAAAGCCTTCGAGCAGGTCGCCGCACTCGGTGAGCGCGTCGTGCAAATGGAAGCCGGAGATGCTGCGGCCCGAACCGCGCGCCATGCCGTTCTCTCCCACCGCAAACAGGATCGCGGGCCGGTGATACCGCTCGACGACTTTCGACGCCACGATGCCCACCACGCCGCAATGCCACGACCGCGAGCCGGCAACGATGGCGAAGTCGGCGTCCGAATCGCAGTTCTCCTCGACCCAGGCGAACGCCTGTTCCTGAATCTGGCTGTCGAGTGCGCGGCGCTCGATATTTGCCTCTTTGAGTTCCTTTGCGTAAAGACCGGCGAGCGCCGGGTCGTCGGTGAGCAGCAGCTCCACCCCGCGCCGGGGATCGCCCAGCCTGCCCACGGCGTTGATGCACGGGGCGATGCGAAACACCACATCGCCCGTGGACAGGTTCTTCCCGTCGCAGTCCTGCGCCGCAAGCAGCGCCCGGAGCCCTTCGTTCTTGGTGTAGGGCAGTTGTCCGAATCCCAGATGCGCGATGATCCTGTTCTCTCCGACCAGCGGCACGATGTCGGCCGCAGTTCCCACCGCAACAAGGTCGAGATACCCGCTCCACACGTCGTCGGCAGCGCCGATGCGGCTTCCGAGTCCCTGAGCCAGCTTGAGCGCAACACCCACGCCCGCCAGACAGTCGTCCGGATAGCCGCACGAATCAAGTTTGGGGTCAAGCAGGGCGAACGCTGCGGGAACGCGGTTCTTGGGTTCGTGATGGTCGGAAACGATCACGTCGATGCCGAGCGTGCGGGCGAGGTCGACCTCCTCGCACGCGGTGATGCCGCAATCGACCGTGACCACGAGCTTCGCGCCCTGACGCGCCACGGCGCGGATGCCTTCTTCGGAGAGGCCGTAGCCTTCTGTCAATCTATTGGGAAGGTAGTACTCGCAATCGGCGCCGAACTGCCGAAGCAGGCGCACGAGCATGGCTGTGGAGGTGACCCCGTCAACATCGTAATCGCCGTAAATAAAAATCTTCTCCCGATCGCGGATTGCAGCGCAAATGCGGTCGCAGGCCTTCTCCATGTCCTTGAACAGGAAGGGATCGTGAAACTGCGCTTGGCCGGGTGAGAAGAACCGTGTGCACTCCTCCGCCGTGGTGAACCCGCGCACGGCAAGAATGGTGGCGACCGCGGCAGGAACGCCGAGCGTCCTGGCAAGGCCGGCAACCACGGCGGAGTCGGCCGATTTTACCACAATGACCTCGCGCGCGGTGTTCATGGTCGGTTGCATCATTGGGGTCCTACGAGACTTTGGAACCGGGCGACGCCGGCCTGTCGGGCTGGACAATAGACAGCGAGCCGTTGTCGAGCGCGGCAAGGAGCATGCCCTGCGACTCGACCCCCATCACTTTTGCGCTCTTCAGGTTCGACACGATAACCACCTGCTTTCCCATCAGCGCTTCGGGCGCGTACGACAATGCGATGCCGGCGACGATCTGGCGGGTGGATTCCCCTATGTCTACAGTGAGTTTGAGAAGCTTCTGCGATTTCTCGATTCTTTCCGCGGTTTTTACGACGCCCACACGGAGGTCGAGCGACTTGACCACCGCGATGTCGACGCCTTCTCCCTGTTCTTTCCCATCCACAGAATGGGCTGCTGCCGAATCGGCTTTCGAGGTACCACGCAGCACGTCGAGCTGTTCAAGTTCAATCGGTTGGACGAGTTTCTCGGTAGGTCCGAGTCTTCCTGATCGAAGCGAAAACACGTGGTCTTCCCACGAAAGCTCGCAGCCGAAAAGATTTTCAACCTTTTTGACGATGTCCGGTACAATCGGCTTGAGGAATACGGCGATGGAGCGAATAAGATTGAGACAAGTCACCATAACCTTCGCAGCCGCCGCTGGATCCGTTTTGTTCAGCTCCCAGGGCTTGCGGTCCTGATAGTATTTATTTCCCAAATCGCCAAGCTCCTGCACCCGTTCGATCACGGATTTGTAATCGGTTCGACTGTAGTCTTCCGCGATGGCCTTTCCCTGGTCGATGACTTTCTCCGCGAAAGACTCCTCCCAGCCTGCGTCAGGCACTTCCGATTTGAAGTATCGCTCACAAAACACGACCGTTCTGTGATGAAAATTGCCGATGTTGTTGGAAAGAACAGTATTGACACGATTGACAAATTCATCTACGTTAAGGTCAATGTCGTTTACGGAACCGGACAATTTTGACGCAAAATAGAATCGTAAATATTCCGTGGCTTGCGGGTGTTTGACTTTATCAAGAAAATCGCGCGCAAGGATGAACGTCCCGCGGCTCTTGGACATCTTCTCGCCGCCGATCGAAAGAAACCCGTGCACAAAAATTTTTGACGGCAGCCTGAATCCCGCGCTGTTGAGCATCACGGGCCAGAAAAGCGTATGGAAGTACACGATATCTTTTCCGATAAAGTGCACGAGCTGAGCTTCGCTCTTTGCGGACCAGAACGCCTCAACATTCTCACCATGATCGTCGCACCATTTTTTCGTCGATGAAAGATAGCCGATTGGCGCATCAAGCCAAACATAGAAGTATTTGTTGGGCATTCCGGGTATTTCAAATCCGAAGTACGGTGCGTCACGGGAAATGCACCATTCATGAAGCGGAACGGACAGCCAGCTCTGAGCAAAATTGCGAACTTCATCTGCCAAGGCGCCTGACTTGACATACGTGTTCAGAAAACCCTGACGTTCCGAGAGCTTGACAAAAAGGTGCGTGGTCTTCTTGAGAACGGGCGGCTTGCCGCAGGTGATACAGACAGGGGATTTCAGGTCGGTAGGATCGTATGTTGATCCGCACACTTCACACACGTCGCCATATTGCTCAACAGCACTGCAAATGGGACACGTTCCCTTGATGAACCGGTCAGGAAGAAAGCGGCCGTCAGTCTCGCAATAGTACTGGGAAATTTCTTTTTCCTCTACAAGTCTCTTATCCCGAAGTCCTTTGTAAATGAGCTCCGCGTAGAACCGGTTCTCCGGCGAATCAGTAGTGTAGAAAATGTCGAATCCGATGTTGAACCCCGCATAATCCGACTTATGGCGCTGCCAAATTTCGGCCACCAACTCTTGCGGCGTGATCCCCCGTTTCATGGCGTTGATTTGTATCGCAGTGCCGTGCGTATCGTCGGCGCATACGTACATCGCGCGGTTCCCGCGGAGTTTCTGGAACCGCACGAACACGTCGGTCTGAACCGCTTCAAGGAGATGGCCCAGATGGATATCGCCGTTTGCATACGGCAGCGCGCTTGTGACGAGGAACGTCGACCCCGGGGCGCTATTCTTTTTTGTCATTATTCATGCGCCCTTTCGTTAGCTCTTCGGTGGTGAGCCACTCGTTGGTACCGTCGGCAAACCGAACCTGACCCAGACTCTTGAACACATTGATAAACGTGAGCATGCCGTCCTTTTCCTTGCCGTCTTTTCCAATGATCTTGAGCTTGCTCTCGATGGGCGGGAAATCCTTAAAGACGATTCGGTAGAATTCTTCCTCGTACCGCAGACAACACAAAAGCCTGCCGCAGTTGCCCGAAATCTTGGCGGGGTTTAGGGAAATCTCCTGGTCCTTGGCCATCTGGGTGGTGATCTGCTCAAACTCGTTGAGAAATGCACTGCAGCATTGCTTGCGGCCGCAGACGCCGAACCCGCTCACGCGCTTTGCCTCGTCACGCACGCCGATCTGCCGGAGCTCGATGCGCGTACGGTAGACAGATGCGAGGTCCTTTACCAGCTCCCGAAAATCGACCCGCTGGGCCGCCGTAAAATAGAAGGTGATCTTGCTGCCGTCGAACTGCATCTCCACGTCGACGAGTTTCATGTCGAGGTTGTAGTGTTTGATCTTGTCGCGGCACACCGTGTAGGCGTCGTTTTCCTTGGCAAGGTTCGCATTATGTTGGGCAAGATCCTTTTCGCCCGCGATGCGCACGATTCCCTTGGCGTCGCCCTTGCCGCGCTTGAGCTTAACAAGTGCGCCAACGAGTGAAACCCGGCCCAGGTCCTCGCCGCGCTCGGCCTCAACCACTACCGTGTCGCCCTCGTTGATGTCGATTTCGTTTCTGTTCCGGTAAATGGCGCGGCGTTCGCCCTTGAAAACGACTTCAACCAGCTTGCTGTTTTTCGACATCACATATCTCCATTACCGTTATTGCGAAATTGACGTATATGATTCCGCAGTTTCCATTGGACGAAAGCGCCGACAGCGCATCTTGGCAGGCGGCGCACAAACGCTCCACCCGCCGCACATCCGGGGGAAGCGAGGCTGCGGCGACGCCGTCGCTTTCATCAATATACGTTGATGAACGGCCCTCGTTCCTCAAAATTCCATTGCGTACGAGATACAGGAGATTCATAAACAGCCGGGTATGCGCATCGTAGCCGTCGGCACGCGACAACGTGTCGATCCGCTGCGACACCGCCGGCCAGTCGCCTGCGCAACAAGCATTGAGAAGGCCGCGAGCCTCGGCCAAGGACTCGGTCTGGTCGCTTCCCAACAGGGAAAGCGCGCGGCTCACGGAACCCATGGCATACTGCGCGGCCCTTTCGATTTCGGCGCCGGGCTCGGCCATGCCTGCAACCTGGTGCAGCGCCTCCTTGATGTGTTCTACGGACACCAGGCCGAACCGAACGACCTGGCAGCGCGAAGCAATGGTCGGCAAGATGGACTGTGGCATGTTTGTGGTGAGTATGATAAACGTATTCTTCGGCGGTTCTTCGAGAGTCTTGAGCATCGCGTTTGCCGATTCCTTGTTCATGAGGTCAACGCCCGCGATGATCGCGACGGTGCGCGAGCCTTCCACTGCGCCGCGGAGAATGGCGTGGTTCACTTCCTTGATCCATTCCACCGGAATCGCCGGAACCCCCGCGTGCGATGGCCGCCTGTACGGCGCTTCGATGCGTTCGCGCACATTCTGCGACAGGAAGTCCCAGCCGGCCGGGGAAAGTTTGCCGTCGGACGCCTTGTGTTCTTTGTCAAGCGCCGCCGGAACGATCACGTGAAAATCGGGATGCGCGTTCCGCAGCGCCTTCTGGCACGAAACGCAGGTGCGGCACGGCGCGGCAGCCCCGCCCGTGCACAACAGCGCAAGCGCCAGCTCGAAAGCCGCCTCAAATTTTCCCACACCCTCCTCGCCGCTAAACAGGTAGGCATGGCCAAGGGTGCCGGCGGCAAATGCGGTGCCGAGCATTTCCTTGACGCGCTCCTGGCCGAGCAGGTTTTGCCATGATAGAGTGGTTTCGGGCACGAGCTTGCCGATCCGGTTGCGGGGAAGATTGGTTGGAAATCTGGCCTTTCCGGTTATAGGCAAAAAATAATTGATACCGGGCGGGATTTCGGAGAGGTTTTTAGGGAATGGATAAGGTTTCTTGATGGGGGGAAGTTTCCCCCCGGGCCCAAGCGTCTGCGCCGCCGGGGGTTGTCATAGCAAGCATTTTCCTTGGCAGGTTTTAGGGGCGGCCAGCCCCTACCAGCATTCTATTTAGCTTCAATTGTCAACAAACGGACTCTTAACCTCGCGATTATTTCCTTCTCTTCTCCAGCCACTCCACCGGGTCCATAGCTTCGGTCGACTTGCGGATTTCAAAATGGAGCTTCGGCGGATCAAACGGATTGGGTTCGCCCACCAGTCCAAGCACCGCGCCGGCCGCGACTATGTCGTCCTTTACAACCTGCGCCTCTTCGAGCCGTGCGTAGGTGGTGTAATAGCCGCCGTGGTCAACGATAACGAGCTTGCCCAGGCCGCGCATCCAGCCCACGTAGGCAACCTTTCCCGACGCGACGCAGTGCACTTTCTCCCCGTGCGACGCGGCAATGTCGATGCCCGTGTTCATGGTAACCGTCTTGTACACCGAGTGAATCACCTTGCCGAACTCGGTGACAACCGCGCCGTCAGCCGGCCAGGGCAGCGAGCCCTTCTCCTTTTCAAACGTGGCGTTCCGGCTCTTGTCGTACGCGGTGCGCGGCTTTGTCCGCTTGTTCTTTTCGAGCATTGCCACGATGTTCTGAAGCTCCTTTTGCGCCGCCTCGAGTTCCCGTATCATCTTGACATACTGGTCTTTTTGCGTTCGCACGTGGCCGAGCAGCTTTTCGTGCGACGCCTGTTCCGATACGAACGCCTCGTGCTCGGTCTCCTTGTCGCGCTTGAGCGAAGCAAGCCTGGCCTCTTCCCGTTCGAGTGCCGTTTTGTCAAGTTCAATCTTCCTTCGTGCAGTGTCGATGTTTGCGACCAGCCTGCGGTCGTAGCGGTTAAGGTCCCGAAAATACCGCGCGCGGTGCAACATATCCGACATGGAGCGCGAGGTGAGGATGAGCTGAGACAGGCCCGCAGGCCCGGACTTGTACATGGCGCGAAGGCGTTTCCTCATGATGCCCTGTCTCCACGCGAGCTCCCGGTTGGCGGAATCGAGGCTGGCTGCAAGGCGGAGAGCGGCATGCGAGGCGGAGTCGATCTTCACGGCAACGTGGCGCAGATAGCTTTCCGACGTGGTGATGTTCATTTCCACCTGTTCGAGCTGCGCAACCACGGTGCCTTCCTGGGTCGCGAGGTCGCGCAGCTTCTGTCTTCCTTTATCAAGCTCATTCTTGATTGAATCGAGCACAACGTTCTTTTCTTCGATTTTCTTTTCGTAGTCGGCAACCGGGGCAGGTCGTGCGAGAGCAGCCTTCTTGTTGTTCTTTGCAAACAGAGGAGAACAGCACCCGATAACGAGGAACGCTATCAGGAGACGAGGAATTTGCGAACCGCGCTCATGCTTCCTATGCACCCGAATAACGCTCCCGTCGCGATGAAGAGTGTACATGCCAGGTACCACGGTCCCCACGCAAGAAGAAAATGCGAGAGTGCCGCCTTTACAAGCAGCAGTGCGGCCGCGGCGATGATGCCGCCGCACACGCCCTGAAGCATGCCTTCGAGGATAAACGGCGCCTTGATATACGCGGGCGTTGCACCCACGAAATGCATGTTGCGGATCAGCTCACGCCGCGCGTATATGGTGAGTTTGATGGTGTTGGAGATTACGACGATGGGTGCAACAACGAGCACCACGAGAAGAAAGAACGAGCCGATCAGGAACAACGTCTTGTACCGTTCGAGCCGTTTCATTTCCTGCCGGGACATCTGGAGATCTTCCACGCCCTCGATGTTCGACAATTCGCGCGACAGGGTTTCCAGCGCCTCGGCTGACTGAGACTTCTCGGCGAGCGAGAGTTCAAGCGACACGGGAAACGGGTTCTCGTCGACCGCCTGGAGCATGGCGCTGTCGTTTTGCTCCTTGAACCTGTCCCAGGCTTCTTTCTTGTCTACGACGTGCACCGAGGCGACCTGCGGACACCCCTTTACCTGCTCGACAACTGCCGCAAGCCGTGCCGTGTCTGACGCGACGGCGTCCTTGACATAGACGATAACCGCAACGCGCCTGCCCACCGCCCGCAGGCCCAGGTAGACATTGAGGTAGGCTACGGCCATGCAGGCCAGCAGAAACAGCGTGAGCCCAATGGTTGCAACCGAGACAAAAGTCATGAGCTTTGCCTGGTAGAACCCCCGAAACGCTTCTTTTATGAAATAAAAAGGATTCATGGATAGACACGATTGCAGATTTGCTTAGAGAGCAGACCGCTATGGAGGGAAAGGCCCTCGTTTGCGAACGTGTCGTCAAACTCCCTTTGCTGAAGCACTTTCATTCCGCAAGGACTCACCTATTGAACTCTAATGAACTGCTTGTCCTTGATCTTGATGATCGAAGCCTCTGTGTTGATCCGTTTTTCCGGATCGAACGAAATGGGGCCCGACGCTCCCTTGTAGTTCTTGATTGATGCGAGTGCCTGTTGGATCTGCGACGCGGAAGCCGAAGAGCCCGCCTCTTTGAGCGCCACGGAAATAAGCGCGGCTGCATCGTAGCCAAGGGCGGCGACACGGTCCGGGTCGGATCCGAACCTGCTCCTGTACAGAGCCCTAAAATCCTGCCATTCCTTGGTCTCGGGCAATCCTGCCTGCAGGTTCGAGGAGAACAAGGCGTTGTTCACGTATTCTTTTCCGTCAACTATTGTCTTCTGGTTGTGCCAGCCGGTGGAGCCGAGGAGCTGCGTCTTGATGCGGTGATACGCCACCTGCGGCGCGAGCATCACCACGTCTTCCGATTCGGCGGGAAGGAAGATGCCGCCGATCTCATAGCCCGAATCGGCCGCTGCCACGAGCTTGGGGTCGGTCTTGGGCGACGGCTGCGCATCGCCCGCAAGGCTCTTCTCCACGGCCGTGCGCTGCTGCTTGCGCATCACAAGTTTCGTCTTCAGATTGTCGAACTGTACCTTGAAGTCCTTGGTTCCCTCATCGTAGTTCTCTTCCAACACGATCTCGCGGCCGCTCTTCTCCACCTCTTTGCGGAACCCGCTGGCCAGCGCCGAGGCGTAGTCGGTGGACGGCCCGATGATGGCGAAGTCACGGATGTTAAGATTGTCCATTGCATACCGCGCGATCTTGGCGCCAAGGGTGCCGAGCGTCACGTTCATCTGAAAAATGTTGGGGCCCATTTCCGCAATGCCGTCGTCGTTTGCCGTGGGAGACAGCATCACGACATCTTTTTCCATCAGAATCGAGGCGGCCACCACCGCATTCTGCGACAGTACGGGTCCGAGAATTATGGGGACGTGGTGTTCGTTGAGAAGTTCCTTTGTCTTCTTCGCGGTTTCAATCATGTTGCCGCGGGTATCGCACATGACAAGGTTAAGCTTCGCTCCCGATGCGGCGGCATACGAGTCGAATGCAAGCTGCGCTCCGGTAACGATCTGCTTGCCTATATCGGCATCGTAGCCCGAGAGGGGGATGAGAAGCCCGATTTGTACCTGGCCGCGTTGCTGGTCACCGGCACGGTTCAGATATTCCTTTACGGACGCGGCATGCGGCGCGCGTTCGTAGGTTTTGAGATAGCGCTCGGCCTTTTCCCTTGCCCGCACAAGCTGGCCGCCGTCGAACAACTTTACGATTTCGAAGTAGGCCAGCACCTCGACGATGCGGGGATGAAGGTCCGACCGGGGAATGAGGGCGTCGAGTTCGTCTGCGGTGAGTACCTTCTCGCAGATCTTCTGGACGTTGGCGAGCGAAAGCGTGTCGAGCCCATCGCCCACTCCGCCCGACAGCGCGTTGGAGAACGCCGCGAGCGCGGCGTTGTAGTTCTCGTTTTTGGCAAGGAATATGCCGTCAAAATACCACAGCCGCGGCATGAACGCCGAGGCGGGAAATCGCTTCAGGTAAATCTGGAAGAGCCGCCCGCCAAGAGCGTAGTCATTTTCCCGGATGCTCGATTCGATGAGCAGCGGCACGAGATATTCGGCGGCGTTGTCGTTGCCGTGCGTCTTGAGAAACGTCCGGATAGCAGCCGAACAGGAATCGAACCGCGACTGCTTGTAGTAATCGGTAGCTTTCCTGAACAGCGCCTGCGGATCGTCCAGGGGCGCGGCTTTCGCCGCGCAGAAGGCGGCGAGGATTGCGAAAAAAACGAGATGACGGCTGAAACGCATAAGGCTCACTCCAGATAGTATCTGCCGAATTCAACGGTATCGGTGTTGGAAATGGCTGCACGCAGCTCGTCGCGTTTGAGCCGCGGCTCGGTGCGGGCGGATCCAGCAAACATCGACTCCTCGGCAAGAATCGGCCGGCTGTACCGAATCGCTACGGACACGGCATCGCACGGCCTGCATTCGACGGTTCTGGCCTGGCCGCCCTGCACCAGACAGAGACAAGCCGAGGCGGAGGCGTTCGGGCCGCGGAACAACACTACTTTGTCAACACTCGCCCCCAACTGGACGATCAGGGTTCCGCAGAGATCGATGGTCTGGGGTTTTTCCCGCGAAACGTTGAACCATTGCAGCGCGATCGTACTCGCCTCAAACGGTCCGATGGGGATCTCAAGCGTTCGGCCTCCCGCGCATTCTCGCAGCAACAGCACCGGAGCGCTGGTCCCGGCGTCGAGCGCGAAGGAGGCCACTTCAACGGGAATCAACATGGACAAAAAATACACTCCCAGCCATGCGAGACGCCACAGTAAACGGTCCCCCTTCGCGGCAGGGTCCGGGCGCAACTATTCTCCTCACGTCAACGCACTCCATACCCTGCCCGCCTCAGGAACCGCTCGTCGTCCCGCCAGTCCTTTTGCACCCGGACATGGCACCGGATGGACGCGGGGACGCCCGTGAGTTTCTCCAGGTCTTCGCCCGCGCGCGTCTGGATCTTCTTTATGAGTTTTCCTCCGGCGCCGATGATGATCCCCTTCTGGCCGTCCGTTTCCACGTAGATAACCGCGTCAACGTGGTGCCGGCCCGGCGATTCACGGTACCCGGTGATCTCCACAAAAGCCGCATGAGGCACTTCTTCCTTGGTATTGTAGATCAGCTGCTTGCGGATGTACTCCCCGGCAAAAAACCGGGTATTTGCATCTGTCAAATCATCTTTCGGAAAGAGTGCCGGGCCCTCGGGAACAAACGGGGAAACAAGACCCAGGAACAAGTCTTTGGCCTGCGGCTCCTTGGCGACAATCGCGGCATGCGGGGCGTTTTCGAGCACAGGGAACCTGCCGAAAAAAAATTTCATCATTGCGGCGGGATCGCTACAGATGTCTTTCTTGTTGAACAGAATCACGCGCGGGATCTTTGCGCCAAGCACGATGCGCGCAACGACGTCTTCCTCTTCGCCAAACTCGCGCGCCAGGTCCACGATGTAGCAGACCGCGTCGGCGTTGTCGGCGAGCGCATGGATGCTTTCGTCGATCATGCGCTGGTTAAACGCATACTTGCCGCGGTGAATGCCCGGAGTGTCCACGAACACCAGCTGGAGTCCGGGCGCGTTATAAATACCCTTGAGGTTCCGTCGCGTGGTTTGCGGCATTGTTGACACAATGGACAATTCCTCGCCCAGCACCGTGTTCATCAGGGTCGACTTGCCGCAGTTGGGACGGCCGACGATGGCGATGAAGCCTGAGCGAAATTTGTTTTCGGGGTTTGCCATGGTGCAGATTGACGGGTTACCGGGTGTACGGCGCGAACAGGATGCCGCGTTTACCCTTCCGCCTTTACCCTTTGTGCTTCCACACGTTCGACTCTGGTTGCTTTTTCGGAGATTTGCGACTGGCGAATGTATTTCCGGAATATCTCGGCCGCGATATAGCTCGAGTGCACGGTCCAGAACTGATCGTGCACCGTCACAACGCCCACGGCGATCCGCTGCCTGGCGTCCGCGGGATTCGAGGCGAATCCGATGAACCAGTCGATCTTGCCGAGTTTGTCTTCGTCGACGGTGCCGGTTTTCCCGCCGTAGTCGATGTTGTCGAAACACGCCGAATGCTTGATATATCGGAAAGAGCTCCTCGCCGTTCCATACTGGGCCACGCGCGACATCATGCCTTTGAGCAGATCGGCCGTGGCCTCCCGGACCGGCGAGCGCCACACGCGCGGAACGGCACGGTAGATAATGCACGAGTCGCCGCAGGTTACGCTGTCCACAAAGAACGGCGCCGGCATTTTCCCATTTTGCGACACGCTTGCAGCGAGCATGGCGCCGAACAGCGGCGACATCCTTGTCTTCTGGTTGAAGCCGGAGGCGATTTCGGCCACGAGAAGTGCGGAGTCCTTGTCGCCGATGGTTGCCACCGGCTTTTCGTTGTCCAGTTCAAAAGGAATCTGGCAGTTGAATCCGAATTTGCCCATGTATTCCCGGATAACCGACGGCCCCAGGACATACACCCCTATCCTGCCGAAAATCGGGTTGATCGAGTAGGCATAGGCGTCCTGCAGCGACACCGGTTCGTAGGCAGCCAGATCTTCCTTGAGTTGGAATCTGTAAAGTGTGTAGCGCCGTCCCGCGAGCGGAAGCTTGCTGTCCGGATTCATATTGGCCTTTTCGATGGCCGCCGACGCGGTGACGGTCTTGAACACCGACGCCATGGGAAACAGGCTACGTGCGAACAGGTTGTCTCCCAGCGGCGGCTCCGAGTCCCTGGTGTACGATACGAGCGCCAGCACGCGGCCGGTCGCGGCATCCATCGCCACGAGCGCGCCGTATTTCGGATGATATTGTTTGAGGAGCGTTTGCCCGCAACGCTCCACAGTGGAATCAAAACTGTAATGAAGAATGTAGGTCCGGTTGTCGGATACGATGGTGTCGGCGACGGCTTTCAAGTGCGGAGGGTGCTTGCGCAGTAGGTCCGCCAGGTCGGCGGCCGAAAAATTGCCATCGCGTATTTCCGGTTTGAAAAGTCCAAGACGACCCAGCAGAGATGCACGCGGTTGATCTGCGGGTTCCGCTTTTGCCGCAGTGGGGACGGCAACCGGTGCGGCGGCCGGCGGCGATATTTCGCGTTTCGCGGGCTCCGGCGGCGGGCTCTGCCGCGCGATTGTCTTATCGGCAGGCTCCCTGCTGCTGAAGATTTTGACAACTGCAACAATTATTATGAGGAATAACGCAAGCCGGATGCGCCCCCTTTTCGGGATGTGGAGCCGTACTCCGAAGGGGGAAAATCCTCTGGCGCCGCCCGCGCGCTCCACTCGCTTCATCATTGGGGATTCGGGAAGAATGGTGCGCCGATCGCTCATGGACAAAAAATAACTCCAGCGCGCTGCGGGGTGGCGCGGTATTTGCCCCGCCTTGGATGGCCGGAATGCGGTCCTCCAAGGCGGAAATTCGAAATGCTTCTTGTCAAAACGTAATGGCCGTTCGGATGCTCACGTTGTTGTTCGGCACGAGATTGTGGTTAATGTCCCACTGATACCCGAAGCGCGCGTCCCAGATGAGCGAGGCGCCCTGCGTTATCGCCACACCGATGCGGTAGCCGTAGTAGAACGACGGTGTGAGATCGAAAAAGGCATCGTAGCGAACCGATCCGGTGCTTTCCAGGCCCATCACGGTAGAGCCGATGTCCCTTTTGTCTAGATACACCTCGGCCTTGCTTATCTTGGGTATTCTCTTGAGTAGCGCGTCGCCCAGGCCGCCGGAAAGTTCCAGGCGCTGGTCTTTCTGATTGTTTTTTCCGCCGAGATACTGGTAGGAGCCGTTGATCAACACAACGTTGACGATGTTGAACCCGAGCTCGCCGAACACGCCGTTGAGTTCTGTACTGGCAAGGGTTTGCGACTTGGTCTCCACCTCCGGATACCGCTGCAACCTTTCATCAAAATAGTACGGCCCGAAATAGCCCGGAGCAAACCTTCCCTGGGTGTGACGGTATTCGACCTGGGCGTTTACGGGTCCCACGCGAAGCGCCACTCCCGGCGCGCCAAAGCCCCAGCCGGTGCGGTCTTGTTTGAACGTGGCCGAGTCGGCGACTATCGCTGCCTGACCGTAGACGTCAAGCCCGAAGAAATCGGTCTTGACAATTGGAATTCCGATGTCCCCGCCAAGCAGGGCGTACTGGGACGTCGAGTCGCGGTAGGTGGTGTCTAGGGCGGTCGTATCGGCGTCGCCGTGCGTAATCAGGGTGTCCACGAACCACGCCGGATATTTGCTGCGCCAATACGAGGCATAGTACACGCCTTTGCTATCCACGAGCGGGTTGCCGTTGGAAGTCCAGGACCGTGCCGGCGCATACTGGTTGCGGTCGATTGCGTACGTTGCGCCGATTGATAAATTTGACAAAATCGGAATATTGGCCGGCTTCACCGGGCACAACGCAAGACGGGCGGCCGCGATCCCGTCGTTCTTGTACCTGAACTCCAGGAGATCGGGTGCCATCGCCTGCAGCGTAATTCCCACGGGTGAAATGTTGTTGAGGCAGAACTGCAGTCCGAGCAGCTTTTCGTCCGGATAGTGCAGCATATTGGTAAAACGATCCATGATAAACCCGTAGCCGAGCGTCACGTTCGACAGCCCGCCTACCTTGACAAACACGGGGTCGTTTTCGTAGCCGAACCGCAGGTACTTGATCTTCCGCGTCACGGATTCCAGCCAATTGTCGCGGTCGAAATTCCATGCTTTGTTGGAAAAATCGCCCCTCGCATTGAGAAACAGTTCCACGTCCAGACCGATGCCGAATTTCCAAATCGGAATATCCGGGGAAAAAGCAAGTCGGGTCCACTGTTCGTTTCCTACTGTCACGCTGCTTGCAGAGAGTTCCCAGGTGATCTTCTGGCTGCCATTGTCCTGGCTCTTGGGCTGCTGCTTCTTCGCGGGCTGGGCAGTCTGCGACGGGTTTTCCTGCTGCGGAGGAGGGGCTGGAGCCGCCGAAGCCTGGGCAGGCTTTTCCTCTTTCTTCGGCTGTGCCGCGGGTTCCGCCGAGGCTTGCTTTGCCTGAGCGGCTTGGGCCGCCGAGGCCGGCTGCGTCGGCGTAGGCGAAGCGACCGTTGCCGGCTGTACCGGTGCAGCCTTGGGTGTTGTCTGCGCGGCAGCAGGTTGCGCCTTGTGCGTTGTGTCCTTCACAGCTTGCTTGGCGGTATCCACGCTAGCGGTTGCGGCCGACATGTCGAGCTTTGCGCCCGACCAGTTCTCCAATGCCGCAATTGCCTCTGCCGGAACCTTTCCCTGCTTGAGCGCGGCTGTGGCCGGATCATAGGTGCAAAATGCGCCGGGCAACACCATAACGGGCTCGCCCTTGGGAGGCTCAATGCGGATTTTTCCCGCAAGGACCGCAACCGTCGGTTCGCCCTGCCTTGTAAATTTAAAGGACGCCGCCGTTCCCACCGGGGTAAAGGAGCACCCGCGCAGAACCGCCTTGATATTTGCAAGCGCGGCGCCAGGCTCTCGCCTGAGAAATAATTGCCCTGCATCGACATGCACGGTCAGCGCCGTGTCGCTTCCCGCAAGGTTCGCGCGTAACTCGCCTCGGAGCAGCACCGTGCAACCCGTTCCGAGAAACAGCCGCGCGTGGTATTGATCGTCCAGATACAGCGAATCGCCTGCGGAAATCGGCGCGCTGTCCTTCACCGCGATCCAGCTTCCCTTGCCGTGCTCCCAAACCAGGATAACGCCCGAATCCGGTTTTATGCTGTAGCCTGCGGCCGATGCATTGCCAAAACAAAACAGGCTGGTGATAACGAAAAGAAGAACCTTGGGCGCCATGGTGCATCCTCCTTGAGGTGTTGTAGTGGCACTATCCCCATGATTTTACAATACAGCCCTGCGCCCCAGCAACACAAAAGTCGCCCCGCGCGCAGGAAACGTCGATGCTTTTTCGGGGGGAAAGGTTACGGCGATTGCGCAATGACGTTTTTGAGCCACGGCTGGAGCCGCTCCCAGGCTTCCTCGGCTGTCAAGGCACGAAGGCTGACTTTCGGATCGATGCCCGCGGGCAAAGACCGGTCGCCCACGTTGCCCGCGGTGTACACGGGAAAGCCCGGCATGGGTTTGCGGATCACAAGGTTTCTCCCGCCGAACGGGCCGTTTCTTTTTTCGTCGGTGGGACCGAAAATCCCCGCGGTGGGAACGCCCATGCACGCGGCCATATGCATAATGCCGGAATCGTTGCAGATGCAGCAGTCGCATTTGGAAAGCAGCGCGGCGGTCTTTCGAATCGAAACCGGTTCAACAACGTGCGACGGCTCCCGCATGCCGGCCGCGACCGCCCGCTTGACGTCCGATTCGTCCGCCGACCCTACGATAAGCGCGTGAGCGCCGGCCAAGGTGCATGCTTTGTCGGCCAGCGCGGCGAAACGTTCGGCCGGCCACCGTTTGACATCCATGCCGTGCTCGACGCTGGACCCCGGATGAATGGCGATGAGCCGCGTATCGCCGGCGAGCGAGCGGCGGTAGTCCGCCGCCCACGCCGCGTCATCGTCGCCGAACTGCCGCGGAAATGTCACCGGGTCGCCGTCAATGTTTTCCCCGAGGAAAAAGCCGCACAGGTGGAGGTTTTGCACAACGTCGTGGACCGAGGGATCAACCTCGATACTGTCGGTGGCGAGAAACGAAAGACTTGACAACCGCTTGAGATGGTACCGAAATCCGTACCGCCGCCGTATCCCGCACAGAAGAGGAAATGCAAAATACTGCCACGTGTTGGAGGGGAAAAAGCACAGGCTCGCGTCGAACCGCAGGCCGCGGAGGCGCACAAGCGCCTTCACGGGCGCCGCGGCGTTGTCCTTGATCTTGTCCGGATCGAACGCATGGACGCCTTCCCACAGAGGATCCGCTTTGGCCATTGCGGCTATCGCATGGCGCAAGGCGAGCATGTGGAGCGAAATACCGGGCCGGTGCCTTTTGAGCGCGGCGAATGCAGGATAGCACATCAGGTAGTTGCCGATGCCGATGGGACAGATGCAGAGGAGTTTCATTTCGCAACTCAAAGTCTTTCACCACAGAGGCACAGAGGACGCAGAGAAGAAAATGACAACAAACGTATCCGTCCGTCAGATCGCATCGGCCAATTACAGGCGCTCCTTTATTTGATACGTGTTTCGTGGCGCCGCGTGCGTTATCATCTCGCCGATGAGCCCTATTGATATAAATTGGATGCCCATGATGATGGCGCCCATCGACAGAAGCATGAGCGGCCGGATGTGCATGTGCCGCGTTACAATCCATTCCACGCCGAAGCAGGCTAGAACCCCGCAGCCCAGCACGGCAAGAATCAGGCCGAGCAAACCGAAGAAATGGAGCGGGTTCTTCATGTACTTCCGGAGAAACAGGAGGGTCAGCAGATCGAAGATTCCCTTGAGCCCGCGGCCAAAGCCGTATTTAGATCTTCCAAATTTGCGTGGATGGTGCGGCACGACCATTTCGGTGATCCTGTAGCCGTTCCAGGCAGCGAGCACCGGGAGATACCGGTGCCGTTCACCGTAGATTTCGAGGCTTTTTGCCGCCTCCGCGCGGTAGGCCTTGAACCCGCAATTGAAGTCGTGCAGCTTGACACCTGCGACAACCGACGTGGCGAAATTCCACAGCTTCGACGGCAGGGTCTTGGTGATGGGGTCGTAGCGTTTCTTCTTCCAGCCGCTCACCACGTCGTAGCCGCTGTCAAGCAGCTTGATCATGCCGGGAATGGCCGCGGGATCGTCCTGCAGATCGGCGTCCATGGTAACAATGACGTCTCCGGTCGCCGCCTCGATGCCCACCGAAAGCGCGGCCGCCTTTCCGTAATTGCGGCTGAAACGGAGGGCCCGGACCTTGCCCGCGTAGCGGGCCTTCAGGGCCGCAATGGTTGTAAACGAGCCGTCGGAGCTGCCATCGTCGACGAAGACCGTCTCGTAGGCGATACCCGCGCCGGACAGCGACGCGTCGATCGACTGCATGAGCTGAGGCAGGCTTTCGTTTTCGTTAAGCAGCGGAACAACAACGGATAGCTTCATGACGGTTTCCTTGACAAATGTAATTTGTCCATGACAAACAGGATTCCGCCCATGAGGCTCGCGGCGCTTCCCACCAGCGTGGCGAGAAACCCCATCACGATGGCCGCATCGGCCCGGAACCCGGCAAGGGCGAACAGCGTCCCGCCCACGCTTTCTCGCACCCCGAACGGGAGCGGCACCGCCATCATCATGGCGAGAATGGGCACGAAAATGAAAAAATAGTGTATGTTCGCGGCAGAAAGCAGTCCGAGCGCTCCCGCGCACAGGACATGTACTCCGATCCGCATGAATTGGACCACGGTCGACAGAACTCCAACGGGCAGGAGGATGTGCACATCGTGGGACTCGATGATCGTTTCGTCAAGAATCCTCTTGAGCGCGTCCTTCTTCTTGAGCGGAACCCTGTCGATAAGCAGGTACGCAAGCGCCTGTAATCTTTTCGACATGAGAAACACGAGCGCGCCGCCAAAGCAGGCAAACGCGACGAACAGAGCGAAAATCGCAAGCGTCATGCTCCCGCTTTCGAGCGCCTTTTGCTTGATGAGCAGCACGCTGCCGAACACGGCATATCCGAGCATCACCCAGAGGCCGGCAAAACGGTCGAGAAAAGTCGCGGCAAATCCGGCCTTGCCGTGTCCCTCGTCGATCTTGATATAGGCGACTTTCACTGCGTCACCTGCAATGATGCCCAAGGCGAAGTTATTGAAAAACATGCCGATAAAATACAGCGAAAAAACCCGCGAAAACGGCAGGGTAACTCCCCTGTTCTTGAGAATAATCTGCCACTGGAGCACGCCCAGCCAACCGCTCACGAAGAACAGGACGAGCGCGGCTATCAGCCACCACGGGTCGGCCTGGGCCACCGTGCCGAGAATTTGCCGAAAGCCCAACTTCCACACTATGAAGACGAGCACGCCGACGGTCACAAGAATTTTGAGCGCGGCGCCCCCTACCTTGCGCATACCGCCTCTTTCACCCAAGCCTCCATCCTGCGAGCGCTTTCGTCCCAAGAAAATCCGAGCGCATGCGTCCTTCCAGCGGCCTCAAACCTCGTCCTGAGCGCCTGATCGTCAAGCACGGCAACCAGGCAGCGAACAAGGTCGTCACAGTCGTTTTCCTTGTACAGGAGCCCTGTTTCGTTGTTCTGCACGGAGTCGCGAAGACCGGGCGCGTTGTTGGCAACCACGGCAGTGCCGCATGCGCCCGCCTCGATGTTGGTGATGCCCCACCCTTCCTTGATGGATGGATTGACGAAAACCGCCGCCCGGCGGTATAGATCGATCTTGGTTGCTTCGTCAACGAATCCGAGAAACCGAACCTGTTGCGTCACCCCGAGCTCGCGGGCATGGGCGGCGAGGTTCTGCTCATGATCGCCGGTTCCTGCAATCGCCAGCCGTACACGCTTCCCGTTTCGAGAGAACCGTTGCACTGCGTCAAGTACGATCTCGACATTTTTGTATTTCTTGAGACGTCCGGCATACACAAGAAGGTCGGGCTCCTTTGCCACTGCCGCGTCCGGCGCATATCGGTCGGTGTCCACGCTGTTCTGAATGATCCGGATTTTATCCCTGGAAAACCCGCGTTCGATAAGCTCTGTCGCCGTACTTTGCGATACGGTGCAGCACGGCGTTTTCTTGTATGCAAGGGCGCTCAGCCGCTCCATGAACAACACATAACGGGCAAAAGGATACGCCGTGAGTTCGAAAACGGTGGAGCCGAACAGATGATGGAAGATCACACCGCATTTTCTTTTTGGAAACCATTGCGGCGAGAAGAACGGCAGCTTGTTCACATCGTCGATAATGCAGTCCACCGGGTGCCGGCGGCACACTTTCCTTATAAGAAACGGCGCCTGCCAATTGAACAGAAAAGTGTTTCCCCACCGATACACCGTGATCCCGTCCTGCTCATCCCGGGCGGCGCTGCCCGGCCATCGCGTCGCAAGAAGAAACACCCGGTGGCCGTTTTGTACGAACCGTTTGAAGATTTCCTGAAAATGGACTTCCGCTCCCCCGGCCTGGGGATGTTTCATGTCGCGCCAGTTAAGGACCAGGATGTTCATTGACGAGAAAATACATTGGGCCGTGCCGCAAAAACGGGCCGCCCAGGCCACATGAAACAAAAAACTCTCCGGCGCATCACGGCGACGGAGAGTTTCAGCACCTGCCGGTGCAAACAGAACTAGTCGCGCTCAGTCACACCCTGCGGCAGTTTGGGCACGGAACCTTTGAGTCCGTAGTAAATGATGTACAGGTAGCAGATGAACGGTATGATAAACGCGTGATGCAGGCCGATACCGTCTGCCACTTTTCCGGTTATCCATGGCACGAGCGCGCCGCCCACAATGGCCATGCATAAAAGTCCGGAGCCCGAGCTTGTGTGCCGCCCAAGCTTTGCAATGGCGAGCGTGAAGATGGTGGGAAACATGATGGAGTTGAACAGCCCGATGGCCAGAACAGACCACATGGCCACGTGTCCGCCCGACACCATGGTAACGATAAGCAGCACGCACACGATAGTGGCGTTGAAACCGAGCACAAGGCTGGGTTTGACAAATCGTAAAATAGCGGACCCTATGAAACGGCCTACCATCGCGCCGCCCCAATAGAACATCAGGTAGTTTCCGGCCTGCGCCGCGGTGAATCCCACCAGATCTTTCATATAATTCACAAGGAAACTGCCGATTGCAACCTCGCCGCCCACGTAGAAGAAAATGCCGAGTACGCCAAGCGCGAGATGGGGATATTTGAGCGTTTTCATGAAAAGTTCGACAGTTCCTTCGTGTTTGGCGCCGGGTTCGCGGGGTTCTTCCACGATTGTCGGCAGCTTCATAATCACGAAGAAAATTGCGAGAAGCGCAAACACGCCTGCCAGCATGAGGTAGGGCATCTGCACCGCGTGAGCGTTGGTCTGGAGGGCCGCGGCCGCCTGCGCCGGATCTGCCATCTTGGCGATCTCGTCGGCCGACTTGATGGCAACCGAGAGAATGAGCGCCGAACCAAACCAGGGGGCAACGGTTGTCCCAAGCGAATTGAAGGCCTGCGTCAGCACCAGGCGCGATGAGGACGTTTCAGGTTTTCCAAGGATCGCAACATAGGGATTTGCAGCAACCTGAAGAAGTGTGATTCCTGATGCAAGAACAAAGAATGCGCCAAGAAAAACGGGATAGGACTGGCTGCTGGCGGCGGGATAGAACAGTGCGCAGCCCACTCCTGATACGAGCAGACCCACTACAATACCAACCTTGTATCCGATTTTTCTGACAATGACGCCCGATGGAAGCGACATGATGAAATACGCCGCGAAAAACACGAATTGAACGAGCGCCGCCTCAGCATAATTCAGAGTAAAAATCGCTTTCAAGTGAGGGATAAGAATGTCGTTGAGACATGTCATGAATCCCCAAATGAAAAACAGCGACGTCAGCGTAACAAGCGCCGGAGTGTAATTTTTTCCCTGGTCCACCGTGGCGGTGGACACGGCGGCAGTTGGACTGATGCTTGCCATGAGCCTCTCCTGTTTGTTAAGTGTGATCGGACGAGTTTGCCGGTAGGACAGTCCAAAAAAATAAGAAGGCGGGATTGGCAAAGTCAAGAAGAACCTTGGCCGATCCAAAGACCCGATTGTGTTCGCCGCTACGGGAGCGACGCGCCCCCAATAGAAAGAGGCCGGCATGTGCGCTGCCGGCCTCGGTGATAGTGTCCAACGCTCGACGCGTTGAGGCATGAGTGAGTGTCCGGCTGCTAGAAACTCGCGGACATTCTAAAGGTCCACCACCATTGAGAGCTACTCTGGAGAAAATCATCGGTCTGTTGCTTTGCTGGTTCCGCATTCTCCAGCGGCTTCATATGGTCGCGACCAACAAGACCGGAAAGCGAAAACCGATTGTTCGCGAAGGACTTCTTGAAATACAAGGCATACTTTGTTGTTGCGAAGCTCCCGAAGCCGGTGGCAACCCTGCCCTGATTGCTTATGGGAAGCGGGTATGGAAGCGGACTGGAATTGAGTACATTGAGGTCACTATTTGGATATCGCTGGCTGAACCACTCAAACTCCAGAGAGAGAACATCAAGACTGCAATCCCATCCCAGGAATTGCTCTGCCGCCCCGCTGGCGAGACCAGCTACGAGCGTAACCCATTCAAGCTGACGAATGTCCGAACCTGTTTCGTCCTTGAGCCATTTGGTAAGAAGGAAGGGTAGAACACCATAGCTTAAAAGGGGATTTGTGGGTAAGTCTATTCCAAGCATGACAGGTGTTCTGTCCGCCGGAAAGATGCCCGCGATCATTTTGTCGTTGTAGTAATTTAGGGAATCAGGAACTTTCTGCCAGTGATTTATTCCACTAGCGTCAGGGATAGAATCGTAGGCGACGTAATTGTTGACACCAAGTATGGCAATTTCCCCGTATATCTTGAGATCTTGCTTGCCGAAAAATGGATGCGTGCCGAACACAAATGACGGGGGGATCTTGAATTCGGGGATAAAGCGCTGTGGGGTGATTGCTGCGCGTAGCATGAGTTTGGTCGCCTGGAAGGTGTAATGATTCGTGTCGCCATTCTCCTCACGATACATTGAATTGCCATTGTTTTTCTGCAGCGTGATGTTGTCATCCACGGGAAGCAGTCTTTGGAAAGACACGCCCGCGCCTATGTCAAGGAAATTGAGCAACTTGTTCGAAACGAGGCCGCTCAGCGTGCCGTCCATAAGCGGATAGGTATGCGTCTCGCTTGTCAACATGAGATCCCATCCGAACAAATCGATATTAGGATTTCCCAGAAAGCCGCTCAGGTGAAGCCCAAGTTCGCGTGTAAAGGCGAATTCGAAATCTGTTTGAATTACCGTTGGGTATGCCTCGGAACGAAGCAGGTACTCGCCTAAATCTTTCGCGTCGGGATTGTACTTGAAAGGGAAATATCCAAGCGCGATTTTCAACCATGGAAACGTCAGGTTTCCAAAGAGATAATCTATCTCCACATCATTCGGATAAAAATCGAATTCGGGCGCCAACGTGGCGGGAAATGGAGCCCTCGGGAACATGGAATAACGAAGATCACATTCGATGCTTGCCAGAAGCCTGAGTCTCTCCTTGTACACAATATCCTGGGTGATATACAGAAGCATTTTCTGCTGCCAGAGATTGTTCATGGAAAGGTAGGGTTTTCCGGTTCCTGTCGAAGAAGTATCCAAGTCGTACACGCCACGAACAGCCTCGCCTTCGTCAATGGCAAGGAAGAAGTTCTGTTTTATCTTGAGATCCGATCTACTTCCCAGCCCCGCAAAAGGGACAACGGCGCCGGGACGGCCAGCCGCCTTCGGCTGCACCGCATGAGCCGTGTCCGTCTGGACGCTCTCCGCAGTCGGAACGGCGCGAGTCGAATCCCCTTCCTGAGCCAGGCAAAGGGATGCTCCTGCGAGCATTCCGAGTAATATCCTGAATATCATCTGTATGCCTCCTGAATTGAGCATCTGGCTTGCGATGCAAGGGCGTCCTTATGGACAAGCAAGCTCAATGCTGATGCTGTCTTCTTGGTTTTGATCATGGTAATCAAGGTCTTGAATCCGGCAAATCCCGGTTAAAAATTGGCCGACAATCTGAAAGTCCACCACCATTGAGAACTATTCAGGAGAAAATCATCATTGACGGTGTGTTGGGGATCGGCGGCTTCGGTTGGCCGCATGTGATCCCGCGCCACCAGACCGGAAAACGCAAATCTCTGATTTCCAAAGGATTTCTTGAAGTACAAGGCATACTTGACACGTTCGCCTGTTGAGGTGGTAAATGGCACTGGATACAGGTTGTTCGGAAGTATTTCATTCGCGTTATCGTTGGGAAACCTGTTGCTTGCCCATTCAAATTCAAGCGAAAGGACGTCGAGATTGAAGTTCCAGCCGAAGAAATGATCACAAACGCCGCTGGCCAGCGCCGGAATTAGGGTGATCCAGGCAAGCTGCCTGATGTCGGTGCCGGTCTCGTCCCTGAGCCATTTGGTAAGAATAAAGGGAAGAATTCCATAGCTGATAAGCGGGTTCGTAGGCAAATTTATACCGACCATATAGGGCATTCTGTCGGCCATCGAATCATAAGTCTGCAAGGCTTCCGGAGCCCTTATGAGTGCCATGTGCCCGGCGCGCCCACCAGACGTGTCCACCATTTCGGAATCATAATTCACATAATTGAAAAGGCCTAGCACTGCAATTTCGCCGTATATCTTCAAATCTTCTTTCCCAAAAAACGGCTTGTCGCCAAAGAATGGCGCAAAGGGAATCTTAAAGTCGGGAATAAACCGCATGGGACTTACTGACGCGCGGCCCATGAGCTTGAGGCCGCGAAAGGTATAGTAGCTGGTATCCCCGTCCGAGTTGACATACTGGCTATTGGTATTGTGGGGAGTTGTAATAGACTCATTAACCGACAAAAGCCTTTGCCAGGATGCGCCGAGCCCAAGATCGAAGAAATTGAAGAGATTGTTCGATACCACAGCAGACACGGTCCAGTCCTGCAAGGGCCAGTAATGGGTTTCACTTGTCAACATAAGGTCCCACATAACCTCGTCAATGGCCGGAACCCCGGCACAGCCGTTGAGGTGGAAACCGAGTTCCCGGGTCTCGGCAAATTCAAAACTCGTAACGAGATAGGTAGGATAGGAACCATCTCTTATGAGATATTCCCCAAGGTCTTTTGCGTCCGGATTGTATTTAAAGGGGAAATAACCGGCCGACATCTTAAGCCATGGCCTGTCGAGAGGTCCCACTGTATAGCTGATTTCCGCGTCGTTCGGATAAAAGGAGAAGAGAGGCGAAAGGGTTGCAGGGTATGCGGAGTACGGCGTAAAGGAATACGACATCTGACATTCCATACTCACTACCAGACGAAGTCTTTCCAGATACGACATATCCTCGGTAAGATGAAAGTACAGCTTCTCTTGCCAGAGATGGTTCATTTTGCTGTTGCCTACACCCAGTCCCTGTACGGCCTGGCCTTCGTCAAGAGCGAACCACAGCGATTGCGTGTTCTTGAATTCCGAACCCGCCAGCGAAGGCGCCGAAGCAGCCGACAGCGCCTGCGAGGGTTTTTGCGCGCTATCCGACACACTGTCTGTTTGGCCGAAACACAGGCATGCACCCATGAGGAGACCAAAAGAAACTTTCCAAACAAGTTGTTTTCCTGTCATAGCCATACCTTTCTAAAAATCATTGAAACGCAAAAGAAATCTGAAATAATTAGCGAGGTGCAAGAAATTGGTCTTCGGCCGGAAGGCGGTAATGCACCTTCCGGCCAAAGACAATCTTACTGCGTTCGTTGGCGACGCATCGGGCTTCTGATTCTAGTTCGCAGCAGCAAAGAAAATTGACTGTGTGAGAGATGCCGCATCCATTGAATTCTTGCCTACATAGATCGTAAAATTGCTGTTCGGATCAACAATCCATCCGTTGGCTTTTGTCCAGTGGGCAAAGTCCCATTCCTTCAAAGTAAAGGATGCGGTAACTTTCTGGCCTGCCGGGATGGTGAGGCGGGCAAATCCCCTGAGCTGCTTGACCGTGCGGGCGGCCGCAGGGCTTGTCTGGGTAATGTACAACTGGGGGATTTCCACTCCGTCAACAGATCCGGTGTTGGTTATGTCCACAGTCACTACAATGGTGTCTCCTATCACCGCATTAGGAGGAACCTGCAGATTCGAATAGGTATAGTTTGTGTAGCTCAAACCAAAGCCAAAAGGAATGAGCGGAGTTTTGCCGGCTCCTATATAATATGGATATCCCCTTCCTTCTGTTGGCTTCTCGTAGGCAATTGCCAAGGCTGGAGGCGGGGGAGTAAAAGTCGGCAAGTCGGACGCAGCATTTGGAAATGTTATTGTCGACTTTCCACACGGGTTGAGATCTCCCACAAGGGCGTCTGCAAGCGCCTTGCCTTGCCTTTCGCCGTCGCACCCCAGGAAAATTACCGCGGGGGCTGTGTACCATGCGCCATTTGTCACTGCGGCGCCTCCGGTGAGCACAACAATGGTGTTGTTCGGATGAGCAGCGATGATGGGCGCGACGTAGGCATTCTGGTCATTCGTGGAATAATCGTCGTAGGATAGCGTCGGGTCCGGACGATCGTGGCTCTCATATTGAGCGCTTGCAACACCATCGTTTGCCGCAACGCCCAAAACAACAATAATGTAGTCTGCTGTTGCAACACTGGTGGTAATGTGTGAAGCTCCCAACTTTGCCGTAATCCCGTAAAGTGCAGTAATAGTGTCGTAGGGCCACGGACTAACCTTTGAACTGGTGTACGTTCCGTAACCGCCGTACCGAAGGTGGTCTGCATAGGGACCGATCACGGCTACGGTTTTTGTTCTGTCAATCGGCAGCAATACCTTTTTCGCTCCCGCGGTTCCAACACTGTCGTTCTTGAGAAGCACAAGGCTGTGATGCGCGGACGAGTCTGTAAGAGCTTGGTGATTATAGCTACTTGTGCTGTCGTGAAGCGCCTGCCGAGACAAACCGTCCGGCGTCGTCGGATAGGTGGTCATACAACCTGCCCAGGCTTTTGCACGCAGAACCCTGAGGACGTGTTCGTCGAGCGAGTCCTGGGATAGTTTCTTTGATGTCACCTGACCAGGAAGCAGTGAGTACTGGGCATTGTCGGGCATTTCGACGTCAAGGCCCGAATTCTCAGACCCGGTTACAGTCATTTGCGTGCTCCAGTCGGAAATGGCAAGACCTCTAAAACCCCACTCATTCTTAAGGATACTCATGAGGAGGAAATAGCTTTCGGTGGAATAGACGCCGTTCACCTTGTTGTAAGCTGCCATCAGACCCCAGGCACCGGCTTCTCTTATGCACATTTCAAAGGGATAGGCGTACGTTTGCCGCAGGGTAACGGTGTCCACATTGGAACTGGCTGTGAGACGGTAATAATCCTGATCATTGCACAAGAAATGCTTTGGAGTTGCAATAACATGTTCGCTCTGAAGCCCCTTGATCCATGCCGAACCGAGCTTTCCCATAAGGTAAGGATCTTCGCCGAACGTCTCGTAGTCGCGTCCGCCGCGCGGGTCTCTCACCAGGTTGATCATCGGCCCGAGCAACTGGTAGCGGCCCTGCCACAGCCCTTTTGCTTCCTGGGCAATTGCCTTTCCCGTCTGGTAAATGAGAGCGGTATCAAATGCATTTGCCGAAGTTCCATTGCAGGGAAACATAGTAGCCTTTCCCCAGCTCTGTCCCCATCCATTTACTCCATGCGGACCGTCGCAGCAACTAAGCCCGTACACTGCTGGTGCAAAACCGGGAACCGTGATATCTCCAGTGCAGAACGCGTCATGCTGGGGCGGGTTACCGTCGCCGCCGGCAAGTATCAAAGCCTTTGTTGCATTATCTGGAATTGCCGCCAACACCGACCTTGCAAGTTTTTCGTTTGCGCTCATATCGGCAAGTATGGTTATGGTTGCGACATACTGGTCGGTTGAGGCCGGAGCCGTTGCAAAGGAACAATCAAAGAAAATTTGGCGCCTTCCGTTCATTCCGGTGACCATCGGAAACATGCCCACATCGCCGACCGTCTTGGTTATGGTGCACGCCGGAGCGTTGGGCGTTGCGGCAGCCGGTATTATTGCAAGGCTGATGTTGAGAGAATCGTTGTCCCCGACGGTGTACTTGTAGTACACCTTTCCGCTCCAGGTTGTACCGCTTCCTCTGAGAATATTCAGAGGTACCTTGACGCTATCCAGGCCGGTCGAAACGACCGGAAGAGCAAACGAGCACACCGAAAGGAACATGAGTAGTCCTATTACTTTCCTCAGCATAATACTATTCCTCCTGAAAATTGCCTCGTGGGCTGGTTTTGTTGTCGATTTTTCTCTTGCCATTTTTGCCACCTAGTACATGATCTTAAGGTTTTTCTTGAGCAAGCCGAAGTTCAACACGGCAAAGTATACTCCGCTTGCCAACTTGCCTTGAGGCATGTTCCAACTGACGCTCTTGTCGCGGGAAGTCAAATCAAAAGACTTTATCATCTTGCCCGAAACCGTGTAAATGGAAAGCTTCCCCGTTTGTGCGGTGTTGCCGAGAATCGACCACGAGAAAACCATGCCCTGTTTTCCATTTACAATCTTCCTGCAGGAGAAATAGGAGCCATTTGCCCAATATGCATAAGGATTAATGACGCCTGCCTGGACAAAGCTGAATGCTGCGCTCGATTTCTGGAGGTTTTCCGGAGCGGCAAAAACGCCGAGAGCCAGAAAAAGGACCAGAATTTTGCATTTTGGAGACATAACCCTACCCCCTAAAAGAATAAGTGTTTGAGTTTCTTGGATCGGAATTTCATATTCAATTCGAAAAACGTAACTTTTAATATACTAATTTTTCAATTTAGAACAATAAATAAAAGTCTTAATCGTTGGATGACATGATACCATTGCTCCGCCTCCGTTCAAGGAAGCCCGGGGCTGTTGCGCAAAGACGCACCGAATCGCCAACACCGACGGTGGTGTCATTTGCTCCTTATGCCTTCGCTCTTCGTGCAAGCCAGAATCCAAATCCTCCAAGCGCAAGCGTTATTGCAAGCGCAGCCAGCGAGAGGAGCAATCCTGTTCTAAACACATCGGTTGAAAAATAGCACGAAACCTGATGATGCCCCCGGCCCACCGGAATCGCCCTGAGCGCGTAGTCGGCGCGGTACACGGGCGCGGGCTTGCCGTCCACTGTTGCCTTCCAGGAAGGATAGTAGATTTCGCTGAGAACCGCAAGGCCGTTCTTCGCGCTTGTCACATCAAGGTCGATCCGGTTGAGGGAGTAGTTTACAATACGGCAATTCCAGGAGGTGTCCGGCGCTCCGGTGTCGATTGCCGCAGAGGGCTGCTCTTCCAGAATAACCGATTTCTTGTAATCGAATGCCGGAGAATGAAGCAGCGGAAGGATACTGTCTTCGCTGCGTTCCACGGCATAGTTATATACCATCCGGCAGCGGGGAAAGTAGGTGGGGTTCGCTACCAGAGACATTTGTCCTTTTTCGTCGAGGTTTATCTTGAGTCCAACGTTGAGGATGTCGAGCGTGCGCGGTTTGCGGTCCACGAGTTCGCGCTTGAGCCGCAGCGGATTGTAGCCTTCCATCAAGAACAGGTGATGGACGCTTCCCTGGTTCTTACGGAACACCATGGCCGCCCCGCCCAGGTCGTCCGTCCCGGGATTGGAATTGCGGGAGTTTATCCGGAAATACCCGGTCTTTTCCATGTCTTGAAGCTGTTCCACTGCCGGCGTCTTCGCATACATGGCTGAGGGATCGATGTTTCCGGCTGCAAATCCGAAACCGAATGCCGCAAAGTCGAGCGCGGCGGCGCCAAGGACGGCACATGCCGCGGTGCGGCCGGAAATTTTTCCGCGCAGGCGCATAACGGTTATTGCCGCAACGATTGCAACAAGCCCCGCAAAAAGCCAGATGCCCTTGAGTACCACCGGATATATCTGTTTGTCAATGTAGTTTTCGATGCCTGCCGCGTTGGCTCCGAAGCGGCCCGAGGCAAGCATGAAGTCGGCGATACCGTTCCTCAAAACGCCGGCCGACGCGAGCAGCGCCCACAGAACGGCGGCGCCGGCGGCAACAAGCAGGGCCCGCTGGGCGATTGTCTTGAGCCGCGCGTTCTTCTCACGCGGGCCGTTCGCCTGCAGCCAGGTGAGGCCTGTTCCCGCAAGAAGCGATACAGACAATGTGAACAAGTACGCGAACCGGCCCGGTATGCGGAACGCACTGAACGCAGGCAGGAACTTGAAAACCAGCCAATACAGGAAGAACGAATTTCCCATGGAAAGGAGCAGACTCACAACGGCCATGGCCGAGAGAAAGACGGTAAGCGGGGTGCGCACCACAAAAGGCGTGATTGCCGCAAGCGCAAGCGATACCGTCCCCGCGTAGATTGCGGTTTCCCAGTAGTTGTGCACGCCGCCGTTGACATCCTTGTCCGAAATTCCCCAATAGGCGCTTTTCTGGGGCTGGCCGAAGTAGTTGGGGACAAACAGGGTAACGAACCGGTAGGGCCGCAAGGATCCTTCACACGATTCCGAGAAAGCAAGATGCGGCCTCACCGAGTTTTTTGCGAGTTCCTGCGTTGGGAGCAGCTGGACGCTCGCCATCCCTATGCCAAGAACAACCAGCACTGCAAACACCCCCGCTTTCTTCAACTCCGGCATCACGCGAGTCTTGTTGCGAATTCGCACGACGAGCCCAAACAGGTAGTACGCCGCAAGCCAGTAGTACATGTGAACCATAAGCTGCGGATACCCGCACAGGAAAATGGTGCACAACACGAGCGCAGTGAGCGATGCATACAGCAGGCTGGCTCTCTCTATGGCGCGCCTGAACAGGAAAATGGCCAGCGGGAACCATGCTGCCGAATGGATAAGATTTTCGTGAAAAATGTGGGTGGTGAAGAACCCGCAGAACATGAAGGTTACGCCCGCCAGCAGACTGCCGCTTCTGCTTGCGCCAAAGTCACGGGCAAGCAGGTACATGAAACATCCCGCCATTGCGATGTGCAACACGATCTGATATTCGACAAGAAGCGGGCTAAGCCAGTCTCCGCCTGCGAAAGGGGTGAGTATCAGGTTGAGAGGATAGAGCACTGCGGCCTGCACGTCGGCGAAGAATGGCAGGCCCGAAAACACGTAGGGGTTCCACAAGGGCATAACCCCCTGTTTCAAAGACACCGCGGCGAACAGACGATAGACAAAGTTCTGTTCGAGAAAGTCGTTCCACAGGAAGCCCTTTCCGACAAGAATGGGCCAATAAAACAGGGCGGTGAGCACAATGAGAATTCCGGCCGGGGCAAAGGCCTTCCACGCTGCGGGCGACGGCCCACCGGCGTTTGCGGTATCTGCGGACGAGCGTTTCTCTCCGGTTTTTTTCGCGGATGATTGCATGCGTAGCGTCACTTTCGCCCCAGCGAGGGGATTTGCCTCTTTCAATCTTCAGCAGTACGTGTCCCGGCGGCCACCGGTTTTTTTGAAAATACCCAGAAATGTCCCAGAAAAAAATTGACCACGGCACCGAACCCGATTCCTATGAGGTTGGAGACATGATAATCGGGTACATTGGGGAGATGGTAATGGAGGTGGATGACCTCGGTGAGCAGCACGAGCAGCCCCCAGTTGACAATGAGCGCCGTGAATCCGGACGAAAGATGAAACTTGAAAAGCATGTACGCAAACGACCGTTTGCTTCCCGTTTTCCTGTCCCGCCATGTCCAGAAATAGTTCCAGAGAAAATTGTTTATTACCGCGCATTCGATGGCGGCGAGGCTGGCGATGCGATAGTCGAGGGCTGCCAGCGTTGTAAACAGGTGGAGAAGACCGACGTTCACCACGACGCCGCTGCCTCCCACAATGCCGAACTTGACGAAACGGACTGCCGAAGAAGACGGTGTACGGGCGGATTCGCTCACGGCTGGTGACTCTTTCTAAGATAGCTGAGGCCCGACCCGCGACGGCGGAGTACATGGATGCCGGCAGGGGCGTTTCCGGGCTTTACGGCGAGCTCACGACTGCGCCGGATTTAGGGGCATGTCCCCTGCGTCGTTCTCCAATCGGACTCGGCCCGCTGGTCGAGCCAGCCTGCGAAGGAGGTGCCAAGCGTCGCGGGACAGATGCGGTTGTTGTCTATCTGCATGAATTGAAGCGAGCTCACCGACTGGAGCGACGAAGGCAACGTGGCGAGCTGGTTGTTGTTGAGCGAAAGCCTGCTCAAATTGACACAATTCGACACCTGCGAGGATAGACTGTCGAGCTGGTTGAAATCGAGATCGAGCTGCTGAAGCGAGGCGAGCGTCCACAAGCCCTGGGGCAGGAACGAAATTGCATTGTGCGACAAGACAAGGTTGGTGAGCGAATGGAGCGAACCGATTTGGGTCGGCAGCGTTGCAAGCTGGTTGTTGGACATCTGGATCCGGACCAGCGAGGTGCATTTGCCGATTTCCGGCGGAAGCGCGGTGATGCTGTTGGTGTCGAGCCGCAGGATATCCATGGCCGTAAGCGCCTTGATTTGTGCGGGAATGACCGTAAGGTTCTTGCTGCCGAGATTGAGTTCCTTGATGCGATGGTTATTGTTTTCGTCGAGCATCATCACCAGAATCGACGGGCTTCCCGCCGACGTCGCGGCAAGACCGTTGGCGTCGAGTATCACCCGCAAGGCGAGCGTGTCGGAATAATCAAAAACGGTATTCTGCTTTTGCACGGGGTTGGTGCCGGCATTCTTGGAGCACATAACCAGGGCAAGCATCATGACCGTGAGGGAAATGGAGACGAGTGTACGCGTTTTCATGAAACGGTCCTTTCCGGTTTGAAAAGGGTGATGGCGCCGTGGTTTTGGACCTGTAATGCGGCCTTGACCCGGAGATAAAGATAATATGTGCCTGGTGCGCGGCAAAACCGTTGCGTGCGGGAGGCGGCCTGCAGACCGCGCAATCCGGCGGGGATTATTTTTATGGACGGCTTTTGCGGAACACTCGGTTGAGTTATGGCCGGCGCAGCCTGCCCGCAATTTGCCTTTATCAATGGTTGGCCCGGCTGGAGGGATTCCTTTTTGTATGCACGCCCGCGCTGTTCTCCGATGCTTGGTATTCGTGCTGGCCGCCTGCGCGCCGGGCCGCGGCGACACAACCCTGTCGGTTGAATCGGCGTGCGCACACGAAGGCGATTGGTGCAAGCTCGACCAGCCTTCCCAGTACCCCCGACTCTTCCCGGTGCGGTTCGTAGACTCCATTTGTACCAGAAAGCGGTTTTCGTTCTCCTATGGACTGCGGAAACTCGACAGCGTACCGCTTGTTACGGGAGAGAAATTCGTTTACGACGTCGGCTGGGGGCCGCTGCGGGCCGGATTCGTAATTCTGGAGACATCCATCGATTCAGGAAACGGACGCCTGGTTGTGGAAGGCCGGGGAATGACCAACAATTTCTTCAGTGCCTTTTACAAAGTACGTGACCTTATCCGCACCACTATGGACGCAGAGGGCATGTATCCCCTCTTCTTTGAACAGCATTTACGCGAAGGCAAGTACAAGGACAACCGGTGGGAGATGTTCGACCAGACAGCCCGCAGAGTGTATACCCATTCAAACGACACCGGATTTGTGGAATGTCCGCCCTTTGTGCAGAATTACTTCTCTCTCTTTATGTACCTGCGCACGCTGTCGTTCGTTCCCGGCGATTCCTTTTATGCCGATTGTTTCGTGCACACGAAAGCCTTCCGTATCCTTTCGCGTTGCGTGGAGCGCAAACCCGTGGAAGTGGAGGCAGGCACGTTCAACTGCCTCCTTGTAAAACCGGTGCTCGTGGGTGAAGGGCGTGTGTTTACAAAAAAGGATGAAATCAGTTTATGGCTCACCGACGATGCCTACAAGATGCCCGTCATGTTGAGGGCCAAAATCGCGGTGGGCTCAATAACGGCCCGACTCATCTGGTATGAGCGAAAGGGCGAGCATTATTAGGGGCGCACCCCACTGCGGGTTCCCGGAGGCAATCGCGTCGGCAACGCGTGCCGCACGCACAAGCAGGAAACGATGATCCAGACCATACTTAATTTCGATACGCAGGCCTTCCTGTTCTTCAACCACACCATAGCCAACCCGGTGTTCGATGCCGTGTTTGTCCTTATTACAAACGGCAGGTTCTGGATAATTCCGGGCATTCTCTTTGCCCTTATTTTTATTTACTTCAGGAGAAGGGCGGCGCTCGTGGTTATCGCACTGGCGCTCATAACCGTGTCCGCATCCGACCCGGTGTGCAACAGGATTATAAAACCACAGTTCCACCGTCTGCGGCCCTGCGATACGCGGGTCGATATTCCGGGCGGCAGGTTTCTCCTCGGACGCAAGACGTCCGACTCGTTCCCCTCTTCCCATGCCATGAATATGTTCGCACAGGCCGCGTTGTTTTCACTGTTGTACAGACGCAAGCGGGTCTGGATCACCGCCTTCGCGTTTGCCGCCCTCATCGCGTTCTCGCGTGTCTACGTGGGCGCGCACTATCCGTTGGATGTTGCGGCAGGGGCCGTGTTCGGGATGCTGGTGGGCGCCGGCGTGGATGCGGCGTATTTCTTTGTAATGAAGAAATGGGATCCGGCGGTGCTGAGATTGTGAATATTGATAGTTAGTGTAGTTGGTTTGGTGGGGACACCGCGCAGGTCTTCCTGTAGCGCTTGTGAATCTTGGCGCCTGCCTTGGGCACCGGTTCTTCTCCGGGCTCGGCTATTCGCCTCGGTGCCGGTCCGCCCTAGGCCTTTCGGCCGGGTCGGCCGGCACTGTGCTCCAAGCACACCCTCCGGCGCCCCTGGCGCAAGAAACTCCTCTTTGCGTCTCCCAGAATACTGTACCAGTCCGGTTGTGCATGTTCATTTTTTCCGCAAATTACCTTTTGCCAATGACTGGGATTCTTGCTTCTAAGCCGATCCTGGCAAACTGCCGAAGCACTATCTGCAATCGTGGTTCGCACGAACGCGTTAGGCAGGACCGTAGCGGTGCGCCAAAGCGCAGGGCCGCCTGACCGCGGCCGAAGGCGCTAGCGGCAGGCGGCACCGAGGCCAACCGGCCGAGCCCGGAGGGAGGGCCGACCCTTTGTAGGGGCACAAAATTTTGTGCCCCTACAAAGGGAAACGCCCAAACCTACTGTCAAGATTTGAGACAGGCTGAACTTCCCCCACAAGAAGACTTCCCTAAAACCAATTTCACGCCACTTCCAGCTCCGCCTGAGCATCAACCACATCCCTGTTGACAAGCAATAACGAGTCGTGCAGCCTGTCGGCCATGAAGGGGTCGGGTATGGTGTCGCGCAGGGTGCGCAGGAGCTGCACCGTCATGCGCAGCACGCGCACCAGGTCGCCCTCGGGCACGCCGAAGGATTCGAGCTCCGACAGCGTGCAGCCGCTTGCCCAGGCGAAGACGGGCGCGGCAAGCGAGAAATCGAGCTCGCGGATGGGCGTGTCGATGTTGTAGCGGAGTTCCTTGGACCGCAATTTGTGGATCACTCCTTCGGCGTGGAAGCGCAGCTTGATATCCGACACAGGAGCCGCGTTCCTTCTGCGGCTTTCCTCGGTGATGAGCGCCGCGATCACCACGGGAAGCTGCACGGCGCTGCACTCGTCCAGGCTGCGGGTATAGTAGAGCTCGGCCGCCTGGATCTCGTAGCCGTTAACCGCCATGGCGAGCCTGCCTTTGTCGGTGAGGTTTGTCCCCAAAAGAAAGTCGGCCGCCTGGAGAAACGCGATGCGGTTGACAATCTGCTCCTCCTCCTGGCGGTAGGAATGCGTGAAAGCGAACTGCCCCTTGCGGAAGTTGCGCAGGCTCCGCCGGAAGATGTCGAAGGAGTCCTGGCCGAACTGGCTATACAAAGAGAGAATGGTTGAATAGGAGGCGTTGAACCTGCTCGAAATGCTTTCGTTCTTACCGAACCACAGCCGCTCCACCTGCTTTGGATCGGTCGCCTCGGGAATCACCTGCGCGTACACGTAGCCTACCGCGTCCATGCCGCGGCGGCCGGCGCGGCCCGCGATCTGGTTGTACTGCCGCGTCATGAGGTAGTTGAAATCGACCCCGTCGAATTTTTCCAGCGTATCGAAAATCACGGTGCTGGCGGGCATGTTCACGCCCAGCGCGAAGGTTTCGGTGCAAAAAAGCAGCTTGATAAGGCCCGAGGAGAACAGCCGCTCCACGATCTCCTTTGCCGCAGGCAGGATGCCCGCGTGATGATACGCGATACCGCTTTCCCACAGCCTGCGCATGGATTCGAGGCGGTCGTAGGGCCCCAGATGATACTGGGCCACCAGATCGTCCACCATCACCCCCACGCGCGAATGCTCCTCGTGCGACAGCAAATTGAGCCAGGAGTGCATGTGTGCGTTGCGCTCGCATGCGTGCCGATTGAAGCAGAAGTACAGGATGGGATAATGGCCTGTGTCAAGCACATGCCGTACAATACTGCGCGACGACGGCTTCTTGCGGAGAAAGGCCTTCCGCTCGCCGGGGTTCTTGAGGTACATTTTGCCGAGTTGCTTTGTGGTCATCAGCTTGAACTTGGCACTGTATAAGAAGTGTTTAAGCGGCACGGGCCGGTGCGTTTCCTCGATAATCGTCACGTGCGATCCCCGCACCGCCTCCATCCACTGGGCCAGTTCGTACAAATTGGGCACGGTTGCCGACAGGCACATGAACCGTATGGCCTTGGGCGCAAGGATGATGCTTTCCTCCCACACGGTGCCGCGTTCCGGATCGTCAAGGTAGTGGATTTCATCGAAGATCACATAGTGGACGTCGTCGAGCCGGGGCGAATTTTCGAGAATGAGGTTGCGGAAGATCTCGGTTGTCATGATGAGGATCCGGCCCTCGGGATTGATGGTGACGTCGCCGGTGTGGATACCCACCACGGCATCGCCGAACCGTTTCCTGAAGTCGCGGAATTTCTGGTTCGACAGCGCCTTGATAGGCGCGGTGTAAATTACGCGCTTGCCTATTTTCATCGAGGCTTCGGCGGCGTATTCGGCAATGAGGGTTTTGCCGCAGCCGGTTGGCGCGGCAACGATGAGCGACTTTCCTTCGTCGATGGCGTGGACCGCTTTTTCCTGGAAGGCGTCGAGGGCAAAACCGAGATAGTTCAAACCAGATCCTTGCTGATGGTACAGGTGGGGAAATTCAAGATTCCAGATTGCAAATTACAAATTGAAGGGGACCCCCCAATATTCAAGAACGCGTTTTGTCATTGCGAGCGAAGCGAAGCACCACGACTAAAACCGCATACAGCACTACAGGAGTAGACGCCTCCGCGCATCTCGCGTTTTTGCAAAGAATTACGTGAGATTGCCACGTCGCTATGCTCCTCGCAATGACATCGAGGCAATTTTTAGAGGTTCCCTCAAATGCACAGCAGAGATGACTGCTTGCGCCAGTCCGGACTTTGGAATCTGCATTTTGTACTTCTTCCAAGCTCCAGTGAGAGAAGAAGTTGAAAATAGATCATATTGTACGTCTGCCACAATCACAAACCGGGACGGCCAAGGCAACGCTCGTATTCCGATCGAATCTTTTGCTCGTAATTTTCCCTGCTGTAATAATGCTCCACCAGCCGCTTCCCGGCCGCGCCCATGGATCGGCAATGCGCGGGGTCGCGCATCAGGTGCACAAGCGCGGCAGTCACCGCCGCCTGCTCGCATTCGACAAGGAGCCCCGGTTCTTCGCCGTGAAACAGCTCCCTGCTTGACGGTATGTCGCACGCAATAACCGGCCTGGCATGCGTCCACGCCTCAACGTAAACGAGGCCGAATGTCTCACTCGTTGACGGCATGCAAAAGATGTCGCAGTCGGCTACGGGCGACCCTTCCGGCGGCGGCATGGTAACGATGCGTTTTTGATTGTCGATACTTTCCTCAAACCCGGCGCCCACCAGGGCAAGCCACCAGGTTCTTTCGGCCTGCGAAATTTCGTTCCACGCGTTTCGCACTACCTTCCAGCCCTTGTATGTTTCGCGGCGGCCGTAGAAAAGAATCAGGGAACCCTGTATCCCGAATTTCGCGCGTACCGAAAAGGCCGGCTTTGCCTCAGGATACCCGCCCACCGCGGCAAGCGACGACGGCGCCACCCCCGCGGCTTCGAACCACGCCTTTTCGTATTCGCACGCGGTAAGCACCGCGTTTGCCTTCTTGTAAAGATCCTTGTTGAACGCATCGTCGCCCCAGGAACCGGGATGGACAAACGGCATAATGACAAACGGGACACCCAGCCGCCTCGCCGCTTCTTCACCCAGACCACCGAGGAAATTGCCTTCAAACGAGTGTATGCAGACCGCGTCCCTGCACAGCGCAAGGAGCCTGCGCAGGCAGGCCAGACGCACAAACGCGAACAGCGCGTGACGGAACATTCCGTTTCCCGCGTTGGCGACAAACGGAATCCGCATCAGGTGCAACGGCAGCAGGAGGAGGCGCGCAAACGGAGACGGCGACGGCGGCACTACGAGATTGCCCTCGGGATCGCGATAGGGAGTTCCAGAAGGAGGATTCGCGTACAGGCCCGCGTGCGACATGTCGTGCGAATCGCTGAACGCAATTGTGACGATCACCACGTCGCCGAATTCCCGCGCGACGCGCGCGGTCTGCTGCATGAACGTCTCCGAGCCGCCGTGCGCGGGCCAGTATCGTTTGCCGAGGAGAACAATGGTTGGTTTTAACATTGCGGGTTCCTTGACTGCAAACTTCCTTTGGTCACGGAAAGACTCACCACAGAGGACACAGAGAGCACAGAGATGAAGAAAGTAAAAATTGGAGATTCAAGATTAGAAATTTGTAATCTTTAATTTTCAATCTTTAATCCATTTTTTCTCCGTGTCTCCGTGGTGAATCCTTCCAAGCACGCGCACATCGCCCCTGCGCTCGGTTATTCCCTCTGCGTCAAAGAGCGAATACAGCATCAGGCAGAGCTTCCGGTTGCCCGACACCAGGTCGCGGAACTGCGCGACTGTGAGCCCTTCGGGCCGGCGGGCAAGCTCCGCGCACAGCGCATTACGGCACTTGTCAACAATGGACGAGTGAAGATACGTTCCCTCCGCAGCGTACAGCACGCGCGACGATGCGAGGAACTTCAACAGGTGGCGCAAGCGCTTGTCGTCGATGCCGGCGCGTTTCGCGTGCGCCGAAAGGTCGGCCATCACCGGCGCCTGCATGCCGCACGCCAGGACATATTGCTCCACGACGGCGCACTGGTCTTGCTCCTGTTTGGAGATGCTTACCGCGTGGGTCGCAAGCGAATAGGTGTGACCCCACCGCCTGAGCTCGCCGTCGCTCACCAGCCGTTCGAGCAGCGCCTGGCTGTGCCGCCGCCCCTCTTCGCCTTCGGCCATGCCGAGAATCCCCTGCATTTCCTCGGCGTTCCTGCCGGACTCCGAAAGCGGATTGGCTGCATGAAAATCGGCAATGGTTCTCTTCGTCCGGGAAACGAGCGCATCGAAATGAGGGGGCGACACAAGGAACCGCCCGTCTCCCGATCCGAGCACCACCGTGCCGCCGGGAAAATCCTCTTTGTCAATAGCATCGATGTCCTGCGGCGCCACGTTGAGCGCTTCCGCAAGCGCGGCAAGCCCGATTCCGCACGGATGTTTGTGAATCTCCGCCGCCGCGAGCTGGGGCAATTTGCCCGAAGCGAGATCCTTGAGCTGCCGCACAACGCTGCCGCGCCGGCGCCGGTGATGCAGCGGATGCGGATCGATGACCGTGCCGCCGCCGATGGTGGCCTCGCCCGAAGAGGCGCGAAGCACGAATGTGTCCTGCGACTGCGCGACACAGGGGCTAGGCAGGTGGATCTGAGCGAGCTCGCTTTCGCCCGCGGAAAGACCGCTTCCGTCCATCAGGTGAATCTTCACCTGAGCTTCAAAGGTCCCCGTTATGAACGTTGCCTGCGACCACACCGGCAAAGGCTTTACGCCGGAGAACAGCCGGATAGTTGCGTCCAGGAGCGCCGTGGCCGCAAGGGGCCTGTCGGCCACAAGCATGCCGCGCACGAATTCTTCTTTGGAAAGGCCCACCAGGTTGAGCGACGCGCGGTCGCCCGCCACCACATCCTGCGCCTCCACGCCGTACCGCTCCATGCGCCGCACCCGGACTTCCTTTGCGCCGGGCAAAAGCCATGCCGTTACGCCTGCGCGCAGCGATCCGCCCTTTACCGATCCCGTCACCACCGTGCCGAATCCGCTCACGCTGAAGATCCGGTCGATGTACATCCGGAATACGCCGCTCGTGTGACGCTGGGCCGCCTGCCGCGCCACTTCGCCGATAACGGCCGTTAACTCCAGGATGCCGTATCCGCTCTTCGCAGACACGTTTACAATGGGGCAACCTTCGAGAAACGTGCCTTTCGTAAATTCTCTGATGCGTTGGCCGGCGGCCGCCAGTGCCGGATCGTCCGCGAGGTCGGCCTTGTTGACCGCCACGATGCCGCGCGCTATGCCGAGCGCTTCGCAGATCTGCAGGTGCTCCCTCGTCTGCGGCATCACGCCTTCGTCGGCCGCAATCACCATGAGCACGAAATCCATGCCCTGCGCACCTGCCACCATGGTGTGAACAAAATCGCGGTGCCCGGGAACGTCGATGATCCCCACAGTGTCGCCGTTTGCAAGCGGGAGATGGGCAAAACCCAGATTGATGGTGATGCCGCGCCGCTTCTCCTCCTCGTGGGTGTCGCAGTCGATGCCGGTGAGAGCCTTGACAAGCGCGGTCTTCCCGTGGTCGACATGGCCGGCCGTGCCCATGATGAGATGCTTCACGGCTGATCTTTCGCGAAGGCGACGGCAATCGCCTCCGCAAGGAAGGGAATGTCCCGGCCGGAAACTGTGAGCATGTCCAGCAGCAGATTGCCTTCGCGCAGAACCGCCACAACCGGCCGGCCGCCTTTTCTCAGGCGATCAAAGACGTCGCGCAGGGAATCCGCCTGCCGGGGGCCTTTCTTTTGGAGAACCACGGCAGCGCTGGGAATCGCCAGGCCGGGCAGCGTGCCGCCGCCGCATTGACCCTGCGTGGGTTCAACTGATGCCGGTATTCCCCTTTGCACAAGCATTTCCTGCAATGCAAGCGCGTCGCTGCGGATGGCGGCGGCGTCCCTGGAAAGCAGGGCGAAGGTCGGGTTGTTTTTCGCAAGCGAAGCATCGTCGAGAAAGGCGCGGCATGCGCTCGAAAGTGCGGCCATCGTGAGTTTTCCCACGCGCAGGGCCCGCATGAGCGGCGCACGGGCACATCGCGCCACCAGGTTTTTGTCGCCCGCAACTATTCCGGCCTGCGGTCCGCCGAGCAGCTTGTCACCCGAAAACAGCACGAGGCTTGCGCCCGAGGAAATCGCCGACGCGACATCGGGCTCGTTGCCGAGCGCAAGGGTGCGCGGCTTTCTGAGAAGCCCGGAACCGATGTCGTAGACAAACGGTACGCCGGCTTTTTTCGCCAGCGCCGCGCATTCTTCGAGAGAGGCTTCCTCCACGAACCCGGTCATCGCGTAGTTCGACTTGTGCGCCTTGAAGATAAGCGCGGTCTTTTCGGAAATTGCTTTTTCGTAATCGGCGATGCGCGTGCGGTTGGTGGTGCCCACCTCCACCATCCGGCACCCGGCCGCAGCCATGATGTCCGGGATGCGGAACTCGCCGCCGATCTCTATGAGCTCTCCGCGAGAGACAATCACCTCGCGTTTCTTGGCGAGCGTGGACAGCGCAAGCACGATGCCGGCGGCGTTGTTGTTGACAACCAGCGCGTCCCCTGCGCCCGTGAGAAAGCGAAGCAGCGCCGCGACCGCGGAATGCCGATTGCCGCGTTTTCCCGTTGATAAATTAAATTCAACGTTCGAGTATCCCGTCACGATTCCCGCCATGTCGGCAAGCGCGGTTTCGCCGAGCACGGCGCGGCCAAGGTTGGTGTGCAGCACCACACCCGTGGCGTTGATCACCGGCACCAGCGACGGAGTGGCAAGCGATTGCACGGTCTCCGCAGCGCAGCCTGCTATGTCGCGTTCATCCGGCGCGGCTCCGCCGGCAGCGATACGGTCCCGCGCAGCAGCAACCGCCTCGCGTGCAGCAAACACACACAGTGGCCGGCCGTATTGTTCGGCAAGCGGCGCCAGTTCGCGGCTCTTGAGCACGGCATCCACGCTGGGAAGCGATTTTAGCTGTGCGTCCGGTCTTCCCATGTGACAATGTCTCCGCTTTGCAAAGTACGAGGTGCGCTGATTGATCGCGCAGAGAGGGCAGGAATCGAACCTGCCACAGACGGTGTTATCCGCCCGCCACTGGTTTTGAAGACCAGCCGGAACACCAGTTCCAACCCCTCTGGTTTCAAAAATACTTGCAGGAATTCGGACGTGACTATATTCTGTTAATAAAAAGGCTTCGTGTTTTTCCCCGGCTCCAAGTACGAATGGTGTATTTTAGGTGCGCGCTACATCCCTGGCGCGTCAATGCTTCTCCTGAGCGTGCTTTATGCTGGAAACAATTACCCACCTCGTCACCAACTTCGGTTATGTTATTGTCGCGGCGTTTATTCTCCTCGAATGCGCCGGGTTTCCTATTCCGGGCGAAACCGCGCTGCTCGTCGGCGCCGGCTTTGCCGGCGCGGGCAAGCTTTCCATCGGCCTGGTTATTATTGTCGCCGCCGGCGCGTCGGCTCTCGGCGGCATGGGCGGCTACTGGCTGGGCCGGCTCCTTGGAATAGGCTTTGTCGAGCGCTGGGGAAAATATCTGGGGTTCAATAAAGACAAGGCGGGGAGGCTCGAACAATTCTTCGTGAAGCACGGGTCGCTTACGGTATTCTTCGGCCGTTTTGTGGGCGTTCTGCGCACCTATGCGGCGTTGTTTGCGGGCATCAGCAGGATGCCGTACCTCTCATTCACCGTTTTCAACGCCCTGGGCGGCGTGCTCTGGGCATGCGTCTTCGGCGCCATCGGGTACGAGTTCGGACAGAACATTGACGAAGTGGAATCCATGGCGCAAATCTTCGGATGGGGCGCCCTGTTCGGCCTCACCCTTATCGGCGCCGGGTGGTATGTGAGGCGGTGGATGACGGCGCGGCTGGATCTCAACGCCGCTCCGGCCGATTCACAGCGGATTCTCAAGCGGCTCATCCACGGTTCTCCCCTTATCACGGTACGCAACGGGAAACCGCATCTTTCGAGGCTCTCGGTGTCGGTCCTGTTCGTTGTTGGGCTTTCGATAACGGTTTCCATGGTGATATTCGTGGCAACGGCGACGCACGGACTATCGCAGTACGACCCGATGATGAGGTTCGAAGAGGCCGCGTCGGCGGCAATCGATACCTGGCTCACCGAGCCCCAGAGTCTCATCCTTCTCGCAATTGCCAAGTTCGGGTCCGCCCTGTCGGTGGTTGCCGGTCTGCTCACCGCGGTTATCTTCCTCTTTGTGAAAAGGCAGTTGTACACCTTTACTATGCTGTTCTCACTGGCCGGCGGGGAAACCCTGAGCTCACTCATCGCCTACCTCAACAGAGGGTACGGTGTTTTTGTATCGAGCCACATGTCGGTGCGGCTCACCTACTTGCTCGCGTACGACAACGTTATCGCACCCATCGTTATGATGGGAATGCTCGCCTACTTCGCGGTGTTGCCCACCCGGCAGTTGCTGTCCGCAATATCCGTTATCGTGGCCTTCAGCCTCGTCACGCTCGCCGTGGTTGCAAGCGGTTTTCTCTGCGGCCTGCACGGCGGCGTCGAATTCTTCGAGGAACTGCTGTGCGCCGTTGTGTGGCTGTGGATCTGCATCGGACTCACGGGATTCATACGGCTCAGGCGGCAGCAGCACGAGGCCCTTCGTCAGATTGACATAAGCAACCCGTAGCCCCGGTTGGCGTGTTCCCCCGGCCTCATCACGGCTTCACGGCTTTCCCCTGATTCTTTACTGCGCTCATTGCCTGTGCGAGCTCATCATCGCCCGCGAGATAATAGTGCCGCAGCGGTCTCAGGTCGCCGTCGAGTTCGTAGACAAGCGGGATCCCCGTGGGGATATTGAGGGAAACGATATCGGCGTCAGAAACCGAATCGAGGTGTTTTACAAGCGCGCGAAGGCTGTTGCCGTGCGCCGCAATAATGACGTTCTTCCCAGCCAGAATTTTCGGCGCGACTTCCCGGGTCCAGTACGGGAGCACGCGCGCCACCGTGTCTTTGAGACATTCTGCCCGCGGGATTTCGCCCGGGGCAAGCTCGCGGTACCGGGGATCGGCCGCCGGAAGGCGCGGATCGCCGTCGGCAAGCTCCGGCGGCCGCACGTCGTAGCTGCGGCGCCACACCTGCACCTGCGCCTCGCCGAATTTCGCGGCCATTTCGGCCTTGTTGAGCCCTTGGAGACCGCCGTAATGGCGCTCATTGAGCCGCCAGCTTTTGCAAACCGGGATCCACACAAGATCGAGGCCGTCCAGGACGATCCACAGCGTCCGGATTGCACGCTTGAGAACCGAGGTAAACGCGATATCGAACGAGAAGCCGTTTTCTTTGAGGCGTTGCGCCCCACTCACCGCTTCTTCCTTCCCATTTTCCGATAAATCAACGTCGGTCCAGCCCGTGAAACGGTTCTCCCGGTTCCACTGGCTCTCGCCGTGGCGAAGCAGCACAAGCCGTATCATGGTCTCCTCCTTTTTTGTAGACTCATCCTTGTGGTTAAATGGTAATTTAACTGCATTGTTTGCACCTGGAAAATACATGGGGAGCCGGACATGAATGAGCCTTCGACCATAACAATCCGCGACGATGTCTCCATTGTCCTTGCCGGGCCGGCAGGCCTTGGAATCAGCACCATAGAGCACCTTGTTCCCAGGATCCTGCGCAAGGCCGGGTACAACGTCTACAGCACAAGCGAGTTCATGTCCCGCATCCGCGGCGGAAGCAACTCAACCGAAATACGCGTGTCCTCGCTCAAGATCGCCACGTATGTGGAAAAAATCGATATCCTTGTCCCGCTTGACGCAGCAGCCCTGCAGCATTGCGAAAAAAGGGTGTCGTCGCAAACCCTCGTTTTGGGCGAAGCAGCTCTGCTCGATGCGAAGCTTCCCGTTGTCGAGGTTCCGTTCGAAAAGACGGCGCTTGCGGCCGGAGGAAAAATCTACGCAAGCGCCGTGGCGGTCGGAACCGTGTGCGCGCTATTCGGGGTGCCCGCCGAACTTGTCACCGAGTATGTTAAACATTTCTTCGGGGCAAAAAGACCGGACATTGCCCAGAAAAACGCCGAGGCAGCTTCCCGCGGGTTCGATCTCGGCGAAGCCCTTGTCAAGAGAGGCGTCGTGTCGGTCGAACTTGCAAGAGACGCGTCCGTAAAGGACGAGCTGTTCCTCGCGGGATCCGACGCCATCGGCATCGGAGCGCTCAACGCCGGCTGCGACTTCGTGTCGTCGTACCCGATGTCTCCCTCCACGGGCGTGCTCACGTTTCTTGCACAGCACCGGAAGGAATTCGGCATCATCGTGGAGCAGGCCGAAGACGAGATCGCGGCTGTCAACATGGCGCTGGGGGCGTGGTACGCCGGCAGCCGCGCGCTGGTGACGACGTCGGGCGGCGGATTCGCGCTCATGACTGAGGGAATAAGCCTTTCCGGCATGCTGGAGACGCCCCTTGTTGTCCATGTGGGACAGCGACCGGGGCCTGCAACCGGTCTCCCGACGCGCACCGAGCAGGCGGATCTCGAACTTGTTTTATACGCCGGACACGGCGAGTTTCCACGAGCCGTGTTCGCTCCGGGCACGCTTGCGGGCGCTCTCGAAGTGATGCACCGCGCCTTTACCGTTGCGGACAAATACCAGATCCCCGCGTTCGTGCTCACCGATCAATATTTCCTCGATTCCTACGCGGCCATGCCTCCCCATGATTTGTCAAAATACGCGGTCACAAAACACCTCGTAAAGACGGAAAAAGAATACAAACGCTACGCGCTTGCGGAAAACGGCATTTCTCCCCGTGGAATCCCGGGCCACGGCGAAGGCATCGTCTGCGTGGACAGCGACGAACACACCCAGGAGGGGTACATCTCCGAAGACCTGGACCTGCGCACCAGAATGGTTGACAAGAGGCTTGGCAAGGTCTCCTATGATCCGGACGACGTGATGCCGCCCAGGTTTGTTGGGCCCGACACGTTCCGCAACCTCGTGGTGTGCTGGGGCTCCAACTACCTTGCGGTGCGCGAAGCCCTCATAAAACTCGGATGGAAGAACTCCGCCATGCTCCACATTACCCAGGTGCACCCGTTCCACGCCATGGTCGACGTCGTTTTGACAAAAGCGAGGAAGGTCATCGTGGTGGAGAACAACGCAACGGGGCAGTTGGCCAAGCTCATGAAACTTTCACTCGGCTACACTACGCACGAAAAGATCCTCAAGTACAACGGCATGCCGTTTTCGGTTGAGGAGCTGGTGGAGAGGATCGGGAAAGCGATTGCTTAAAAATAAGTTCAAAGTTGACGGTTAACAGTTGACAGTTGGAATCAACAGAAGCTGTTTTCTCCGTATTCCTGTTCGGACACTGTCAACTTTCAACTGTCAACCTTTACCTCTTGATCATTTATGCAAAGGACCTTCTCATGGACACTTCCGCCTTCGACAAGCAAAATCTCGACATCGCCTGGTGCCCGGGGTGCGGCAATTTCTCGATACTCGACGCACTCAAGCAGGCTGTAGCGGAACTCGGCATCGCGCCGCAGAACCTGGTTGTGGCCTGCGGCATCGGGCAGGCGCCCAAGACGCCGCACTACTTCAACACCAACATGTTTAACGGGCTGCATGGCAGGGCCTTGCCGGCCGCCACGGCCATCAAGGCTTCCAACCCGTCGCTCACGGTTATTGCCGAGGGCGGGGACGGCGACATGTACGGCGAAGGCGGCAATCATTTTATCCATACCGTGCGCAGGAACCCGGATATCGCCCACATCGTCCACGACAACATGGTGTACGGCCTTACCAAAGGCCAGGCCTCGCCCACGTCCAAGCGCGGATTCGTTACCCCGGTCCAGGTTGACGGCGTGATACTCGAACCCTTCAATCCCCTTGCCGTTGCCCTGGCGCTCGACGCGTCGTTCGTGGCGCGGGCGTTTGCCGGAGACATTCCGCAAACCGTGGAAATTCTCAAGAAGGCGATCCTTCACAAAGGCTACGCGCTCGTCGATGTTTTTCAGCCCTGCGTTACCTACAACAAGGTCAACACGTTCAAGTGGTTCAAGGATAACACGTATTACCTCGACGAAACGCATGACCCGTCCAATCGGGTGAAAGCGTTTGAGCTCGCAATAAAGACCGATGCTTATCCGCTGGGAATCCTTTATGTCAACAACAGCAGGGTTCCGTTTGAGGAAGCCTGCGGGGCGTTTGGTGAGGATAAGCGGCCGCTATTCGAGCGCGACGTTGACAAGAAGAAGGTTGCGGAATTGATGGAGAGGGTCGGGAAGAGCTGAGGTTCGGGAGACGGGGCTTTCCCTTTCCGTTGTTCCGCCCGTGTGCACAACCGCAGTACCGAAATAGTATTTTCTTGCCCGGGTGTCGCCATGAACCCGGCATCTGCCAAAGCCCGGCTATTCTCAGGACCCTTGCAGTAATTCACCAGGGAACCTTCCTTTCCTCACAACAAAGGAGTCGCTCATGCGCCCGAGTCTTTCTCCCGCCCTTTCTCTGTTCTTAACGTTTCTGTGTGCGGCAAGCTTCTCCACTTTTGCCGCTCCCGACAGCACCATATCCCTGCCCCGGCCGCAACTTGATAAAGGCAAATCCCTGATGCAGGCCCTGCAGCTTCGGCATTCGACGCGGGAGTTCTCCTCCCGGCCCGTACCGCTGCAGGAGCTTGCGAACCTTCTGTGGGCCGGTTGCGGCGTGAACAGGCCCGAAACCAACGGCCGCACCGCACCCTCGGCGCGGAACAAACAGGAAATCGACCTGTTTGTCGCGCTTGCCGACGGGTTTTACCGCTACGACGCAAAGGCAGGCGCGCTGCGCCTGGTGCAGGCCGGCGACGTGCGCTCCCTCACCGGAACACAACCATTTGTGAAGGATGCACCCGTTGAGATCGTTCTCGCGTTCGACCGCAAGCGCGGCGAGGGCAACACGAAGTATGCCTCGGCGGACGCGGCCTATATTTCCGAGAACCTGTATCTGTACTGCGCATCCGAAGGGCTCGCCACCGTGGTACGCGGGTCGGTCGACACTGCCGCGCTCGGCGCTGCCGTGCACATCAACCAGACTCACGACATTATCTTTGCCCAGAGCGTGGGGTATCCCAAAGCGGAGGAAAGGGATCCTAAAGCAAAGTAGTGCCGGGCTCGACTGGAATATGGGCGGCCAGAGTACTTTCTAAAAGAGAATTGCGGCGTTGGGGAGAGAATCGGTCTTTCAGCGTTAGGCGGACCGTAGCGGTGCGCGGGAGCGCAGGGCCGCCCGACCGCGGCCGAAGGCCCTGGCGGCGGGCGGCACCGAGGCCAAAGGCCGAGCCCGGAGGGAGGCCGGCCCGAGCGCAGCGAGGGAAACGCCCAAAATCCATGTCGTTAGCCCATTAATCAATTGTTCACGCAATTACGGCTTTTTCCCGTCCCCCTTGGCTTATTTCCCCGGTATAAGATATTTTCTTTCTCCTGCGTCGCGGCATTCCGTCATCACTGAGACCAGCAATCATTTTTCGATAATCATTACACGGGAGTTTTTCATGCACACCAAGAAACACGACAACTTTTTCGACGAAGAGAACTCGGAAACCAAGGCCGAAGAGCAACTGCTCACCATGCTCGGCGCCTACGACAAGCCCGTTGCCGCCAATCTTGAAGTGGGCCTCAAGGTTTCGGGGAAAGTTCTCAAAGTCTCCGACAAATATGCGTTCGTCGAAATAGGCGGCAAGAACGAGGCGGTCGTCGAGCTGTTGGAATTGACAAAAGAAGACGGGACCTGCTCGGTTGCGGCCGGTGACATCTTCGAAGGATATGTGGTGTCGCTCAAGGGCGGCATCACCCTGTCCAAAAAGCTTTCTTCAAAAGCCGCCGGCGGCGATTCTTCCCTGAGCGACATCATCGATGCCATGAAATCCAAGGTCCCCGTGGAGGGGAAAGTCACCGGCATCAACAAGGGCGGCTTCAACGTCAAGGTGATGGGGCAAAAGACCTTTTGCCCCATTTCTCAAATAGACCTCAAGCGCGTGGAGGACCCGAACCTATTTCTCAACAAGACGCTCTCCTTTGTAATTTCCCGCGTCACCGAAGGCGGCCGGAACATCGTTGTGTCCAGGCTGCCGCTTCTTGAAGCCGACATGGGCCAGATTCTCGACCACCTGGCGTCCTGCATAGAATCGAAGACCGCTGTGCCGGGAACCATCACGCGGATTATGCCGTACGGCCTGTTCATCGACCTGGGCGGGTTCGAAGGACTCGTTCACATATCGGAAGTGTCGTGGGAGCGGTCGCAGGACCTTTCCCAGACCTATGCGCCCGGCCAGAAGGTGGACTGCCTCGTGCTCGCCGTGGAGCGCAAGGAGCAACTGCGCCAATCCAAGATTTCGCTTTCCATAAAACAGATCTATGCAAACCCGTGGACCACGGTGTCCACGGTGTTCACGCCCGGCCAGACCGTGCAGGGGAAGATAACCCGGCTCGCAAATTTCGGCGCATTCGTCCAGCTTATCCCGGGCGTGGAAGGCCTTATTCATATTTCCGAAATGAGCTGGGAAAAGAAGATCCGCCACCCGAGCGACGTGGTGGCCGAAGGCCAGGCCGTCACCGTTACCATCCTGTCGGTCGATGCCGACAAACGGGAAATATCCTGCAGCCTCAAGGACGCGGCAAACGATCCCTGGAAAGACATTGAGACCATATTTTCGGCCGGCGCAACCGTGCAGGGCACGGTTGTCCAGAACACCCGGTTCGGATTCTTTGTAGACCTGGCCGAGGGCATCACAGGACTTCTGCCGTTCGGCAATATCGCCCAGGAAAAAAAGGAAGCCATCAAAGTCGGCTCCCCGCTTGATGTCACCATCGAATCGATCGATAGCGAGCGCCGCAGAATTTCTCTCTCCTTTGGTAAGGCCGACGAACGTTCGCACCAGGCCGACGTCAAGCAGTTCCTGTCTGCGCAGCGGCAGGCGCCCCCCGCCTCCGACACCGATTTCGGGGCCGCACTCAAACTCGCGCTGCAGAAGAAGCAATCGCAGCCGGAGAACCCATGAGCAGCATTCTTGTTGTCGGCGGCGCGGGCTATATCGGCAGCCACGTTGTCCGCGCTTTTCTTGACAGAGGCGACTCTGTTACGGTGTACGACAACCTGTCGAGCGGGTGCCGCGAAAACCTGTTCGGCGAAGCGACGTTTGTCCAGGGCGACATCCTCGACTCCGCGGGGCTCCTGGGCCTTGCCCGGGCCGGATTCGACGCGCTTATCCACCTTGCGGCGTTCAAGGCAGCAGGCGAATCCATGGTTGCGCCGGAGAAATACTCGGTCAACAACATCTGCGGGACCATCAACATCCTCAACGCGGCAAGCGAGGCTGGAATTCCACGAATCGTTTTTTCATCCACCGCTGCCGTGTACGGTTCGCCGCATCGAATTCCCATGGACGAAACCCATCCTACCGATCCCATCAACTACTACGGGTTCACCAAACTGGAGATAGAGCGGCTTCTCGGCTGGTATGAGCGGCTCCGTGGCATCAGGTTTGCCGCGCTCAGATATTTCAATGCGGCGGGCTACGACGCGGCGGGCAGGATCAACGGGCTGGAAAGAAATCCCCAGAACCTGCTTCCCCTTGTGATGGAAGTGGCTATCGGCGTTCGTCCGTTCTTATCGATCTTCGGCAACGATTACGACACCCCCGACGGCACCGGCGTGCGGGATTATGTTCACGTGAGCGACCTTGCCGACGGCCATGTGCGAGCCTATGATTTTCTCGTAAGCCAAAACCGTAGCCTCACCGTGAACCTCGGTAGCGAAAAAGGAATCAGCGTTCAATCGATGGTTGACGTCGCCCGCCGGGTCACGGGCAAGCCGATCCCTGTCCGGATCGCGGCACGAAGGCCGGGAGATTCGGCCGTCATTGTCGCTTCATCCGGCAAAGCGGCGGATGTTCTCGGGTGGAAGCCGAAATACAGCGATTGCGAAACGCTTGTTGCAAGCACCTGGAACGTGTACAGGGACCTAGCGAACTGAGGAATTGCAACCCACTCGCTGCCGGATTGAAGAAGACGTTTAGGCTCGTTTGCTCATCCCGAAGCACCACGACTGCGACTGCATACAACACTGGCAGGAGCAGCCGCGACAGCGAACCTTCGGGGACCGCGATTACAACCGGGTGTACACCCGGTGAGCAGCCTGTAATGCGCAAACTTTGCGATTCATTCAGGCTCCTCTGTAACGCGCCAGGACCTTAGCAAAGTCCAACTTTGCACGTGAGGCCCCATGATGTCCTTTCGATTGTCCTCCATGAGTTACCGTGCGCGGCTCTTGTGGGGTCTGCTCATTGTAAACATCCCCATGTTCGTGATATTGTCGGCAAACGAAATCGTCGCGGTTCGTAATTTCGCCTTTCAGCGGGAGCTCGACGCAATCAGCACCGAAGGCCAGTTCCTCGCCTCCGACGTCACCGACGCGCTCCTCGACCACGATCGCGCCCGGGTAAACGAAATCCTCAGTTTTGCGACCACGCAGCACCAGATTAAGGAAGTATCCATCCTCGACATCAACAGTACCGTAATTGCATCCACCGACCCCACGCTTGTGGGAAGGACGCATCCGTCAACGGAGCCGGTCCCCGTAGCCAAGATACGGGGAAAGTCGTTTCTCAAATCGTTTCCCATACGCGGCAGGATGATGGACGGCAGGATTCCCCGCTTTCTTCAGATGAACTACTCGTTCGAAAAGGCATACGGCGACATCTCGTCCACGCTGGTGTGGGAAATCGGAATCGACAGTGTCGAAATTCTGATTATTCTTCTGGTTGCCTGGTTCATTTCGGGGCTGCTTCAAAAGCCCCTCATCGAGCTGCGGGACGTATCCAATCTCATGGCGACCGGAGATTTCTCCCGCAGGGTCCACGGTGGCGACCGCCGCGACATCGTAGGACAGCTCGCGGCTGCGTTCAACAACATGGCATCACGGCTGGAGGTGCTCACCGCATCCATGCAGCAGGAAATACACCGCGCCACGGCGGAACTCACGAGCAGCAACAAATTCCTCAACGAGAAACGTGAACAGCTCGAAGCCTCCAACCGCAAACTGCGCGAACTCGACGTTCTTAAATCCGATTTCGTTTCCATGGTGTCTCACGAGCTTCGCACGCCACTCACCTCTATTATCGGTTTCGCAAAAACCCTCAGGACGCTTCCCCTCTCAAAGGAACAGCAACAGCAATACCTTGCTATCATCGAAGCGGAGGGCAAACGCCTCTCGTCGCTTGTTGAGGAGTATCTGGACATTTCTAAAATCGAATCGGGCACTATTTCGTTGCAGCGCAAACCCGTCAACATCGCAACCCTCATCTGTTCTGCCGTTGATTTGTTTTCCGTTTCCCTTCGCAAGGGGTTCATCGTGGATCTTCCTCCTTCGATGCCGGATATCATGGCCGACGGCGCAAAAGTCGTGAGCGTCTTGCATAACCTTATGGACAATGCGATCAAGTATTCGGGAGATTCCCAGGAAATTGTTATCACCGGCCATTTGAAAGATGACGGCATTGCTGTGAGCGTCAGGGACTTCGGGCCCGGCATAGCGCCCGAGGATATCGACAAGGTTTTTGATAAGTTCTACCGGGGTAAGAACCCTGCCACGCTCCGGCACCATGGAAGCGGACTTGGCCTGGCAATTGCAAAGGGAATCATAGAGGCGCACAACGGAAAGATCTGGTGCGAATCGTTGCAGGGAAAAGGAACCATGTTCAGCTTCTTCCTGCCGCTCCAGTCTCAACCGAAATTGGAGACATTGCCGCCAGCCGGCAATGCGTACTACTAGCGGAAAGCGGGGATGGTCTGCGTATGGACGGTCATATCATTCTCATTGTCGACGACGATTCGAATGTCCGCGAGTTGCTGCGTGTCAATTGCGTGGCCCAGGGACTAAACGTTCTTACCGCCGGTGACGGCGCGGAAGCCCTGCGGCTGGTGGAACAGCACATTCCCGAACTCGTGATTCTCGACGTCATGATGCCGGAAATGGACGGCTGGGAGGTGTGCAAACAGATCCGCGACAAATATCAGGATTCCATCAAGGTGGTGATGCTCACGGCCAAAGACACGGCACGGGACAAGATTATCGGAAAGAACATCCTGAAGGCCGACGAATACCTCACGAAACCGTTCGACATCGACGAACTGCTCGCAACCGTTCACCGTCTTCTCCTGCGGGAAAGCGCATGAACCCTTCTTCCGTCCAGGCATTCAGCGACCTGGAACTCGCGGCCACCGCGGTTTCCTCGGGTATTGCCATCGGTAAAGCTTACCATTTCACGCAAATAGACCTGAAGACGCTCGAAGAGCACAGACTTCCGGTGGACGACATCGAATCGGAAATGAGGCGCCTCGAATCGGCGCTTGCAAAAAGCCTTGAACAACTCCGCGGCCTTCAGACAGGCAACAGGGACGACGCGGCCGACATCTCCGATATTTTCCAGATTCAGATCCAGATCCTGTCCGATGATTCATTCCTCTCAAACATCAAGGTCGGAATAGCCGAGTCCAAGGCGAATATAGAGTACGTGATCGCGAATCACATACGCGATCTCGAAAAGAAATTCATGTCGATGCAAACCGAAGTCTTCAGGTCGAAGCTGCTCGACGTCCAGGACGTCTACCACCGGCTCCTGCGCAATATCCTCGATATCGAACACGTGCGCGTCACGCCGCTCAGAACAATGCCTCCGGGCGTCATCATCGTCGCCGAACAGCTGCTCCCGTCCGATATCGCCCTTCTGGACCTCAAGAAGATCGGGGGCATTGTCATCGAGAACGGATCCACGGTTTCTCATGTGTCAATAATCGCCAAGTCACTCGGCATTCCCGCCGTCATCAATGTTCCCGGCATCCTGTCCCTCGCCCGGCCCGACTCGATGCTCATTGTGGATGGCTACCAGGGCAAAGTGATAGTGCGGCCGTCGCCGGCCTCCGAAGCCCGCTATCAAAAGAAACTCGCGGCGCTGCCGCCGCAGGTCCGCTCCTGCAAAGCGAGAAAATGTTTCACCAAAGACGGAATTTCGGTGCGGCTCGAGGCCAACGCGGGCTCGCTCCTCGAAGTGAAGGAGGCCCTGCGCTGCGGCGCCGATGGCATCGGCCTGCTTCGCACCGAGCTGTTCTATCTTTCCCTCAACCGCCTTCCGACCGTCGACGAAGAAACGTCCTATTATAAGTCGATCCTTGCTCTCTGCAAGGACAAGCCCCTCACCATCCGCATGCTGGACGCCGGCGCGGACAAGACGCTGCCATACCTCGGTTTTCCCCGCGAGGAGAACCCGTACCTGGGCATACGCGGCGTGCGATTTCTGCTTGAACACCCGGACATCCTCAACAACCATTTGACAAGCATCCTGCGCGCCTGCGCCGACGGCCGCTCAGTGCGGATCCTGATTCCCTTTGTGTCGCTTCCCCAGGAGGTGGATGCGATTGCCGGCGCATTGCAGGATATCGGGAAGAAGGAGGGGGTCGCGCGGTCCGGGTATTCGCTGGGCATTATGGTGGAGGTGCCGGCCGTTGTCGTGTCGCTCCGGCAGTTCCTCGACAAGGTGGATTTTCTCAGCATCGGGACCAACGATCTCGTGCAGTACGCATTTGCCGCGAGCCGTGAAAACAGCAGGCTCGAACGATACCGCACCGCCTCGCTACGAGTACTGTTGGAACTCATCAGTCAGGTGGTCAACTCAAACGACAAGTACAAGCGCGACATCACCGTATGCGGCGAGGTTGCGTCGGACCCGGCCCTGGCGCCCTTCCTGATCGGCCTGGGTGTACGCACCCTGTCGATGCAGACCTCGGCGCTGCAGAGTGTGTGCAAGGAAATTGAAAAACGGTCGCACGGTGATCTGGTGAAGATGGCGAAAGAGTTTCTGGAGAAATAGGGACAAAATCCGAGAAGAAGAAGCGAGGAACGAGAATAAATATTAGCGATTTCCGCTTTTTGCTCGATTCGCGCTACCTGCTACTCGCTTCTCTTCCTTACACGCACCAATCAATAGATTGGCGCCGCATTTATCTGACAATTGACCAAGTAATTTGGAAGAGAATTAAAACGCCTCTGGATGCTTCGCGTGGTGCTGCGTGGGTGTACCCGGTGCGGGACCGAAACGGCTGCTGCGCGCACCATTGAAACGGCAGTGGAACGGAACTAAGCATCGGTCAAGAAGACTATCGGGGATTATAGTGGCGTCTGTTCGTCGATTTTGGTCATATAGGGTACCCGCGCAAATTGCCAGAGCTTATCTTGGATGCAATACATATGGCTTGAGTGAATGCATTATTTGATCCGCAATTAATGCCGGATGGAGCGCTTTAGTAGCCTCAGTCGTCGCATCAACCTTTTCACCCCGTTTGTTGTAAATACCGCCGTAAACGGTGTACAAAAGAACTTTTGAAGATGTGCCGTCCTTGGACGCGATAAACTTTTGTATGCGGGGATCAACTTCATTTCCAGCGCTAATCGCGCTAAATACTATTGAAATCTTGTACAAAGCCGCATTTTCCTTGTTAACATTTGCAAGCCCAGCCTCTTTAACTTTGTAACCCAATTTTGTAAGAGTATCGCTCAGTATTCTGGAAACTGCTATTTCCAAGTTGCTCGTGTCTTTAAGAATGAGAACGGCTTTCTTCTTGGGTTTTTCTACTTTTTTAGCATCGTTCTGAGCAAAAACAGGTACGCAAGCAATTGCAAATATTGCCCAAAAGCTCATAGCATATTTTCTACACATTTACATGCCTCCAAGGATAAATGTACGTTCTCAACAGGTGGTAAAATGCTCGTGAGCGACCCGCCGGAGAACCAAGGGTGTTTGCAAATGCGGACGGTCACGCCGTTTCAATGGTGCGCGCAGCGGGTGTTGCGGTCTCGCATCAGGTAAACCCATGCCCTTGCTCGCCCCCGGCAGGAAGGGCGCAATGGAGGCACGCGCAGCATCCAGGAACAGTTTAATTCCTTCACTAATTCCTTGGTCACTGCGGGGAACACTATATCAGCAAATCCTGCGCATCTTACCTGCATGTTTAGTAATATAAATGCTCCCGTCCCGCAATCAAAAATGTAACTTGTTCGCGCCCAGAGGCGCGGAAAGGAGTAAGGCATTTGTTGAGTTGACAATTTCACCAGAGAACCGTATTATGTCAATTGAGCGCTGCCGCGGCAAATTCGGAAACGGCGGCCTTCTTGTCCGGTTGGCGGTGCAGACGTACGGGATTGCGTCACCCTGTCTTATGGTCGGTTGAACCTGATTGCGACCGCATTCGATCGCACAATTTCGCTCGGCAGGGTTATTTTCCCATCTTCTTGTTCCTCGCTTAACAACTTCCTGTACAAAAGTCGCCCTTTCAAGGTATAGATTTCAATCGCGCCTGCACCATCAGGGACATTAATTCGTCTGCTGAGGCCGGGACACAGCAGGAGGCGTTGCGATGGCGTTGCGTTATGCGGACCGCGAGCGGTTATTCCGGATGACGTGTTTGTCAAAGAGACCAGCTTAAACAGCTCGCTTCCCGCCATGCAGAAACCGCCGTCCGTCCATTCATTGTTGTCGGTGACGGTCACCGGACCGGGCGATGACCAGGCCCCTTGCGCATAGCCGAGGTGGCTGTCGTTTTGGATGCATCTCACGAGCCCTGTCCACGCCTTTTTCGCGGCCGGTTCGAATGCGCTTCTGTCAACAAGGCCGTTGTTGATGGCGTAGAGTATTTCGTAGCAGAAAAAAACTGATCCGCTCGTCTCCTTGCTGGGATATGCGGCCGGGTGGTTGATGTCGCTGCGCCACAGGCCGTCGGTCGTGTCCTGATATTTGACGAGGCTTGTTACATGCGCCTGTATCATGGATTCGAACCATTGGGTGCCGGCACGGCCTTTGGGCAGGTTCTTATGGATGAGGCACAGACTGCCCGACACCCAGCCGTTTCCCTGCGCCCAGTAGTGGATGTCGGGATCGGTAGAACATATGTTGAAAACGTTGCTGCCCCACAGGCTGTCTTTTGCACAGTAATGGTGCCGGCCGGCGGTGTTCTTGTAGAATTTGTAAAGCGAATCGAACATCACGGTGTCGTGCAGAACATGGCCCGCGTAGGCGAGGCTGGGCGCGGACATGTACAGGTGATCGAAGATCGGCCACACGGGATCGGTTTTGTTCCCGCCGAACGGGGGCGGGTCCACATACGCCATATATTGCGAGCTCACCGTGGCTGCCTTCACTCTGTGGAAATTGGCGGGCGAGGTGTCAGCATCGAAAACCTCGAAGTATGCGTGAAAGCAGCACCAACTGTCGAAATTGCTTTTTATGGTGTCGCCGTGGTTGCCCACATTATTGCCGTCGACGTTGGGCATCCAGTTGTAATAATTGCCCCATGCAATCGTGGTGTCGAGGTACTTGCGGTTTTTTGTCATCTGATAGACGGCCATGACGCCGTCCATGAAGGTGCCGCCCTGCCAGCCGCGGTCCATCCTGCTCGACAGACGCGAATCAGCGACACGCATGCAGACTTTTTCGATGCTGTCGGAAGTGAATTCGGGCTGGGGATGAGCGCTTTGGACGAAGAGCAGAAGCGACAAAAATGAAAGTATGGATGATTTCATGGAGCCCCCCTTTGTATGGGGATAATATAACATAACGACGGAGCTACCGTGCCGGACTACCACCCTATTTTCCTGCCCCAAACCACAAATTCGAGACCGGGGAAAGGGGCGGGAAGGTGAGCGTCTGTAAAGAGACTTTCCTTAAACGTGCGCCCGCTTGCGAAAAACCGAACTACCTTTAACATTCCCCGTTACAAATTAATGTAACAGATAAACACCTTACGTATGCGGAATCATCCGCAGAAACAGCCATTGCCCCTATATTTATAGGCGGAAGAGACTTGCCCGCACCGGGAACGGAGCTTCCATTTAAGCAGGATCTTTTAGGAAGAAAACCCCCTTTACCAGACAGGAGAGCGTATGAAAAAATGCCTCAGTCTTTCGCTTATTGCCTTATTCAGTACAGCGCTGTTCGGCCAGACCGGGACATGGCCCATCAAATTCCATAATGGTACCAAGATTTATGCCGACAGTGAGATATATGTCTGGTTCATGGTGAACGCGCCGGCTAACGGTCATATTGATAAAAACGGCGTTGTGCAGCCGTACAAAACGGCAGATGTCAATGCGGCCGGACATTATACCCGGAATGGAATAAATTATGCCCCGTACGCAGTCCGTCTTTCCGATATGGTAAATTTCAGGTGCCCGACGATTACCGGTGGCGGGCGTATTTATATGTCGGTCGGCGCTCCCCTGTGCCTGAATGTCACCGACAACGGGTGCGCGCTTCCTGATCCCCTTAATCCCAATGACCCTAACCACAACATCTACTACGATTGGTTCGAATTGACCTATGGCTATAATGGAACACCCTTCGGAGGAAATTCGACCCAGGTCGACCTTTTCGGTTTCCCCTATGTCGCGACAGTATATCAGTCGTCATCGCATTTCTTGGACAGTTGCGGCTACAGCGGAATATCCATGCCCCAGGTTATGAAACTCTTTAAAGACAGTATGTCTGCTCCTTTTCAGGCATCCATACAGCCTACCCGCGTTTTGGCGCCGAGTATGTCAAGTCAGTTCGCCCCCGGAGGAGCATACGCTAATTATTTCCAACCCTATATTGATTCTCTCTGGGCGCTCTGGTCAGCCTCGCCATTCACCATCAAATATGGTGGTGGTACCTGGACTTTGTCTGCAAAATCCACAGACACGCTGACCGTCACCGGCACAAATTCTGGACTACTGGGAAAACCTACCACGCAGGGAATTTGGGGCAACGGCTTTGGCCCTATAGGCATAATAAACATGGTGGCGCCGCTTTCCTCGGCAATGTGCCGCGGCGTGGCGCGAGACACCAGTTGGTATAATAATCCTTCCACGTATTACAAGAAAAGCACTTACAAGAGTGAATATGCCGAACTCCTGCATAAAATCGCCATTCATAATAAGGCCTACGGATTCGGCTATGACGACAATAACAACCAGAGCTCGGTCCTGATTCTGGGCAACTCGCAACCGCTCGACTCACTCGTCATTAATTTCGGATCGTTCGAGCCGCTTAGCACCATCGCGGTTGTTCCGGAGCAGAAACCGCGGGCGAGCTTGCACGCGATCCGGATGGGGACGGACAATATCGTTGTCGTTCAAAGCGCAAGCCCGATTGAAAAGGTCACGCTGGTTTCCCTCAATGGAAAATCCATGCACCGGAGCTTGCGGGTTGACAATAATGCGTTCAGCATTGCGGGACTTTCGGCCGGCACCTATTATGTACGGATAACGGACAGGCGGGGTTTCACGACAACCCAAAAAGTTTACAAAGAGTAAACAGCCCCAGGATACTTGCCGTATTGCTGCAGCGGCCAATCAACAAAGAGAACTCGCTGGTCTTTATCGAAGGTGGAATTGGGGCGGTAGGAAGATTTTTCTGTTTCGCAAAGCTCAGGTTGATTTTATCCGCCATTTCGGTGGCACCATGAGGAAAAGATGAAAAAAGTGCTTGCGGGTTGTTTGTTGATCGCGGCATTTGCGGGGACGGGTTTTGCCCAGACCGGCGTTGCGATTTCGGGCAGGGTAACCGATACGAATGGCGTTGGGCTTCCGGGCACGATAGTAAGGCTTGCCACCCTGGCGCTCGAAACCGAAACGGACACAAATGGGGACTACGCATTAGGCAGCGCGACATTGAACGTCCGGAATCTCTTTACCGCAAAGACCGGTGCATATTCCAAACCGATCTTGTCATCAGGGAAAGTGCTTTTCACGGTCGGCGACGATAATGCGCGCGTCCGGGTCAGCGTGTATGATCTGAGCGGCCGGTTTGTGAGCGACATGCTTAACGGCAGGCTTAACAGCGGGAACTACTCGGTAGCACTTGACGGCCGCAACGTTGCCGTGCAGCCGTATGTTCTTAACGTGAACATCAACGGCGCATCGCATACTATGAAGTTCACCCCGGTTGGTTTGAGAGCGTATTCGGGATCACATACCGAGAGTGCGAATTCCTTTCCGCGGCTCGAGAAGGCAATGGTGCTCAACGACACCATCAAGGTAACAAAACCGGGATATTCTATCGGCAATCTGGCGGCGGATGTGTCTGGCGGAATATTCAATTTTACGCTCAAGAAGACCTCGACATGGAACGGCGACACAGCCGCCTTCTGGGGTAACGCGAGCACCTATCCCACGAGCGGGATTCAATATGTAATTCTTAACAGGACCAACGGTGCGTGGCCGGACAGCAAGATTTACTGGAGCGATCAGCAGGGCGGGACCAAAGTCCAACTTTCCCAGCAGTCCACGTTCCATGCAACAGCCAATGGAAGGTTCTACATTTGGATCGCGCCCAACGACTCAGGGGGCAGATATTTTGATTTTATGGAAATTAATATCAATGGCCTTTCCTGGTATGGGAATTCCACCCGGGTGGATGGGTGGAGGCTTCCGATAGCCTTCCGGGTACATAACTCCAAAGGAAAGGATACGGCGCTCGGCGATTCCTACGAGATGTTTTATCAGCCACGCAAGGCAAAGTTTGATGAATTCGTAAACGAGTCTCCCAAGGAGTTTATCGGGCTTGCTATTCACGATTTTGCCAACATTTGGGCGCCTCATACCTCGCCGGTAAACATCTTTGGAAAGAGCGGTCCTTACGTCGACTATTATAACGCATATTTGGATTCGGTCTGGTTAGTAAGGAACTACACTATTGCCAAACCCACCGCTATTGCCATTTTTGGGTGTATGCCCGACAATGCATTTCCCGGTTCACTCGACATGTCCAGCAGGGCGCCGCTTGCCTCCGCGCTCACCCGACATGTCGCTACTTTGGATTCTGCAACAATCTGGCAAAACGATGCCTATTACTACAAAGCCCCGCCTTGCAACTACTTTTCAAAGTGGTGCCACCGCCGGTCCATACATAATCTGTGCTACGGTTTCGCCTACGACGACTATGGCACCCATGATGCGTTTGCCGCCATGGACAATGTCCAGTGGGTTGCGATTGCGATAGGGTGGTGACGGTTTATTTTGATTCCGGCCGTGCTTCCTTGTTCTTAGCTTCGCTGTGCATGGGGCTCACAACATGCAAAAAGATATCGGTACAGAAGTGAGACAACATGGCAGACTCCAAGCCACAGTGCCAGTAAAGCCAACCGAAGGCGCTTCCTGCAACACCATTGAGCGTTATGGCGCGGATGACAAGCATGGGGGTCAATGGCGTGATGCTTCCGGTGGCGGGCAGATGTCCCAGCCCAAAAAGCAGAGCAGCCAGGAGGATCGCCGTCCAGTAAGAGCCACTGGCGGGCATGCCATTGCTATTCTTCCAGAATAGGCCCAATATCCAGACCAATCCTGAAACCAGGAATAGCCGCATGAAGATTTCTTCATCCAAGCCTCCGTAGAATGAGGCCAAGAACCGTTTCCAAACAGGCATGTTCGCGGCACTCTTGCTCAGAGCCCCGGGCACATGCGAAGCGAATACAAATCGTTCAAGCAGCGCCATGAGCGCGAAGGAAAGTGCCGCCAGGGCAAGAGCCGGCAACAGAATCTTCAGCAGCGGAGCCGACAAAGGCCCTCTTGTCAAGATCGCCTGAATATACGGCGCCCCAAGTCCAACCGGCCGCGCTGCCAGCAAGCCTATGCCGGTTGCCAAGGCGATCAGTAACGCACTTTGCACAAAACTAAGCAACCCAAGCACGGGCAGCGGCAACTTGGCCTTTGACAGCTTATCTCCTGCCAGGGCGAAAGAATAGGGAAGTATGGCAACCGCTCCCAACAGACCTAACCCCAGCAGCACGAAGAATTCTGGAAAGGGAAAGCTGGACATTATAGTGATCCTTTATTGGGGACGCATGGTTTTGTTCAGATTTATAGGGTAGCCGCCGGTACGACTGCGTTGCGATTTCGGGTGGCCGCGGCTTGACGGCCCGCCGCGCTGATATGCCGGACTACGACTGCATTTTCTTTGATCTTTCTCGAAGAACCCACCGGTCGCGGACCAAGGGTGTTTGCAAATGGGGACGGTCGGCTACCCGGCCATGAAACAATCACTATGCGTCGTTCCTGATTTCTTAAAAGGAATATGCTAGTCTTGCGCCGTTGGGCTGTAGCTCAAACCTGAATCCCCGGTCCGGCGCCTTTAATTCCCTCCCATAGTAGTGCAATGCCGACGCCCCCCGAGTCCATTTCACCACCCCTATTATTGTGCAAACTGCCCCGGTTAGCCCGAGAATCGAACCGACGAGCCCGTCAGGCGTATCCCACAGCACGCCCGCGCTACTGCCTGCTTCGTAACCGTGCATGTGCGGAATATTAACTACGAAAAGCGTGGCTCCAACGATAAACGTGGCGCCGCCCGCGGCGGTGAACACAATGCCCGAAATCTTCTTCTTTGCGTAATAGTCATTCTCCTGGGCGGCTTCACCGGCGTCATCGGCAACAATCTTGCAGGGATACGTGAGAACAGCGAGACAAATGATGGACAGAGCACATTGACGAATCATTCGTTCTCCTTTGTTGACTGCTCTTTCAGAGTATTCATTTCATCTCCCCATTTTTGGGCTCATGACGTGCGGTTGACCTGCCGACTCAGGAAATGCGCCCAAAGGGTACGTTCGGGCCCCGCGTTCGGCCATGAGTTGAACCGCTAGAAAGTCTATTTGTCCGCAAGGCGTTTCAAAGGCTTTTCATAATGTGCAAGCAGAGAAGGTAAAGGATCTGCGTCACCGTAAAACGCTTGCGAGTCGTATCCGTTTTCGGGTGTCAATCGCGTCACTTCGCGAACTGTATGAATTGCCCCTTTCCCAACAATTGATTTCCAGCTAGGAAAGCAGACCTGGCCAATTTTGATATGCTTTTCAGATACTTTTCCTAATATGTTCTTTCTTCTATCGATTCTCACTATATCAATGTGATTGTCAATTGGATTTTCCAACAAAAAATTATACTTATGCAATATTGTATCCAATTGGTTATAAGTTATTGCATAATATCTTTTGTCCAATTTTCTTGTATTTCGTTTAAAAAACCTTGAAATGTTGCTAATTTCTTCGTCGGATCCTTTGCTAATGTGTTTTGAACCAAGCGTTTTGACAGCATAGAGGTCTTCAGCGACATCGACGGTAAATTTTTCGAATGCTTTTTGAGATACCGTTGGAATTCTGTTTAGTTTTTGAAGATGGTATAGTGAAACAAGAAAAGCTGTTCTCTTGTTCGCGTCGTGGAACGGATGGTTCTTTATTAAACCATAAAATAGGGTCGCGCAGATATCGAGCGGATCAGTCCATTTGTCCTTATGTCCAAACCCAACATATTGCCGAGATACAGCAGAATGCAATAAAGGTAAACTTTTTGGCCCTATTCCGCCTAATCCTTCGTTTTCTTGGTAAAAATAGTCAACAATCAAGAAATGCGCCTTTATCACCTCGTGGATGCTTATGAAATTAGGCCCAGAGTAGGGATCGTCATTTCCAATCTTCTTGAGCCATCTTTCGTATTCTTTACGTATTTCCGGAGTTAGTTCAAGCATCCATTTTCCTTTCCAACGCCGCGCCAACATGTCTGACTACGACCGCACTTTACCTTTGCAACTCACGTAATCTTGTATAAAGAGCCAAGCACCTGCAAACCAAAGCTGTTTGCAAATGCGAAAGGTCATGATTGAGCGCGTAGAGCATTTGTTTATGTCTTTGACTTAAGGTAAAGAAGCCATTGTTCCGTATTGTTGATTTTGTTTTGAACTGAATTTGGTATATCTTTGTTATGTCCCCAAAATGAGGATAAGACTTGACTTCTTATATCATTATTATCATTTAAGTATGTACGGGAGGCTAAGACTGACATGTTTTGTTCTGAAGTTTTCATTGGAACTAAGTAATTATACAAGTACCCTCCGAAAGGATTTTCAATCTTTTGGGTTTTCAATAATTCAATTGCATGATTAACTTGAACGTTGGCCTTGTCGGTTAGTACGCATGCCGCAAATTCCAGAGAATTACACAATTAATAAGCTTCAACAATTGGTCTTCCTGCAAAACAGTTCTTTTCTAAATAATATTTTCCATAATTTATCACCCCTCTCAGAGGAAGTCCTGATATGAATAAATTACCTTGCAAATTGATTAGAATTGAAAAGAGGATTACCCAACATAATACATCTTTAAATTGATTTTGATATTCACAAGGGATGGCTACAACTATGGAATCTGAAATTACAATAAATTTGATTGTTTCGATGATGTTGTCAATCATGATATTTGTCTTTTCTTTTTCTGTTGCAACTTCTATTAATTCTTTCTTGGCCAATAAAATAACGTCCTTATCTATGCTGGATAGAAGGGGAAGAACATTTTTGGCAATATCCTCAGGCTCATTCTTCTCAAGAAGATTTTTATAACCCAGGATATCCAAGTACGCTATTAATCCGATTTGGGTGCTCAATTGTCAACTCCTTTCTTAATATTGCTCTAACCGGCATTAGTCTTCAACCGCCCTAAGGCAACATATCGTCAACCGAAACAATAGGCTCTATTGTGCTGTAATCATACCCCGCTTCCGCATCTCCCTTAAATCTACCTCTCCCACCGCCCGAAATCAATCTTCACTCTTGCGAAATGGGTAAACCCTGCTCTTACCCCAGCCCCATATACTTCACAAAATCCTTTGCATATCCTGTCGCATTCGGCTCCCTTGACCCGAACAGTTTCGGGTCGAGTCGGCACAGGTGTCCCAATCCTACGCGCTCGAACACGTTCCGCACCCTCTGATCCTGCGGCAAATCGGTTTTTACGAACGCGCTCAGCCTGTCTATTTGCAAGTACTCCTTTTCCATCTTTCCCACCCGAAGTTCATGATCGAGGCGCGTGCCTTCCGGCGTGCCGGAATTTGTGATGAACAGAAACGTTCTTACAACGGCCGCGCCATCGACAATCTCAACGAGCAGGTAGCCCACTTTTTCGCCGAACACCTCAAAGGCGGCCAATGCCCGGTTGTTTGCAAGCGGGGCGAATTGTTTCTTTTCGAACGCGAAGAAGAGCTCCGAGTGAATCGTGCCAAGGTTGCAGGTGTCCAGCCTTTCTCTGAGCCGTGAAAGCGCGTGGGACTGTATGCATGCCTGCATGGGCAAATCGGCGAAGTCGGAGGTGCTGCCCAGTTCTGCCGGCGTAGTAGCTGCCCATCTGATTCCAGCGCCCGCTACCGCCAATCCTATTCTGCAGGCTGGCCGAGGTTTGCCGTCCATGGACACGACCCTCGATTCGGGCTTGACCGGGCAAATCCTCATGGATACCCGGCACTGCAGAGCGAGTCCCAATCGATGGGAATCGAAGCGCGGAGTCGGAAGGTACATTGTCTGGTTCACTCTGTTGATGCTCATGCAGGCCGCCGTAGCCGCCAATTTGAGCCAACGCATGCACTCGTCGTTGCTGGAATCCATGTATTGGGAGAACGGTCGCAATTGCTCAAGCATGGATAGCAATGCGCCGGAACTGCGGGGCAACTTGAGCTTGGAGTGGGCGGCCAGGGCATAACCGGCCGTGGAAAAATCCTCCAGCGAAACGCTGTCGTAACCGGGCATCACGGGCAGTGTGAACGCTTTCAAGAGAATCGAAAACTGCTTACGTACCTGTTCCATGACCCGTCTTGGGACCCGCGTTCCTTCGGCAGGATCGATTCTCGGCGGGTGAAAACGCGCCATTAATAGGGCCATGCTTTCTTTCTTGGGGAGGTTGCGAAATAGGTCCGGCATTTCCAGAGCGTTTAGTACTCGCTGAAGAGATTCCCGGTAGCGCCTCTCTGCCTCAAGCTGCGTCAGATGCGCTTCCTGCTGCCGCCTGAGCCGCAGGCGCTTTCGGCGCTTTGCTTCACTTTTGCTTGCCATAGTGCTCTCCCCTTTAATATAAAAAAAGGCGACGCGCAAACCGCCGCTGGCGTTTGGGGAAGATATTTTTGCTTGGGCAGGTTGACACCAGGCTTGCGTTTTGCACAGGTTACCAAAGATTCCCGTTGCTCTCCCCCATTTCCGTTTATCATATTTCTCTCAACACCTTAGCTCCGCGGTCTTCGCGGACCTATTCTCCAATCTCAAGACTGTCCTTCCTACACGAGTCGTCCTACTACACGTGTCGTTTCCGCAAGTTCCCGTTTTCATCAATCAACTGACCTAGCTCGGGCATGATGCCTCCCCGCCGCTTCCGGCAACATCATGCCGGAGGCTTAATTCACCCTCATTTCTTGAAAGGAGTTTTTCATGTCTGACCAGCAGGATTTTGAAGCCTTGTTGCCCAAACTCAACGCGCTTGACAAAAAGTCCATTCGCAAGCAGGACATGCCCATCGACCAGGCGGTCAAGGAGGGCGAGATCATGGCTGCCGCCGCGACGGCCGATACCCCGGCGCTCACGGCCGTCGGCGCGGACCCGGCAAAGATCGCCGAGCTCGTGACGGCGACGGGCGCGCTTCGGTACAGCCAGGCGGTTTACACTGCGGCAATAGGCGAACTCAAGGACGCTTCCAAGCAATGGGCAAGCGAAGAGCCGGCAGGATTTGAGCTTCGCGACGAGCTCCTGGCAGCGGCGGCGTTCGCGTTGCGCAACGTCCCGGACGCCATGAAAGCCGTAAAACGGATACGCGAAGGATCGGGCGGGGCCGACATGATTCAGGATCTGAGCGCACTCGCGGAGCTTTGCAAGAAGTACCCGACGCAGCTTTCGGCAATCAAGTTCGACACCACAAAGATCGATGCCGCAGTTGATAAAGCGGGTTCTCTGGGCAAGCTGTACGCAAAGGCGTTTGTCGAGAAAGGCACTACCGTTGCCAAAGACCAGCGCGACCGCGCGTTTACCTACATGCGTATGTGCATGGCCGAAGTGCTTGCAGCGGCCGAGTATGCATTTCGCAAGGACCCTGCCCGCCTTTCTTATTATCACAGCGCCTATAGAAGCCGACAGACGAATTCGGTCGATCCTACACCTTCCCCAACGCCGGCTCCGGAGCCTGCACAACCTGCTGCGGCAAAGTAGAATCCCTTCTACTTCGGTTGCCAAGGGCTGGGGTTACCTCCTCAGCCCTTTTTCTTTGCAAGAAAGGTATTGTGGAAGAGGTCAAAAGGGTTCAGGCGCTTGAGAAAACGCGTCAGGCGCGCGATATTTTGCCTCAGGCGAGCAAGAGAAGGGCGTCAGCAGGCCAAACAGTTACCTCAGGTGGCTGGACTGCCGCCTCAGGAACAGCCACTTCTGGTTCGGGCGAACATTTTTTTGCGTTGGACTGCCGAGATTTTGCTTCAGGCGGCGAAAAAAGTGGTTCAGGTGGCCGGACCGGTAGCCTCAGGAGACCGAAAAAGTGCCTCAGGCGGCCGGAAAGTTGGTTCAGGAGCGCGGACAGTTGCCTCAGGCAGAAGTTTTTTTGCCTCGGGCGATTCAGAAAATGCCTCAGGTCATGAAAAATTCCCAAGATTCGACTTCCTGAGGAGTCAGCGGCGTCGCCTGACGAGGTTTTGGGGCGACCTAAGGAGAGTTTGAAGTGGTCACGAGGTCGGGAAAGGCGATCAGGGGGCAATCAGCAGTCAATAATGGCGGTTGAAATGCCTTCAAGGGCTTGGCTTTGTTCCTCTGCAAATATTGACAATGTGGTTAATAAAGAAATTCAAATGACTCTGGGAGCTTCGCGTGGTGCTGCGTGGGTGTGCCCGAATCAGCGTGGAATGTCGTATTCTTCCTTGAGAACTTGCAGATCTTTCCGGAACTCATTTGCCATTTTCATTGTATATATTCTTGCAATTAGCCCTTTGTTCTGCAAATCAACAAGCTTTTCCAAATCGCCCAATCGCCTTTTCCATGGAATTCCATCCGTAAAGAGAATTAGAGATGTGTCATGGCGTTTCTGTTTCAGAATTTTCTCCACGTCGCCGATCACGTCTGTCATCTTTGATCCCGTTGCGCCATAACCTTTGACTTCGACAAGAATGATTGCGTCTGTTTTGTTGGGAATTGCGAAATCGCATTTTGCTGTTTCGCCATTCGAGCCTGCAAATTGACACCGCGACTCATAATTGTTTTCTCCAAAGACGCTCTTTACGATATTTTCGACAAAATCCTCCAAGTTCCGGCCTCTGGTTTGGCCACGAATGGCCTTCCCTCTGCCGGAGCGCAGTCGTTCAATGAGAATATCACTCCATGACAGGGGGCGGTTGACGATTTCGGCCATTGCATCTAGCAATCCCATTTCGGACAAGGCCCGAATGTACGTCTCTTTGTCTTTCGTGTACCTGGTTACTCCGGTTCCAGCATTTCCAAGGTGATCTTTTAGGGCCAGCTCCATATCATCATCAGATATGCCGAGGAAAAGGCGTGCTACCAGTATTCCCGTCTTAAAGTCGGAATCCAGAAGTGAGGCAATATCGTCAAGGCAATATTGCGGCTTTGAGGGCAGGGACCGAATTTGTTGGATCGCTCTAGCCGAAGTGGGGTCTTCCCAGCTCGTTTCAAGCGAGCTGAGCATTTTCACAATTTCGGGCAGCGATTGTTTCTTTCGTATCATTATTGACCAACTATCAGGTACTCAACCGTGTCGGCGCGAGTCACGTTACTATGTGTTCCAAAGTGGTAGCGATGGTTCTTCGAAAAGGTTCGGACGCTGCCCTTATAGCGCTTCATCAGTCTCTCCAATACTTGTAAATCTGGAAATCCATTGCTGCTGTAGGATAGGACAATCTTCTTGGTCCTGAATGCATGAAAAAGGCGGGTGAAAGCGTCCACAGCCTCGGAACGGTAGCTGAAGGGAGTGTGACGCTTGACAATTTTCTTGGTTTTCGTTGAGTAGTCTATCTCTATGCCTTCCCAATAGCACGAAAGCCCTTCAAGGAAGTGATAACGTTTAATGTAACAATTGTCATCAGCCCTTGGCACGTATGGTGGATCCAAGTAGACTAGATCAACGGGCTGAACCCCTAATTCAAACACGTTCCCTCGAACGGAACGATTCGTATGTCCGTTGTCAAAACAGGCGGATTGAATTGCGCCAATTTGTTCCAGGAAATGTTCTTCAATTGAAAGCCGCAGGTCCCGCCGACCATCATCATAATTGCTAAGGTCGCCGGTAATTGTAAACACTCCCCGAGGTTGTTTTTTCAAACATGCTCGTAGGAGTGCAGTCATCGCAATTGCTTGAAGATGTGGATCGGAAACCAGGTGAATATTGTGATAGATTCGATCCAGAAAGCACAAATCATCTGGTGTATAGTAAATGTCTCTGAACGTCTTCTCAATGAAGTGGTGGCTATTGTTCGAAGTCTTCAAAATTTTCTTCAGTGTCTTCCCATCAAGGTGTTTTCCGGGATTCTCAATAAGGGCGAGACCAATTACTGTCGGAAAATTCAGGAAGTCCGAAGCCACTACGCGCTTGCCCATAGATTTTAGGAGATATGCGACAGCGTTACTTCCGGCAAAAGGATCCCAAGCTGAGCGAAAATCAATCTTTGAAATTACGCTATGAATCCAAGGCAGGAGCTTGGCTTTCGAGCCCATGTATCGAAATTTCGGGAACTGGGTGACGCGTTCAGGCATCCCTTGAAATGCTGCCGGGAAAAACAGCGTGGTTTGCGTTGCAATGTCTTCGACCGCTTCTTCCCTGGCTCTCAAAGGCTCCACTTCAAATGCTCGCTTTCAGAATCGATTCTGAAGAGTTAATGGGACAATGACAGCAGTTCCTTCTCAAAACTAGCTATTCCTGCACGAATATGCAAGTCCCGCGCCGACGCACAGAACAAGACCGTGTGCCGGGCACTTCAGTGCCGGTTTAACCTTCTCCCTGGAGCAAAGAACCTGCGCTGAGAAAGTCACACCCCAATGGGTTTACCCTCTGAATTCCTTTTCAAGAACGGAAAGTTCATGCCTATGGCCATTTCGATTCTTTTGAATATTCCCGCTTCATCTTCATTGTGCGTTGCAAGGGTTAGGTAGTAATTCATGTTGTTGTGGTTCTCAAATACAATCCATTCTCCTGTTAGTCTTTTTGCCTTGGCCCGCTCCTTGTAACAGTTGAAAGTTATTTCGTTTGCAACAAATCCAATATATTCATCATCTATGCATCCTGATTTGTTCAATCTATTTGCTTTCTCAAACACTTCTTCTAATCTCTTATTGCCGCCATGCTCCATTCCAAAGTGTGCTCCTATATTCTTGACAAAGTACCTTGCCTCAGTATAGTGCTTCTTCATGTATCCCTTCAACTGGCCTCGTCTAAACGGCACCGCCGTCTTGGTGAGTGTGCCTTTCCACACCCCTTCAAGATACTTGACTTCGTCCAGTATCGAAAAAACATTATAGTATCTTTGCGCATCTTTGATAAGTATCTGGGACAAGAATACAGAACTCATTCTGCTGATATCTAATCCATAAAACGCTTGCTGTTTTGCAGCATATGATTCCAACATTTCTCTAGAAAATGATACTCTTATCATAGCCTCTCGCAACGTAGGCACCAGTTTGCAAACCAAATAGCTCGCTATGCGTCAACCCGCATATCATGCACTTCTGTCCGGGTATAGTATTTTCACCGAAACAGAACTCCGATCATATCTAGGCCTCCATTTTGCCTCGCTGTCCGACCCTCAAAGAGGTGTTCCCACAATATTCAAAGAGTGTTACTTGCTTTCACGCCGATTGAAGTAAGCCTGACCAATATACGGCCATCTTCCCTTTTCTTCTTAATTACTAGTCCATCATTGCCAAGCTGTTCGATGCGCTGCTTGACTTGTTCCATCGGCATGTTAAGTTGGTCGGATATTCCTCCAAAGCTCCTATTTTTATCCTTTGAACCGTTAAAACAGGACAATATCTTCAAGTCATCATGATCCAGCCCCAAACAGGAATGCTTGTCTGACTTCTTCTCTGTCGTTGGAATAGCCTTCGGCATACTTCCGATCCTTCTTCTAATAACGGCGACTAGCTTCTCCTTCACACTTTTTGAAAAATCAGTGTCAAATCTCAATATTCCATTTCTCCGGCTGAATCTTTTTTGGTTTAATCTTATTTCCGTATAAGTAGAGTAGAATCTCGGTGCGG
>PLWQ01000024.1 GCA_003165595.1 Fibrobacterota bacterium | reverse complement strand
CCATTGGGCATACAACGTGACGCCTGCCGATCCCATGGCAAACTTGACTCCCGCCGCGTAAGCCGTCCCGCCGTTGCCATTGGCCTGCGTGTTCCACCCCACAAACGTGTATCCGGTCTTGACAAGTGTGTCGATATTGCCAAGCACGGTCACGCTATCTCCGGATCGATAGTTGTTCCCATCCGCCGGTACGTTTCCGCTTGTGTTGGTGTTGCCGTTATAGGTGACGGTATACGTCGGGTTCGCGGTCCACTGCGCATAGAGCGTCACATTGACGGACCCCATAAAGAAGGATGTTCCCGTCGCGTAACCGATGCCGCTGCCGTTGCCCTGCGTATTCCAGCCGACGAACGTATTTCCGGTCTTTGCAAGATTACCCGTATTCTTTGCGACAGTGACTGATTGCCCCACGACATAATGATTGGTGTCTGCAGGCGGCAATGTTCCGGACGTTGCGCCGTTTGCATTATAGGTGACCTGATACGTTTGAATCTGCGCCCATTGCGCGTACAAAACAACATTGTTGGTTCCCATCGCAAACGTTACTCCCGCGGCATAGCTGGTCCCTGTGCCGCCGCCGCCGGCCGCCGTATTCCATCCTGTAAATGTGTAACCTGCTTTGGTCAGCGCCCCGACGCTGAGTGTTATGAAGGTCTGGCCCTGCATGTACCTGTTATTGTCCACGGGCGCCAATCCTGCGGTATTGCCGTTGCCGGCATACGTCACGGTGTAGGTCGGTTGTGCGGTCCATTGGGCATACAACGTGACGCCTGCCGATCCCATGGCAAACTTGACTCCCGCCGCGTAAGCCGTCCCGCCGTTGCCGTTGGCCTGCGTGTTCCACCCCACGAACGTGTATCCGGTCTTGACAAGTGTGTCGATATTGCCAAGCACGGTCACGCTATCTCCGGATCGATAGTTGTTCCCATCCGCCGGCACGTTTCCACTTGTGTTGGTGTTGCCGTTATAGGTGACGGTATACGTCGGGTCGGCCGTCCACTGGGCGTACAAGGTTACATCGGCTGACCCCATGGTAAATGCAACGCCTGTTGCATAGCCGATGCCGCTGCCGTTTGCCTGTGTGTTCCAGCCGACAAAGGTAAAACCGGACTTGACAAGTGCGCCTGTGTTGCCGCGAGTGGTGACACTCTGTCCAAGAGTGTAATGAGCCGTGTCTGTGGGGACTGTGCCGCCGCTGTTGCCGTTGCCGTTGTAGGTGGTGGCATACGTAAGACTAACTTCCCACTGGGCATACAGAGTGACATTGGAGGTTACCATGGTAAAATTCGCGCGCGGCATGTACCCTGCGCCGCTGTCATTTGCCTGGGTATTCCAACCGACGAAGGTATACCCGGTCTTGAAAAGAGCACCCATGTTTTCCAGAACTTCGACGCTCTGTCCCTGGCCATAAGCATTGTTGTCCAGAGGGACGCTCCCGCCCGTGCTGCCATTCCCGTCGTAGGACACGGTATAGAGCTTTTCGAACACGCTGAGGTGAATGGTGTCGATTGTCGATTCAATGCTCTTGTTGTCGCGCACCTTCACAAGAATTGTCTTAGCGCCGGTATCGGCATAGGAAACCATAAACGATCCGGCAGCGGTAGTATCTTTGAAGTCCGCCCCGTTACTTGCCCACAAAAATGAGCGAATCGCCCCCCCCGAATCGCCGGCAGTAACGGAAACCGTGCAGACAACGGCTTTCTCGACGGCATGCGGTGCGCTGGAGGAAATAATCTGCGGCAGACTCGATCGAACCGTCAGTCTCATGCTGTCAACGTCGCTGTACTTGCCGTCAAAGTCCTCCGCCTTGACACGAACCGTGTAGTCCCCCTGGGCAAAGGCCTTCTTGATGACAAACGTGTCGGCGGCCGTACCATCGATGCTGTCGCGGAAAAGCGTGTCGCCGTTCCAGTCGAAATAGTATTTCCTGATCCCGCCTTTCCCGCCGCCTATTGCAGTATCTGACCACGCGATCCGGATAGTAAGCGAATCAAGTAGGAATCCTTCGAGGGTTTTCTGGACAAAAGCAACGTGAGGTCTTGATCCGGAAACATAATTGATCGATTTTGAATCATAGGGATTGTTGCGTTGGCAGAAGAAGAATACGGTGGAGACCGCAATCGTGAGAAATGCCGCCGCGCGCATTGCGCCGGCCGTGCGAGCTGTTTGCATATCTGCTCCTTCTCTTTGGGCAATGAAACGTTCGCAGCTTTAGAAAAGCTCCGTGCGCGGACCTATTCATTGCCTGCTTGGAAGATGGGCGGGAAACCCTTCGGGATTTCCGCAATAACCACCGCCTGTGGCCCCGCGGGCAACAATGAGCGTCTCCGCGCTGATGCCGGGACTGTCTTTCCCACACCTTGTCCGGCGGTGAAAAAAGCCCTCTCTCGCTTCCGCGAGCTCCTGCCTCCGGAGTTCTCAATATAATAAAAAAGGGCACGCTAATTGCGTGCCAATATGCAAAGATCAACTATATTCATATCACAAATGCGGCAAAGCAGGTCCCATGGGAATCCTGAGAACCGCGACCACCGACCAGAGCGGTGATTCCACCGAGGCGGAGTGCGAAGCAGGCTACAATGGCTTTCTCACTGAGAGATTTCTCCGATGTGCAAAAGGTGGGAGAAGGGGGAATGGGCAACGTATTTGTCGCGACCCAGCTGTCCCTCAACAGAAAAGTAATCATCAAGGAACTTTCGTCCAACCTCCACAAAGACGCTAAACTCATCAGCATGTTCGAAAACGAGGCGAAATCCGCAGCCTCGCTTGACCATGATAATATCATCCGCGTGTACGATTTCGGAGCCGACAATGGCTCTTTCTTCATCTCCATGGAATATGTGGACGGGCCGGATTTGCAGCAACTGATGCGCTGGCAGACGTTTATCCCGGAATTCGGGCTCATGGCGCTGCTGCAAGCGGCCAAGGGCGTCGCGTACGCTCATCGACACAATACCATGCACTGCGACCTCAAGCCGAATAACATTCTTATATCCAAAGCTGGCAAAGCAAAGGTTCTTGATTTCGGCCTGGCGCGCGCAATTTCCCATGCCGCCGACGACCGGGATTCTTCGAGCGTCTTTATCACGCCGGGGTATATGGCCCCGGAAGTGGCAATGGGAAACCGGGAACTTGATCCGAAAGTTGATATTTGGTCGTTGGGTGTGCTCGCGTACCGAATCCTCAGCGGAAAGCTGCCGTTCGCTTCAGAGGATATTCGCGCCGTCATTTACTCGATCGTTCACACAAAGGAGCAGGACCTCAGGCTTCTCGCTCCGGCACTGCGGGATGACCTTGTCGAGGCGGTGGGGGCGTGCCTGCACAAGGACCCGAAGAAAAGGCCTGCATCTCTGGATCCGCTCATTGAGGTCTTGGAAAATTACTTCTTCGAGCTTGGAATTCGCGACATTGAGAAAGAGCTGGAAAGATTTATTAACGATAAGAAAGCGGCCTCGGCGGAGCTTTACAACAATCTTGCAGGCTATCATCTGCTCAAGGGAAACGAGTTCCTTGCCAGCGGCGATGTTGCAAGATCCGAAATGCATTTCCGAGAGGCGGAGAAATTCGGCTTCCGCGATTTGCAGCCCGGAAAGACGAAGGGCATTGTTCTGCCGGCCTCCGGACCGGCAAAGTCCGCACCGCATCCGGTTGTCGGGCGAATTGCAGGCGCGCCTCTGTACGCCGCATTATTTGTAAAGTCAAGAGGCCGCAGGGCGGTCATGGCCGTGGCCGGCGTCGTGAGTCTCGTCCTGCTGGGAACGGGTCCGGCCATAATTTTTTCGCAGAAATCCAGGGAAGGTGCGCCGAATGACAAGACATTGACGAAGATTGAGTCCCGCGCTGCCGCGCCTGTCCCCGCGCAGCCGCCAGCCGCCGTGCCCGACACCGACAAGGACCTTGCGGCGAATTACGCCATGCTCAAGCACCAACTTACCGCGCTCACTTCGAACGCATCGGCTCCCGCAAACGCCTCACCGCACCGCGCGGCGGAGAAGGCGCTGCCAGCCGTTCGCCGTGCGCCGGAACCGCAGGCGATAATCGCCAAGTACGGGGTACTGAAGCTGCAGGTTGACCCCCCCCAGTCTTCGGTGTATCTCGACGGAAAGCGGGCGCAGCTCGCCGAATTGACGCGGGGGAAGAGTCTGGCGCCGGGCCCTCATGCAATATACGCCGTTGCGGACGGCTATGCGGCATACAGCAGTTCCATCGTCATACAGGCGTATGCCTCGGAAATTCTATCGATTGCCCTCAAACAACTCGAGAAGGGCGTGGGCTTGCTGCATGTGCATTCGTATCCGTGGGCCGATCTCTACGTTGATAACGCATTTCTTGGAACCGCGCCCACTCCCAAGCCGATTACACTTGCGGAAGGCGATCACGTGCTGGTGCTCAAACGAGAGGGATTTAGGGACCACACGGAGACGGTGCACGTTGCGCGGGGAGAGGTGACGAAGGTGAAAGTGCAGCTGGAACAATAGCTGCACTTTATTTTGTGCTGCATGCATAAGCGAGAGAGGGAAGCCTGCGGCGTTTTCTTGTAAAGAGACCACGCCTTGGGGGCGGGGTCTCTTTACTGCCTGTGCAAAAGATCAGCAGAAGTCCCTTCGGGAGTTTCCGTCAGGGACGAAGGCCCGTGGCCGTAGGAAATCCGCAGTCCTAAAAGAGCCATGCAACGGCCGGCCAGCCATTGACAAAAGATATCCTCAGCTTGGCCGGGGGCTCCTTCTTTACATATAAATAGATGGAAACCGGAAGGAGCACCGCGGTAACCGCGGCGCATACCGCGCCGCCGATGTACGCGTTTCGCGCCTGCGAATAGTATGAGTCTAAAACGCTCTGGTCCGGCGTGCTCACCGACGTGTAATTCTTGTACTGCTGGAATCCGTTGTAGAAAAGCTCCGCGGCCGCGGCTGCGCTCACAATGGAGACCGACAGGAGGATGGTGGGCAAAACCACGTTTTTCCGTTGAACGACAATAACAGGCTTCTGTAAAGACACGGTATCGAGCCTTTCCAGCCTTTTCTCAAGTTTCGCCTGTTTAAAGACGATGGCAATGTTGGGCGGAACCTCCAGCGTATCGATGTCCATGTCCGGGAATTTCCCCAAGGCAATCTTGAACGTCCCTTTTGCCTTGTCGACCCAATTAAGCATGGCATAGGAAAACCCGATGTATTTAAACGCGGCAAGCTCGTTCGCACCGTCGGAAAGCGAGGGTAACAGAGAACTCAGACTGTCGGCGGCTTTCTTGTACTCGCCGTCTTCGTAGTATGAGATGAAAAATTGGACCTTGGCGCTAAGGGTTGTGTCCTGCGCGACTGCCGGCTGCCGCACGGCTGCGGCGAGGAGGGCGAGAACGAAGATGGCATGTACCGTTTTGAGCATTCTCATGGCCTGTTGACTTTCGTGCCGAACGCCGGAACCTGCGCGCATCGCAGGACCGCGCGGCAATGCGCCGGTTTTCCGAAAGGAATGCCCCGGGGTTTGGTGAGCCTGCGCGTCGCATTCATTTTGCCGGGCACATTGCGCAAGAGGACTCGGCGCGCTTTGGGTCCTATGTAAAAATACACAATTTGCCCAACGTTTGCCAAAATCCGGCCGGTTCGCCCGCTCACACGATAGCCGTTCTCGTTCGCTAATTTTCACCTTTGTCAATATCTCCTTCACGACGGCCGCAGACTTTCGCACCGGCGGGTAACCGTTCTGCTTGGGAAATGTCCCGTTTTCGTATTCCAGTAACGACGTTCTGAGTTTCTCCCGGGTCCTCATCACGACGGGGCCGCGTCTCGCCACCGAAAGCCGGGAATCTAATCCTTTTTTCCAGGGCATCGCAATAAGGCACAAAATTCGTGCCAACGCCCCCGACGCTCGCGGGAGGACGCGGGGCATTGCACCGGGATTGCCTTGGCGTAGGTAGAAAAGGTTCACAAGCGGTATTCCTATTTTGACAAAGAATTTTCGTTCTTGCGAAAACTGTCCCGCGCGACTGGATTCCTGTTCCGGCCGGAGACTCTGGAGGCGGTATCCTTGCTGACTGGCCGCCGCGTGATCGGCGAAAGTGCCTGTTCCAAGAATGTCGGGCGGCACGGCTATTGCATCTTCCTACTTTCTTATGACAAACTCAGCAGGAGCCGATCCCATCAAAACGCGGAACTATGTACTTGGCGTGCGAACGATCCTTGTGTCGGCGGTTTCCGCCGGCCTCTTGGACCGGTTCGCGCGTGCAGCGGTTTTGTGTAGTGTTTTGTGGTGCGTGTCCTTTGGGGCAGACCAAGGTGGACCTTTGGCGGCGAGCGGTGCGCTGGTGACATCAGAAAAACCCGCGGTCGCGCTCAACCCGGTGGCCGACGCTCCTCGTCCCTTTGTCAAAGGCGACGCCGTTCGCATCACGGTATCACAGGATTCGTTGCATTTCATCAACGGGACATACCATATAGACGACGAAGGCTTTGTTTTTCTGCCTGTACTGGGGCGAGTAAGAGTAGACACAATGCCCGAAAAAAGGCTTTCCATGTTTCTTAACTCCGCTTACCTGCAATTCCTGCGTTATCCCACCATTCAGGTACAGCCGCTCATGCGGGTCTCACTGCTTGGAGGATTTGTCCGGCCCGGTCTTTACTATATACCGTCATCGGCTTCCCTGTGGGACGTGGTGGCCCTGGCGGGCGGGCCCCAGCGCGAGGACGGCATGAAGAAGCTTGCATGGGAGCGCGACGGAATAGTTGTAAACGGCAGCCTGCTGCCCATCATTCAATCGGGCGCCTCGCTGTCCACACTGGGTGTTCGATCGGGCGACCTGATACGCGCCCGGCAGGCCCCCAAGCGCGATGGGTGGGAGATCTTCACAACCGTGGTTCTTCCCATCATCGGCGTAGCAGTGTCGGCTGTGTCGACTTCGGCGACGTTGTATTATGTATATGAAACGTACAGGGGAACCAGATGATGCTGCCGGGAAAACCATTCGAAGATCGCCAGCGGCGGCAAGGCGCGGTGAACATCCGGCACTACCGGCATCTCTTCTGGCGTGCAAAATGGTATCTGCTCGTTGCGGGATCGATCATAACATGCTTGTCTTTGGCAGTGGTTGCGGTGCTGGTTTCGCGGCCGCACGAAGAATCGACAACGGCCATTATCGGCGTTGAAAATACCGCGGATCTCACTGCGGTAAAAGACGTGAGCGGGCTCATGCAGGCCCAAAGCGATCTCATATTGAGCCGGAGCTTCCTCAGGGACATCGCCAAGGAACTGTCCTTGCAATTCTCCCTGAAAAGGTTCCCGCGTTTCGCAATCTTCGATTCGGTGCTCGTGGACTCTCTCGCCGCGATCGGTACTTATCGGTTCTCGATCGATGCAAGCAACAACGGCGATTGTTTGGTTCTTTTCACGCCGGACGCCCAGGATGGGTTTCCCCTGGTTAGCCGATTGATTCCCCGGCGGGGAAATCAGGTTTACAAGGGGAAAGCTGCCGAACTTACGGTGCTTGCGGGTGACGGCATGCGTCTGGTGTTTTCCCGGAGCTTTCTCGCCTCTCCGCACGATTTCCGGTTTCGGATACGGCCTTTGCAGAACGCGGTGGAAGACCTTTTCAACTCGATGACGGTCAAGGAATCCGATTCGCGGGGCGGCGTGAGCAACATCGCCGTATCGGTGAAGGGCCGCGACCACCGGCTCATCGCCGACGTCGCCAACGCAACAGCGGACGCGTTTGTACAGAAAAACGCGAGTTTCAAGAGGGCGCGCACGCGCAGCGTCGTGGCATCGCTGGAAAAGCAGCTTGAGGCCGTGAGCCGCGACCAGGAGTCGTCAACCGCCGCGCTGAGGAATTTCCGTGCAGCCAACCCCGCGGTGGGGCTTTCCGAGAATGTCAAGCAGCGAATCAGCGGCCTCGGGCAGATGGAAAAGGGGGCGCTGGACGCGAAAAAATCCCTGTCCGATGCCAATGAGCTCGAAGAGAAATATGCGTCGGCCTCGGCCAACGACAAACTGCTTGCCGCCCAGGAAATCGTGGTATTCCTTGCATCCAGGAACGTGACCGCGACCTCTGCATATCAGGCCGAGCTGTCCGACCTGGCTGCACAGGAGAGGGAGTTCCGGAAGAACTACGCCGAAGACCATCCGTTGCGTGTGGAAAACCAGCGCAAGCTGGAAGGGCTCATGGGAGATATCCTGGCGACCCTCAAAAATTACATATCGTCGACCCAAAGCGGACTGGCTGGCCAGTCGGCCGACATCCAGTCGCGGTATTCCGAGCTGCAGAGCCTGCCGAGCAAGGAGCTTGAACTTGCCGAACTCGAACGAAGGCACCAGATCTTTTCCGATATTTACTCCACGGTAATGAGCCGCTACAACCAGGCCAAGGTTCTCAATACGGGAGAAGTTGGCGAGGTTTTTGTGATGGACCCCGCGGTTCCTCCCATACCGCCGCCCGTTAATGTGCCGAAACTTCTCGGGCTGGTGTTTCTTATTTCGGTGGTGATTACGGTTGCTCCCGTGCTGGTTGCCGACTATTTCGACAGAACAGCGCATTCCGAGGAGGAGTTTGTACGGAAGACCGGCAGCCAGGTGCTTGAAGGAGTCCCGAAAATCGATGTCCTGCAGAAACGCAACGGAAATGGACGGCATAAGGTCAACGGGTGGCACGGAGCGGGCACCACGAGTCTCATCACCATCCAGAATGAAGAAGGCGTTTCAAAGGAGGTCTTTAGAGCCCTGCGGACCAAGATGATGCTCACCCTGTTCAACACGCCGGAGAAAAGCGTGGTTGTAACGAGCCTGGAGCCGGGTGCGGGAAAATCGACGATTGCTGCGAATCTGGCCTATGCTCTTGCCCAGCAGCAGACAAAAACCGTCGTGATCGATGCCGACTTACGAAGGGGAACTCTTTACAAGTGGTTCGGCAAGAGCCAGGGGCCGGGTCTTTCCGATTTCATCGCCTCGTCCGATCCGGTGACGCCTTTGCGCATCGACGCACTGCTCCAGCCGACTACGCTTCCCAACCTGTTTCTTGTGAGCGCGGGCACGCCGGTTCAATCGTCGTCGGAACTGCTGGCATCGGAACGGTTTGCCCAGATAAAGACGGAGATAGCGAAGCGGTTCCAGCTCGTGATCGTCGATTCGCCGCCCCTGGAGGCGGTCTCCGACGCGGCGGTTTTCGCGCACATGTTTTCCGGGTTCCTGGTGGTTGCGCGCGCTGGCCACACCGATGTTGGAGAGCTCACCAGGAAGATCGGGGAATACCCCATTATCGAGGAAAAGGTGCTCGGGTTCGTGCTCAACGGCGTTTCCTCGGAGCGCTCGGCCAAGTACTACCGCTATTCGAGCTACTATTCGGCGGCTAGGCCGGACAAGAGTTGAGGCGCGCGCGATGGAGCATGCGGAAATCGGACGGGCACGCGCGAATGCACTCTTGACAAACGGCGTTATCACTGCCGGCTTCGTGGCGCTCATGCTCTGCGCCGGGTTGTGGCCGTTCACCTTTGCGCCATCGAACAACGCGGTATTCGACAAGAAAGGCGGCATTTCGTTCTCGCGGCCGGCCGCCATCTTCGACGCGGACACGCTCAATCCGGCCGAAAAAGCAGTGCTCGCGGAATCGACCGTAACGATAGCGATTCGTGTGTCGCCTTCCGGGGAATCTCCGTGGTTCATCTCCCAGATTGTTACATTTACAGACGGCAATAGGCTCTGTGCCATAGTAGGGCAGTGGAAATCCCACCTCGTCCTGAAGACGTTTCCAGACCGGACACGGGCCGGCCGTGAACCAAGCGCTGAGGTTGCAGTACGCAACATTCTGAATGCGGGAACAACGCGCGATATCGTGATCGTCACCGGCCGGGCCGGGACAAAAATCTTCGTGGACAATCACCATGCGCTTGACGATCAGGACTTCCGGCTGTTTCCCGGCCGCGCGGGCGGTCCGCTGCGCCTTTCCCTGGGCGGGTCGCTCAGCGGCAAGTATACATGGAACGGCACACTTTTCTGTTTTTCCTTGATTGCGGGAGACGCATCGGAGCGCCTGACGAACAGCGCAAACGCGGCACCATGCGCGGCGTGCGAAGGCGAACGGAAACAAGGTGCGATCATGGGCTTTTCTTTTGAAGAACCCGGTTCGCTCGTGCGCAACTGCGCGGGGGTCCGTCACTCACTCGTCATTCGCGACCGTTTCCCCGTAATCGGGGGCAACGTGCTTGTGCCGTTCTGGGACGATTTTACAAACGATGCATCGTATTACAGCGACATTGCAGTGAACATCCTCGGTTTCATTCCCTTTGGCTTCTTTCTCGCGCGGTTCCTGTCCCAGATGAGCGTCGTGGGAAGAAGGCGCGCGATTGCCGCTGTTGTTGCCGCCGGGTTTGCCCTCAGCCTTGGCATAGAACTCTCGCAAGTCTTCCTGCCCGGCCGGAGCTCACAATTATCCGACCTTGTTTGCAACACCCTCGGATCGTTTGCCGGCGCGTTCCTCTCTTTCCGGTTGCCATTGTTTCGTTCCCGCCAACCTGCACGCAGGTAAATTGTTCCCTCTGAATGAATCCCACAGCGAGCGCATTGCAGGCTGCTCAATGGGGCGTACATCCTGTTGTAATCGCGGTCCCGCAGCTGCTGCGGGGTCCTTCAATCGAGTATGTGGCGTTAAGGAACGCCTGCACTCATTCTTTTTTGCCTGTTTGCGGCACTACCCAAAACATCTGCGATTCTCCGCCGTAATGAATTTGTTTAGGGACCAGGACATTAGCACGTGTCAAGTTAAGCATAAAGGCGAAAAATAAGATTAAATTTTTGCCAGATGGAGAAATCTGTGGTATATTCCAAAACGTAAGTGTAATATCCGGGTAAGGGTGAAAAGGGCGATGTCGTCCGCAGAACAAAGGGTCGCTACGGACCTCTCGTCCGGAGTAAGAGCGGTCCCCGTGCAGTCAGGAAAGTGTTTCCGCGGAACGTGAGATTTGTGCAGCTAGTTAAACGCTTAATTGATAAATGAGCAAGAGAGTAGGCGAGTATGTGCAGAAGAAGCAGGTCATTTCTGGCGGTATTAATAGGATGCACCGTGTCGTGGTCGGCGACGTATTATGTCGACTTTTCGAACGGCGTCAACACCAATGGCGGCGCATCGCCGTTGCTGGCGTGGAAAAACTGTCCGGGTGATGCCTCGGCGACCGGCGTGCCGGCAACCGCCACGCTCAAGGCGGGAGATACCGTACTGTTCAAAGGCGGTGTTGTTTACAAAGGCGAAACGTCGGTGAAGTGGTCAGGTTCGCCGTCGGCGCAGATCACCTACGACGGCAATTCGGCAGGAACCTGGGGAAGCGGCAGGGCGGTTGTCGACGGAGAAAATACCCGATCATACGGTTTTAGTGCCATGACGGGAACAACCGGTTACGTCACCATAAAGAGCTTCGAGATTCAGAACATGAAATACACCGGAGTGGCCTGGCAGGGCGGGGCGGCAATAAAAATCGATGATGCCAGTTATGTGACTGTAGCCGGCTGCTACCTGCACGATGTTGGGTACTGGAAGAACGACGGATCGATTATCCCGGCGGGAAACGGCGTGCACATGTTGCGGCCGAAAAACTGCACGATCACGGGGTGTGAAATCACCCGGACCGGGTTGGCCGGCATCGAGGTCGATGGTTCAGTCAATTGCATCTTTTCACACAACAATATTCACGACTATATAACCTGGGGAATCGACATCGGCGGGGATTACAATTTGTGCACCGGCAATGATGCGTGCGACGACACCATCCACGACATGTATCAGTACGACGCCGGATCGTGGGGCATCCCGAATGATCCGAACATTCCGCACACCGACTACATATTTATCCGCCAGGGCGGCTCCACGAGCCAGCATCCCGTAAAGAACACGGTTGAAAGAAATCTCTTTTATAATAACCACACCTTTGCCGAGTTCGGCGGCACAGCCATGCTTTTTCTGTCGTACGCGGATTCAACGATCGTCCGAAACAATGTGTTTATCAATCCACACGGGTACTATGCGACCAGGTTTTCCTGGACCTCGTCCGGCACCAGGTTTTACAACAACACGATATATGCTCCTAATGCATTTACGGGGAGCGCCGGACCTGCAGGCATATTTCTCGAAACCAACGGCTACTCCGATATCCGCAACAACATTGTCGTCACCTATCAATCGTCAATAGCCTACACAGCCGTTATCGACGAAACCGGTCTCACGAGCGACTACAACCTGTTCTATAACGTCGTTTCGTCGCAGGATTTTGTGAGAATAACGCCCGCCCGCTACGCGACCTTCGCCCAGTGGCAAACCTTCGGATACGATGCGCACAGCGTAAAAGCCTCAGCGGTCGCCAACGTGAAATTTGCAAATACGACAGGTTACCCGGTTTCATGTGAGACTATGGACCTGAGTATCCTGCCGTCAAGCCCGGCGGTCAACGCCGGCGCAACGCTTTCCGGCTTCACGTGCGACAAGGCATTGTGCGAGCGCCCGCAGGGAGGGGCCTGGGATATCGGCGCATACGAATGCAAGGTGAGCACCGCGGCAATAAACGGCTATCACACCGAAAGAACTGTCGAAAATAACCTGCCACAATTGCTGTCGTACAGGGAGTTCGTTTCGCTCGCGGGGAAACCCGGGTACACGGTTTGGACGGTCTCCGGCAAAACAGCGGGGATGTTCAACCTGCAGCGGAACGTCGTCTACCTGCTGCATTCGGAAAGAGAACAGACAACCCGAAGAATCATCGTGCTCGACCGCTAGAAGTATGTCCGAAAACCTCCGTCGCAGTCGTTCGCAGGCGGAGTGAGGTTTTCGCATAGCCTCCAAGATAGATCGTTCGCTCAATAGTTCGACGCTATTCCTGTTTTTGGAATCACGATTATCAGCAGTGCGAAACTGCCCAAAAAAATCCGCCTCTTTGGCCCTGCGTCCTGAACAATCCTCCGGCATAATCCTTGCGCAGTATTATTGAAGCAGCCGTGAACGGGCTGTTGAAAGGGGCGCAGCAATGAAAAAGACTAATCTACCTTGGAGCGCAATCTTTGGGTTACTCATGGTGGCTCAAAGTCATGGCGAATGGGTACAGACCACAGGGCTTGCGGGACAAGTAGTTCGGGCCCTTGTGGCGGAAGATAAAGCTATTTATGCCGGTACCGATGACGGCGTATTTCTTTCCGTGAACAACGGGAACACCTGGACTGCGGCAAACACCGGGCTGCCGAAAGACACCGTGGTTTCGCTGTCGGCCGGCGGCGGAGCCGTTTTCGCCGGAATGCTGCACTCGGGAATATTTGCTTCCGTCAGCGACGGCGATTCGTGGACCGCGGTCAACCAGGGGCTGCCACATGATGCAGTGGATACGAACTCCTATCCTCAGATCAACCAGATTGCCTCGGACGGCTCCCGCCTGTATGCCAGCGCCCTCCGCAAGGGAGTTTTTCTTTCACAAAACGGCGGAGCGTCGTGGAACCCGATAAACACCGGATTGACAACCACCAATATTTTCGCGCTCGCCGTGAGCGGCGGCAATCTGTTTGCAGGCGCCGGTTCCGGAGGGGGAGTGTTCGTTTTGTCAAATAGCGGCGCGACCTGGCAGGCGGCAAACAACGGATTGACATACACGCAGGGCATGGTATATTCGGTTTCAACGCTTGCCGCAGGCAGCGGTCGTCTCTATGCAGGTACCGTTGCCGGAGGGCTGTACAGAACCGCCGACAACGGCGACAACTGGGCCGAATCCGGCCAGGGCATGTCGGCCGCTCTCGTCACTGCTTTGTATGTCCACGGACCAGACATTTTTGGAGGTACGAGCAGTAACGGCGTTTTCGTCTCAACGGACAATGCTGCTTCGTGGACCGAAATCGACGGCGGACTCTTTACCAACGTCGCGGTGCTCTGCCTGTGCGCGAGTGACAGCACCTTGTTTGCAGGTCTGTACGGAAGGGGTGTCTGGCGGCGTTCGCTTCCGGAAACTTCTCCGACCCCCACCGCCGCGATGCTGGAGAAATCTCCGGCAAAAGCCGCGTATGGGATAAGCAGCATGCCGGGTGGCCTGCGCTACGCCTTGCCGGCAACAAGCCCCGTGAGCATCGTCTATTATGATTTGCAAGGAAGGCTGGTAGCTTCGGTTGTCAACAAAATCCAGTCTGCGGGGTTGTATTCTTTGGCTGCGCCGTCTTTGCCGAGCGGTTTCTATGTGCGTGATTTTAGGGCAGGGAGTTTTGCACAAAGGGACGGGGTAAGGATCACGCGCTAGTCTTCCTGGAAATCGCGGCTCTTGCTTGTTCCCGAATCGTTGAAGCGAGGCTTTTGCTCCATGCATTGAGCGGGGGAATGGTGGTTACGCCTAACGCATAAAGCGCGGCAAAGAGAACTGCGGCACATCCCGAAGCGAGCGGAGCGTTTCCGGGAATTGCCTCACGAACCAGCGCAGGCAGTCCCAGCGAAAGGGTCACGCATAATAGAAAAGGCATCAAAAGGAATGCAAGCTCTCTCCCCTGGGCCGCGGGAGCATATCCCAGCCGCCCAAACACCGACCGCCACAACAGGGCCGCAAAAACCAACGCGGATACCGATGTTCCCACCGAGATTCCCTCAATAGAGTATCCCTGTTTCACAAGGACCACGCTCGTCAACACATTGGCGCACAGACTGGCAAGAACAAACAGGAGCACGTTATTCTGTTTGTTGATCGCAACCAGATAGTTGACCCCGGTGCGGATCAGGCTCACAAAATACACCCCCAAAAGCAGTATCTGTGCAGAGGCGATTCCCCGGACGTATTTGGGAAAGAAAACCCGATACAATTCCGGAGTAAGAATGATGAGCGTGCCGATCACCAGCGGGAGGAACAATCCCAGTCCCTGAGCAGGGACAAGAACGTAGTTCGTGAGCCTTGCCCGTCCCGCGTTCTTGCCCACCTCCTCGTTGACTTTTGGATACAACACCCTGCCAAGTATCATGGGAATAAGTACTATCGCAGAGGCCATGCTTGCCCCGAGACCGTAATAGCCCGTGGGCGCCTTGCCCAGCATCGACATGGAAATAAGGCGGTCCACCGAAGTTTGCAGCATGTAGGTCCACCAGATAACAGTGATGGGAAAACCGGTTGCGACGAGGCCTTTTATTTCCCTTAAGTCAAAAGACACGGCAAGTTTGCCGAGGATCCTGTTATTGGCGGCATGCGAGAACGTGAGAATCAGGATTTCGTTGAAGGTAAACGCAAGCGCCGCGCCCATGAGCCCCCAGAGCCATGAAAACGGGACGATGAGCAGGAAAAGCGTCACCGCCCTCAGCGCTTCGATGTAACTGACATAACGGAAATTCTGGTGCGCTGTAAAACGGTAATAGTAAAAAGCCGAGAGGAGAGCAAGGCTCGCGGCAAGCACGAAGAGGCGTATGATGTTGACGAGAGACCCAAGGTCCGAAGCTTGGACAAAGAAATGAAACGTTGCACCCGCGGTAAGCAGCAGCCCGGCGGCGAGAACAAGCGATCCCAACACGTTCGATTCCAGCAGCGCGGCTTTTGCCGCTTCACCCCTCCCCGTGTAGAATGGAAACATCTTGACCAGTGCCTCCAGGGTTCCGAGGCAGATGATGGGAGCATACGAACCGATCACAAGGAGCGTGACCCACATTCCGTAATCGGCGGGGGACAGGATCCTGGCGATCACAAATGTGGTGATGCCGCCCACAAACCGAACGAGAAACACCGCTGCAAAGGAGTAGAGGAAGTTGGCTACTGTTTTGTCAATCATGGTGCAGCGGTTGCTCTTTCCGCTTGGGCGGCGCCGGGGCCGTAACGACTGCGTGGCCGTCCCCCGCGCCCGTGGCGACGGCAAACGCCCCGATGTCCCAGGAGCCTTTGGCCGCGCGCTCCCTGCCGCACTTGCCGTCCCTAAAGTCCGCTATCACGCTTCCCGCGCCGCTGGCCGCGCTTCCCGAAAGTACGTGCAGGTCCATTGAGTCGCAGTGCACCGGATAACCGTGAAGCGTGACGAATTTGAAGGATGCCGCCGAGGCCAGCAGCCTGCTTTGCAAATCGTAGCCGCGCTTCCGCCAGGCGGCAAAACTCCATCCTTCCCAGGGTGACACGCGGACAAAGGCTTTGCCGTCGTCCGGCACGCAATACAGGTTGTGGTCGATCGTCAGGTTTTTTTCGTCGGACGCGCTGTCGTAGGTGAGGCCTTCCGATTGCGCGACAAAGATATTGTTCCGGATATCGTTGTTTCCTCCAGTGCTCAGCCGCAATGCGCCGGTACGCGGGCAATAGACCGTGTTGTTGTAAAACCCGGTTGCCGTGGATGTCCAGCCGAAGAAAACGGCGCTGTAGCTGTGGGCGTTGATAAACACATTGTCTCTGATGACGGTGCTGTCCGCAAACGACAGAAAAAGCATGGCAGTGCCGCCGAACTCCCCAAAGGCGAAGTCGTTGAAGAACAGATTCCGTTCCACTATGTTTCGCACCGGATGGAATCCGCCTCCTTTTCTGATGAAACAGAAATCCGAATGCGGCGGATCGCCTGCACCTTTCCAGAACCCCTTGTCGTACCGGAAGAGATCGTGGACAACATTGTCGCATACGTCATTCTCCGAGCACGCTCGATAATCGCCCGTGAGGTCGATTCCCCAGGTGACGTAATCGTGAATGTTGTTGCGCGAAACAACGGTGGTTTGAGGGCCCAGCAGCTGAACGCCGGCAAGTCCCGTTCTGGTTATTTCATTCCCGGTAATCAAGCAGTTTGACGGCTGCACCATGCTGATGCCGGATCCCGCCGGAACCGTGGAACCGTCGTTGTTCCAGTAGCCGACGTCGTGAATGAAGCAATCCGCGATGGTGACGTGGTCGGCATTGTCGATCTTTATTCCGGCGCCACCCGCCCATTCGACCCCGGTGTACCGGATGGCCCGTATTTCAAAATTCCTGATGATGACGCCGCCGACGGACCGCTGGGTAGAGACGAAACCGTTTGACCACGTGTTCCCTCCGTCGATGACGGCTTTGCCCCAGCCCCATTTGCCGGAGGAATTGCCGTCGTAGACAACCGGCGCGCCGCTTGCTCCCCGCCATTGCACCGCTATTTGGCCCTTGTAAACGATGCCGCCGCGGAAATATACCGTATCGCCCGGAGAAAGCGCGGCGCGCCGGGCGCTCGCCTGTGCGCCGTCATCGCCGGGGCAGTGTTTCCATGGATCCGAGGGAAAGCCGCCGCCGCCGGCATCGGAGCCGTTTTCAAAATCCACAAAGTACGGTTTCGCCGCGCATGCGGACGCCAGCAGCGCCACGGCCGCTGCTGCGGATCTCACAATTGACACTTGCAATTTCACGGCGAACCCCGGTGATTGATGTGCATAAGGCGCATCGGTCAAGACTGCAACGGGCGGGTTCGCGCCGAACGGGCAAAAGCCGCCCCGAGCCGAATGTTCCGCGCTTCGATCGTCCCCTTTGCCTCGACCGCCCTGGCATGGTCGAGCGATACGGCAATCGCGGCCATCAGGAAGTACCAGAACACTTGAATCTGGTCGAAATACGACACCGAGATAAAGGATATCGCATGGGCAAACAGGGCCGAACCCATCGCCCACACCACTATCTTGTTTGAAAATTCTTCACCTTCAAGAATGCGCACGGCCTTTCCGACGCCGGCAAATCCCAGCGCCACCACGACTATGAAGAGGACCATGGTGATGATTCCGCCGTGAACGCCCTGGAAAAGATACTGGTTCGTAATATCCGTATTGTTGGGATCTATGAGAAGACCAGTGGGCATCCAGTGGGACGTGACCTTGGTGCCTACGAGCCACCATTCGTTGAAATACCGTATGGCCTGGTCGATAAGATATGCCCTGTGCCACCCGGTCCCGCCGGTGAGGCTGCTGAGTCTGGCAAGAATATACCACACCGGAGATTTCATCACGAATTGCAAAATGACGATTGCCAGCACCATGAGCCACCGAATAATTCTCATGCGAAACCTGAGGGGCCAGGCGCACAGGGCGATAGTCCCGTACGCCGTGGCCATAAGCGCACCGCTTGAACCCGCGCACGCGACAATGATGATGCACGATAGCGTACCGAGCACGGCAAGAACTCTTGTTCCCCCGGATTTCCACCACAGCGAGACGATCAGGGGCACCATGGTGGCGCCGAACGTGCCCATGAGAATGGGATGCCTAAAACTCCCCTGACAGCGCACGCGGCCATACCGAACCTCCGATTCAAGGGGAACGCCTCCCAGAAAGGAAAACAGGTTTTTGCCGGTACGGAATTCGATAATCATGGCGATTGCGAGGGACATCAGCAGCACCACGCACAGCCGCAGGATCCGGTTGATGTCGTCGGCATCATTACAGTAAAGCCTGCACACAAGATACACACCCGCGGTATCGAAGCACATTCCTATCCTATTTACAAATGCGTGGCCGGTTTGCCACAACAGGGTATAGGTGATAATCGACGACACCGCCCAGGCGATCACGGCCTTGTCAAGTCCGTTGGGCGACACCGACCCCCAATCGCCGCGGATCGCCGCCCGGGCAATGCCGAACACGATGAGAATGCGGACCATAGTGAAATTCGCGGTGGCGATCACGACATACTGGCCCAGGGTAACATACGCGGCCACGGTAAAGAGAGGGAAGAGCGCGTATTTGCGGGGAAGCAGAACAGTCGCCATTCCCATCAGCAGCACCGCCACCACGACGGGCGGATTGGGATTGAGCGCACTGTAAATGCCCTCAGGCACCGTCATTGCAAAACCTTCCCAGCGCTTGCCGTATGCCGCGATTGCCGGCGGCCCATTGAAAAATGGTTGTCCATTTGGCAAGCGACCATCGTATACGTGCCGCGCCGCCGGCCAGCGCCAGCGGATAGGCAAGCAGCAGTGCTGTGCAACGCAACGCCGCCGTCAACAACTGTGTCTTTTTGTAGGCGTCGGCATACCGGCGGCTTTTCCATTTTGTCAGCAGGGCATAGGTGGATTCTCTCATCATCGCAACCGGAACCTGTCGCGTGTCCGCGTGGTCGGTGCTTTTCCCGCCGTGGTGGATGATCCGCGCATCGCCGGCGTAATAGACTTTGAATCCCGACATGCGAATTCCATAGCACAGGTCGACGTCCTCCGCGTACATAAAATACCGCGTGTCGAACATACCGGCGGCTTCGAAAGCCTTTCGCCTCACAAACATGCAAGCGCCGGATATTGCCTCCACTTCCTGCACCGTGCCGCCTCCCGCAAACAGCGGGGCAATGCCCCACAACGGGAGCCTGGGAAGCGCGCGGTGCAAAACATCGGCGCTTAACATCTGGTTCAGGATCGTGGGAAACCGCAGGATCGACGAGGTTTGAATTGTCGAATCGGAATTGAGCAACGTGCAGCCCACCGCACCCGCATCGTGGAGCCGCCAAAGGACGTCCAGGGCCGTCTGGACGGCGGTGCCCAGAATAACCGTGTCGGGGTTGAGAAACAGAATGCTTTCGCCTGAGGAGAGCCCGGAGCCGAGGTTGTTGGCGCCGGCAAATCCGAGGTTTGCTTTACTCCCGACAAGACGAACCTGGGGAAACTGCCGGGCGATGAGATCGGCTCCGTTGTCGGTTGACGCGTTGTCCACCACGATCGTCTCGAAATCAACGCCTGCTGCCTGTTTGTAAAGAGACGCCAGACAGGACAGCAGATAGCCCGTGCTGTTGTAGTTGACTATAACAACCGACAAAACCATTTCACATTCACTTCCATATGGTGGGACGCAGCAGCAGTTTGTTGATCTGCTGCCGCCGAAGATACCGGATAAGGTTCTTGTCTTCAACCTGCGGCATGCCTCTGGCATACCCTTTGAGAAAGCCATACATGAGCCCGGCCGCCTCAACCAAGTATGGTTTGACAAACAGCCGCTTTATACATTTCAAGATCATGTACAACGGATGATAGCCGGCGGTGTATCCGCCCACGCCGTTCTTCACCGCATTTTTCCAGGAGCCCACAGCTCTGCCGGTGGGCCGGTGCTGCACGATGGAAAGGTCGGCAAATGTCCGCGTTTTCCACCCGAGCATATTTGCCTTCACTTCGTCAAGCGTGTCCCACCCGTTGATCGCGTACATGCCTCGCAACAGGTCCCAGCATTGTTTGCGGTACATCTTTGCCGCACCCCGCACGTGAAACTGCGGCTCGCGCTCGAGTGACAATGAGCCATTTTCGAGATTGTAAATGTTGCCGCCTCCTATTCCAAGGTCGGAGGAGGAATTGAAATATCCGATGCATTTCTCGAAATAGTCCGGTTCGAACGACACGTCGCCGTCGAGCTTGACGATAAAGTCCCACGCCGCGCCATTGAGCGTTTTGTACCCTTCGTAGAACGCTTCGACCTCCCCGCCGGCCGAATTGCGAAATCCCCTGTCGGCCCGGTGTACGGCCGAAATCCACGGGTACTTCCCGGCGAACGTATCGATTATCGAACCGGTCTTGTCGCTGGAACCATCGTTGACAATCACATAGCGTACGGGGAGGACGGTTTGCGCAATTACCGACCGTATCGTCTTTTCGATGTAGCGCTCCTCGTCGCGGACCGGGGAGATTATCACGTAGTTTCTACCTGGATTCATACTTCCTTTTCCTCTAAAGCGAGTTTACTATGTCCAGAAATACCCTTTTCTTGATGTCCCAGTTGTTTTCGCTGGCATAGCGTTTGCCGTTGTCGGAAAGCTGCTTCCTTTTCGCGGGATCGTTGTGCAGGGAAAGTATGCATTTCGCAAGGTCCTCGTGGTTTTCCGGCTCAAAGAACATGATTTGTGAGTTGTCGAAATAATACTCGTCGATGGTGGTGCGGGAGGCGACAATCGGAATTCCCGAAGCCATAAAGTCGAGGATCTTTGAACTAAAAGCCTCGGAGGCGAAGAACCCGCCGCGCTTTGGCACCACGCCGATGTCTGCTGTTTTGTAAACCTCCACGAGCTCGTGGATATCTTTGGGCGGGTGGATTGTTATTGCGCCGTCGAGGTTGAGCTCGGCAATGGTGTGTTCCAGCTGGTTGCGATACTGCGGTACCCACGATGCTGCATAGATGTCGAGCCGGGCGGAAGGAATCGACTTCTTTACAATCGGCATTGCCTTCACCGCGATGTCGATGCCGTGATGGTGAGACAGATGGCCCGGATAGATTACCGAAAGGCCGCTCGCGCGAACCTTGTACTCCACGTCGCGAAAGTATTCGAGGTGCGGATAGTTTACAAAGCCGACGGTCCGCTCAAAGGGGACACCATCTCGTGCGGAGATCTTCTTGCGCCACAGGTCGTTCCCCGTAATGACGAAGTCGCAGAACCGTACCGACAGAAACTCGACGACCCTGAGAAGTTTCCCGTACACCGAATTGAGCGGCTTGTGAAACCGCTGGCAAAAGAACTCGGGCAGGATGTCGTGAATATCAAGCATTACCTTGGCGCCGAAAAGCTTCGGAACAAGGGCCGTAAATACGAAGAAATCCGGGACGTTGTGCACGATAATGAGATCGTACCTGTACCGCAGGTGATTGACCAGGATCAACCAGCTCGCCTTGACAAAAAACAAGCTCATCTTCAACAGATAATCGAACGGGCCACCCTGGTCGTCGAAACGTCTCCGCTGGATGCGGTGCAGGGTGACGCCGTTTATGATTTCGGTTCTTGTTTTTCCTTCGGCCTGCAAGGCGATTGCGTCGGTGTGCATGCCGGGACCGGCGAGCGCTTCCGCATACCGGCTCACCCTGAAGTCGGTCTCGTAAAATGCATAGGCAACGGTGCAGGAATTCATGAGCTCTTCTCCTTTGTAGTTCACCGGCGTGGCGTTCACCCCGTGAAAGCGTTGATGCTGTCTGCGATATGGGCAATGTCGTTGTGGGACAGCGAATAGTAGGCCGGAACCGTAAGGACGGTGCGCGAGCACCTTTCGGCAACCGGGCAGTCCCCGGCGTACCCATTCGACTGAGCCGCCTCAGCGCCGATTCCGTTCAGGTACTTGGCCGCGTCGATCCCATTATCACGAAGGTGCGCCGCCAACCGGTCACGACGGGCCTGGTCTTCAAGCCGGATTGCGAACTGGTAATAGTTGCTCTCGCAACCCGGCTTTTCCGCGGGCAGGACCACGCCCGCCAGCCGAATGGCGTCCCGCAAATACGCGGCATAGTCCCGTTGCTTCGCAATTTGTTTCCGGAACGTTCGCAGTCTTTCGTCCATGATCCGAAAATCACCCGCCGCTATCCTGCGCATGGTGAAGCCGGACTTGGCAGTCAAGTTGAACGATTTGTCGAGCCTGCTTCCCAGGGGCTGCCCGACGGTGCCGAACCATGGCCGGTTGTACATAACGGTTTTTGCGTACGTGGCCATCGTGTGCAGGGCCTCCTGATGAAACCGCCATTTCGGAAACGATGCGACCGCAGACTCGATTGCGTCCGCCATTTTCGGGGTTTTGCAGAGAATGGCGCTACCCTCGCCCGCGGAAACGTACTTGCCGGATCTGAATGAGAAGAACGACACGGCGCCCATGGTGCCGGTCAGGCGTCCCTTGTAGGTAGAGAAAAGCGACTGGGCGCAGTCTTCGATCACCGGGATATTCCCGGCGGCCGCGAGGATGGCGTCCATATCCACGGGATGACCAAACATATGCACGGCAACAAGCGCGGAGATTCTGTCGCGCTTACGCATTACATCATCCGGCGAAAGACCATAGATGTCATCGGAGATGTCGATGAATTCGGGGATGCAACCTGCCTGTTTCACGGCATCGAACACCACCGAACAGCAGAACAGCGGGACACCTACGCGCGCGCCCGGAGGAAGGGCCAGCGAGCGTAAAATCGTGTACAGCGAAACCCTGCCCGAGGTGGTGAAGGAGACCGGCCGGCCGAAGATTTCGTCCAGCGTTGATGTCGTTGGCATGCGGGACATAGTCGCCCCTGCGATTGACTTCCAGATGTCAATGAGGCCGTATTCCCAGTGATACCGGGGTATCATGCGGACGCTGTTTACAAAAGACATGGCGCCTCTTTGCATCATCCAAGGTGTTTGTACAAAATCGAGCTCGAAAATTCCATCACCGGAAGCGGAAGATGCCGCCACATCGACGTGGCCAGCCGGTAGCTGATTCCGCTTTCCTTTGTCGCGACCGCGCCCTTAACGCGCGGATAATAGTAATAGGGGATGTCCTGGTCTTCCATTCCCCACATGTTCTTGTAACGGATGAGTCCCTGGTTGTCGGGAGACGTGCGGCCGAAATCAAGCGACTGGTAGCCGTTTTCAACGCCCCAAAGGATAACGTGCCACGTGAGCAGATGATTGGGCGACAGCTTCTTGAGAAGGGCCGGATCGCTCGCATTGTATTTGTAATGAATTTGCCTGGCTACCGTGAGAAACAGGGATGCGGCCGCGACTGTCGAATCGTGTTCGGCAACAAGGATAAACCCCATCTTTGCCGCGATCATCCGGGAATAGAGGTTCTCGAAAAACGCATGCGGCTGCGAAGGCACGCCGTGTTTCCTGCGCGTGAGATTGTTGAGGCGGTAAAATGCCTCGAGGCCGGCCCGCGTATTGTCTTGCTTGATGACAACTCCCGCCTTCTCGGCTTTACGTATGGAATATTGTATTGTCTTCTTGTCGATTTTGTTTTGCAGGGCGCCGATGCCCGCACGCAGGTCCATGACATGCCGTTTGTAATAATTGTAGGGAAGCAGATCGCCGGGCCTTGCCAGGCCGCCGCGGATTTCCAAATACCGTATCCCGTTTTGGCATTCGCCGCGCACGTGGCGAACCAATTCCTCTTCGACAATCTGATCGTTGCACAGCGGGCCGCCGTAATCGGAAAACGGAAGCGACACCACGCGTACGCCCGTAAATGCGCCCCGGATTCTAAACAGCGGAAATACTCCCTGAAGCGCGTCGCCGTCGTCCTTTACGGTGTAGAGAAGGGGTTCGAAGGAATAGGTGGCGTGAATGGCCCAGAGCCACGCGGACAAATGGCAGGGCGTCGCACGCGGATGACGCGAAACATAGTCGTCCCATGCAGTGGTTGCGACAACGTCCGAAAGGGATACGGTTTCAAACCTCATGATGCCAGCTTTCTACGCGTTCCGGCTCTTTCACGGTGCGGGTTGTGCCGACCGGCGGCGCCGCCACATTCGGTCCGTGTTTCCAGAAACGAGCCATATCTTTGGGAAGAACGTGCCAATAATCTCCCGCATACCGGTCGCGGACGTAGTCGAGCAATTCTCGGTAGAACGCCACGGGGTATTCTTCGAGGCCGCAGCGCAATCGGGTGAAGTTCATGTAATCCGGATGGGTATTGATAAGTGCCATGCCGCCCCTTGCCGCTATCCAATCGAGCTTTTCCTTCCATACCGCAATGCCCTTATCTTTCATGAGCACCAGGAGAGAAAAATCCTGGCATAGGGTGTAGGGTAGTTCAACATACCCGTTTTTCCCTTCGCCGGCTTCCACCCAGAAGGGGAAAATGGTGCCAGCCCCCTCGGGCTGAGGCTCAAACGGATCCGTGTCAAATGTTGACGCGTCGTATTCCACGTTAAGGTCTCGGATCCAGTCCAGGTTTCGAATCATGGATGGAGCGCGAAAGCCGACCGCGCCCCAATCCTTGATGTATTGGTTGATCCGTACCGCCTGTTCTTCGAACGCGGCGCGCGAGCTGAAGAGTTTCCCGTCGTGCTTGAGACCGTGGACCCCGATTTCAAACCCGCTGTCGGCAATAACGTCCATCACCTCGCAGGATACGTTGTAGCGCTCCGGGACGAAATTGAACGAGGAAACGAACCCGGCTTCCTTTTCGAGATTCATGAGGAGCAGGCTTTTGTCGTGCCCTCTTTGCGTGTCAACGTCGTGCGTGAGCACGAGCGCGAATTTCTTGTTTGCCGGCCATCCGTTCCAACCGGCGGGGCGGGCGCCGGCGGCCGGGTCTATGGGCCACACCGAGGAAAGTCGTCGTCTTTTCCGCAGCACCATGACTCTCCGCAGGAACAGCTGCAACCTCCGGGGGATGAGGGGCTTTAGTGCATAGTAGAGGTCGTTTCGCATGGCGAGTCCTTCTACGCGACGTATTTGTAAAGAACGGAGCCGAGCGCGTTGAGCATGGGCGAAGGCAGGGCCCGAAAGAGCGACGTGTAGAATGCCGGCACCTGCACCTGGTCCTTTACAAAGGCGCCTCTGGAAATGTCGTACTTGTAATATCTGAGAACGTCCTCGCGGGCTCCCCAGCTCGACTTGTAGTGTCTGAGGCCCACGTTGTCGGGCTCTGTTCTCCCAAGGCACAGGCTGGTAAATCCGTTTCTGGAATACCGACGGATGGCTTCCCACAATACCAGGTTGTTGGGCCGGGCGTTCTGAAATGCCGGGTCCGATGCCGAGTACTTGTAGATCGCCTTGGTCCCGAAATGAAAGAAAACCGCTCCGGCAACCGGTTTTCCCCCTATTCGCGCGAGCACTACAAAACCGTTGTCGGTGGCCAGCACGTGTTTGTGCACCGCCGCGAAAAAGGACGAGGGTTGGGGCGGCAGTCCGTGACGCTTACGTGTTGCGCCGTGGAGCTTGCAGAATTCATCCAGCGATTCCCGGGACGAGGTGACGCCGACTTCCACGCCCTCGCGCTCCGCTTTCTTGATGTTGCCCTTTGTACCATTGGAAAAATTCTTGAACAGTGCATCTTCGTCGCTCGAAAGGTTCAGAGTGTGACTGACAAAATCCGTTGAGGGAATGGAATCGTCGTCGACATGCACGTCGCCGCGGATTTCCAGGGATTTCCATCCCGCTTCCTTGCCATAGGCGGCAAGCTCTCTATACAAATCGCGCCACGAGATGCGCGAGTCGAAAATCGGATCGCTCATGTCCGTAAAGGGCAGCGACACCCCCTTCTTGCGCAGGGGCGCGTTGTTCACCTCCATCATCGGAACCAGCACCGAGAGACGGTTTTCGTAGGTCCGGGCAAAATACCGGGGCGTAAAGTTGTAGGATTCCAGCAGCGTCCTTGCCCAAAACGAGGAATGAAAAAACGAGTACCCCTCGCTGGACAGCAGCAGGTCGTCCCACTTCGGGTTTTCGATCGGATTGACAATGTCGAGGTTGTACCCCATACGTTCCTCTACGCGGGCGCACCGGTCGCGTGCATTTCGCGCCGTCCCTTTTTCCGGATTTCCATGAAATCGGCAATCGATTCCGCCACCTGGTCCTGCTGCTCTTCGGTGAGCTCGGGGAACATTGGCAACGACAGAATCTCCGCGGCGGCTTTCTCGGTCACCGGGAAATCGCCCTCACGGTATCCGAGCGTTTCATATGCTTTTTGCAAGTGGAGGGGAACGGGATAATGCAGTCCGGTCCCGATTCCCTGCGCCTCCAGGTGTTGCCTCAGCTCGTCCCTGTCGGCAACCCGCACCACGTACAGATGGTAGACCGGCTTCGCCCAATCCGGTTCAAACGGAGAAATAACGCCGTCGAACGCGTCGAACAGATGGTTGTAATAATGGGCTCGTTCCCGCCGCTGTTTGTTCCAGCCGTCGAGGTGCAGTAACTTTACAGACAAGAAGCCGGCCTGGATCGCGTCGAGCCTGCCGTTGTACCCCTCGATGTCGTGGTAGTATTTCTTCTGCTGTCCGTGGTCGCGAAGCATGCGTACCGCGGCGTCGATCCCCGGGCTGCCGGTGGTTACCATGCCGCCCTCGCCCAGGGCACCAAGGTTCTTTCCGGGATAAAAGCTGAACGCACCGGCCGTCCCCATGGAGCCGGCAGCATGCCATGAATTGGTCCTCTTGGAAAAATAGGCGGATCCGTGAGCCTGGCACGCATCTTCGATAACCACGCAGGCGTGTTGTTCCGCTATGGAAAGGATTGCGTCCATGTCGGCCATTTGGCCGTAGAGATGCACCGGGAGGATCGCGGTAACCGGTTCACCGGTTTTCTTGAGGACGGTTCTCTTCGTCTGCGAGTCGGTTTCGCAATTCTTCTGGAAAAAGGATTCGAGCTTTTGCGCCGACATTGTGAAGGTTTGCGCGTCGATGTCAACAAACATCGGTGTTGCGCCCACCTGGGAAATGGCTTCGGTAGTTGCGATAAACGTGTTGGGTACGGTGATGGCCACGTCGCCCGGCTTTACGCCCGCCGCAAACAGCGCGAAACGCAGGGCGTCCGTGCCGCTGTTGACCCCTATAGCGTGTTTAACGCCCGCGAACGATGCGAACTGCCTTTCGAAATTGTCAACATCCGGACCGCCCACGAACCGTCCCGAGCGAAGGGCCCGAACCAGGACGCCGGTGAGTTCCTTTTCGAGCGCGGCGTGCGGCTGCGAAAGGTCGAGAAAGGGAATGGATTCAGTTGTCATGGGTTCTCCTTATCGTTCGTGCCGGGTTGCCGGCAACGATGGTGTTGGGCTCAACGTTGTCGACCACCATGCTTCCCGCTCCCACAATGGCGTTCTCGCCGATGGTAACGTTGCACATGACGGTGGCGCCCGAGCCGATGGACGCACCCTGCTTCACCCTGGTAGGCGAAACGGCCCAGTGCTTCTCGGTCTTGAGCTCGCCGTTTTCGGCCGTTGCGCGCGGATATTTATCGTTGATAAATGTGACTCCATGACCCACGAAGACGTTGTCTTCCAGCTCGACGCCTTCGCAAATAAACGTGTGGCTTTCTATCTTGCAGTTCCTGCCGATCGTGGCGTTTTTCTGCACTTCCACAAACGCCCCGATCTTGGTGTTGTCGCCTATGCGGCAGCCGTAAAGGTTGATGAATTTCGACAGATGCACGTTTGCGCCCAGAACCACATCGGGGGCTATAAAGACGCTGTTCATAGCGCAACCATCTTTCCGTTTTGCCGCAGCGACCGGTCGCATGCATCAAGCAGTCGAACCACCTGCAGGCCGGCAACGCCGTCGTTTATGGGCTTCTTGTTGTCCCGAACGCATTCGACGAAATAGGACGTCTCCTGCCGGAGGGCCTCCCTGTTGTCCAGCTTGGGCGTCCAGATGTCGCCCGAGCGGTAGTTCACCAGCAGGTCGTAGATGCCTTCCTTGGTGGTAACATCGATGCCTTTGTCGTACACCTTGATCTTTTCGTCTTCGGCACCGTCGTTCCACACGAGCATCTTCTTCTCCCCGCCGATAAGGGTGGACCGCACCTTTACAGGCGAGAGCCAGTTCACGTTTATATGCGCGATGAGGTTGGAGTTGAAGTAAATGGTGATATAGGCGATGTCTTCAAACCCATTTACGTGGGCGCGCCCGGAAGCGGTGAGCGCCGCGGGGGTATCGGCGATAACGTGGTTCATGATGGCAAAATCGTGCGGAGCAAGGTCCCAAATCACGTTCACATCGTGCTGAAAGAGTCCAAGGTTCACTCGGGTCGAGTCGTAGTAGTAAATTTTGCCAAGCGCTTCCTGGCTCAGAAGCTCCTTTATCTTCTTCACCGCGCCGGTAAAGAGAAACGTGTGGTCCACCATTATCACAAGGTGTTTCTTCTCCGCCAGGTTGATAAGCTCTTCGGCGTGCTCAACCGTTTCGGTAAAGGGTTTCTCGATGAACACGTGCTTTCCGTTTTCGAGCGCCCGTTTTGCCAGCTCAAAATGCGTCGACACCGGAGTCACGATGGCCACAGCGTCTATGCGGGGAGACGTAAGCACCGCCTCACCGTTTGTGACGGTCTCAACGCACGGGTGGTTTACCGAAAGCTTTTTAAGCGACGCCGGATTGCTGTCGCACACCATGGCGACACGCGCGTCGTCGGCGCCAATAAAATTCCGCACGATGTTGGGCCCCCAGTAACCGTATCCAATAACGCCGATCTGCAACATATAACCGCCTTTTTCTAGAACGGCCGGCCCCGGCATACCGGCGGCGGCCGCATCATGTACATATTCTCTAACATTAATACGCGCCCTTGAGAACGGCCAGGGGCGTCCGCAATATCAACTTGATGTCCCACCACAGCGACCACCGCATCACGTATTGAAGATCCATTCGCACCATGGTATCGAAGGTTGTTGTGCTGCGTCCAGCTACCTGCCAGAACCCGGTTATCCCCGGTTTCGCCTCCAAGACCCGGCGCCTGTGCCAAATGTGATAATTCTCCAGCTCATACGGGATCGGAGGGCGCGGGCCCACCAGAGCCATATCGCCTTCGAGCACATTAAAGAGCTGGGGAATTTCGTCGAGGCTGGTTTTCCTCAGAATTCTTCCGATCGGCGTCACCCGGGGGTCGTTGGTTATTTTGTAAACGCCATGGGCCCCCTGCGCCGTGGCGTCCGCCTCGCCTTGTATCAATTTCTTGACGTATTCCCTGTGCAGGGAACTGTCGTTGCCCGATATCATCGACCGGAACTTGATAAAACGGAAGGGCTTTCCGCCTTGCCCGATGCGGGTCTGGGTGAAGAAGACCGGCCCCTTTGACGTGAGCTTAATGAGCGTCGCGATGAGAACAAAAAAAGGCAGGAACAGCAAGATGAGGATGCTGCTTCCCACGACATCCACCACCCGCTTCATGATCAACGACACCTTTTTCGACGGAGAGTAGCCGTAGGGCGACGGATAGAAGCGGACGTCCGCAACATGCCCGTCCTTGCCCCCTGATGCATCGCCGGCCTCGGGAAAAAGTGCGTAGGTAACGATGACTCTGCCGGCGATCTCGGGACCCAGCTCCAGACCCAGATTCATGTGTATTTTTTGCAATATGGAATCCTTGCTTGCCGGGTTCGTCTCTGTATAAATGATACCGATGGTGTGATTGTCCCGGTACCATCCCTTTACGTCTATTTCGCGGGCGGAAACGGTGAGAACCGAAGTAAGGTTTCTCACAATCTGTCTTCTCGAAACGGAATCAAGGATGCCCGCGACATCTATCATCGCCAGAATAATGGGCTTTTGAGATCGCTCCGTTCTCTTCCGTTCCATGGAGAGCATTTCCCGGAAGTATTCCTCCGAATAAAAACCGAATTCATCATCGAATACACGATTGCGGCGGTGGCTTAGGTTTACTCTCGGCAGGCGAAGCCCGTGAAGTGTCGAAAGTTTTTCTTCCTTTGCGTCCATAGTAGCTCCCTCTCAACTCACCTGTTTTGCCGGTAGCGCCGGACAGAGGAGCATGTTGTTTGTTTTCGGTTGTACTCTTCTGCGTTATGCTTATAATGCAAACCCTGTGCCTGAAAAAATCAATTCATTGCCCGCGCAAAAGATTAGCGGAAATCCCTTTGGGAGTTTTGTCGCTGCCGCTCGGTAAGGGTAAGGTAGTGCAGTGCTTTCGGCACTAGACATTTGTGTCTTTTCCCTTTCCGGCGTGGACCACGGCCCACGGCCGTGGGGCAACGCTAAACGTCGCCGCTTGACGCGGCTTTTCTTTATTCCACCCCTTTCAGGGGTGAAAACAAAGCCACGGCCTTTGGCCGTGGTTGTTTACTGGTTTCCGGGTGGCAAACGGAAGAGGAGATTCCTCGAAATAAGGCCATGCTTGTGCAGAGTGCGAAGATGCTTTTTTGTCAAGAAATCGGGCTCGATAAGGGAATTGAGTCTGCCCAACGAGAACAAGGATTGGAGAAAAGCCTCCGGCATTTTCCCGAAAAAAGACCACAGCCCGCGTTCGTCGCGTGCTGATATTCGCTAAGGCACTGATGCGTCTTTCTTTGCTCGCATCGACGACAACCGGCCGCACCAATAAGTTTGCATTAATGGCAACCCTTCTTATCAATTGTGGGAAAACCGCCCGGCCAGAAGGTCTAGATGACGCCTGCGAGGACCAAACAAGCCGCAAAAGCATGCAAGGACGAATCTTTGGCCCAAGAGGTTTCGCGATTCCTGCCTAAATGTCACAATCGGCACGAGCATTGCATATGTTGGAATAACAATGAAAAGACGCCTGATATTCCCAGCAGGCGCCTTAGTAACCGGGACTAACTATGTTATGCAGGCGGCGAGAGATTTTTGCGTCCGAATTCCTACGGCAATGAAAGCCCAAACACAATGCATGCCAGACACAGCATTTCCACGATACCAAAGCCGGCCATTACAAGAGCAATCGTGCGCAACATGCCTTCCCCCTTTGCTTGTTTTCCGGGAATCAATGTTCACCGTCGACGTACGAGAATTTGCAAACGGAGTGCCAAGGATTCAAGCGAGCATGTCGCTTTTGCGAAGCAGAATTCGGCCGCATCTTTTCTCGCTATCGCGAAATTTGTTGCAACCCCGGCAGGAGAATTGGGTTCCGGCAGGAGAGCCTTGCTTTACGAAGTAAGAGGCCGGGGCGGGGCAAGAATCGAATTCCATGAACCGAGTCCCATACGCCATCTTTTCCGGTAGGGTTCCATGAGACAACAAAAGCTGCTCCTCGTAGAAGACGACGAAGCTGCCCGCTTCGGGTACGAACGCTATCTTGCCAAGAACGGATTTGCCGCAACGAGCGCATCGAGTCTTGCCGATGCAAGGAACGCTCTGACCTCCGACCGGTTCGATGCGGTGATGCTCGACCTCAAATTGCCCGACGGCGATGCCATGGAATGGCTGCCCGATTTGAAAAGATCGTATCCGCTGCTCCCGGTGATTGTTATTACCGGCAGCGGTGACATTCCAACAGCGGTGAAGGCGACAAAATGCGGGGCCGAAGACTTTCTTACCAAACCGGTCGATCTCGCCGATCTTCTGGCGTCTCTGAGGAGGACGCTCGAAATCGGATCGCTGCGCAAGCAGGCGCTGGTCCAGAATCGTCTTGTCAAACAGGACGATCCGTATTTCGGCTCCAGCAAGGCAATCACCGAGATTATGGACCACGCGTCGGTCGCCGCGGTTAACGACACCGTCGTGCTGATCCTGGGAGAAACCGGAACCGGCAAGGGCGTGCTGGCGAGGTGGATCCACAATCACTCCGAGAGAAAGGCCGAGGCATTCGTGGAACTCAATTGTTCGAGCCTCAAGGGCGAACTCCTCCGAAGTGAATTGTTCGGGCACGTCAAGGGAGCGTTTACCTCATCCATCAAGGACAGAGAGGGGCTTATCGAAGTGGCCGACGGTGGCACCCTGTTTCTTGACGAGATAGGAGACATGGACTTCGAAGTTCAGGCCCAGCTTCTCAAAACCATCGAAGAAAGGTCGTTCCGAAGGATCGGCGAAAACCAGGTGCGGAAGAGTGATTTTCGCTTGATTTGCGCAACAAACAAAGACCTGCTGGCGCAGGCGGAAGCCGGCAAATTCAGAAACGACTTGTACTACCGGATATGCGTCTTTCCCATCCGGATGCCGGCACTGCGGGAGAGAAAGGAAGACATTCCGGGCCTGGCCGAAGAGTTGCTCAAGACTTTCGACTATCCCCATCTTCCGATGTCGGAGCCGGTGGTGCAGGCCCTGAACGATTACGCATGGCCCGGGAACATCAGGGAGCTTCGGAACATGCTGGAACGGGCGTGGCTCCTTGCCCGCGGAGAGGAGATAGCACCCAAACATTTTCCCGGTCTCGATGCTCTGGGGGCGGCCCGCTTTTCGGGAGACGCCGGTGGGCCGCCGATGAATATTGACGAAATGGAAAGAGTTCACATCCAGAGGGTGCTCCAACATTTCAAGGGAGACAAGTACAGGGCGAGCGAAGTGTTGGGAATTTCGCTCTCGTCGCTTTACCGGAAGCTGGCGAGGATTAACAACCTTGTGCAGTCGCAGCACGCGGCTTTGTTTTGACGACTGGCTCCCGAACCGCGGGACAGCGCGCAGGGAACGTCCGGAGTATGCGGGGTGCGCGCATTTGACGCACGGGAAAAGCCGAGTTCGTATAGTATACAGGTGTCAAGCGTTCACCTTCAAGGGTTAAGCCGCACTCGCAGAACGGTAGGGCGATGGAAGGGACGGCGGTTGCATGAATCGATTCGTGACGGTTAACGGTGCATGTCCGTGGTGGGTGCTTCTTGCGGCAGGTGTGCTGTGTGCGCAATCCGACCCGGGCAGCGGGGCCGCGGCGCCCAGCAGGGCAATTGCTCCGGCAACTTTCAGGATAATTGTCTCCAAGGAAATGGTCGATTTGGCCAAAACGAAACCCGCCGCCTTCGGCATTGCGGCCGTGGACAGCGTGCCGTTCTTGACACTTGAGGATATACGGTTTCTCAGATTTGACCGGGCCAAATGGGTTGAAACGGCTTTTGAATTCGCGCCCGGCGCTTACGAAAGGCTCAGGCCCCGATTGCCTGGACTGTACATGCATTCCTTCATACTATTCCTGAACAACGAGCCGGTGTATTCGGGAATTCTCGTGCAAAAGGGTTTTTCCAGGGATTACCTCAGAAATTCGCATTACAGCGGTCCGATTATTGTACTGCCCACGGTGAACGCGATACCGGACAAGCTCGCGAGGGTCACCATATCGTTTGTCTCTCAAGACGGCATATATCGCCGAAAAGACGATCCCCGCGGGAACGCGGCGCTGATTGACTTCTTCAAAAAGGCCGGCAAACTCATGTTCTAGCGTGCTTGAAGTCGTGCCGGCCGTGACGAAACGCGAGGATTCGAAAAGGAGCTGAGGGACGGCAACAAGAGGCTCCTGCTGAAAAAAATTGCGTTGCGCGAAGTTCTCAGCTCGGGATCACGGATCCGGGTATCAATCTCGCCACCATGCTTCGAAATATGTAATCGCCCGCCGTCGGCATGTTGCGGGAAACTGCGGCCCGGGTACCCGACGAATCTTAAACTTTGTCAATGCGCCGTGTGAGCCCGAGGCGCCCTGTGGGCGCAATGTATCTTTACCCGTTGGAAATTGGCGCACTACGGGCCGCGCGCACCCAATGCCCGCGAGCTTTGTGCGAGAGGAGCAACCGGACGGCTTCGCATGAGCACACGCGCATGGGACACGAGACCGAAAAAAATCTGCATCGTGCAGCTTGGTCGCATCGGCGATTTACTTCTGATAACACCTCTTTTTTCCGCGCTCAAAGCGGCAAACCCCCACAGCGAACTTCACCTGCTGGCCGGCAGGAACAACTACAGGATAGTTGAGGGCAACCCGTTTATCGACCGGGTCCACGTATATACCAAGCGCCCGCTCGGCACCCTTCTCCTGTGCGGGACGCTCCTCACCACCCGGTTCGACGTCTGGCTCGATCCCAAGGAGCACAAGTCAACCGAAAGCTCGATGTTCGCGCGTTGTGCCCGCGCAGGAACAAAAATCGGGTTTCGCGGCGACAAAGTCTTCACGCATCCCTCCTTCCAGCAGCAATCCGGTGGTGAACATTACACGCTGAGAAGCCTTCGCAACCTGCAGTACCTTGGAATAGACCTCGCTTCGCCGCGGCCGAGCACCGGGCCTACACCGGAGGAAGATGCGGCGTTCGCCGCGTTTCGCGCGGGTAACGACCTTTCGCGCTACTGCGCGGTGAATATCTCAGCATCCAAGCCCGTCCGATATTGGACAGACCGGAAGTGGGTGGAACTGCTTTGTTCGCTTCCGCTGGTTTGCGGACCGGCCGTGTTCCTGTGTGAAGCGCGCGACGCGGAGCGAGTGCACGGGATTGCCCGGGGCGTTCCCGGGAGCTTGGTATTTCCCACCGAATCCATCCTCGGGACATTTCCTGTCATAAAGAATGCGAACTTGGTGCTCACCGTGGACACGTGCATCGTGCACATCGCGGCGGCCTTTAACGTCCCGGTGGTGGCGTTCTACATCAATCTTCCCCAATTCTACATTCAATACCTGCCGCTGTCGGACGTGTACCGCGCCGTGCTCTCGCCCGTTTCCGGCGCCGCGGTTGAAACGATACCGGTTGTTGACGTGCGCGCAGCTGTGCATTCGCTGCTGTGCGAGACCGGGGCGCTCGGTCCGGCGAACGGCGCGGCCTTGCCGCCTTCGATCCTTAAAAACATGCAATAATTTCTCGGCCGGTTCCGTCTTGAATGGTAGGAACCATGGAATCGATCAACGACAGGATCGCCGCATTCATCAAGGCGGAGCGTTCGGCGCTCGTCGGCTACGTTCGCGCTCTCATCGGCGACGCGGCCGACCGCGACGGCGAAGACATTGTGCAGGACGTGATGACCGGGCTGTTGGACCGCGCCGATCCATTGTCGCCGCTGCGCAGCGTGTCGGCCTATGTGTACCAGGCCCTCCGCAACAGGGTGATAGACTCGTTCAGAAGCAGGAAGAAGAACGTACAGCTTGACAAAAATGATGACGAAGACGAGGTGCTGTCGCTGTCCGAGACACTGCATGATGCGAGGTTTGATACGGGCACGGAAATAGATAACCGCGAATTACGGGAACTGCTCGCCGCGGCCATGGAACGGCTCAGCGACAACGAGCGGGCGGTTGTGGTAGCCACCGAGCTCGAAGGATTTACGTTCAAGGAATTGTCGGAGATGTGGGAACTTCCGCTGGGAACGCTGCTTGCCCAGAAATCAAGGGCATTGGCCAAGCTCAAGGAATCACTCCCGCTTAAGGAATACCGAAACCAATAACAAAGGAGGAATCCATGGAACACGAGTTTGAACATCATTCTCCGCATTTTCACGGGCAGCCGGTGTTGCGGATTGTGGGGCTCGTTATCGCCGGCGTCGCGTTTGCGGTGCTGTTTGCGCTGCTGTTCGGGTGGCTGGTCTTTCTCCTGTGGAACTGGCTCATGCCGGTGCTGTTCGGACTCAAAGCAATAACCTACTGGCAGGCGTTCGGCATCGTGCTTCTTGCCAAGCTGCTCTTTGGCGGCAATGGCATGCATCACGGCAGCCACCACGGGCGTCATGGCGGGCCGCGGTGGCTGCGGCACCGGGATTTCCACGGCAACGAGGATTGGCGCGTCAACGGTTCGTACCGCGACTGGCGCTATTTCGACCAGTACTGGAAGGATGAAGGCAAGACGGCGTTTGAGGCCTATGTTGACAAGATGCAGAAGGAAGGAAATGGGCGGACGCAGAGATAATAATAAATAATGATGCCCGCTCTTTGTGGGGGACGTGCGCTACTCAGGGGCGCGTTGCAATGCGCCCTTTTGTCGCAAGCGCCGGTTGTCTGAAACGCTACCCGCCAGGGTGCACTCCCAAAGAGTTTGATTGCAAGATTCAAACATCAGTTTTGGGGCACCCACGAGGTGCAGTAACACACTTACTATAGTAGACCTGCCGGGTATGGGTGCGGCAGCGGAGCGTCAGCAGCAGGGCTGCTTGTCATTTGACATTGGCGAGATATCCTTTCTTCAGCTTGAGCGCCACATTCACAAGGGCGATCATTACAGGAACTTCAATGAGCGGGCCGATGACGGCGGCAAAGGCCTCCTGCGAAGCGATGCCGAATACTCCGACAGCAACTGCTATGGCAAGTTCAAAGTTGTTGCTTGCAGCGGTGAATGAAAGACTGACCGCTTCTCCATAGTTTATTCCGAGCCGGCGAGTGATAAACATCGATCCGAAGAACATGATTAGAAAATAAACGGATAGAGGAATCGCAACGCGCACCACATCCAGCGGCAGGGCGATGATGGTCTTGCCTTTATAGATAAACATGACGAGGATCGTAAAAAGCAGCGCGATGAGAGCGACGGGACCGATCTTCGGCATGAACTTTTGTGTATACCACGTTTCGCCTTTTATCGGCTCAAGAATCACTCGGGTAAGAAAGCCCGCGCCAAACGGAATGCCCAGATAAATTCCCACACTGACCGCCACATCCTTCATTGACACATGTACTGCTTGCCCGGCAAGACCGAACAAGGGGGGCAACACCGTGACAAAAACATAGGCATAGACGGCGAAAAAGAGCACTTGGAAAAGAGAATTAAATGCGACCAGCGCAGCCGCATATTCGCTGTCACCCTTTGCAAGGCTGTTCCATACGATGACCATTGCTATGCAACGCGCCAGGCCGATGATGATGACGCCGGTCATTAAGTGCGGCTGACCTCGCAAAAAGATGATTGCCAGGGCAAACATAAGAATCGGACCGAGAATCCAGTTCTGCACGAGCGACAATGACAGCGCTTTTCTATCAGAAAAGACTCCGCCAATCCGCCGATAGTTTACCTTTGCAAGGGGAGGATACATCATAATTATCAAGCCGATGGCGATTGGTATCGACGTTGTTCCCACGCTCAGGCGTGAAAGCAGGTCCGAGGTGGTCGGAACCAGCCACCCGACAGCAACGCCAACCCCCATGGCGATAAAGATCCAGAGAGTAAGGTAACGGTCGAGAAACGAAAGACGTTTCTTTGCGGCATCAGCCATGATATCACTCCTTACATTGAGGCCTTAACAACAGCTTCCGGAATCGCCCCCGCAATCACACGTGCCCTTATCAGGATCGCCCTTGGTCATCAATCCATTGATCATTGCGACGGCGCAGCCCACGCCGTTTCTTACGGATAGTGCGCCAACCGCGCAGTTCTGAGCGCAAGCTCCGCATTCCATGCAGTTGTCAAGAGCAATGATTTTGGCACGATGATTGTGAATTTCAAAGACGCCATGCGGGCAGACCTCAACGCACCGTTCACAGCCGGTACATTTTTCTACAGCAAGTTTGAGGGTCGACACGCCGGATAAGTACAAATGCTTCATAAGATCCCCCGGAAGCGAACAAATACGAGAACAAGCAGCACACCGGAAACGGCAGCGCTCACGAGGTAGAGCGGCCAGGCGATTTTCAGCTCTGCTTTGACGCCAGATGGCGACGTATAGGTGGTGCTGCCTGTGAACAGGAATGCCAGATAGGAGCTGAACGCGGGCACAGAAACCAGGTTGAATGCTGTCAAGAACGGAGTGCTTCGACAAATCGGCAATAGGAAAATAATTGCTATCGCACCTGTCAGGCCGGTAACGAATCCCTTGAGCGAAAATGCCCGGCCCGGAATGAATGGCAGCAGCAGCGGCGAAAGGATCGTGCCTGTGAAAAGAGCGACCAGTCCTGCTATTACGAGAGGCAATACTCCCGACAGCGCAAGTCCGTACATGATTCCATTACGTGTCATGCCAAACAGAACAGCGGCAATGAGCAAGAAGAGTCCTGCTTTCTTGAATGCGGGGATCGTCTCCATGGGAACAAGTTTTGCACGATCAACGAAGGAAAACCGCACACGCCGCATCGCAGGACTCGCGGTGCAGTTATTGTCAAGATATGCCGGTATGTCCGATGCGCGCACCGGCCCGAATCTTACCGAAAAGCCGCTTTCCTTTTGTACCTTTGATGCGGAAGCACCGGATGCGCCAAGCTGCGGAAGGATGAGGGTACGATGTGCGATTTTTGATTTGAGATCGCATGCCGAAAGCTGTTTCACTATCTCTTTGGTGCAAAACGTGCCTTTTCCGGCAGCGCACCAGACATTGATTCCCTTGGTGTCAACAATAAGAATCCAGGCGTTCCTGTCGTTGATAGAGACACGCAGCGCATTAAGACTCAGGCGGTAATTGCCCGTAACGAGCACGGGAGAATTCCGGTCTGGGTTGCCCAAGGTGTAAAGTCCCGGGGTAACCGTATATTTCATCCTGAAACCATTGCTTACGCGGCACATAACCGAACCAAAGCGGTCGGCCAGGCTTATGTTGGACAAAAGGCAGACTGGGGGAGCGCTCGGAATAGCTGCACCTGAACCTTTGTCGCGGGAATAATTATCATTTGTCATAGTTCAAAATGCCTTCTGAAATCGGTCTGGGCGTTCAGTAGGTATAAAAGAGATAAAACGCCATCGCAATCAGCAGGAGCCCGGCGGCAGTCCTGACGATTTCTTCCACCTTTTGCAGCCTTACAAGGCTCTTGCCGAAAGAAAGTCCGAAAACGAGCGCCGACAACGGAGCACTGAAACCGATGGCATAGGCGAAAAGGTTGGCGAGAGCCCAGATAGCGTGTTTCTCAAGCACAGCGGCGCCGAGAATGATAAAAATACCGGGATTGCATGGCAGTGAGGTCACCACAATGGTACCGCCGAAGATAATACCGGAAAAACCGGAAACCAAGGTGCTCGATTTATTCCCGGATGTCAAAAAATGGAGTTTCGGGAATGCAAAGGGAAATAGCCGGAGCGATGCGATGCCGAATAAAAGCGCCATGGAACCTCCGGCAATTTTCCAATAATCGCCGGAAACCCGAATGGCCGATTGTCCCAAGAAGATGAATACCGTTCCTATTGCCATCAGCGCGGTAACCGCCCCGGTTATGAACAAAAGCGCGGATTGGAAGGCCTTTTGCCGGTTATCATCCTGAATAAGGGAATATCCCGCAACTGCGCCCACGAGCGGCAATGTGCAGCATGCGCTCGCGATTACGCTGAGAATACCCAGAACAAATGAAAATGCAATAGAGACAGGACCGTACCCGGCGCCGTTGAGCATCGATTTGATCGCGGCAATAGCTTCCTGCATTAAAATCGTCTCCTTTTCAATAGTTACTTACAAACGCGATTCCCTCCCGCCGGGCAGCATCCGGATGGCTGCATTGCGGCGATACATGCCTGAAGGAGGTTTGTTCGGGTGATATTATTTCCCGTCACTGCGCGCATGCCATGACCCTTGACTACAACAATCACGCCTGGAGAAGGAACCTGGGTGCTCAAAGACTCGAATTCGGGACTTCCGGCAGCAAGCTGGAATGCGCCCATGCGCACCCCTTTTGCCGTTATTGTGGCCGCAGCATTGCCGATTTCCTGAGTGATGGCTTTCGTTTTCTCCGCCTCACTTTTCACCATAAGGATGAAGACGCCGTCAAAGTCGGCCGCCAGAGTGTCGAGTGACGCGAAGGACGGCAGCATGGCGAATGAAATCGCTTTCCCGACATCTCCGGGCCCGGATGTCGAATCCGTTTTTGCCGGCGCCGCTGATGATTTAAGGGAAAGCGCCGAAGCGTAGCTGGAGGCCGCGGGTGCTTTTGCCTGGCTGGATTTACGCACAATGGAGGCAGACAGCACGGCACCGGCGCAGATGACAATGACGGCGAGAAGGATGACCTTTGTACGCCGGGAAAGTCCCTTTTCATTATTACATGCGCAATCCGGGCCACATTCCTTCGATTCCGGCTGGTCTGTTTTGTTTTCCACTAAATGCCGCCTTTTTGTTGAGGTTCATCCATGATATTATCAGGGAGCTTTTCCACGAATTCCTTGATTTCATCCCGCACGCGCCGGTAAAATGATAACGCTTCATCCTCTGATTTTGAGTTTTTTGCAAGTATAGGCGGATCGTCAAACCCGACATGCACACGTTTTGCATTGCCGGGGAAAATCGGGCACGATTGATTTGCTTGGTCACATAGGGTTATCGCGAAATCGAAAGGAATATCCATCAGGTCACGGACATGCTTTGACCGCTGTTTCGATATGTCAACACCAGATTCTGCCATGACTTTAACAGCAAGCGGATTCATGCCGTGAACTTCAACGCCTGCCGAATACGGCTCTATCACATCGCCTTTGAGTGCGCGTGCAAAGCCCTCCGCCATCTGGCTGCGGCAGGAATTGCCGGTGCAGAGGAAAAGGATTTTCAGCTTGGTCGCCATATTATTTGCAACGCTGCATTTTGCATAAACTCGACGGGTTCTGTTTTGTTATTCTTGCCAGGTCTTTCTGGTCTTTGATCACCGTCTCGTCTTTTTCCAATTCCGCAAATACCCATTTCAGGGCGCTGCGAACACCTACGGACATCACTTTGTCTTCCGGAAGCCGGTAAAACATCCATCTTTCTTCCTTGTGACCAGCAACAAGTCCGGCGTGTTTGAGCACGGACATGTGCTTGGATACGGTGGATGGGGCAAGGCCAAGCAGTTCGATGATCTGACATACACACAGCTCACCGCCGCGCAATGCCGCCAGGGCTCTCAAACGGTTTGTGTCGGATAATGCCTTCGAAATTATGATGAAGTTATCCAAGTAGAACTCCATATTCAGGAGCAGCAGGATTGCTTTTGCTCGCAGGGTGTTAAATGCAGGTGCTTGTTTGCAAGATCCAGAATATTTGAAGCAGATGCCTCTTTAACCATTCTTCCGGTCTCAACCGCCTTCACCATATCACCTTCCGACATGCCCAGTTTTCGTGATTTGTCGTAGTGAAATTTGAAACAGGGTTCGCAATTACAGGCAATTGCTGCTCCTATTGCTATAAGTTCCTTGACTTGCGGGCTTATCAGACTCGTTTCATCGTTTGCCATTGTAAGACCTTTCATAATATGAATGAACGGACGATTGTCTTAATTACCACCCTAATTTTCCTTTTCCGTCGCAGGGGTGCGAGATTTCCATGACAGCCTTAAAAGAGCAGAAGTCTTTACATTCCATACAGCCTGAGCAGCGGTAGAAATCAACCCAGGGTTTATCGGTTGCGGATTCCCGGAAAATTGCCTTCATGCGGCATCGCTCAAAGACCTTGCAGGAGTCGCAATTTTTACATGCGTCAGGATTTATAAGCGCTCGCCGCATTGTTTTCCCAAATTACTTTTATATTTCGTCACACAACGAAATATATTGTATCCGACAAAATGTTGCAAGCTTTTTCTTATCCTTGGTTCATCAGGCGTGCAGAACGGTCGTAAGAATCAGATAAATTCCGCCTGTAATAACCAATCCGCCACATATCTTTTTGACGGTATCCAAAGCTTTCGACCGTTCATTCCATTTAAGATATTTCTGTACGGCTTCGGTGGATGTCCCGGCAAGAACGATAACCGAACAGTGTCCGATGGCATAGGCAAGCACAAGGAGCGCCCCGAAAAAGAATTGCGTTGATGCCATCGAAAAAGCGACCCCAAGCACGGGCATCATATAGGCAAAGGTGCAGGGACCGAGTGCAATACCAAAAATCAGCCCCAATACCAAAGCTGCAAAAAGACCCTTTTTCCACGCGGTCGGCTGGCGGCCACTGTTTGCCAGAAATGGCAGAGGCAGAATTCCCAGAAGATGTAACCCGACAATGAAAAACAAACCTGAAACAAGGTAATTGCCATATGGTCCGATATCACCGAGCATTTTTCCGAACAAACCGGTGATAATTCCAAGTAAAGTTATGGTGACCAGGATCCCTGTTGCAAAAAGGAGCGACAAGGTGAACGCTTTACCCGTTGAGATTTTGCCTTGATTTCCGATGAATCCCACGATCAAGGGGATGCTGGCGAGATGGCAAGGGCTCAAAACAATGCTCAGAACCCCCCAAATTATAGCTGCAACGACGGCAATTGCCGGTGTGGAGCCTATTGCAGCGGTCAACCAATTAAAAAGCTGCATCAACATTACTTCATACCTTTGTTCGCCAGCAACGCCACAATTGAATCCTTGGGGTAAAATCCGGTATGCCGGGCGAATTCTTTTCCTTGTGCATCAAGGAAGACCTGGGTGGGGATTGCTTTAATATTGAATTGCTGAAGGTACGGTCGGCCCTGATCGGTCAGTACATCAAAAAAGACAACTTTTACTTTTCCAGCGTAGGCAGTTTCGATATCTTTCATTACAGGTTTCATCATCCGGCACGGAATACAGTTTACCGAACCAAGTTCGACGAAGGTGACTTGGGTATTCGATCCGGCTTCTTCAACAATTGGTTTTATCCCCGCCCGTTTCCTCTGTTCTTCGAGAGTATCATTGCTTCGATTGCAGCTGGCCAAAACAAGCAAACCGAAAAACAGGATTTTTGAAATCGCTGAAATTCGCATGTGTTTCATGTTACCGACCTTTTCTGTGGTCAAATTATTTCGCTATAGCGCCTATCAACGACCGAACCGTTACTGAGATCCGTTCGATATCCTCCTGCGTTACCGGGGTTGTTCCCTTTGTTACACCCAGGTCGGTAATCGTGACGTGCGTAAAGCCGCCCACTCCGGCAGCTTCAAGGATTTTCTTTGTGCAGTGAATAGGGCAACCGTCAATGGCTAAGGCATTAGCGCCCGCAGCCTTGAATTTCTCAATAAGCGCAGCGTCACCGATAGCGATCTTTGTAAGGCAGTTCATATTTACATCGCCGGAGAAATCCAGCAACCGAGTGACTTTATCGGCAAATTCTCCGGTATTTGATGCTCCTGAACAGGAAACGGCGCGGAATATCGGTCCGCTGTTTTTTACATCATCATTCATAACGCCTCCTGATAATTGGCAACGAGGTCACCCTTATGTCTTTGTATACTTGCTGATAACTTTCCGCAAAGGTTTCGACAGCAGCATCATTATCGGCAACGCAACTACGTAGGCCACAATCCAATTGTGCATCCAGGCAGAAAGACGTAAGGAATATCCTGCATTAATAAAAGTGTTTACTCCGGTCATAATAAAAGTCATAGTGCCAACCATTACGACCGCGAACAATACATTGGCTTGCTTTTTAGTAAGTTCCATGATTTCTTATATCCCGAAATACAATCCGAAATTATGCTTAAGAATCAACACCACACCTACCAGAAGCATCACGGCGGCGGTAATTCGCCGTACCCAGATTTCGATAACCGTCAGTTTGTTGAAAGCGGTTCCCACCAAATGCGCTCCGAATGCAAGCAGCAGGGAAAAACCGAGGACCGGCACCGCTGTTCCTATACCGTAAACAGTGGGGAATAAAATTGCGGAATGATTCTTTATGGCCAGCGGGACAAGACCGCCGAAGAACAAACCTGCGGACACCGGGCAGAGGGCGAGAGCGAACAGCATTCCCAGCACACCTGCGCCCCACACGCCCATTTTGTCTATCCTGACTTGGAGCCCACTTCCCATTCCGCCGCCGTTAAAGCTGAATTTCCAGATATCAAGCAACAACAGGCCGACTGCAAGCATGATCGGGCCGATAAAAAGGTTTATGTACTTTTGAAGAAAGTTCGAAACGCCGGGAATCGAAAGAAGGCCTTTGGTCACGATTATTGCCACGACAAGGTAAGCCAGGCTGCGTCCAAGGGTATATAACAGCCCGGCCATGAGAACCCGCCGGGTTTTTGCAACCCGCCGTCCGACATAGGAAATAGCGGCGATGTTGGTTGCAAGAGGACAGGGGCTTATTGAGGTAAGGATTCCCAACCACAATGCGGCACTCATTCCGATAAACGTCTCGTTCACAGGCATTTCCCCTCAAGACATGCCCGCACTTCCTTGCGGATGTACCCCATGTATTGGGCCTGGTCGCCGACAAGCGTCCAGATCTGGTCGAGGTTTTTCCACACAACCTCTTTGTCACCTTCCCGAGTTGAGACAATCACGGATTTTGTGTAAAGCTTATAATCGTTCGTAAAGTGCTCGTTACCCGCATCGTCAACATTTATGGTTTTCCATTCTATTTTGCCGTTCCTGATTTGGTCGGCAAAATCAGTTTCCACCAAGGATTTTGCGAAGTTTTCCAGCTTGTAGCAAGTAGGGCAGCGGGCGTTGCCATGGAAATAATAAACCACTATTTTGGTATTTGCCGCTACTGGCATTGCCGTGACAGCTTTTGTCGAATCGGTTTTTTCTGTCGCGGTTTGTTTTGAGGTTGCTTGTTTTTGCGGTTTGGGTTGCGCCGCATTACATGCCACAAAAGCAGAAACAGCAAACATTCCCAGAAGCATGCCATGGAGAAATTTCATGTACCTTTTCCTTTCCGTGTTACAAAATGTTGAATGACAAAACGAAATTGAATAAAAAGCCTACTAAAAGAATTCCCGTTCCCACAACAGCAATAAAAGTTGCAATGAGCGTTGGCTTCAGCACTTTGCGCAGGATAACCATTTCCGGCAACGACAATCCGATCACCGACATCATAAATGCCAGCACCGTGCCGAGTGCCGCTCCTTTTGCAAGCAAGGCTTCCACGATAGGAATAATACCGGCAGCATTGGAATACATTGGAATGCCGATAAGCACTGCAAGCGGCACAGACCACCAGGTATGCGCTCCCATGATCCTTGCCATAAGCCCCGTCGGAACCCACCCATGAATTGCCGCCCCAACAAGAATGCCGGCAACAATATAGGGCCATACTTTTGCGACAATGTCTTTAACCGCCTGCCAGCCGGAATTGATGCGGTCTACCCATGTTAATTTTGGCGATGCGACGGCGCCCCCATTCATCCTCATCTCGTAAACCCACCCCTCGACATGTTTTTCCATGCGGAGTTTTCCTATGACGATGCCTGCCACAAGTGCAATCGACAAGCCGGTCGAAAGATAAAGCGCCGCAACCTTCCAGCCGAAAAGTCCGAAGAGCAAAACAAGCGCGATTTCATTCACCATGGGAGCGGAGATAAGGAACGAAAACGTCACGCCGAGCGGCACTCCCGCCTGCACGAAGCCAATGAACAGCGGGACTGCCGAGCAGGAACAGAAAGGCGTCACCACGCCAAGCAATGCGGCAAGGAGGTTGCCGACAAAAGTTTTCTTGCCGGCCAGTATCGCTCGCGTCTTCTCTGGTGTGAAGAATGACCGCAGGATGCCGATCCCGAATACGATGAGCGTAAGAAGCATGAGCACTTTGGGCGTCTCGTAGAGAAAAAACGCAACGGCATCACTGATGTGTGACCCAGGCGTCAGGTGAAACGTGGAATACGTGAGATATTCCGAGGCCCGTTTCAGCACGGAATAGACCAACACCCACACTACCAGGAGACCTGAAATAAGCGTTAATCTTGATGCGAGGGGATTTTTGGAAAAAGTCATAATTACCTTCTTCTCTTCAGAAATATTTACGAAATCATCGTTTTCAATTCGTCGCTTTTTGGAATGCGACCAACCACTTTTACTGTGCCGTCAACAGATAATGCAGGGGTCGATATAACACCGAACTTCATAATTTCATTAATGTCTTCCACTTTGGTCACTTCCGCCTCGATGCCGAGTTCTTTGACAGCCTGTTGTGTAGCCTCAAACAGTTTTTTGCATTTCGGGCAACCCGTGCCCAGAATCTGTAGTTTTTTCATAAAGCCGCCTTCCAATTATTCGTCAAGATGTGATTTCATACCCAAAATCGTGGCTGCCTCTATTTTTGAGCGCATCTCACGCAGAAACGTAAGCGCTTCCTCTTTATCTTTGTCAACCACGATCATTTCCAATCGCATCATCTCCTGTTTTGTCAGGGTGACAACCGTTGATTCGTTTTCCATGCAACTTTACTCCTTTTGTACCCCGAGGCCACCGCAGATTTCCACAAGCGCATCTTTAAGGTGGCCGTGCGTCCCTCCGAAAACAGGTTTACATTGGGTAAGAGCGACCTGACCGCTCCAGAGCCGCAGCGCAAAGGCCATGCACATCCGTTCCCCGCATTCACCGCAATTGATTTTCGGCAGCCGGTAATAAATTTCAAGCGCAGGAGGGCACTTGCGGAGCTCGGTGGAGGGCGTGATGTTCGCCCTGTTCTTCCAGCATTCATTGAAGCGTACCCGAAGCATTTCAAGGACCCGCCACGTATCGACTATATCATTTGTTTTCGCAACGGCAACGCGGCGCGGATACACGGCAATCATCCGATGCCCTTCCATGAATGTAAACGTCTGGCTGTGCGCATTGTAAAAAGCGTCGCGCATCAGTGAGTTCATGAATGGAAAGACCGGAGAAAGATCGCCGGAAAAATGCGCTGTCGCCCGCAGTTTTGTCAGGTCTGCGGTACAAGGTTGCAATACCATAATCGCAACCGTGCCGAAAATGTCTTCATCAAATTCCGGTGGGGTGTTGTTTGGAACAGACTGCGCTGGTTGATGGAAATCCACCCAACCACTTGTGATAAACACGCCTTGGCCACCGCCGAGGAGCTTTCCACGATCTTCTTCTTCAATGACAAGAGCAGGAAGTCCGACGAGGGAAAATCCAGGAGCCGGCTTCATAATCACATGCGGCAAGGCTACTTTTTCCAAAACCTGCTTTGCCTTTTCGAATTCTCCGGCAGACGGGAAAGTGGTCAATATTTTCATAATTAGCCTTGGACTAATTTTTCTTATGCATATGTTGCTATATGGCCAAACAACCAATATTTATTCAAAAAAAAACAAACCCTAAGCGAAAGCCCTCTGTGCTTCATAATTTTTCTTGAGCACCTCGTTCACACAAACAAAGAAATTAAGCACACATTTCATTTTCAGTGTGTAATAAATGCTGGTGCCGCGTTTTTCATGACCCACAATGCCGGCATTCTTCATAATGGAGAGATGCTTTGAGATTGTCGAGGTATCCGCCCCAACCATTTCTGTAAGCTCACAGACACATTTCTCACCCTTTGCCAGCTCATGCACGATAAAGAGTCGCGTCGGGTGCGAAAGCGCCTTCATGATTTGCGCCTGAGCCTCGAACCGGACCAAGTCTGTTTTATCCATTTGATTTGTCCTTTTTTCAGTAACTACGATTAGGAAAACGCACTTATTGTGGCTGTTTGGTAATATAACCAAATTATATTCAAAATGCAACCCTTTTTTAGCCGCACACTAACGGACGGAGTGCACGCGAGCAGAACTACGATGGGGTTGCGGCCTTTCGTGGAGCGCGCCCCGCCGCTTCGCAGCGGCGGTTCTCCTTCACGAAAGGTCAGCCTTCACATCAACGGAGTCGGGGCTCGCCGCCGTCTTCGGCGGGGCGCCCATATCTTGTCCTGTTCGAGCGGCCAAATGGTCCGAGTTTCAAAAAGACTATCGTCACTTTGAGGTAATTCCTGACGCTTGCGGCAAGAGAACTCGTTGTCGTTGAAGCTTTACCACAGGGCCATTGTGATCCGTTTTTGTCACAGTGACGAATCATTTTGGAGGCGGGCCGATTGTGTATTGATAAGCGGCATAAAAGAAAATGTCGCTGTGGCCCAAGATGTCTCTTCCTGCCGAAAAGAGCATATGATTGTTGTCGCTGAAGTTCAGGATTGCACCGATATCAAAGCCCACTTCGTTTCCCGGACTTGCGGACGGGAAAAGAACGCCAAATGCCTCCGCTCCTATCGTAAGGATTTCCGAAAAGTCATGCTGCGCTTCCCATCCTGCGAACCACGAGTTGGCCGGATCCCGCGTGATATTCACCAGGTAACCGCCGCCTCCATACGTGGTCCACGATCCCCAGCTCTTTTGCACCCAAAGCGGGAGAAAAACCTGCACATTGCCCGCGCCCAGTCCTTGCGCGGCATTTCCCGCGGGGAGTTCAACCAGGGGAAACACGCCTATCTGGGGCACAAACGGCGTCTCGTTGACAAAGCGATATTTCAGTCCGAGCTCAATATCCCCCGGCCCATAGGCGAAAGCGCCCGCCCGGGGACGATTGAAGGAGAGCGGGATAATCAGATGAATCTGCGCCTGCTGGAAAATGCCAAAGTTTATTTCAACATGAGGAGCTGTTCCGGAAATGCCATCCTGATTGCTCACTACCTGCGAAGCGCCATAAAACTCCCAATGATGGTAGTCTACCGGCTCCGGGTCATCCGTGCGGAAGGGAGGGCCCGCCAGGACGGGAGCATACGAGAAAAAGCAAACCAAAAGAGCGAAGCGGAGATACCGTGCGGGGCGCCGATGTGAAAAAATATTTGTCACCATTGTTTTTTACTTGATCCAGGAATTGGGCGAACTCTTCGGCGTATAGACACGTGAGGCCGCCATCCTCGCTTTCGTATCACGCCCGCTTGAGCGCGTACGTCGCGCCTATTTTCCCGCACTGTCCTCCTTGCGGCTTTGGCCCCCGGATCGTATGATTTCCCTGATGAATTTCCTGCCTTTGTCCAGCGTGTAGCGGATCGTTACAAATGCAAAATTCCTGGCCTCGTCGAGTGTGGAGACCTTCTGCCCGGCGCTGATGACGGCGGACTTGTCGAGCGCGAACGTGTCCTGGGCTTCAAGCTGCGCGGATATAATCATCGTGTTTGCGCTGTTGTCAATTGCCCGGATGGTTCCTTCGGCCACGATCATGTCGATGCCCTGAATAATGGGCGGCGGGACCTCCTGTCTGTGCGCAGGCAACGAAATAATGGTGGAAGCGACCTTGGTACCCTGCACGTTCCTGTAGTGCACTCGCACCCGGGAATCTTGTTCGAGGTCACGCACAGTGGGGTTGGCTTTTTCCGGTTTAATGACCTCCGCGGCCTTATCCAGCAGGAACGTGTCCCTCGCCTCCACGGTGGCCCTCAGGACCAGCAACCCGCCCTGCACATCGGCGGACACGATTTTCCCTTCTTCCACAAGCACCTTACGGGCGTCCGCGCCAAAGGAATTGCTTGCCAGCGCGAGAGACGCAACTGCCGCGAACATCGTGAAGAATTTCAAACGCATGCGAACCTCCTCTTCCCGGTATATTGACCAATTCTAATGAAAAGCAATCTTCGTTCCAACACTGTATTGGATCGTCTTGCCTCGTGCCCGACATCGCATAAAGGATAGTGGCTGGATAGGAGCGCGGCGCCGGTCCCCGGCCATTTGCTCTCACCCAGCATGCTGAAGTCCGCCGTTTATCGGAATCGAAGATTGTTTTCTTGATTCCGCGAAACGCGAATCGCACGCCGGCGTGTGGTGCCCCTAGCGCCCGGTTGCGAGCGAAACCACAAGCAGCGCCAGCACCACCGCGGTTACCGCACTGTAAAGCCAGTCTTTACGAAAGGCAAAGGCGGCAAGCGACACCGCAACGCGCACGATGGGCACGGAAATCAGCACAACGAGGCCAAGCTGGATAATTCCCCGGGCGTTACCGGAGAACGCGGAGCGGAATATTCCGGCAACAGTGGTAAGGTATGCGGGTTCACCGAGAAATCTTCCGAAATCCGGTTTCGACGGCACGCCTGAAAAAAGCAGAAAACCGCCGCCGACCGCAGCAAGCACGGCGGCTGCAATTACGCCGATGCGCAGCGTGGCGCCGATCAGAAGTTCCAGGCGCTTGTCCGTCAAAGGAACATTCCCCCTGTTCAGTTTCAAAATCGCCCGCTCAGGCCTTTGTACATCATCTCCATGCCGACAAGTGCGATAACGATTGCAAATATTACGCGCAGCGCGCCGGTCCTCGCTTTTGTCAAAATACGGCTTCCGACAAGGGACCCGGCCAGAACACCGAGCATCACCGGTAGGTCAACCACGGGGTCAACATACCCGCGGTTGAGATACACGCCGGCGCCAGCGGCGGCGGTGACGCCGATCATGAAATTACTGGTGGTGGTGGAGACCTTGAAAGGGATTTTCATGATGCGGTCCATGGCTATAACCTTGAGCGCGCCGGAGCCGATGCCCAGCAATCCGGACAGGATGCCGGCGAATGCCATGAGCCCCATGCCCGGAACCACTGACCTTACGTTGTACAAACGCACGCCGCCCGCGCTTGGATAGGCGCCGTTCATGCGCAACCTTGTAGCGAGATTATCCGGCGCAACAACCGGGTTGTCGGCGCCATAACCGCGAATTCCCACATATGCGGAGTACAACAGCACCAGTCCAAAGACCACGGCGATCGCCGACGCGGGGATGTATGCGGCGGCAAACGCGCCCAGAAGAGCGCCGCTTACCGTGGCGACCTCCAGAAACATTCCGATGCGGATATTGACAAAGCCTTCGCGCACATAGGCCGCGGCCGCGCCGGACGATGTTGCGATAACGGAAACCAGCGAAGCGCCGATCGCATATCGTATGTCAACACCGAGCGCGAGCGTAAGGAGGGGAATAACAATAATGCCGCCGCCCAGCCCGGTGAGCGAACCGAGAAGGCCGGCGCCGATGGACCCGGCGGCCACGATTGCCATGAACACGGCGAGTGAAATGGCATTTCTCCTTTCGCATCCGCAGGCGCAGCAAAGGGCATGCGGCTCGTGTGAGTAGAAAGAGAAAGATAGAATCCGCCTGCATCCAAGCAAAGTGTGCAATTCTCGCCACGCCGGATAGGTTGAAGACTACACTTCGGAATCCGACAACCGCCGCCCGTTCAATCTCCTTCTTGAATTTCACCGGTGCACCATGTACTTTATTATTAGCATATGCCAGAAACTCCGGGAGCCCCATGCCGCGACCATGTAAGAAAAGACGCGTGAGCTGCAATCCGATTGCCACCAGCTTCGGGCCGCAATCCGGCTCGAAACGGAACGTGGAATCGGTCGCGCTCACCTACGACGAACTCGAAGCCATAAGGCTTGCCGATTACGAAGGCCTGTACCAGGAACAGGCTGCAGCGAAAATGAAAATCTCACGGCAGACATTCGGCAATATCGTTGCGGTTGCGCACAAGAAGGTTGCGGATTTCCTCGTCAATTCCAAGCGTCTGTCGGTTGTGGGTGGAGTGGTCGATGTCGGCACATGCCGGTTCGTATGCGGCGGCTGCGGCCATGCATGGTCTGTTGCACGCGGAGCTGGAAAACCGGGAGAGTGTCCGCATTGCAAAGGAAATGAATTCTGCTGTTCAAAAAAAGTTGGTAAGGAAAAAAACAATCAAACCTGCTGGAGGAACGAATGAAAATCTGCATGCCGGTACTTGAAGACAAAGGAATGGATTCGGTCGTGCATGGCCATTTCGGCAGTGCGCCGTGTTTTGCGGTATACGATTCGGAAACCAAGAACGTTGCGTTTTCACCGAACAACGAAGCCGACCATGAGCATGGAAGTTGCATGCCGGTGAATGCGCTGCGGACGTTAGGCGCCCAAGCGGTGCTGTGCAGGGGAATGGGAATACGTGCTGCGAACCACCTTGTGGCGGCGGGGATAAAGCCGTTTCTGGTTGAAGCGGAAACCATTACCGAGGCCATAGGGAAGTACGAGCGGCGTGAGATTCGGGTGCTTGACGAACAGACGTCGTGCCATGCGCACAATTGCCAATAGAAAGACTTCCCCGGACGCGCCATGACCAATCTTGATGCCAGCGTTTCCTCCAAGCCCCGGTTTGTCTCGTCGACCGTCGGGATGATCCTGGGGCTATTCTTGGTTGGTCACGTGGGGCTGGTCGCCGTGTACCAATGGGGTACGTTCCCCACTTTTGTCACCGCCGTCGCCTGTTCCGCCGCGGTTGCCGCTCTCTTCATATGGCGCCGGGACCACCGTTTCTTCCCGCTGCTTGCCGGAACCGCGCTCTGGGCTATTGTGGGCGAGATTGCGGAGCACCTTGGATATCTGACAATCGTTGATTTTCGGTTCATTGCGGTGCTGCTGCCTTGTATCGCGGTATTCGCCTGGCTTGTCGGCAAGCACCGGCTGCCTTTTTTCCCGGCCGTGACGTCATGCCTGTTCCTTGGAGTGTGGGCAAGCCATTTTGTGATGGTCAACATGTTTGAGGCGTTCGGGAAGCGGGATCGCTTGACTTATGCTTCATCGCTTCTGTTCGTCGGAATTCTGTTTTTGCGGGCCCGGCGCATGAAGAAAACGCGATCGAGGCTCGGCCTGACGATCGGGGCCATTGTGTGTACCTGCTGCTGCTGGTCGCTGCTGGAATATCTCTGGGCGTGGAAGGTGATTCCCAAACCCTGGTAGAAATGCGCGGTCCATGAACGCAACCCTCCGTTACCCGCTCCGGATCATGCTTCCCGCGATGGTCAATATCCTTGTCGGCCGCAAGAGTCCCATCAAGGTGGGGCTGCAACTCACAAACAAATGCAACCTAGACTGCAAATTCTGCTATTTCAAGAACGATGTCCATTCGGACGATGTGCTTCTTTCCACCCCCGAGATCTTCGCGATCATCGATGACCTCAAGACCATGAACATCTCCGTCCTCGCGCTTACCGGCGGCGAGCCGCTGATGCGCGAAGACCACGTGGATATCCTTCGCCATTGCACGAAACGCAAAATTCTCACGGGCATTGCCACCAACGGCACGCTGCTCACCCGTGAACTGATTCGGGAGCACAAAAGGTCGGGCCTGTCGTGGTATCACCTATCCGTCGACGGCGCCTCGGACGACGCGCAGGCCGGCGCTCGATGCGCCGGGGTGTTTGGAATGGTGGATGCCGCCATCGACCTCATGACGGAACAGCGGATCGACATCATCGCGACCACCGTCGTGTCGAAAGAGACTCACCGCTGCCTCCGCGATATCGCCCAGTATCTCAACTGTAAGGGCGTCAAAATCTGGTCGCCGACCATTGTCCTGCCGTGCGGAAAGGCCAAGGAATACCTGCGCGACAATATGTTTACAAAAGAGGAAGTTCGCACGGTATACGCCACAATCCACGACCTTACGAAACATTATCGCCGCCTCATGGCGGTTTTTCCCATGGACTCGCAGATTTACTACCCGTATGCCGTGCTTCAGGAAAAGCCATCGTGGACGAAGAGGAAAATGTACGGTTTCATGGGGGGATGTTCGGTTGTCAAAGGGACAACCGTGCACATCAATTATGACGGGTCCGTGAAGCCCTGTTCCTATTTCGCCGGTGTTGTTCCGAACGCGAACGTGAAGAACCGGAGCATTATCGACATTTTCCGCCACGATCCGTACCTGGTGGCCCTCCGCGACAAGTCGCGTCTCAAGGGCAAATGCCATGGCTGCTCCTATCTTTATTGCTGCGGAGGGTGCCGGTCACGTGGGGCTGCAATCCTTGATGATCCTTTTGCGGAAGACGTGTATTGTATATACAAGCAGTAGAAGATTCATTTGGCTAACGTGGGAATGCCACTCCATTTCATGGCGCGGCGTTTTTGGCCAAACAAGGGGGGCTGCGATGCGATTGCGTAATGCCGGGATCGTGACGATGCTTGTCTGCTTTGCGGCGATAGCCACTGCCTTTTGCGCAGACGGCTTTCTGCAGGACGGGATCACCTGGATCCTTCAGGTGGGAGCATACCACGGCAGCATCGTGGGGAGAAATAGGGTAGACGCTGTCTCGGGCGCGACAAAGACCTCGGTCGCCGGATCAGCGGTAGCAGAAATCAAGGTCGCGGGCCAATACCTTTCGGCAGGAGTCAACGTCGCCCAATCCGGCCAGAGCGTCGACTACAACGATCCAGCAAACGGGGTGGCCGGGGAACGGGACATTTCCCTGCTACTTCTCGATCTGCCGCTGCTGTATAATTTCCATTTGTTGACAAAACCTTCAGGCGGCCGCGACAATCCACGGCTGATTCTTAGTCTTGGCGGGTTCATGTCATTCGTGCTTTCAAAACAGATTGTTGAGACCGGTACGGTGGGTGCGGCGGACCCTGAAAAATTGTCTTCGTGGGCTCTTGGCCCATACCTTAGGGTCGCAGGATATCCGTTTGCATTCGGCGGATTTCAGCCCGGCCTATACCTCGATTTTTACAGGAGTTTTCTGCCGAGGTTCTACGACGACGTTTACTTCAGGCAGAACTCGATTTCCGGACAGCTGGGTATTCTAAGCGGCGGATTGTCTTTCAGGTTCTAGCCCGCCAACAGTCCACTGATATCCGATGTCATCACGTGACCGTCTTGAACCCCATGCTGTTCCAGCTCGTGATTCCGCCATTGAGATTTGCAATCCTGGTGAACCCGTTCTTTTTGAGGATGCGGCATGCCGCAGCGCTTCTCGAACCGGAACGGCAATACACCAGAACCAGGCGATTTTTCCAGTCGACGATTTCACCAATTCTTCCTGCAAGTTCCGAGACCGGCAGCAGTTTGGCGCCCTTGATGTGGCCTCCCCGGAATTCCTGCGATGTTCGCACGTCAAGGATCAGCACCCCGGATTCCTTGATAAGGTCCTGTGCTGCAGAGGCGTTCAGAGACTTGATTCCTGCACCGGCAACCCGTTTATAAATGAGATAGATGATTACGATTGCAGCAACTGCAATCAACAGCCCGAGAGAATGCATGTCAAATCACCTTTCTTCGTGATAAGTGATTCCAACCTCGTTTTCTAGAATCCGAACCCCGTCGCCCCATGAAAGTACACGAAAACGCCGAGAGCAATCAGGATTGCTCCGCTTGCGATATTAACAGCAACGTGGAATTTGCCGATCTTTTTGAACCTGACCCGGAAGAACTGTGACGCGTATCCCGCCACAAGCATTGGAACAGCAAACCCGGCCGAATACACAAGCAGAAACACTATGCCCGTGACGACCTTTCCCTGCGAGGCAACCAGAGCCAGCACGCCGGACAGCATGGGGCCAACACACGGAATCCAGACGATCCCCAGGGTAAGCCCGAGCAGAAACCCGCCGACCTTGCCCCGTGTTCTTCCCGCAATGTTGGAGAGGAAACTCGCATGCTTGAAAAGATTGACATTGAATATCAGCAGCAGCCCAAACAGCGCGATAAAGACGCCGGCAATACGCTTGGCGAGAAACAGGTGCGTGCCGATTAGTGATCCGAACAGCGACGACACCACGCCCATGGCGACAAACGCGAGCGACAGGCCGAGAACAATCATCACGGGCCGCAGCCGGTGATCGTTGTCGGTGCCGGTCACCACAATCGGCACTACGGGCAACACGCAAGGTGACAGTACGCTAGCCAAACCCGCGCCGAATACGAGCGCAATGTTGAGGTTGTCCATTATTTGGCCTTGCTGTGCAGTGCCGTGAGAATGGTTTGCCTGCTTTGAATGCCCGGGGTAAACCGCTTGATCTCTTTACCATTTTTGTCAACTACTATAAGGGACGGCAGGCCTTGGATGCCGTAGTTTTCGAACTTCTGCTCGTCCGCGGCTTCGGTCGTCTTGACATAGGTCACCTGCGCAAGATGTTTGAGTGAATCGGCCATAGCGTCGATGATCGCCTTCTGCATCTGGCAGGGGCGGCCGTTGGGATTCATGAAGAACAGAATGGTTGTTCCGGGGACTTGCTTGTCCGTTTTTGTCGCAGCAAACGAGTCCGGCTTTGTCGGGTGCGTGGAACCGTCTCCGGCGACTGCAACAGGACCGAACACGAAGCCGAGACAGACAATCGATGCACACACCGCACGCACGATACCCTTTTTCCGTTTTTTCACAATGACCTCCTTGAAAGTGAAACGGTGCCAACCTTACTGTTTTGCAAAGCCCCCATGGGGCAAGTTTTGGCGCATTTACCGCAATCGATGCAATTGTCGTTGTCAACAATGGGCGCGTTGAATCCTCGCTGGGTGAGCGCTCCTGTTGGGCACACGCGAACCGCGGGACACGCATGATTTTGCGGACAGAGGCCTGATGAGACAGATACGGCCATGGTTGTTTCCTTTCACGCGCCGAAGCCCGACAGCACCGCTCCCATGAGCGCGCCGTACAGGGTGCTTATAAAGGGATTTGAAGTTATCGGGCATGTTCCGGTTGCGCAACCCACGAATTTGTAATACGCAAACCCCATCGCGCCGCCAACAACAATGAACGCCACCAGCTTGATCATCTTCTTTCCTCTCTCAGAAAGGCCCTTAAGGCCTGGAATTGATACGTTCATTTATCAATAACCTCCCATTTCCTTTGCGTACTTTGCGCCTTTGCGGTGGATCCTGTCGCAGCGCCGACCGGCGCCGTTTCACCCTGCTCACGAGAACCCCGACGTTCCGCATAACAAGCCTGTGCTTGCGCATGCTGATATCTTGCGCTCCACGTCACCAGAATTGCAATTCGGGCAAGGCGGGTGCTCGGTTGCCGAAAACGGTACAAGCTCTTCATACTCGCGGCCGCAGGCCTTGCATTTGTATTCGTACATCGGCATGGCTTTAACCCCGTCATCAGATGAACAGATTATACCCGGCGGCATCCGCCTTCTGCAGATACGCCGCAACACCGCCATATTCGATTCCGTCAATCAATTCTTCTTTCTTTATTCCCATTACGTCCATGGACATCGTGCAGGCCACAAACCGAATGCCATTGTCGCGCGCCTGAGAAATCAGGTCTTCCAGTGAGTACACATTCTTCTGTTTCATCACCTGCCGCATCATCATGGTACCCATGCCGGCCATGTTCATTTTGGACAGCCTGGTGTGCGTGGATCCGCGCGGCATCATTATGCCGAACATCCGTTCGACAATGGATTTCCTGACCGGAATCCTTGTGTTCTTCCGCAGCAGATTGAGGCCCCAGAAAGTGAAGAAAAGCGTTACGTCGCTTCCCATTGCCGAAGCGCCGTTGGCTATGATGAACGCCGCCATCATCTTGTCGAGGTCGTTGGAAAAAACGACCATTGTTTTCTTGTCGGCCCGGGATTCCGGGACCGTGCATACGTCGCTCGGTGCACCCTTCTTGACGACTGCGGAAAAGATGCCGGATTCCTGGCCGAGCGACACGAGCGTGTTGCGGGTGCGCGTGCACCAGGCCGGGATGTCGGCTGCAAAACCCTGGTCTGTTGCCCTGATTTCAATGGCGTCACCGTCTTTGGCTTTGTCAATAGCGGCCTTGAGTTTGGCAATCGGGCCCGGGCATTGCAGCCCGCATGCGTCAATTTTAATAAGGAACCTTTGGCTTCCGCTCAGTGGAGTCGTGCATGCCGGCTCGGTCACGGGTTTCAGGTACGTCGCGTCATAGTCGAGCGTATTGCTCGCGGACCAGGTCTTGTATCCGCCGGAAAGGTTTCTGGCCCGAAACCCGTTTTCAAGAAGGATTCGGGTGGCCAGGTATCCGCGCAGCCCAACCTGGCAATACACCATGATTTCCCTTGTCCTGTCAAGTTCTGCGAGCCTTTTCCTGAGGGAGTCGAGCGGAATGCACAGGGAATTGGCGATATTTCCCTGTTCATGCTCATCGGTTGTGCGCACGTCAAGAAGCACCTGGCGGGCCGGATCGATTGAAGCCACATCTTCGCTGTAGAACACAGGCATTCTTTTGTCCAGGATGTTCTGGCCCACAAAGCCTGCGATGTTCACCGGATCCTTAGCGCCCGAAAACGGCGGGGCATAGGCGAGTTCGAGGTCGCCAAGATCGTACGCCGTGAGACCATGCCGGATGGCCGTTGCAAGCACGTCAATGCGCTTGTCAACCCCATCCTTGCCTATTGCCTGCGCGCCGAGCACAAGCCCGGTGTCGGGAGCGAACAGAACTTTGAGAGACAACGGGAACGCGCCGGGGTAGTACGAGGCATGACTGGTGGAATGCGTGTAGGACTTGATAAAAGGTATTCCGAGTTTGATCGCGGTCTTTTCGCTGATGCCGGTGACTGCCGCGGTAAGGTCGAACACCTTGCAGATTGCCGTGCCAAGTGTCTTTTTGTATGCGGAGGGTATTCCTGCCACATTGTCGGCCGCGATACGGCCCTGGCGGTTTGCCGGGCCTGCAAGCGGAACCATCACCTTTCTTCCCGAAACAAAATCGACCACTTCAACCGCGTCTCCGGCGGCGTAAATATTCGCGTAATTGGTCTGGAGATTTTCGTTTACGACAATCGCGCCGCGCTCGTTGAGTTCAATCCCGGAGTTCTTCAGGAACCCGGTGTCGGGCCTTACGCCTACTGCCAGAATCACGAGATCCGCAGGCAGCTGTGTTTTATTGTCAAGGATAACCGAAGCGGCTTCGGATCCATCGTCGATGATTCCGGTAACGCTGCGGCCGAGCATGAGCCGCACGCCGTTGATGATGAGGTGCTGATGAAGGCTGGCGGCCATTTCCTTGTCTGCCGGTGCGAACACCTGGTCCAGCAGCTCGACTATCGAAACTTCCAACCCGCGCTGGCGCAGATTTTCCGCCATTTCAAGGCCTATGAACCCGCCGCCGATTACCACCGCGCGGCGTGCATTTCCCTTGTCGACAAGCGCCTTGATCGTGTCGGTATCAGGAATGGTCCGCAGTGTGTGGACACGCGGCGAATCGATGCCGGGAATGGGGGGCCGCACAGGCGTGCATCCGGGAGACAGAAGGAGATAGTCGAAAGACTCATCAATAGTTATGTCACCCGATCGCATGGTCACCTTTTTCCCCGCAGGATCAACAGAAAGAACTTCGGACCTCACACGGACGTCTATGTTGAATCGGTCGTGGAATTTCTGCGGCGTCTGGATTATCAGATTGTCGCGGTCCTTGATGGTTTCGCCTATGTAATAGGGAAGGCCGCAGTTGGCAAAAGAGACATAGTCTCCTTTATCAAAAATCACGATTTCCGCTTTTTCGTCGAGCCTTCGCATCCGTGCGGCAAAACTTGCCCCTCCCGCCACGCCTCCAACAACAACGATCTTCTTCATGTATGGTCTCCCGTGCAGCCGGGTTTCGTTTTGGACGTCCCGGCTGCGGTGTTGATTTTTGTCAATCCCAGGCTGCTCACTGGGGTGTACATCCAGTTGTAATCGCGGACCCCGAAGGTTCGCTGTCGCGTCTACTCCGTTGTGTTGCATGAAGTTGTAGTCGTGGTGTTTCGGGGTTCCTTACTTCTCGGCTGCCACTTTACATGTGGACATACCAAACAGAGCGTAAATGGCGCAGAACCCGACCACTCCGGTGAGCAGCACAACTCCCCCGGCTATTCCGACAACAATGGCCGCAACACCGGTCACGACCTTAAAGGCTACCAATGACCCCAGGGCTAGCCCGAGAACAACTCTGATGATTCTGTCCACTGCGGATTCGTTCGTTTTCACAAGGTCCTCCCTTGATAAGGTGCAAGAAGAGAGTCTCCGCGTTTATGCTGATACTAAGGGATTCTTCAGTTGACCCCAAGAGCGCTCAGATAGACAAACTCCTGCTGAACGCCCACAAGGGTTTTTTCCAATATTCCGTTTCTGAAAACAAGGATCGTAGGAATCCCGGTTACACCATATTGAACCGCGGTATGCGGATTGTCGTCCACGTTCAGCTTATAAACTTTGGCCTTTGGACCTGCCTTTTCTTCAACGCGGTCTATGATCGGTCCAGCTATTCTGCACGGCCCGCACCACGGAGCCCAGAAGTCGACGAGAACCGGAATCTGTGATTCAAGAACATCTGTTTTGAAACTGAGATCTGTCGTTTCATTTGCCATTCAATCCTCCTGCAATTGAAATATTTGTTCAAGCTAGGAGATTACGCAACAGGTGTGCCAGGTGGGATGAATCCTAAGGTGCATGAATCGTCATTGGTATAAGATATTGCTAATTAGAAAGATATGCTGGTAGTTACTGTTCTAATGATTTCGTATTGGCGGGGGACGCTTTATTATCGTATATTTCTGCTGTTGCACTGCAACAAAATTCTGTTGCACGCAACACGGATTCCTAGCGATGCAACATTCGAAAGGATAATGCAATGGTATGCTTTGATCCTGAAAAGGGATTATCAGCAGACTGCTTCGAGACAATCCTCCAGACCATGGCCGAGGGAATCTTTATCATCGACACGTCCGGCGTCATCAGATTCTGCAACAAAGGCCTCGAATCGATGACGGCACTTGCCTCGCCCTCAATTGTCGGCAAGCGGTGCCGCGACATCATGATGTGCGCGTGTGATTCCATGACAGAGTGCAGCCTGCTCAGCGGCTCCCTTGTCAACAATCTTGAATGTCAACTTAAGCGCGCGGACGGAACGCGCCTTCCGGTGCTCAAGAACGGGCGCGCCATGAAAGACCCGGACGGCGTTATCATCGGGGCGGTTGAGACGCTTACGGATATCTCCGCGCTCAAGCAGGCCGAGCGCAGGAACGCGGCGCTTGAGGAACAGGTTGAGCGCGAAAGCGGAAAGTTTTCAGGGCTCGTGGGAAAAAGCAAACCCATGCAGAATGTGTTTGAACTCATCGACCTCGCAGCCGCGTCCAACGCTTCGGTGCTCATCACCGGTGAAACGGGTACGGGCAAGGAGCTTGCCGCGCGCGCCATCCACGAACGGAGCCCGCGAAAGAACGGGCCCATGGTCAAGATCAACTGCTCCGCGCTCACCGAATCGCTCCTGGAAAGCGAATTGTTCGGCCACGCGAGGGGTGCGTTTACAGGTGCGATAAAGGACAAGATCGGAAGGTTTGAACTGGCCGACGGCGGCACCCTGTTCCTCGACGAAATCGGCGACGTTTCCCCGTATATCCAGGTGAAGCTCCTGCGATTTCTACAGGAGCGGGAATTTGAGCGTGTGGGAGAAAGCACGTCCAGGAAATCCGATGTCAGGATCATCACCGCCACCAACAAGGACCTGAGGGATCTAGTGAGAACTGGCGGGTTCCGCGAAGACCTGTACTACAGGCTCAAGGTCTTTCCCGTGCATTTACCCGCGCTGCGCGAACGCAAAGACGACATCGGTCTGCTCATAGGTCACTTTATCGATAAATTCAACAGACAGACCGGGAAGGCCATAGCCGGACTCGCCTCGGATGCGGCACTCACCCTGATGGATTACTGCTGGCCGGGGAACATCAGGGAGCTGGAAAACGCCATAGAACACGCATTTGTCACGTGCCGGGAAAGAGAGATCGGCGTTTTCGATCTGCCTTTGGAAATCCGGCACGTGGAACTGAGGTCGACAGTCTGTCCTCCATCGGACAACAGCGAATCCCGAAATGGTCCCAAGAACGGGAAGAAAAGGGAAATCACCCCAGAAGCCCTGAGTGACGCACTCTCAAAGAACAAGGGCAGCCGTGCAGAAGCTGCCAGGGAACTGGGAATTGACCGAACAACGTTGTGGCGTCACATCAAACGATTTGGTGTTACCGATAGAAGGTAGAATACCAGCAATGGATTTACGCCAATATATATTATCGTTCGCAGGCAGCGATGCGGAGTGACTTGTCGCTCGGCCGCGAATTGTTTCTTTGATTGACATTGGTGAAGAAAGTCCATTACTCACTTATGAGAACCGCAATGAATAGCCCGCTGCATGGAGCGTGCGTGCTCGGTTTTGGGGAGAAACCGTCACTTCGAAGGGTTATGCGATGAGAATGTGGGCCATAATAGTTATAGCCGCAGCTGCTGGATTCTCCCTTGTGACGGCCGGCTGCGTAGGAAGACAAGTAGCCAGCAAAGAGAATATGATACGGATAAAGGGAGGGACGTTTCAAATGGGATCGGATAGCGGGTTACTTGATGAAATGCCGAAACATCAGGTGACGCTGAACGGGTTCTACATGGACAAGACTGAAGTAACACAGGCTGATTTTGAGAAGGTTATGGGAAATAACCCGTCGGATTTCAAGAATTGCCCGACGTGCCCGGTTGAGAATGTCAAGCGAAATGAGGCAAAGGCCTATTGTGAGAAGATTGGCAAACGGCTGCCGACGGAAGCGGAATGGGAGTATGCGACGCGTGCAGGAAGCAAGACAAGATATTATTGGGGAGATAGTATGGACGGCACGTATGCATGGTTCGGTGAAAACTCCGATTCAAAGACTCATGCGGTTGGGCAGAAAAAGCCTAATGAATGGGGGTTATATGACATGATTGGAAATGTTTCAGAATGGTGCAGCGACTACTACAGTCCATATTCAAGTGATAGCCAATTCGATCCACAGGGTGCTACTTCAGGTGAATACTGCGTATATCGTGGAGGATCGTGGCACAGCAGTGCACTCCATCTTCGCTCTGCTTACCGTGGCACCCGCAAACCGAGTCTGCGCCTCAACCGGCACGGGTTCCGGTGCGTTGCGAGGTAGACTTTTATAAAAAGCTACATCTGAGCGACCGGACCCAGAAAATTCTTGTGCTGTCCAGGCGTTTCCCGCAACGGGTCTCCTGCCGGACACAACGTTCAACCTTCGGGGGTTTGCCTACTGTCCTTCACATCTCCAGACGCTTCGCGGAGATCCCGCTGTTGGAAAGAGCAGTGCAGAAGCGAAAGCGACTGGATGCAGAGAATCAGGTGGGTCAAGCGGCAAGGAAGAAAGAGGGTGTGCATTCTGGGTCGTCAATCATTTGACCTTCCCTTGCAAAAAGGAAAGGATGGTTCCCTTGTTCTGAATGCCCGGCGCCGCTATATCATGTAGTTGACATCGCCCGCAGGGGAGGGCGCCTCGATAATATCCTGCAGCGAAATTCCGGACAGCGTTTTCACCTGTGCATCGTAGAGCTTTTTCCACACCTGCCGCGCCGGACACCACTCGGACTTTTCGCAAACAGCGGGGTTGTCGAGGCAGTCAACCGGGGCAAGGGACCCTTCCAGTGCATTGACAATGTCGAGCACCGTTATCCGGGCAGGCGGGCGCTGCAGCACGAACCCGCCGCCGGCGCCCCGCGTGGTAAGCACGAGCTTTTTCTCCCGAAGCGAGGTGAGGATATTTTCGAGGTACGCCTTGGTGATGTGCTGCGCGCTGGAAATGCTCTTCCTGTTGATCGGCCCAACGCTGTAATGCCGCGCGAGTTCGATCATCGCTCTCAGGCCGTACCGGCATTTTGTTGACAGTTTCATAATCTCGCCGATGCGCGGACGCCCGCTAAATGCCGGTCCCGCCGGAAAAGAACTCCCCGAGTCTTCTCAAACTCTCTTCCTCGTCACCGCCTTCCGCACTCACCTCTACTACCGCGCCGCGCGCAGCCGCGAGCATCAGAAGCTGCAGCACCGATCCGCCGTCGGCAGACCGGCCGTCCCTCCTCACCGTTATCCGCGAGGTAAGCGCCTTTGCAACGGCGGTAAAAGCGTAGGCCACACGCGCGTGAAGGCCGTGTTCATGGCGCACCGTCATTTTTGCACTGCGCATGGCCTTGCCTCCCGATTCGTCTTATGCCAGCGAAAGCACTTCGTCCAGCGCCTCCGTCAAATCGTCGATGTGTTCGAGCCCTATTGACAAACGAATAAGGTCGCGCGTGAGCCCCGATTCGAGCTGCTGCTGCTCTGTCAATTGGGAATGCGACGTGCTCGCCGGGTGGAGAATGAGGCTTTTTGCATCGCCCACGTTCGCCAGATGCGAAAAGAGCTTGATATTGTCGATGACCTTGACCGCGGCGTCGTACCCGCCCTTTATGCCAAAGACAACCATTCCGCCGAAGCCGTTTTTAAGATATTTGCTGGCGGCCGGAAATGCCGGGTCGTCCGCAAGGCCCGGGTATCGTACCCAGGAGACTTTGGGGTGCTTTTTGAGGTGCCTGGCAACGGCCAGGGAGTTCTCCGAATGCCGCAGCATGCGAACCGGCAGCGATTCGAGCCCCTGCAAGAAAATCCATGAATTGTCAGGAGAAATGCATGCTCCCAGGTTGCGCAGAGGAACCGTTCGCACCCGTAACGCAAACGCGATGGGCGCAAGCGCGTCGGGAAGATCCTGCGCCCAGCGAAGGCCGTGATAGTTGGAGTCGGGTTCGGTAAACAGTGGGTGACGTCCGGCCTTCCAGTCGAATTTCCCGGAATCGGTGATGCTGCCGCCGATAGCCGTGCCGTGGCCGCCTATCCACTTTGTCAATGAGTTGACCACGATGTCCGCTCCGTGTTCGATTGCGCGGAGCAAAAACGGCGTCGTAAACGTGGCATCGACAATGAGCGGGATGCCGTGGCGGTGCGCGACGTCGGCAACTTCCTTGATGTCGGTAAAATCGAGCTTCGGGTTCCCGATTGTTTCTATGAAAACCGCGCGTGTTTTGTCGTTAATCGCCTTCTCGAAGTTTTTCGGGTCGCGAGGGTCCACAAACCGGGTTGTGATGCCCATTTTGGGCAGAATCGCGTCGAATTGGGTATAGGTTCCTCCGTACAGGTTGTTGGCGGATACGATTTCGTCTCCGGCCTGGGCGAGCGTAATGATCGAATAGAAAATCGCCGAAGTTCCCGACGAAACCGCAACCGAGGCGGCCCCGACTTCGAGTTGGGAAATGCGTTGCTCCAGCGTGTCGGTGGTGGGGTTGTTCATGCGTGTGTAAACGTTCCCCAGCTCCTTGAGCGCAAAGAGATTCGCGGCGTGCTGCGTATTCTTGAACACGTAGGAACTGGTTCTATGGATCGGTACTGCCCGCGACTGCGTGGCGTCAATGGATTGTCCGGCGTGCAGGGCTAGGGTCTCAAAGCGGTATGGTTTCGAACTCATGATCGGGCCTTTCTATAAGAGAGAGAATGGTGTAATTGCCAAACGACATTTGCGCAGGGAGCTTCCTTTTTGCAGTTTTGCTCGCCCCCTAAATCCCCCGAAGGGGGCCTTACAACGCCGGCGCTTCGGCCGGTTCGTCCCAGAGCCAGGTGCTGAGGTATCGCTCTCCCGTGTCGGGGAGCAACACCACGATGAGTTTGCCCGAGTTTTCGTCGCGCCGGGCAACCTGCAGGGCGGCCCAGAGAGCGGCGCCCGACGAAATTCCAACAAATATACCTTCCTTTTTTGCAAGGGTTCGCGCAGTGTCGCCCGCGTCCTCTTCCTTTACTTTTATTATTTCGTCGACGACGTCCTTGTTGTACACGCCGGGGACGAACCCCGCGCCGATTCCCTGGATCTTGTGCGGCCCGGGTTGGCCGCCGGAGAGCACCGGGGATTTTTCCGGCTCAATTGCGATGATCTGCACGGATTTCTTGCGGTGCTTGAGCACTTCGCCAACGCCGGAAATCGTTCCACCCGTGCCCACGCCGCCTACGAAAATGTCAACCGCGCCGTCGGTATCGGCCCAAACCTCTTCGGCCGTTGTGGTGCGGTGTATCTCCGGGTTTGCGGGGTTATTGAACTGTTGGGGAACGAACGAATTCGGCGTTTGTGCCGAGAGTTCTTCCGCTTTCGCAACCGCGCCTTTCATGCCCTTGGGACCTTCGGTGAGCACCAGTTCCGCGCCCAGCGATTTGAGAATTTTCCTGCGTTCCATACTCATGGTTTCCGGCATGGTGAGAATGAGCCGGTAACCTTTTGCGGCTGCAACAAATGCAAGCGCAATACCTGTGTTGCCGCTCGTGGGCTCGATAATGATGCTGTCTTTCTTCAAAATCCCCCTTTTTTCCGCGTCCTCGATCATGGCAAGCCCGATCCTGTCCTTGACGCTCGACATGGGGTTGAAGAACTCAAGTTTTGCCGCAATCCTGGCTTTTCCATCTTTGTTAAGACGGTTGATTTGAACCAGCGGCGTGTGGCCGACGAGTTTGGTAATGTCTGATGCGATCTTCATCGGAACCTCCCCTGTTGGTTTGTGATCTGCGCACGAATTATTCTCCCGACTGCGAAATTGATTTGATGTTCACTAAATTTATAAACTATAATAAAATATAGCGTGAAATCGGATCGATGTCAAATAAAAAATCTTAGCGGCCCGTGTCGAAAACATGTAACATTTTGTTTTATAGAGCAATATGGCATACTGAAACATCGATCTCCCGGCTCATCTTGGTTTCCGGCCCGGTTCTGGTCATTGCAATCATGGTACGTAAACAGCGAATTTCGGGCCAGAGTCGAGGGATATCTGCCGCGTTGGCGCGGCCGGCAAAGTGAAGAACCCCGCAGCACCACGACTACGACTGCATGCAACACTACAGGAGTAGCCGCTCCTGCGAACCTGCGGGGCATCTTCCATCCATAAGGAAGAAGAAGTTTACAGTCGTTTGCTAACCCCGAAGCANNGCTTCGGGGAATGCGCAAACTTTTGGATTGCAAACGCAAACAGGGCTTGCGGCATGCCGCCAGTCTATTTTGTCAAAAAGTCAAGGAGCAGGGCATTGAATTTTTCCGTGGCTTCAAAGGGCGCCAAATGGCCGATGCCATCGAGGATCTCCACGCGCGCCCGCGGAATGACCCTCTCGAAGGTTTCCACATTATTTTTGCGAACGGTTTTATCGAGGCTGCCCCATATCAGCATAATATTGTGAACGTGTATGCCGGTGTTGCGGTAGAAGGGGCGGTAATCGGCGAGTGCCGCATTGTGGAAGAATGAGATCGCCGAACGCTGGAATCCCTTGATTGACGCCTGCTCAATGAACAGGTCTGCATAGCGGTCGGGCATTCCGCGCGCCAGCAGCGTGGAGTGGATGCCCTCACGCAGTTGCCGCCGGAGCTGATTTTTGATGGTTGCCGTTCCGATGCCCGATTTCGTCAAGATTCTGGCAAAGGCGTTCAAGGGATCAACCAAGGGCGCCGAGAATACCATTCTGTCAATGTCTTCCGGGTGCAGAGAAGCATACGTTGCAATGACTGCGCAGCCGAATGAAATGCCGACGAGCGAAACCGGTTTTCTCAGCTTCAAAGCGTCGATGATCTGGCCCAGCTGGTCGCAATAGAGCCCAATATTGTAGTCGGTCTGCGGCCTGTCGGAATAGCCGCGGCCGAACTCATCATATCGCAACACGCGAAAGCCCGCATCCGCGAGCACGCTTATTTGCCTGTCCCATGTCCACATAGGCAAGAAAGATCCGTGCACAAGCACGACGACCCGGCCGGTGTCCGGTCCCTGGAGCTCGTAGTGCGTGATGCCGCTGCCCAGGACCGCATAGCTGCCGCCGGCCCGGGCCCGGAGTTGGCTGGTGAGGGTGTTCACCTCCCATGGCGGAGTGTCGTTGGGGGATTTGCATGACGCAAATAGGAACAAGCCCCCCACTGCCATGGGGTTTAAGCATGATGCCATGGATCGAAGTTGAGAAATTGTCATCACGGCATGCCGATCATACAAACTCGCTCAGCACCTGCTTAAGCTGCGCCAAAGGCATCGCGCCGGTAATCCGGTGCGCCTCTGCGCCGTTCATGAAAAGAATAAGCGTTGGAATACCGGTAATGTTGAATTGTTGCGCAAGGCTCTGCTTCCGTTCGGTGTCTATTTTTATCACCGTGATCCGGTCCTTCCACTCCTTTGCCAGTTCCTGCAGAACCGGCGCCATCATTTTGCATGGCCCGCACCACTCGGCCCAGAAATCGGCCAGAATAGGCCTGCTGTGGGTGCGAACAAATTCGTCAAGACTTGTGGGCACGTTGTCCATTGGATGAATCCCATGGCGAGCGCGTTCCCTCGAAGCTTTGCTTCGGGGGTAGCGAGCGACTTTGAGTATATTTTCGTTGCATAGTGACGGACCCGTGGAAATCCACCCAGGGCCGCATTGTCCTCCAAAACAGGCTTTACCCGGCATCACATCAATTACAATTCTCACGGTGAACGCGCCGGAACGCATACGACCTTTCCACATTATATTTTGCAATAATCGAGCCAATGTGCAAACCCCAGTACCCTGCGACCGGGAGAACGGTATGTCCAGAAGCGTAAATGTAGGCCTTGTGGGGTACGGCATGGCCGGACGCGTGTTCCATGCACCGGTGATTTCCGCGGTTCCTCAGTTGCGGCTCGCTGCAATAGTGGAGCGTCACGGCGACGCGTCGCGCCAGCGGTATCCGGGCGTCGCTGTGGTGAAAGATGCGTCCGAGATTTTCGGCAACAAGGATATCGAGCTTGCGGTAATTGCCACACCAAATGCCACACATTTCGATTTGGCCCGCGCGGCGCTATTGGCCGGCAAGCACGTCGTTGTCGACAAGCCGTTTACAGTTGCGTCAAGCGACGCGCAGGAACTGGTCGATCTGGCAAAAAAGGCGGGCAGGATCCTCACTGTCTTCCAAAACAGGCGCTGGGACGGCGACTTTCTCACCGTATCCGAAATCGTCCGGGCCGGGAGACTGGGACATCTCGTTGAATTTGAGTCGAATTTCGACCGGTTCAGGGTCCGGCGCAAACCCGGGGCGTGGAAAGAGCAGCCGGGCCCGGGCAGCGGCCTTTTGTACGACATCGGCCCGCACCTCGTCGACCAGGCCCTCGCGCTCTTCGGCTCGCCCACGTCTCTTGCCGCCGACATCAGGATCGAGCGTGACAAAGCGGAAACCGACGATCAGTTCGAAATCGTGCTCCACTACCCGGGTCTCAAGGTGACGCTGGAAGCAGGCATGCTCGCGTGCGAGCCTCGCCCCCGGTTCCGGCTCAACGGCACAAATGGCTCATTCGTCAAGTGCGGTCTTGATCCGCAGGAAGAAGCCCTGAGGGAGGGCGCATCGCCTGCCGGCGCGGATTGGGGAAGAGAAGGAGCGGGCCGATGGGGCACGCTCACCACCGGCGAAGGGATGCGCCTGCGGCGCGAAACGGTGGAGACTGCGCCCGGGCGCTATAGCGCGTTCTACGAGAACGTGTATGATGCGATTGTCAATGGCGCCGGGCTTTGCGTCAAGCCCGAACAGGGAAGAGCGGTGATACGAATCATCGAACGTGCCCTGCAAAGCAGCAGGGATGGTCTAACCGTGGGGTTGGACGCGTGAAGACACCATGCCGCAAAATAATGATCTGCTCCCTGATTCTTGCGGCTGTTGCCGCCGCCTCGCCCCTGTCCGACTCGCTTCCCATCAAAGACCACTACTCGCAGGGCACCAGATCCGTAAGCCGGTTCAGGCTCGAGCGATTCCTGCTCACGCAAGATTCCAGCGCCGATTATGCCGACAGGTCCCTCGGTTACAAATGGAGCGGCCACGCCGTGGGAGCGTTATTGTGGTGCGTCGATATCGGTATCGCAGTGTATGAGGTCGAGGGGCTCCTTGACGCGATCAAGAACGAAAGCAGGCTCGATTCCTCCGGAAAGAGCGAGCCGTTCTCGAACAACCTTTACAAATTCACTATCCCTCTCACTATCGGCACGGAGATCGCGTCGTTTGTCCAGCAGCGCTTGTACGGCCGGTCGGACTATCTCCTGCACAAAGGCGCTCTTGCGTTCAATGCCTCAGTCGCCCGGAGAGCCTCTCGCGACGACTTTTTTGACCTCCACATCGACAAGTTAGATGCGGGAGAGTACAAACAGGGCGGCCTGCTTCTCACAGAGCCGGCGCTGTACGGCATGCTCCTGGACAACCGTGCGTCGGCGAGCCATTCCGTCTGGTCGTGGATAGCAAAGCAGGTCGGCAACGAACTGGGTGAATGGGCCGGCATGTATCTGGGACTCGCTCTTGTCTCCTACCTGCAGGAGATGCAGGGGAATCCCGCATTTGCAATTGACAAGAATGCGCAACGCCTGAACCTGACGATAGGCGCGAGTCTTGCCGCAAGCAGCATCGCCTGCGCGATCGTCTCCTCGATAGTGAGGAACAAAGGGGTAGACAGATACAATGAAGCCGTTCCCAAACGGCCCGTGGCTCCTGCGCCGCAAGGGGTAATCGAAGGCAGGGTGCCGGCTGCTCCGGATTCCGCACAGTCCGGGATATCGGAGGGAACCAAGCCATCCTCGACCGACACGACTGCCCGTTCGAAATAGGCCCGGGCTCCATTATCTCATCACAGCAAATCCCGCCCTTGTCCGATATTTGCCCGCTTCGAAATCCACAATGTAAACGCCGGATCCGAGATCGGCGCAGCTCCACGACAGGGTCGCGAATCCCGCAGCCGCCCGGGGTATGGTTGTCCTTTTCAGGCACATGCCCCGGGCATTGTACAGGCGGACGGCGACATGAGCCGGCTCCGGCAGCGAATAGCGAATGAACAGGCTTTGTCTGTTGCGCAGGAATGTTGCCTTCATCCCGTAGGTCAATGAGGCGACCGGGCGGAGCGCCGCGCGCGTGGCCTGTGACCGAACAAAGACCCCATACACACTGAAATGCGTGGTGTGAGCGACAATGTCGTGATTGATCGTGTCAATTGTGAAACTAATGGGCGTCCACTGATTTGTGGAATCGTTGAGCCACAGGACCACGAGCGACGATTCCGGTGCTCCGTTCAGGTCCGAAACGGAAAAGGGAATCGTTATGTCTGCAGCCTTGATTGACGCAGTGATAGTCGGATCCGCGTTTATCGAAATTGCCACCACCGGAGCGTTCGTGCCGGGCGCCGAAGCAAAATCGCTTGGGGCAAGTACCGAGGTTGTCACCGATCCGCTCACCTTCGCCGAGAGCGTGAGGGCGAGCGAGAGCTTGGTAGTGTCATTGGTGATCCCAACCGTGTATTTCGTGCCTGAAGAATCCGTCACTTTTGCGACATTCGAGGAATCCACGCTTGTCGTTTGCGTTGAAAGAATGGCGACGGTTCTCGCCGAGAGACCGTATTTTGCCCACGATCCCGGAATGGTCCATACCTTGAGGTAGTAGGTGCCGGTCTGGGAAACGTTGTAGGCAAACGAGACATAGCCCGACGCCACAACCGTGCCCCAGGAGTTGTGCAACTCAACATACGGCGTTTGGACGCCGTAGCTTGGTCCGGAGTCGCTGCTGAAACAGGGGAACAAAGAGGCGGTCACGAGTTTACCTGCTGCCAAGCTCACTTTGTAATAGTCGACGTCGCTGGTTGACGTGTCCGTCATAGACGAGTCGCCGCCGATGACCACGGCATTTCTTACCACCGAGTCGCCGAGGGTTATCGCATATGCATGGCTCGTATCGTTGTCGGGCTCGTAGGCGTCGGGCGGGGCGGCCAGGATGGTGAACGGCGCGTCGGAAACATCGCTCGGCGGATTGCTGACGCCGTTTGCAACCGCGCGCACAAGAGCCTGCGTTGTCTGCTTCTTGATAAACGGTACATTCCACGCGCAGGTTCCTGCCGACGCCGAAGCCCAGCTTGTAATGGCAATCCATGATGCGCCATTGTCTAGAGAGTACTGGACGGCAACGGTGCTGAAATCGCTGCTTGGCGTCCAGGTAATGGGAACGCTCTGGCCCGCGCTGTACGTTCCGCCGCCGTTGGGAGAAACAACGACGAATGTCTGAGAAAAGACCGTCGTCCCGACCAGCAGAAGCATAACAAGCGATGTACGGATCATGTTTCACCTCTTTGACGTTGTAGTGGTTTGTTCCGGGAAGAACAGAAAGGCCTTCGGACCATCAAGAGCAAGGATCGCAAGGAAACAACGGCCGTTAAAACCAAGTATATGGTATTGTACGCTTTTTTTCAATGTCCGCGGACTATGGCCGTGGCGCGCTCTTGCGGAAGCGGGGCCTGTTACTGCGCCGCTCCCTGCGCCAGATCGTCAACGATGTCCTCTACCGCCTCCAGCCCTACGGAAAGCCTCAGCAGCGTATCGGTAATGCCGAGTTCCGCCCTCACCGCGGCCGGCATTGCGGCATGCGACATCCGCGCGGGATACGAGAGAATGCTTTCCACGCCGCCGAGGCTTACGGCAACCGAAAGCAGGCGCACAGACGACAGCAGGCGGCCCAGCCGCTGCGGCGTGTCAACGGTAAACGACACAACGCACCCCGTGCCCGTAGCTTGACGCAAAAGAACGTCCCGCCCCGGGTGGTTTGTGAGGCCGGGATAGTAGGTGTTTGTGACCCATGCCTGCCGCGCGAGCCATTCGGCGACCTTCACCGCCGTTTCCTGCTGACATCTCATGCGCGCACCCAGCGTCTTTATTCCGCGCAGGAGGAGCCACGAGTTTTCCGGGCTTAGCACGCCGCCGCAGGTGTTCTGAACGAACCGGACCGCGTTTGCATGTTCTTCGGTCCGGGTGATCACGGCGCCGGCGATGAGATCGCTGTGGCCACCAAGGAATTTTGTGGCGCTGTGAATGCTGATGTCGATGCCGTGGGAGATCGGCCGCAGATAGTACGGCGACAGGAACGTGTTGTCGATCATGGTGACGATGCCGTGCTCGTGCGCGATCTGTGCGTGCGCCGAAAGATCGGTGATCTTGAGCATCGGATTGGAAGGACTCTCCAGAAACAGGACGCGGGTTTCGGGTCTTAGCGCGGCCCGGGTGTCGGCGGGATTTGTTGTGTCTGCAAAGGTGCAGGCCACGCCGAACCTCGGGAGAAAATCGGTGAGGAAACGGTAGGTGCCGCCGTAACAGTCCCGCGTTGCGACGATATGGTCGCCAGTTTTGACAAGTGCGGTAATTGCCGCGTGAACAGAGGCCATGCCAGAGGCGAACGCGAAGCCGGCGTTTCCGCCTTCAAGCATCGCAAGCGTGGCTTCCAGCGCCTTGCGCGTTGGGTTTCCCGAACGCCCGTAGTCGAATTCCTGGCGCTTGGAAACGTCCTTCTGGCGATAGGTTGACGCAGGGTAAATTGGAATGCTGAGCGCGCCGGTGGCCTCGTCGTAGGCTGCGGCGCCATGCAGGACCAATGAGTCGTAGTGCAATGGCTGGCGCTGGTTCATGAGTTGCTCCCGGAGGTTGATCTTGCGCGACCCGACAGGGAATTCGTGATAGGCCTTGGACGTTTTCACAAACAACGAGCCCTGGCCGCGGGGCCGTTGTTTCGTGCCCCGCCGTCGACGCCCGGGGATTGAAAACGTACTAAAATAGCCGCTCGCTAACCCGGAGCAGAGCTTCAAGGCTGGCGCTCGCTATGGGATTCACCTGCGGGCTGCGCGCAAACGCTGTGGAAGGTGTATATTTGTTGGTCCGTCGCGGCGCGCAAAGCAAAAAATATATTCGGAAGGTCCCGCAGGTGTCGCACAATCCGATTTTCCAACGGCTGGAGATCATCGCGGGCGGCGAGGGAATTCGCGCTCTCGCTTCCACGCGGGTGATCGTCTTCGGCATCGGCGGTGTGGGAAGCTGGTGCGCGGAAGCGCTTGTCCGCTCCGGCGTCGGTACCATCGCGCTGGTCGACTCCGACGTAGTGTGCATCACCAATGTCAATCGTCAGGTCCAGGCCACCACCGCAAGCGTCGGCAAACCCAAAGTGACCGAGCTGGCCGACCGCATGCGGCTTGTCAATCCGAAAGCGGAGATCATTCCGCTCCAGACCGTTTTTTCGAGGACGACTGCCCACGAGTTCGACCTTGGCGGCTACGCGTACGTTGTCGACGCCATCGACAGTCTCAGCAACAAGGTGGACCTCATCATTGCTGCGTGTAAAGCAGGGGCAAAAGTCTTTTCGGCGCTGGGCGCCTCAAACAAGCTTGATCCTCTGCAAATAAGGGTTGACTCGCTTTGGAAGTCGCAAGGATGTCCGCTGGGCAGGTACATCCGCAAGCGGCTGAGGAGAAAGGGGTTTGACGGTGACGTGACCTGCGTTTACAGTGAAGAGAATCTTCCGTTGCGGCCCGCGGGAAATGCGTGCGGCACCGACGACTGCGTGTGCCCGAAGACGGCGCAACAAACGGGCGCTGGCCCGACGGCCGCGCATGAATGGTGCAGTACCAAGAAGCAGATCAACGGATCAGCCGTCCATGTTACCGGCACGTTCGGTTTCTACCTTGCCGGCCTGGTGATTCAAGATGTGGTTGGAGGCGTGGCCGGGTCTTCGCCCGAGTCGTAAAACCGCCTTGAAGAGAATGCGGCGCGCCGATTGCGCGCGCGGCGGCGATTATTTTTTACTCGCATTGTCTTTCGCAAATTGTTATAATTACTATTCGCATTCGCACTTTTGTTGCAAGCAGTTCCCTCCCTGCGTAGCGGGAACCAATACCCGGAGAGGTTATGTACATTCGTTGCTGGGGATCCCGTGGATCGTTGCCGGTAAGCGGAAAACAATTTAACCGCTATGGCGGCGACACCACCAGCCTCGAGATCAGATCGAAAAAAGGCGATGTCATTGTGGTTGACGCGGGAACCGGCATCAGGTCCCTGGGGACCAAGCTGGTGCGCTCGAAAGTAAAGAGGTTTCACATGCTGTTTACGCATGCCCACCTCGACCACATCATGGGGTTCCCGTTTTTCCAGCCGGTATACCGGAAAGGCACCGCCATCACCATTCACGGATGCAGCTTTAATTTTCCATCCTACCGGGAGATTCTCCAGGGCGTCATGTGCTCGCCGTTTTTTCCGGTCGGCCTTGAATCGGTTGCGGCAGACCTGCAATTCGACAACCTGGGAGTCGATCCCTTTTCCATCGGCAGCATCACCGTGCGCCCGATCTTTCTTTCCCATCCCAACGGCGGGCTCGGGTTCAGGTTCGAGGAAGCCGGGTCGAGCTTCGTGTTTCTCACCGACAACGAGCTGGCATTTCACCATTCGGGCGGCCGGACGTCGCAGGAATATGCCGAATTCTCGCGCGGGGCCGATTTGCTCATCCACGACGCCGAATTTTCCGGGCGGGACTACCCGGCAAACCGCTCCTTTGGTCATTCGCAATTCACCGATGCCGTCCAGCTGGGGCTACGGGCCGGCGTCAAGCGCTTCGGCATGTTTCATCTCAACCGTGAGAGAACCGACACCCAGGTGGATGCCATGGTGGCGACATCGAGGAGAATGGTCGCAAAAAGCAATTCGTCCATGAAATGCTTTGCGGTGGGGAATTCGTTTGAGATAAGTCTGTAGCCGCGGCCGGGACACGCGCCCGACCGTGCCGGAACCGAAATGCTAAACCAGGAGGACAGTGTGAAATCGATACTCTGGCGCGCCCTACCCGTGGGAGCGGTGTTCTTTATTGCCTCATGCTCGCCGGTTGTTCTTCTCTATTCGACAAGCATCCCGGAAGCAAAGGCACACCCAGCCACGGCGCTCATGGTGGTTGTGCGGCCCATGCCCAAGGCGACTACCGCGTATAATGCCGAAAAATTGAGCACCATATTTGTGGATGGCGTTTTCGGCGCCGTCACTGCCAACAACACTGTCGTACAGTTTCCCGTCGACACGGGAGTGCACTACATTATGGCCCGCATCGACAACGTCGCCACGGTGCGTCTCAATTTTCTCCCCGGCAGGATCTATTACCTCGAGCAGACGAATTCTTCGGTACGGGTCACTGCCCCCACTCCCGGGGCCGGCGCGCCGTCGGGAGGCCTCACCCGGGTGCAAACGACGCTGTCCGCCATCGGTCCCGACCAATATGCCGCGATCATGAAAACCGGAGGAATCCGGTCTGCAAAGTTTGCGCAGTCCAAACCGCTCAAGAGCATGGATCCCATGGCGAAGAAGGCACACATTGCGGCATACGAATTCTGGGCAAAGGCCAAGCCCGAGCTTGCCAGAATGCAGGAAGATTATTCCGGCTACTGACGGAATGGTTCACGCTCGGCTGAAAATCGTTTTTCACGCTAGGGGGGACAATGAACAAACGAGACCTGGTGGATGCCGTTGCCAGGGACACAGGCATCCGGAAAACGATGGCCGAGAAAGCAGTGGATTCAGTGTTGCACGCAATTCGCAGAAATGCGAGAAAAGGAGTCCGGCTTGTCGGGTTCGGCAGTTTCTGCGTTGTGAAGAGAAAGGCGAGACACGGACGCAACCCCCAGACCGGCGCTTCGTTTACGGCAAAGGCGTGCAACGTTATCAAGTTCAGGCCGGGAACTCAGTTCAAGAAGCAGGTAAACTAAGAGTGGAGTTCCAGGTTGCAAGTTCCAAGTTGGACACAACGGCCCTGTAACCTGGAACCTGGAACTTTTAAGTCCTGCCCCTCAATCATTCCCCGCGACATTCCGCGACGCGCTGTTGTATTTTAGGTCGCGGATTTCACCACCCACCTTAGACGCGCAGAGCGATTTCAATGAAGAGAAAGATTGCTATTTCCCTTCTTCTTGCTGCATTGTTTGCTGTCGCCGCATTTCCCCAGGCCGGCGATTCAACGATTTTTTCCACACCCGACCTGCTCAGGGATAATGTTGCATTCTGGAAGAAAACCTATACCGAATGGTCGCTTGCCGAAGGCGTGCTGCACGACAGAGAATACCCGCTCGTCATCTACAAGAAACTTAATCTCCCCCAGCGCGGCACGTTTTCCCAGTCGAGGTTCCTGGAGGGCGAGAAGGTTGCTCTTGTCAAGAAGCTTGACGCCATAAAGGCCCAGCCCGAGTCCACCTGGACGCAGGAGGAAAAAGAAATCGCGCTGGTCCTCACGCAGCACGCGCCTGCCGGCGCGCTTGCGGGCGCATCCGAACGGATTCGCTTCCAGCAAGGACAGAAGGAGCGGTTCAGGGAGGGGCTGCAGCGGTCAACGGCCTTTACCGACACCATACGCGCAATCTTCGCGCTACACGGGATTCCCGGGGATCTTGCCTACCTGCCGCACGTGGAATCGTCTTTTAACACCGAGGCCTATTCCAAAGTGGGCGCCGCCGGCCTGTGGCAGTTTATGCGGGGAACGGGAAAGCTATTCCTTAAAATCAATTACCTCATCGACGAGCGGCGCGATCCTGTCACGGCAACGGCCGCCGCCGCGAAGCTGCTCAAACAGAACTACGACCAACTGCAGTCGTGGCCGCTTGCCATCACGGCCTACAATCACGGGGTAAACGGGATGAAGCACGCCGTGGAGGTGGTGGGTTCGCGCGACATTTCGGCGGTCATCACAAACTACTGCAGTCCCAGTTTCCAATTTGCGTCAAAGAACTTCTATGCATGCTTTCTTGCCGCAAGCGACATCGCAAAGCATCCCGATGCGTATTTTACCGACCTGCATTTCGCGCCGAAGTACGAATTCAAGACCGTCGTGCTGCCGTCGTTCATGAAACCCTCGGTGGTATGCTCATACCTCAACATTTCGCAGAAAACCCTCATGGACTACAATCCCGCCCTTCGCCCCGTGGTGTTCTACCAGCAGAAGCAGATTCCCTCCGGCTTTGCAATAAGGATTCCTCCGGGGCTGCGCCAGCCGGACGCTGAGAAAGTGCTGGCTTCGGTGCCTGATTCGCTCAAGAGCGACGCGCCGGAACGGTTGCAGTACTACACGGTCCAGAAAGGCGACAACCTGTATACCATCGCTTCGCGCATGGGCGTGGCCGTGGACCGGCTCGCGCTTGAAAACAACATCACCCGCGGCAACAGGATCTATGCGGGCCAGGTGCTCAGAATTCCGTCGGCCGTGGCGCCCGCCGAAATCGCCGTCGCGCAATCCGATACGGCCGCATCGGCAGAAAGTACGATCCAAGGGGCGCCCGTGCCGCCGCCGGCGGAGTCGACGCCCTTGCCGCTCCCTTTCGTCAAGAAGGCCGGTACAACCAGGGGGTCCAAGCCACTACCCGCCGCGACTGAGGCGCCGGTGGCGTCCAAGGCGCAGCCGCCCGCGCCGCAGGAGGTCATTTCGGATTCCCTGAAGGATGTGGCGATGGCCAAGGCCGACACGCTGCCGGCATTCTCGAAGGGAGAAATGCTGTCCACGGCGCCCGCCTTCGACGTGTCGGTTTACAACCTGGAAACTACGCTTTCGCCGTCGGGGAACACTGCCAAGATCAGGGTTTCGGTCGATGAGACCATCGGTCACTATGCCGACTGGCTCGGCGTGCCCACGTACCGCATCCGCGCGCTCAACCGGCTTGGCCCGCGCTCCGAGATTCGCATCGGCGGCCCGCTTGCCATCCCGGGCGATGCGGAGGGGCTTGCCCGTTTTGTAAAGGCGCGGCTCGAATATCACATGGCGCTTGAAGAGGATTTCTACACCAGGTACAGGGTTACCGACGTGCGTCCGAGAATCATCAAGCGCGGCGAGGCGCTCTGGAGCATGTGCAACGACCAGGACCAGATTCCATTGTGGCTGTTTGCAAAGTACAACAAGAACGCCGATCTCTCAACGCTTATGCCCGGCATGCGCGTGGGGATTCCCGTGATCGAGGAAAAAACCGAGCGGGAAATTGCGCTGGAATCGGGACAGGCCATCGGCGTGTACCCGCCGTTTCAGGAACCGGCGAAGAAGGGCGCGTCGCCTCAGATCCAGCGGCTGCCGTAACGGACGTCAGGCGGGAGAATCTACTTCGGGAAGCAGGCAGTCTTCCGATTCGTAAATCCTGATGAGCTTGTCGATGTTGAGCACCACAAGCACGTCGAACAGTTGCTTGTTCGGCTCGATAATGCACAGTGAACCGCCGCGCGCAAGCACGAGCTTGTAGCAGTGGAGCAGCACGCGTAATTCGCCGCTGTAAATGTACGACTTGTTGACGAAATTCACCGCGATGTTGCGAACGCCCCCGTCGAGGTACTCCACAATGAGCCGTTCGAGCTCCGACAGATCTGGAAAATCCTGGCCGTGCGGGTGTATCCTGAGCACCAGATGGTCGCCCTTGGTATAGCTCACGATCTTCATGAAACGATCCAGATCAGGAATTTTTCGCAATATACTCGCGTGCGTTTCTGAATAACTGCGGACCCATTCCCTCCTCGGGCACATCTTCGCGCGACCAGCGTGGGTGGTTGGTGCCGTGGGAATATGCCTCCGGATGCGGCATGAGGCCGAACAGGCGGCCCGTGGCGTCGCAGACGCCGGCAATTGACAGCTGAGAACCGTTTGGGTTTTCCGGGTATTTCATGGTCGGCGCCTGGGTTTCGGGATCTATGTAGGAGAATACGATCTGGTTCTGTTTGCGGAGCGTATCGAGTACCTCGCTGTCGCGGGCGACAAATTTGCCCTCGCCGTGGCGCACCGGAAGGTATATGGTGCCGATCCCTTTTGTGAACACGCATGGTGATGACGGGTTGGCCTTGAGCCACACCCAGCGGTCTTCGAACCGTCCGGAATCGTTGTTGGTGAGCGTTACCTGCTGGGTGAACGCGCCGGAAAGCGCGGGCAGCAGCCCGAGCTTTACCATGAGCTGGAACCCGTTGCATATGCCCAGGATCAGCTTGCCGTTCTGGATAAACGAGGTGAACTGGGGAAACAGCGGTGCGCCCGTTTTCTTGACTACGGTGTGAAGAAGTCGGTTCGCCTGGGCCTTGGCCGATCCGAGGTCGTCGCCGTCGAGAAAGCCGCCCGGCAGGCAAAGGAAATCGTACGGGTCGAGCGACGCGTCGCCGCTCACGAGTTCCCATACGGTGATGATGTCCACGGTGTCGAACCCGCCGAGCCGGCAGGCGTGCGCCGTTTCCATTTCGCAATTCGTGCCGTTTCCCGCCAGAACGATGGCCGCAATGTCTCTGCTCACGCCGGAACTCTCCTTGTGCTTAGATTCTCATGCTGCTGTAAGACAGGAAGAAGACTCACCACAGAGACAAAGAGAACACAGAGAAAGGGATTGTAATTTGCAAATTCAGAATTGAACCTTCGATTCTCTTGTATTGCTCTGTGTCTCTGTGGTGAATCATTCCCGTCTTTTTCAAAACTGCAGCGTGCTCTTCCACGCGGCTTTGGCGTCGATCCGGGACAGGGTCACCACCGGCGCCTGCCGCAGTCCTTTGAATTGAATGGTGTCGCCTTTGACAACGGCCCCGATCCGACGCAGCGGCAAACGGGAAAACAACGTTTCCAGCCGCCTGGCCTTCTGCGGCTCCACTTCAAGCAGAATCCGTCCCGGCGACTCGGAAAACAGGATCTCGATGTCGGAAGCGCATCCCGAGTGTTCTATGGCCTGGCACTCCACCTGCGCGCCCATGTCGCCCGCAAAGCACATTTCGGTAAGCGCCACCGCCAGGCCGCCGTCTGAGCAATCGTGGCATGCGCGAACCAGTCCCTCCGACACCGCCGAGAACAGCGTGGTGTAACAGTCGAACGTGCGTTTCGGGTTGCGGAGCGTGGGCACCGAGGCGTCGCGGACGCCCTTCATGAGCGCGTATTCCGATGCGCCAAGGTCCGGGAATGTGGTGCCCATCAGGTAAATGACGTTCCCGTTCTCCTTGAAATCCATGGTGACGGCTTTCCGGACGTCGGGCACCGTGGCTACCAGGCTAAACAGCAGGGTGGGCGGGATGGCGATGGCGACATCGCCGATGCGGTAGTCGTTCTTCATGCTGTCTTTGCCGGAAATGAGCGGAATGCCGTAGGCAACGCATATGTCAAGAAGCGCCATGTTCGCGCGCACGAGCTGGGCGAGCTTGTATTCGCCGTCGGGGTTGCCCGCGCTTTGAACCGGATCGCACCAGCAGAAATTGTCGAGGCCGGCCATGGTGGCGGGATCGGCGCCCACGCAGCAGGCGTTGCGCACCGCTTCGTCGACGGCGCAGGCGGTCATCGCATAGGTGTCGATGTCGCTGTAGCGGGGAACAATGCCGTTGCTCACCGCGATGCCTTGAAAAGATTCGAGGATGGGGCGGATAACGGCGGCGTCCGAGGGGCCGTCGTTCTTTGCGCCGCACAGAGGCTTTACCACGCTGCCGCCCTGCACTTCGTGATCGTACTGCCGCACCACATATTCCTTGCTGCAGATGTTGAGCCGCCGCAGAAGGGCGAGCGTGTCGGCCTTGACGTCGGCCGGGGCATAGGTCCCTTTGGTCCCGGCGCCGCGGTCCTCCCATTTGGCAACCAAACTCATTTCCGGAAGTCCGTTATGCATAAAATCCATGTTGAGCCGCGCCACAACGGTATCGCCGTATCTGATGTCGAGGAAGCCTGTGCCCGTGAATTCGCCCAGATCGGTCGCCTCAACGTTCCACTCCTGCGCCAGGGCCAGAAACGCGGGCACTTTGTTTTCCGGGACGGCCGCGTTCATGCGCTCCTGCGCCTCGGACACGTAAATTTCCCACGGTTCGAGGCCGTGATATTTGAGCGGAGCCTTTTCGAGATGCACGATTGCGCCGCCGGTGTCGGACGCCATTTCGCCAATGGACGACGACAGCCCGCCCGCGCCGTTGTCGGTAATCGAGTTATACAGGCCCCGGTCGCGCGCGACAAGCAGGAAGTCGGTCATGCGTTTCTGCGTGATCGGGTCGCCGATCTGCACCGCGGTCGCCGGCGATCCCTCGTGCAGAGGCTCGGAGGAAAACGTTGCACCGTGGATGCCGTCCTTGCCGATCCTGCCCCCGACCATGATGATATGGTCGCCCGGCAGGGCCTTCTTTTCCCAGCCTTTGCGGCCGCCGACGTCGAGTGGCATGAGGCCGAGCGTTCCGCAGTAGACCAGCGGCTTGCCCAGGAACCTGTCGTCGAACACGATGGTGCCGTTGACCGTCGGTATTCCGCTCTTGTTGCCGCCGTGTTCAACGCCTTCGCGCACGCCTTCGAGCACGCGCTTGGGATGGAAAATGCGCGGCGGCACCTTGCCGGCATAAAACGGCGAGGCGAAGCAGAACACGTCGGTATTGGCGATAAGGCGGCAGCCCAGGCCTGTGCCGAACGGGTCGCGGTTGACGCCCACGATGCCGGTGAGCGCGCCGCCGTACGGGTCGAGCGCCGACGGGCTGTTGTGCGTTTCCACTTTGAAAACAATGGCCGCTGTGTCGTTGAACCGCACCACGCCCGCATTGTCCTTGAACACCGAAAGGCAAAAATCACCGCTGCCTTTTGCCTCGCGGACCAACGCCGTGGTTTTCTGGATGTAGCTTTTGAAAAGGCTCTTGATGTGCCGCGGTTCTTTGCCGTTTTCGAGGTAGACGATATCGGCGTTGAAAATCTTGTGTTTGCAATGCTCCGACCATGTCTGCGCCAGCACTTCGAGCTCGACATTGGTGATGTTGGCAGGCATGCCGTTTGCCTTGCGCTCGGAAATCGTTGCCGGACTCGTAAAATGGTCCTTGATACATTTCATTTCGTCAAGCGACAACGCAAGCATACCGTTCTTACTTATGGCAAGGAGAGCGTCGTCTGACACATGCAGGTTGACCTCGGAGAACAGCGGCGCCGTGTGCGTGTCGATCACCACCGGCGCCGGGAAATCTTTCGCATGCACCCTGAGCCATTCGTCCCTGGAATAGATCTTTATGGATTGGATCAGCGTATTGGCCAGGATTTCCACGGCGATCCGCTCGATGCTTTTCCGGGAGATATTGCCAAAAAAGAAATACTGCGTGCCTGTATGCACCGAGAAAGACTCGGGGAATGTCCTGCCGAGAGCGATAATGACCGCTTCCTTTGCAGTCCTGCCGGCGTTGTCGGTGACGCCAGGCAAGAATCCAACCTCCACCATCCAGTCGAATGAATCGCAGAACGTCTTGTTGATGGTGTAGTCCTGGACAATGGGATCGGACAGCGGGCCCTCGGCGAGCGCGACAATGTCTGCCGGGTACACCGATCCGTTTAGGATGTAGACTGCGGCGGTCCTCACCGAATTGATGGTGCCGATTTCGAGGTCCTGGATGATTTTCGCCCGGATTTTTTCGCCAAGCGCGTCCCGCACCTGGGACTTGGCTCCCACGTAGATTCGTTCTGGCATAGATTGTCCTGGTAGCCGGAAGACGAGAGCGGACTCAAGCATTTCTGCGGGTTGCGGCGTCAACCGAGATCCGCGCCTCTTGCGGAGCAACCAACCGTTGGCCTGCCCGCATTCCGCCGAGTCTCAAATAACAGGCTAAATATACTTTCCCGATGCGCCGCAACTAAAGATTTTGCATCCTTATCTGGTCCTTTTTCTTGGAGATCTCGTTTTCGAGATCGAGCGAGGTGAGCGAGAGGGTGTAATCGAAGCGTTTCTCCCTGGCGCAGATGGCAACGGAGAAAATAATCCTGGTTTGCGGGTGATCCCACCGCGCGTAGGCGGAGGTCTCTATTTTCTTGTAGTAATCGTAAGGGTAGTACCGCAGGTTCCAGATTTCCTTCTTGAGGTAATCGTCAAGGGTGCTGAACATGAAGCGCGGATCGAGGCGTTCGAAGATGGGCTGTTTCTTCCCGTATTTCTTCTGGAGCAGATCGTAGATGTCGTAGACGAAGGTGGTGGTGCGGTCCCGGATGGCTTTGTAGTATTCGTCGACGCTGCGGTAGACATTATAATTGAAGTCGTAGTTCTTGAGCTCGTCGAAATTGAACCGGACCGTCGCCTGGAAGAATTTGTCGTTGTAGAAATAATATTTTACAGATGCGCTTTTTCCGGCAATGTTCTGCGGGGCCACAAAAACGGTAACGCCCAGTTCCTTCGGGAAATCCGCGCCAACGGGCTGGGCCGTCCAGGCCGGGATTGCATTGGTTTTCTTGACGGTTTCGGACGACGACCCCCAGGTTGCGTTTTGGAAACCGTCAAATGCGGACGCGGACAAAGCCGCTGCTATCACGAAAAGGATGTGCGCGCGAAGGAAGATCATGGCTACATTCTACAATGGTGATTGAACGGTTCGCAAGAATATCAGCTTAGTACGAAAGCGCTTTCTCTTCGCCTTTTCAACTATTCAACTTCTCAACTATTCAACTTTCCCGGTTATGGTCCCGTTCGTAATTACCGCCGGAAGCGTGCCCATGCCCGATGACTGCGGCGTAACCCCGATGTTGGTGAGCGACACCGCAGCACCGTTTTGCATGGCAAAGCTGCCTATTTTCATGCTTATGCCGAAGCTTCCGCTTTCCGTGTCCGAGGGGGATACGTCGTAGGTAAGGTTTGTGGAACCCGTGCCGTACCGGGAGAGATGAAAGATCACGCTGTGGGTGATGATGAACACGCTGTCCGGATGAAAGATTTCCAGCCGCAACTGGTCTCCCTGCCATGGATGCTCCTGATAGTCCTGCGAATAAAAATACATCATCATGGTGTCGTTGCTTAGATAGCACCTGTTGGGATAGTCGATGTTGCCGGGCCAGGAAATCTGGTCGCTGTTGATGGTACCTGAGAAGACCACCACCGGCACGTATGGCAGCACTTCCAATTTACCCGCGTTGTTGCAAAAGGCAAATACAAGAGCTGCAGCGACGGCGGTGAAGGCTGGGAAACGGTTGATCACGCGTGATTCCTCGCAAAAAAAAGAGCGAAGGCATCGACCTTCGCTCCTTATTATACAATCTTTTCGGCGCCCACGACTAGAAGAACATCTTCTCCGAATAATGCTCTCCATTTTCGTATACCACTTTCTTGAGCGCAGCCCTGGGCTTGGGGAACACCAGCTTGAGTTTTTTTGTTTCGTGCTGGGTGTCCAGGATTTCCGGGTCGATCTTCGATGAGGGCAGCGCTTTATATTTCTCGCCATTGACATCCACAAGGTAGAAACATTCGGGCTTGAGGCGCTGCGGGTTGTAGGAATAGTTGAACATGGATAATGTCATGTTGGTGGTGCCGCTCACGACGGCGAGATAAATGTCGAACCTGTTGACGCGCGGGTCAAGCTTTCCATCAATCACCTGCGCGTAGCCAGAATAGGTGTTTACATTTGCCTTACGGCAGTTGCTGAGCAGGTCCTTTGCGCCGGGATACAGGGAATCGTACACGATCACGAGCTGCACGTAGTATTCGGCCTTGAGAAGGGCGTTCGCGTCCTTGCTGTCCTTGCCCTCGGTATACGCCTGGGACGCCATCTCGTAGAACTGTTTCGTGAAATCCGCGATAATGGATTTCTTCTTGGCTTCCATGGGCGCCGGGTTGTCAACGATGCCGGAGGCTTTCGTGATCCAGTCGAGCGCATCGTCGAGCCTGTTGCGCGAAATGCTGGAATCGGCCATCATGAGGATGAAGTTGGCATACTGCTGTCGGAGGTCCGGGCTTATGTCTTTTGTCAAGAGCGTGTCGATATCTTTCATGAACAGCTTGATCGGGTCCATATCGTAGGTTCCTTCGGACAGAACCATGTTGGCGCGCAACAGCGTCATTTCTATGAATTTCTGCTTGAAGGTCTGGCTCAGCTTCGCCTTATCGGGATGGGCGATGAACCACTTCTGGTAGAAGATGTAGGCCCGTTTTTCCAGGGTCCGTTTGTTGATCCCCTGGGAATGCTTGGCCTGGTTGTAGGCCTTGTTGCCTTTTGCTTCATCCGAAGTAAGGGAGGAACAGGACGCGAGCAGAAGAAAAACGTTTAAGTACACCAGTCCAACTAGTACCTTTTTCATTGCCATCCTCCTCAAAGTCGATGGGTGTGCGCCACGGACAGGTTTGGAATTACTGTATAGAAGATGGTTTTTTCTCAGGAGGGTTGTCAATACAAATTACGATTGATGATGTGGAAGACAGGAAGGCGCGAGGTCTTGGCGGGAAAATAGAGGTTGTCTCGTAACCTCCTTAAGCCTGGGCGCCTGCCTTGTGGCACCGGTTCTTCTCCAGGCTCGGCTATTCGCCTCGGTGCCGGTCCGCCCTATGCCGGTAGAAACGCAGCACGCTGCGTCTCTACCGGGTCGGCCGGCACTGTGCTCCGGCACACCTTCCGTCGCCCCTGGCGCAAGAAACCCCTCTCCGCGTCTCCTAGGCAGGCGGTAACAGTCTTGTTGTGTACCTTCAGGTCTTCCGTTGATTACTATTTGCCAATAACTGCAGCCTTTTCTTCAAGGACGTTCCTGGCAAACCTCAAAAGCAACTATCTGCAACTGTCATTCGCACGAATGCGTTAGGACGGACCGCAGGGTGCGCTGGAGCGCAGGGCCGCCCGACCACGGCCCGTAGGGCCATAGTGGCGGTGCGGCACCGAGGCCAAGGGCCGAGCCCGGAGGGAGGGCCGACCCGAGCGTAGCGAGGGGAACGCCCAAGCCTTATCTCAAGACTTGAGACGGGCTGCACTTCCCCCACCAGAATGCTTTCTTAAGAGTGACTATATAACCCGAATCTCCTCGTTTATCAACCTTGCCGTCTTGGGCCCGATGATCTCGTCCTTCACCACGAAATGGCGGGCGCCGATCTTGAACATGGTGCCGGGCTTGGCGGAGTGTTCGATTTTGATAAATGAGGATTTGAGGTTGAACATCTTGGAGTTGATGATGTTCTTGCGTTCTTCGAGGGTTTTTATCTGCGTGTCGTACTTGGCGAAGGTGGCCTTCAGCTTTGTAAGGAGAAATTCCTCCTTGGGGCCCAGTTTTATCTTCGCGTCGCGCGCACGCTCGTATTTCTGGAGGGTCGAGTGCAGTTTTCCCCGGTTTCCCACGAGCTCGGCGATCTGCGCCTCCGTTTTTTCGAGTTCTTCGATAAGCGTGAAGTCGGTTCCTATTTCGACAAGTGTCTTGACGCCGCTCATGTTCCCGATGGTGAACGCCGTGACCGAGTCGCGGGCCATGACCCTCCCGCCTGCCAACGACAGGGGATTGCCGTGGATGGTGATGGTTTTCCGCGCGAAAAGGTTGCAGTTGAGCGCCTCCTTGGCCACCACGATGTTCTGCCTGCTTTTGACGGTCTGGTTCTTCATGAACGTGAGGTTCACGTCGCCTTTTGCATTGATGATGCCCTTGCCCTGACCCACGAACCCCAGCTTGCACAGGACGCTGCCGTTGACATTGATTTCCGCGTCTTCGATGGTGCCGGACACCTGGAGGTCGCCGCCGCATTCGACGCGGAAGCCGGATTTCACGTCGCCCGACACCACCACCGATTTCGCGTACTTGATATTCCCGGTGGAGAAATCGACATTGCCGTTTACCACAAATCCTTCACTGATCTCAACGTTCATGCCGTTGAACTTGGCGTTGCCGTCGGTCCCTGCAATGAGCACGGTCGGCTTGTCCGGGTTCACCAGGGTGTTGGGGCCGGCCGGCAGTTTGGCAGGGGAGCCGTCGGTTGCGGGAATCTCCTGCCCGAACACATCGCGCCCGGCTGTGCCTTTGGTGGGCGCGACGAGCACCGCGAGTTCCTGACCCTTTACCACGGAGGAGACGATCTCCACGTTCTTGTAGTCCACCGAACCGTCCTGATTGACTTTCGGCTTGAGCGACGATTCGGTATTGAAAAGGAACTTCACGGTTCCATTGTCGCCGTTTTTGGGCGGAATTCCCTGGGCTACGATCACGGGAGTCTCGGAGAAAACTCCCTTGAGCGCGCCGGCGATAACGCTTTCGAGGACGTCATTCTTGACGCCGAAGAAGATCTTCTTCTCATTAAGCAAGGCATTGATCTCGGCTTTCCCCGGCGCCTTTCCGCCCGGCCCCGGAGCGCGGACAACAATCTCCGCATTCATGCGGTCGCCGGATACCGCCACGTCGGCGCCGCCGTCGAAATTGAAGGGGACCGCGCCGGCCATTTTCCCATCGAGGAAATACGCGAACCCGCTCACCTTCGACGCGATCTGCCGGTTCTCGTCTGCAAACACCACATTGGCGTCACAGATTATCTCGGCCTTTATCATGTCGGTGGTGGGGACCAGACCGCCTTTAACGTTGCGCCCGGGAACGGGGGGCGTGTCCTGCTGCCGCCTGGCGACAACCGTTCCCGCGTCGATGCGCTGAAGGGCGTATTCCTTGGGAAGTTCGGAAAAATAGCGCGAATGCTTGACGGTCTCGATTTCCGACCCCGTGGCAAGGTGTTTTACCCGGAATTCGTAGGCGCCCTCTCGGCCCGGCATGGGAGGCGTTCCCTTCGCGATCTCGTCGACTTCGTAATACCGCTTGAATTTTTTCCACTTTTCGATGAGGCCGTCTATGGCTGCGTCGCTCATGCCGTACTCTATGCCGTTGTCCAGGAGCACGCTCACGATGTGTTCGCGGGTGAGTATCTGGTTGGGGCTGTCGGTAGGTTCCACGCACAGCTTTACCGACATGAGGTCTTCGCGCACGACAAGCCGCAGGCCGGGAGGCGTCGGGGGAATTTCCTTTTCGACGACAGGCGCCCGGGCCACCTCCGGTTCCGGTTCCCGGGTTTGCGCGCTTTGAACGGGCGACTCACCCAGCGATTGTTGTGCGTCGTGCTCGGAAACAATTTGTATTTTCTGGATGCCCCGTCTCCGGAGCGTGTCGATGAGGGGCTTGGTGAGCTGTGTTGATGCGTTGACGAGAATAGCGCCGTTGGGCAGCAGCACGTCTTCCAGAAGTGCCATGCCGGGTTTGGCGGCGTCGATTTCGATAACCACAATGGATCCTTGTCGAGGTCACACTGCGGCGCCGATGCCGGTTGCCGCCTGTATCTCTGTAATAAATTACGCACGGCTGGCAATTGCTGCAAGGGATTTCTTTATGGGACAAACCGTGCCGAAAGTGGCGAGTGTGGCGTTTCCCATGGCCATTTCCGGCGTGTACGACTATGAGATCCCGCCATCGCTCGCCGCTGCGATCGCCTGTGGTGTGCCGGTACAGGTTGAACTTCGTAAGCGGAAGCTGTGGGGCGTGGCGGTACGGCTCAAAGATTCCTCCCCCATAGCCTGCCTCAAACCGATCCTCGACGTGCGAAAAGACCGGTGGTCCGACGCCGACGCCTCGCTCATCAAGCTGTACGAATGGATCGCCTCATACTATCAGTGCGACCTTGGCCGCGTGTTCAGGCCGTTTGTCCGCAAGAGTTTCGTCGAGGCGCGTGAGAAGACGATCGCGGTCTTCCGGGTCGGCCTGCCGGCCACCCCCCCGGCCCTCACCGCAAAACAGGCCGAAACGCTTGCCGCGCTTTCGGCGCACGACGGCGACCTCACCCGCGAAGCGTGCAATCGCCTGGGGGTGAGTGCGCATATGCTCGCCGCATTGTGCGATAAAGGCGCTCTTGTCAAGACCACGCGGACGGTGCTGCGGGAGGCCGGGGAGCTTGCCGCGTGCGGGGAGGGTGAGGAGCGCGTGACCCTTTTTGACGAACAGCAGGCGGCGCTGGACGCCGTGCTCAAGGGCATGGAAGATGCAGGCTCCCCGTTTCTCCTGCATGGCATCACCGGGAGCGGCAAGACGCATGTCTACATAGAAGCTGCCCGGCGCGCGCTTGACGCGGGCAAGGGCGTTATCATCCTGGTGCCCGAAATCTCGCTCACCCCGCAGACTATTGCTCGGTTCAGGCGCGCCCTCGGCGACGTGATCGCGGTGATCCACAGCAGGATGAGCGAAGGAGAGCGCCGCGACAGCCTTGCCGAGCTGGTTACCGGCCGCAAGCGTCTGGTGATCGGCGTGCGAAGCGCCATCCTGGTGCCGGTTGTAAACCTGGGCCTCATCATCGTGGACGAAGAACACGACCATAGCTACAAGCAGAGCGACCTTGACCCCCGGTACAACGCCCGCGACGTGGCCGTAATGCGCGGCCGTTTGCAGCACGCGACCGTTGTGCTCGGCAGCGCCACGCCGAGCCTCGAAAGCTATCGGAACGCGAGCACGGGAAAGTACCGGCTGCTGTTGCTCACGCGTCGCCACGGCGAGGCGGTTCTTCCGCGAGTCACCATTGTTGACATGAAGGAAGAACACCGGGAAAACAACTGGACGTTCCTGTCGCGGCACCTGAGCGAGCGCATCGAATGGGCGCTTTCGGGCGGGCGGCAGGTCATCCTGCTGCTCAACCGCCGAGGGTTTTCCACGTTCCTCATTTGCAAGGACTGCGGCCATTCTTATACCTGCCCGCACTGCTCGGTGAACCTCATTTATCACAAACCGGAGCTGCGGCTCAAGTGCCACCAGTGCGGGTACGAGGAAGACGCGCCCACCCTCTGTCCTGCCTGCAAAGGAGAGCAGATCAAGTTCAAGGGCACCGGCATCCAGAAGGCCGAGGAGTACGTCGCGTCACGGTTTCCGTCGGCCCGCATCATACGCATGGACCAGGACACCACGCGAGGAAAAGGTGGCCACGGCGACATCATCGGGAGATTCGAGCGGCGCGAGGCCGACATCCTTGTGGGCACGCAGATGGTGGCAAAAGGGCTCAATTTTCCGGGTGTCGCGCTCGTGGGCGTGCTGCAGGCCGACATCGGGTTGCATTTTCCCGATTTTCGCGCGGCCGAAAAGACCTTTCAGCTCCTCTCGCAGGTGGCGGGCAGGGCCGGTCGCGCCGACAGCCTTGGGGAGGTAGTGGTGCAAACGTATTTCCCTGACGAGCCCGCGGTTCGCGCGGCGGGCAATCACGACTATCAGGAGTTTTACAACCGGGAAATTTCCCAGCGGCAGGAGCTGGGATACCCGCCGCTTGGCAAGTTGGTCCGGATCGTTGCCTCGGGCACGCACGAGGCAGCCGTGGCGTCGCTTTTGTCTGCGGCCGCGCGCGTAGTGAGCGACCGGTGGGGCGCCTTGGTAACGGCGCTCGGGCCGTCTCCTGCGGCATTTGCAAAGCTCAAGAACGAGTACCGGTACTCGCTTCTGTTAAAGGCGCGCTCAGCCGCCCCGCTTCACGAGGCGGTGGCCGCGGTGCGAAGCGGGCTCAAGGTTCCCCCGGCAATCCGCATGGTTATCGACGTGGACCCGGTGAACATGATGTGATCGCGGCGCGGGTGATGTATTTTGTTGCATTCCTTCACGTGTCACAACTATCGGCCGGAAGCTTACCGTACGATGATCCCACAGCAGTTCGACCACATTTTCCGCACAAAGCTGTACAGTTGGACGCAGTTCCGCTCCGGCTACGAGGATTTCTTCACACCGCGGGAAATCGACCTTTTGAGCCAGAGCGAGCGGTCGTTCGACGCCGGGTCCCGCACCATTGTACTACTCGCGTTCGAAAACGAATACGCGTCGCTCGGCGGGCTTTCGGTGGTGACGCGCTTCCTGCCGGCGTTTCTGCGGCAGGCAAACGAGAAGGTGGTGTTCGTGACACCCTATCACACGAACCATGCGGCAATAAAGGCCGCGCGGCACAAAGGGAAGTTTTCCGAAGAACTCAGCGTGCCGTTCGAGTGCGGCAACGATTTTCGCCGGCTCACCTGCTTCCGGGACACTACCGCGGAAATTCCAAGCTATTTCCTGTCCGTCGAAAAGCAGTTTGTCGCCGAGGAGAACCCGTACAGTTATTCGGACCCGACCAACCTTCTTGAGGACAGCCTGGTGTTCTGCATCGCCGTCCCGTTTGCGCTCGCCAGGCTCGGGATCACCAGAAACGTCCTGTTCCACGCCAACGATTGGGAAACCGCGGCGATCGCACTGTCGTCAAAAATGTCAATTGTCAACCACGTGCTGGAATCGGCCAAGACCGTTCTCACCCTGCACAACTCGTACGACGCGCAGCTCCCGAAGCAGGTGACCAGCCGGTATTTTTCCCGGCTGATCCCCGCCGCCACCGTCCTGTCGGCTTTCATTCCGCTCCTCAACGGACCGCTTACCACGGTGAGCACTCCTTTTGCGCACGAATTGCGCGCCGACCCGCTGCAGCAGGGTTGTTTCGCCGCGCATCTGCAGGATGTGTTTTCCCGAAACCCTCCCATCGGCATCGAAAACGGCGCATTCGGCGATCGGGACGCCGCGTTTTCCCGCACGGTAATTGCCAAATGCGAATCGGGCGACGCCGCGCCACTGCTTTCCGAGAAGCAGCGGCGGTACGACTCGTTCTGGTCGCGCGTGACGGCCTGCGGCGACGGCAGGGTGATCGGCACGCTTGCGCCGCCCGGCAGGGGCGAGCGGGTCCCGGTGTTCTTCCTGAGCGGCCGGCTCGATTTCCTGCAAAAGGGATTCGATGTGATTTTTTCCGCTTTCCAGAGGCTCAAGCGCGGAAGCGCAAAGCTGTTCTTTTCTCCCAATGTGGGCGGGCTCACCGATGCTTCAGGCGCACAGAATGCCGACCTGGATTTCTTCAAAGACATTGCACTGCGCTGTAACGGCGATATCACCATATGGCCGTTCTTCGTGCCGCACCAGGAATACAAAGTGCTTCTGAGGGGCGCGAGCTTTCTTGCGATGCCGTCGCTGTATGAACCTTTCGGGGCCGCTACGGAAGGTTTTGGCGCAGGCACGCCCGTTGTTGCGCGCGCCACCGGCGGCCTGTGGATTCAAGTGGCGCCCACGTCGGCGGTGTACGTGCCGCCGTTCTACGGTTCACTGCTGCAGCGGGTAGCGGCTTTCGACGGCGCGTCCGCCACGGGGATTCTCTACAGGGAAAAGTATCCCGACGCGCTTTCCGAAAAGGAATGGCAGCGCATCTTCTCGTTTCCGCTCGCCGAGCGGAGCAGGTCGCCCTTGTTCGAAGCCATGGTTGAGGCCGCCTACGGCGCCCTGGAAACCGCTGTCCGGCTGTATGCCGAGGAGCGCGCCTATGCAGGGCTTGTCGCAAACGGTGTCCGGTCGCTCGATTCGTTTCAGTGGTCGGGCGCGGTGGCAAAATACCGGCAGGTCTACGACAGCGCATCGCGGAGCGTTGTGTAGGGGACGGAACGCTGGCTGCATCTCCGGGCGCTTGCAGGTTGACAGGCGCATGATCGCCATAGGTTCCTTGCAACCGCAGTCCAATAATAGGTTGATTTTTCCGTCTGCGCGGTGTATCATTGTAAGGTAATTGTAACAAGGAACGCTCTCACAAGCGCTTGGGGGAAAGGAACTCCGTATGAACGACACGGCACTTCTTATCTGCATCGGCTTCATCATCGGCGCCCTGGCAAGCTCGGCCGTGTGGCTGGTTCTTGTCGTGGTGGGAAAAGCCCAGCGCCAGCTCGCGCGCGAAAAGAGTCTGGTGATGAAGGCAATTGCCGAGGAATCGGCGGAAGCCGACAAGGTGACTTCGTCGGCGGTGTCGAAGGCGATGAACGCGCATGCGCTCCGCTCCGCGCTGTCTCCCAGGATAGACAAGATGCAGAAGATCCTCACCGAAAACATGCACCAGCTCGATATCTACTTTGTGAAGTACATGGAATCGCGGATCGCGGCGTACCGCGCCGCCTTTGCAGGCGGCGACGCGGGCCAGGGCGCACTTGCCGTGGACAAGTACCTGAGCGACGCAAAACCGAAGCAAACCGACACGTCGGCCGCCATTGTTCAGGAGATCAAGGCGCGCATCGAATCGCTCGGGCCTGCTGCCCAGTCCGAGGCAATGCCCGCGGCCCCCACGGAAAGCAGCGAAGAAACCATTGTGGCCGCCCCGTCATTTACGGAGCGGAAGACCGTGTCGGTTCCTCCTCCCGCGGCCGCGTTTCCGGCGCCCCCGATTGCCGAGCCGCCGGCACTGGACCTTCGCACCGGCATCATTACCGTAGCCGACGACGTACGCGAGGAAAGGCCGAAGCGCAAGCAGCCTGCGGAAGAGGTTTGGCACGCCGCACCCGCCTCCAAGCCTCAGGCAAAAGAGAAGAAACCCTCTGCCGCGCCCAGAACGGCACAGCCCGAGGAAATGCGGCCCCCTGGACTGGATGCGGAAGAAGCGTTCGACCTCGAAAAGGCGATGGACACTGCGCCAAAGAAGATTGCCGCGGAAGAAATCGTGGCGCCGGTGGATACGCAGGCTCTTCACGCGGAGCGAATCGAGAAGACCCTCCAGTGGGACAGGAACCAGCTTATGGGTGCGGCTACAACTCCTCCCGAAGCCATTGTCGTGGAGGGCGCCGAAATTGCGCAGAAACATCAGCAGGCTGCCAAGAGTGCTCAACCCGCGACGCAAGATCCGGACGGGGAAGAACCCATCATCAGCGGGGAAGACATAGAGAATACGATGGATTCGTTCTTCGGTCTGGGCGGAAAATAGGATCAGGATGGGCAGGATAATCAGGATGACCAGGATATAAGAGGAACAGGAAGGCCAGCCAGCCGTTCATGCGTCGACACGTCGAAGGGGTCAGCGTGAACGGCTATTTTTTGTCAACAACCGATCTTGACCCGGCGTGCTCATTTGCAAAAGGGAACCCGCGCTGCCGTGCGCATTCGTACAGGAGGATGGCGGCGGCGGCGGAAACATTAAGCGATTCGGTCTCGGCGGCAATAGGAATTCCCGCGAAGTGCGTGCACTTCTTGGCAAGGTACGGAGGGATTCCGCGGTTTTCGCCGCCTGTAATAAGTATCGCCGGCACCGTGAAATCGACATCCGGAGGTTTCTTTTCCGCACCCTGTATGGCTCCCACCACTGCAAATCCCTTTGCGGCTAGCGTTTCGACAAGCCCCTCAAGGTTCTTTGGCTTTACAAGTGAAATTCTTTCCAGCATGCCTGCCGAGGCCTTGGCAACCGTTGCGCCTACGGGCGCGGTATTTTTCCGCTCCAGCAGCATCGCGTCAACGCCGAACGCCACGCAGGTGCGCACGAGCGCGCCCAGGTTGCGCGGATCTTCCACCGATGCGGGAAGAAACAGCAGCGGGGCAGACGGTTTCTTCAACAGCTGTTCGAGCAGCGTCTCCGGACTCAGGTATTCCTTGGCGCTGCACAGTGCCACGGCTCCCTGATGGTTCCGGCTTCCTGCGGTAAAGTCCAGCTTTTGCGTTGGCACCATCTGGTACGGCAGGCGTTCTTTTCTGGCCAGTTTTACCAGTTCGAACAACGGGCCGCTCGAACGCTCGCCATCAAAATAAAGGCGGTCAATCTGACGTAGTCTGGTTGCGATGAGTTCTTCAACCGGATGTATGCCATAGACTATGGTGCCGGCATTCAGAGGAGGGGGTGCCGAGCGGTGAGAGGAAGGTAAATTGGTATCCATGGTTGGCTCTTAATATATTTTATGACTGGTTTTGTGCGTATCTAAATGGTTCTGGCCTGCGCGTTGGCGCCGGCGCTGGCGTGTCAAATCAAATGAAAGGGGTACATTATGGGTACCATGAGCCCGCTTCACTGGGCAATAGTAATTCTTGTGATAGTGCTGCTCTTCGGAGCAAAGAAGATACCCGAGCTTGCAAAAGGCCTGGGAGAGGGAATAAGAGAATTCAAGAAAGCGTCAAGCCAAGCCACCAAAGAACTCAACGAGGCGGAAAAGCCGAATGATACCAAACCTGCTGCGGAAGCTAAGAAAGAAGGGTAAGGGAGACGATGCCCGCGAGGGCATGAATTTCCTTGACCACCTTGAAGAGCTCCGGGGCCGGCTTATCAAGAGCATCGTGGCGGTTTTCGTCTGCTCCATACCTTGTTTCGTCTTCTGGAAAAAGATATTTCATGTCCTGCTGGTGATTCCGCTGCGGTATACCAATCCAAAGCCGCACCTCATTTTTACCGCGCCCGCAGAAGCGATCATGCTCAGCATGAAGATAGCCTTGGTAGGCGGCCTCATCGTATCGATTCCCTTCATATTCTACCAGATATGGGCGTTTGTTTCGCCCGGCCTGTACGGCAAAGAAAAGAAGATGGTGCTGCCCATCGTGATTTCTTCGTCCTTCTCATTTTTCACGGGAATCACGTTTGCCTATTTCATGCTTCCTTTCATGATCAAAGTGCTCGCCACGTTCGGCGGCGGCGTGATAGAACCGTATTTCAAGGCCAGCGAATATATTTCCTTCATGATAAAGCTGGGCCTGGCCTGCGGCCTTATTTTCGAACTTCCCGTGGTCTCGTGGGTGCTCACGCGAATGGGAATTTTGTCCCCGAAATTTCTGGTGAGCAAGCTGCGGCACGCCATCGTCATTATCGCGATCGTCGCAGCCGTCATCAGTCCGCCCGACCTGGCTTCCATGCTGTTTATGTCAATACCGTTGCTGTTTATCTACGGCGTGAGCATTCTGGTATCGTTTCTCGCCCGGGGGCGCACCGCATGAACATGGGACTTGATTTTTCGGAAATTGCCGTCATCCTCGTTCTCATCCTCATCTTTTTCGGGTCAAAGGAGATCCCCAACATCGTGAGGCAGGCGGCTCGCTTTATGGGCAAAGTCCGCATGTACACCGAGAAGGTGCGCAAGGAACTCAACGAAATTGGCAACCTCAACGAGCCCATGCCTTCCTACGATCAGGAAGTGATACGGAAGAAGGAAGATCTGCGCCAGCGGTTTATTGCCAAACGCAAGGAGCTTTCCCCCCGGGACCATGCGGCAAAATCCGCTGCGATATGGGAGAACCTGAAGAAGGAACCAGACTTTGCAAAGGCGAAATCGGTGTTGGTCTACGTTGAAGCGGGCGCCGAAGTCGCAACGCGACCCGCAATAGTGGAGATGCTTGCCTTGGGCAAACGTGTGGTTCTGCCTTATACCAACGAAGATTCTTCCATGGGTCTGGGTGAAATAACCGACCTGGAAAAAGACATCCAGATCAACGGGATGGGCGTGTATGAGCCGGTTATGGCGAAGCGGAACAACTTTTTCAAGTCCGACCTTCAGTTCATCATTTGCCCGGCCGTCGCCTTCGATATCTTCGGCGGCCGTCTTGGCAGGGGTAGAGGATGCTACGACAGGTTCTGCAAGGAGCTCAAGGGCCGAGTTCCACTGTACGGCATCGCCTTCGACTGCCAGATCCTGGGGCCGGACGAAAGGCTGCCGTTTGCCTACCACGACATCGTGATGGATCAGGTCATTACAGAAAAAGGCGTTCTGATCGCGCCGCCGCAGGAGAGTGCGCCTCAGGTGGTTCCGCCCATGCAACCGGCAGGGTAGGATCATCCGCAAGCGCCTGCGTTCCTGATGCAGCCTCCGGCGGGAGCCACTATGCTTCTGTCAATTTTTCTCGCGATTCTTCTTTTCCTTCTCGCGTTCGCCGCCGTCGTGCTGTGCGCGCCCATCACCCTCGCATGTTCCGGAACCACGGGCGAGGGCGAGAACAAGGGCATCCTTCGCTGCTCCTGGCTGCACCCCCGAGCGCTCAAGGCCGTCCTGGACATGCGCAACGGGCGGTTCGTGGTCGTCGCGTTCGGCAAGTACCGGCTGTATGCCGGCGGCATGCAACCGGAGGCCGGAGAGCAGCCGGCCGCGCCGTACACCGCGGCCAATGAAGCAACGAAGACCGCGGCTGCCGCTGCCAAACAGCCCGAAGCCCCGCGGATCCCGGCAGACCGGCCCCCCATAGACAAGCGCGAGCCGCCGGCCGCCGAAAAAGAAGCGGCAGGTGCAACGTCGCCCCCTGCGCCGGGAAAGAAATCCGGGCCGCGGTCGCGGTTAACGATCGTCAAGCGTCTGTGGGTATTTCTCGGAAACGAGTCTTTTCGGCGAAAGATCCTGCGCTGGCTGCGAAGGCTCGTGCGCTCGCTGCTGCGAATGTGCAGGGTTGCGCGAATTCGCGTTCGCGTAAAGGCCGGATTTTCCGACCCTGCGCAGACAGGCGTTTTCTACGGGTGGTATCAGGGAATTTCGCACATGCTGAACTTGCCCGGCAGCAGGCGTCTGGAGGTTGTTTACGAACCGGAATTTTCAGGGGCGACGTTCGATGCGGATGGCGAAGCCGTAATCGCGACATCGGGTGCCCGGCTGTTCCTGCCGCTGGTGAAGGCGCTGGCCACGTTTCCGTATGTGCATGCTTTTGTGCTGTACCGCAGGGCTGGGAAGGTCGGTTAAGAGCCTGTCCGAAAATCTGTCGTGCGTGCTCCAACCCGCCGGAATGTGCGGCGCTCTCATTCCCGTCTTGTACCTGGCCCTGATCTCCACCTCGGCTCTCAGCCAGTCGTTGAGTTCTTTGCCGGGCATGCAACCACGCTCGCAGAAGATTTCGTGTGCCCGTCTTCTGATTTCGTCCATCAAGAGCATCCCGGCGGCAAGTACCTCAGCATGCGCTTCAACGCTTTCGAACCCGCCTGCAGCGTCACATTCCCACAACGCCGCTGAGGCATTTCGCCTCTTTTCCCTTGTCACAAGATACGCCCTCTCCTTTGAACACGGCCTGCCCGTCTTTTGTCGAGATATTTGACCACATGCGCTTCGCCGTTGTTACTTAAGAATCCCCGGCCGCCGGTTTCCACGTTCCGTACTCATGCATTGACAATGGCAAATTGTCGGTTTCCCGGCACTAAGCAAACTTAAGCAACGCGGTGTCGCGTCCGATACTCAAGACACGAGGACGGATACAAGGACACGGATGTCCCGGGCAAAAAGCTCTGAGAAGGATTTTCCGTGGTCTTCCTTGCACCATCTATTTACGAACTGCCGAACCGCGTATCGCAACGGTACCCGTTTTCCCCATATCAAGACGATTCGATCCGGTATTGCACCACTTGCGGTTATTCAAAATCCCTGCTTTCGCAATCGTTTTTGCCAAGTGCGTCCGAAGTGGCTTGCAGGACACTGTTTCATATATTGTTGGGCCCGGCATTTCCCGTTCCACAATTCGTGGTGTACGGCCCGGCGCAGTGACACAAAATCAATCAAAGAGGTGAGGTATGCTGCAACGTAGGTCGTCTCGGCAAGAACAGCGGAAGCACGTGATGAGTTATGCGAGCCGATTGCTGGCAATAGTTGCCCTTTGTCTACCGGGCATCGCGGCCGGCCAATGGACGCAGACCAATTGCCCTGCGGCAGGCAACGTACTGAGCTTTGCCGCCAGCGGGTCCACGCTCCTGGCAGGCATTAACGGCGGATATGTCTATTACACGGCCGACAACGGCGCAACGTGGACGCAGATCACCACCGGCATGCCCGCCAACGCCAGCGTTACGGCGCTTGTCTCGTCGAACTACGGGATTCTTGCCGGGACCTACGGCAGCGGCGTTTATGTTCTCGCTTCCGACGCCAGCGGCTGGTCGGCCGTGAGCACCGGACTCCCGGCAAATGCCACGATCAACGCATTTCTGGCAAGCGGCTCTCAACTCTTTGCCGGAACCAGCGGCAACGGGGTATATCTTTATTCAACCGGTACATCCGGCTGGGTGGCGTCCAACTCAGGGCTGCCGGGCAATTTGACAGTAAACGCTTTTGCGGTGGGCGGCGGAAGCATCTTTGTTGCCACTTCCGGCGGAATCTACAAGTCCACCAACAGCGGATCGACCTGGACCCCGGCAAACAGCGGCATTCCGGGGACCAGTGCGGCGGTCAATACTGTTGTCGCCAACGGCACCAGCCTCTACGCGGGAACAAACGGCAACGGCGTCTACTATTCCGTCGACAACGGCGCCACGTGGAACGCCTTCAACTCCGGACTGTCAAACAACACCACAATTCTTTCCCTCGCGGCCAACGGGTACGATGTTTTCGCCGGCACGGCCGGCGGAGTGTTCCATAATCCGGGATCCGGCTGGGCGGCCGTCAATACCGGCCTCACTTCCATCACCACAACCCTCCCGTTGGCCGTGATCGGGACCACCCTGTTCGCGGGTACCGGCAGCGGCGTGTGGAAAAGCGTAATGCCGCCGCTTGCGCCTTCTTCTTTTGTCCCGGCCAATTTTGCCACGAACCAACCGGATTCGCTGACGTTTTCCTGGAACAGCCTCGCCAGCGCAACGGTATACGCGTTCCAGATTTCCACAGATTCGACATTTGCCTCAACCACCTATAACGCGGGCGGGCTCATCACGAATTCGCAAACGGTAAAGGGGCTGACAAATAATACTACCTATTACTGGCGGGTCGATGCGAGCAACGTCGGCGGAACGAGCGCCTGGTGTGCGCCCAACAGGTTTGCCACGACGCTTCTGGCGCCCACAGCCGCGCTGCCCGCCGACAAGTCGACCAACCAGCCGACGTCGCTTTCCCTCTCGTGGAACGCTGTTGCGTCGGCAACCTCCTACGCATTGCAGGTTGGCACGGACTCAACGTTCGCCACCTCGGTCATTTTTAGCCAGACCAACCTCGCCGCCACCGCGCAGACCGTGACGGGATTGTCGAACAATACGCTGTACTACTGGCATGTGAGCGCCACCAACGCGGGCGGAACCAGCGCGTGGTCGGCGGTGTGCAGATTCACGACCATTGTCGCCGTTCCGTCCCAGCCGATTCTGGGGTTGCCCGCGAATGCTGCCGTGGGACAGCCGGTCTCGTTTTCCCTCTCGTGGAATTCGGCAACGTCGGCAAGTTCGTATTCACTGCAGGTCTCGACCGATTCCACTTTTGCAAATTCGGTGGTGTACAGCCAGAACAACCTGACTGCAACTTCGCAGTCGGTGACCGGGCTCACCAACAGCACCACCTATTATTGGCGGGTCAACGCAACAAACATGGCGGGGACCGGAGCATGGTCGGCGGTCGATCGATTCTCAACAATTCTGGGCACGCCGACATCGCTGCTGCCGGCAACCGCAAGCATCAACCAGCAGACAACACTAACGCTCTCGTGGAGCGCGGTGACCGCCGCAACGTCCTACGCGCTCCAAGTGGCCACCGATTCCAACTTCAACAATCTCTTTTTGAGCCAGGGCGGTTTGACCGCGGCGTCGCAAGCGGTTTCGGGCTTGTCAAATAACACGACGTACTATTGGCGCGTCAACTCGACAAACGCGGGGGGCACGGGCGGATGGTCGGTAAAGAACTCCTTTGCGACCATCGTCGCGACTCCGTCCAGCCCCACGCTGGTCCTGCCGCTCAACCAGGCGGCCAACCAGCCCGTTTCCCTAACGCTCGCATGGACCGCGGTGTCTCCGGTGACGTCGTATTCTCTCCAGATCTCCACCGATTCCACGTTTGCAACGGCGACGATCTTCAGCCAGACCGGCCTCACATCGACATCCCAGGTCGTGAACGGCCTGTCGAACAACACCAAGTACTTCTGGCGGGTCAATGCGATCAATGCGGCGGGCACCGGCGCGTGGTCTTCGGTCAGTTGCTTTACAACCGTGATTGCTGCGCCGACTCTGGTGTCGCCGGCAACCGGCGCGACCGCCCAACCGCTGTCGCTCACGTTCCAGTGGAATGCCGTCGCAACGGCAACCAACTACACTCTTCAGGTGGCAACGGATTCAAATTTCACGTCCGCCGGTCTTTTCTACAATCAAAACGGCCTGCAAACCACGTCACAGGTTGTGGGAACGCTGGCCAACAACACCGCGTACTACTGGCGCGTGAATGCCGCCAACACGGGCGGCACCAGCGTGTGGTCGTCGGTATACAAACTGACCACCGTTCTTGCGGGGCCGACCCTTGTGTCCCCCACCAACAACGCGACCAATCAGCCGGTTTCCCTGACGCTCTCCTGGGGCGCGGTGACCACCGGGGCCTCCTATACGCTGCAGGTATCAACCGATTCGACTTTTTCGAGCTCGCTCGCTTTTAACCAGAACGGCCTCACCACAACTTCACAAACCGTAAGCGGGCTGGCCAACAACACCGCCTATTACTGGCGCGTGTGTGCAACCAATACCGGCGGCACGAGCGTGTGGTCGTCGTATAACTCCTTTACAACCACGCTCATCGCACCCACGCTCATCGCGCCTGCCACCGGCGCGGTGAGCCAGATGACGACGCTGGTATTGTCGTGGAGCGCGGTTGCGTCGGCTACGTCGTACGCTCTGCAGGTCTCTACCGATCCCGCGTTCGCCACATCGAGTTACAACCAGTGCGGGCTCACGGCGACGTCGCAGACCGTGACCGGACTTGCCAGCAGCACGACGTACTACTGGCGCGTTAACGCCACGAACCCGGGCGGCACCAGCACCTGGGCGACAAAATCCAATTTTACAACGGCCATAGCCTCTCCCGCGTTGCCGGTTCTCATTTCTCCCACAAACGGCGCCAGCTCCCAGGCCGTAACGGTGGTAATGTCGTGGAATGCCGTGACCGGCGCCACGTCGTACACTCTGCAGGTGTCTTCCGACTCGACCTTCGCGAGTCCTTCCATCTATTATCAAAGCGGACTGGTCTACGCCGCGCAAACCGTCACCGGATTGTCAAATAACACAAACTATTACTGGCATGTGAGCGCCACCAACGCAGGGGGCACCAGCGACTGGTCGGCAACGTATCGCTTTGCGACGATCCAGTTGACGCCCTCGACACCGACCCTCACATTTCCTGCCAATGGCGCAACGAATCAGCCGTCCGGCATTTCCTTCTCGTGGAATTCCGTTGTCGGCGCGACGTCGTACTCGTTGCAGGTGTCAACCGACCCGAACTTCGTGACCTCCAACTACTATCAGGGCGGGCTTCTCGCGACATCGCAGACCGTGACCGGGCTGGCCGCCAATACAGTTTACTACTGGCGTGCCAATGCCACCAACGCCGGCGGCACGAGCGCCTGGTCCGTAAAGGCCGACTTCACAACGGCGGTCTCGGTATCCGGCATACCGAACCTGGTTTCGCCGGCAAACAACGCGACGAGCGAGCCCGTTTCGCTCACGGTGTCGTGGAGTGCGGTGTCGAGCGCAAGCTCGTATTCGCTCCAGGTCTCCACCGATTCCACGTTCGGCACCACGTTCACCATCAATCAGAGCGGGCTCACCGCAACGTCGCAGGCCATCAGCGGGTTGACAAACAACATGGTGTATTACTGGCGCGTCAATGCGACCAATTCGGCGGGTATCAGCGCATGGTCGCTGGTAAGTCATTTCTCCACCATCCTTCCCGCGCCGGTGCTGGAAAATCCCGGCAACAGCGCGACGGGGCTTGCTCTCACGGTGCTTTTGCAATGGGATTCCGTCGCCACGGCCAGGTCGTACGGGGTGATGGTTGCCGCCGATTCTTCGTTCAAGACGACGATTTTCAACCAGACCGGGCTCACCGCTACCTCACAATCGGTTTCGTATCTGAACAGCAACACGCAGTATTACTGGTGCGTGAATGCGACAAACGCGAGCGGCACCAGCGCCTGGTCGACCAAACGGTATTTTACCACGCTTATCGGCGCACCGGTTCCAAGCACGCCGGCAAACAACGCGATCAACCAGTCGGTGAGTGTGAAAGTCGGGTGGTCGACCGTGACATCGGCAACGTCGTATTCGCTCCAGATGTCCACCGATTCCCTGTTCGCAAGTTCACTTGTGTACGCGCAAAGCGGGCTAACCGCCGTGACGCAATCCGTTGCGGGGTTGATTAACAATACGCAGTACTACTGGCGTGTAAGCGCCACCAACGCCGCCGGCACGAGCGCTTGGTCGACCGCGAGCCGCTTCACGACAACAATGGCTGCGCCGACCCTGGTTTCTCCCGCGAGCGGCGCGGCCAACCAGCCCGTTGCGCTGGCGGTGGCATGGAACGCAGTTCCCGCCGCCGCCGGTTATTACCTGCAGGTATCTTCCGATTCGTCATTTTCCACGGCGCCGTCCTTTGTGTTCAACCAGAGCGGACTGACGTCGACATCGCAGGCCGTCAACGGCATGGCGAACAACAGGACGTATTTCTGGCGCGTGGAGGCGACGTCGGCGTCCGGCGGCATCAGCGATTGGTCGGCGAGAAGCAGCTTCACCACGGTCTTTTCCGCGCCCGTTGCCGTGTCTCCCGTGAGTGGCGCAAGCAACCAGCCGGTCTCCATCAAGTTGTCGTGGAGCGCGGCGGCAACCATGACATCCTTCACCCTGCAGGTCTCCGTCGATTCCACGTTCCTGACCGGGGTGGTGTACAGTCAAAGCGGAATAACCGCATCATCCCAAACCGTGAGCGGGCTGGCAAATGCCGTCACCTATTACTGGCGTGTCAACGGCGTCAATGCAAACGGCGGCATGAGCGCCTGGTCGGCCGTGAGCCGGTTCTCCACCACCAATTCCGCGCCCACGCCGATCGCGCCGGTCACCAGTGTTTCGCAAACGGTAACCTTTGCCTGGGATTCCGTCCCGGGAAGCACGTCGTATTCGTTGCAGGTTTCGGGGGATTCAACCTTTGCCGGAAACATGATCTACAACCAGAGCAACATTGCCGCAATCTCCCAGGTGGTTTCCAATCTGGCCAGTGCCACCGTGTATTTCTGGCGCGTTAATGCCACCAACAGCACCAACGGCACCGGCGCCTGGTCCGTCACCAGCCGGTTCACCACCATAAGCGCGGCGCCGGTGCCGATCGCTCCTGTCAACAATGCCAGCAACATGGCGGTCACCGACACGCTGTCGTGGAACGCCGTGGCCCAGGCAAGCGCCTATTCGGTGCAGGTCTCGGCCGATTCGACGTTCATGAATCCCCAGATGTTCACTCTGAGCAAGACCTCCCAGATAGTCACCGGTCTCGTCAACAACACGAGTTACTTCTGGCGGGTCAACGCCACGGACGCGGGCGGCACCAGCGTGTGGTCGTCGAAGTACCGGTTCGTCACCATAATCGCGGCCCCGCTAGCGCCAAAGCTCGGCGCAACCGCCGGCGACTCGGGACACAGCGCGATTACGCTCATTCTATCCTGGGATTCGGTGGCGACCGCCACGTCGTATACCCTCCAGGTGGCAACCGATTCCGCTTTTGCCAAGCTGCTGTACAATCAGGCCGGAATAGTGGGAACGTCGCAGACGGTGACAGGGTTGTCCGGCAATGCCACGTATTACTGGCGGGTAAGCGCGACGAACATCGGCGGCACGGGCGCGTGGTCATCCGTCAATTTCTTCAAGACGCAGGCCACTGCCGTTTTGAACAGCCTCAAGTCCCGGATTCCCACGGTCTACGCGCTGGAAAACGCCAGGTACAATCCCGCAACCGCGGTGCTGACCGTGAAATTCGCCGTACCGCCGGCGCTGCAGACGCCGCATGTCCGCATTGAGGTGTACGATGTTCTCGGGCGTCACATAGCGACGGCCGTGGACGGCTTGGTAGCCGCGGGATACCACAGCGTGGATTGCCGTCTTGGCGATGGCAGGGACTTTTCGCTGGGCGCCGCTTCGTACATCTGCACTATGGATGCGCCGGGATACAAAACGTCGCATATGGTGCCCATCCTCAAGAGGTAGCACGCTCGCGAAGCATCATTATGTTGAACCTTCGGCCGCCGGCCTCTGCCGGCGGCCGAAGGCTTTTGGAGAATCTCTTGGGCGCCGGAGGCGTTCGGGAAACCGTTTGTCAAACGTTCGCGGTGTGGGCTACGAGGAGCGGAGAAGGCGGCGTTTGCGGGAATAGTCAATGTCGCCGAACGGGAACGAAAAAAAGACCTGCACAGAGCGCAGGCCTTTTGGTATACTTGGTGGTAGTCCCTATGGGAATCGAACCCATGTTGCAGGAATGAAAATCCTATTCTTATCTGTCAAAACCGCTTAAATCCTTCAATTTTCGCAGTTCAACAACCTTAAAACAGGGTATTAAAGGGTATGGTCTGGCAATATATGGCAACGGCAACGTTACCAAAAACGAAACTTGAAGCGTGGGATCGACCGCAACGGACATTCAAGAATGGACATTCCGCGTCCACACGCGCGCGGCGTGGCACTACGATGGGTAGATTTGACTAACCAGAGAACTAGGCCGTGCCGGAGCCCGGCGCGATTCTAGGGCCGTTTCCGCGTGTCATGGAAATGACCAGACAACAAGCAGGTTCCTAAGGGCGTGTTGTGACGGTGATACCTGGCGACAAGAAAGGCAGCTTGATCGGTTGCACGCATGAAAAGCAGGAACCGGAAAGCCAGCTCGCGCATCCGGCGCACGTGGGGTGCTGTTTGTTGTTTCTGCAATGGTTCGAGGGGGGGGAGCGGCCAGCCAAAGGAGCCTAGGCTTGCCGAATGGCCATAAATTCGTTGAACCTCGCCAATCGGTGGGCCGATAATCTGTAACAAAGGCAGCGGGACTAAATTTCCATTGTTCTTGGCCCGTATTTTGATGTGTATTCTGCAATGACTTGGAAACAGACAACAAAGAGGGAGTAAGTAGGCAGTAGTAATTGGGGTTGCAAAGAGGTCGACGAAAGGATATATTTAAAAGGACTACCACCGATGTCCTATCGGGATCAAAGTATGCAAAAGACAGCGCTCACCGTCATCCAGGCGATTCTGTATTTGTTGAAGTCGCACCCAGTGCTCAACAAGATACAGATTATCAAACTCCTATACCTCGCCGACAAACAGCATTTGGTTCACTATGGCCGCACCGTTACGGGGGATGAATATTGGGCGATGAGAATGGGGCCGGTAGGTTCTGCGGCCAAAGACGTCTTATCCATTGACGAAAACAGGCCGAACAAATTGTCTGGCGACATTCTTGTTTATGCAAAAAATCATCTGGACGAATTCGAGAATTCGTACAGAAGCAAGAATCGAAAATGCGAATTTGAAATGCTTTCGGATTCAGACAAGCAAGCCTTGGATTTCGTGGTTTCCAGGTTTGGAAGCATGGGGCCTTTTGAGCTTCGCGATTATACCCACAAATATCCTGAATGGAAGAAGCACGAGTCTTTTTTCAAGGATAATCCTGGCCAGAGAAAAAGGATACCGCAGCAGGAATTGTTTAGCGTCATTGACGTTCAGTTGGGCATAACGAAAGAGGATGCTAGCAAGGCTCGCGAACTATTCGCGGACTGTTGATGTGAGCACGCCGCCCGATCCCTACCTAGTACATTGTCCACGTTAATATTTCGTACTATGGCTTGACATAGTTTATT
>PLWQ01000006.1 GCA_003165595.1 Fibrobacterota bacterium | reverse complement strand
CTTCGGGGACCGCGATTACAACCGGATGTAGGCTCCAGTGAGCAGCCTGCAATCCGCAAGCTGTTGGATTGACGGAAAGGCAAAACTGGAAGGTGGTACACATGGATAACCGCGGCTCTTTCGGCACGATGAGCACTGCGATTCTGCTGACGGCGTTTCTGGGCATTTGTTTCTTCGCCGGTACGCGCAATGCCTGCGAGGCTGCCGAATCCAGGGATTTCTTCAAGGCCGACGCGAACAAACAGAAGGCGAAAATCGAGAAGGATCTCGCTGAGGCGGACGTCAACATCGCTCAAAACAAGATCCAGAACGCCCGGAGCGTGATTGATCTCCTTGAATACGAGTACAAACAGGTTAAGAACAACGTGGCGCAGGATGAGGGAATCGCGTTGCGGTCGAAGATAGACAAAGTGAAGGCTGCCATGAACACCAAGGAAGATTCTCTTGTCAAGAGCAGCATGGATATTCTCCGGGCTCAGGGAGTGGATGCGGCCCTGCAATATACCAAGAACGATCTTCGTGGCTTTGGCGCATCCGAACCCAAGATCGAGGCCGTGGAGAAGAAGATTCTTGAAGAAGCTCCGGCGATACAGCAAGCAAAGGAACATGAAGACCTTGCGCGCGCGGTCAAGGCCCTCGAAAGCGGACAGGAACCCGACCCTTCCACCGATCCGTATATCGTTCGGACGGCGAAACGCATACTCCAGTCTCGCGCGGACAGCATAAAGAGTATCGCAGACGCCAAGGCAAGAAAAGAAATGGAAGAAAAGGAACGCGCAGACCGCGCGCGAATGGATAAAGAACTGAAAGACAAGAAGAAGGAAGAAGATCGACTCGCGAAACTGAAGGTGGAGGAAGGCAAGAAGCAAAAGGTAGAGGAAGCGCGCCAGAAACAGGAATTGGCCCGGCAGGAAAAAGCCCATAAAGACAGCCTGGAAGCCCAGAAAAAACAGCAGGAGCTACAGGCAAAACTTGAAGAAGACAAGCGGAAACAGCAATTGGCCCTGGAGGCAAAGGTGCACAAAGACAGTCTTGACGCACTCAAGAAACAGCAAGACCAGCAGGCCAGGCTCGATAACGAAGCGCGGCGCCAGCAGGAGGCGCAACAGAAAGAAAAGGACCGACTTTCCCACGCGGAGAAGGAGCAGCAGAAGCAGGCTACAGCGCAACAGGAAAAGGCGCACAAGGACAGCCTCGACGCGCCCAAGAAAGAGCAAGACCAACGGGTAAAGGTCGACGAAGATCGCAGGCGTCAGGAAGAGGGGAAGCTCAGCGAAAAGGAACGCACCGCCCGTGCCGAAGATGAGCTTCAAAAACAGGTTCTTGCGCGGCAGGAAAAGGCTCGAACAGACAGTCTCGATGCGCTCAAGAAGCATCAGGACCAGCAAGCGAGAGCCGGCGAAGATGTGCGGCGTCAGCAGGAAAAGGCCCGAACAGACAGTCTCGATGCGGTCAAGAAGCATCAGGACCAGCAGGCAAAAGCCGGCGAAGATGTCAGGCGTCAACAAGAGACCCAACGAAAGGAAATAGAACGGTTGGCACGCGCCGAGGAAGAACGCGCAAAACAGGATGCATCGGCACAGGAAAAAGAGCGGCGGGACAGCGTTGAAGCTGCCGGGAGGCAGCGGGACCAGCAGGCAAGACTCGATGCAGAACGCAAGCGTCAACTTGAGGCGCAGCAGGCGAAGGCGCGCCAGGACAGCATCTCCGCGCCAAGGGCGCCGCTTGTTCAGGATAAGACCGCCGGCGCTCCGCCTTCCCGGGCACAGGCAGCCGTGCAACCGGGCGCGCCCGTTGCAAAGCAACAGGAACCGGAAATTTCAAAATCCGCGCAGGACTATTTGGCGGGCATACGGGAGAGCCGGAAGAAAGCGCAGAACCAGGTGATGGAATTGTACGACATGCTCGACCGCAAGCAGACGGCCGCGGCACTTGACAAATTCAAAATTGAGCGCAAGTTTATCGGCGAGAATGTCGACGTGCAGGTGTTCAACACGCTCGAACAAGCCATAATGCAGCTTGCCGTGGAAATGGCGTCAAGCCCGGCTTCCCAGCAAGTGGGGGCTTCCCCGTCTGCGCAGCAAACGGCGGTGAGCGAATCGAAAGAGCAGGAGGCTATCGACAGGATCAACGGGCTCATCCGTGACAATAGGGTGGAGGCAGCCTATGCCGAGTTCAAACGCATGGAACGGCCGCTAAGAAAGTACATGCCGGCAAAGGACTTCAAACTGATGAAGGACATGGTGGAGAATGCCTACAAGGTCAGGAAAAGAGGGGGATAAGCAGGGCGGGAGCGCCTAGATTCCCCAGGTCTTCTTTGCCAGGGCCAGGATTTCCTCGATCCGGTTGTCGTAGGTGTGGTTCTTGAGCACGTTTTCCCGTCCCGCAAGTGCGATTCTTTCCCGCTCGTCGTCGTGGATCAGATAATAGTCGATGAGTTCCTTACAGTGGGAAAGCGATGTGTATTCGACGAATTCCCTGTTTTCTCCTTCGGTAATGAAATACTCGCTGTTGAGGGCCCGCTTGTCGGTGAGAAGAAATGCGCCGCTCGCCTTGCAGTCGAAAATGCGCTGTGTAAACGAGGTGAGCGTTTGTATCCTGTTGATGTTGAGGTTGATCTTGCACGACCGGTAGTAGGAGCACAGATTCGTGTAGTATAGTGCGTCGGTCGACACAAGCGCCGGATCCATGAACCTTGACCAATAGATATCGCCCAGGCAGATGAAACGCTGCTTGTAGGTGCGGGCGATATCCACAACGAAATTCTTGCGGTATAAATAGCCCACCATCCACTGCATCACAAACACAAATGCATCGGGATCGATCGCAACCCTGCTGCGCCACTCGCTGTCGTGTTTGTACAGCCAATCACGTATGCTCTGCCGGGGGTTCCGGTTGTACGAGTCCCTGAGGCGGGCAAGCAATGGTTTGAATTTGTCAAGTTCGTTCTGCACCGGTTCCGTTGTGATGCCGTCCATGAATTGGAGGCTGGAGCTTCCCACAAATGAGATGTCGTATTTGTATGCGGGCGCCGGCCCGTTCATATTGAAGTACTCGGGGGCTGCGGCAAGCGGGAGAAAATGCGCGTTGAATCCCTTGTCCCGCAACAGAGGCCCAAAGGACTGCTCCGACACGAAGTCGATCCGCCTCCTGAGGTCGGGCAGTGCCCGTTTGTAATAAATATGCTCGTACAGAGGATCGTCGTAGTACCAGTTTATCTGGAACGAGCCGGATTGCGCCAGCAGCGAACTGAGTACGCCCGCCGAATCGTAGCCTGCGTCGTTGAGCGACACGACCACGGCGGGAAGAAAGGGCGCAAGCTGGTCGAACACCGACTGCGCGGCGTCCGAAGGCGGGTACACCGGCACCTCGGCGCTCAGCGTATGAATGTCGCTTCTTCTCCTGAGAGCGCTTTGCACCTCTTTGTTAAGAAAGGTCTTGGCATTGAAGAATATGACGTTGAGCATCAACCCTTCCGGCAATTGCTATCGCGTTATTCCTATGGTGCCCACGAGCCGTTTTTTCTGGCTTGGGGACTCAAGGAATAAAAATACACGATAAACGCCGGCCGCCACTATCATGCCGGATCTATTCGTCCCATTCCAGTAAATGTCAAGGTCGTGCGCGGTTGTCGGGCCCGTGCGCCATTCCGGCGGAAGTATGTCGGAATTCGCGTCCCAGTTTACCATATTTCCGATATTGTCGTATATGGTAAGCTGCGCTTTGATGGGCTCGCTCGGGTTGGCAAGCGGCATGATCTTGAATGTGATAAGCACGCCCCGCTGGTCCTGACGCACCCAGGTGCGCGCCAGCGGATTGTTGCTGCAATGCAGCACGCCCGCGGCCTCTTCGCGCAGAGTGGGAACCGCAGGGTTGGGCGCAACCTGGAGAAACTCGGGAAACGCCGTCTTGATCTTGACGGCAACGCGCTGGTTGCCCTTCACCGGAACATTTGCCCATTGTGAAGCGTCGGCAACGGCCGGCGAATCGGCGCGCAGGCTCAGAAGGTTCTTGTCGGTAAGGTCGGTACCGTTGCTCATGTAGAATTGGATTGTCCTGCCGTCAACTATTCTGAAGAGTGATGGAATACCCGTCAGCGCATTGCCGGCGAGAACCGTGTCGCCGTTGCCGGCCACGGTCCATACGTCAAATATCTGCGACGGCGTAAGAGACGCCGACAGTGCATTGCCGTTTGCCGACTGCAAGGGCTCGGAGAACTCCACGGTTACCAGATCCTGCGTCCTGTCGCCGATGGTCGCGATGGTCTTGATAACGCTCCACACCACTGGACCTGCGCCATCGGTGCAGGTGAGGCTGTCGGAGGCTTCCATGCCCGGGATGCCGCTCACAACCACCGAGGGCCGCCACGCGCTCTGCGGGTCGGCGGTTCTCTGCTCGGCAAGATACACGGTGAACACCGAATCGGAATCGGCCGGCGTCCTGCTTATGCTGTCGATGGTGAACGCGGTGCCGCCGTACGAAACCGTTATCGCTGCCGTAGACGGAATGGTTACTTTCTTGCTGAACAGGAGCACGATTTCGTCGAGGTACCCGTTGCCCGACACATCGCGGGTCGCGGCGGAAACGAGCCGCGCAGCGGGGCCCTGGATTTGCACGTAAACGCCGTCCCGATGCGCGCCGCCGGTTGTGTCCGAGGCAACGGCGATAATCATACCTTGCTCGCCCGACTTGACATTTGCAGATTCGTAATAGATGCGGGAGACATTGGTGTTCGCCGTTATCTGGTGCAGCGATCCCGTGGTGCTCCACGTGCCGTTCTCCGGACCGATCTTGTTTCCGTACACGTCGAAGCCGACACTCACGATAACCCTGGAGTCGCCCGGATAGCGAAGCGAGATCGTGTCGCCGACGTCGCGTCCCTGATTGTCCTGGAGCGCAATCGAATGCAGCGCAGCGGGAAGCAGTGTAAAGGTCTGGGTGGCCGACGTGAAGCCTGCCGCGGAAACAAACAATTCCTGCACACTGTCTTTATCGTACGGTGCGTTGAACAGAATGATTTTGACCGTGTCCAGACCATTGTTGAAGCACTCGGAAGCTGTCATTGTCGAGGAGGGAAATTTGTTGATCGAATCGCTCGCTCCATCCACGATAATCACCGGAGCGGGCCGGTCGCCGCCCGCGAGCAGCGTTTGGAAAACGACGGGTCCATTTATGGAACCCGGGGCAAAGCAGTACTGCCCCGCAATGAGGCCGGTTCGATTCTGGATTCTTACGACCGCAACAAGCGTGTCTCCCGCAATCTGCTTTTCCGGCGGCGTGAGCAGCTCGAACCGGAGGCTGGTGGGAGGTCCATTGACAAACGCTGCCCGCACCGTGTCGGGGACGGTTGCCGAATCGTTGCCGATCGTCACGCGGATCGTGCCTTCGCCTGCGCCCGCTGGATAGAATGTCCAGGCGCTTGCGACATCGGGCGCGGTGGGCGACATCGTGAGCGTTCCCGACACTTTCCATTGCGCAAAGGTGTATTCCCAGGTCTTGGTGTCGGACCGCAGACCCATCACGCGAAGCGTGGTATCGTTGTTGGTTGTGAGGAACAATGAGTCGACGTCGGTGGAGTCGCCGGCAACTATTCGCAGCCGGGTGTAGTAGTAGCTGGCGAGCGTAACGGCCACTGTATCCGAGAGAAGCTGGTTGTCGAGATCAATGGCCGTCACGATCGTCTGCGTGCCGGGGCCGGCGCCGCGGTTGATAACGCCTTCACCGATTGCGGAAACGCCGGTCTCCACCGTTGCCACCAGCGAATCACGCGCCCACCAGGCCGTGTGCAGGCAGTAGCTCACGAAATTACCGTTCTTGTCCCGTATCATCGCATATACTTTGACGGTATTCTGGTTGCTGAGGAGTGTAACGCTGTCCACCGGATTATCGCGGTTGGGGCTGCCCTGCCAGTTGGGGTTGGGTTCAAGCACCAGATGGTTGGGCGCCCCCGGTACTACCGAAATCTGCACCGTATCGTAGAAATGCATGGCGCCGAGTTCGAACGCGGCGATCACGAAAACCTTGTTGTAGGCACGCCTCGAGGTAAATGCGCTTTGATAGCCTGCGGTGCCGGTGAGGGAATCGGTGGGAGGATTTCCCGAAAGCTGTTCTATCCTCCAGGAAATGGGCGCCGTGATTGTTGCGTATTCGGAGAGCCATGTGTTGCCTTGGTCAAGAACGCGCGCGGCCATTGAAAATGTGTCGCCGGCGGCAACGGTTATGGGCGTCACGGGGCTTTGCAGCGGGGTCAGTCGGTTGGGCTGGTTGTCACCCGGGTACAAAACGAGCTTGAACGCCAGTCCATGAACAAATGAGACTCGAACGGTATCGGGCGGGGACGCGGCCAGCGTCACCACAATCGCGCCTGTCCCGGTGTCGGTCGGAGAGAATGTCCAGTTCGTGGCCGACTTCGGGGCAGCGGGATTGACAAGAGCGCTGCCAAGAAGGTCCCAATCCGCCGCAACATATTCCCAGGCGTGAGTATCCGAGCGCTTGCCCTGCACCAGCAGGGTGGTATCCTGGTCCGTTCGCATCACGAGACTGCGGATTGCCGCCGAGTCGCCAACAACAATGCGAAGCGAATCGTAGGTAATGTTGTCGACGCGCACGTCAGCCGTGTCGCGAAGGGTAAAATCGGCCGAATGCACCAGAATGCGAGTGTCGCCCGCGTTGCCTTTTCTCACCACCATGCCCTCGCCGGCTGCGGCGAAGCCTGATGCCGCCTTGACAAGCGTCGTGTCGAGGCTTTGCCAGATGCCAGCGGCATAGCTGCCGACGAAGTTGCCATACGCGTCGCGCAGCACCGCATAGGCATATCGCACCGTGTCGCCTGATCCGAATACGATGAGCCCGATCGGATCGTCGGCGTTGGGACTCGCGCTCGGGTCCGGTTTTGCCTCAATCACCACGTGGGTCGCCGCAGCGGGTTTCACGAAAATTCTTACCATATCGGAAATGATACTGCCGTTGACCGCCAGCTCCGCGATAACGTACACCGTGTTGTAGGCGCGTACGGGCGTGAATGACGACGTATACCCCTGGGTCGTGGAAAGATTTCCCGTTGGCGGATTGCCCGCAAGTTCCTGAATGCGCCAGGTAATGCTGCTCGGGTTCTGTTCGTAGCCGCCGAGCCATACGTTGCTCTGGTCAAAGATTTTGGCGTACAGCGGCATCGGCGTTCCGGCGGTAACGGTGTCGCTTATCGTGGGATCCGGGTACTGGTCCGCGGCCAAAGGAGTTCCCGGTTTTGAATAAATTTCCAGCTTCCGCGCGAGACCCGGCTCAAAAATCACGATCGCCGAGTCGCGAATGACAACACCCCCCGTGCCCGCGGTGCTGATGGAAATGGTGCCGCCGGCGGGAGTCACAGGAGTAAAATGGAAAACGCTGGCAAGATTCGGGGCGCCGGGACTGGTCACCACGCCCGAGGTATGCCATGCGACGCTCACTTCGGTCCAGTTTTTGGTGTCGGATCGTTGACCAAGAGCGAACAGTGTTGTGTCCTGATCGGTGCGAAGGACAAGCGTGTCAACGTCCTTGAGTCCGTTGCTGTTCACCACGAGGCGCAGTCCGTTGTAGGTAATGTCGGTGACGCTCACGTCAACCGAATCGGCGAGCGAACCGAGACTCGCAACCACCCAGGTCCGGCTCGCCGCGGATGCCACGCGCGTGATGGTGGCCTGGCCAAGGCCCGCCGCCGGACCGTGCGCCACGATCACCACCTGTGTGTCTCTTGTCAACCATGAAGCGGAGTCGGCGCGGCCCACGTAATTGCCGTAGATGTCGCGGATCACGGCATACACCGCCTGGCTCGTTTGCGTCGACTGGAGCTGAAGCCTTCCAACCGGATTGTTCGCATTGGGGCTCGAGGAGCTGTCCGGGCTTGCCTCCACAACGAGGTGCGCAGGCGTGCCGGCAGTTACATTGAACCGAACCGTGTATTGGAGGCGAATAGCGCCTTGCGCGAATGTTGCGGTTGCCAGGTATGTCCTGAACGCCGCCAGCGGAGTGAACACCGCGGCGTGACCAACAAGGCTGCTCACGGTACCCATTGCAGAAGTAAAGGTTCCTGTCGCCGAATCCCGCACAGTCCAGGTTATCTGATTGGACAACGCCGTGTCGGTTTCGTAGCTGCTGAGCCAGACGTCGATGGCATCAAACAATTTCGCGTTCAGCGGGATCGCGGAGCCGGCGGCATAGCGGTAGGTGACGGTGGAGAGATAAGGAGGATTCCCGAATTGCCCGCCCGGTTGTCCGGCGCTGGGATACACGCCGATGCTTGCCGGAGTTCCGGGCTTTACCAGAACCGTTATGGAATAGGAGAGCCCGGCCCAGCCGGCGCTGATGGTGCCGCGGCCCGTGTCCGAAGGCGCGAAGTTCCATATGCTGTCCGAAGCGGGCGGGGCGAGAAGGGTGCGCATTCCTGTTGACATTGTCCAGGAGCCTGCCACGGTTGTCCATCCGTGATCTCCCAGCCCGTCGATGCGGTGGCCTTCCACGATAAGCATGGAATCCTGTCCGATGTCGATCACCAGGCCGGTTATCCTGGCCTGTTGTCCGCCCTGGCCGGTTACTATCCGTAAAGAATCATATGCTATGTCGGACACAATCACGTGCAGTGTGTCGCTAAAAAGCGCTCCGGCAAAGTCGGTGCTTCGCGCGACAACCCAGGCTTCGCCGCTCGGCCCGAGTTTGCCGATGATGCCGGCGCCGAGGGAGGCATTGCCGCCTGCCACCGACACGATCGACGCGCCCGATATCACCGACCATTGGGTGTGCTGCGACGGGGACACAAAGTTGCCATACGCGTCACGGAGGATGGCAAAAACCGTATCCTTGACTGCCGTGGCGGGGATCGTAAGGTTCCTGAGCGGGTTATCGTTGCGGGGGCTCAGGTTCACATCCGGGCTGTTCTCAATACGCAAATGATTCGCCTGCCCCTGGTGCACGCACAGCTGGATTGAGTCCCGAATCACGTTGGTTGCGTCTTCCGGGTCGCGGAACGTGAGGCGGATCTTGATGCAGCCGTACGCCTTGGTGACGCAGATGCGGTTCTGGTCGGCCACGGTGTCGAAGGTGATCACGTTACCCATGGTATCGAGTATTTCCCACTGCACGAGCGAATCGTATTCGGGCCGAAGCCCGAGCGTGTCGTCCACGACATGCAGCCGGAATTGCACGCACTGGCCCGCGACAAGCGTGGTGTCTTTCAGGTTAATCGTGGTGTCGCGCGGGTTCACTTGCAGCGTGTCGGGCCGCACGATTATCTCCGCCGGGTGCGGCTTAAACAGGTCGGTGGTTATCTTGATGTCGGCGGCGCAAGTATGCCGTTCGGTATAGAAGAAGTCGAACGGATATGTCTTTCCCTTCACCAGGTTGAGCTGCGCCGCGACATTGTCGAGGATTATGGAGTCGCTGGATGCCGAATGCACGCCGCCGATGTCCATTGCGAGCTGGCCATTGATAAAAGCGAATACGTCGTCGTCGCCGGTGAACCTGAACACCTCGCCGCCGCTGTAGGTGAAAAAGGAGTGGATTTCCATGGTGAAGGAGAAATTTTGCAGGTTTCCGTTGCAGTCTTTCTTACCCTCATTGCCGTATCCTTTATTGTCGAGCGGGAAGAACGACTGGTTGTTGTATTGGTACATGCCCCGTACCGAGTCGATGAGTATCATGGGGAGGGAATCGTACATGACAATGTCGGCCATGGCATAATTGGGGTTGTAATCCGGCCCCACCCATTCGTTGGGAAGGGCCACGCCGCCAACTACATAGGGCACGAGGCCGGTCCACGACCATTGCTTGCTGGCCGGATTAAAGACGAATTGCGTGGCAGGCGTATCCGGACCGTTCCGGCCGCTCACCCTGAACCATTCGCCCACCCTGTCGTTACAGGCAAGGTTGGCCTTGAATACCGGTTTTCTCCAGGCATCAAGATAACTCTGAATTTCCCCGCGTCTCACACCGGGGCTGCAAGCCTCGAAGTTGGGGTTTGTGCCGTTTGCCTTAAAGTCGTAGTAGATGACCTTGACCCAGATTGTGTCCGGGTAGTGCACAGCTGTGCTTGGTGCGGCAAAGCAGAGCAATGAGAGCACGGCAACGACAAGGTACTGGTTCTGGATTCGGGTCTTGTTTTTCATGATCAGTCCTCCAAGAACGAATGATTTGTTCTTAGCATATACAATTTACTCTATAAAGGTTAAGCGATTAAAATTTGTGACGCTATTTTGCTTCACCCAGACTTAATTATACCCTTATTAGCCAGATAGAATCAACATAAAACTACGATTTATTTCTTGACGCGATCCCCAGGCGCAGGTATAAGGTGTCTAGGATCATAGTCGCTGGTCATTCAAGTGAAGTTCATTTGATCCACACTGATCTTTGGCGATTTTTGACTTCCTTGGGACCATACGGTCGAGTGGTTTCGAATCGGGTACGAAGGGCATGGACGATGGCCTGTCCAGCCATCCACGGTAAGTGGGGCCGGATGTTTACACTCGCTTGCGGATTGGCCACAATCTATTTTGATTTTACCCCATTTTCCCAACTGATTTTCATGCCTTTGCCTTCAACAGCCGCTTGATGCCGGGGTAGCAGTTTCTTTGCGTTCTTGGCCGCCGGTCTTTTTTTGTCAATGGAATCCAGTCGGACGCGCAGGAGCATGTGGTGAACAACGCCCAGCCAGACAATGGCATGCTTGTGAAGCGGTTGCAGGAGTCAAATGGCCTGCTCCGGTCGCAGCTTGCGCACGTGCAAAGGCGCAACCGCCTCATGCTCGACATGTCGTCCGATATGGTACTTATCCTTGACGAAGCCGGTAAAATCGTGTTTGCAAATAATGCCGCCGCCTCGCTCGTGGGCCTTCAGCCGGAGGATGCGGTGGGGAAGGCCTTTGCCGATTTGCTTCCGCGCGACGTTGCCCACCATCTCGCCAAACGCGTGAAACAGGTTTTTGTCAAGGGAAAACCCACGGTGGACTCACCGCCGTTTCTCCTGCCTCCCAAGCAGCTTTGGGTGGAAACCTCGCTCATGCCGATGCATCGGCCCGACGGAGCGGTCGAATCGGTCTTTGTCAATATTCGCGATATCACCGAACAGAAACTTGTGGAAAGCGCCCTTAAGGAAAGCGAGGAACGGTTCCGGCAGATCGTGCAGCAAATGCCCAGCCCTGTTTTGGTGATGGCGACGGACGGGACCGTGGTGATGGTCAACGCGGCCTTTCTCGAGCTGCTCAGGATTCCCGCGCCTGATGCGATTGTCGGAAAAGTCAACGTACTCAAGGACCCGATCGTGCCGGAACTCGGCATCCTGGACGAAGTGCAAAAGGCCTTTGGCGGCGTCGTGGCGCGGCTGCCGGAGATCAGAATACCGTTTGGAACGATAAACTCGCAATCCTTGCCGGGCGCCGGCGAGGACTTGTATATCGATGCAACCATTTTTCCCGTGTATCTCCGGCCCGGCGACGTGTTCCAGATGGTTGCCATTTTTACGGACATTACCGAGCGAAGGCACACCGAGCAAGCGTTACGACAAAGCGACAAGAAGGCCCAAACGCAGTACAAAAGTTTCCCGATTCCCACCTACACCTGGCAGCATACGGGGAACGATTTCGTCTTTATCGACTACAACGATGCCGCCCGGGAATTCACCCGCGGGGGTGTATCCCACGTCTTGGGGAAAAAACTGACTGCGGAATTCTCCGATCAGCCGTTCGTGCTGGAGGACATGGTGCGGTGCCTGGAGGAGCGTAGCATCATCAGGAAACAAACGCTGTTCAAGTTCCCTGTTTCCAAGGACGAAAAAGTCCTCATGCTCACCTACGTGTTCGTCGAACCGGACCTGGTGATGGTGCACACCGAAGATGTCACCGAAAAGGAAAGAATGGAGGCGGGAATCCGCAAGGCCGAGCATCTCGAATCACTCGGTCTTCTGGCGGGCGGCATCGCACACGATTTCAACAATTTGCTCGCCGGCATATTCGGGTACGTGGGGCTTGCAAGGGAGTTCGGGAAACACGACGACAGAATCAAGGATTGCCTTGATAAGGCAATGACGGTGTTCGGGCAGGCAAAGTCTCTCACCCAGCAATTGCTCACTTTTTCCAAGGGCGGCTCGCCCGTACGAAAGCTTGCATCGATTTCCGAATTGCTGCGCGACTTGTCGTCGTTCGTGCTGTCCGGGACGAATGTAAAGCCTGAGCTTGTTCTTCCCGGCGATCTCTGGGCATGCGAAGTTGACATAGGACAATTGAGCGAAGTGGTGAACAACTGCATCATCAATGCGCAGCAGGCAATGCCCGAAGGGGGAGTGGTGACGATCGGGGCCGAGAACACCACGATTAGCGACTGCGGCGCTCTACCCCTCAAGCCCGGGAAGTACGTGAGGATGTTCATACAGGATAGTGGAGTGGGTATTTCCAAACAGCATCTCGCCCGCGTATTCGACCCGTTCTTCACGACGAAACAAAAGGGCAGCGGCCTGGGCCTCACTATTGCGTACTCCATTATGCAAAAGCATCACGGCCATATCGAAATAACCTCCGAGGTAGGCGCGGGCACACTCGTGCAAATGTACTTGCCGGCATCCGATGGTACCGCAACCGATCCGGCGGGAAATCCGCGCGCCGCGCAAACGGGCCAGGGAATGGTACTTATCATGGATGACGAAGCGTTCGTGCTCGACGCGATGAGAGGCGTTATTGCCTCACTCGGCTACACGGTGAAGACTGCGGCAAACGGTCGAGAAGCTCTGGATCACTTTACCAATGCAAGGACTGCGGGACGTCCTTTTGACGTCGCGATTCTTGATCTTACTATCCCGGGCGGTTTCGGCGGCAAACAGGTGCTCGCGGAAATGCGTGCCCTCGACCCCAAGGTCAAAGCGATTGCGACGAGCGGCTACTCCGACGATCCGGTAATGTCCGAGCCTCAGGAATTCGGTTTCAAAGCCGCATTGCGAAAACCCTACACCATCGACGAACTCGCGTTGATGCTGCAGCGCGTGATAGCCGAGCCCTGACCCCGACGGATGCGGACGGATCCTCAACCGGACAAAATCTCGAGGCGGCAGTAAAGAACCACGGCCATAGNNCCCTTACGAAACTATTGTGAGAAACCCCGAAATCAAAGAGCCGGAGGCCTGGACGGCCGAGAGGCAATCCCGACAACGTCGGGAGCCCGAAGGGCACCATGCACGATGCATGGTGTAAAAGCACGTAAGTGCTTCAGCGTAACGTTGTGCACCACGCCCAAAGGGCGTGGTCTCTTTTCGAGAAACGCCATAGGCTTTGCGCATGACTTCGTTCACGCTGCACAAAATGATTCCCTCTTTTTGTTTATCTATTATGATATCAATATCTTATTTTTGTATTCATCATGGGTTTGCCCACACGAACACACAGCGTCGCCGCCCTCATAACGCTTCTTGCCCTGGTCTGCGGACCCTGTTTCGGGGTCACCAAAATCGCAGTATTTCCCCTCGTCAATAAGTCGCAGGACAAGAGCCTTGACTGGCTAGCCTCGCTTGTTCCCGAGTATTTTGCGCGACACATTCCTTTGTGTGCCGATCTTCAAGTGATCGACCCCACGTTCCTTTTTTCCATCGATTCCACGGGGTGGACCATGGGTTCGGACAGCCTCCTTCGAACCAATTGGGTGAGGTGGGGCTGGAATTCGGCGTGCGGCGGCGCCTTTACCGTTTCCAACGGGAGGATTTTTTGCGAAATCCGCGCCGTCGTCCTTCGCAACAACAAACCGGTAAAGAAGGTCTTCACCGAGAACGCCTCGATGGATTCTCTTTCACAGGCCTGTTTCTCCTTCTTTTCGCAGTTTGTATCCTTGATCGGCGGGAATTTGACAAAGGAGCAGTATCAGGAATTCAAGCGTCCCCTGTCGCTCAATCCGCAGGCCTACGCGACATTCCTGGCCGGCTACGGCTACGAGATGCGCAACAACACGGCAGCCGCCATCACCAGCTACGCGCGCGCCGCCGAGCTTGATCCGTCCATGGCGCCGGCGTGGTCGCGCATGGCCAGTCTTTTTCGGACCACCGGCGCGTTCGACAAGGCGCGACAGCTTTTCGATCGTTCGCTTGCGGCGGCAGGCAACGACCCCGCGGTGATCGCCGCCGCCGCGGATTTCATGGTGGAACACGACCCGCCGGCAAAGGTTTATGAGTTTGTCAAGAAGAACCAGCAGGTCCTCGAACTCACTTCCGACGGCATGGTGGCCATGGGCAAGTCGTTTCTTTCCGGCGGTGAGTCGCAGCGGGCAATAGCCATGCTCACGCGAGCGGTAGCTCGCGGGCCGTCGGACCTGTCGGCCGACTTCGTTCTCGGCAAGGCGTACATGGCGGCGGGTCAGTTCCAACAGGCCTGCGACGTGTTCAATCGGCTCGTGAGATACAGGCCCGACTATGCCCGTTTCTACGCGCTTCTGGGGGCAGCCTACCGTAACAGCGGTCATCTCATGGAATCGCTGCGAGTCCTCGAACGTAGTGCGGTCAATTCGCCAAACGACATTCCGGTGCTGGTGAATCTTGCGCAAACGTATATCGATCTCGATTTGTTTCAGGAGGCGCACCAGGTCTTGCTCCATGCACAGGACCTCGCCCCGGATATTCCGGACATCTACGTCAATCTCGGCGTTCTCGCCTGGCGCACCGGAAAGACCGACGATGCAAAAAGGCTGCTGGAAAAGGCTGCGCATATGGGCACAAACGTGCAGTCGGCCCTCAATAACGAGGCCAACATACTCTATATCAACGGAAACATCCGTCGGGCGCTTGATGTTTACAAGAAGGCGGACAAGGCCGGAGCGAAGAACGAATCGGTGCTTTCGAACCTTGCCAATGCCTATCTCGCTCTCAACCGGCTCGACGAGGCGGCGGCGGCATTAGAGTCGGTGCTTTCCATGTCTCCGGAACGGCTCGATATTCTGGGAGAGCTTGCCTCCTTGGCCGAGCGAAGGAACAGGCCGTCGGACGCGATCACCTACTACCGCAAGATTCTCGAACTCTCACCGCACAATGTCGACGCGCTCGTGAGGATGGCAACGCTCATGACGAAGGTGGGACAGTTCAAGGAGGCCGTGGATCCGCTGGATGCCTATTGTTCCGACTATCCCAACGAGAAGAAAGTCCTCCTCCTGCAAGCCGACGTGTACCGGAGGATGGGGTGGTACGAAGTCGCGCTCATGAAATACCAGGCAATCATCCGCGATTTTGCCGGTGACGCCGAAGGGTTCGTGGGGATGGGCAGGACAATGTACGACCTTTTCCAGTATAAGAACGGCACCGACTACGACAACGCAATTTCCTTTCTGAGAACCGCCGTGGAGTTGAATCCATCCGATCCCGAGCCTGAGTACCTTGTCGGTCTCATTTACATGAATTACAAGCGGAACCCCGATCTGGCACGGGAACAATGGCGTACGGCCTTGTCAAAGGCGACAGACCCGGACATGAAGAAAATGCTGGCGGACCTCCTTGAAAAGGCGGGGAAGTGAAAATACCGAGCGCAGTTCTGATCTGTTGTGCCGTGGTCTCGCTGGCGGATGCCTCGAAGCGGGACACGATCCCGTCGTGGCTCGATACGCTTCCGCCCGTTGTCCAGGTGCAGCCCAGAGAAATGTATCATCCGTCAATCTTTTACGTGACGTTCAAGGCCAACAAGCAGGCCACCTTCTGGTATCGCGTAGCATCGCCTTCGGCAACCGGCAAGGAAATGCTGCAGTACCGCGACCCGATTTCGGTGCTGGAAGAAGGGGCCACACGGGTGTATTTCTACGGCGAAGACCTGCTTGGAAACAAGTCCGGTCTCGATTCAATTACCTACGTCCTCGATTCCCGGCCCCCGGAACTTATGGTTTCACCCGAGCCGGGCCGCTACCGATCGGCAATTACCGTACGGTGCACGGCCAACAAACCGTGCAAGTTTCTGTACTGGGCGTCCCTCATCGATACCGCGACAAAACCGAGGGTGATCCCCGATTCCATTGTTGTCAAGGATTCCCTCGCGGGGTACTTCGTTGCGGTCGACAGGGCGGGGAACAAGACGTTTTCCAAGAAGCTCTCCTTTGTGGTCGATTCGACCAGCATCCGGGTCGACATCGAGCCCAAGGAAGGCATTTATGGAACGCGAAAAGAAATTTCCTTTACCGCGTCCCCGCCGTCAGACGTGTTCTTTAGCTTCGATCCTTCGGCGCCGCCGCGGCTGTTTATGCAGTACCAGAAGCCCATTAAGCTCCCGCACGGCAATACTATTGTCCGGTATTTCGCCAAGAATTCACTTGGATGGGAGTCGGAAATCCGGCGCAGCACATATGTGGTCGACACCATCCCTCCCAAATTGCGGTTCGAGCAGCATCAGGGAGAGGGGTTCGACACCTTGTGGCTTTTCACCAAGAAGCCCACCACGATCCGGTATACCCTCGACGGCACGTTTCCCACCGAAATGAGCCCGGAATACGCGCGGCCGGTGGTCGTGCCTCGAAGAGGAAAATGCACACTCCGGGCTGTGGCTAAGGATCTTGCCGGAAACCGGTCCGAATTGCTCGAATGGGAGTACAAATACGACAAAACGCCCCCGGTGATATCGCTTTCGCGCAAGTCGGGCGTGTACACCGCGCCCTTCCGCGTCTCAGCGACGTGCAACAAGGCCGCCTCGCTGTTCTATACGCTCGACGGCACGCCGGCCTCGCAGACGTCGTTTCTTTACATTGACGGTATTCCCGTCACCAAAGAAGGCGCCACACTGCTGAGAATGATCGCGGTGGACGATGCCGACAACGTGAGCCCGGAGCTCCGCGAGGAATACATCATAGACACCAAACCACCGGTTGTGAAGGTACAGGTGGAAGAAGACGTACGGCAAAACGTGTTCCTCATTTCCCTGACTGCCGACGAGGATGCCGTGATCCGCTACGAAATAGACGGTGTGCCCGGCGAATCGTCACCTGTATTTAAAGACAAGATCGTTATGCGTATGGGACAGGTGCTGCGCTATTTTGCAGTTGACAAGGCAGGAAACAGGAGCGAGACCAAGGACATGGAGGACCTGAGGAAACCGATTGTCGCGGTGGTTCCGGAGGGCGGGGTGTTCAGGAAACCGCTCAAAATATCATTTGCGGCAAACCCGGGCAATTTGGTGTTCTGGCGCCTGCTTCCCGACACCGAATTCACCGACTATCGCGATTCCGTGCCGTTGTCCAAAGAAGGGGTTTACACGCTGGAATACTATTCGCAAAGCCAAAGCGGCCTCAAGAGTCCGCTCCGCAGGAGCGAATACACCCTCGACCTCACGCCGCCGTATACCGACGTCGTAGTAAAGAAAGGCGTCAAGGATTCGGTGTCGGTGTTCTTCGAGTGCAGCAAGAAGGCTACCATCCATTACACCCTCGACGGATCGAACCCGGCCTTTTCGAACACGACGAAAACTGCGGGAGACAAATACCAATTATCAAGCAGCAGGATAAGCATTCAGCGCAAAGGCGACGTGCGGCTCGCGTTCTTTGCCGAAGACGCCGCAGGCAACCAGAGCCCGATCCGCGTGCTCGACGTATTCAGGCCGGCAGCGGTGCCGGACGTGCCCGCCGGCCGCGAGCGCGTCTACGATCACGCGCTGTCGGTGACACTCAACACTTTCGACAGCAAGAGCCTTGTATATTATGCGCGCCACGGTCACGTTCCCACCGCCGACTCGGCGGTGTTTTCGAGCCCCCTCACGCTCACGTCGTCCGACACCATCATGGCGTTTGCGGTTGACGCCGCGGGATACCGTGGGCAAGTGGACACCTTCGTCTACCTGATAGACCTGCCGCCTACGCCGTCTTTCTCGTGGTCGCCGGCCGCGGTAAACCAGGGCACGGCGGTAACATTTGATGCGTCTTCCTCGTCGGACCTGGAGACGCCCAAGGAGAATCTCAAGTTTCGATGGGATTTCAACGGCGATGGCATTTTCGACGGGAATTTTTCTTCTTCTTCCAGGGCAACGTACACCTACACCTCGCCCGGAAGGGTAAAAGTGACGCTCCAGGTGCGTGATGCGGGCAATCACGTGGCTTCCTTGACAAGAGTCCTTGTCGTTCGTCAGATTTGCCCGCCCGGCATGGCTTCAATGGTCCTCGACAACGGTGTAACGTTCTGCATCGACACCTACGAATGGCCTAATATCGCAGGGAATAAGCCGCTCTCGTCCGTATCGTGGGTTCAGGCAAAGATATCATGTCTTGACGCAGGCAAGCGGCTGTGCACCCGCGAAGAATGGACTTCCGCATGCCGAACCACCAGGCATACGGCATATCCATACGGTCAAAAATACGAGCCCGGCAAGTGTCCGGCCGAGGGCTCCGCCGAGTACAAGTCCGGTTCCTTTTCGCAATGCGGTGAGCCCGGGGGTGCCCGTGACATGGTGGGAAACGTGTGGGAATGGGTGGAAGACAAGAAGGGTGACTATCCGCTGATGCTCGGCGGATCGTTCCGGTTCGGTGAAGTTGCCGACTGCTATCTGTCCTCGGAGGGCGGCGTCGGCTTGAAATCGGGCGAGGTCGGGTTCCGATGCTGCAAATGATGCGATGCATTTTCTTTTGTGCGCTGCTTGCGGCTTCGGTAGCGCGCGCCGCCGACGTCGACTGGCTGTTCGACAACGCGCTCGGAGAAGATTATGTCACGGTGCGCCAGAACTCGATGGTGCTTCCGCAAGATTACAAGAGGGCAATGGACCTGTACAAGGTCGGCAACTACCAGATAGCGGTGCGCGTGCTCGAAAACCTCCGCGACCTCAATCTTCCCGACGGCAGGCTCGACTTTGTCTATTTCGCGCTCGGTGAGTGCTACCGCCAGCTCAAGCTGCGCGATCTCGCCGTGGAGTCCTACCGGCATGTCACCGGCAAGTTCCCGGCGAGCGACAAGGTTGCACCAAGCTATTTCCGGCTTCTGCAATACGCGTACATCGAGCGTGACACGCTGCTGGGCGACACCATCTGCACGTATTTCCAGCAGCGATACCGCATGTCGCCGTTGTTCTATCCGGTGCTTTACATTACGGCAAAATTGCGGTACGGGCAGGAGCGCTTCGACGAGGCCGTCCACATTCTGTCTCAGATTTCGCCAAAATCGTCGGAATACCTTCAAGCGCAGTTTCTGACCGCACTGTGTTATGTCCAGAAGAAGGACTGGGAAAAATCGCTCCTTATCCTCGATTTCGTTAGAAAAAGCGCCTCGTCGCCCGATATCGCCAACGAAGCCGAAATTTTGATGGCCGATATTTATTTCAACAAGGGCCAGTATCAGACCGCGCTGCAATATTACAACGGCGTGCCGCGCACGGCCAAGCGGTATTTTTATTCTCTTGTCAAGACTTCACGCGTATACCTGGAAATGGGGAGGTACGACAAGGCCCGCGATATCGCCAAGGCATTTATCCAAAAGAACAAGACCAACGACTATTTCTTCGAAATGGTATCAATTCTAGAACAGGCCTACACAAAACTCAAGGACAAATCCAACGCCGAACGGATGCAGGGGCTCATCTACCGTCAACTCAAAACCGCGCGGCTCTCGTTTGAGATCTACGACGAACTGAGCCGCACGGCAGACATGATTCGTGTCTGGCAGGTAATCCAATTCCGCGCTATCCAGGAGAAGAACGATCAATTGCTGGCATCGAGCCGGCTCAACATGGACAAGCTGAATGCGCTGGGCCAGAAATACAAGGATCTGCTGTTCGATATAGGGGTTATAACTTCCAAAACAGGCGGCGAGGCCATTCCGGGCCTGGCTGAACGCAGATACCTCGACATCCTCAAAGATAAATCGAACAAGCTGCACGACACGGTCGCCCAGGCGACCAAAATGGTTGACAGCATCAAGATAAGGATCGATGCCAAGCCAGCCGATTCTGCAGCGATGGCGCATGTGCTGCGCGAGGCGTCGACGACGCTCGACAGCGCAAAGGTGCGGTTCGGCGCCGTGGCCCGTGAGGAGCAGCTTGTCCTGCGGGAATGCCTCGGGGACATACAGGGCCGGCGCCAGGCCGACGAGAACCTGCAGGCGAAATTCGTGGACTGGGCGTTCCTCAGGTATCAGGACAAGAAGGTCGAACTGGCGAACATGAACAAAGACCTGATGGATCGCGAGCAGAAAAAGGCGAAGAAGGATACACTGTCCCAAAAGAGCAGCGAGGTGGTGAAGCTGTTCACCTCCATCGATATTGACAAACTCCAGCGCTCGCTGATTGAAGATCGCACGATGCTCATTTCTCACATCTCCTCAATGCAGTATGTGTATCCGCAAAGCAAATACATTCCACAGCTGCTGTTTCGGCTGTCCGAACTGTATTACGATCAGGCTTCCGACGACTTCGACGTCAAGTTGCGCGAATACGAAAAGAAGATGGCCGAAGGCAAGGACACAACGCACCTGGTGTTCCCCGAATCCGACCTCAAAAAAGTGATCGATACCTACGATTACATTGTCCGCCTGTTTCCGCGTGATCCGCTTGCGCCGGCCGCGTTGTTCTACAAGGCGCTTTCCATGCAGAAGATCGGGGAGTACGACAAGGCAAACGACGCCCTGCTCGAACTCACCAACAACTATCCGGAAAGTGAGTATTACGTCGAGGCGAACATGAACATCGCGCGGTACTACTTTGAACACCCGAAAATCCAGGGAGGTATGGGGTACAAGCTTGCCGAAGATGCATACCACAAGGTTCTGTATTTCCGCGATCATCCCCAGTTTGTTTCCGCTTTGTATAGTCTCGGCTGGTGTTACTACATGCAGGACCAGTACGATGAAGCCATAGCGGTTTTCAAATACCTTGTGGAAGAGGTTGCGCTCGATTTCGACGTCACCAAAATCGACGACAAGAAGCAGGTGACCAACCCGCTCCTGCGCGATGAGGCCATAGACTACATTGCCATCAGTTTCGATGAAGAGAGCCGCATGGACGATGCAGTGAAGTTCCTTCAGCTTATCGGCAACGTGGATTACGCGGCAATGGTTCTCAAACGCATTGCCGAACTGCGCACCGAAGACATGGATTACCCGGCCGCGGTAAAAGCGTACAAGCGCCTCATTGCCGAATATCCCCAGAGCATAGCGGCGCCTGACGCGGAAGTCAATCTCATCAAAGTCTACGAACTCATGAACAAGCCCGACAGCGCAACAAGGGAGCGCGAAACGTTCTTTGCGCAATACTCCAAGGGAGGCCAATGGCAGGACCTGGTGTGGAAACGTGATTCCCTCCTTATTCCGCGGGTCGATTCCATAGCCATATCCATGGGTTTGTACCTGTCTGACGCAAGTTACCGCAGTGCGGAGGCAAAAAAGGATCCGGCCGGGTATGCCGCCGCGGCAAAGTACTATGGCGCACTCGTGGAGAAATACCCGCACGACAAGCGAGCTACCGACGCGCGTTGGAATCTGGCGGTTATCCTGGATACGAAGCTTGACAAGAGCTCTCAGTCGTACGACGACTATCTGGCCTTTTCCCGGATGAAGGACGCGGACGAAAAAAGGCGCGAGCAGGCTGCCCTCAACGCAATCGCCATTGCCCAGAAACTGCTGCCTTCCGACACCGCTGCCGAAGAGGGCAAACTTGAGGCGCCGGCGCTCAAGGTTATCGAAGCGGTCAACAATTACAAGGCATTATTCCCGGCGGGCAAGTCGCTCCCCACGGTGTTGCTGTCGGCAGGCTCGGTCTATTTCAACCGGAAAATGTATGCCAATGCGGCTGAATACTACGACCTTATTGTCAAGAAGGGCACGGTCAACGAAGACTACTACGAGGCCTTGTTCCTTCTTGGTCAATGCCACTTCGGCAAGGAGAACTGGGATCTGGCGGCACAGTCGTTCGAAAAGGTGTGGAAAGGGTCCACCGACCTTGCCCGGAGGGGAAAGGCATACAAGCTGCTGCTCCAGTCCGAATTTTCCAGTGCAAAGCAGGCGTTTGCGTCAGGAACATACGCCAAGGCGGGCGAAGCGTTCCTTTCCGTGGACCAGAAGTATCCCGGAAGCGAATACGGCGACGTGGTGCTGTTCAAGGCCGCGGAGTCGTTTGAAAAAGTTGAAGGATGGATCAAGGCGTGCGACGCCTATTACCGCCTCAAGACGAACTACCCCCAGTCGAAACTGGCGCCAAGCGCGCTTTTTAACGCTGCGACGGATTACGAAAAGGCCAACAAGTTCGACAAGGCCTCCGAGGCATACGAAACGCTGGTAGCATCGTATCCTGAGTCCGATAAGGCAAAGGACGCTTTGTTCAACCTCGGATTGTGCTATGAGAAGCTGGGCAAACTGGACAAAATGGCCGAGGCGAACGAGCGGTATACCCAGTTGTATCCGGCCGAAAAAGACGTGGAGGCCATGCTTTTGCGGTCCGCACAATACTATTCCAAGGCCAACATGTTCGACAAAGCGACCAACGCCTACCGCAGTTTCATCAGACGATATCCTCAGAGTCCAAAGGTGATCGAGGCGCTTTTCATGATAGGAAAGATGGCCCTGGAGAAGAACGACCGGGACAACGCCGTGCTGTCGTTCTCCCAGGCCGAGCAGCTTAACGCCAGGCTCGCCGCCGCCAAAATGGATCGTAACGACTACTTTGCTTCGGAGGCTGCCTATTACCTGGCGAACATGAAGCGCGAAGAATTCGTGGCGATCAAGTTTGTTTTGCCGGACGCCAAGTTCAAGGCCGATCAGAAGCAGAAGGCCGCGCTGCTCGCCGAGGCGGTCAAAGCGTACGAGAAAGTGGTTCAGTACCAGAGTGAGCGCATGTTCGAAGCTGCCTATCGCATGGGGCAGATGTATGAGGATTTTGTTGACACATGGCGAAGCCAGGAACGGCCTAAGTTGCCTCCTGTCAAGCTTGCGGTTCTTGAAAAGGACATTGCACAGGCCTCTGCGGTGCTCCTGCAAAAATCATTTGCGCCCTACAAAAAGGTTTTGGAACTTGCCAAGGGGTTCGATTCGCTCAACGCCGAGCAGAAGCTGTGGGTCTACAAAGTAAAGGTCTCGCTTGCCAAGAACTACCTTGCGTCCGGGCAATACATGGCAGACGCCTACCTTGCCATGCAGAACGCACCCGTGCCGCCGGAAATCAAGGATAAGCCCTTGTACTACTATCAGTATCTCAAACAGTTGCTTGAGACGCTCGATCCCATGAAGATGCAGACTCGCTCGTATTTTCTGGCTGCCGCCAAGCAGCTTGACTCCTTGGGCCTCAAAGGGGAAAACAGCCAGAAGTGTCTCGCCCTGTTCCACCAGACCAACTTTCTTGTGGGCAGCGAGTACGACAAGCTTGCGGAAAAAATCCTGAGAGAGCCGGAAATCCCCGCAACGCTTACGGCCGCGGAAAAAGAGGAACTCTCATTCCAGCTGGAAGACATCGTGTACGAATTGCAGGACAAGGCGATTTTTGCCTACGAAGATGCGCTGAATCTTTTGAAGCGGGAGAACATGGTGCCCTGTGAGTGGTCCGATAAAATCATGCTTGGACTGGCGCGGCTTTCCCCCGAAAAGTACGGAAAAGCAGTTTTCAAGCGGGCCGTGGTTGCCGTTTCCAAAGCGTGGTCGACACGGGGGGACAGCATAGCAGGATGGCGGGGTAACGACATCCCGCAGGAAGGGTGGCAGCAGGCGCGGGAGGTGCAGGGACTTGTTCGAACCGTGGGCGGTATAACCGTGCCGTACATCTGGCATCAGGATACGTCCGCACGCGCAGTGTATATGTGGCAGCATATCTTCCTGCCCGGACAGCCCCGCGACGCGATGTTCTACATTATGGTAAGCGGGAAGTACTGGCTCTACATAAACGGTACCCTCACGTCGAGCGATACGCTGGGCAAGCGAAGCCCGCAGCAGCTCGACAGCGTGACGGGCATACAATCTCTTGTCAAGGGCGGCGACAACGACATCAGTCTTCATGTCATCAACGTAGACTCCACCTTCAAGGGACTGTCGATCGTCTTCTCCTCGCTGCTCGATACAACGCAGCATTTCAAGCCGTCGGGCAAGTATCCCCAGAAACAGCCGAGCGTGCAGACTGCTGCTGCGTCAACGCCCGATTCCGGGGGTGTGTCCGCCAAGGATAGCGCTCGGGTGAATGCCGCTCTCCTGGCGGCGGAGCCTGCCGAAAAGAACGGGACTATCGCCGCTTCACGCGGGGCTGCGGCCGGGGCACACAAAGAGACCCCCCCTGCCGTTGCCTATAAGAGCAGCAAAGATGTCATGCAGGCGATCCTGGAGTACCAGAAAAAAACGGAGCTTTCCGCATCAGATATCAAGAAAGAACGGCTCGAAGTGCAAAAGCTGCGGATTAAGGGCGAAGACCTCGACGAACAGATCCGCAAGGCAAAGGAAGAAACCGCGGCGCTCAAAAAGAAGCTCGATGAGATGCACAAGGACAAGTGACAGGTGGGACTTCCTGAGGAAGTGTTGCTTTGCATGTGCGAAAACGAGACCCTTAATTGACGGCAATGCTCACTCAAGAGGTTGGAGGGGAACGAATTATGGCCTGAGAACCGAAATACGCGGGTTCTTCGGGTCGTAATAGACGACCACTTCTTCGCTGATTTCGTACATTTCCGCGGCTTTGCTCATAAGTGCGGGATTTCGCCGTATTTCCGCGTCGAAACTGATGTTATCTCCTTCGTATTCTTTCCCGTCAACGCTATACGAATACAGAACCGCTTGTGCGCGTCCGCCGTGGTATGGGCGCGATTGTCCGTCGGTCGAATCGTCGGAAGCCGGTGAGTCGACGATTCGACCGGTAACGTGCGGCCATTTTTTGCATGCTGCCGCATAACGGAACCATGGAAGGTGCTGCCGGAGCAGGAAAAGCACGGCAAGCGCGAGCAGGACGATCAACAGGAACAGCTGGAGGGTGGAAAATGTCATGGCGATTGTCCGACGATAGTTTGGTTTGCAGAAAGCAAAACTGAATGAAACTCGTTGCCCGGCCAAATCAAAAAACTACATCCCTGCAGCAATAGACGGCAAAAAACCCTTTTCTAAGGCCCCGGACCTATTGTACCATATAAGGAGCACAGCCGTCTCACGTCGGACCCGGAAGGAGAAAACCCACACATGTCCGTTGCATCTCCTGTCTTCTTTACCAAAGAGCACATAGAGGCGCACGCCTTTGCCGCGTCGCCCTCTCTTGCCGAGCAGGCAATCCACTGCCTGGAGCTTGTTGCCGAGCTCTCCTGGGCCGACCTCTCGTACCAGTTTAAGGGTGGAAACTCCCTGCTTATTGTGCTGCAAAGGCCCAAACGGTTCTCCATAGACGTCGATATCGCAACCAACGAATCGCCTGCCGCCATAGAGGCAGTGCTCGACCGGATCGTCCAGACGTGCGGGGTGTTTGTCAGGTGGACAAAACGGCAGCACAAGACAAAGCCGTGGATTCCGCTCGCCAGCTATTACCTCTTCTACAAGTCGCATTACGTAAGAGACGAAGAAGCATTCGTGATGCTTGACGCGCAGCTCAAGCGAAGTCCGTACGCGATGAGAAACCAGCCCATCGTGTGCGGCGATCTCTACAAGACCGTGGTAAAGGCTGAGGTGCCGCTGCCGGCAAGCATCATTGGAGACAAGCTTCTCACCCTGGGACCGGAAACGCTCGGCATCCCGCTGGGCAAGGGAAAGGAGGCTCAGCGTCTCAAGCATGTGTTCGACATAAGCCGTCTTTTGGCGGAACATCCTTTCCTCGAAGACATACGGGAGAGCTTTGTCGCATGCGTCAAACATGAGAACTCCCTTCAGGAAAAGTCGATAACCTCGCGGGAACTGCTGTCCGACACGCTGCTGCTCTGCAAGCCGGTGGTGGCCAGTCCCGAGCCGCCGCCCATCACTCCCGGAATGCAGGCGTTGCTCGCCGAAACAGTGCGTGGACTTCCCGGGTTTGCCGCACACCTGTTCGAAAAGGGATACGCCTGGCGCGATCTCAGGAGAGACATGGCGCGCGTGGGGCTCTGCATTGCCGGCGTATGCAACCTCAAAGTGTCAAACGATGAATTCACAAATGCGTTTGCCTCCGCGGGAGACGATCCGAGCCGGATCTGGAACAAACTGACAAGCTGGATTGAAGAGGAGTAAGGAGTGGTGAGAACCGAGCAGCCCAGAGAAGAAACTCTCGCCGACGCGGTTGCAAAGATCAGCAAAAAGGCCGGAACGGATATGCTTACCGACGAGGAAATTCTGGTATTTGCGTGCGCGGAAATCGCACGCACCTACACCTACGAAGAGAAAGGGTATCTGAGACGGTGACCAAACCGGCGTGCCCGCAGAAGTTCCTCGTTGTGCTACCGAGCAATCTCGGCGACGTTATCATGGCCACGCCCGTTTTGGAGGGTCTCAAGAAAAAATACAGGGATTCGTTTGTCGCATTCTTTGTGGAGGAAGGTTTTGATGCCGGGCTCCTGATGAATCCCTGGTGCGATTCCATCGTCAGATTCCAACGCCGTGAGATCCGTAATGTCCTCAACACCGCCAGGTGGCGTGACGGCCGGAGCCGGGTGGCGAACATTGCGGACCGGATTTCTCTTGAGCGGTTCGACGTCATCCTCAACCTTTCGCAACCCAACTACATTTCCAGTCTTGTCCCGCTTTTCAATGGTAAGACGGTTGCTGGCCAACAGTATCTGAGGGAGGGGAACCATTGCGTCGGCGACGACTGGAGCCAGTATTTGTATGCAATTCCATTCTACCGCGGGGGCAATAATCTCCACGCCACCGACGTGTACCGGAGAATCGCGGGCGTCAAGAGTCACCACGGCGGCTGCACGCTGACGCTTTCGGCCGAGGAAAAAGCATGGGCCCGCGCGTTTCTCGCGAACCGCGGCATTGATCCGGGTGACAAGATTGCCGTGTTTCAACCAGGGGCAGCGCTTCCTTCCAAGTGCTGGCCTCCCGGGCATTTTATCTCGCTTGGAAAGCTTCTAGCGGCCAATGGTTGGAATATCTGCGTTACCGGAGCGCCGGTGGAACAAGAGGTGGCCGCGACCATAGCGAGCCGGATTGGAACAAAGGCTGTGTGCGCGGCGGGGGAAACGAGTTTCAGGCAATCGATTGCATTGCTTTCATGCGGCCGCGCGTGCGTAACGGGCGATACCGCACAGATGCACGCCTCTTGCGCGCTCGGGATACCAACCTACGCGATATTCGGCCCTACAAATCCGGTTGAAACGGGTCCATACGGCGATGGACACTACGTGTTTTCCGGACATTGTCCGCACATGCCGTGCTTCAAATCGGAATGCACATCGCAGGAATGCATGAAGAGCATTGCTCCCGAAATTGTCCTCGGATGCATGCAAACCGGCAGGGGCCCGGATTTGCCATTGTGCAACGTGTACAGTACCTCCTGCAAAGCCGACGGCGATTTTGCGCTTTCCCCATGCGACCCGGGAATGCACCGCTACTTTCGCGAGGAAGACGTTTGCCTGGTGAGGAATATCTTCGATGACAGGTGGAATTGTCTTCCGGGCGCAAGCGCAGACTTCGCGCACAGCGTTGCCGAACTTGGCAAATGGCTTGAAATGGTGTCGGATATGTGCAATGCCCTCAACAGGTTCGAATCGCTGCGCGACCCAATGGACATCCGCAAATTCGAGCAGATAAGGCTATCGCTATCCGGGTTCGCCGGCGTGGGCGCGTTCTGCACGGCCCTTCTCAATATTCGCCTCAACAGCGTTCCCTTGCTGCCTCCGGAGCACGCTGCCCGCCGCACCCTTGACGCATGCTGGAAGACGCACAAACAGGTAGGCAAGGCAATCTCGTGATCGCGGAAGAAGCAGAACGTGGTGCCTGCAGACTATGCGGCTCGCCGGAGTGCCGCGAGATCCTGCGCGACAAGATCCGGCCCTATGTGCGATGTGACTGCTGCGGCCTCACGTTTGTTCCAGAAAAACATCATATAAGTCCGCAACAGGAACTTCTGCGATACAGCAGGCATACCAACCACAAAACAGACAAGGAATACGTCGCGTACCTGTCCTCTATCGCAGCCGATGTACTCATGCTGCCGGTGGCATCGCCGCGCATTCTCGACTTTGGTAGCGGTCCCGAGCATGTTCTCGCTGATATTCTTAACGGGGCAGGTGCATCGTGCGCAGCGCACGACCCGCTGTACGGACTCAACGCGGCCGGGCAGAAGGGATCATTCGACATTATTGTCGCATGCGAATCAATCGAACATATAAGAAACCTGCCCCGGGAGATCGGCTTGATCTCGGGGCTTCTTGCTCCGGCCGGCTTTGTGTATGTGCACACGCAGCTGTGCGACCACGTGGCCGATTTCGCCGCGTGGTGGTACATCATTGACGTCACGCACATCAACTTCTTTTGCGGGAAAACAATGGGGAAGGTGGCGCAGATGATGGGCAAGCGGATCGTGCGAACAAACGGCAAAGACACCGTGATCTTTGGCTGATTTCATGAAAAAAGGTGCGAGCGGGCACCCCTCTCACTTTGTGCATCGCTTTAAGATGCTATTGTAACGACTTGATTTGCCTGATATTGTCAGAGCATGCCTCGCGCCACGCTCCATCCGGCGCCATTTTAAGATAGGCGCTGAAATCCCTTTGAGCCTCTGCTGTCTTGCCCATGTGCAATTCGCATTCGCCGCGGCGGAAGAAAGCGGCAGCACGATACTTGCTGGTATGGAAGGAGTCAATGAGTCGAGAGTACCAACGCGCCGCTTTCTCGCATTCGTTGAGATCCCGGCCAAGGATGCAGGCAAGGTTGAACAACGACTTGTCGATGTCCGGGTCGTCCGGGAACGTGGCGATGTGCCGTTTGTACGTTTCCGCCGCGACGTCGTATTTGTTGAGATAATACTGGATCTCGGCAAGCTTGCCGTAGGCGCTGTGGGCCCAGATGGCATTGGGTTGCAGAATAAGAAATTCGACAAGCGCCATTTCGGCACCCTGGTAGTCGCCGAGGCAATTTGCCCGCATGGTGGCCATTTCCCACAGAAGTTGTCCTTTGTCTTGAGGCGTTTGCGCCTTCTGGTACCGGTCTTCCAGCGCCTCCGAGGCCTTTTCGAAGTCTCCGAGTTTTGAGTAACTAGCATTGATTTTGTCCATGAGGCACATCCTGGCCTTGATATCCACGAGTCCGCTGTTGGACAGGGAATCGAAGATTGCCAGCGCGGCCTGGTATTCGCCGCTCGAAATATCCACGAGCGCTTCAACATAGTCGGGCATAAGCTGGAGCTCGGATTCGCAATTCTCGCGTCCGACCAGGAAAGGTTTGACCCACGCCGGACGCCGCGATGCTTGAACGAGGGGCTTCGCCGCGCCTGCAAGCGGCGAAAGGAACGCGCGCACCTCGCACACCCGATTGTCGCCGATTGTAACGGTGGTATCCCACGGATGACAACCGTCGGCGCAGACAACGAGCGAATACCTCCCCCTGGCTTCCCTTACAATAAGGGGAGCCTTGCCTGCCATGGCCCCGTTGATAAGTATTTTTGCGCCGGAAGGCATTGAGACGATATCGAACAGGCCGTTCGCATTTTCCGGGGCATCCACCAGCATTCCCAGGAGCGAAATATCGTGGATAGCCGATTCGTCCGAAGCCAGCAGGCCTGCTACCGGCTTGGCATTGACGCCAACGCAAAGCCGGTGCCCGGTCTCTACGAAAGCCTCGACGCCCTTTACGCCATGCAGGGGAGTGAGCTTCACTTTGCCATGGTACACCGAGAGCGTTGTCGTGAGCGAAGCCTGTGCGTCAACCTGGAAAATGGTGCCTATCACGCTGCACGACGCGCACGGCGTGCGGATTTCGAATTTCTGACCGTGCGTCCGCTTGTTAACCTTGACAATCACGCTTCCTGTTGAGAGCAGGCAGACCTGCTTCGATGCATTGGAGGCTTTCAGGAAAAGCCTGGACCCGGGAAGCAATTCGAGGACGCTTCCTTTGTCGAGCCTGATTATTGCCGAGCCGTTGCCCGGTGTTTCGAACACTGTCCCGGCAGAAGCCCGCATGGATGCCTGTGTGTTGTCGAGTGCGCCTACTGTTTGAGGAGCGCCTTTGCCTCCCCACGTGACAAGAATGTTGCCCTTGACGCTTACCAGGCCGGCTGTGGACGCCAGACCGCTCCTAAGTACGGACAATCCCGCGCCCGTAACCAGAAGCGCAAGGGCCGCTGCGCATGCCCAGGCAATGGCAGGCTGGGGAATTGCAAACGTGAATCTGAGACGTGTCCTGGAAGACTCCGGCGGGTCGAGCCGCAGAAACATGTCGTTTTCGAGTTTCCGCCACTCGTTGTCCGATTTCGCGGGCACCCGTATTTCCCTCAGAAGTTCGCCGATGTTCTTGCGAAGAAGAGGGGCTTTATGAGGGGACGTTGTCATTGTATCAATCCTGTTTCTCCAGATACCTGCCGAGAAATTTTTCGAGTATCTTTCTTCCATGAAAGAGCCGCGATTTTACCGTTCCCACCGGAATTTTCGCAACTGCGGCAATTTCTTCCAGCGTTCTTCCTTCCATTTCGTACATCACCACGGTCATTCGCTTGTCGGCATCCAGCTTGTCAAGCGCTTCGTAGACCGCGCTGTGAAGCTCCTTCTCTTCCATGTCGGCGGAGGGACATGGAGATTTGTTGTCCACCTCGGAATCGGCCTGATCCGAATCGAACACGATCTGAGGCTGGCGCTTCCTGTATTTCTTTCTCAGTTGAGTAGTACATACTTTACAGCTTATTCTATATACCCAGGTGTCCAGCGAAGAGTCGCCCTTGAAATGGGAGAGGCTCTTGAACAGTTCTATAAACACCTGCTGAATCACGTCGTCGGCGTCGAACCTCGGCCCCAGCGATTTATGCACGAGGTCGTGCACCTTGTGCTTGTAGCAATTGAAAAGTTCCCGTTGCGCTCTGCGATCGTTCTTCAAGCATTGCTGCAAGACCAGCGACATGTCCTGGTGCATCACGCCCTCATCGGCTTCTTCGCTCCCTGCTCTGTAGATATAGTCGCTGGATTGGGGCATTTGTTTCATCAAAAGTTAAAACCGTGCTGAACCGCGCCCCGGTACGGAGCGATCGGGGGACGTCTTGCAGGAAAATCTCCACCCATGCCCAGTCAAATGACGTCAGTTCATAACAGATTGATTTCCCTTTTGAAACTGAAGCCGGTTCAAAGCAATTCTGCACACGCTGGAACAAGGTGAGCGAGCCTCAGTCCCAACATCATCGAGGCGAGAAGCTCCTCGCCCGCGAACCATAGGTTTTGATCAGAAAATCCACGGCCGGAGGGCGCACGCCCTCCTCCAGAATCACCGTTGTGTTCACATTGCCTCGCGGGAAGAAATCGCCAGCCAGCAGCAGCCACCTGGGCTTGATGAGTTTCTTGACAGTATTGAACAAGTGGGCGCACACGGATTCATGAAACGCGCCCACCATACGGAATGAGTTCAGATACAATTTCCAGGATTTGAGTTCTATGCAGAGCCTGCCGGGCAGGTAGTAGAGATCGATTGAAGCGAAATCGGGATAGCCGGTTCTGGGGCACACACAGGTAAATTCGGGAAACACGACCCGGATCACGCCCGGGGTGCCGCTCCGTTTCGCAAAGGGACTCGAGAAGGTCTCTATGGGAGGGAGGATTTTTTTCGCAAGGGCATTGTCCAGCGGCATCATCGCATCTTTAAACATACAGTATTTTATTGCTCCTTGAGGAAATAGTTCGTTCCAAGAGAAGGTGGATTTTGCCACGGAGACACGAAAGTCACGGAGAACAGGGAAATGCGTACTGTGCCGCGGGTCGTGCGACGTTGAAGTGAATCCCAAAGTTTGCGAACTCCCCGAATCTTTCTTGGGGTTCTTTACTTCCGTGCCTTCGTCTCAAAAAGAAAATAATTCACTCTTTGTGTGCAATGATCCAAAAAGATGACCATATAATTACCAAGAGGGAAAAACGAGGCATCCAGTTCGTTCCGTTTCTTGCATCGGATGGAGATGTAGCGTGGCGACGGCACCAAAGGCCGGTTTAAAATTCTGTGCACAGGAAAAAATGGGATGACTTCGGGATTGTGCCCGGGTCATGGGGAAGAAGGTATTTTTGGAGAGAGTGGAGGAGTTGAAAAATTTACAATTTGAAAGGTTGAAGGCATCATTTCAACGATTTGCTTTCTGACTTTCGACCTTTGACATTAGACTTTCAATTTCGAATTTGGAACCTGGAATCTGGAATTTTCTATGGACCGTGTTTGCATAGCAATGAGCGGAGGGGTCGATTCGTCGGTGGCAGCGGCCCTGCTTAAACAGCAGGGTTTCGACGTGTGCGGCGTCACCATGAAGCTTTTCGAGAATGCTTCTGATGACAAGTGCGAGTCGGCACGGTCGTGCTGCGGGTACGATTCGACGCGCGACGCAAAGCTCGTTGCAAATGCTATCGGCATTCCGCATTACACCGTGAATGCGATTGAGGTGTTCCAAAGTGCGGTTGTCGAGGATTTTGCGGCGGAATACCGGTGCGGCAGAACGCCCAACCCGTGCGTGCGATGTAACCGGTTTGTCAAATTTGATTTCCTGATGAGAAAAGCCGGCGAGCTTGGCTGCCGCTTTCTGGCAACAGGCCATTATGCGATTCGCAGGGAACAGAGATTGTACAGAGGCGAAGACCCGGCAAAGGATCAGGCCTACTTTCTGTATCCCATTTACGAAACAGACATAGAGAGAATCCTTTTTCCCGTAGGCGAAAAGACCAAGGAAGAAATTCGGCACATTGCCTCCGACCTGGGACTCGTTACTGCGCACAAGCCCGAGAGCCAGGACATTTGCTTTGTTGAAGACGGCCGGTACGCGGAGCTTCTCGAAGAGGGGGCGCAGCTTACGGAAGGCCCCATTGTTAACGCGCATGGGAAAGTGCTGGGACATCATAAGGGGATACACCGGTACACCGTGGGTCAGCGAAAAGGCCTGGGCGCGCTCGGCGCAAGAATGTTTGTCAAGGAAATCCGTGTTGCGGACAACACCGTTGTTGTGGCATGCGAGAACGACTTGTGTTCGTCAACCGTTGTTGCAGCCGATGCGATTGTGGCCCCGGGATTCCGTTTTGACAGTAACGCAGACTACGGTGTGCAGGTGAGGTACAGGAGCAAGCCGGTGCAGGCCGGGGTTTCGCTGTCCGATTCGAAGACCCTTCACATCACGCTGCGCGAGCCTCTTCGCGCGGTTGCGCCCGGTCAATCCGCGGTTGTTTACGAAGGGAACATGGTTGTGGCTGGGGGGATTATCGAGAGGGCCGGGTAAGGTGCTAGGTAATCCGGAAGACTCACCGCAAAGATGCAAAGGATGCAAAACACACAACTTTCACCACGGCGACACGGAGGACACAGAGAGACTGGAAGTCAATAGTTGACAGGTGAAAGTAGAGAGCGATTTCTTCCGAATCAACCCTTGTTAAGTTTCCTGCTCCGCCGCCTCGATCACAAATCCAAGCTGTTCCCGCAAATCGTTTATCTCGTGCTGCCAGAACGGATCAGATCCCCAATCGGGAAAATTCCGTTTGAACACGAAGTCGGCCACTTGACGGCTGCACCAGGCGAGGAAGTAAATCATGCGCATCGCGCGCAAAGACTCGATGCATCGGAGGCTGGTCCTGTCGAATTCCCGGAACCGCTCATAGCCTTCGATGAATAAGTTGATCTCATGCGAAGATTGTGCCGCGCGGTCCGGAAGCAGGAGCCAGAGGTCCTGCACGGGCGGCCCCATTGCCATGTCGTCGAAATCGATAAGCAGCAGTCCTTCGTCGAGGCGGTCGAGAATGTTTCCACGGTGGCAATCGCCGTGAATCCTGATCGGCTTGATATGTTCGAAGAGTGGGGCGCTCGCGTCAATCAGCTTGGTCGCCGCAGTGTTAAACTGCTGGCGCATCCGCTCCGGAATCACGGAGGAGCACAGGTGGTTGACATCCGCAAGGGTTGATCGGGAAGGGGCGATGGTGATGCGGTGCGCTGCAAGCCGCTTTTCACCGGCCAGATGCATGCGGCCGATGAGTGATCCAAGACGCGGCCAGTCGCTGTCTGCGGTGATTTCGAGCTGGCGGCCCGAGCGTTTGGGAAAAAGGGAAAAGAGGATTCCGTCGTGGTCTGCAATTGTTTTCCCGGATGGAAGAACCACCGGAGCGACAACCGGCAGCTCCGCTTCCTGACAGTCAAGCAGGAAGAGGTGCTCGTCTTCGACTGCCTCGCGGATCCAGCGTCCGGGACGGTAGAATTTGACGATGAGCTTTGTGCCGTCGACAGCGCGAAGTTCGTACACCCGGTTGATGTAGCTGGGCAGGGACATGGTAAGCCCCGTAAGGCGAACGCCGCAGGCCGATTCCACAGTGGAAAGGATCGTGTCGGGCGTGAGCTGCTCAAACGACATTTGCGGGCTCCAACGGGGTTTCGCCGGGCTGTGCTTCGGAAGTCTCAGGTTGGTGACAATCGCACCACCCTGAGAGATTTGTTGTCTTATGCGAACCGCGGCGTGCGGTAGTACTGCCTTTTTCTCTGGAATTCGACTGCCGGCCTTGCCGCGGGCTGGCTCTCGACCCGGCCCGGGATCGAAAACCCCGGATACTGCTTGAGTTCAAACCGTTTGCCGGTGAGGTTTTCTATCTTTCTAAGATAACTCCGTTCCTCGCCGGAAACAAAGGTAACCGCGGTCCCTTTGCATTCTGCGCGGCCGGTTCTGCCGATACGATGGATATAGTCCTCGGCGAACGCCGGCGTATCGTAATTGACTACATGCGAAATGCCTTCAACGTCTATACCCCGCGCCGCAAGGTCGGTTGCCACTAGCACTTTAAATTGCCTGCGTCTGAATCCATCCAGCGCGCGGGTGCGCTGGCTCTGCGAGCGGTTCGAGTGTATGGTTGCGGAGCTGAAACCGTTGTGCTCGAGCCGGCGGGAAATCTTGTCTGCGCCGTGCTTGGTCCGGGAAAAGACGAGCGTGGGTCCAAGGACTTCGTTCTTGAGAATATGCACCAGCAAATCCAGCTTGGTCGGCTGCGGAACCGAATAGAACTGCTGAAGAACCGTGTCCACGGGCGTAAACGGTTCTCCCACCTCGACCACGGTGGGATTCTTGAGAATCTCGGCAACGAGTGCGCGGATTTCTCTGGACATCGTCGCGGAAAAAAGCAGCGTTTGGCGGTTGCGGGGCACTTTGGCAATAATGGTCCGTACCGCCTGGATGAATCCCATGTCGTACATTCTGTCCGCTTCGTCGAGCACCAGGATTTCCACGTGCGAAAGATCGATACTGCGGCGCTCGCAATGGTCAAGGAGTCGTCCCGGTGTGGCAACGACAATGTCGGTGCCCTGGCGCAGGCTGTTGAACTGTCGAACGATATCGACTCCGCCGTACACTGAGGTCGATTTAAGGCGGCAGAATTTCCCGTAGGTCCGGATCGCCTCTTCAATCTGCTGGCAAAGCTCGCGTGTCGGTGTGAGAACAAGGGCCCGGGGATGCCGGCCGGTGCCGTTCTGCGGTTTTTGCTTTTCGAGAAGCTGCAGGATGGGCAGCACGAATGCCGCCGTCTTGCCGGTGCCTGTCGGCGCACAGCCGATGATGTCCCTGCCCGCAAGGGCGAGGGGAATTGCTTTCTCCTGGATTTCGGTGGGTGTGGTGTACCCGGACGCGGAAACGGTCCGCTGCATTGCATCGGACAAGCCAATGGTAGTAAAACTCATAACCTTCCTTTGTGAAGATATGGTGTGGTGACGCGCTATTTCTGATGGAGACGAGCAGGAGGTAGAAGAGAGGCAAATTCTCGAAAAAACCTTGTGCCGGAAGTCATCGGAGTGCGGGTCTGTTTGCCGTTCCCTGTTGTTAATACAGGGTTAACGGGTTCTGCATTCGCAGATGTGATAATATATATCCCGCCGAAACCGGTGCAAATGTTTTCTTTCGAGAACGTGAAGCGGTGGGGCGGATGATTTTCCTTTTCGGAAGATTTTCCCATGCGAAATGAAGTGAAATAAGCCTGCAATTCAGGTATATTTAGGATAGTGACTGGTGGGAAACTTCACCGTGTGCTGCGTGAAAACAAAAAGATCTTTCTCCCGGGCCGGCGAAAGGCTTGTACAGGACGAAATGTCAATGTACGTCACCCGTATCCGACCGAACGCAATCTTCCTTGCCGCTATTCTCATCGCTGTTTGCGTTGCGAATGCAATCGCCCAATCCGCAACCGATTCCCTGGCCGCACCTTTGCGGGATTCGCTGGCTTCTGTGAAAAAAGCTCCTGCCTCTGCGGGTGATTCGAGCGCGGGCGCAAGAAAGAATTCCTTTCCGGCGCCGGTTGCCGGCCGTGTTTTCGACACACTGTCCGGGCCGCTGCCCGACGTGGTGAAATCGAGCGGCAGGCCGTTTCTTGTGGTGGGCGACATAGAAGTCGCGGTCGGCAAGACGGTTACCATTGGCGCCGGCACGATTCTTTTGTTCAAGAATTTTACCGGACTGCACGTCATAGGAAGACTGATTGTTGAAGGAACAAAAGACGCACCGGTCATTTTCACCTCGGAAAACGATCGTTCGGTGAATCATGCGACAAACCTGTTTCCCAACCCGTATGACTGGAACGGAATTTACATCCATTCCGACGCCGTAGGGTCGAGCTTTGCCTATTGCAAAGTCGAGTATTCGGTTTACGGCATTGTGTCGGAAACGAAGTTCATCAAGCTCAATCCGGTTGTTCTCCAGTTCAACGGCAAATCCAATCTGGTTATCGAGGGCAAGGAACAGCAGGTAACCGACAAACCATACCGCTACGTTTTGTCGACAAAAGACGTTGCGGCGGAAGGAGTACCGGTAAAGATTCTTACCGATCCGCTCGCGCCGAGACGAAACGCGTTGCGCTACGGCGGAATTGTGTTGGGGATGGCGGCGTCGGTGGCTGCGGTGTATTACGGGCTGCAATGGAACAGGGATCAGACGAACCTGAACGCTATCAGCACGGACGCCTGGCCTGCCATTTATCAGTACAACGGCAACGATTGGCTTTCCCGAAGGAACAAGCGCAACAACGACATGTATATTACCGCTGCCTGCGGAGTGGTCGCTTTACTCGGTTATATCGGATTCGGCTGGAGTTTCGCTTTTTAACAGAGGCGAATTTTACAAGGGACTGGGTTTGAGGTCGCTTGCATGATCAAGAAATGTCTTCCATTTCGCTGGCTTGCAGTCGTTACGCTTTTTATCTTCGGATGCACCCACGACTACAACCCTTTTGACAATTATGCAAATGCGAACGTGGTGGTCCCTGGGTACAAAGGGGCCAGATTGTTGCACAGCGGCGACACCCTCCCGATATTTACAACCGAGACGCTTCAGGTGCTCACCACTGTGCGTGAAAAAATCAATTCATTCAGGGTGACCGTTACCAAGAACATGAACAGGAACTTCACCGATTCGCTCTTTCTGCCGCCATTCTCAGCTGACTATCATCTGCCGTTTTCGTTTTACGACACCGGGTGGGTTTCCATACAGATAACCACCTATCGGTCCAACCATGATTCCGTAGTGCTGATGCCGCCGATAGCGGTGTACGTGGATTCGTTGCGGCGTCAGAGCGATATCGACACCGTGTTCGATGCTTCGGACAGTTTGTCGACAAGTCCCGTGGGTGACGACGACGTGCTCTATGTCTGGGCCTTTGGCAAGGACACGGTTGAAGGCATTACGCAGAATTCAATTCCAATACCCTATTCGCAATTACGGCACGTGCAGGTTGGACAGCAGGATACCGGATACCTCTGGGTAACGGATCTGCTGGGAAAATTTCGTTCGCCATCCACTTCTTTCACTTACCTTTTTTGGGAACCTTCGCCTCCCAAAATCAAATGCACAAATAACGGGCTTTCGGTTGATACGGTGATTACCAGCCAGGATACGCTCACCATTTACTTCCAAGTCACCGATTTTTCGGGCCAGGGCATCAAGAGCGTGACACTGGCAGGCGACACTCTGGAAACCAACAACGGAACATATTACAAAAGACTTACCGGGGTTTCGGAGTACAAGTATCCCTATCTCAAAGGGATGGAAATCGTAGAGGCGAAGGATGGGCTAAACGATTCGACCATTGACACACTGTATGTGCGCTACGACCCCAAGGGACTTCAGGGTGAGCTCGTAAAATTCAAGCTTGTCAATCCTTCCGACACGTTCCTCTCAACGACCTATGACACGCTTCTCTACATTCTGGATGTCACGAATTATAGCCAGGAACAGATAAGCGTTGGAACGGCAATACTCAGACCGAATGCCGTCAACTATGCCGCGGTCGGCTCCGTCAAATATATCGCAGACTCGACGAGCAGATGCGTGTGGGTGGTGCCGCTTGGACACGTGGCTGTCGGCGCGACTAGTGCATTCGACACTATTAAAACAACCGCTACCGTTCCTGGTAGCATTCCCGTTGAAACGACCATAGTCGTTCAACGGTCGGCGCCTGCGGTTGACACCCCGCAAATTCTGGAGATTACTGTAAACGGCAAGGTGTTCGATCCTACAAAATCCTATGATACCAGCGCAGTTTCCGTTGCAGTTCTTGTTGTAGACAATGGGAGTGGAATAAAGACGGTCGCGATTCTTGATTCGACCGCTGGTGCCGGAATTGGGACTGTTAACAAAGGCACGATGGTTCCGGTTACAGATCTCGGCTTGGGGTGGTGGCAAACCACAGCCCCGATCGCGTTTAACTTAAGGGCAAAACTCAACCTGGTGATAACAGCGACGAACAATATCTTGAGGTCGTCGAAGCGGGTTATTACGGTGACGAAGACACCGAGAACCGTCATTACGCAGTAGACCGCCGCTGTCTTGCGTCATTTCCGGTTTCTACGTGCAAACGAGACCGCAGATCCCCGGAACAATATCGAAGCCGCCAGGGGCGGCCTCCATTTTTTCCTTTCCGTCAACATCCGGTCTTCGCGTTTTCTTTCCCGTCCGGCGCGCCCGGTTGCCCCTGGAATCGGAATTTCGAATACTGCCTTATCTGCAGTCCTGTGGCCGCTACTACCTTCAAGTATTTTTTCAAGACGACCTTTGCCTGTGAAGCTGAACCAACCTCAAGCGGAGCGTACCATGAAAAGTCCCGTCTATTTCCTTCCCGTGTCGGCATCGGACGACCCTGCAACCGTAGAATCGGGCCTCCGCACCCTGCTCCTGGAGAGCAAGATTTTCGACTGTATTCAGGCAGGTGACGGCGCCGTCATAAAGATGCATTTCGGCGAAGAAGGCAATACCGGACACGTGAGCCCGCGCCTGGTAGGAGTGGTGAGCGGACTACTGCGCCAAAAGGCGCGAGACGTTGTCGTATCGGACACCAATACACTGTACCGCGGAAGAAGGACCGCGTCTTCCGAGCATGAACAGCTCGCGCGCGAGCACGGGTTCACGCAGGATATCACGGGCGCACGGCTCACAGTCCCGGACGAAAAGGTGAAAGAAAACTGCCGGATCATCGCGCTCAATGGAAAATTCGTCAAAGAGGCAAAGGTGCTTTCCCTGTATACCCAAGCGCAGATGCTCGTGGGGATTGCGCATTTCAAGGGGCACATGATGACCGGCTTTGGGGGCGCGCTCAAGAACATCGGCATGGGGTGTGCATCGCGCGAAGGCAAGCTTGCACAGCACAGCACGGTGTGCCCGGTGGTTCGGATGCAGAACTGCACAGGGTGTGGAGCCTGCGAAAAGGTCTGTCCTGCCGATGCAATTGCCATCGTCAATGGGAAATCGACTGTCGACAGGGCGAAATGTATCGGCTGTGCCAGTTGCATAGCCGCATGCGGCTATGGCGCAATGGACGTGAACTGGGGCACGGGAGCGGGCAGCATGGTGGAGCGCATGGTGGAATACGCTGCAGCTGTTCTTCGCGGACGCAAGAAAGTCGCCTACGTGAATGTTGCGCTCAAGATAACCGCCGAATGCGATTGCATGGCCGGCGACACCGCCCGCATCGTTGACGACGTGGGAATATTCGTTTCTGCCGACCCGGTCGCCGTGGACATGGCCTGCTGCGATCTGGTAAAACAGAAGGCGGGCGGCAAGGACGTGTTCCTCGAAGCGCATCCGGGCCGCGATTCCCTGAAACAGCTTGCCTATGCGGAGAAGCTTGGTTTGGGATCGAGGTCGTACCGGTTGATAACTGCGGGATAACCAGGAAGAAAATTCACTGCAGAGAACAAAGAGAAAAGTTGCAAATTCAAGTTGACAGTTGACAGTAACGAGCAAGAAGTCCAACGCTTGCACTTCAAAATCCCGCCCTAGCGGTGCAGATATTTTGCAGATGTCCCACACATCCCGGCTTTGAATGTCCAGAAATCCACTTTGGGAAGCTTGCACACGGCAGCCCGTTTGAAAAGCCTCACATGCCGGGTTTTGTCGAGGGCTTTGTTTACTTTTTCCACAGCGGCATCGTCGAGCATCCATTGCGAATCGGCAAGTGATCTCAGATTGAGCGGCAGGGAATAGCCGCGCATGGTCCGCTGGCGCCGTGCGTTGAAATAGAACTCAAAATAGGACATCACCAATTCACGAAGGGTTTTGTACACCGGCTGCCGTGAGCGCAGGCCCGGAAAGATCGATTTTGCCACTGCGCCCCAAAGTCCGTTCTTCCGGTACACCGCAAGGACATGATCGTCATCGCCTTCAGAAGTAATTTCGATAACCAGGGGCGGGTGTCCGATCCTGCAAAGCGCAACCGCGGCGACAAGGGCGCCTTCAAAGCAACACCCGATGTTCTTCCTGATCACCGTGAGCGGGCAATGATAATTATCGTCGTCGCAATACCGGACGCGGTCGAGGTATTGCTGGATCTTCTCCGGATTTGCAAGAGATCGAAACACCCTGCGCTCGCGCCGCGTGAGCGCTTTTTCGAATTCGAAAACGGGGTTCATGGTTTCACCGCGCATCATCGTGCAAGAAAGGTCTTGAGAAAAAGCGCCTGCGCGCACTCCTGATAATCCTGGTTTGATTTTTTGCGGAACCCGTGGCCTTCGTCGCTTGCGACAATCGACCATACTGTTCCGCCTCTGGAGCGGACCGATGCGGCGATTTGTTCGGATTCACTTCTCGGCACACGCGGATCGTTTGCGCCCTGAAGGATAAAGATCGGGCACGATATTCGTGAGGCGCTTGTGAGGGGAGATATCCGGACGAGGAAATCGCGCATTGCCTGATCGCGCTCGTCGCCGTATTCAACCCGCCGCAGGTCGCGGCGGTAGGCGGCGGTGCGCTCCAGAAACGTGATGAAATTGCAGATGCCGTACATGTCGATGCCGGCCTTGATGCGCGGTCCGAAGCGTTCGAGCGATGCAAGCGAAATAAATCCGCCGTAGGAACCTCCTGAAACCCCGACTTTCGAAGGGCTCAAGTCGGCTTGGCAGCCGACCCAATCGAGCAATGCGCCGATGTCCTTTACGGCATCTTCGCGTTTGTAACCATTATCAAGCGACAGGTATCCTTTTCCGTAACCGCCCGACCCCCGGATATTCGGTGCAAGCACGCACAGCCCGAGGTCGGACACGTCGTATTGGATCTGCGGCACAAAATATGGCCAGAACTGGCTTTCCGGTCCGCCGTGGATGGTAACGAGCACGGGGAAAGGGCCGGGCCGGTTTTTTGGTTTGTAAACAAAGCAGGGAACGGTGCGGGCGTGTCCGGCGACGCTGTCGAAGGTGGGGTATTCCACGAGAGTGGGGGAGACCAGCTCGTTCGAATCAAGGGCGCCAAGTCCGCTGTCGGTCCACCTGACAAGCGAGAAATCGGATAGCCGCACCGCGTAGGATTCCTCCGGATGCCGGGCCGTGGTGACGGTGATGCCCAGGCGCCTACCGGTAGGGTCGAACCTGAGGCCGTAGATTCCGCCGAGCGGCAGTCCGGGAATTTCACGATAGCGGAACGTTTTCGTATCCATACTATACACATGGGAATACCCGTTCTGGTTGGTCTGGAAGGCAAGTATGGACCGGTCCTTCGACAGCGCTATCTCGCGCACATCCCAGGGAATTCCCGCGGTGAGAATGGTCTCGCGCCGTGTTGCGAGATCGTAATACCGGAGCGTGCGGAAGTCGGTACCCTTGTCGGAGGTGAGGAAGATTCCTTTGCCTAAAGGACCCCACGCGCCGATCTCCTGTGAAACCGTGTCGAGCGTGTCATGGATGGGCGAGCAAGCGCCCGTGCGCAAGTTGCACACGTACAGGAACGAGACGGTTCGGGAAATGTAGCGAAGCGCAAGCAGCAGGCTGTCGCCGGGCGACCAGCCTGCAACCGACCACGATCCGGCGAGTGCGAGTACCGGCTTGGTGTCCAGGCGGCATCCTCCCGTATCGCTGACGTAAATGTCGAAATCGGTGCCGTTGCGTCTGTTGCTGTGATACGCGAACCGGTCGCCCGCGTTCGACCAGACTACGCCCTCGCTCTGCCCGGCTCCGTCGGTGAGCCGAACAGGGGCAGGCGAGTCGAGCCGCAGGGCAAATATCTGGAAATTCTCATCGCCGCCGCTGTCCTTTGTGAAGATAAGCAGGCGGCGGCGCGGATCGGGGCATACGGCAACGCTCGTCACCGGCTCGGAAAGAAACGTGAGTTGTTTTGGAGAAGCGCACGGCGCGGATACCGAATGTATCTGATTGATCTCCTTGACACGCGAGACAACGATCATTCCGCCTCCGTCCGGCATCCAGTCGGCCAGCGACGCAAAATTCCAATTCCGATATCGCGCCACGGCCTCCCGAAGCGAATCGGAAATCGGCGGGATACCCTCGACCGACAGCGCTGGCGGCGGCGTGCGGGTGCCGGGGATATTGGCGCAGTTTATCAGGAAGCATGCGGCGATGCACAAGTAACAAAAGGGTGCGGTAAATCGCCGGATGGCAGAAACGTCCGGTTGCATAGCTGATAAAATACCGCTTGGTGAACGGTTATGGAAGCGGACAGAAATAAAGCAAGGCCACAGCCGGTTGTTCTTGCAACGATAGTATTTTATCACCGTGCCAACCAACTATTCTCCGTTTCTCGCCGGGTTCCCGGCATGGTGCCGCGGCGTCCGCGCCATATCCCGATCGGCCTGCGTCTTGTCGGTTCTTATTTTGCTTGCAACCAGGTGCGGCAATCCGATGAGCGACTCGCGGGTAAAGCCGCATTTCGCGGCTCCCCCGGACACAACAGTGTTCGTTAAGGATTCTCTTGTCGTATGTGCGCATCCGCTTAACCGCGATGCCGGGCAAATGAGTTTCGTCTGGTATCTCGATTCGACGCGGTTACCGCGTTCTTCAAACGGCGACAGTGCGTGCAGGCTCTATTTCGGATTGCACGATACGGGGTCACACCGGCTTGTTGTATATGCGGCTGGCGGCAACGGCGTGTGGTCCGGTCCGGATACCACAAGGATCGGCGTTCGGCTCGGCAAGCCGAGTTTGCGGTTCATGATTTCGGACACAAGCGTTTACTTTGGGGATACGCTGGCTATAGCCGCAGGCGCTTATGACACAAACGGCAGAATCATCGGATTGCAGTGGCGAATTGATCCGGGCGACTCGACTCTTGCCACCGTCGGGGACACGCTGCGGTACGCTTTCTGCCGAAGCGCGGGGATGTACCATATTCTCGCAACCGCCATGGATAACGACAGCCTCCTGTCCTTGCCGGAGAGCGTCGCGGTAAGAGTTATTGCAGATCCTCCGGTTATTTCGCTCTCCGGCAAAACCTCGACTGCGATTCACACGCCGCTGATGCTCCATGCCGCGCGGATTGACACTTTTGGTACTCGGGTTCGGTGGCTATGGGCCAGGGGCCGCCCTGAGTTCACAGATACGACGCTTGCCGATTCGTGTGCAATCGTGTACGGCCGGCTTGAGACGGGAATGCAGGTCGTCTACGCGAAAGCGGTCGACTGTCACGGCCAGGAGTCGAACATCGATTCGATGAAGGTTTTTGTGGGTCTCGCGGCGCCGGTTGTTTCGATTTCACACGATACCGTTGTTGATGTGGGGGACACCATCACAATCCGGGCGCAGGGGGTAGACACCAACGGCTGGGTAGAACGATACGCCTGGGCGTTCGACTCGCTATTTACAGATACAACAACCGTCGGATCGGTGAACCATGCGTGGCCGGCGCGGGACACCGGACGTGTGAACATCGTTCGCGTCAAGGCAATCGACAACGATTCGCTGGAATCGGTGCCCGACACCATGAAGGTGAGACTTCGCTGGGGAAATCCCGTGATTATGAGCCGGATTCCCGACACGGCGATGCGCTGGACCGATACCATCATGGTGCGATGCAGGGCGGCCGACACCGGCGGCAAAATCGAAAAGTATCTATGGAGTGTGGGTGGCGGCGGCTGGACCGACAGCGCGACCGCCGATTCGATAAGAATCACGGGCAAGGGCCACGGGCTTCTGACGGTGGTGGCTGGCGCTCGGGACGCGGACGGACGTATTGCGCTGGACACATTTGTCATCAATTGCAAAGCAGTCCCGTGCAGCGTGGCTGTTCTTTCTCCGCGCGCCGGCGACACCCTGTATGTGCCGCACTACGGTCTGGGCAGCGGCAAAGCGCGTTTTGCGTTTCTGGCCCGGCGGTCCGACCAGGCCGAGGACGCTTTTGTCTACACGCTGTGGCTGGGCTCTTCGGCCGGAGCCCTGAGCAAGGAATACAGCGGCACGAGCAATTCGACCGTCATTTCCACGCTTGACACTGGTTTGTGCTGGTGGAAAATACTGGCGGTTGATTCCCATAACGACAGCGTGTGGGCAGCGGGCGCACAGGTATGCCGGATGCAACAGCGTGTATGCTTTGTTGGGCATTCGATTGTGGTCGGCATGCTGGGCGATGCCGGCAGGGGAGGATTCAGGCGTTCGCTTGTCGACACCTTGCGCGCGCAGGCGGGAGATCCGCACGCCATTGGCTGCGAAGGGGCGATGGTCACCGGCATGCTGGCTCCCGGCCAGGACGATTCGTGCATGGCTGCGAACGGGAAACAGGCATTCGACATTTATGATTCCCTTTCTCTTCACCCGGACGTCAATGCCGACCTCTGGGTCTTCATGAACGGCGTCAACGACGGTTACGACAGATATCCGGGCTGGTATTACTGTGTCACGTCCATGGACATGATGCACTCGCGGAATCCCAAGAGCGAGATATATGTGATCAACGGGCTGCCTTTGCCGCACGACACGTCGGACGCGCTGTACTCGGTCGATTCAACCACGCGGCAGAATCTTGTGACATTTAACCATCTGCTCGACTCGTCGGTGACGCAGCGCAGGCAGCTCTGGCGCACGCGCGGGGATAACGGCGTGTGGCTCGTGGACGCCAATACGCCGCTGTCCAATCCAAGCGATTCAACGTACAACCAGATTTACTTCAGCGATTTTATCCATCCCAACCAGCTCGGCTACGAATATATCGCCCGGCTGATACTTGCTGCCATGCGATCCGCGGGCAGTTCTCTTCTCAAGTAGGATACGCCGGTCTCTGCTGTGCGCAAAACGAGAGGCGAAGAGCCTCGCATGAATCTTTGCGTTGCTCTCCGCCTCGAAACAAATCAAACGGCCGATCAAGAAAATCAGCGTGTGACAACCATTTTTTGCGCGGCCAGCGAGGTTCCGTTGGCCGTCAGCTTAACAAAGTAGACACCGGCGGTGCGGCCTTGCGCCCCGGGCGTCTGCCCGTCGATCATCACGGAATGCCATCCGGCCGACTGCCGCGACGCCTTCAACTGCCGCACGGTCTGCCCGTGCGCATTGAGGATTTCAACCGTAACGTCCGAGATGCCGCTGATGTAGTATTTGACTAGACGGCCGGCTACGTACATCCTGGCGGCCACTCCGGAGCCGAGCAACGAGGCGGGGCGCACGGGGCTTTCCGCAACCACCGGGTCGGTAACCGGTTTGATGTCGTAGGTAATGCTTGCCGTGGGTTTTGTGACTCCGGTTGCCGTTGCGCTCACCGTAACGGTTCCGGTGGTGAATTGCGACCGCACCGCGACCATTGCCTTGCCGCCCTCGATGTTGAGTTCCGGGTCGAGAGGCGCATGATACCCGTACCCCTGTCCGGTCGTCACGAACTGGTCGGCGCCGCCGCGGTACGTGGCAGGGCCCGCAACAGTCCAGGTGATCTTGCCGGAATCGGTTGGGCACCAGTTGCCGTTCGCGTCGACAATGGTGGCCATTATGAGAGCGGCATCCGTACCGTTGGCCGTAACATTGAATGCCTGGCCGTTCGGCATCACCGTGTTCTGTTCTTGTGTCAACACAATATGATCGGGAGTTCCTGCTGTTACCTTCTGGTCGGTGCAGACAACATTGCCGCCGGCATCGAGGCCATCGGCCTTGAGCGTGCCTGACTGCCACGCGACGCCGGTAAACGTGCACTGGAAAGGCAACTGCGTCGTCGCATTACTCACATCGGAAATACCGCCGGTGGCGCCAAGCTGGCCATTGGGTACTTGTTCGCCAACGCTCGTGCCATTGACGCTCAGACGCACCTTGGGACAGTTGCTCCATACGTCCACCCGCACGGAGCCGGAGCGATTCCAATGGTTTGCGATCGCAATCCGCGGCTGCAGGGCATAGGGTATCCAGCACACGCCGTACTGATAATACAGATACTTGGGAATACGGTTGTAGTCGGTCATGGAGGAACCGAAGGACCTGGCATTGTCGGAACTTATGCCTTCCTCATAGGGCCCGGTTTCGCCCGGGGTTTCCATAAAATACCATTGCACCATGCCGAAGCAATTGTTCTTTATGCCGCCGGCCCAGTCGCGAAGGAATTCGCCACAGAAATCCACCTGCCAGTCATACGCAAAACGCGAACTGTGCCTGCCCCAGTATTCCGAACCCCACCAGGGGAAATTGATGTTGTTGCCCAGTGGCTTCTGCTGCGCGTCGCAGCCAGTGAGCGTGCACCCGTGAAGGTCTATTACGCCGGATTTAAACGGCTTGCCGCGAAGGGCGATAACTCTGGGCGCAAGCGAGTCCCATGTGGTGCTGATGGTCCGCAGCGTATCGGCAAACAGCGAATCCATGTCGCCGTTTGAGGCTTCCCATGCGAGAATGGACGGATGGCTCCGGTCACGGATGATCATGTCCCTGTGGATCTCTTTTTTGAGAATGAGCCGTGACGCGGTCGCGTTTGCTCCGTCGGAGAATGCCCCTTCGCCCTCGCCGCTGGGCTGAACGATCATGATGCCGAACGCATCGCACGCTTCCACAAACGTCTCGCTGCATGTTGAATGGCCGGGCCGCCACAGGTTGCCGCCGATGTCGGCGAGCATCTTGGCGTCGCGCCATTGTATGGCAGGCGGCACTGCCGTGCCCAGCGCCGGGTAATCGTACCGCGACGAAGCGCCGTAGAGGCACTGCTTCTTGCCGTTGATATAGGGGAAATTCTTGTCCCATGTGATGGTGCGGATGCCGAGCGGGCTCTGGACAAGGTCCACCACCGTGGCGCCAATCTTTATGATATGATAAACCTTGTGAAGGTTCGGCTTCCCGTAAGGGCTGTTATTGGGATACCACAGCTTTGGACTGTTGATGGTGCCGGTCTGATCGAAGATGAAGTTCGATCCCGCCGCGATGGCGTGGGTTGCGTCCTGCGAAAGCACGACATTATTGTTGGACGCATCAACCACTTTGGTCGTAACCGTGACCGTCTGGGCCGCGGCGTTGTCGTTCTGGACGTTGGTGAGAATTCGCACGGTCGCCTGCGACAAGTCGGCGGAGAGGCTCGTCGTTGCGACATACGTACCCCACTGCTGGAGGCCTGAATATTCGTTGCTGGGCACATGCACCGGGTCTGTCAGGTGGAGCCATACCGGGCGGAACGGTCCGCCGCTGCCCTGCCCGAACCGGAACACCGTAGAGAATCCCGGGTCTGCAAACCAGCCTGCGTTCATGGCCACGCGAACCGCTATCACGTTGTTTGTTCCGTCGAATTTTACCATGCTGGTTATGTCGTTTGTAAAGCCGACAAACCCGATGACGTGCGTTGCCTGGGGGTTGATGGTGCTGGTAGTGGGCAGTACGGTGCCGTTCACATACACCTGGCAGCCCAGATGCACTCCCTCAAACTCAAGAAACACCTTCTTGCCCGAATATTTGGGGTCGAGCGTAAAATGCTTGCGATACCAGTAGGGACCTCCGGGAAGATTGCCGCCGCCGGATGTGTTGTTGACAAATGTCTGGTCTTCGGCCATGCAGTGAGGAATTCCGATGTCGAGGCCGGTAGCGTCGTTGTACGCCGGATCCTGCGCACCAACGGCGTCGGACTTGATCATCTTCCAGGCCGTTGCGCCAAGATTAATGGTTACTCTGTTGCTCGAATCCGGCGTATATGTCTGGCCGAACCCTGTAAAAGCGCCCGCAAGTGCACACGCAAATGCGAGCGTGGTGATGCGTCGAACCATACTCCCCCCTTTTTGATGAGTAATGAAACGGTTAAGGTAAAATGCTGAACGCCGAATGTTTGGTAATACTCCTTCAACCGAGGGCAGAAATGCGACCTGCGATCGATCATACCATAATATAATGATTCTTCCGCTTTTTTGGGCTTTTGTCTTGCTCATCCGATCATGGCAAACCGTCATCCAGATGCCACAGGTAGTATTCCCGGAGCATGGGGTTGATCTCCGACCGCCTTAGGACAACGTACGCCCTGTTTCGCAACTCGTGATACGACCGGATAGCGTTTCTTCGCTTGCCAACGGTTTGTTTGCTGTCTGAATCTATTACATACCTTGCCTTCGCGGCTTCCAGAAAAACCGGATAGAACGACAGGCATTCTCTGTCGCCAAAGGGGCGCGGTCCGAGCGTGGCAGCAAGAGATGTGTCGATCGCAGTGCACTGCCACTTGACGCAGTTCGCATACAGTTTGGTGGTTGAATTCGAGGTGTCGAACCCGGCAATCTGCGCAAGCGCCCAGTCGCACGTGCTTTTCTCAAACGCGCTTTCACGGTGGAATGCCATTTGTTCGTCAATTTCCTGAAAGACATAGTACGGGTTTCCCGGAAACTCCTGTTCAAGCGACCGGAAGACCGCCTGTTTCTCGCCAGCTTCGTTGTGATTGAAGGGCGACAGAAACTGAATAAGATATTCCTTTGCGCCGACTTGTGTGTAAAGAGCTTCGTTCGAACAGATGCGCAGATATGCAAGCCCGGAATCTAGACTCACGTGCAGGCCGCCGAAAAGATGGAGCGCGAAACCGATGATGCCCGGTTCGTTTGCAAGCGCGCATTGGAAAAGTCCCAAGCCCAGGTAGAGGTCCTTGATTTGCGGAGCAATGGCTCGCAATGAATCGAGGGTCCGAAACGACCGCAGGCCCTGCGTCAGAGAGGCAAGCGGGTTGGACCGGATAATGAGCGTTGCGTTGAATCCATTGATCCCCGCTTCCAGGAACATGCGCGTCGGCAGGGTGGAGTCGGCAAAATGGCGATGGTGAAGAATCCAAAGACAATCGCGTCGCAGCGGCTCAAGTTCCCGGAAAAGCGAATCGCCCTGGCCGCGTGAGTCGAATTCGCTGTTGATAATTCGCCAGGCCGGCATTGCAAAGCGAAGCATGTCGCTCAAGGGGAGCAGGCTGTCGGATTGCTCCAGGTTTCGCATATCGCGCGCAAGACCTCCGGCCCTGAGCCAGTGCTGCGCAAAAAACTCGTGCATCACTTCCCGTGCAAGGGCATGCTGCTGTGCGGAAATGCCGGGATACAGAATATCGGGTTGCTCTTGAGCCGTGAAGCCGGAAACGGGGAAGAACAGGATTGCGAAAATCATGCCGCATGCAGCGATTCGAAAGAACGTCATTTGCGGCCTTGCCCGATGCTGTTGAAGTGCAATTGTCGATTTCGTGGATGGCACTAAAATAGCATATTATCCCGGGATTAATCGGGTCAATGAATGTTGCGAACAGCATTTTCGGTATGGGCGCCGGAACGCCCCCGGTATCGTGGTCGCACTGCGCACACTACAATTTGCCGCAACCCCGCGGGAGCATAACCCATTTTTACATGCTTATGCCGCACACAACCGTTCAAGTCGAAGGACTTTACAAAAGCTTCGGTACGCATGCCATTTTCGAGAATGCCGGACTGGTGCTCGAATCGGGGACGGTATTCGGACTCGTGGGGCTCAACGGCAGCGGCAAGACAACGTTTATCCGCCTGCTGCTTGGGCTTTTGAAGCCCTCCGGGGGCGTGGCCCGAGTGCTGGGCTTTGACCCGTGGATTCACAAACCGGAATACTACCGAAGGCTGGGCGTCATTCTTGAGCACGACGGGTTCGCCGGCAACCTCACCGTCGCCCGCAATCTCAGGCTGTTCGCGGATGCCAAGGGAATTCCGTGGAAGCAGGTTGAGGCCTACGTGGATGAGCACTGGAACACCACCTTCATCCACGGAGAATTGCGCAAGGCCGCCACAAAGGTTAAATACCTGTCGCGGGGTCAAAAGATGCAGTGCGGCATCTGCCGTGCTTTTCTATCGTGGCCCGACGCGTATTTTTTCGACGAGCCCACGGTGGCGCTGGACGTGGACGCCATTGACCATTTCTATTCTCTTGTTCGCACGGCCCGGTCCAGGGGCGCTACCGTGCTCATCAGCTCGCATCAGCTCCCGGCCATCGAGGAACTCTGCGACGGCGTCGGCATGCTTCACAACCGCCGCATCTCAATCATCACGACCGGCGGGCGAACAAAGACGGGATCGTGGCTTGTCAGATGCGCCTCGGACGAAAAGTACCGCACGATAATCGAAGAGGCGTGCGGTTTCCCGGCTGAGCACTACAATAATGCCTGGCATTTTCCGGTTGCCAGGCCGGAAGCGGTGATTCCGGCGATGATATCGGCGCTGGTGCAGGCCGGGTGCGAGATCTCCGAGGTGTGTCCTGATTCCGACAGCATAAAGGACAGGATGCGAATCATTTCCAAAGACGCGAAAGGATCGTAGGCCTTGGACAAGATCGGAACGATTCTCAGAAAGGAATGGGCCTGCTTTACCGGAAGCGAGAAGGGCGTTTTCGTCGTCTACGCGGTGCTTGTGTGCATCTGGAGTTTTCTTCCCAGGTACAATGCGGTCAACGGTTCGGGCCTGATGTCCGCAATCTGGTGGATGTCTCTCTCGGTTATTGTGAGCAGCAGTTTCGCCAACTCGGTGTTCGTTGCCGAACGGATAAGCGGATCCATGGAGATCCTGCTTACCTGCGGCTTTTCCCGGAACGCGGTCGTACTTGGCAAGACTGCATTTGTAGTACTTGTCTCCGCAGGCCTTGGCGTCCTTTGCTCGCTCTTGTCGCTTGCGTGGCCTGTGGGAAGCCTTCAGCCGTTTCTTGTGCGCTCGCTGCTTTCGGGAATGCTTCTGTACATGGGCGGCGCCTTCATGGGCGCAGCGGCGGGCGCATGGATGTCGATCCATTTTTCGAGCCCGAGGATCATGCCCTTTGCAAATTTGTTTCTTGTCGTGCTCGTGTGCTCGTTGTACTATGGCGCCGCACAGTTCATTTCCCTGCAGGAATGGGTTCTGTTCCTTTTGACGGTTGCAGCCGGGTCCGCGTTTCTCTGGCGCGCAATAAAGGATTTTCATGGTGAAAAAGTCATTGCTCCTGTCGATCTCTAGGCGTTCGGGAATTCTCCTGTGCGCGGCGCTTCTCCTGTCGTGCGGATCGGCTAAGAAGTATACAAAGCATTTTTCCGCGCTCGATACGGTCATCTCTGTGACCCTGTATTCCGTTTCGTCGCATGCCGACAGGGACCTCGACTCGCTTGCGGCGCTCTTTGCCCGGCTCGAAGACAGCCTGTCCATATCGAAACCCGAAAGTGAAATATACCGGATCAACCACCGGACCGATTCCACGGTGACCGTCAACGGCACGCTGCGCCGTATACTATCGGTTTGCAGAAGCGAATTCGCCCTGTCGAAGGGACTGTTCGACGTGACCGTTGAGCCGCTCAAGCTGTTGTACGGCCTGGAATCTCACCAGAAGGAAGAATATCACGTTCCAACATCTGCGGAGCTTGCCGCGGTGCTGGCGAATATCGGTTTCGGCCGCATCAGGTTCGTTTCGGACAGCGTTCTGGTGATGCCCGCCGGCATGCACCTTGACTTTGGCGGCATTGCCAAAGGATATGTGCTCACGCAGGCGGAGCGGTTCCTGCGGGCACAGGGACACGCAAGCTTCCTCGTCAATGCGGGCGGCGACCTTATCGCCTGCGGGAAAAAGCCGTCGCGAGACAGCTGGATTATCGGCATCCAGGACCCGCGCAGGCCCGAGAGCCTTATCGCGACACTTGCCTGCAGCACCGTGTGCGTGTTCACCAGCGGCGACTACGAACGGTGCTTCTTTGCCAACGGCAAGCGGTATCACCACCTGTTCAATCCGAACACGGGCGTGCCCGGCTCGCTCAACATGAGCGCTACGGTGGTGGGTCACGATCCGCTGCAGGTTGACGCTGTTGTCAAGACTGCGTTTCTCATGCCTGCCCGCCAGGCGCTCCAGTATCTTGCGTCAAGAGATTTGCAGGGGTTCCTGATCGACAGCGCCAAAGTGGGGTGGGCGAGCGCGGGATTGAAAAATGCGCTCAAGCCGGATTCGGGAATAACAGTTCATTTTGAGTAACACAGCCCGCGCATTACAGGCTGCTCACTGGGGCGTACATCCGGTTGTATTCGCGGTCCCCGCGACTTTGCGCGAGGTTAGCGGGCGAATAGAGAGTAAATTGTTTCCACAGTTAAGGAAGAAAAGGCGATTATAATAATAAATTGGGCCGAAGGCCCGAGCACTTTACCTTTAAGAACGAAGTGACAATCCCCGCCACTTGGGGCGGGGTTCTTCAATAGATAATGCTTCCATGTCGCTTGTCAGCCTTCACAATATCAACATTGCATTCGGCGGTCCGCTGCTGCTCGAGAACGTTTCGCTGGACATACAGGAAGGCCAGCGCATCTGCTTTCTGGGGAGAAATGGCGCGGGCAAATCCACGTTCATGAAGATTATCGCCGGCGAAATGGCGCCCGATTCCGGGAACATTATCGTCGCCCCGGGTATCCGTATCGCTTACCTTCCCCAGGAAGTTCCAACAGGGGTTTCCGGAAGCGTTTTTGAAGTCGTGGCCGGCGGTGCAGGAACACGAGGTGAAGAACTCGCATTGCTGCATCGTCTCACCGCTCTTCATGGCGATCCGGAGAAGATTTTTAAACTGCACCACCATCTCGACCAGCACGACGGCTGGAAGATTCAGACGAGCGTGGAGCGGGTGCTCGACCAGACAGGATTGGACGGTTCTTTGGGCTTCGAAACCCTGTCCGGAGGAATGCGCCGGCGCGTGATGCTGGCGCGTGCGCTCGTTGCGGAACCCACCGTGCTTCTCCTCGACGAACCCACAAACCATCTTGACATCGAATCCATTGCCTGGCTTGAATCGTTCATCCTCGGTGCAAGGCTCACGGTACTTTTCGTCACCCATGACCGGCGGCTGTTGCGGCGACTCGCAACGCGTATTATCGAACTCGACCGCGGACGACTTGTAGACTGGTCCTGCGATTACGGTACATTTCTTGTCCGGAAGCAGGCTGTACTTGACGCGGAGGAAATGGCATGGACGCGGTTCGACAAGAAGCTCGCACAGGAGGAAGTGTGGATACGCCGGGGCATCAAGGCGCGGAGGACCCGCAACGAAGGCCGCGTGCGCGCGCTTTTGAAAATGCGCGACGAACGGAAAAAACGCCGGATACGTACCGGGACGGTGTCCATGGCAATCAGCACGGCGCAGCGTTCCGGCGATCGTGTGCTTGAGGCCGAAAACATCCGATTTTCCTACGATGGGACTCCAATAATCGCGGACCTTACGACGACCATCATGCGCGGTGACCGCATCGGCATCATCGGGCCCAACGGCTGCGGCAAAACAACGCTGCTCAACCTGCTCCTTGGCAAATTGGAACCGCAATCCGGGACTATCCGTTTCGGCACAAAACTTGCCCCGGTATATTTCGACCAGCTTCGGGAGATTCTCGACCCGCAAAAGACCGTGTGGGAAAACGTGGCGCCCGGCGGCGGCGACACCGTGTTTGTCAATGGAGCGCCCAAACACGTCATCGCCTACCTTCAGGATTTTCTCTTTACGTCGGACAGGGCCAAATGTCCCGTAAAGCAATTGTCCGGCGGCGAGCGGAACCGGCTTATGCTCGCACGACTGTTCACGCAGCCGTCAAATGTCTTGGTGCTCGACGAGCCCACCAATGACCTGGACGCCGAGACATTGGAGCTTCTCGAAGAAATCCTGCTTGCGTATCCGGGTACGGTCCTTGTCGTCAGCCACGACCGGGAGTTCCTGAATAATGTGATAACAGCCACGCTTGTTTTCGAAGGAAACGGCAGAGTGAAGGAATACGTGGGCGGCTATGACGATTGGCAGGCCACTAAAGCGCTTTCAGGACTTCCGGAAAAACCTGCGGCTGCAGCGACGCGCAAAAAAACATCGGTTGCCGCTCCCGTCACACCGGAGATAGTAAAACTTTCTTTTAAAGAAAAACGTGAACTTGATTCATTGCCGGCTCTCATAGAGAAGCTGGAAAAAGAGCATGAGGAACTCAGCATGCGGATGGCGGACCCGGCCTGCTTCGGCAAGCCCGGTTTCATAACAACGTCAAAGGAACGCCTCGCGACAATCGACCGTGATCTCGGCGAAGCATATGGTCGATGGGAAGAACTTTCCGAGCGTCCGCAGTAAAGAGGTGCCGGCCGGTGGGTATTTACAGTCAGGTATTCCGATTGAAAAAAGGCCACGATAATTAATCAAGCGAGCCGATGCCGACGACCTCCGTGCGCTGGATTTTGTAAAGTTTGTGGAAATTAAGGGAGAATTCGCTCCAGAGATCAGCGGCAATGCCCTCCAATTGTTCCGCAGTCATCTTTTTCGGCACAAACACGACACTCGAACCATAATATCTTTTCCAATCGGTATGAAGGATCCGGCCCTCATCGTTTAGCCGCTTCCACATGATGGTGCCCGGCCAGGGCATCCGCATGCAGAATTGGGCCAGCGAAAGGTCCGCTTCACGGCAGAATTCCAGGATATTCTCCTTGATCGCACACGTGTGATCGTCAAACCCCAGGTGAAAAGCCGGATACACCAGCAGGCCGGCATCCTGAAGCTGTCGTGCCTGATCAACCATCATCCGCCGGTACCTGCCGTGATCGCCGGTCATGATTGAGTTTGAAAACGGATCAAGCCCGAGGGTGAAGTATGAAACCCGTGCTCCGGCATAGCGCATCGCAGACAACAGCTCGGGATCCGGAGGGTACATTGCCGTGCTTGCTATATAGAAACCATGGTTCCTGCCGTAACCGCTTCTTCCTATCTCGTTAAACACCTCGACCAGGAATTTCCTGCTCTCACTGTTCTGCGGCATATAAACGACGTCATCGGTGATGAAGCACATCGGATATCGCATGGTGCCGACATCTTCAACGATTTTCTCGATTCTCTTGTAACGGAACTCTTTTCCCGAAACCTGCGGAACGACACAGCTGTCACAGAGGGCGTTGCAGCCGCGGGACAGTTCCAGATAGTCAAAGAGAATGGTATAACTGTCGGTATTGGCATAATAGGCTGACCTTTTGGGAACGGGAATTGTCTTCGGATCTGTTGCCGTTTCCTGGCGGTACACTTTTCTCCAGGTTCCGTCTTCGATGTCCTCAAGGATTTGTACCCATGCCTTTTCGCCTTCCCCCACGCAAACGATGTCGGCGTATCTCGAGGCTTCTTCCTGACATACCGTGGGGTGCACCCCGCCAACGACCACCAGTTTGCCCAGGCTGCGGAACCGGGAGCAGATGCTGTATGCAAAACCGGCCTGAGGTGTAAAGATACTAAGCGCAATGACATCGGCATCCGTGTTATAGTCGATTTCTTCAATATTTTCATCCATGAAAACACATTCGTGTTTATCGCTGGTAACGGACATCAAAACCGCAATTGCCAATGCCGGAGGATACGAGTAGCCGTTCAGGTATTCGGCGCCGGCAAAGGAACGTCCCGGAAAACCCTCAAGATATTTCATGAATTTCGGATAAATAAACAGGATTTTCATGGAGCCAGCGCGGGGAGCGGAGCTTGCTCGTTACAGGAAACAGAACCATCTTTAAGGAGGATTTTAGCAAAACCGGACATGTGCCATTCTTCTTGATGAAGGTAGTGCATACCACAAAATATATGATTTTTCGCTCTCATCTCGCCAGAAACTCCCGCAACTGCCCTGTCACCCCCAGTGCCATCAGTTTTTCCGCAGCCATCGCATTTGCTTTGGGCAGTTCGCCGAAAATCCAGTTTTTCGATGCTTTTTACACTCCCGCCGCCCGTTCCCCTCGCTGCGCTCGGGGCGCCCAATTTACTAACTTGTCGTGGCAGCTGGGCAAAGTCCACCTTCTTGTCTTTCTATCGTGGCGAGGAATTTCCGTCGCCCAACCGGAGGGGCGCTAGAGAAACGACCAAGTGATTTGTGTCTTGTCACACACATCGCCCGCACATTGTGTCAATACATCAAAAAAAAGATCCGCACGCCGCGAACATCGTATAATCAAAGTGAGGCCGGATAAGAGCTCATGAACGATGGGGGAATAACTATGAATCCATTCACAAACCCGATAAAGGCGCTTTGGGCGGCCATTCTGGTCCTGTCAATCAACGTTCCGTCATCGAGCGCGATCCTGCCGCCCGACCGCGCCGCTGCGTGGGTGCCCGGTCTTATGTCAATCGGCGGCATCCCGAACCGCTCCGCCATTTACACGACCCTGCAGGCTTCCGCCTACGGCGATGGGAGCCAGGACGCGACAAATCCTTGGACGTCCGTTTGGCCGTATTCGATTTGTCCGGCAGGCTGGTAAGGATCCTTGCCGATGGGATGCAGGCGGCGGGCGCCCACAGCCTGACGTACCACCGGAGGAGTATGTCCAACGGCGTAAACGTGCTGCAACTCGAGGCCGGCGGCCGCACGCTTGCGCGCAGAACCATCGTTCTATAAGCCGGGAATGGGAAGAAAACCACAAAAAGCAATAATGATTGACAAGTCGGGAATAGAAGCGCATGGGTCTTCATAGCAGAACATGACTGTCGCGTTGAGAAGGTTGCGCACCAAGGCCAAACAAAGCTTTGCATTGGCTGTCAACTACAAATTATCAACTTCTTCCCATCTTCTCCTCAAACGCTCCCACGTCCGAATAGTACGCCTTTGCGGTTTCTGCCGACGAAGGATTGGTGTAGACTTCCGGCTTCGGGTACTTGATGAGGTCGAAAAGAATGTCTGCCACTTGTTGCGGGGTCTGCGCATTGACACGGCCGGCAAGGCCGGGCGGCATGGGCGTGCCGTACATCGCATTGTTCGCAAACTCGGACGTCACCACGCCGGGCATCACGAGCGAGACCTTGATTCCCGGATGCGTTCTGCGAAGGTCCATGCGCAGATTTGCGGTAAGCATGTTCATTGCGCTCTTGGAGGCGTTGTACGCGGAGCGGTCGGTCACGAACGGTACCCGTCCCAAAAAGGACGAGATATTTATGATATGGCCGGCGCCCTGCTTCTGGAAATAAGGGACTACGGCCTGTATGCCAAAGAGAACGCTCTTGACATTTACGGAGATCATTTCGTCGAGGTCCGATTCGGCAAGGTCCAGCACTTTCCTGCCGATGCCCCTGCCCGCGTTATTGACCCACACGTCGATTCTTCCGAATCTGGCAAGCGTCTGCTCCTTGAGCCTGTCCACGTCTGACCGTTTCCTGACGTCGGTGACTACCACCAGCGTATCGACGCCGCATTGCGCTGCAACGGCTTTCAATTCCTGTTCCCTGCGGGCCGCCAGAACCACGCACCAGCCGTCGCCGCCGAGTTTTTTGCACAACTCCGCGCCGATGCCGCCGCTTGCACCCGTGACGACCGCCACTTTCTTGTCCATTTGTTCTCCTTGTTAGATAATGACCTTTCGGACGGATGTTCTATTGTATGAAAATAATCCAGGGTGATATGGAGGGTATTTGCTGCTTTGTAGTGGGTCAGGATCTGGGCGCCCCGCCGCCTTGAATGGGCGTTACCCTCGCTGCGCTTGGGTCGGTCTCCTTACAGGCTCGGCTATTCACGCTTCGCATCCTGCTCGCGCCGTTTCGGTCACGCCTATGCGTGATGGTCTCCGCACATCCATGTGCTCCGGCTCGCCTCGGTACCGCCTGCCGCTAGGGCCTGCGGCCGCGGTCAGGCGGTACCGCGCTCTTGCGCGCCTTTCAGTCCACCTAACGCTGGCAGAAGTACTTTGCCCACTTGTAAATAAGGGCTTGCGCGAATCAACTTGAATTGTTTTGCTTTTTCTTTCTCCATCAGTGGCGAGGAGGTAAGAGTGCAATGCGTCAACAACGTCTGGTGAATCAATCCGAATTGTATTGGTCTTTGTCTTCCGCCATCAGCGCCGCCCACTCGGCCGGAGGTTTGGCCCGCTCGTGCTGTCCGAGACCGGCATCTTCGTTCAGATCCTGCAACTGTTCTGCGGGGTGAGTTCACGAGCGGCCCGACGGCCGAGCGATCAGGCGGCGCTGTAGGCGCGGCGTTCTTTGCCTACTTTCTGTCGCTGCAGACAGAAAGTAGGTGGGGGGTTGGGGGCGACGCCCCCGGCACCGAGGCCTTGGCCGAGTCCGGAAGGAGAACCGTCGCCGTCTTCGGCGGGGCGCCCGCGTAGCGGTGATAGGCGGCGCCCCACACGTATTTAGCCGCGGGCACGGCCGCACGCTTCGTTTTTCTTACGGCATTTTCGGGAAAAACCGTGTAAAATCAGAGAATAGCCATCCATACCCGAGGTTCCATGGGTTTGTTCTTCAAAAGAAAAAAGCCTGCGGCCGCAAGCTCGGCACCGCCCCTCGATTTTGCCGAAGTCGAGGCCCGGTATAGATTGATAATAGAGAACACCAACGAATTGATCGCGGTGACGGATCTTTTCTCCCGGTACGTGTATTTGAGCCCTTCGCACAAGCGCATCCTCGGCTACGAGCCCGCGGACTTGCTGGGAAAGTCCGGTCTGGCTTTTATTCACCCCGACGATCGGAAGCTGCTGGTTCCGCTTCTGCGCAAGTACATCAGCGCCCGCGGCAAGAGGCTCTTTACAGGAAAGGACTCGGACATTTCCGAGACGTTCGAATACAGGTTTAAAGACAAGAACGGCAATTGGCGCAACATGGTGAGCACGGGCAATATCAAGGGCAACGACCTGTTCTTCATAACGCGGGATGTCACAAAACGCAAGCAGGCCGAGCGTCAGCTCAAGGAGAGCGAACAGAAACTGCGGATGATCATCGAGAACATGGATCATGTGATCTTTCAGATCGATGTTGCCGGCCGGATCCAGTACATAAGCCCGAATCTGCGGGACATGTACGGGTACACACCCGAAGAGCTCATCGGCAGGAATGTGAGCGCGGTGATGCCCGGCCGCGAAATGTCCAAAGCGTTTTCGGTGATTGCCAAGTTGTTCACGGGAAAACCGGTTAAGAATCTTGAGATTGATTTACAGGACAAGTCCGGCAATCCGATTCCAACGGAGATCAATATCACTCCCTTCCAAAAAGGGAAGAGCATCGCCTTTGCACAGGGCGTCATAAGAAACGTGTCGGAACGGAAACTTGCGCAGCGGGAGCTGGAAAAACACCAGGAACAGCTCGAAGAGCTTGTTCGCCTCCGAACCAAACAGCTCGAAGCCGCCAAACAGAAACTCGAGCAGGAGCTGGAGGAGCGTACCGGCCTGGCGGCGCAGCTCAAGTCTTCCGAAGAGCGGTTCAGGGTTCTGTTCGAGTCCGCGCCGGACGCCTACTACATGAACGATCTTACGGGCACGTTCGTGGACGGCAACAGGAAAGCCGAGGAACTGGCGGGATCTCCCCGAAGGGATCTCGTGGGGAGCAGCTTTCTCAAACTCAACCTCATCGGCAAGGAGGATATTGTCAAGGCTGCAGCGCTGCTGGCCAAGAACATGATGGGCAGACCCACAGGTCCCGACGAGTTTACCCTGCACAGAAAGGACGGTTCCGCCGTTCCCGTCGAAATATGCACCGTTCCCGTGGTAATTGACAAAAAGAAACTCGTGCTCGGCATTGCGCGCGACATTTCCATTCGGAAGCAGGCGGAGGCGGAATTGGAGAAAGCCAAAGACGATGCGGAGGCGGCAAACAAGGCAAAGAGCCTGTTCCTCGCCAACATGTCGCACGAAATTCGAACGCCGCTTACCGCCGTCATCGGGTTTGCCCGCATGCTGTCGGACACACCGCTGTCCGAAATACAGCGGGACTACGCGGACACTATTTGTTCTTCGGGCGATCTGTTGCTCGGGATCATCAGCAACATTCTCGATGTTGCAAAGATTGAAGCGGGTGAGGTCCGGCTGGAATCAATCGATTTTGACCTTGAATATCTTTTGTCCGGCCTGCTCCGTATCGCGCGTCAGCGCGTTGCGGGGAAAGACGTGGGGCTTCGGTTCGAGTATCCTGCCGACGCCCCGCGAAGTTTCGTGGGCGATCCCACGCGCGTGCGTCAAATATTCCTCAACCTCCTCAACAACGCCGCGAAATTCACCGACCATGGAAGCATTACGCTCGCCGTTGCTTGCGAAAGCATAACAGACAGCCGGATGGAAGGCAAAGCGGAACGCCGGCTTGTGCGCATCAGCGTCGTTGACACGGGAACGGGCATTCCGGAAGCGGTGCAGCGCGAGATTTTCGATCCGTTTGTCCAAGCCGACGCTTCCACAACCAGGAAATACGGCGGGACCGGGTTGGGGCTTGCCATTGTCCGGGCTTTGGTGGAAAAAATGGGCGGTGTGATCACCGTAAACTCGGAAGTGGGAAAAGGCAGCGAGTTTACCGTAACGCTGGTTCTTGACGAAGGGAAGAAAGCCGAACGCACGTCTTGCGCGAATACCGGCGAAGGTGCGCTCGCCGGGAAGAGAATGTTGATAGTCGATGCCGACCCGCCGGCGCGCGAAATCACCGCACGCCTGTGCTCTGAGACGGGAATGGTGGTTGTAGCGGCAGTGGGGTCGGCCACCGAGGCTTTGGCGGCGCTTCAATCATGCGATCCTGCGCCCGATGCCATCGTGTACCAGTGCGAGCGGAGAGACCTGCCTGCGGCAGATTTCGCTTCGCAGGTCCGTGCGTTGCATGCAGTCAAGGGAACACGGCTTTTTGCCCTCACCGGCGATGCCGAGCCGGGCTCGGCCAGGGCCTACGCCGATCTCGGGTTCGACGCCTATTGCAGCAAGCCGGTGAGCAGGTCCGATTTTGAAAATATCATGCGCATGTTGTTCGGCCAGGGCCCTGCGCGCGAGGAGAACCTCGTTACCAGACACTCGGCGGCCGAACAGAAGGGAGTGGGCGCCGCAGTGCTCGTGGCGGAGGACAATCCGGTAAACCGGAAACTTCTGAGCGTGATGCTCGCGAAGCTGGGATGCGCGGTTTCCTTTGCCGTCAACGGGACGGAGGCGGTGGACAAGGCATGTTCCCGGCATTTCGACATGGTCTTTATGGACGTGCAGATGCCGGAGATGGGGGGCGTGGACGCCACCAGGGAAATCCGGCGCAGGCTCGGACAAAGAATCCCGATAATCGCCCTTACGGCGCACGCGCTTTCCGAAGACAGGGAAGTCTGTCTCGCCGCCGGCATGAACGATTATCTTGTAAAGCCGATCAGCGAGGTTGCGCTAAGGGAAAAACTGGTAGTGTATGGGAAAAGATAATGGATAGCATGTTCCTACGGGGGGAAGTTTCCCCCTCGCTTCAGCCCGGTGTACCACCGGTCTTCCGCTACCCCTTCCTGGGTGCACCCCTTGACGGGGCTGTGGCAAACGTCAACCTCGGTTGGGGGGCACCCGCGAAAAGTGGTTGGGAAGACCCTGTTGCGGCCTGTTCCTCACCACCAAGAAAGCCTATGGCCATTCGGAAAAGCTTTGAAGCCCGACACCTGGTCGGGGCCCCAGCTGCTTTTCATAAGAGAAATGGATCGCAGGTGGTGGGCTAGGGGATAAGCGGCAAGGCTATTGCTTGAGCCTTGCCGAACTGGTGACGCCCAGCGAATCGTAAATCTTCAGGGTTGCTTTCGATTTGTTAAGCGTATAGAAATGAACGCCCTTTACTCCGTTGTCAATCAGGTCGGCCACCTGCTCCGTTGCCCAGTGGACGCCCACTTTTTCCACGTGGTCGTCGTCTTCGGCGCGTGACAGCGCCCTCAGGAGCCGCGCCGGAAAATGCGTGCGCGCAGCCAGGTCGGCCATTCGAGCCATTCCCTTGAGCGAGGTAACGGGCATGATACCCGCCAGTATGGGTACCGTGATGCCCGCCAGCCTGCACCGGTCGCAGAAGTCAAAGAAATCGTGGTTGTCGAAAAAGAATTGCGTGCACACGAAATCCGCGCCGGCATCCACTTTTGCCTTAAGGTGATCCATCTCGCGCAGGCGGTTGGGCGCTTCCGGATGACCTTCCGGATAGCCTGCCACGCCGACACCCATGGCGGGGAAATGGCGTTTTATGAGCGTCACAAGTTCGGCGGCGTGCGCGCAGCCTCCCTCCGGCGGAACGAACGGCGGCTGCCCCCTGGGCGGGTCGCCCCGCAGTGCCATGATGTTCTCTATGCCGCTTGCGCGATAGGTGGCCAGAATCTTCAGAATCTCGTCCTCGGTGGAACCGGCGCAGGTAAGGTGCGACACCACGGTAATGCCGGTTTCTTTCTTGATGCGAACCACAAGGTCGTGCGTGAGTGTGCGGGTGGAACCGCCTGCGCCGTACGTGACGCTCACATAGGAGGGGCCAAGCGGTACCACGTCGGTGATTGTGTGGAACAGCTGTTCCGAAGCAGCCGCGTCCCTGGGTGGAAAGAACTCGAAGCTGAAGGTTATCTTATCGCGTTTGAAAATGTCGTTTATGTGCATGAAGGAAAAATAGTGGTTGCCAATGGCAAGGGGCATCCGGCATCGAAAGCGAATCCCGAGCCGGTTTCTGTGGAAAGTTTTGTCGTCCCCGGCCTGGTCGGGAATCCACTGTATAAAGAAAAGATGGACTCCCACTTTCGCGGGAGTGACACGTGGCACCCATTTATGGTTATGCTCTAATTACTATTTGAGCGTCCGGTGCGCCTCGGCGCTGTCTTTTGCGGCCCAGACCTGCTCGCACGTCGCTAGCTCTTTTCCCGCGCACACCGTTTTTGCCGTCTTCTCAAATTCCGCATGGTAGCTGGAAAAGAGGTCCGCAGATGTCCAGAAGCTGAGACGGCATTTGGTGCCGCCAAGGTCGATTACGTACTCCTCGAACGCCGAAGTCTGGTCGCCGTTGACGAGGTTGTAGGTCCAGACCACCAGTTTTTGGCCTTTTCCTTCGTAGTAATCGGCGGCCTGTACACCTATCCCGGCTCCGCTGCTGCGAACGACCGCAGTGTAGTAAGAGTCCAGACCGCCGTCGAACGCTTCGGCAACGCAACGCACAAACGCGCTTTTGCTTGAATCCATTCCGATAAACAGCAACTCGGTGGTGGGCGATTGCAGCGTGCGGAACAACGGCCGGAATTCCTTTGGGCCGCTCGCAGGACCGGTGGAGATGTCCCATTGTTCCGGAAATGCGATCCTGATGCCTGCAACATCATTGACATATTCGTGAGTGCCGCGCGCAATGGCGCCGGGCAGCTGGGGGCGGTACGTTGCGCATGAAACCAAAAGGAATACGGCGGCCACGGCCGCGCCACGTCGGAATTGCACTTGTCCTCCTTAAGATTGGACTGTCAATCGATAATTAACTTACAATATCCGGACAAAACCGGCAATGACTTTTACTATTTTCATGCACTGTGCCATGCGCTCTGCAATGGAACCGATATATGACAAAAGCGTATACCTGTGTGCTACTGACCCTTGCCCTTGCCTCCTGTGCCTCCGCCGCGGGCGGGCTTCCCCTGCCGCTTGACTCGTGCGTAAAGGCCTGCATGTCTTCGTGGCGGGTGCCGGGGGTTGCCGTCGCCGTCGTAAAAGACGATTCCCTGGTCGCCTGCCGGGGATACGGCGTGTGCAGGCGGGGAGAGGGCGCGCGGATCGACGGCAAAACAGTATTTGCCATCGGCCCGGCCACGATGCCGTTTACCGCAACAGCCATCGGCCTCCTTGTCAAAGACGGAATGATCTCCTGGGACGATACCATTTCGCGGCGGCTGCCCTCGTTTGCGCTGCAGGACGACTGCGCGAGCAGCGAACTTACGCTGCGGGATCTGCTGTCGCACCGCACCGGTCTCGCATCGCGCTGCGGCGATCTTTTGTGGTACGGCTCACGCTATACCGACGACACCATACTGTCCCGGCTCAGGTTCCTCAAGCCGGATTTCGCAATCCGGAGCCGGTTCGGTTATTCGAATCTGATGTACCTCGTTGCGGGCAGGGTTGCCGCGACTGCCGCGGGGATGCCGTGGGGCGCACTTGTCAAGAAACGTCTGCTCGACCCGCTCGGCATGACGCGCTCGGGCACGTCTGCCCGGGATCTGTTTAGGGTCCAGAATGCGGCGGACCCGCACACGATCGCCGACGGCAAGGTGTCGGCAATCACCTATCGCATGTTCGACAACATCGGCGCGGCGGGGGCCATGAATTCATCCGCCATAGACCTGTCCAAATGGCTCAGGCTCCAGCTTGACAATGGGCGATTCAACGGAACCGTGGTGGTCGATTCGGCCATTGTGGGCGAGACGCGGAAGCCGCAGATGCTCGCGCCTCCCGAGCCGAACTCGCGCGGGCTGTTTCCCGCGACCAAGTTTCATGCCTCGGGCCTGGGCTGGATGCTGGCCGATTACTACGGACGAATGCTCGTGTACAATGCGGGCGGGGTCGACGGCATGCTGTGCTTTGTGGGGTTCGTGCCCGACGAAAAACTCGGGATCGCGGTGCTTACCAATTGCGACAACCACAGGCTTCACGAAGCGATTTTCTACGAAATCCTGGACGGGTATCTGGGAATTCCGTCGCGGGATTGGAGCGGGATTCTCCTGGATCGGTGGAATAACGATCCGGCCAAGGCCAAAGCCTCGGCGTCCCGTACCATGCTGGGGCTCGCAAAGCCCGAGGCGCTCACGGGAACCTACAAGAGCGACGTCTACGGCACTGCCACCATTTTTCGCACCGGGAAAGACTGCATACTTCACCTCACCGCGCATCCCGGGCTTGCGGGCAACCTGTGGCACGTGGGCGGCGACACGATGATGTGCGTCTGGCGCGACAGGTACTTCGGCAAGAGCTACCCGGTTTTTGTTTTCGACAGCGCGGGAAACGCGCGGTCGTTTTCAATCAGGGTGCGCGAAGAGCTGGTGGATCCGCTCGAGTACCGTTTCGTTCGAATCGCCGGAACCGCAAAGCAGGATCAAGACGTCACCCGCTAGTTTCGCCTCTAGTGCTTATCGCCTTTGTGTTTTCCCTGATCGTGATTGCCGCCCTGGTGGCCTCCGTTGCCGCCATGAACAGCGATCTTGGCCATTGTCGGGGCATGGGGCGCGGGCGGTGGCGCCACGGGTCTGGGCGCAACCACATGTGCACGGCCCGGCATGGGAGGTGCCGGCATGCGGCCGGGACCGGGTGGCGCCGGCAGGCGGCCTGGTCCGGGCGGCGCCGGAGGAACCAATACGCCGCCATGACGTGGCATCGGCGGCATTGGTGGCATTCCGGGAGCGGGCAAACCGGGCGCTGCAAAGGCGACCGAACGACGTTCCGGCAAAGGCATTCCCGGACCGGGCGGCAACAAGAACGGCCCTTGTACGACAAAGCGTCCGTGCGGTCCCCGGGGTAGCGGAGGTACCGGCGGGAAAAACACAGCGGCCGTTACCACGGGCACAACGACGATAGGTGCATCAAGAGGTGTCTGGTCCGGATCGACCTTGAATCTCACTTCGTAGTCGTGGTACCACCTTGGTCCAAGAACACGTTCCATCTTCTTGAACTGTCCGCAGTTCATGGGTGCGGTTGCGGAAGGCCCGGCGTTGTATGCGACCGTGGTGTAGCATCCGGGCGAAACCATGACCTGGGGCGCCGACGGCATGAACGGGTTATACACGCGTACGCGTCCGTCAAGCACGTGAACGTTGGTAGAGTAGGCCTGGGGAGAAAACGTCACGCTGAAGTGGGTTCCCTCCGCGTGAGCAACGGCAGTCGGCGTCCACACCTCAAACCTGCCGCCGCTTTGCTCATAATCCTTGACATCACAAAGAATTTCACCGCCGGTAACGAGCACGGACACGAGCCTTTTCTTCTCGGCGTCCAGGGTGTCGCTGATCGTAATGCAGGTATTTTCGCTCAACTTTACCGTGCTCTTGCCGAAAGCCACAACAGCCTCGGATTCCTTGGACGTTTGGACACTGTCGCCGATGCCAACCGCTGAGCCGTTCTGCGCAGGTGCCCACGCGCCGCCCGCCGCGAACAGCCGGACCGTGCCCGACACGCCGGTGAGTTTTCCAAAGACCCGATGGTTTCCGTTTCCGCCGCATCCTGCCAGCAATGCAAGAACAAGACATGTCGCAAAAAGACTCCCTATATTTTTCATAAGTTTGCCCTCCTCTAAAACTAAAATAATAGGGAGCCTGTGGCCGCAAAGGAAAAAAAATGGATGAGAGCGGCAGATGCCGAGATAAATGCGGCAAGATCCGGGCGCCCCGCCGCTTTGCGGCGGCGGGCCTATAACCCCCCTGGGCGCGGAGCGAGATGCGAAGTGTGAACCAAGCGGCGGGGCGCCCGGATCTTCCGAATAGAAAATTGTTCGCAATTATTGTTTGTGGGAAAATCACTTTCGAAAATGGGAACCTGGCTTTGCATTGGTTTTGTGAAGGGACCATTGCGAAGAGTAGTTGCAGGCGTTGGCCGCCAGTTTGCTTAATTGCCTTAGAACTAAAGCGAAGAAGAAACAACGTTCGCGGAGAACTCGAAGGAAAGGGGGGAGATAATCCAATGCCCGAAGAAACTAAACGGGGCGATGGCCTCGATATCGCAAGTCAATTGCCTGCAAAGCCCGGCGGTTCGGCGCGTCCCACCGATGCCATCGTGTTCGCCGAGGAAATGCGCACTAGTCAAGTTGAGGTGGAGTCCTATCTCGAAGCGTTGCTTGGAGCACAGGAACGCCTTGCCGAATGCCTCAGGAACTATCGGGACCTCATCAATGCAACTCCTTTCCCGTGTTTGACACTGGACGAACAGTATGCCATCCTTGAGGCCAATCCGGCCGCGGCTGAGTTCTTGGGAGCAAACCGGGAAGATCTCGTACAAAGAACAGTGTTTGGATACGTTGAGAACGAGAGTCATGGGGCTTTCCGCGACTGCCTCCTGCGGGCGCTCGACTCTCCCCGGTGCAGGGTCGAGAGTTTTTTGTTTCGAAGCGACAAGGGAGCGGTCCGGGTGGTGGCCACCATTTCGGCTCGCGAAAGACTTGGCGATCGGATCACCATCACGGTGATGCTCAAGGAACCGGCTCCGGAGAATTAGTGGGCGTGCAACAGTGCGACCCCCGAAACTATCCTCGGCCAACGGCGGTTTCTAGATCTTTACAAAGAAAGGGCAGTCCTTGACCAACACCTACTCCATGGGACTTGTGGGCAACTGCTCGTTTTTGGCCCATATAGACACAGAGGCGCGCGTGCAGTGGATGTGCATGCCCCGATTCGACAGCAGCTTCGTGTTTGGTGGGCTTCTGGACAACAAAAAGGGGGGGGAATTCTCTATTCTTCCCGCGGACGAATACTTTTCGTCAAGACAATACTACGTGAAGAACACGAATATCCTGCGTACCGAGTTCGATACGGGCGGGGGAGTTGTTCGGATAACGGATTTCGCGCCGAGGTTCTACCATTTTGAGCGGTACTTTAAGCCCCTCATGCTGGTTCGAAAAATTGAGCCTCTTTCGGGAGAACCGGTTGTGCGCGTGGCATGCAGCCCGAGGGGAGAGTATGGAGCCATGGAACCCCAGACCGTGGTGGGCAGCAATCATATCCGCTATCTCAATCTGCAAAGCCAGGTGAGGCTCACTACCGATGTTCCCCTCAATTATGTGCTGGAGAATCTCGCGTTTGTGCTGAGCGGCGTGCGCTACTGCGTGTTTACCTACGGGGAACCTCTGGAAGCGCCGCTCGCATCCACGGCGGAGGACTTCCTGCAAAAAACGGAACGGTACTGGAGCGATTGGGTCAAAGCGACATCCATCCCGGCCCTCTACCAGGAGGAGGTCATTCGCTCGGCGCTGGTGCTCAAGCTCCATCAATACGAAGACACGGGGGGAATAATCGCCGCCGGGACAACAAGCCTTCCAGAATGCGAGGACGCGGGCAGGAACTGGGACTACCGGTATTGCTGGATACGGGACTCTTTTTACACACTCAACGCATTCAACAACATCGGCCATTTCGAGGAACTGGAGAAGTTCTTTCACTATATCCAAAATGTGGTTCTCAATGAAAACGAATTCATTCAACCCGTGTATGGCTTGAGCGGGGAAAAGGCCCTCCCGGAATATGAGTTGTCTCTTGACGGATACAAAAACAATCATCCGGTACGCGCCGGCAACAACGCATACCTGCAACGGCAAAACGACGTGTACGGCCAGTTGCTTGCCTGTCTCTTGCCGCTGTACACCGATCCCCGTCTCGACAGAGAGCGGCACCGCAAGCAGTACCGGCTGGTTCAGTGGCTGGCGGATCGCATCGAAAAAACCATGGATCTTCCCGATGCGGGCATATGGGAATATCGCAGTAGTCAACAATTTCACTGCTACACATACCTGTTCCACTGGGCAGGCTCCAAGGCGGCTTTCAAGATTGCAAGGGCGATGAACGATGACGCCCTTGCCGCAAAGGCGCGTGAGCTGGAGCAGGCAAGCGCACGAAAAATTGAGGAATGTTTTAATGAGCGCGTGGGCGGCTATGCCCAGGCGATAGGATCAAAGGGCTTCGACGCCAGTACACTCCAGCTTGTCACTATGCGCTACCTCGATCCGGCATCGCCCAAGGCCTCTTGCCACATGGCTGCCTTGGAGGCCAGCCTCAAGACGCGCAGCGGCCTCATAAATCGCTATTCGCAAGCCGATGACCTTGGCCTCCCGCAGACCTCCTTTCTGGTTTGTTCGTTCTGGTACGCGGAAGCGCTCGCGTGCATGGGCAGGCTCGATCAGGCTGCAGCGGCGATCGAGCGCGCCTTGCAATGCGCCAATCATCTGGGCCTGCTGAGCGAAGACGCGGACGAAAGCAACGGCCAGTGGGGCAATTTCCCGCAAACCTATAGCCATGTAGGGCTGGTAAACGCCGTATATCGTCTTGCCAACAAGCTGGAGCGGCCGATATTCTTTTGACGGGAGTACAAGCATATGGGTTCGCAATTGGACCCCCCATTCAAACGCCTGATCATGGTATCCTATCGGATGCCGTACAAGATTGTGGACGACGGCGGGAAAAAAACCATTGAACAATCCAGCGGTGGCCTGGTTTCCGCCATCGTGAGCCTTTCGGCATCTCTCGACGGTGACAAACTTTTCCGGTCCATAGTGTGGGTGGGCAAGGCCGACGAGGGGGAAGATTACGGGGTGGTAAACCAAGCCAATTCCAATTTCCAGCTCGTACCCGTTGCCATCGACAAACAGATTGACGAAAAATACTACGGCGGTTTCTGCAACGACCTGCTCTGGCCCCTGTTCCACTATTTCCCATCCCTTGCCGTGTTCGACGAAAGTTATTTCGAAAATTACCAGTTGGCTACCGCGGCATTTGCCGACAAGATCAGATCGATCGCGCAGCCGGGAGATCTTATCTGGGTCCACGACTACCAGCTCTTTTTGCTTCCCATGATGCTCAGAAACAATTTGCCGGGAGCGAATATCGGCTTTTTCCTCCACATTCCGTTTCCAACGTTCGAGCTGTTTCGAATCATGCCGCGGCGATGGTGCGAAGCCATTTTGCGGGGCATGCTGGGTGCGGACCTTATAGGCTTTCACACGTTCGATTACTGCCAATATTTCCTGAGAACGGTATCCCGCATGGCGGGCCACGAAGTGGCGATGAACGCCGTGACGCTTGACGATCGCGTGGTGAGAGTGGATGCGTTCCCCTTAGGTATAGACTACGAGAAATTCCACGAAGCCGCCCGGCTCTCAAAGACCGTGGCAGAGGAGAAAACCAAAATCTTCTCTACGCTGGAGAACCAGAAATTGATTTTCTCCATTGATCGGCTCGACTATTCGAAAGGGCTCAATCACCGCCTGCTTGCCTTTGAGTTCTTCCTCGACGCTTATCCGCAGTGGGTTGGTAAGGTCGTATTCAACATGGTGGTGATTCCTTCGCGCGACACCCTTGCGAGCTATCAGGAGATGAAACGGGAGCTTGAGGCCACGGTGGGAAGAATCAACGGGAAATACAGCACTATCGCCTGGCGGCCCTTGGTATATCAATACAAGTCTCTTTCCTTTTCGGAGCTCGTGGCCCTGTACGATTCGAGCGATGTCGGCCTTATCACGCCAATTCGCGATGGGATGAACCTGGTTGCAAAGGAGTTCATCGCGTCGCAAAGTTCCGGAAAGGGCTTTCTCATACTCAGCGAAACCGCGGGCGCGGCCGCGGAGCTGGGCGAAGCGTTGCTCATCAATCCCACCGACAAACAGGAGGTGGCCGACGCTCTCAACCGGGCGCTCACCCTGCCGGCGCGCGAGCGTGATATCCTCGTTTCCCGAATGCAGGAGCGGCTCCGGCGCTACACGGTTTTTGCGTGGGCACGCGCGATCGTCGATAGTGTCGGCGCGGTGAAGAAGGAACAGGAATTACGAAAAGTGAACGTTGTAACGCCTTCGGACGAAGCGGACATAATCCGGAAGTTCGCCTCGGCTTCCCGTCGGGCGATTTTTATCGATTACGACGGCACCCTGGTCGCCTTGACCCGTGTACCCGAGCTGGCCGTGCCTTCGGCGGCAACAATGTTGCAGCTGGAACGGCTTACGGCGCAACCCGCCACTTCGGTCATTCTCATAAGCGGGCGCTCAAAGGATTTCATGGAGGAGTGGTTTGGAGGGGTTGCCGTGAATTGCATCGCCGAACACGGCGCATGTCAAAAGGGGCCGGGCGAGCCGTGGCAATGCGTCATTGACTCGGACCAGGGTTGGAAAACCGCAATTGTACCGGTGTTGGAGAAATATGTCGATCGCTGCAACGGCTCGTTTATTGAGGAAAAGTTCTCTTCGCTCGCCTGGCATTACCGGAATGCGCCGTACGAAATCGCCACAGTGCAGGCCAAGGAGCTCAGCGAAGAACTCAGGAGCGCAGCGGCGCACGAAAATAGGCTGCATGTGCTGGAAGGGTCAAGAGTGGTGGAAGTGAAACGCACGGGCTACGACAAGGGAACGGCCGCCCTAAAATTCATTTCGGAAAAAACCTTCGATTGCATTATCGCCATGGGCGACGACAAGACCGATGAAGATATTTTCCGGTCCCTGCCAACTGATGCCATTACGCTGAAGGTAGGCCTCAAAACAACGCTGGCCCGGTACAATCTCAGGAACCAGTTCGAGGTAGGCCGCTTCCTGGAACGGCTTATCGAAAGCGACAAGGCGGGCAGAATTGCATAAACCGGGACGCCTCAACCTCAAGGGAGTTTAAAAGACTAACCCGCACGAATATCGCTGCATGATTCTTTCCGCCAACTGAATTGTTCAAGATCTCATTCATTTCAATAGAGGTGTACGATGAGCAAAAGTGAGAAAGTGACCATTGCTTCCGCTGTGATGGTTTTCGCATGCTTCTGCTGGACCTTGCTCGCAACCGAGAACGGCGACCGCATAGAATCCTCAGCGAGAAGATCCTACGTGTTTGCGACCTTTCTGAAGTCCGACGACATCAGGCTCCAGATAATGGGTGACACAGAGGTTGTCTTGACAGGCACGGTATCGGAGTGGTCTCACCGCGCCCTGGCAGAGGAGGCCAGCGGGGCAACGCCCAGAGTTTACTTTGTTTTTAGCCAGGTGTAACGCCCGAATTTTTATCTTAATATTGCAGCCAGGGTGCCGTACTCTCCTTTATGACGGCCAAGTAGTATTTTGGAATTTGAAATTATGGCAACGGTCAGTGTTCTCCGAAGTTTTTCCCGAACTAACGCCGGCAGGGGAGAGAACATCATGCCTAAAACCGAAAAGCAAACAAGCTACGGACGACTTGCGATTCTGCTGTTTATTATCGGCGCGTTGCTCGGCATTGACTCCGTCCTGCACCTTTCTTTTGTCTACAAGCTCTGGCCGCTTGTCATTACGATGCTCGGCATCGGATTCATCGGTATCTTTAAGACCCGCGATCGAAAAGAGGCTTTGTACCTCACGGTCGGCATCTACCTAGTCTGCTTTAGCGGGCTGGCTTTGTGGTGCGACTTCACCCACTGGGGTTCTCTCAAAATGCTCTGGCCGCTGTTTGTGGCTTTCCTCGGCATTGCCGTTACGGGCGCCTATTTATTCTGCCGGAAAAAACGCACCTGGCTCCTGATCGGACTGCTTCTGATTTCAACGTCGGTTGTCTTTTTCCTTGTGTTCTCAATAAGCCAAGACCTCTGGTGGACCGTTTTTCTGCTTGCCGGCTTGAGCGTCTGGATTGCCGAGAGGGACAGATGACTGCGGATGGTTCCACGAAGAAATCAGTTGTCTTTATAGAGCCGGCCGGCGCGGCCGCTAATGTTTTTGATAATTTTATGAAGCTGCCTCTCACGGGCACGCTGTACCTGGGGACCATTCTGCGGGACGCGGGGTACAGCGTCCGTATCTACAACGAGAGCGTGTTGCGGGAACGCATCGATCCGTTTGCCATCAGCGCGGACGTCTACTGCATCTCCTCGCTCACCACATCGTGCGTTCGCGCAAAGACGCTTGCAAACCAGATTCGGCGCGTGTATCCCGGCAGGCGCGTCATCATCGGCGGCATCCATGCGTCGCTGCTGCCGGACGATTTCGCGGACGTTGCGGACTGCATCGTTCAGGGCGAGGCCGAAAAAAATATCGTGGACATCGTCGAAGGGAGATACCCGGGAAAGATCGTGCAGGGCCAGGCGATAGACGACGTGGAACAGTTGCCGTTTATCAACTACAGCCTGATCCAGGGGCTCGATTCCATGGACATCATTCCGGTGATGACCTCCCGCGGGTGCCCGTTCGACTGCAATTTCTGCACCGTCACCAAGATCTTCGGGAAGAAGTTCCGCATGCAGTCGCCGCAGCGAATCATTGCGGAAGTCAAGCATGCGCTGGCATTCTTCAAGACCCGCAGCATCTTTTTCTACGACGACAATTTTACGGCCAACCAGCAGCGCATCGACGGTCTGTGCGATCTCATTATGAGTGAAGGCCTGAACATTTCGTGGTCCGCGCAGGTGCGCCAGGATATCGCGAACAACCCGGCCCTGCTCGGCAAAATGGCCAGGGCCGGCTGCCGGGTCGTGTACATCGGTTTCGAGTCAATCAGCGATGAAACGCTTAAGGCAATGCACAAGTCGCAGACGCGCAGGGACATTGAGGTCTCAATCCGCGTCATCCAGCAGGCGGGAATCAACGTCCACGGCATGTTCATCTTCGGCGACGACAACGATACGGTGGAGAGCCTGCGCCAGACCGCTGTTTTCGCCATCAACCAGCATATCGACACCGCGCAGTTCATGATCCTCACGCCGTTTCCGGGTACGCCCGTGTACGACAAGCTTGTCGCGGAAAAACGCCTGTTCCATCGGCAATGGGAATACTACAACGGCATGTTTACCGTGTTCCAGCCAAAGACCATGACCGCGTCCAGGCTCCAGCAGGAAATGGTGTCGGCATACCGGAAATTCTATTCCCTGCAGCACCTTTCGCTGGAAGCGCTGAAGCTGGTCTTTAATGTCCTTCTCGACGCTCTGGTATGGGATTTCCGGAGGGTGTTCCGGTTCAGCTTTGAGACCCTGCTGCTCAAGGCAGGGTTCAAGTTTCTGGTGAGCAGGTTTGCAAAAACGTATGCAAGCTATTTCAAATTTCTTGACGAAATAGACACGCCGACGGCAGGAAAATAGCGCAAGGGCCGGCCCCTTGACTCCTGCGCAAAAGCCGCTCCACCGCAACGTCTTCATCGAAGATGCCGGGCTCGGACAGCATGAGCGGTCGATCCGGCGGCCGTCGCTCCCGGACAATTTCAAATCGCGTGCGCTGCTATTGACAATCAGTTACTTTATTATCGCAATCTGCTTCCCATAGGTCTGGTCCCCGAGCGTGAGCCGCATGAAATATACCCCCGCACCCGCCTGCCTGCCGGTTTTGTCGCAACCATTCCACACCAGCGTATGAACGCCCGATTCCCTTGTCTCGTTGGTCAACTGCTTTACCAGGGTGCCGTTGCATGAGTAGATTTCAACCGCAACCTTTGCCGGCCGGCAAAGATTGAAATTGATCGAGAGCGTATTCCTCATCGGATTGGGCCAAACAGCGGTGAAGCCGGAAGTTCCCGGTACATTATGCACCGGAAATACTCCGACCGGCGGCGCACACGCGCCAAAAACAGTCCTTTGTACGTTTGAGATCCTCAGTTCGTCGATGACGTGACCGGAACCCGCGTTTGTCCCGCAGCACATCATCAGATACCCCCCGAAACCGCCGGCCGGATGATCGGTTGACGAATGACTGCCCACCTGCTCCCCGTTGAGATACAACTTGGCGCCGGCGCTTCCCCAGGTGGCTGCCACGCGGCTCCACGCGTTCAAAGGGACGACCTTACTTGACGTCATGCTCCAACTGCCGGTAAAGTCCCAGTCGTCTGACGTCAGATGGCCGCTTGTGTCGATCCCCATGCGGAACGTCCAACCCTGGCACGCGTTGTAATATTGTCCCTGGCCCGCCAGATCCAGAGAGTTGTGACCGCGGGCGGTGGGGTAGACCCAGAATTCAATGGTACCGTTGGCTTGACACAAGATGTCTTCCGTTGAATACTTTAGAAAGGAGGCAGAACCGGACGGCTGGCCCGCAGGCGGACTCATCGCAATTGCCTTTCCAAAGCCGCTCTGACCGGTTATATAGGCATAGGCCGGCGTCGCTGCGGCAAAACTCCCGCAGCCGGGGGCGGCAACATAGGCATTGAAGCTCGCGCTCGTGGAACTGTCGAAATGGTCCAGGAGCACGGTATTTGAGTCACTGGTATACTCCGCAGATATGCAGTTGGCCGGCGCGGAAGTGGTGAAAGACCAGACGTTTGACCATGCGCTCGTGCCGCCGCTGTTTTTTGCGTTGACCCGCCAATAGTATTTCGTATCGTTCGCCAAGCCGGATACGTCGCTGGAAATTGCGGTTATGCCGGGCCGGTTAATTGCGAATGAGGAGAATGAAGATGAATCCGATACTTGGAGCGTGTATGAATCGGCGCCGGCAGCGGCGTTCCAGCTCAAGGTGGTTGATACCGGGATGTTTCCAGCCGAGTCAACCGGTAACGCAAGTGATGGTGCGGACGGCGGCCCGCACAAGTTGAAACTGGTTCGCTGCACATTTGAGATTCTCAGTTCGTCGATGCTGCATTTTACACTTGTGGGGGAGCCGAAGGGCATCATCAGGTATCCCCCGAAACCCCCGGCCGGATAATCGGTGGAGGCATGACTGCCCACCTGTACGCCGTTGAGATACAACTTGGCGCCGGTGCTGCCCCAACTTACCGCTATGTGGCTCCAGGCGTTCAAGGGCACGACCTCACCGGACGTCATGCTCCAACAGCCGGAAAAGTCCCAGTCTGCGGAGGTCAGATATCCGTTTGCATTAATCCCGAGGCGAAACGTCCAACCCGAGCATGCGTTGTAATATTGCCCTTGGTCCGCAAGTTCGAAACCATAGGCAGTAGGATAAACCCAGAACTCAATAGTCCCGTTGGCCAGGCATAAAATATCCTGCGTGGGATACCGCAGATAGGACATCGAACCGGCCGCCGCAGGGGGAGTCAAGGTAATGGCATTCCCAAGGCCGCTCTGCCCCGAGCCATAGGCATGGGATGGTTGCGTGGGGGACGTCAAGTTGCAATCCGCCGCAGAAAGACTGCCGTTAAAGCTTGCGCTCGTGGAACTGTCGAAATGGTCCAAAAGCACGGTATTGGCGTCATTGGCATAAGGCACCACGGTGCAGTCGGCCCAAGCGCCCGGGACAAACAGGAGAAGCAATGCAACGCCGGAAAAAATTCCGAAGAACTTTATTTCCCATCCGGGTGAGCGCGACGAAAGTTTCCGCAAAACAGCAAAAGATGCTTTCATAAATATCCTTTTTCTTGAGAAGGGGTTTTTTGCTCGGACACTGGTTCCAACGGCGGCGATCGCGCCACCTAATGAGAGTATATGGTCTTGTCGGCTTTTCGTCCAATTTAATGCTGCAAGCAGATCGGGTAATGAAGGTGAAGGCTCGCCTCGGAGACACGGGGAAAAGGAGGCGCTCGGGTCTTTAGTTTCTGGAAACAAGCTAAACCTGAAACCAAGGTTGCAAGGTTGACAGCGGCAACACGCGATTGTATATTGATTTGTTGACATCCCGGCTGAGCAATTTGACTTACAGCAGAATGACAGAGCGGACAACGGGTTTGCACACGTTTGGGCGCTTGAGTCAAGAAAATGTTTAAATTCCTGCTCATAATTCCCGCGCGGCTGCGCCACTGATGGCGGGCGGAGGCGCCCGCTTCATGAATAAACTTGCCTTGCACATTTGCAGAAGGAGAATCGACAAAAATGCATAATATGAACGGCATGCTGTTGGGCCTGGTGGCCGTCGCAACCTGCTTCGGCGCTCCGGCAAAGTCCTGGACGGAGTACCTTCGCCATCCATTGGCACTTTCTCACTCTGTGAAAGGCGCAGCGCAAAAGCACGGGCTGCAGAAACGTTGCGCCGGTTCCGCAGGAACGGTATGGAAACAGGTAGGCACCTCGCATTACAGCAATCTCGCAACCTGGGGCAGTCCCGCGCAATGGAAGCTGTATTCACGAGATACGGTGGTTTACGATGGGGATGGCAACGAAATACTGGCGAAAACAAGCATGGCAGGCTCGGGCTGGGAAACGGACAGTTTGGAGAGTCTCGACTCTTTGGTGTATTCCGGCGGCCAGATTGTCTTGCAGGTATCGTTTGCGTATGACAATTATGGCGGCACGGCCCAGAATACCGGCGGGCGCGCCACATATGCTTGGTCGAATGGAGGAAGAACCGATGTTGAAACATATTCCAACTGGGATGACGCAAACAAATCCTGGGCATTGAACGGCAGGGATTCCATTGTCTTTTTTTGTCCGCCGGGCACCCTTGCTGTGGGCAATTTCGTGAATATTCAATGCCTCTCGGAAGCTTATTCCTTTACTCTTGATTCGGTGAGTTCAACGTGGGAAAGTAACGGCTCCATGGTGAGAATCGACAGCGAAAGCAACGCGACCACGTTTACAACCGAGGAAAAGGAACTGATGCCGGTTCTGGGAAGCGGCCAGGACAGCCTTTTTGATACGAAGTACATATATTCATTCAAGTCGCCGGTGTGGTCGGAGAATGCCCTGACACAGGTTATCATCCTGGAGAAAAATCCCGTGTCCGGCGCATTTGATAGTGCAGGCAAAGACGTCTTTACCTATAACGCCAACGGCTTCGGGACCGGCGAATGGGTATTCGATTGGGACACAACCTCCAAGAGTTTTGTGTGCATGGACAAGGAGGTGGAATGGCCCGATTCGCATGGGAATGATACTTTGACATACACGTGCACCTACGCAACGCCCACTTCGTCCTGGGATACGAGCATGCAGTACTCCTATGCGTTAACCTATGACGCAAATGGTAACAACACGGTAAGCGTTGAATCATTTTTTGAACCTGCGTACGGTAATTGGGTGGTGAGCAACATGGACGTCAATACGTTTGCCCAGGTGAATTCCGGCGTGATTCGCCCGGTCAAATCCCTTTCCGGGCGAATGCCCTCGGTTGTGTCGACTGCCGGGCGGATAACATTCCTGGCCCCGGACATCACCGCTGTTGCATTGTATAATGCATCCGGGCGGATTGTCCGCTCCGTCAAGCAGGAGAGCGGCACGTCGATTTCGCTGGCAATCGCGGGGGCAACAGCGCCGCTCTCAACGGGCGTGTATGTTGCAATACTCCATCATGGCAATGAACAAACTTCTATCCGGGTTCCGATTTGCCGTTAAGAACGTAAACAACCACTGCCATAGGCCGTGGCTTTGAAAACAAGCTTAGCAGCGGGGAAACGCCCATTTGGCCTTGATTTTCGCAATATGTCAAATGTGATTTGTAATAGAAAATGCCGCCCTCCATGGAAAGGCGGCATTCATTTCACTCCAGGGACCCCTGCTTTTCAGATACAACCTAGAAGGGCAAACCGTTCGAAGAAACGGGCTGCTGCGCTGCAAGTGCAGGTTCCTTGTCCGCAGGAGCGGATGAACCGTTTACATGATGCAACGTTGCCCACAGGGCCTTTCGGCCTTTTTGGGCATGGTCTTCCGTTTTGTACCTGAACCACACCTCCTGGCTCTTCTCGTCCACCGTCTCCATCCGAACGACAAAGCCGTGCGTATATGCGCCGAGCGGCTTTTTGAACTGGAGAACACTGCTGAACGACACGACGCGCGACGGATCCAGGTATTCAAACCCGTGTTTGAATGCGTTGGGCCTTGCGGCGTCGAGCATCCCCGCCAATGCGCCGCGGGATTTTCTAGCGGTTTCTTCGTCTTTGTAATGACAAAAAACCGTTCCCAACCCCGTGGTGATCTTGAAGGAATGCGTGTTTCCATTCTGTCGACGTTCCTCCGGAATCTGGGTGACCGATCCGGCATAGAGGATTCTGGAAACCTGATATGCATTAATACCGTTGGTAAAAATTGCGGAACTCATACCGTCACTCCTTAAAATTTGATTGTTTAAAAAACAGTGTATCAGGTGTGAACATACTCAAGCTATTTCCCGGGTTGTATGTTCGATGTAAAGTAAAACAATCTGCGTGCCAAAAAGGGGGAGATGATTGAGTACGCTATAAATCAATGTGTTGGAGATAATGCCAACGGGTGAACTGGTTTGCGAAGGGTTGCAATTAAGCGACTTGGGATGAGGCGGGAGGCAAATAAGCTACCATAATTCAGAGAAAGGAGTGAGAATCGAGAAGCGAGAGTGAAAATCAAGATGGTTGCTGCCTTCTGCGCGATTCAAGCCACTCGGTGAGCGTTTCTTTTCCTTGCGCGCACCGCTCTTCGCTTTGATTCGACTCTGCGGAAATCCTATTCCCCCAAACGCACGGTAACGGGTCTAGAATCCATCTTGCCCGGCGATGACGGTAAACTAGGCTTTGCCCTGAATCGTCGATTCCCGGAAACCGTATTCGCAGAAGGCAATCAGTTCAAAACTATGCAAGTCGTTGGTATAAAGGTACAATGTGTGAGTGTGGTGACGTAAAATATGAAGAAGACGAGGATTTTTGCAGCTTTGCACCATCCCTCTGGTGTTCTTTGGCAATGATGCTGAATCCTCAAGATCTGAGGTTTTTGACCATGGAGCGGTGTTCGAAATGTGACGTTTGGTATATTATCCCTATTGGCCTTTCGCAAATTTCTTCATCGCCACGGTTACGCCGCTCATTTTTAACACGGCCAGGTATACGCCGGAGGGGAGCCTGACGCCGGAAGCCTTGAGCGTTTCCGCAATGCCGGGCCGCAGGTTGACAGAGGGTATGACGGCCGCCCTTTTCCCATTGGGTTCATATATCCACAGCTCCAATCCGGATGCTCGGCCGATCAAAGATGCAAACCGTCCCAGAAAGCCGTCCTGCCGCACGGCCCGGCCCGTACCGATGATGTGCACTGATGAACCGACCGCAAGGCTGTCCGGAGCGCAATAGATCTCGTAATTCCGGTCGCAGCTTACATGCCAGAAATAGGTTCCTTGCGTCATATCTACGAGAGGAAGGAAGAAAGTGTCCTGGCACAAAGTGGACACGAGGTTGGGCGTAAATGTCTGGGATGAGGCGATTTCGACCCTGTAGGCGGTTGCCTTTGCAACCTTGTTCCAGATAAACCTGGGCCGCTTCGACTCCACGGTGTCACCGTTGAAACGGACCAGGTACGGCACCGTGTCCGATTGAATGACGAATTTGTCGTATGGCGACCACCGCGTATTGAGATCGGACTTGACGCGCCAGAAAATCGTGCCCAACGGCATGTTCGCCAGGGACGCATATGACGTATCGGAAAGCGGCGTTTGGAGCACTATGTTGGCAAATGCGAGGTCGGTAGCGACTGCCAGCGTGTAGACTGCCGCACCGGTCACCTTGTGCCACGCAAATGAGGGACGAAGGTTGAGCGTTACCTTCGGCTCACAGGGAATGAGAACGGGTATTGTGGAATCGGCCTTGGAATTTGCACTATAGGCGCCCCTGTAAATGGAGTCGATTTCCGCTCCGGTAAGCGCCCGGTTGAATATCATGATCTCGTCGATACCACCCTTGAAGTAATAGGTGTTGTCCGCCATTTTGCCGATAAGGAGCGGGTTGCCGGAACTGTTGATGGGCGGCGCGACCAGGACCGATTCGGGCTGTACCGAGCCGTTGTAGTAGATCCTCATGCAGGTGCCATCCCATGTGCCGGCAATGTGGTTCCATGCGTTGAGGACCAACGGATTGCCGCCGTTGGTGTTATACTGGGAGGCGCCTTTCCACATTGAAAAGTAGATGCCGCCTGCCATTGCCTGGCCCAACACCCAATCGTTGTTGGAGCTTGAAGAGTTTGTCTTACCCACCACCCGGTACCACATGTCGGCCTGTTCGGGTTTTATCCATGCGCAAATGGAAAGGCCGTTTGTAATTGTAAATCCGCCATTGTCGGGCACCGAGATATAGCTGCTGCTCCCGTCGAAATAGAGAGCGCCGCCGTAGACTCCGTCCGCGGCAGTGGCTCCGTAGATCGTTCCGTCGTTGCCGTTGTTGCTGTAGTCGCCGGCATCGCCGTCCAAGGGATAGTAGGCGATGCATCCTTTCGGCAGAGGGTGGGAAGGAGAAAAAGGCCATGTGACGGTGAAAGCCTTCGGTAGCGTTGCCGAAGCGAGCCCGCCGCCCTGATCCACCTGGACGTCGTACCGCCCGGAATCAACGGAGCTCGACAAAGTAAAATAGGCCTGCACCGTGCAGGAATTGATCGGCCTGACGCTGTCGGCCTTGACGGCGGCGACACCCCGCTTGAGCCAGGCGGCAGAGACGTTGTCGACCGACGCGCTTTGCTGAAACAGGCGGAAATGGGTATGCGTCCCGAAAATGGTCATTGCAAGGCTTCTGTTCTGCAGAGACATTTTCGGCGAAATCGAATCCAGAACCGGTGCGGAAAGCGGATTTACCGCAAAGCCCTGCGATTGCCACAGGGTGCCGCCGGAGCGGCCCACGCCGACGTCCCATGCGCCTGTTGCGCACGACAAGGGGAATCCGAAGGTGGCGGTAAGCGACGTGCTTTGCACGTTTGAGACCGAGGAAGCGGTGAGAAGGGAGTCGCCGTTTCTCATGTAGACACCGGCGACGTTGCTGTTACATACCGTCCAGCTCGTCATCTGGGTGCAAGTGACGAAGTTATCGCCTGAGCAGGTGATGGTAATGGGAAGCTCCTGGCCAGGTTCGGCGCTTGACGGATTGATGGAAGAGAGGCTCTGGCCGAAACTGACATGTGAGAAGAATGCGGCCGCTGCAACAGCGAGAAGAAACCGTTTCATGGACATCCCCCTTTGCCTGCTTTTTGCGAAATCGCCTTGTAAAATGAGTCGAACCGAGGGTCGGAATGAGGGCTCTTACACCGCGTAATTATACTACAAGCGCTGTCCATTTGTCCAGCATTGTAATAGACCGCGGCAAGATTGACGAGGGCATGTTCGAAGGACGGTGACACGGCTAGCGCCGCCGACAGGCATTCAACCGCGCTCGCCCGGTCCTTTCGCAAGGTGTAACAAGCTGCCAGGTCGTTGAGCGTGTTGAGATGCCATGGATGAAAAGAACGGGCTTGTGCAAAGTCGCGAAAGGCACTGTCGGTGTTGCCCAGGTTGAAATTCGCGACACCCCGGTACCAAGCGAGCGGCGTCGATGTCGGCTCGACCGAATAGACAGCCGACGAAGCGCGGTCCGCCGCGTTAATTGTGTTCTCCCAGTCCTTGTTTTGCCAGAAGGATCGCATCGCGGCATCATTGATGTCGCCTTTGAGGCGCAGGGCGCCGATCCACAGGCATCCGCAGGCGCATGCAAGGGCTGCGAAAAAAAATGCCCGATGACCGGTGCCTGCCTTGCCGGCGGGGTCCGGCTGCCGGACGGTGAGTGATGAAGCTGCGGCAAGAATGGTTGCAAAGACGGCGAGGTGCTCCACGCGCTCTTTGGGGAAGTCGAAGAACGATATGATTGCGAATCCCGCAATCGTAAAAAGCAAGGAGGTGGAGAGAATCGAGGAAGTTCGGTTTGACGCGCGCAAAAGCGCGGCCAGGGCATAAACGCCGCAGAGGACGAACAACCCGCTGTAGAAGAGAAATCCGAAAACTCCGCTTTCCGCCGCGACCCATAGAAAGTCGTTGCCCGGCCGGACCTCGGTAATGGACATGTCGGTGTACTCGGGGTGTACAAGATCACCAAGACCATATTTGGGAAATTCGATCTTCCAATTACCGGCGCCGACCCCGAGAAACGAATGGCCTTTGATCATGGCAACCGTTTTGCGCCATACGATCAGCCTTTCCCGGTTCGAATAGACGCTCTGGTTCGTCACCGTTGCCGCCCTTTCCAGAAGGGACGGCGCCCGGCTGCCCGGCGGTTTGAAAAACGTGACTGCGGCGGCAATGACGAGCGGCAGAATTGCAAGCGTGAGGAACAGCGGTTTCTCGCGACGCAAGAATGCCGGTATGGACCGGGGGCGCGCCGAAAACACAGCGATCAGCGCAACAAGAGCGCCGCCGCCGCAGCCGAACCATACCGCCCGCGTCTGGGTCGCCAGCAGCGTGTAAATGACCGATGCTCCGGCAACCAAACCCGCGAAACGCCATAGTCCTTTGCAGTTCACAACCGCAAAAAGCAGGAAACCAAGGCACAAGAACAAGTAGGACGACAGCAGATTCCTGTTGAACATGGTAGCGCCCGGGCTTACCCAGCCGTTATCGATGAGGCGGAAAATGCCCCAGTACTCAAGGATGCCAAGAAGGGAAATGAAGAACGAGCTTGCGATAGCGGCTTTGCCGAGTACATTGAAAGCGGCGGGCGAACGCCGCAGTATCATCGAGGAAAACAAGGCCAAGGCGCAGAACAAAAAGACCTTTGCCGATTCGAAAACCGCTTCGGCTTTGTTGGTTGACGGAATGATGGAAAAAAGGCAGATCGCAAAGTATCCCGCGCAACAAACCGCCAGGAACGGCGGCGGATCGATTGCGGATTCTCCGGAAAGTCCGATTGACCGGACGAGTTGGAAACCGGCAAGCACCGCGACAAGAATCGACAGAAGAATGAAACGCAATGAAAGGCCCGGGTCGATAATGCCGGGGTAAAAAGAAAGCGGAATGATGAAAAAGGAGAAACCGACAAGGGTGATGATCTCAAGCCGGGAGAGAAGAAGATCGGATTTGCTGGTTGTTGCAATCGACATATGTATCCGCGCGCCCCGTTGCAATCAAAGAAGATAGAACTGGGCGTTCCGATCCCTCACTCAAAACACTATACGTAATTAAAAGCTTTCCATAAACCTCGGTGCACGACAATTTGCTGCGATATGTCCAAGCTTGCCTCTGGCATATAGTACTTGTAGGTAAGCCTTTTATCGCCATCACCTGCCTTAAATTGATTGCCGATAGCGCTGCATTCAAACAAAATGGAAAGAATATCACGGGCACGATCTTCTTCCAGACCAGCCTCTTTTGCTCTTCTGATAAGGACTTTATAGTCACCATACCACACATACAACGATTGTAGCATGTGTAACGCTTGGTCAACTTCCTTTGTCGTGAGATAACCACCAAGTTCGTCCTTTATTTCGGGCAAAAAATAGCTTCTTGAGTAATTTGAAAGTCCCTTGATTATCTCATCCAATGTGACCATGGAATTGAAGATTGAGTGAGCCTTTTGTATTTCCTTTAACGCCATAAGCAAGTCGCGAGGAGTGTTGCGCGTATGCCAATAAATGTAGACGATTGTCTTGTGTGTAAAAGTCTTGCCGGTTGAATTATTGTCCAATGTAAATTCGTCCGGAAAATAATCACGAAAAACATCAACCTCCTTGGACAAAGATAATTTGGCTCTGAAATTTACAAGTTTGTTTAGATTGCAATTCGAATAATCCCTAAAGTCGTTGTGCCATATAAGCGGTATTGAGTACGTATTTAGAATTGAGTTGCGATTAATGATGGACAGCTTACCAAAAAGATCAGTGCGGCAAGCGATCACAATTTTGATGGGAACATTGGATTCACGAAAGAACTGGTTTAGTTTTAGACTTTCAGTGATTAAGGTGGCGATAGACGAATACGTATCTTCGCCGCCATAAATGGCTCGATCAAGTCCATCAATAAAAAGGATATGTTGATTGATGGACGTTTGCTCGGCAATCACTTGTTTGGTAAATAGAATGAGCCTGTCCAGAGAGATTTCGGTTTTGTCCCTTGCTAAATTGGATTCAAATTTGAATAGAGTCAAATCAGATTCGACGCCGAGAGCGGGATTTAATTCAATACTGGGTCCATGCACAATAAACTTGTTTTCTTTCGTTTGGATCAGGAGATCACTGAATTTATTTGGCGATGAAAAGCCGTTTTCTTTAAGCCCGTGAACCAATTTGTCAAATCTGCTATTGTTGACTTTGTTGGGATCTTTTTGCAGTGACCATACTATCTGAAGCAAAATGAGCCAGGCCCAGCTATCGGGAAGAATGGCGTCCTTGCTTAGGTCGTCGTTTTTGTATACCTGCGAAAAGAAATCTGTAAATGGAAAATTATCCAGGCTAATAAAAGTATAAAACTTGTCGTATTTGTTGTCAAAATCGATTCGATTGATCAAGGCGGATTTTCCTGTCCCTTTGTAACCCAAAATGAGAAACATGCTTTTGTTAAGGATATCTTCAATCCAGTTGGCAGGATCAAAATATCCATCTATAATCAAGTTGGGCGATTCTGCGCGTTCGGCTTCAGCAGAGATATAGCCAAAATTGATTTCTTTGAAAGACATAGATATGGCTCCTTGCCGTGTTGGTAATCATGAGATGCAGTTCACATAGTGTTATAAAATAATTGAATCGGGGAATAAAATACTGAATTAGTCGCCTGGTAAAATGCAGAGTTCTTCCCTCGCGTCCAGAGAAGTGGCGGCCCGCGCTGCGCGTTCCAACCTATTGCGCATGACATTTGATCAAAGAATGTGGTGGCTTGATTGCCTGCGTTGCACCGCGAGCGAAGCGAAGACAATGAGAGGGGCATCAAAGCACAGGCTGAAGGCAACCTCGCGTCCAATGCTTGGTAGATTCTAGTCTTTGCAATCTGTGAACGATCAAGGATGCTCCGAGAACGCGATTGGTTTGGATTGTGTTTACCGAGAAGAATCGGGCAGGTTTGTGGCGCTGCTATTTCCGGTACTCCACCACCTTCCCGCAGAACGCAACGAACTCGTTTGGATTCAGGAGGTTCTTGCAAGTGTTGACCAGCCACGAGCATATTTCGAAATCCAGCACCGCGGCCTCCGGGTCGGTATGGTCGACCGTGGGCAAAAGAAAGAAAGCCCTGTCGAAGGTCTTTGCGCGTTCCTCGTACCATGTGCCGATAAGGTCCCAACGCAGGGTTTCGCCGGTATAGGGGTCGATGCCGCCGCTGTTGGCCACGGCTTCATGGATTTTCTGTTTGTAAAAGGCCACCTGACACGTCAAGGCGAACGGCTTGCCCCGAGCGAGGTCTCGCTTGCGAATTTCATCACCGCGTTTTTCCAACCATTTTTCGTAGGTTTCCACGGTGCATGTTCCCGAAAGAAAAGAGGGGAGGGGATATTTTTTTGAATTCATGCGGGCTCCTCTAATACCGGAAATTCACCACAGAGACACAGAGGACACAGAGAAAATAGAATTAAATGCAGCTTTGGTTTGCTGAGCGGGTGCAGGGAGATCAAAAAATAGATCCGGGTGCCCCGCTGCAATAACAAGATAAGAAATTGGGCGTTGCCCCGCTCCGCGGGGCCGGTCTCCCTGCGGGCTCGGCCAAGGCCTCGGTGCTGCCTGCCGCCACGGCCTCTGGCCGCGGTCAGGCAGCCCTGCGCTCTCGCGCACCCTTCGGTCCACCTAACGTTGGGCAGAAGCTTATTGCCACAATTGCAAAGCGTACTTTGTCGCTTATCTCTTCCGGAGAAATCTGTTCAAACAATTGAACGAAGTTCATCTCTTTGATATTTACAGGATTTGCTTCTTTCATTTTCCGCCGTTTCCTTTTGATAGTTTTGCCCGTGCGTTCAATCGGTAATTCAAAGACTTCTATCGGGAATTCACCCACCTGCCCGAGATTTTCACATGAGCCGATTGCACACAAACCATGTAGATCCCCCGGCCGAGCTGGTTTGCAAAATTGCATTGCCGTGAAGCAACACGGTTCCGGTACCACACCAGACTTCCCCTTGCATTGAAAACAGAAACGGAATACGGCGCCCTGATATCATCCGGAATTGCAAGAAAGCCGGATGCGGACACCAGCACGCGATGCCGCAACGGTGCAAAGTGGGGGGTATACCGGCCATTGACCGGGGTTGCGGCCGGCCCGGCGGTCGATGACGAGTCCAGGCTGATGGAACTTATGATCGACCGGCTCGTGTCAATCTCCGTCCCTTCCAGGCCCGTGCAGCCGAAACCCTGCACCGTGCAGGTATTGGTGAAGCAGCCGGCGATCGAGGTGCCGGCGCATGTTCCTGACAACAGGGAATCGTTTTCCAGGTAGACCGTCGAATGATGCGCTTTAAGCGCGGTTCCCGGTATTCCTTTTGACCCGCAGAGGCACAGCATGCCGCTCTGGTAGCTTATCCCGTAGGATCCGCCGTCGCCGCCCCTTGCAGTGCACCCCGTAACGGCAACGGTTGAACTGTCCAGGACAATCGCGTCTGCTCCGGGTCTTCCGTCGAGCCCGGGAGCGCTTTTACAGCTGTTATTGTTGCTGCCGTCATATCCCTTTGCGCCGGCAAAAGAGAGGTTCTCCAAGGCACAGGAGCTGTTTTTGATGAACATGACTGTGGTGATTCTTGTGCTGCCGACCGGTAACACGCCCTGAACCACCAGGTTGGTTTTGCCCATGATCCTTATCGAATCCGGGTCCTTGACACTATCGCAGACGATCGTATCGCGGGCTGCAGATGCGTCAACCGCAGATTGCAGCAATGCGTAATCGTGAGGAACATGGATTGTGTTTGCGGCAATTGCCGCGGGAAGCAGACAGAAAAGAAAGGACAGGGTAATCGGGCGCATGAAAATCCTCCGTGGGGATGCCGGCAGAGATTCCGAAGCAGGGTCCGCCGCAGTCCTGATTGTACGACCTGCCCGTGATCCTGTCAAGACGAGACAAATCCCTCAATACACCCACGGCACAAGCCGCCACGTTCTTTTGGGGGGCATAGGACTGTAATCCTTCCTGATACCTACATTTCGCACTCAATGTTATGTTTGCGGCATAACGCTTTTACTATCCTGGATTGCTCCTCGTAAAACGCCGTACGGTCCGGGTATTTCTCTGCCGCGGTACTGTAGTTCCAGCCGCCGAAGTACAGGGAGTCAACAAAGGCTACGGCATTCACCAGCGCTGCTATATCCTGCTTGAAAATATTTGGTGTCGGATACGGCTCGATATGCGCATACGTGGGAAAGCCCCTGTCGTGCAGGTACCGCAAAGCGCCTATGCGGTCCGCGTACGGGGCAGCTCCCGGCTCCCAGCGCTTCCGGAAATCCTCGTCGAGTGACACGATGCTTATCCCGTAACGATTCTTCTTATTGAATGCGGGGCCTGCCAGTTCGCGGGGAAGAATGCCCTTTGTCAAAATATCGCAGGTAAGGCCGGCGGCATTGATTTTCTCGACAATGCGCAGGCTCATGGCCCGAATTTCCGGCCAGCCGACCATGAACGGGTCCGTGGTCAGGCACAAATGTATGCGGAATTCATCCGCATCCGCAGAAACACCAAGCTTCTTCTTCAGCTTCGGAAGCTCCTTGTCCAGCAGCGCCGGGGCATTTGCAACAAGCTTTGGCCTGCACCAGTCATCATACCCTGCCGACCGGCCGTAACGGCCAGCCATGGAAAACGCATAGCACGGATACCTGCACCCGTGGCTGCAGCCCTGCGCATGGTTCACGCAATAGAAGCCAAGGCCGCTTTTGTAGATGAGGGATTTACGGGTGATGTTTTGCACGGGAATGGTTATGGACAAGGTTTTTCACGGGTATCAGGATGGTTGACAAAAAACCGCAACGTGTGCGCACAGCCCGCCGTGCCCGCCTATGATCTCGCCACGGCGCACAGTCACGGATGATCGTGCACACCGGGTGATATATCGAAGACGTTCGGACGGATGTGCGGGGAACCTGTGCTTCAGGTTTTTTGTCCAAGATATTGATCTAATTGATTTTTCAAGTCTTCGATAGTTAGCAAGTCCTTTGAAATAGGAGAGAAGAAAAGGGGTATGCGCTGGCCAATGCTTTGTAAATTCTTTGACGCTGATTCCAGTTCATTTCCATATCCTTCCAAACTGTTTTTGTCATTACACTTTGTCGCTGCTACAATTGCCCATGTGAGCGCCATTACTCTCGTTGTTGTTTCTCTTTTTCGGACAGCTCCGGAACTTATCAAGTAATTTAGCCCAAGCTTCCAATGTTCTCCGGCTTCCTGGGCCTTATTTGGCGGGAGCGAATGTGCATATGATAGGTGTGCATAGGCGTTTGTCTTGTTCCTTTCAAATACGTTTCTATACCAGTTGCAGCACGTCGGATCCTTCGCTTTGAACAAAATATTGCCTTTGAGCAAGTTCGTTCGCATGAACAGCGAGCGTTGGTTATTGTCTAAGGATTCATAACCAATTCTGTCAAAACGATTGAGAATGTCATCAATTAATCTGTTCGCATCGTCGCGTTGATCGTCACGATATGATTGAACCTCTGCAAATGTGATTGGGATGAGGAATTGTTTATTATCTTCCTTAACCAGATCGCAAGCCTTTTGCAGGTAGTCAAAGGCCGCTTTTAGGTTACTGCGCGTAACCCCGGTCTCTTGTTGCCAGTTCTTTTCAATTAATCCAAGAAAATATTTCGTGTATGCATGTTTAAGGCCATAATCGGGTCGGAATGGACAGGAATTGAAGATGTCGTCGGCATCTTTGAGTTGGGAAAGCGCAGAAGCGATATCGTTGGCATAAAAAGCGCTGGTGCCCATCAATTGAAAAATCCAGGCTAGTTCATAGGGCCTGTTGATTTTTTCTTTTTCAAGAATATGTGCCGGGACTCCTTCGAATTTGGTTCTAGCCCTTGCTGCGAGGTTTAAGGCTTCGTCCGAAATAGATGGCCAGTCCATGGCTTTGTAGTTCTTGAAATTGTTTAACATTAACTGGGCCGCGTCGTCAAATTTTCGTTGAAAATCATTCTGGAGTTGTTCGACAACTTTGTTGGTTGCATTAAGCATTTCCACCAAATTGCTTTGTGCCTTTTCGCGGTTGAATTGAAGCTGGAATGTATCTCGAACCAAAGCAATTACTGATCCCAGTTTGTTAATATTATCAATCTGTTGTGCGAGAATATCGTTAGAGTGAGTCAATACGTTATTTCCAAGATTGATCTGCTGCTCTGCGGATTTGGTATCGCGCTTTTCGGTGTTGATTGCACGCTCCTCATAGAATTTGCGTTCCGTCAAATAGTCTTTACGCTGCTGTTGGTCACGCAAGAAATTAATAACAAAGGTCAGGATAGTGAAGAGAGCAATAAATCCCCCAAACAGAGACCCAACAAGGGTGACTACGTCAGAAAAGTCCTTGTACCGCTTTTCGGAATTAGTTGATTCTAGATTCAAACGATATTCGAGATTATCGACTCTCTGCAACACGGACGAATTCGGGCTGACGGTACTCGCTGTGGTTACATTCGGATTGCTTTGCGATTGAGCACATGAGACGAAGAAAAGCAAGCCCAGGAAACTAGCCGGCAAAAAGATCCTTATTAAACTCGTGGAGACATTCATAGACGTCCCTTTCTCATGCAATTTAAAAATTGTGGTCAGCTTTGATTTCCTTGAGACTCTAACCCTCTGCTGATTATCGACCGGTATTGCGCCCGAAGCGGTTTCTTCCTATGCCGGGCAAATTATCAGTAAAAACGCTCCACACACCCGACTACCGTGCCCGCCTAAAATCTGTCCAATGTAAAATGCGGCAATTTGGGGCAGCTCTGCGTCTGGCATGCGCGTGTTGTGGACACGTAAATTGGAACGCTACCATACATTCTTAAACAGGTTTATTCTGGCGTTTCGCTTGGTTCTCAGCGAGGTCAAGATATGCAGAGACGATTCTGTTTAGTTCGTCGATATGCGCTTTATTCAAGTAATTCTTTGCAACCACAACATCTGTTTTCATTATCTTGCCGTCAGGCGCCTGCTTCCAACTGGTAAGCCCCATATAAATCCTTTTTGCATCAGCTGAATCGTAAATTATTTCTGCAGCGGTTTTCCCGGTAATTGCCCAATGCAATTTATTCTGAACTGTAGCGAAAAACTCCTTGGTAATAGGCGAATTTTTGTCGTAATCAGCCGCAAGCGCATAAATATCAGTTATCTTCTGGTAAAACCGGCGCTCACTCGCGCGAATTTCCCTGATACGTTCAAGTAGTTCCTCGAAATAATCCTTGCCAAAAAAGGTCTTTCCATTTTTGAGCCGGTCGTCGTCCAGAACAAAGCCTTTGATAATGAACTCTTTTAGTGTTTTTGTCGCCCATATGCGGAATTGCGTCGCCTGATACGAATTTACGCGGTACCCGATGGCAATAATGGCATCAAGGTTATAGAAAGCAAGTTCGCGTGATACATCGCGGGTACCTTCTTTTTGAACTGTCCGGATTTTCCGGACGGTTGCCGATTCTTCCAACTCGTTGCTGTCAAAAATATTGCGGAGGTGCTCGCTTATCGTACGAACATCGACTGAAAACAGTTCAGACATATGCTTCTGAGTCAGCCATACCGTTTCATCTTGAACGAATACCTCAACCTTAACCTTGCCATCAGCGGCAGTATAAAGGACGAAGGGAGTGGGTACGGAGGGGAGGCTTCTATCTACCATTGCTTTTTTCTTCATCGCTAATCTCTTTGCTTAAATTGCCGTACGACGCGGCGTGTTTTGGGGCGCTGCATTCTTCTATATTCAAAATAGATTTAACCAGGTCTTACCTGAATTTTCTTAGGCGCAAACTTATCAATCTCATTGAACGCAAGAATTGCTTGCAACTTCCCACGCACCCGCCCGCCGTGCCCGCCTACAATCTCGCTACCCGACGGAAGCCGCGGCGGAGTCTTTGACATGACTGGCTGACACCCGTGGTGAGCCAGTCGAACCATGACGGGTGGCGAAACCGTCATGTCAAGCGGCAAACCCGCCGGTCCAACTAACGCCGGGCAAAAGATTGGTTCCACAATCGTAGATCTCCTGCTGACCTGAGAGGGGAGCGGTTTGCCTGCGTTCACTGGATTTTGATTTTTGCACTTTGCGCCGTTTATACTTGAGCCAAGGACGGGCACAGGTAGAGCGTTTTATGCGACCAAAGAAGAATATTCGCGTTCTACCTTGTTGTAAAAATCAATCAGTTCGCCGTTGATTTTCTTTTTAGCGGGATTCAAGCGAAGGAACGAGGATGTCTTAAAAAGAGAATTATGATCCATGCGATGCTCAATCATGTTGCAGTATTCCGGGTCAATCTCAATTCCAATACTATGTCGGCCAGATTGCATAGCAGCCAACATACTTGTTCCTGAACCACAGAATGGATCAAGAACAACGTCTCCGACAAATGAAAACATCCGCACCAAACGGTCTGCAAGTTCAAGAGGATAGGGTGCCGGATGCTCTCGTGTCGATTCACCGGTAATATTCCAGATCTGGCTGAACCATGCGTCAAATTTGTCCTTTGGGATCATGCTTAATTTTCTCTGGATCTCGGTCGGCTGTCTGTAGCCGCCCGGTTTCCGTTGCATAAGGATAAATTCAATGTCGTTTTTTATTATCGCATTCGGTTCATAAGGCTTGCCCAGGAATTTCGCGCTCGTATTCGCTTCAAATTTGGCATTCGATATTTTATGCCAGATTATCGGATTAAGGTTATCGAGCCCGATTTTTCTGCACAGTACCTGAATGTCGGCATGCAGAGGCATGACCAGATGCCGGCCGTGCTCTTTTCTTGAAAGGCAAACGTCGCCAACGACGCAAACCAGCCTGCCACCGGGAACAAGGATTCGGTGGACTTCGCGCCAGACCTTGGACAATTCGGATAGAAAATCTTCATAATCGTCAATATGGCCCATTTGCGCCGGGCTGTCGTTATATCGCTTGAGGTTCCAGTAGGGCGGCGACGTAATGACCAGATGCACGGTTTCATTGTTTATGAAAGAAAGGTCCCGCGAATCGCCATTAATCAAGCAATGCGAGGTATGGATTTCATGTATTGTCTTAGGCACGTTATTTATCCCCGAACGCAGTTAATTGGCCTATCATTGACCGGACAAACATGTCGAAATTCAAATCCGGTGCGGGCTCCTTATTCGCCACACGATGTGGCGCTTTTTCCGCGCAAACAAATTTTCTTTCTCGACCGCCCATTTCTATTTTTTTCTTGAAAGGGCCAGGCAAATTGCCCCACAACGTTCCACGCAATGCCGAAGTTCCCGCCTATAATTTAGGCTCGTGCCAGCGAAGCGCGGACACGAGCCTTTTCCAATGTAAAATGCGGCAATTTGGGGCGGCTTTGACCGCCCGGCATGCGCGTGTTGGTGGGCCGTGTGTTCGACGTCATTTTCGCCCTAATTTCACACTTGTGCGCACCACTAACCAGCAGACCAAGACAAGCTGGCGGTTATTTTGTATTCTTATTTCGGTACATTATGCTGCTGCTTTTTGATTATGCGACAAGTCAATGACCCCGTTCTTTTCGGCTTTCTCTTTCGTTTTCATTGCGTCCGCCAAAGCATCAATGTTGTTTCCATACTTTTCGCCTAATTCGTCCTTAACTTTCCATAATTCTTCTAAGATTTCATTCTTCATTGTTTTTATCTCCTATGAGCTCTTGAGGTGTACATATTTCGGGAATTGAAAGACCCTTCTGGGATAATAGTTTTCTTACTTTTGGCTTGATTTCAGCATTATCAAGATGTCTGCAATTCCAGGTCAGTAAATAATCCATTTTGTGAATAGAGGCAAGGGAAAGATGCAATGCATCCCCGCTAGCCCTTTTGGGCAAAGGCCCGGGCTCAAGGAACGTCCTACCTAATGATACCACTTCGTCTGTAATTTTGAGAAGCGGGATTCCTTCCATCGCCGCTATCCTTTTCGCGGCTGCTTGTTTATCCCCACCGAGTGCTTCTTCACGCACAAGCTCAGAAATAAATAGGTCAAAATCACGTCTCCGCTTTTCCCACCATTCTACCGTCAGACTCTGCCACGCAGCGGCAAGAATGTTCCGAGATGGTTTTGAAGTCAGATAGCTGAAAATGGAAGTTTCAACGTATACCTTTTCCTTCATGCTTTTATGCCTTTCCATTCTTGCAGGCAGGACGGACGTATTCCTTTGGTGCGCACTATATTATAATTAATGTCGCCGGACACATGCACACCAACTACATCATGTCTGCCACAGAAACCCAATATCCCGCCTGGCAGACAACCTCTCAATCTGGCCATTTTGTCCGCCTTTTCCATGGCATACAGTGCTCCTTTAGGCTGCCCGCTGCGCAAAACGCTTACAAGGAGGCAAAGGGACTTCGGTTTTTTGTCTTCGACGTGCCAACCATATACAGCCATTTCCCATCGCTCACAACCCCGCTGCCACCATTCCCGCGGCAATCATCACCGCGGCCGCGAGCGCGGCCTTCCACGGCGTGGCGGCTTTCGTTTGCTTGTGCAGGGAGTAGTTGGCAACGGATAGCCCCGCGCAATACACCAGGCAAACCGCGGGGATTGCTAATTGCGCGAACTTATGCGGCCGGAAGTAGTTGACCACAGGGAATATGGTGAGCAGCAGGCCAACCACGAGAAATCCCAGGCCCGAGACTCTCATGAGCGCGAGTGTCACGGATTGCAGCGGGGGTTCGAGGGAGGTTAGAGTTCTTTGAGCTGCCTGCCGGTGGAACGGGATGAAGGAGCGGGAGTGCAGGCTCTTGGCGGCCATTGAGAAAGAGACGAGGCCCACGGGGAGATAGAGAAAGAGGGGGAGGAGGTGAAGGAGGTTTTTCATGTCTATAAATCAATATTCGCCAGCTTGTAAAGCAAGAAGTTCAACGTTGAAGGTTCGGAGTTAAAAGTTGACAACTAAGACATATCGTATTAATAAAGATGAAAATCTTGGCGCCCCGCCGAAGACGGCGGCGGTTCTCCCTCGCGGCTCGTCCATGCGGACTCGGTGCCGGATTGCCCCAACGCCTGACGGCGGGGTCAACCGGCACTGCTCTTTAGAGCACCGTCGGTCCAACCTGGCGCAGGGCAAAGGACTGGTCGCCACAACTTTTTTTTCGGCTGAACTGAACTGACGCGCCGCAACAATACTCATGGGAGGTACATTGTCAGGTGTTTTTTCTTGAAGGGACTTCAGATGAGAGGTAATTGGCAATTAGGCGAATGGTTTTCTGCGCCGCGCCAGGCTGGACTGGAAGGCGCGCTAGAGCGCGGGGCCGGCCGACCCTCGCCAAAGGCGATTAGGGCGGACCGGCACCGAGGCCAACCGGCCGAGCCTGCAAGGAGAGCCGCCGCCGCGAAGCGGCGGGGCGCCCATATTCTTGTCTTGATTTAAACAACTTGACAAATAAACTAACAAAAAGAGGCCCCAGCCCTGCGGCTGGAGCCTCCAGTAACAAGAACCATGCTCTAACTATTATTATCAGGCATCAAAGTACATGTGATACTCATACGGATGCGGACGCAGGGCCATAGGATTGACCTCGGTCTTGGTCTTGTATTCGATCCACGTGTCGACAACGTCCTGCGTGAACACGTCGCCCTTGAGCAGGTATTCGTGGTCTTTTTCCAGGGCTGCGAGCACGTCCTTGAGTGAGCCGGGCGTGTGCGGGACCTTTGCGAGTTCCTCGGGCGGCAGCTCGTAGATGTCCTTGTCGAGCGGTTTGCCGGGATCGATCTTGTTCTGGATACCGTCGATGCAGGCCATGAGCATGGCCGGGAAGGCCAGGTACGGGTTGCATGTGGGGTCCGGGCAGCGGAACTCGAGGCGTTTGGCGTTTGCCGATTCCGAGTACATGGGAATGCGGATCGCGGCGCTGCGGTTTCTGCTGGAGTAGGCGAGGTTTACCGGCGCCTCGAAGCCCGGCACCAGGCGGCGGAAGCTGTTGGTTGTGGGCGTGCAGAACGCAAGGAGCGACGGGGCATGCTTGATGATCCCGCCGATGGCGAACAGCGCGGTCTTGGACAGTCCGGCGTATTCGCCGCCCGCGAACGTGTTCTTTCCGCCTTTCCAAATGGAAATGTGCGTGTGCATGCCGGAGCCGTTATCCTGGAACAGGGGCTTTGGCATGAAGGTGACGGTTTTTCCGTACTTCTTGGCAACCTGCTTAATGCCGTACTTGTATTTGAGCAAAGCGTCGGCGCATTCCACGAGCGGGGCGAACCTGATGCCGAGCTCGGACTGTCCGGCGGTTGCCACTTCGTGGTGCTGCTTTTCGCAACGAACGCCCATTTTGATGAGCGTGAGCATCATGTCGGAGCGGATGTCCTGGAGTGAATCCGCGGGCGGCACAGGGAAGTAGCCTTCCTTGTGCCGGATTTTGTATCCGGTGTTGTGAGACGAGCCGGAGGCGTCGAGGCATTCCTCGCGTCCGCTGTTCCAGATGCCTTCGTCTGAGTCGATGTAGTAGTAACCGTAGTTGGTTCCCTGGCCGAAGCGAATGTCGTCGAAGATGAAGAACTCGGCTTCGGGTCCAAAGTATGCGATGTCGCCGAGGCCGGATGCCTTGAGATACTTTTCGGCCTTGTGCGCGATGTTGCGCGGGTCGCGCGAGTAGTCTTTGCCCGTGACAGGGTCCTGGATGTCGCAGATGAGGACAAGGGTCTTTGCCGCGAAGAAAGGATCGATGAACGCGGTTTCCGGCACGGGCTTGATGAGCATATCGGATTCGTTGATTGCCTGCCATCCGCGGATGCTTGACGCGTCGAATCCCAGACCTTTTTCAAATACATCGTCGTCGATTTCGGGCGTGGGATAGGTAAAATGCTGCCATGTTCCGAGAAAATCGATGAATCTGAAATCTACGGCCTCGATCTTCTCCGACTTGAGCATCGCCAGGATGTCTTTTGCTGTTTTCGGGCTAGCCATGTATGCTCCTTCTATTGAGGTGAATGGTGCGTGTATGGAAAAAGGGAATTTTGCGATTTCCTTGAGTTCGTATGAGTTGCAACTAGTGTGCCAGTGCGTTTTCGTCGCCCGTTTTTGGAGCAACGAGGTGAAAAAATATAAATTCGGAAACGAAGGTGCGTGTTTTTTTTCAACAATTTTGTGTAGTCGAATAATGTTGGTACAAATTTGTACTACAAATAAACAATGGGTCTCATGAGCGTTGGGTAGATTTGGGCGTTTCCCCGGCCTGCAAAAAACACAGGCCGGTCTCCTGAAATGATTTTGGTGGGGAAACCGCTAGCGGTTTCCCCTGGCCCCCGGCTTCCGGCGCCGAGCGCCGGCGATCCGGGGGCACACCCCTTCCAGCGGAAGCGTGCGCGAGGCGCAAAGCTTGCGCTTTGCGCACGTCACGTTTCCGCAACGCCATCTCATTGGAACGCCGCTTCGCGGCTGTGAAAAGTTTCGGGAGCCGACGCAAACCTTGCATCAGTCCCGGCGAATGCAAAAGTTGACAATTGTGGAAATATTCCTCTGCCCAGCGCTAGGTGGACCGGAGTGGTGCGCCAGTGCGCAGTGCAGCCAGACCCGGGCCGAAGGCCACAGGGCAGGCTGCACCGAGGCCGGGCGGCCGAGCCCGCAGGGAGACCGGCCCGAGCGCAGCGAAGGGAAGCGCCCAATTTGCTATTAAGAATTTGACGGCCTATTTATTCCCTCGACATTGCGCCAATCAGCTCTTTCTCTATGCGCTCAATTTGCTCTTTGTCAACGATCTTCGATCCTGATCCGCCGGTCACATAAAACGTATCCACCGCCCGGTCCACCCGCGTGGAGAGCCTTGCCGACACAATGTTGACGCCCAGGCTGCTCAGGCTTCGCGCAATGCGAAACAGCAGGCCGAACCGGTCCTGGGCTTCAATTTCGAGCACCGTAAAGTTGTTGGACAGCTCGTTGTCGATGCGGACGATGGGCTCTTTTTGCGTGCTGCGTTCCTTTTTGGGAGGATACAGCCGGGTCCGGTCGGCGATGAGCGATTCCGCGCTGGCCTCGCCGCGTTCGATGAGCCGCCATTTTTTCCTGATGTGCTCCACCCGCTGTTCGGAGGGCGTGGTGGTTGCGCTGTCGTGCTCCAGGTGAAAGATGTCGAGGATTTTTCCCGACGACTCCGAGTAGGCTCGCGCGGAGAGAATGTTGTAGCCCTCCGACGAAATGCAGCCCGTGATATCGGCGAAAATGCCCAGGCGGTCGAACGACAGCACGGATACGCTGTCGAACCCGGCAAAGGTGTCCAGAACGATGGTAAACTCGCCTTTGTTAAGGTTCGCAAGCCATTGCGCATGCTTTTCGCGCTCTTCCGGAATGGTATCGAGCCGGTAAAACGGCGAGTTGATGCCGATGTCGGAGGGCAAAGCGGCGGGTGCGCCGCGGCGCGGTTCGCCGATGGCCGCGCTCACGCGCTCGTAGGCGTCCTGCAGCAGCCGCGCTCGCCATGCGGTCCAGGTCTTGTAGCCGACGTAGCGGATGTCGAGTACGGTAAGGAGGTACAGCATGTCGAGTGTCTGCCTGTCCTGCACGCGGCCGGCGAGGTCGGCCACCAGGTGATCTTCGAGTTCCCTGCCGAAGGCCAGCGTGGACAGTTCCAGGTGGTTGTATATCAACAGCGCCACCCGCCGCTTTTCGTCAACCGAAAGCCCGAGCCTGTCGCACATTTCTTCCGCGATGATCGTCCCGGTCGTCACGTGGTCGCCCTGCATCGACTTGCCGATGTCGTGGAGCAAAACGGCAAGCCTGAGCAGCCTCTTGTTTTCCAGGGACTGGTAGATGCCGCGAATGTGAAGGTCGGGCTCGCTGCCGAGTTCGTCGAGCGCGCGCAGGGCGAGCAATATGTGCTGGTCCACGGTGAATTCATGGTTGCTCTGGTATTCCACTTTGCAAAGGAGGGCCGAAAATGCCGGGATGATCCCGGCGAGGACGCCGGTTTCGTGCATGATGCCCAGAATGCGGCCGGCGTCCCTGTCCTGCGACACAATATGGAGGAACAGGCTGTCGACGGCCGGCGTCCGGAAATCCTGCGGCGAAAGGGACTGCATGGCGGTTCGAATGTAGTTGAGCAGGTCCACGCCCAGCGTGGATTGATAGGCCTGCGCCAACCGGAAGATGTTTACAACCCACAGCGCTTCGGGCGGGGGCGGCGGCAGATTCTTCCGTTGCAAAAAGAGAATTCCGTCAAGAGCAACCACGCCGGGAGTCGCCTGCGTGGCGCTCATGCTCGACCGGAGCGATCCCCACAGGCCGCGCGACGGATTCCGCTTCTCCAGAAACAGCATGGCAAAGTACTTTACCGTGCGCACCGTCTTGAAGAACGATTCCATGAGAGCGCCTGCCCCGTTTTCTCCGTATCCCATGGCAACGGCAACGCCGGGCTGAAGGTCGCTTTCCAGGGTGTCGATTCGTTTTCTGCAGAGCATGTGAAGCTCGCAGCGGACAGCCATAAGAAATTCGTAGGAATTGGAAAATGCGGCAACGTCGTCGTGCGGGAAATGCGACACGTTGTACAGGTCCCACAGAACCCGCGACGACGCAATGACCCGCTCGGCCCACATGATGCGTTGACAGTCGCGAAGCGTGCAGATGCCGTTCTTAAGATCCGGCTCGGTCCGGTACAGGGTGTTGTCCGGAGAAAAAATTCCGCCGTGGACCGCCTGGCGGATCTCGCCGAGAAAGCGTTTCCTGGTGTGCTCGAAGAAAGGCAGCGCCACGGAATTCTCGAGGTACTGGAACAGGCGCTTGTTGCCCGCGATGAATCGCGCCTGGAGCAGCGCCGTGTCGGTGGCAAAATCCTCTCCCAATATCTTGGCGCATTCGGAGACGCTTCGCACCACGCATCCGAGCGTGAGGCCCATATCCCAGAAAAAACGCACCGCGGCAGCGATTTTTTCCTTGTCCGCGTTCGAAGAATGCAGCACGAGCAAGTCGATATCCGAATAGGGGCAGAGTTCCTGCCTGCCATAGCCGCCGAGCGCCACAAGGCACACCTGTTTGTCAAGCCCACCTTCTTCCATGTGCGCGGCATAGGCTTCCGAAAGCATCCGGTCTATCTCGTCGGAGAAGAGCTGAACCTTATTGAGGGCGGGCAGGGAGCGCTGCCGCACAAAGATGTCTTCGCGAAGGTCTGCGAGATGGTTCTTGTAGTTGTTCATGGGGATGATGAAAATATATGAAGCAAGATATTTGCCAAATAGTAATTGATAGCGATAATTTTCATTTTCATGAAGAATCTGGGCGCCCGGCTCATTGAAGGCAAGGATTTGGGCGTTCCCCTCGCTATGCTCGGGTCGGTCTCCTTTCGGGCTCGGCTATTCGCCTCGGTACCGGTCCGCCCTATGCCTTCGGCCGGGTCGGCCGGCACCGCGCTCCCGCGCGCCCTCCAGTCCCCCTAACGCTAGGCAGAAGGCCAATGCTACAAGTATCGCAGTTTGTAAATGCAACACGAGGAGGAAATCCGAAGGCTTCCGACGAAGAATGAAAGCTATCTATGCAGGGAGCTGCGACTCCGCTGTGCAAAAAGAGGCCCCCTCTCTGTGTCGGAGAGGGGGTTCGGAGGCGAGGTCAACTTTCAACTTTGAACTTTAAACTTTGAACTCTTGATTATAGCGCTTCGCTGCCGCGCTCTCTTGTTCTAATGCGAACCACGTCTTCCAGCGGCATGATAAAAATCTTTCCGTCGCCGATTTTTCCCTCGGCGCCCGTACGGGCAGCGTTGACAATTGCTTCGATGGTGGGTTCAACGTACTTGTCGTCAACCGCTATTTCGAGCTTGACCTTGCGCACGAAGTTGATCTGGTACTCGTGACCGCGGTACACTTCGGTATGGCCGCGCTGACGGCCGATCCCCTGCGCCTCGGTTACGGTGAGCCGGAACACTTCAATGGTGGAGAGCGCCTCTTTGACTGCTTCGAGGCGGGAAGGCTGGATGATTGCCACAATGTACTTCATTGACGATTCTCCTTGCCGATGACCGGTTAGTGGTGAACTGTCAGGCCGACAGCATATCTTCTTCCGGATATGCGCCTATGTTGTGAATTGCCAAATCGGAACCCTGCCGCTCCTGCTTTTCGTCGAGCCTGATTCCCACGGTTTTTTTGAGAGCACCGTAGACTAGCAGGCCGATGCACACCGCAAACACGGCTCCGGACACGGTCCCCACGATTTGAGAAATTAAACTCACACCGCCCATACCTCCAAGGAATTTCTGCCCAAAAATGCCTGCCGCAATGCCGCCCCACGATCCGGACAGGCCGTGCAGAGGCCATACGCCGAGGACATCGTCTATCTTGAGCTTTTCGGTTTCGAACTTGTAGCCGAAGATGAATATGAGAGCGCCGATTCCGCCGATAAAGAAAGCGCCGAACGGGTGAACAATGTCGGAGCCCGAACAAATGGCGATAAGGCCGGCGAGCGCGCCGTTGTGAACAAAGCCGGGGTCGGCTTTGGAAAAGATGAGTCCGAAAAGAATGCCGCCCACCATGGCAAAAAGAGAATTGACGGCCACGAGTCCGGAAATGGCCTGGAAGTTGCCCGCGCTCATCACGTTGAACCCGAACCATCCAACGGCAAGGATCCAGGAGCCAAGGCCCAGAAACGGAATGTTGGAAACCGGGATGCCCATGCTCCTGCCGTTTACCCAGCGGCCTATTCTCTGGCCCAGAAGCACGATTGCGGGCAGCGCGATCCAACCGCCCATAGAATGGACCACAACCGAGCCCGCGTAGTCGTGAAACGACGATCCGAACGAGGAGAAGAGCCACGTTTGCAGAAACGTATTTTTTCCCCACATGACGGATTCGAACAGGGGATAGCCGACTCCCGTGAAGATCGCGCCTGCAAACACCTGGGGCCAGAATTTCATGCGCTCCGCAACGCCTCCCGAAATGATGGCGGGGATGCACGCCGCAAAGGTAAGCAGAAAGAAACAGTGCAGGATATCAAACCCGCGGCCGCCCGCAAGGATCTTGCCATTGGTGAGCTGAAGCAGGTCGCCTGCGTTCATCCAGAAATTGATGCCATATGCGATGGGGAACCCTATCACGAAGTACATGACCGTCGAGACTCCCCAATCGGAGAGAATTTTGACCAGCGCATTGACCTGGTTCTTCTTGCGCACCGTGCCTACCTCAAGGAAGGCAAAGCCCGCGTGCATGGAAAAAACCAGCACCGCGCCGACAATGAGAAATAGCGCGTCGCCGGCATACTGCAAAGATTGAAATGGTGCGTTCATGGGATCTCCTTGAAAAAATGAGGATGTTAGGATTCTGCAAGAGGCGTGCCATAGAGGGCCACGCGTGAGGATAATGTCGAGTTGCACAGGCGTAACCTGCTCTGGAAAATCGGGCAGGCGCGCAGATTATGGGTCGACCAAAAGTGGCTGATTGGTCCTACATTTACGATACGTTTTTGTGCCATAAGTGCAGATTTGATACATTTTTGTTCGTTTGCGACGTGCAGAAAAGCGGCTCTTTTGAATTCCTGTTTTATGGCACGCGGCTTGCGGCCTTGCACCGGAGGAACGGGCCGACGTGATCGGGAGCCTGAACAAGCCAAATATCCGGCGCCCCGCTCTCGTAGTGCAGTGTTGTATTTTACATCTGCTCAGGCTCTTATACGACGGTACTGTGCCGCACGTCGCGGCAGGCGAGGAAACCATGACCAGGAAAGATTTGTACGATCCTTTCTTTGAGCACGACAGCTGCGGTGTCGGGTTTGTTGCTCATGTAAACGGAACGCGCACCCATGATATCGTGGCGAACGGCATCACCATCCTCAAGAACCTTGTGCATCGCGGCGCGATCGGCGGCGACCAGAAAACGGGAGATGGCGCCGGCATGCTCACGCAGGTGCCGCATGAATTCCTTGCAGCCGAATGCGTCAAAGCCGGATTCGGCCTGCCTACGGCAGGAGGGTACGGCGTCGCCATGCTTTTCCTGCCGCGTGCCGCGACCAAACGCAAAGAGGCGAAAGACATCTTCGAATCGGCGGTGCGCGACGAAGCCGGAGCAGTGCTCGGCTGGCGCGACGTACCGGTGAGGCCGGACTGCTTGGGCGACATGGCCGCCGCCAGCATGCCGTTTGTGACCCAGGCTTTCGTGACGTTTGAAGGCGCGTCCGGGCCGGGCCTGGAGCGCAAGCTGTATGTCGCCCGGAAATGCATCGAACGGCAGGCTGCCTCGGCCGGAATGTCCATGGACGATTTATACGTTGCTTCGTTCTCGGGCGCCACGCTCAACTACAAGGGGATGTTCGTTGCCCCTCAGTTCGACGCGTTCTATCCAGACCTGCTCGACCCTAAGTTCACAAGTGCAATCGCGCTTGTCCACCAACGCTATTCCACAAATACGTTTCCCTCGTGGTGTCTGGCCCAGCCATTCCGCTATTGCGCTCACAATGGAGAAATCAACACACTCCGCGGCAACATCAACAAGATGAATGCCCGGGAGGCCACGCTTTCGTCCGCGCTTTTCGGGCAGGACATCAAGAAACTCTTTCCGGTTATTGCTGCGGGCGGCAGCGATTCTGCCATGTTCGACAACGTGTATGAACTCCTGGTGATGGGCGGCAGGTCGCTGGAGCATTCCATGATGATGATGATTCCCGAGGCATTCGGACCGCGCTATCACATCAGCGAAGACAAACGTGCTTTTTACGAATATCATGCGGCAATCCTCGAGCCTTGGGATGGCCCGGCCTCGTTTTCCTTTACGGACGGTACAATCGTCGGCGCGGCCCTCGACCGCAACGGCCTGCGGCCCGCCCGGTACGTGATTACGCGCAGCGGGCTGGTGGTGCTTGCCTCGGAAATCGGGGTCCTCGATATCCCCGCAAACGACGTTCTGGAAAAAGGGAGGCTTGCGCCCGGAAAGATGATCCTCGTGGACACGGCGCACAACCGGGTGGTGTTCGACAACGAGATCAAGGCGTCGGTGTCGCGCCGTAAGCCCTATCGACGCTGGCTCGAAAAAAACAAGATCGAGCTCAAGGGCCTGTTCGGCGTTCCGGGCCCGGTGCGCATCGAGCGCGATACGCTGCTTACAAACGAGAAGGTGTTCGGCTATACGCTGGAAGACCTCGACATGATCATCGCGCCCATGGCCGAAAATGCGCAGGAGCCGGTGGGCTCCATGGGAAACGACGAGGCCCTGGCGGTGCTGTCGGAGCGGCCGCAGGTCCTGTTCAACTATTTTAAGCAGCTGTTTGCGCAAGTCACCAATCCGCCCATCGATCCGTACCGTGAAAACCTGGTGATGTCGCTGATGAGTTTTGTAGGCAGGGAAAGCAATCTGCTTGACGAAAGCGAACAGCACTGCCGGCAGCTCAAATTGTCGCATCCCATTTTGTCCAACGACGACCTGAACAAGCTGCGCAACATGAATGTGGGCGGGTTCCGCTCCTGCGTGCAGCCCATTCTTTTTGAGCCCTCGACGCGGTCGTTGAACGCCGCCCTCGATGCGGTGGCCGCCGATGTCGAAAAGAAAGTCGAGGACGGGTGCTCGCTCATAATTTTGAGTGACAGGGGCGTCGACGAAACGCACGTTCCGATTCCTTCGCTTCTGGCGGTGTCTGCGGTGCACCAGCATCTTGTGCGAGTGGGAAAGCGTCAGCTCACTGGCATCGTGATTGAGACGGGCGAGGCGCGCGAGGTGATGCACTTTGCCTGCCTCATGGGCTTCGGCGCGAGTGCGATCAATCCGTACCTTGCCTTTGAAGTTATCGCCGATCTCGTGGAACGCAAGAGCCTGCAATCGGACCTCACCCTGGAAGCGGCAATCGAGAACTACATTACGGCCGTGAAAAAGGGCCTGCTCAAGATCATGTCGAAGATGGGCGTCTCTACCATTCGCTCCTACAAAGGCGCACAGATTTTTGAGGCTGTCGGCCTCGGCGAAGAACTCATAGACCGGTATTTCCCCGGCACGCCGTCGCGCATCGGCGGCATAGGTGTCAGCGAGATTGTCGCGGAATCCAACGCGCGCCATAGCGCCGCTTTCGGCAGTAACGCGGGTCCGCAGGGTCTCGAATCGGGCGGCAAGTACCGCTATCGCGAGTTCTCCGAAAAGCACTTGTTGTCTCCCGTCGCCGTGGCGCTGCTGCAGAAGGCGACTCGGGAAAACGATCCGGCAGTGTTTGCGCAGTATTCCGCCCATGTCAACAACGTGAGCGCGAACCTCTGCACCCTGCGTGGCCTGTTCTCGTTCAAGAAGGCCGCGGACGTTCCGCTTGACGATGTGGAACCGGTGGAATCCATCGTGAAGCGGTTCGTGACGTCGGCGATGTCCTTCGGCTCCATCAGTAAAGACGCGCACGAAACGCTGGCGATTGCGATGAACAGGCTGGGGGCGGCGAGCAATTCCGGCGAGGGCGGGGAGGACGAGGAACGGTACGTGCCGCTCGCCAACGGGGATTCGCTTAAAAGTGCTATAAAGCAAGTCGCCTCTGCGCGGTTCGGCGTCACGAGCAATTACCTGGTGAACTCGCGCGAGCTGCAGATCAAGATGGCGCAGGGCGCCAAGCCGGGCGAGGGCGGTCAGCTGCCCGGGAACAAGGTCGACAAAACCATAGCCAAGGTCCGGCACAGCACGCCAGGCGTCATGCTCATTTCGCCGCCCCCGCATCACGACATTTATTCCATAGAAGACCTGGCGCAGCTCATCTTCGACTTGAAAAATGCGAATCGCGGCGCCCGCATTTCGGTGAAGCTCGTGGCCGAAGCGGGCGTGGGAACGGTGGCGGCGGGCGTGGCAAAGGGCCGCGCCGACATGGTCCTCATCAGCGGGCACGACGGCGGCACGGGCGCCTCGCCCCTGTCGTCCATCAAGCACGCGGGAATTCCCTGGGAAATAGGGCTTGCCGAAACGCAACAGGTGCTGGTGCGAAACAGGTTGCGCGGGTTCATTCGCGTGCAATGCGACGGCCAGATGAAAACCGGCCGGGACGTGGTGATCGCGGCGCTCCTCGGCGCGGAGGAATTCGGTTTTGGAACGGCCGCGGTCGTGACCCTCGGCTGCATCATGATGCGCAAGTGTCATCTCAATACCTGCCCGGTGGGCGTTGCCACGCAGGACCCCGCGCTGCGCAAGCGGTTTACGGGCAAGCCGGAATACGTGATCAACTTCATGCGTTTTGTGGCGCAGGAAGTTCGGCAGTACATGGCGCAGCTCGGGTTCAAAACCATGGACGAGATGATCGGCCGCAGCGACCTGATCGAAGTGAACGGCGCCGTCTCGCACTGGAAAACGCGCGGCCTCGATTTTTCGCGCGTGCTTGCCCCGCCACAGCTCGATGCGGGCCAGCCGCTTCGCTGCGTGTCCAAACAGGTGCACGATTTTTCCAACTCTCTGGACGTGTCCATTATTGAGCAGGCAAAAGTTTCTATTGAGGATAAGAAGCCCGTGTCACTGGCCATGCCCATCCGCAATCGCAACCGGACGGTCGGCGCGATGCTGTCGGCCGAAATTTCCAAGCGGTACGGATCTGCCGGTTTGCCGGCCAACACAATCAAGGTGAAATTTACAGGTGCGGCCGGCCAGAGCTTCGGCGCCTTTCTCACTCGCGGCGTTACCCTGGAACTGGAAGGCGACGCCAACGACTACGTCGGCAAGGGCTTGTGCGGCGGCACCATCATCATGTATCCGCCGCGTGATGCCAACTACAGGGCGCACAACAACATCGTTACCGGGAATGTCAACCTGTTCGGCGCAACCGGCGGTGAGATGTACGTTCACGGCATGGCAGGGGAGCGATTCGCGGTTCGCAACAGCGGCGCCGTCGCGGTTGTCGAAGGACTGGGTGATCACGGGTGCGAATACATGACCGGCGGAACGGTTGTGGTGCTGGGAAAGACCGGCGTGAATTTTGCCGCCGGCATGAGCGGCGGCATTGCATACGTGCTCGACGAAAACCAATTGTTCGACACACGGTGCAATCTCGAAATGGTCGACCTTGAGCCGGTCGTCCAGGAGGAAGACAAAAAGTCGCTGCATTCCCTCATCGCCAACCACGTGCGCTACACGCAGAGCCCGTACGCGAGCCAGATACTGGACGATTGGTCCGAAATGCTTCCCCGCTTTGTAAAGGTGATGCCCATCGACTACCGGAGCGCGCTGGAACGGATCCGCAAAGACCAGTCCCGCGAGACGGAAGTTGTTCCGATCACCGAGGAGGTGTATTGACAATGGGTAAAGTCACGGGATTCTTCGACTACCCGCGCAGAGCGTTCGCCTACCGCCCGGTGGGCGAACGGGTGAACGATTACAAAGAACTCATCATCCCGCAGTCCGGCCCGGAAATAACCACCCAGGCCGCGCGGTGCATGGACTGCGGCATTCCTTTTTGTCAGGCTATGGGCTGCCCGGTGTACAACCTCATTCCCGAGTGGAACGACCTGGTTTACAAGGGGAATTGGCAGGAGGCCTACGAACGCCTCGAAATGACCAACAACCTGCCCGAGATTACCGGGCGAATATGTCCCGCGCCGTGCGAGACGTCGTGCACGCTGTCGATAAACAGCAGCCCGGTCACCATCAAGCAGATCGAGCTTGCTATTATAGAAAATGCGTTTGCGCAGGGGTGGGTTACCGCTCGTCCGCCCGCGGCCGAAAGCGGCCGCAAGGTTGCGGTCATCGGCTCCGGCCCTGCGGGCATTTCCGCGGCGCAGCAGCTCCGCCGCATGGGGCATGCGGTGACCGTTTTCGAGAGGGAGGACAGGATCGGCGGTATCCTCCGCTATGGCATACCGGACTTCAAGCTCGAAAAATGGGTTCTCGACAGAAGGTTGGAACAGCTCATCGAGGAAGGCGTCAACTTCGAAACGTCGGTCCATATCGGCGACGACCTGTCGGCTCGATACCTGCGGCGCGCATTCGACGCGGTGCTCGTGGCCATGGGAGCGGGCCAGCCGCGCGATCTGACCGTCCCCGGTCGGGGGCTCCAAAACATACATTTCGCAATGGAATATCTCATACAGTCCAACAAGAGCATCGCGGGCATCCTCGGGGACGAAAAACAGATCTCCGCGAAGAACAGGAATGTGCTCGTGATCGGCGGCGGGGACACGGGTTCCGATTGCGTGGGAACGGCACGCCGCCAGGGCGCGAAGAAGATATACCAATTCGAAATCATGCCGAAGCCGCGTGAGTGGCAGGACAGCACCAATCCCAGCTGGCCGTATTGGCCCCAGATTCTCCGCACGTCAAGTTCCCATGAGGAAGGGTGCGAGCGCGACTGGAACATTCTCACCAAGGAATTCACCGGCACGGGCGCCGGCGCGGTGGAGAAGATCCGCTGTGTGAGGCTCGAATGGAAGCCGTCGGAAAAAGGAAAGCCGCCCGCGATGGTCGAAATCCCGGGAAGCGAATTCTCCCTCGATGTTGACCTTGTGCTGCTGGCAATGGGGTTCCTCCACGTGACGCACAATCGGCTGCTGGACGATTTTAAGGTCGACTACGATCCGCGCGGAAACATCAAGACAAGCAGCTACGGCACATCGGTCGACGGGGTGTTCGCCGCGGGGGACGCGGACATCGGCGCGTCGCTGGTGGTGCGGGCCATCTTTCACGGGAGAGAAGCGGCCAAGGCGATTGACAATTACCTGAAAAACAAAAAATAAATCCGGGCGTTCCCCTCGTTTCGCTCGGGTCGCCCCTATCCGTTGACCGCAATTGTTGGGACGGGGCAACGCCCAGAGCCCCTTTTAAATTGAACTTTTCAATCTTTCCATTTTGAACTTCTTTTTTCCTTTCAACGACTATTGCGTAGTGAGTATCCGCTGTCACACCAACTTCAAAAAAGGGCACCTATGAAATCTCCAAAAGGTCTTCGTAACTCGATTGCAGGTATTTCCCTTCTATTCGTCGCACAATGCGGGCACAACGGCACGGTTTCGGACCCCACCTCGCCGGGCAACAACCAGGGGATCGTCACGACCCAGGAAGGCTCGGTAACGGTCCAGTCGTATGCCGGCGGCCGGGATTCGCTGCCGGCGGTTTCTTTTGCCGACCTTGCCGCGCTCGCAAAAGGCAACACGGATTTCGCATGCGACATTTACAGGAAGTTCTCTGATGCAAACAGCGGGAACACGTTTATTTCGCCGTACAGCATGTCGCTGGCGCTGGCCATGACCTGGGCCGGCGCGCGCGGCCAAACCGAATCCCAAATGGCTTCCACGCTTCACTTCACGCTCGACCAATCGCGTCTGCATCCGGCTTTCGACGCATTGGACCTTTCTCTCAAGTCGCGGGCGGCCAAAGACGGTTTCGATTTGAACATCGTGAACCAGCTCTGGGGCGAAAAGACCTTTCATTTTCTGCCGGACTTCCTCAAGACGGAGAGCGTCAGCTACGGCGCGTCTTTGCGGTTGCTGGATTTTCTCAACAATCCCGACGCCTCCCGGGTCACCATCAACTCCTGGGTGAGCGACCGGACGCAATCCAGAATACAGGACCTTATTCCGCAGGGAGCAATTACGGCCGGAACGGTGCTGGTTTTGACAAATGCAATATATTTCAACGCGCAGTGGGCCGATACCTTTCGCAAAGAGGATTCGTACAGCCAGGCGTTCTACGGGGAAAGCGATTCCGTTGCCGCCGTCTTCATGCACCGGGAGGGAACATGCAAGTACGATTCCGGCGCAGACTGCAGCGCGCTTGAGATGCAGTACAAGGGGAGCGAGATTTCCATGCTGATTATCCTCCCGAATCCCGGAAAGATGGCTGCGGTTGAATCCGCGCTTTCGTCCGATTTCCTGTCCGCGCTGGAAGGCGCGCTTCAGAGCAGGGCGGTGTGGGTCGGCATTCCGAAATTCAAGTTCGGCACCGCGTCAATCAGTCTCAAGAACATGCTATCCGCCCTGGGCATGGCTGTTGCGTTTTCGGATACCGCCGATTTTTCCGGCATCGACGGGTTTCGAGACCTGTTTATCCAGGACGCAATCCATAAGGCGTTCGTCTCTGTTGACGAAAGGGGAACAGAGGCGGCCGCGGCCACCGCGGTCATGGTCGGCACGTCGTCGCTGGCGTTCCCGCCGCCCGTGCCGTTCACCGCCAACAGGCCCTTTATCTTTCTCATCAAGGACAATGCGACCGGGACAGTGGTGTTTATGGGGAAGATCGTGAGTCCGGTGGTTGAGGGATGAAGGAGAGAAGGCAGAAAGCAAGGGGCGAGAAATGCCTTCGCTGTTCGCGATAATGGGTATGGCAACAAAGGAATGAACATTTTCCATTTTTCCGCGACTATATTATATGGGTTGGACCGAAAATGGTTTCCGCCTGTTAATGCGCTCCCCTCAAAAATCCTCAGAGCACGCTGGTTTGGAGCGCCTGCCGATGCAAACGGAGGGTATCATGGCAAAAAAAATCATCAGGCTTCCCGGCCGCATGTCGATGATGCTGCTCAGGCTTGCCGGTGCAGCAGTGACGTTCCTTTTCACGTTTTTTGTGTATGCCTCCGGGCAGATTATACAGACGACGAGCAAAGGTCTTACAAAAGCTGATTCAACGATAGTCGTTCCTGACTATGGCATCGCTCCATTGTACGGTATTATCGTTTGGTACGGGCCTTCCTCCGCGCAGTTCTCGGTCAAAGGGACAATCAGGTCCCAGGCCGACGATGCAGCAATCGAAAATGTAAAAGTCTTCCTGAAGGACACGACGACCAAGCAGGTCGTTGATTCCGCCTTGACCGCGGCCGACGGATCGTTCTCCATGACGTTCTTCCAATCGCCGGTGTTCAACACCTGGATTTTTGAAGCGCAGGATATCGATGGCGCGCAAAACGGATCGTTCCAAAACAAAGACACTCTGATTTTCATTCCCGCCATGGGCGGCTTGGCGGACACGGTAACTATCGAATTGTATCTGCAGAAGCTCTCCCAGGCAGTAAACCCCGCCGGGCCCGGCGCTTCCCCGGCGGCCATGTCGATGCGGGCATGGCGCTCCGCAAATGGAACAATCGAAATGCGGTACGCGCTTCCGGCCGGGGCGCAGGCACGCATGGCATTATACGACGCGACCGGCAGGCTGATCAAGGAGATTTTCGACGGGTCCCAATCGGCCGGGGAGCACGAGGCGCGCCTGGAAACGTCCGGGCTTTCGGCCGGGATTTATTTCCTCAAGCTGCAGACCGGTACGCACGCGGCCATAACCAGGATCTCAATCGAGCGATGAACGGCCTCAAAATACCCCTGCGTAAACGCATTGCGCTCGACCTGTTCGGCATAAAAAAAGGCATCGACGCGGCCGTCCACGATTTGCGCTACCTTTTCTGGGAATGCACACTCCGGTGCAATCTTTCGTGTCTCCATTGCGGCAGCGACTGCCTGCGCGACGCATCGCTTCCCGATATGCCGCTGCGGGATTTTTTGCGCGTCATCGATTCCATAAAAGAACGGGTTGATCCTCATAAGACGACCATTGCCCTCACGGGGGGCGAGCCGCTGTTGCGCGATGACCTTGAACAATGCGGCCTCGAGCTGTACAAGCGCGGTTTTCCCTGGGGATTCGTCACCAACGGATATGCCCTGACGCGGGACAGGTACGGCCGTCTCCTGGACGCGGGGTTGCGCTCCCTTACCATCAGTCTTGACGGCCTGAGGGCGTCGCACGATTGGCTTCGCAATAAAGCGGGGTCGTTCGACCGCGCGGTTACCGCAGTTGAACTCGCGGCAGCCACCGACAACATCATCTTTGATGTCGCAACGTGCGTGGACCGCCGGAATTTCGACGAGCTCCCAAAAATCAAGGACCTGCTCAACGACAGGGGCGTAAAGAACTGGCGGCTGCTCACCGTGTTTCCGAAGGGAAGAGCGGCTGCAAACGCGGAATTGCAGATTTCGGACCGGCAGTTTGTGGATCTCTTGGACTTTATCGTCGGCACGAAAAAACTGGGGAAGGTACGGCCGAATTACGGGTGCGAAGGCTTTCTCGGAAGCTACGAGGGAATGGCGCGCGACAACTATTTCCAATGCGCCGCGGGCGTCTCGGTGGGATCGGTGTTGGTCGACGGTTCGATTTCAGCCTGTCCAAGTCTTCGGGCCGATTATATCCAGGGGAATATTTACAAAGACGATTTCTGGGAAGTTTGGAACGGCAGGTTCCGTGTCATGCGAAACAGGTCGTGGACAAAAACCGGGCCCTGCGTTTCTTGCAAGGCGTACCGGTGGTGCCTGGGCAACGGATTGCACTTGCGTAATGAGAAGACGGGTGAACTCATGCTCTGTCATTACGCCCGCCTGGTCAATGGCGGAATAACATAAACATGGCACGATGGCCTTATCCCTTTCTCAAGTACCACAAAAACGGGTTATGGGTGGTTTCTGTTAATTCACCGGTTTCAAAGATGCTTTTCAGGTGCTCCGTTATAGTACTTCGGCCTTTTTCAAAAAGAACACCTCAAGGGTGCGTACATTTTATGATTGCGGCTCCCCTTCTCCGATAGGAGACCGCGAAGTAGGGGCGAGCAAGACCGCGATCAGCGCCGCAAACACCAGCCCCACGGTGATTAGGAGCCTGGACGGGAAATTATGGATGGGAAAGTAGGAAGAAAGTTGCACCTTATTGTCGAAGGCTTGTTTATGGTATATTTATGTTTACGAAGGAGATGTGTTTTATGCTGACTGGAAATGAAAAGCTGATCATCGGGCAATTCAGTGAAAAAATCAAGAGGCTGTTTCCCGGTGACATAGTAACGGTCCTAATGTACGGTTCGAAAGCACGGGGAGATGACAATCCCGATTCGGATATCGACATTCTGGTTGTGACGGAATTTGATGATTGGCGGAAAGCAGACCAAATTCGGACATTCGGGTATGAAATGGATTGGAGCATCGGAGCACGTTTGTCTATTCAAGTCATATCCAAAGAGCATTTTGCAATGCTCAAAACAAACGGATTTGAATTCGCATCCAATATCGAAAAGGATGCCGTGCAAGTATGACGACGGACCACTTACAGGAAATATGCAAAGAGATCCAGCGCGGCGAAAAATCTCTTGCTGCGTCCGAGAAATTGTTTCAGGCAGGATTGATGGAGGACGCTATTTCCAGGTCATACTATGCGGTTCTTCATGCCGCCCGGGCGGCCATTTTATGCATTGGATTAAGGCCGCTGAATATAAAAAGGATTATGAAATACTCCTTGAATTTGAAAATGGAAATGTCAAGGTGGCGGACTTGGAGAACCATTTGAACAATGGAATCTTAAGGGATTTGAGAAATAAGGCTGAATTTAGTAAAGTCAAACTGAATCGCGATACCGACACAATTGAATGGGAAAATGGAGCTGATTTTTCGCCTGATTTCCTTTACGAAATTGGCAGCACTTTGGCACATTCCTCTTCTGCTGCTTAAGATTCCTGTGTTCTTCCTCTCGATGGTTTCCTTTGAGAACAGCATAACACGCCACAGGCTTCTCTCTGGCGCTTATACATGCAGCAAAAAATAGAATTATTGCCATTCCGGGATAGCCGAAGATTTTCAACGGTGTTTCAACACGCATCAGAAGGGCCGCGCCAATGATCAGCGGCCGGGATTACGCATTCTGCTTGTTAATCGTAATGGCAAGGTTGATGGGTTAACGACGTTAGGGACAGGCTTGATATGATTTCCATAATTTTGATTCCGGATGATGTATTTTTAATTATTGCCATAGACGTTTTGCTGAATTGATGAAGACCTGGAGGATAAAATGAAATCCCTATTGTTGGACAAAGTAAAAACCGCCGTAAGGCAAATCGAGCCTTCCGCCGAAATCATTCTCTATGGTTCCCGTGCGCGGGAGGATTTTCACGAAGGTTCCGACTGGGATTTCCTGATTCTTGTAGACGGCGAGGTTGATGCCGTTCGGACAGACCGAGTTCGACATGCCATTTACGATGTTGAATTGGAAGCAAATGAAGTTTTGAGTTCTATTATTAAGAGTCGTCAGGAATGGCAAAGTCCGAAATTCCGTATCATTCCATTGCATGAAAATGTTGACCGTGAAGGAATAACAATATGAGCGAGAGCATTCTTGACCTGGTAAAATACAGAGTATCAAGAGCGCTTGAATCACTCTCGGAAGCGCAGGTTCTTGGGAATTCATCTCATTGGAACGCGTGCGTAAACAGGCTCTACTATGCATGTTTCTATGCGGTTTCTGCTTTGCTTGTTCTGCATCAAATGAAATCTAAAAAACATGCTGGCATCCGATCTTTTTTTAATCTTCATTTTGTGAAGACAGGGATTGTTTCCATAGAGTCGGCGCGAATATATAATGACCTTTTTGAACGCAGACAGGAAGGTGATTACGAGGACTTCTTCATCTTTAACGAGGCCGAGGCAAGGCCATGGGTTGAGGACGCCATTTCTTTTGTCAATACGTTGAGAACTCTTATAGAAAAAGACCTTCCGAAATCATGATTTTTTTATCGCCTTCGCCCATCCTTGGCTCAGGCGAGAACCGGCGCAAGATTCAAAGACAATTAACGCCGCTACAATTGGCCCGGAGTTCTTTGTCCCATCCGCACCAGCACTAAATCATACAGCGCGGCAGCCCATTGTTCGGCTCCTCCATGTCCAATGACGTTCACTTTGTCCGGTTTCTTCCCGGGTAACGTCGCCGCGAATCTCTTCCGCACATATGCCTTGCCGTCTTCCGCGATTCCGGGGAAATACTCCAGCGCCAGCACGCCGGCAAACAGCGTCTCCCGATGGCCTGGAAACACCTTGCTCAGCACCTCCAGCATCACGGCGTGGAAGTTGAAATGGGACAAGATGGCGGAGACCTGCAACCATGTCCACAGCCGCAGCCATTGCCAAATCGTGAGGTCGAGACCTTCCCGGGTGAGAAACGGCACGCCTTCGATGCGGGCGCCGTACGAAAAGAAGATATTGACGCAGGCGACAAAGGCGAAGAGCACCCAGAAGCGGGTGAGCGGTTTGAGAAACGCCGAAAGCGAGCCTTTGGATGCCGCCTGGGCGATGAGAGAGGCGCCCAGCGCGCTTGCGCCCAGCGCAAGTGTGGAGTCTGTAAACACGATAGCCGTGCAGCCCGCAAGGAGCAGCAGCGAGAAAAAACGGTCGCGCGGCGCCGAAGCAAAACCGGCAAACCGGTCGAACCCGGCGGCGGGGGGAGGCCCTGCTGCGCGCTCGAAAACACGGTAGGCAACGGGCGCCAGTCCGCCCACGATGCCGCCGAACACGATGGCCGCCGCGAGCATGATGGGCAGCTGGTAGAACAGGCGCAGGTTTGCCGACATCAGGAAATACACGGCAAGGAGCTGCCCAAGATTGTGGAACAGCGCGCCGATGATGCCGAGGCCCACGGTACCCAGGAGCCGGTTCTTTCCTGTCAATTTCCATGCCAGGCCCATCGTCACTGTCGACAGCACCCCGCCGCTCAAGGCGAGCGCCATTGTGAGAAAAGAGAACCCGAAGAAGAAGCCCACGATCCACGTGCGGAGCAGGGAATAGAGCAGCGCGTCCATTGCCCCGAATTCAACGATCCAGAGAATGGTGATGACGTTTGCAAGGCCGGGCTTGAGCCAGGGAAAAAACGGAAGGCGCGGGATAAAGAATTCAAGCGCATTGATTGCAACGGCGCACAGCAGCCATGCCGTTTTTTTTACCACTTGCGATTGGCTGTCGCTACTTTGTAACTGCATCGACCGTGTTTCCGGAAGAGGCCTGGAGCTCAATGAGGATATGGTTCGGGGCGCACACGATTTGCTGGCCGTTTTGCCGGATGGTGCCCGCGCGCACGCACACCTGCCTGGGGCAGTCGGCGGAGACGACGCACACGCCGTTGTCGCGTACCGACAGTGTGATATCTCCGTGCCTGCCGCGCAGCGTAACGACCCGGGGAGTCGACAAAGGATATTCGGCGATTTTCGTGTCGTCCCGGAACACCGCAACGGTAGCGGGCCTGTGCGATTGCACCAGGGGCCAGAACGCCAGCGCGCCCGCGACGCACGAGATAATGACGAGGCCGTCGAGGTACGAGAACGGGTGAAGCGTCCGGTATGTCATCGTTTTTGTTCCGTTGCCGTACATCGAAGGTGCGGTCCGGCGCGGCGGTGCTATTTGGAAGCCGCGGGGTCGTCGGCGCGCGCCGCGCGGGCCGGGATTCTTGCCACCACGGCCTTGGCGTAATACCGGTAATTGTCCACCGAAATTCCAACGTACACCGAATATCCCTTGATGTCCCACGTTTTATAGGGCGACAGCACGCCGTTCTTGATATCGAAGAAGCCGAAGGTGTATCTGCGGGCAGGTTCCCCGAACTTCCTCGTAAATACCTGCGACAGGTATTCCGCGTCCGGCCGCACAACGGCGTTGAGCTTGTCGGACGCAAGCCCCGGCGATTCGATTTCGTATTTGAAAAGCCTTCCGTTCTTGTCGAAATGGAATGCGGTGAGAAAGGGCCGTTCTCCCCACTGGACATCGTTGACGTATGCGATGCTGTCCATCACGACCGGATCCACGTTCCGGGTCTTCTTGTAGGTGTACAGAAACAGCTTCTTCGACACGCCGAACGGAAAGATTCCGAAATCGTACGGCGACTTGGCAAGCGTGTCGAGGTCGCGTCGAGCGTCGTTGGCTTCGTCCTGCGCGAGCAGGGTTTGGACCATGGCGCTCTCCGATTGCATCTGCGCCTTCTTTCGTTCTTCGTTCCAGGCAAGGACCCTGCACGGCGGCGGCTTGCGCACGCTGTCAACTGCCGCCCTGTATTCTCGAACCAGTTCGACATAGGCCTGCGTCTGGGAGAGCTTGTCCATTTTGGTCTTCCATTCGAGCAGCATTGCGCGGTCGATGGACCCCATGCTTCCCGTACATTCCCGGTACTCGTGCATGTATACGGCGACCACGCTGTCGTAGAACGCGGCTTCGCGAACCTCATCGGTGGCGTGTGCGCACAGCGCACACAACGCAACGGCGAAGCATCCGGACAATGCACGGACGGTCATGGCTGTTCTCCAATGAAGCGCGCGGCCCAGCTGCGCACGGTTTTGCCGTTGAGGATGTGGAATTGCCTGAGCCGCCGCAGCGTCTCCAGGCTAAAGGTGGAAAGCGGGATCCACACAAGCCGTTTTTTGCATTGGGCCGCGAGCCGCGTGAGCCGAACGCCCGGCTTCCGTGCCGCTACGTAGACAACGATTCTCTCCTGCGAAAAAAGAAGCCCGCCGTACACCAGGTACTCGGTGCGGGTTCTCAAGTCGGGCAGGTTGGCCATGGAAAACACGTCGGGCACCATCCTCGGCGGGTAAAGGAGCGTCAGGCCGCCATAGGAGGAGCGCGCAATGCCCGGCCCGATGAGGTCGGCAAAAGGATCGGTGGCGAAAAACGTGAGCGTCGATTCCTCGTTGTGCTCGGCGTACCAGGTTGCGCAGTGGGGATATTTCTCGTCGTGGTCCGCATCGAATATTATGATTACCGTATCCACCTTCCCCCGGGACGGCGGCACCTCTCGCACGTAAATGTCGGAGGTGAACCAGTTGCGCATTGTTTCGCGGATATCGATGCCGTCCTTTACCGATACGGTGAATTTTTCCGACACCGCCCGGTCTTCGCAGAGCATCCTGCGGGCCTTGGAGCGCAGATGCACGTTGAACTGCTCTATCCGCCGGTCTTCGGGCACGTGCGAACACGCGCCCAGCGGGTTCCACGCAAACCGGTACTTCTGTTTTGTAAATTTAGACGGGTCGGGCCGGAGCGACAGCGTGCGCCAGACGAGGGTAACGTCGCGCAGGAGATTCACGGCCGGCCGCGCAAAGGTTTCGTGGGGCAGCTGGATCTTGTCGATGCCCAGCGACATAAGCGGCGCATCGAGTTCGAACGGCAGGTACGGGTAATACCGCGCGTTCGCAAGAACGTGCAGCGCATAGGAATTCCCGCCCACGCCCTTGGCCGCGGCGACGATGTCGGGCAGGGTCGGGACAAACCTACCGTCCTGCACCGCAAGGTTGCGCAGAAACGTGAGTCCGCGCTGAATGCGGCCGGGCGAGAGCGTCACCTCACCGGCAGCTTCGTTCCTGTGCTCGTCGCGCGTTTCGGTGAACAGGCTCTTGACACAGTCGACAACGTCCATGCGCTGCGCAAAAGGATCGTATCGCTCGCGCTCAAACTTGCCTGTAACGAACGGTAATTCACCGAGCGCGAAGTACAGGTGATCCGGATTGACAAATTCACGGCCTATTTGATACGAAGGCGGCTTGCCGAACGAAAGGTTGAACGTCCGCTCCTGCCGAAGGTGATCCGCGGTGAGGGCAAACCTGCCCAGATGGACAAGCGCGAGAATGCGTTTGAACCGTCCCGCAAGCGCCAGCAGCTCGTGTGCGGCATACTGGCACGATGTCTCGTGTTCCTGCATGATGCCTCCGGCGAGAGTTTCCCCGGAGGTGAAATGCTCTTGAACAACACGGAGGCACAGCGACGCATAGGCATCGAATCCCAGGCGCGATAGTGCATAGCCGTCGGGCAAAGGGGGGAGCGGCCTCGGCGCGAACAGTACGGGGCCGCCGATGCAGCTGCACGCAATGTGATTCTGGCGGCTCTGGCGCATCGCCTCGATGGCGGCATCGCAAGGGTCTGCCGCGGCAAAGAACACGGTGTCGCCGGCGTCGCGCGCGACAACCGCCGAAATATACGGGAGGTCGCCGATGGCGTCGAAAAGGTGCTCCTGCAGGCAGCAGGGAAGGTCAACGGCAATGCAATCGAATTTGGTCTTAAGGCACAGGTCGCGCACGTGCTGTGCAAATGCAATGCTTCCGTGCACATAGGGAACAAGCGTAATCGAATCTGCCGGCATCATGACCGCTGCCTTAGTCGGTTTTTGCGTCGGGATTCAAGTCGTCATCCTCGGGAAAGAAGTAGTCGCCCAGGCTCATGGTCGGCAAATGCGCTCCGGACTGTTTGCGTTTGGCGGCCAGAGCGTCGAGGTCGAGCGCCTCGCGCCCGAGAATCTGGCTGATCGATCCTTCGAAAAGGGCTCCGGTTTCGCCCGACGGATCGGCCTGCTTCTTTTTGAGCGTGTAGCGTATGGCGTTGATGCCGTCGCGCACCGAATAGGGAAGGTCGAGTCCATGCGCCCGCTGCAGGAAGTCGACGCATATGTCCAGAACCTCCTCCGGGCAAAAGGGCAGGTTATACGAAAGAATGGCAAGTTCGTCGGGCCGGTCGGGAAAACCGATTTCGATCCCGGGTTGCAAACGCGACATGATGTAATCGGGAATCTCGAAGGTCGACGAATCTTCGTTCATGGTGACCACGGCCCGGAATTCCTTGTGGGCTTTTACCACCACGCCGGCGACAACCGATTCGGCGGTTCTCCTGTTGTCAAACAGCCCGGCCAGCGACGCCCACGATTTCTCGGACATGCGGTTGCCCTCGTCGAGCACGGCAATGCCGCCGGTGAGCGCGGCGGAGAGCAGCGGACTCGCGTGGTAGGCGATTTTACCCTTGTCCGACAGGACCGGGGTCACGAGCAGGTCTTCGGGCCGGGTGTCCGCGGTGCATTGCATCACGTATGCGGGCTGGCCCCGTTTGCGTGCGGCCGTGATCGCCAGCGTGGTTTTGCCGATACCGGGCACGCCGATAAGCCGCGGCGTGAGCGGCAGGTCGTCGTTTGCCACGGTGAGCCAGCAGGCGAGCAGCTGGCGCAGCGGCTCCTCCTGACCGATCCACTCGGCGACAACGTCCACGGGGTGGGAAAGGGTGATTTCGACATTGTCAATAGTGATTGAGTCCATCCGATATCCCGGGATAAGGGTTTGCCCGGCCGGCGCGCATGAACCGGATGCGTCGGCCCCATAAAAAATACATCACAGGAAGGGACAAAAAGGCATGGCGGGGTCAAACAAAGCCATTGAAGCGGGGACGACAAGAGAACGGAGGATAGCGTCTACTCGTCTTTGAACAAATCCTCTCTGTCGCGGTCCTCCCAGAGCATTTTCGATTTGTCGGACCATCTGTCAATAAGAATGGTCTGCAGCTTGGGGTCTTCCTTCATTTCCATCGCTCTGCTGTTGTGCAGATTGGTGAAAACGCCGATGTAGGAGTTGGCTTTCTTATGGTCCCCGAGTTTCAGGTTGAGGGCGACAATGGTGTAAATCACCTGCATTTCTATTTCTTCAGACGGACTGTTGGACGTTCTGAACGATTCCTCAAAAAAACCGAGCGCCTCGCGAAGCGCGTCGCGGTTGTCGCCGCCCGTGTCTTTGACGATCTTGGCAATTCGCAGGGAATATGCGCCGAGTTTATACAGCGCGTAGGGTTGTTCGTACCAGGCCTCAACGCGGGCACGCGCCATGGAAAGCTGATAGCTCGCTATGGCGGCGTCCGCGGTGCGGGGACGCGAAAAATATCCTCTTACTTCGGAGACTGCGCGCATGATGGCCTTGCGCTCGCCGATTTTCTCCTGCAGGGTCATGATCACGTTGGCGGGTATTTGCGTCTTCTCGTCGGTTCGCATCCAATCTTTCTTGTCGGGAGACGCGAAAAGGCAGCGCGGGCACACGGTAACCGCCACAAGCGCGTAGTCCACGGTCCTGAATCCGGACGCTCCCTGGAACAGGGGGACGAGAAATTTGTTCTTGGTGATCTGTTGGCTCTTGGCGCGAAGTTCGTAGCAGGTGATGTCTTCGATGCCGCACACGGGGCACGAGACTATTATTTCGTAAATCGGGTCGTGTCCTGCGCCTTCCTCGGCAAGCTCCGACGCCTTGGCGCGGGCCTCTTTGAGCGCCTTTATGTGCTTGATATCAAGGTTGGGCCCGTATTGCCGGAGATAATCGTTGACGAGATTAGGATCCGTGAGCAGGGAAAGCAGCCGCCGCCTTACTTCTACAACGTCAATAGCCATGACATATCCTTGTGCCCCAAATTCGTACAAAGGGAAGATTGCACTTATTATCCCATCTTTTGAAATGGGAGTCAATGATTGGATTTAGATTGATTTTGTGCAGCGCGAACAAGCATCAGAGAGAAGCCGGTGGCGTTTTTTTCGAAAACAGACCACGCCCTACGGGCGTGGTGCACAATGTTACGAAAAAGCACTCTGACGTGCTTTCTTTGATTTCGGGGGTTTCTCACTTTCGTTTCGTAAGGGGCTGGAAGCGGTGCTTCGCACCATCCATTGTAAAGCATGCCCTTTTACCCCCTCATCAAAGCCACCGCCTATGGCCGTGGTTCTTTACTGCGAGGGCTAGATTCCGGATAACGCGACAGGCCTAATGCTCTTGTGGAGCGGGGTTGAGGCCGGGAAAATCACACTTTGAAGCATGTAGCCGTGTTTTGATCTGCACTCCGTTATGGCGGCGCGGACGTTTTCCTGAACGTTGTTGATCCTTGATCCGCAGTAATTGACAAACATCCTTGTCTTCTGAGAACAAGAGTCGTAATGCGGGCACTGAGAACAGGTGATTTTGAAAAGCTGCATTTGGTTCTCCCGGTTAAGGAAATGTCAACCATCACGGAATGCCCTGCAGATTGCCTTTCAATTATAACCAACAACAGCTTGTGTGTCAAGCACTAAATGTACCCCACAGGTTGGGGAGTCGCTATCTTGGTTAGAATAAGGGAGTTAGCGGCCCACAATAATTTTGCCGCGTTCCTGCGCGCCCGGAAATCGGGCAATTCTTCGTTTAATTTACAGCTTAGTCAAGACTTCAAACAGCCGGCAACCTATTCCAAGATAAGGAATTGCAACGTAGGTGAGACGGTCGGATTTTATCCGCCATTAAAGCAATAACGTACTGGAAATACACGGAAAATGCCACCCGGCACCGGCAAAGCATTATGGCAGGCAAGAGATTGCAGCTGGGGTAGGGCAATTCTTCTCATTTTTCATGGGTTTAAACGCGAGAGTATTGGGCTGATCCTCAGGAGGCGTTCAGACGTGCAATAATAACATCAAAATCAGGGTATTATGATATCTGCTGCCGGTGATCTATTATCTTAATCCGAAGCGTCTTAACAAGATTCCAACAACAAATCAGGCAACCGCCGCCGCCGGAATATCACAACGTCGATGCCGAGAACTATTATTCTTAATCAACAAGAAATTCCTTTATTGTGCTCTTCAAAATGGCTATAGTCTGTGCATCAAGAATGCCGACGGTTTTGGTGATTCTTGACTTGTCAATTGTTCTGATTTGATCTAAAGCAATTTCTCCGGTTACTTTTCCAGCACTCACTTGTACCCGGAATTTGAACCGATGGATCTTTGACGTGACTGGAGCCACGATAACCGTATTGAGATACTTGTTCGCTTCTGTGGGTGACAGGACGACACATGGGCGAATCTTCTGCATCTCCGATCCCTTGGTAGGATTCAAATCGACAATGCATAGTTCATATTGGGTAATGTGCATTACAAATCCTTCCATTGATCCGCATCGAGATCATCGGGGATAAGCAGGGCGTCATCACCAAGCTCGTGACATCGCTTGAAATCCGCCTCCCATCCTTCCCTTGGTGTTACCGATGCCTTCAAAGTGATCGAATCATCGGTAATAGTTGCTATCGCCGAATCTTTCAGGCCAAGGCGAGTGAGAACCTTCTTCGGAATTCTTACACCCCTCGAACTGCCGATCTGTACTATTGAAATTTTGATTTGTTCAACCATAGTGGACTCCGGAAGAGGTAATATATGGCTATCCAAATATAATTATAAGTAATTACGCCTAGAATGGCAATATATTTGTGGATGCGGACATAGTCGTAGTATTGAAGAAGAATCGGTGATGCGGAAGATGGTCACTCCCGTTCTTAAAGGGATGGAATACAAACCCTTCGGGCAAAAAAACAAGAATTAATGCGGACTATGGTAATGAAATAGCTTGCAATATTATATCAATATTGGTATATTTAATCATGGACTTTGAAGTGATTGTTCTGCCTCCGGCGTATGAATTTATTAATGGCCTGCCTGAAAAGATGCGGGCTAAGGTGTATCGAGGCATTGAACTTCTCAAACTCTTCGGCTACCGGCTTGGCGAGCCGCATGCGAAAACATTGAAAAACACAGAAGGGCTTAAGGAACTTCGCATAAAGCTGGCGACCAATATTTGCAGAATCTTTTATTTCCATTACAGGGAAAGATTGTATGTCGCCACATCAGGATACATCAAGAAAGCAGATAGAACAGACGAGCAAGAAATACAGCGCGCACTGAGAATACGAAATGATTTCTTCAAGGAGCAAAGTTCATGAAAATGCACAGATTTGACGACATGCTGAAAGAACAGCTCAAGAACCCCGAGTTTCGCGCAGAATATGAAGATCTGAAAGAAGAATTTGATGTCGCCCAAGAAGTCATCCGCTTGCGGATAGGGGCCGGCATGACACAGAAAGAGCTTGCCGGAAAGGTTCATACTTCACAACCGGCAATCGCCCGCTTGGAATCGGGGAGCTACCGGAACCTGAGTCTGTCGTTTCTGCGTCGGGTCGGCAGAGCGCTTGGTGCAAAACCGCACGTCAAGTTTCAGAAGTTGAAAACCACCAGCCGCGATCATTGAAGTGCATACGCGCCACAAGTGTTCAATCGGCGCGCAAACTATTTTGTCAATAACGGCTGGACCAAGGTCTTGTCCGCAGGGCCGAGCGTCCGATGGCCGGGTTCCAAGCCGACAAGTAGGAGTAGGGAAATGTCTTCTGGACGTTGCGGACCGGAAGTACGAAACACATCTGGGATTCGGAATTCGCATTTACGATCACTTTCAATGGGATTTTGCATACATCATCGCTCCCGAAGGGTACTTCAGGGGAATTTTCCCGGACGGGTCCAACGGTTCCCGCGACGGGCAATGGACCACTACGTTTACCTTCTTTCGCATCGGAAGCTGGTCGCCGGCCGACGGGAAGTGGTGGCTCAAACCCTAGAAAACCAGGCCATTTCCCGCATTTTTATTGCCTCATAATAAAGAACTCTTTTATATTTGAAACTCTTGTCCCAACCTGGCAACAGCGCGATCTTTCTTGTTACCAGACAACGGCCCTTTGCTCACCGTGTCTCACACCGGAGGATGCATGAAGAAGTACGAAGCGAACTCGATTCGGAATGTCTGCCTGCTTTCACACGGCGGCGTGGGAAAAACGTCCCTTCTTGAGGCGGCCTGTTTTACGTCCAAAGGCACCGCCAAGCTGAATAAGGTCAACAACGGCACCAGTATTTTCGACTCGCGGCCCGACGAGAAAGATCGCAAGATGACCATCACCATGAAGCTCGGGTTCTGCGAGTGGAACGATGCAAAAATCAACTTCCTCGATACCCCGGGGTTTCTCGACCTGCAGGGTGACGCAAAGGCCGCCCTGCGCGTGGTGGAATCGTCCGTGATTCTGGTGAGCGCGGTCGACGGCGTCCAGGTGGGAACCGAGCTCATGTCGCGGTTTGTGGAAGAGGCGAAGATGCCGAAGGTGTTCTTTGTCAACGGCATGGACAAGGACAACGTCGATTTCGAGAAGACGCTGGCAAACCTCAAGGAAACGTACGGCACTTCGCTTGTGCCCCTGGCGATTCCCATGGGGACAGGCGCGTCGTTTACCGGCGTGGTCGATCTTGTCAATAAGGAAGCCTTCGAGTATGTGCGCGATGGAAACGGGGTCGGGAAGAAGGTGGACATCCCGTCCGAACTCTCCTCCACGGTGGATGCCCTGCGCTCGTCTCTGATGGAATCGGTTGCCGAGACCGACGAGGCGCTCATGAACAAATATTTTGAAAACGGCGAGTTAACGCTTGACGAACTCAAACAGGGCCTTGCAAAAGGGATTCTAGGGGGCGTCATTGCACCGCTGCTCAGCGGCAGCGCTCTGCTCAACATGGGGACGGACGTTCTGCTCAACATGATTGTGAGCCTTTGTCCGTCCCCTCTGTCGCGCAAAGAAGTGGAGGTGCTGGCAGGCGACGAACGGAAGACCATTCAGGTATCGGAATCCATGCCCGTTTCCGCCTTCGTGTTCAAGACCATTTCGGAAGAGCACATCGGCGACTTCAACTGCGTCCGGGTTTTTACCGGCAGACTCATTGCCGGCAAAGACGTCCAGAATCTAACGCGGAACTCGCCGGAGCGGATCAGCAACATGTATTTCATGCGCGGGCACGAGCGGGTCGACACGGCGGAAATCGGTTTCGGCGACATAGGCGCCATGCTCAAAATGAAAGACACGCATACGTGCGACACACTGGCCGACAAGGGTGTGCCGTACGTTTTCCCCTCTATCAAGTTCACCGAGCCTCTGGTCAACGTGGCCATCACCTCGAAGAACAAAGGCGACGAAGACAAGATCGGCATGGGATTCGCCAAGCTCCACGAGGAAGACCCGACTTTTACGTACAAGTACCATGCCGATATCCGCCAGTCGATCCTCTCGGCTATGGGTGATATCCACATCGACATCGTCCTGAGCAGCCTCAAGAGCCGCTTCAAGGTGGAAGTCGAAAAGAAAATACCGAAGATTTCGTACCGTGAGACTATCACCAAGACCGTCAGGTACGTCGAATATGCGCACAAGAAGCAATCGGGCGGCGCCGGCCAGTATGCCAAGGTGGCAATCGATCTGGAACCGCAGCCCAGGGGTTCCGGGTATGAGTTCGTCGACAAGATCGTCGGCGGCGTCATCGATCAGTCATTCAGGCCCAGCGTTGACAAAGGCGTGCATGCCAAGCTCGAAGAAGGTATTGTGGCCGGGTATCCAATTGTGGACGTACGGGTGTACCTGGTAGACGGCAAGACGCATCCTGTCGACTCCAAAGACATCGCGTTCCAGATTGCGGGACGTGAGGTGTTCAAGATCGCCTTCGAACAGGCCGGCCCCATCCTGCTGGAGCCCATTACCGACATGAGAATCACGGTTCCCGACGACTACACCGGCGACGTGATGGGAGACCTCTCGTCGCGGCGCGGCAAGATAGGCGGCATGGAGCCGGAAGGAAAATTTCAAACCATTGTCGCGAAGGTGCCGGAAGCCGAGGTGCAGAACTATTCACAGGCGCTGCGCGCGCTTTCGCAGGGACGCGGCTACTTTTCCAAGTCGTTTTCCCATTATGAACCGGTTCCCACCGAAGTAGCGAAGAAAATCATCGAGGCCTCCAGGCAGACGGTGCAGGAAGTCAAGGAATAGCGGATTTCGCGGCCGAAACGCAAAGCGGCGCAAGGGGCGATGGCGGATCGCCCCTTGCATTTTAGACGATTGCGTCACTAGTGCGCCTTGCAGAAGCAGAATTCCCGCCAAGGTAGAAAGAACGGACGGTATGGCCCGCCTCAAGACCATTCAATGGACAAATGACTGCGCGAGGATCGTGGATCAGACGCTGCTGCCCCGCGAACTCGCGTACAAGGACATTCGCACGTCGGAAGAAATGTACGAGGCGATAAAATCCCTGCGGGTTCGGGGAGCGCCGGCGATCGGGGTTGCGGCCGCGTTCGGCCTGTATCTCGGGATTCGTACCGTCCCGAACACCGCTTCGGCCGCGATTTTCGAAACCGAACTCAGGAGACAGGCCGACTACCTTGTTTCCTCGCGGCCCACGGCGGTTAATTTGCCCTGGGCTGTGCGCAGAATGGTGCGGCTGGCCGAATCCGCAAACGACGCGGGCACGGGCGAGAAGAAGATGTTGCTTCTTGCCGAAGCGCAAAAAATAATGGAAGAAGACCGGCGGATGTGCCGCGCTATAGGCGAATTCGGATTCGAGCTTGTCAAAGACTGCAAGGCGGTACTCACGCACTGCAACGCCGGGGGACTTGCAACCACCGAATACGGAACGGCCCTCGCGCCGGTGTATGTCGCGCATGAAAAGGGGACGGTGATCCACGTGTACGCGGACGAGACAAGACCGCTGTTGCAGGGCGCGCGCATCACGTCGTTCGAGCTCATGGCCGCGGGCATCCCGGTTACCTTGATTTGCGACAATATGGCCGCAACGGTGATGGCGCGGGGAATGGTTGACGCGGTGGTGGTCGGCGCGGACAGAATAGCGTCCAACGGCGACACCGCCAACAAGATCGGTACCTACGGCGTTGCGCTGCTGGCAAAAGCGCACGGCATTCCATTCTACGTCCTGGCGCCGTCTTCCACCTTCGACTTGTCACTTGCAAACGGCAGAAGCATACCCATAGAGGAACGGCCCGCGCGGGAGATTATATGCGGTTTCGGCACCGAAACTGCGCCCGCCAACGTGCCAGTGTTCAACCCGGCGTTCGACGTGACGCCGCACCCGCTTATTACGGCGATTGTCACGGAGGCGGGCGTCCTTCGGCCCCCGTATTCCGAGACAATAGCGAAGGCGCTGGGGTGACCTCGTGCAAACCGGTACGGTTGCGTGGTACAGCGAGGGTCGGGGACGGGGCATGATTACGCCGGACGGAAGCGCCGTGGAAATAGGCGTGGCGTGCTCGGACATCGCAGCGGAAGGCTTCAAGATCCTGTATGAAGGTCAACGAGTGATGTTCGAAGTAGCGCAAACCAGGAAGGGACCGGCCGCAAAGAACGTTACCTCGCGCGACCAAGACTAGCGACCCCATTATTCCGATACGTAAACCGATGCGGCGTGGCGGCGCACCTTATCTCATGACCTCGTAATTTCTCCTGAATTTCCACAGGGGAGTTCCCTTGGCAAAGTGCGGCATCACGTGACCGCGGGTCACCGAATTCGACAGCCGCGGCCTCTGTACCGCCCGTTCGAGCACGTCGTCCACGGAATCGAACGAATAGATCCCCCACAAGCGTACGATTCCCTGCTGGTAGCCGACGCCGCCGGCGTATGATGTCGCGGCGGTATACCCGGCCGCGCGCGCCGCCTGCCACACCCGTTGGTTCCATCGGCCAAAGGGGAACGACAGGCTTGTTACGGATTTTCCCGTTATATCTTCGAGAATGCTCTTGGAGCGAGAGAGTTCGTTGCTCAGGTCGGCATCATTCAGGAGGGTCAAATTGGCGTGGGTGACGGTATGGCTGCCGATCTCGTGACCAAGCGCTGCAATTTCCCGGACCTGCTCTTTCGTCAAATGCACCTGCGGGGGCAGCGTGTCCCACGTTGAGCGTTGACCAAGGTAGCCTGCAACGGGGAAAACGGTAGTCTTGAAGCCGTACTTCTGGAGACGCGGAAGCGCGCTCGTGTAAAAACTCTCAAACCCGTCGTCGAATGTCATCACGACGGACATGGAATGGTCCGATTCCGGCGACAGCAGGGAAGCATCATGTACGGTGGAGAACCGGGCGTTTCTTGCGGAAAGCTCTGCCAGGAGATCCGCAAACTTGACAGGCGAGTAGTATGAACAATGCGGCTGGCTCTTCTCCGTAAGCGTGTGAAGCAGAAGCCCCACCGGACCGTGTTTGGGTTTCCCGGTCGCCCCGAAACAAACAAGGGCCGCGCTTCCCACGGCAAGCGGGACAAGAAGCAAAAGGAGAGCGATCGACAGTGCTATCATGAAGATCAGCGACGAAAGAAGAGAGCGTTACCCGACAGGCTTGCGACGAACCGGCCGTTCACGATTGATGTTTTGAACGGTTAAAAAAACGGGAAAAGATGCCGTTCTCGTTCTTATGCTTCTGGAAGGAGGCTCCTTCCTTTGCCTTGTTCTTGAGGTAGTTCATCGACGTGAAGTAAAGGTATTCCGTGTTGCTTGGCGGAGGTATCTTCCTCATTGCGGCGGCCGACAGCGTACGAGAATGAGCAGGGTCGGGATGATTCTCACGGTCTCCCCGGGTCTGGGCTACTGGCTCTTCACTGCGCTGCGCGGACGCATATTCCAGGTGCTTCGTTTCCGGCGGGGGAGGAATGGTACGCGGCGGTTCCTGCACGCGATTCCTTGGTCCTGCGGTGAGCGCAGGCTCGCCGCTGGTTTCTTCAAACCCGTGTGCACCCTGAGGCTGGTCGAAGAACGAATCGAACCCCTGTTCGACGTCGTCCTGAGACAGTGACGGCATGGCAACGGGACCCTGGAACAGCGTTTCCATGTTGCGGCCTATTGCGGCAAGTGCCTGCTGGAAAAGGCCAATGTGTTTTTCGATGCACGCCGATACCGTGGGCATCTGTATGGAGCGGTCGAAGACCGTAGCGATAATCGTATTGTCGTCAACAAGAGAGATCAGCAGGTTCTTCGATTTCCCGGAATGGGACATGGTGGCAAATTCATGTTCGCCGATGAGCCCGGCGATGGCCTGCGTGGAAGCAAAACTTCCCACAATAAGAGCGGCAAGAGCCGACATGTCGAACATCGCGAGCGAACCCTGGTGGGCGAGCAGGCGCGTATCCTTGTTGATGAGAAGCGCCGACAGAATCTTTGTCTCGCTTACGAGTGCCTGCAGGATTGAATTGAGCCTATCGATGTCTTCTTTGTAAAGAATTACATCGCTCATTGAGGTTTTTCTTTGTTGAAAAATTTCGAAAGAAAACTACCCTGCTGTTTTGTTTTCGGGTTGACGGGACGCTTTATCTTTTTTCGCTGGCCGGTGTTGACCGACGTAAAATACAGCGGCTGCTCCTCGTCTGGCGAAGCGGGAGGCTCCTGAGAGTCTTCGGACTGCCGCGGCGGGAATTGCGGAATCTGATCGTCGGTTTCCGGAAGATTGTAGACGTCGTAGTTTGCTTTCTGCGGACCGGCGAACCCGTTCTGGGTCTGCACCGGCTGCGGCCGGAGCGGCGCAGGGGACTCCTGCTGCTGCGGCGCCGGGGACGTCGACTGGAGTGATCGAAGCCTGCGCTGCTTGTCTTCTATTTCCTTCTGGTATTTTTCTATTTCCAGATCAAGCTCTGTTTTGTCAACGCCCGACTCCTGCTGTTGCGGCGCCTGGGGCGCGGCGGCGGGCTGGGCCATCGGTTCGAGATTTATTGAACCGTAGTCGTAGTAATCGTCGCGAGCCGGTTGCGGTTTGGGAGCAGCCGGCGGTGCTATGGGCCGAGGCGGCTGCTGTGGTCGGGCCTGCTGCTGAGAGGACTGAAAAATGTCCTCCTGATGGCGCTGAGTCGAAGGGTCGGGCCGCTGTGGCAATACCTGCGCCGCAGGCTGCTGCGGCCGGACTGGAGGCGCAGCGTACGTCGGTTCGGCCTGAGGGCGTCTTTGCTGCGCCGGCTGCGGTTGAGAGACCTGGGCCAAAGGCCTGTGAAGGGGTTCCTGCGATTGACCCAATGACGGCCTTGAATATTTCCTATTGAGACTGTCGATAACGATTTTTCCGATGATTTTGAGGGACTCGAAGACTCCCTTGCCCTGATTGGCGACCGCTTCGTTCCACGGGTAGCCGAATTTGTTGATTGTTTTGTCTATGGTTTCAACCGGAAGCGCATTGGGGAGGTCGCGCTTGTTGTATTGAATGACTATCGGGATACTGCCTTGCTTAATGCCATACTCTGCGAGATTGTCGTGCAGATTCTGGAAACTTTCCAGATTTTCCTGCATCTTGTCTTGAGCGGAATCGGCGACAAATACCACTCCGTCAACGCCTCGCAGCACAAGTTTTCTCGTTGCATTGTAGTACACCTGGCCGGGAACGGTGTAAAGCTGGAACTTGGTGGAAAATCCCTTGATTTTTCCCAGATCCAAAGGCAGGAAGTCGAAGAACAGGGTTCTGTCCGTTTCCGTTGCGAGGGACACCATGTCGCTTCGGTAATCGATGGGGATTTTTCTGTGAATTACCTGGAGGTTAGTGGTCTTTCCGCTGAGGCCGGGCCCGTAGAACACGATTTTTACGCTTATTTCCCTGATTGCATAATTGATTGAAGCCATTGAATTATCCCTCTCTTAGGCACATGGCAAAGGAACGAGGCTTTCGCGTTTGTACGCTTCGATCAACCAACATCAAGCCCAAGTTACTTCATGAAATATAGTTCTGTAGGAAACAATATGCAAGCAAAGATAGGGACGCATCCTCAAATTAATCTCCCCGTATTTTCTAACGCTTAAATGACGGGTTCGGCTGTTTTCTTTGCGGCAAATACCGCCGGTATCGGCTTGGCGCTCTGCCCAAAAAACAATTTACCTTATGCTGTTGCCGGGCGTCGCAATAGGTACCTGCAGCGGGACATCATTGTGACCAATAAGATGGTCAAGCACAAGCGATTTCGCGTTTGCAGCCGAATATCCTCTGAGCGATCTGAACTGCAGCGCGGCAATTGCAGTTTTCCGAACATTGCGTTGGAACTCCACGGTAGCACGCGCCATGCGGCTGTCAATTGTGGTCTGATGAAGAAAATTGTCCCCGGCTATGTGCGAAAAGCAGAAAAGCGCGGCTGCCCAAACCGCAACGGCGGTAATGGACAGCGCCGCGGCAACGACTTCTGACGCGGGCCTTCCGGAAGGTGCCGGGCGCGGCTTGACCTGCTGCCGTTTGACCGCGAGCGGTGAGATGGCGGAGTTCTGCCACAGGCCAAACAGGATCTCGTACACTCGATAGGGAAGCAGGAGCGACTTTTCGCACAGTCCATCAACCGTGGTTAAACCGTCAATAAGGGAAAGAACGTACCCCGAGGGATTTGACAGGGGCGACGCCGGTGCTTGAGGAGCAGGCGGTTGCTGGACAACGGAGAATACCGTTCCGCCAGAAATGTGCTGCCGGATCCTCTTCCATTCGTCGCTTCGCCGCATTGCCTCCATGGTGATGGCGTCCACGGGAAACGTGACGCCGCCAACAAGGTACTCATCCATTCCTTCGAGTGAATCGAAGCGGTAGTTTCCTTCGTCCCATAAGAACAGACTGCACGCCAGATCTTCTATGGTCATGTGAACCAGCGTCGCAAGCTCATTGCCGGAAAGGTAGTTTCTCTTTGTCAGTTCCTGGGAGAACTGTCGCATTTCACCCTGGCATATGTACAGCAGCTCGTTGAGTTCCTCTTCCGAGTAGCGTTTTACCGACATGAGATACCGGAACAGGATTGTCTGCAGGTTTTGTTCGCCGGTGCCGGCGGCGACGACCGCCCCTTGCGAAAAGATAACAAACGCTTCATTGTCCTGGTGGGAGAGGACCAGTTGTCCGGTTTTTGCGTCGCGGGAAATAAGTTGGAAGATTTCCGCAAGCTCGAATTCGTGGAGACTGCCCCTGAGCGCCATGCTATTCCTCCTGCCTGGTGAGTACGGCAACGCTCTTGATGGCGGCTCGCACAACAAAGATTGCCCAGTACGCGGCGAAAACACAGATCAGCGGCGTTGAGAGCCTTCCGAGTATCCACGTGGGATATTCAAATGTTGCCTGGATCAAAAACGCGAAGGAAGCATACACCACCGACGTTACCGCGAGCAAAGGGCCGGATTGATACAGTGGAGCGCCGCGGTAGACAAGGCCCGCTCCCGGGTAAATCAGGTCGAGCACGATTGCCGTCATTGCCCGAAAACGCAACGATCGCACCTGGATCTTGCCCATTATTCGCTGCCGTATTTGTTCGTTGCGAATATGTTGGGTTGCACTAAAGCAATCTCTGCAAATGCTTCCACGTTTGCATTTGCGGCAAACGGGGGTCTGGCACAGTTTGCACGACGATACTCGCTTGACAACATCTTTCGACCAGATCGAAACATCAAGCGTAAAAAGCAGGATCGCCAGGAAGGCCGACAGGGCAAGATACCACGTCAGCGGAAGGCCAAAAAAGTGCGGGCCAAAGCGTGGCGAGGCCGAATTCCAGGTTCCGCAATACGAGGGAAAGACATCGCGCCAGAAGTAACTTGGGGCAAAATCGGGCCACACAAGTTGACGGAGAGGTGGCCAGTCCTTCGAAAAGCATTCGTCGTTCTTCTTGATGAACGCGTTAACGTATTCCGGGTCGAGCCGCGCGGCTTGCGTCGTGTATTCCATGCCTTTGGCCGTCTCCATGGCGCCGAAATAGTATTGCCCGAGGTTGAAATAGGCGGGCTCGAACTTTGGATAGAGGCGAACGCATTGCTGGTAGGCATTCCGGGCGCCCTGGAAATCACCGGCATAGTACAGGGCATTTCCGGCCGTTACAATAACGACGGGGTCGTCTTTTGCAATCATCTGGGCCATTTTCAGATGAGAAAAGGCGGAAAGCGGAGTTCCCTTCTTGCACGCGTACAGTGCCGCGGCGGTATGAGCAAGGTAGTCTTTGCCGCTGCGCAGCGCGTGCGAGGCGATGGTTGAGTCGAGCGCCGGGTAGTATCCTTCGTCAATTGCCTTCCTGTAGAGTTGCACCGAACTGCTTTCCGACAGCGCAGAATCGAACATGTCGCTTAGCCTGACGCCAAGCGGCGTGAGCAGGAACAGCATGAGCGCGCAAACCGCCAGGCGCTTGTCTCGCGGAACGAGTCGCCGCCATATAACGAAGAAAATGACCCAGATAAAAGGGATGGCGCCGAGAAACGCAACCGAAAAAAATGCCGCCAGCGCCAGCAGCAGCTTCCCCCTGGAGCTGAAAATGTCGGGGAAGCGCTCAGACGAAATATGGAGCGCGGGGGAAAGGTACTTGGCGACGAGTCCGATCAAGGCGCCCGCGATCAGCGTTTGCAATACCCAGAAGAGCCACTTTGATGCGGCCCGGGCAAAGGTAAGCTGCGATTCCCACGACGCGGACAAAGACGCAAAAACGTCGCGTATTTGGGCGGCGGCTCTGGGGAAATTCGTGAAGTCGGTTGATCCGATGGCGAGAATGGACGGCCACAAGCACCGTCTGTCGAATCTTTGGGCCCACCCGCCGTAGAATTCAGAATCCCGTGTGTTCCCGTGCGCATTTGCATTTGACAATCGAAACAGCAGCTGCTGGACTATCACCGGCGCGCTACGGGCGCCGGAGGCAAGGAAAAGAATTTCGAGTTTCTTGAGGCATTTTTCTTCCCAGGCCTGCATGTCGCAGCGGTAGAATTCGACCGAAAGAACCCAGAGACGCCCGGGATCTTTCTCCGAAAGGGAAATCGCGCGTGCAAAGCTGGCCGCGGCCGCGGTGCCGCTATCCTTTGCAAGGGCCATTCCTGTGAGAAAAGAATGCCACGGGGAAGCGGTGTCCATCGGAAGAGCGCTCAGTCGATCGCCCGCTGTCTGCAACCGTCCAAATAGGGCGGTGTCCACTCCGGCCTCGCGATAGCTGCTGTCTCTTGAATCTAAAGCGGAGCTTATTTCCTGCTCCCAGAAAAGGGGAAAGGAGGCAACCGAAGACGGGAACAACCAGAAGATGCTCAGCCATAGAGAAATAGGTATGGCATACCGGCTGGGGCGTCTCGAACGAATTCGCAGCGAGTTTCTTGTTTGCGTCATGAGCCGTCTGGTTCTTGTTCCGGGGTGCGCTGCCGAGCGCGATTGCGCGGGTGGGCGCGTCTGCGCGCCACCGGGGCATCTAAATTGTACATAGGCAGCACGCAAAAAGGCAAAGGCAATAATTATTGGGGACCGGGAAACATAGGATCTCCAGGGTCCGACGGTTCCCAAGGAGAATATACAACTGCGCGACAGGCATGGCGAAAACGCCGGAAATCTGGAGAACGCTATGCTTCGCCGCGGATCAGATCGTCGTACGATTCCCGTTTTCGAATGACCGAATAGGAAGAACCGTCAACGAGGATTTCGCAGGGGCGCGGCCTCGAATTGTAATTGGACGCCATTGAGAACCCATAGGCGCCCGCGCTCCGAACGGCCAGCAATTCTCCTTGTGCGACGCGGTCGATGGTGCGGTGCTTGCCGAAGAAATCCGATGACTCGCACACCGGGCCCACGATGTCGGCGATTGTCTGATCTGCGGCTTTCCGTTGCATCACCGGCACAACGGCATGATAGGCGTCGTACAAGGGAGGACGAATAAGGTCATTCATGCCCGCGTCGCAGATATAGAACAACTTGGAGGGCGTTTTCTTGACATACGTCACCGTCGTCAGCAGGACGCCGGCGTTGCCGACCACGAACCGACCGGGCTCAACGACAAAATTGCATTTGAGCCTTTCGGCATAGGGCGCAAGGATGGCGGCGAACTGGATGGGGGTGAACGGAGTTTCGTCTTTGTAAACTATACCGAACCCGCCGCCGATGTCGATGGTGTGGACTTTAATGCCCATTGCGTGAAGCCGGCCGTACAGGTCGCTCAGAAGTTCGAGAGCGCGCCGGTAGGGATCCAGCGAGAGGATGGGTGATCCCAGGTGCACATCTATGCCCACGGGGCTGATATGCGGCAGGGAATGGGCAGCTGCGTACAGGTCGGCCGCGGCACAAAGGGGAAGGCCGAACTTGTTCTCCTTTTTCGCCGTTGTCGTAAAGGCATGCGTCTTGGCGTCGATATCGGGATTGACACGCAGGGAAATCGAGGCGATGGTATCCATCGCCTTTGCGATATCGGAAATCGCGTGGAGTTCCGCTTCCGATTCGACATTGAAGATGCCGATGCCGCTCTTGAGCGCGTAGTGTATTTCGGGTGCGGTTTTACCGACGCCCGAGTATACGATCTTCTTAGGGTCAATGCCGGCCTTGAGCGCACGGAACAGCTCGCCCCCGGAGACGATGTCCGCGCCGATTCCCCTGTCGGCCATCAAGCGGAGAATGGAGAGGTTCGAATTTGACTTGACCGAAAAGCATATTTGAACGTTGAGCGATTCAAACGCGCCCATCAGCAACTCGAGGTTGTTGACAATGCTCGCTTTGCTGTAGATATACGCCGGGGTGCCGACGTCGCGCGCTATGGACGGGAGTGCGACGTTCTCACACCACAATTCTTCACCCACGAGATGAAAATTGTTCATTATTCATCCTTGATGCACGGTATGCGGCCGAAAAGAACGGGAATGGAAACTACTTTTCCTGCAGCCTGTTCACATGAATGAAGAGCCGCGATTTCTTGTTGGCGGCATTGTTCTTGTGGATGAGCCCGCTGCCGGCGCATTTGTCGATGAACGACACCGCAGCCTTTAAGCGGTCCTGCGCGGCTTTCTTCTCTTTTGAGTCGAGGACCTGGCGAATGACGGTTCGAAGTTTCGACCAGTCGCTCCGGTTTTTGATGTTGGCTTTCTTACTTTTCCGGACATGCTTTTCACATGCTTTGTGTTGGGGCATTGAAACTACTCCTTGTGGTCCTTGTATTGCGTGAACGGTGCTGGAGCGAACAAATTGAAATTTCTTAAAATACATTTATCCTGGGACAATAGTCAAATAGTGTTACGGCGATTTCCCCTTTGCGGGCACGGGCATATATTTTGAAGGAATCCCGCGGGCCCAGGCCAAAGTTATTTTCCCATACGGGGGATTTCGCACTCGAGTGAAGAACCCCGCAGCAAGCTGCGGGGTTCTTCCGTCACTGTGGTTGTTTACAGCGAACGATTGGCGTGATCCCGCGACATTGTGCAAGAAACGGCGGCAGCATCATGAACAGTTCATTCGACCACACTGAATTGTGCGGGGCCATTCACCTGCACACGACGTTTTCGGACGGTGGAGTCACCTATCCCGTTCTCATCGAGGCGGCGCGGCAAGTGGGTCTCGATTACATCGTGGTGACCGACCATGCGTCCCTTGCAGGAAGAGAAGCGGGATACGAAGGGTTTTTTGGCGACCTTCTTGTGTGCGTGGGGTACGAACACAACGATGCCGCGAACCTCAACCATTACCTTGCGCTTGGATGCGACACGGTTGTAACATTCCACGATACGCCTCAGGGATATGTCGACAGGATAAAGGCGCAAGGCGGTATCGGGTTTATCGCGCATCCGATAGAAGTGCGGCACTACTTCGCGAAGTATCCTCCGTACCCGTGGAAGGACTGGAACGTATCCGGATTCGACGGCGTGGAATTGTGGAATCAGATGTCCGACTGGCTGGAGAACCTGAAGAGCCCGCTTCATTTTGTCAAGCTGTTTTACCCGCGTCGGTTCCTTCTGGAGGTAAAGCGGGAGCTGCTGGAGCATTGGGATGCGCTCAACAGAACTCGGTTTGTAAGCGGAATCGGTGGTGTTGACGCGCACACCATGAAGATGAAGCTCGGACCCTTCGGTCTCACTATTTTCCCAATTAAAGTTGAACTCAAGGGAATTCGAACTCACGTGTACGTGGATCGCCAGTTGCCCCCAGCGGATGCGCCGGGCGCGAAAGCCATGCTGCTTTCCGCGCTCAAGAACGGGAACGGGTTCGTGAGCAATTTCCGGAGAGGCGACGCAAAAGGAACGCTGATATTTCTGCTCGACAAGCAGGGCCGGGCATTTTCACCGGGCCTGTGCGCAACGGTTCCGGAACTGCCGGCGCGGTTATGCGTGAGCGTTCCGGACAAGTCGGAGGTGAGGCTCATTCGAAACGGCCAGCGATGCGCGGTGTGCATCGGCCGCCAGGCCGAATTTCCCATTACCTCCGAAGGAATTTACAGAATAGAGGTGTTCAAAGGAAAATATGCCTGGATATATTCGAATCCGTTCCCCGTGGGACGGTATCCGCTATGATCCCCGGCGAGCAGTCCGGCATGCGGCGTGAAGCGGGGAGCATGAGGCATAAGTTCCTCGTTCGCTGCGCCGATGCCCTTTTTCTTTCGCGGCCGCTCCTGTTGATACCGGTGTGGGGATATTGCGCCTTTGGATATGTCGCCGGATCGCGGTGGATCGCACGGTCGCCTTTTGCCGTTTGCTGGAACGCTCCGCTTTCGATATTCGGATGGATGATTGTTTTCTCTCTGTCGGTGGCCGCAATCTACGTGTTGAATCAGATTGCCGATTGTGACGTTGATGCGGCGAACGCGGGTTTCCCGATTTTGGCAAAAGGGAAGATTCCAATCCGGCTGGCGTGGGGCACTTTTGTCGTCCTGGGACTCTCGTCGGTGCTTATTCCCCTGGTGTTTCGTCCCATTCTTGCGATCTACTCCTGCTTGGCCCTTGCGGTTGGATTTGTGTACAGCGCCAAGCCTATTCAACTTTCCGGGCGGCCCATAGGGGATTTTGTCGCCAATGCGACCGGATTCGGGATCATTGCGTTTGGCGCGGGTTGGCATTTGTCGGGTGCGACGTTGGGCGCCCGGTTCCTGGTTGCGAGCATGCCGTATTTCTTTCTGATGTGCGCCGGCTCAATCAGCTCGACGTTGCCGGATTACGAAGGGGACCGCAAGTTCGGCAAGAACACCACCGCAGTCTGGATAGGCGTGAGGCCGGCTCACGTGATAGCCTGCGTGTTTATCGCAGCGGGCCTCGTTTCCGCTCTTCTGGCACGAGACTGGGCCGCAGCGGTTTGCGCCGGTGTTGCCGTTCCCTTTTACGTGGCATTTCTTATCCGAAATTCGGTGCGAACCATGGAGTCTACATACAAGGTCGGCGGCGTGATACTGATGCTGGCCGCCGCTTTTCTATTCCCTCTTCTTGTTCCGGTGTCTCTTTTGTGCCTCGCCGGAACCGTTGGCTATTTTCGCATGAGGTTTCATGTCTGGTATCCCTCGCTTGTGCCTGCAAGTCCGGAACGTTAAGCGAACGTTGCTTGCCGTCGCATTGTGCACGTGGGTTCTGCCCTGCATGGGCCTGACCCTTTCCCCGGACAAACGCGGGGCCGCAAACGCCGCAATCGAGAAAATGATCGCGAGCGACTACGACGGAGCGCTGCGCCTCTGCGATTCGATCACCCGGGCGGACGCCGCGGATCCGCTCGGGTGGATGCTTTCCCTGGCGGCCATAGGTCTCCATGACCTGGATCTCGACAGCGCCACCGATTCCCTCAATTTCGACGGAGTGTTCAAGAAGGGTTCGGAGGTCATCATTGAATACGAACGGCTCCACGGCGTTTCGTCATATTCTCTTACCGTCAAGGGGTTTGTCCGGGCGACAGCGGCGGCCTATGATTTGTGGAGAAAGAAGTACTTTGCCGGGCTTGATCTTGGGCTCGACGCGCTTGCCAGGCTCCAGGAGGCAAAGAAGCTCGACAACTCGAATACCGACGTCGATTTCTTTCTGGGGCTGTATACCTACGCGCGGGCCGAACTCAAGAAAACCTTCTGGTGGGCCTTTTTCTGGTATCCGGGCGACAGGGAGGATGGCATTCGGAGTATGCGCGGGTGCGCCCGGAACGCACAGTTCTGCCGTCGCGCGGCGTCGCTTGCGCTGGGGGAAGTGTATTACCGTGAACATCGATTTGCCGAATCCGATTCCGTCACCGCGGACTTTTCGCGCTTGTATCCCGGCAGCCGCCTCGTGAAGTGGACATGTGCGAAGCGCGCCGAGTCGGCCGGGTTATGGGGTCCTGCCGGCGATTATTACAGGAATCTGGCCGACGCGTATGATTCAATACCGCGTGCACGCAGAAACTCCTTTCTCACGCGAAACAAGGCTGCACACATGTATTTTTCTGCGGGCAATTTTGCCGGGGCTCGGAAGGAATGTTCGACGCTGCTCGATCGCAAAGCCGGGGACTGTAATCCGTTTTGCAGGCAGCTGTGCGATGACACCGAGAGACTCCTGGCGAAAATGCCCGACGCAAAATGACAAAGAGGAACATTATGATCGTTGTGGACAAGCAATCGTGCGACCAATGCGCAACGTGTGTTGCCGTGTGTCCCGTGGATGCAATTTTACTTGATGAACGACTCACCATTGATTCCGGGAAATGTATCGGGTGCGGGAGGTGTGCCCGCGTGTGCCCGTTCGGGGCGCTTTCCGAAGTCTGCGGACAACCCGCGGGCGCTGGAAAGGAATAGGAACATGGCGGCACGGCAATTCGACATCGCGGTTATCGGTGGCGGGCCTTGCGGAATCGTTGCGGCGACATATGCCGCCGGAGGCGGCCGAAAAGTATGCCTCATTGACCGCAAGCCATCTCCCGGTCATCCTGTCCGGTGCGGTGAAGCAATCGGCCTCAAGGGGTTTGCCTCCACGGTCGAACTCAAGCCCGAATGGATACAAAGCAAGATATCGTACATGAAACTGGTTTCGCCTTCGGGAATCACGGTCACCGTGCCCAATAGCTATGAGGGGTACGTCGTCGACCGGGAAAGAATGGAAAAGGATCTTACCACCGACGCCGTGGCGCGAGGCGCCGAATTCATCGCGGATACCTCAATCGTGTCGGTGTCATCCCGCAACGGTGACGGTTACGAATGCCGAAGCCGCGACTCCGTTATTCACGCTCAATGTGTTATTCTCGCCGAGGGCGTGGAATCCAGGCTTGCCAGGAATCTGGGGTGGTCAACGTCACTGAGCCTGCGCGACATACATTCCTGCGCGTTTGCACGAATTGCGCACGACGGCGTCGAGCCGGGCACCTGCGTGTTCTATCTGGGCGTCAAGCGCGCCCCGGGCGGATACGTATGGGTGTTTCACCGTGGAGGAAACACGGCCAACGTAGGGCTTGGCGTTCTCGGAGAAAGTTGCCAAAAAGGAATGCCCCGCACCTTGCTGGAAGACTTTATCCGCGAGAAATTTCCGGGCGCCCGGGTTTCCGATCTGCATTGCGGCGGCGTGCCGATGGGGCGATGGATCCGGCCGCTCGTACGGGGCGGCGTGATGCTGGCGGGCGACGCGGCTCACATGATGAATTGCGTAAGCGGCGCGGGCATCGCCTACGCGTTGTATTCCGGGAAGATTGCGGGCACGGTCGCCGCACAGTCTTTTGTGAACGGAAAATGCCGGCCCGAGATGCTTGGTTCCTACCAGGATCAGTGGGCATCCTTTTACGGAAAGCAACAAGACCGGTCGCACGCTATCAAAGAAGTGATGGTTGGATTTCCGGATGTGTTTCTCGACGACGTGGCCCGGTCGGCAACAAAAAATTGCGCCAGGAAGATGAGCATTTTGTCGATATTCGTCAAGGCCTTTTACAAACGTCCGCTGCTGCTGTTGAAAGTGGTGCGTTTGCTCCGGTAAGCGGCTCAGATCGGCGACGGCGTTATTGACTGCCTTTCTTGCGCATGGTATAATCGAAGTCGCACCAAGTAAAGAACCACGCGCTTCGTTCTTACGGCGATTGTTTTGCATAGCGATATGGGAAAAGGCTGGCTTACATGAACATCCTCCAACGGATCAATCAAATACGCGAGCTGCCTGCTTTGCCGGAAATAATGCTCCGGGTCCAGGCGCTTGTCAATTCCGAAGAGGGAAGCGCCGCAACATTGGCGCGGATCATAGAACAGGACCCCTCGCTCACCGCAAAGATTCTCAAAGTGGCGAATTCCTCCTATTTCGGGAGCGTTAACCAGCGGATATCGTCGCTCCGGCTGGCTCTCGCGCGCATCGGTTTCAACGAAGTGCGGAATATCGTGACGGCCATGTCGCTCATCAAACAATTCTCCAGGAATTCGAATCTTCTCGACTACAAAGTCTTTTGGCGGCATTCTCTCACGGCCGCGTATCTCAACCAAAAAATTGCGGGGCGAGCGCGTCCGGCAATTTCGCCCGAGCAGCTGCAGCACTGCTTCATAGCAGGTTTGTTGCACGACGTCGGCATTCTTGTGTACGATCAGTTCTTCCACAAGGAATTCGAAGGAATCATTTCGCACGCAATTCAGGGCGAGAAGTCGTTTCTTGCCGCCGAAACCTCTATCGCGGGAAAAGAAACGCACCCGACGGTAGGCGCGGCCCTGCTCGAAATCTGGAAGATCGACGTGCAGGTGATTTCGGGCGTTCGGTTTCATCATCAAGGATGGGAGAAGGCTCCCGAACTTCATCGCGTTATCGCCGGCGCGACGCGCGTTTCAGAATATATTCTCTGTAACTGCGCACTCGGATCATTTGAAGGCACCATCCAGAGGATTGACAAAGAGGTAACAGATTTCTTTGGGATTTCTGCTGATGTGGAAGCGGACCTCTTCGCCGCCGCGGAGGCGCAAGTGGATATGTCCGATCTTGTCGGGGCAATGAGCGTAGCCGGCGACGGACAACTTCGGCGCATCTGAAGCCCCGCGGGCGGCATCCGTTTGGTTCGTGCGGCTAACCCGGATCAACAAGGCACGGGCCATTGCCTAGCCGTTCATGCCGGAAGCGCTCACAGAGAGTCCTGTGCCCGCATGCCGGAACCGTTGCGGGAGCGCCCGAAACACCATTGGTGCTCGCGGGCATCCGGTTTTTTGTAACTGCTGCACCTCCGCACCATTTGGACCGCCAGCCTATTGAAATGCCGGCTTTGACATGGTACAATTTTCTTGGAGCGCCGGCGCTTGGGCGAATCGGCCGCGCAGTCTTTTTTTCCACGCGTTTGCAAATGGAAGGCCGCCAATCGTGATGGCAGTCCTGTCGCTCCTATCGGCCCGCATCGTTGGCGTGGGTCTCCACTGCCGGTGTGTTTGGCGTTCGGAACGGGAAAGGAGCTTGCATGACGGGACCCGGGAAGGAAGAAGCCTTGAAACGGCTCGGCATCACGCCGGAAGTTTACGATGATCTGTACGCCGATTTTCTTGCGCTTGCAAGAGAAAATGCGGTACTCATCGGGGAGGCAACCGCGCAGTGCGATTGGGCAAGGGCGGGAAAGATAGCGCATTCGATAAAGGGCATGGCTGGCAACCTCGGCGTGGCCGGCGTTTTCGAATCTGCGCGGGATGTGGAACGCGCTGCCATCGAAGGCAGAGACCCGGCGGTAATCGCCGAACGAATCCAGGATCTCACCAGGCAAATATCACAACTGTAAAGGGGTGCTCTCATGGAAATTATCGAACGGGATCTCGGAAACGTGAAGGACCTGCCGACGCTGCCGATGGTGCTTCGCCAGGTGAGCGCGCTTATCGAGACCAACGAGACCGACATGAAGAAGATTGCAGACGTTATCATGACCGATACCGCGCTCACGGTCCGGATCATCCGGCTTGTCAATTCGGCCTTCTACGGTTTGCGCAACCGCGTGATGTCCATCACGCAGGCGGTGGTGATCGTGGGGCTACGGGCAGTGTACAATTTGATGCTCGGTCTCACGGTTATAAAACTTTTCAAGAACGGCAAAAGCACGCATTTCGATCCGAACCTGCTGTGGCGGCATTCCTTCGGGTGCGGGCTGTTGTCGCAGAAGGTCGCTCACCTGGTCAATTATTCCTTTCCGGACGAGTGCTTTATCGGGGGGCTCCTCCATGACATGGGACGCCTTGTGCTCGACCAGTATTTGCACGACAAGTTTGCCAAGGCCTGCGCCCATGCCATTGCCCATAATTGTTCGCTGCTCGCGAGCGAGAGGACGGTGATCGGTTTCGACCACGCCGAAGCAGGCGCCTGGCTTGCCGAACGCCTTAACATACCAGATTCGTTTGTTGCAACCATACGGTATCATCATACGGTTGCCTGCATACCGCAGCAATCGATCCAGTACGCCGACATTGTTCGCATCATTGCCACCGCGAACCGGATCTGCACCATGGAAGGCGTCGGAAACAGCGGCGAGATACATTATGACGATTCCGAAAAGCTGCTTGACCTCAAGCAATTGGGAGTAGATCAGAAGCAAATAGCCGCGGTGGTAAATGCGGAGGTGGACTCGGCTATTGCAAAATGGAACTCATAAAGGCGCTCCCGTGAGAACCAGGAGCGTAATGTCGTCGCGCTGTTGTGCGCTGCCGACGAACGCCTGGGCGAGTTTGAGTAGCCGAACCGCTGTTTCGTCGGGTGGCGAAGCCCTCGTTTTGAGAAACATTTCCGCAAGTTGCGGCCTGCCGAGCTGTTTTTCCTCCGTATTGATGCATTCCGTGAGACCGTCGGTATAGAGGAGAACCTTGTCGCCGGGATTGAGTACGATGTCCGTCTGCCCGAACTTTCCTTCAGGGAACACCCCGATAAAGGTGCCCGTGGTAGACAAATGCTCCACCGTTGTTGAGGCGGCCTTCAGAAACATGGCGGGCGGGTTCCCCGCACGCGCCAGGGAAAACGACCTGGTCTGTGCATCGAAAATGGCGAGGATAGCGGTAACGAACCGCTCGGGCGGGAGGTAGTGGATAAGCTCCGCATTTACCCGTTCGAAAATGTTCCGCGGCGACAGCCCCTTCTTGATGTTCCTTGCAAACGAAAGCTTTGCCATTGCGGCGATGAGCGCTGCGGGCACGCCGTGACCGGCGACGTCCAGCAGCAGGAAAGCTGTTTTCATGTCGTCAATAGGTATAACGTCGTACAGGTCGCCGCCGACCGTTCCGCACGGAACGTATATCGCGCCGACCGCCACGCCGGGAAGCGTGGAAATGTCCTGCGGCAAAAGAGCTTTCTGGACCAGTTTCGCGGTTTGCAACTCTTCGTTGATGCTGCGAAGGGCCATTTCGAGTTTGAAGGTGGTCGCCTGCAGCGACTGCCGTGAACGGCTGAGCTCATCCAGAATCTTGTGGCGTTCCAACGCGTAACTGAGCGAGCGTTCGAGATGGTTGCGGCTCAACTGGCCTTTTACAAGGTAGTCCTGGGCGCCCTGCTGCATCGCCTCCAGGGCAAGAGACTCATCGTCGACTCCGGTGAGAATAATCACGGGCATTCCGGGGGCCGCCTTGTGAATTTCGAGGTAGGTGTTGATTCCCTCGGAATCCGGCAGCGTGAGGTCGAGCAATGCAGCGTCGTAGGTGCCGGCTTTGAGGAGGGCAAGTCCGCTCGACAGGCTGCCGGCAGATTCTATGGTACATGCGAGCGTTCGCGAAACCTTCATGATTTCGCGGATCAGTCGTGCGTCCAGAGGATTGTCCTCAATGAGAAGAACGGAGAGCGAAGTACCAGCCATTTTCATAAAATATGTTTGCCGGTCACGGATTCCAATAATGGTGTTTTTGCGTCGGAGCGCTTGCGCGTCGCCTGCCGGCCCATTTAGTTGAAGTACCGCTGCAAGCTATAAATTATTTTGAAAAATTATTTGTCCGGTGTGTATTTCGGAATATGCGGAAAGTAAAGGAGCGAGAATGGGGCAGGAAATTCTGGACCGGGTCGCCAACAACATTCGCGTGCTGTCGGCAGCTATGGTGGAGAAGGCGAATTCCGGTCACCCTGGCGGTCCAATGGGGGGCGCCGATTTCATAGCTGTTTTATACTCTGAATTCCTTTGCTGTGACCCCGGTGACATGAAGTGGCACAACCGAGACAGGTTCTTCCTTGATCCAGGCCACATGTCTCCCATGCTGTATTCGATGCTCTTTCTTCTGGGACAGTATTCGTTGGACGATATCCGTAACTTCCGCCAGTGGGGAAGCGTTACGCCCGGTCATCCGGAACTCGATGTCACGCGAGGGGTGGAAAACACGTCGGGGCCTCTTGGTCAGGGACATGCGATGGCGCTCGGAGCGGCAATTGCGGAGCGGTTTCTGGCCGCCAGGTTCGGGGAATGGCTTTCGCACAAGACCTATGCGTACATTTCCGACGGCGGCGTTCAGGAAGAGGTTTCCCAAGGGGTGGGCCGCCTGGCCGGGCACCTGGGCCTTTCTAATTTCATCATGTTTTACGATTCGAATTCGGTACAGCTGTCCACGCCAACGAGTCAGGTTACAAGCGAAGACACGGCAAAAAAATACGAAGCGTGGGGATGGCGCGTGGAAACAATAAAGGGAAATACTATTGTGAGCATCCGGGAGGCGCTTGCTCGTGCACATGCCGAGACTGCCCGGCCCTCCCTCATTATAGGCAAGACAACCATGGGGAAAGGGGCTCTCGACGACAAAGGCCAAAGCTTTGAGGGCCGCGTGGAGACGCACGGAATGCCGCTGTCCAAGGCCGGCGCGTCCATAGAGAAGACGATTTCGAATTGCGGAGGCGACCCCAAAGACCCGTTCGCAATTTTCCCTGATGTTAAAGAATACTTCGACGGTCTCAAGAGACGCAAAACCGACGAGGCGCGGTCGAAACGATACGTGCAGGCACAGTGGGAAAAGGAGAATCCCCTTCTTGCCGCAAAATTCTGGCGGTTCTGGTCGGGCGAGATTCCGGTCATCGATTACGCCGCTCTGGACCATAAGCCCAATGCGGCGACCCGCGTTGCTTCGGGCAAGGTGCTGTCGGCATTTGCCGCCCATGTTGAGAACATGATCGTCTCGTCGGCCGACCTGTGCAACAGCGATAACACCGAGGGGTTCCTCAAGGGCGGATCACGAATCCTCACCAAGGGCGATTTCGGCGGCGGTTTCTTGCAGTCCGGCGTGGCGGAGCTTACCATGGCCGGCGTCATGAACGGTATTGCCCTGCACGGGGGTATCGTCCCGGTGTGCGGAACGTTTTTCGTTTTTTCCGATTTCATGAAACCTGCGGTCCGGCTTGCAGCGCTCATGGGAGTGCCGGTGAAGTACTTGTGGACGCATGATTCCTTTCGAGTGGGCGAAGATGGGCCCACACATCAGCCTGTGGAACACGAGACGCAGCTAAGGCTTCTGGAAAAAATGAATAACCTTGACGGCAAGAGAAGCATCCTCGTCCTGCGGCCCGCTGACGCTGCGGAGACATCCGTGGCCTGGCAAATGGCAATGGAGAACACGCGAACGCCCTCCGCGCTTTTGCTTTCTCGTCAGACCATGCCCGACGTTCCGGCGCGCGTGCCCGGTGCAACCCGGTACGACGAAGCCTGCAATGCCAGGCACGGGGCGTACACGGTTTTTGAAAGCGGCAACGATCCCCGGCTTGTGTGCATTGCAAATGGGGCCGAAGTGATAACCCTTGTTAACGCCGCAAGGAAGATATCCGAATCAAAAGGAATTTCGGTGCGTGTCGTTTCGGTAATCTCCGAAGGATTGTTTCGAGAACAGCCGGCCCGTTACCGCGAAAGCGTTATTCCGTTCGGGGTTCCGGTGTTCGGGCTCACCTCGGGCTTGCCTCAGGCGCTCAAAGACGTTGCCGGGGTGTTCGGGATGGTGTACGGTCTCGAACGATTCGGCGCGTCCGCGCCATTTCCGGTGCTCGAAGAGAAATTCGGTTTTACGCTGACGGCCGTGCTCCAGAGAATAGAGTCTTTTCTCGGCTACCACGAGGAATTCGTGAAGAAGCTCGCCGCCGTGCTGGCTCGCCGGTGACGGTAGGCAGCGTTGTGCGTGCTTGCTTTTGAAGAAGCAATGCCCAAATGTCGGGCGCATCGGAGCGCCCTGCGTGTGACCTTTACGGCTGCAATACCACGGAGGTGCCTGTATGAGAATCGGCGTTGTAAGTGACACGCATCGAAACGTGGAATTCCTCATTGAAGCAGTTGATTGGCTTTCCACACGCCACAAGATAGCAATGCTCTATCACCTGGGCGACGATTACGATGATGTAAAGGCGCTTGCAGACAAGTACATCGATATCGTTCAGGTGCCCGGATTGTACGACCAACGGTACACCGACGGTTCTCTTCCCAAGAAGATAATGGAAAACGTTCTGGGCATCCGAATTCTGCTCGTTCATTCCATGGAAAAAGACGTGACCCCGGACGACAGGATGACCGCCGACATCATCCTTCACGGACATTCGCATCATTGCAGCATCACGCTCGAAGACGGTCTGCTGTGCATGAATCCAGGCCACCTCAAGGGCCCCAAGGACAAGAATTTTTCTCCAACGTTCGGCCTTCTCGACATCCAGGACAAGAATATCCAGGTCAAGATATTCGGGCTTGATTTCAAGCCCGTGTCTTCCATGGAGCTCTGTCGTTCCGAGAACAGGCTTTATAAAGTGTAAAACCGCCGCACGCAGGCCGTCTTAACGACAATGCCCGGATGTCGGCGCGCGAGGCTATGCTGGTTTCCGCGATAAGTGCGAGGCGCTAGTTTCCGCATGGAAATCTCATTTCTCAGCACCACCGTCATTGTTTTCGGACTCTCAATCCTTGTACTGCTGGTTTGCTACCGGCTCAAGATCCCGACTATCGTGGGATTTCTGCTTACCGGCGTGCTTGCCGGTCCGGCGGGGTTGGGGCTTGTAACAAATGAGAAAGAGGTCGAGACTCTTGCACAAATCGGCGTGGTGATTCTTCTGTTTAGCATCGGCATAGAATTTTCCATGCAAAATCTCCTGCAGATGAGAAAAACGGTGCTGTTCGGAGGATCGCTTCAGGTACTCCTTACCATCGGCGCGGTCACCGTCGCATCTCTTTTCCTCGGCCGTACTGCCGCCCAGTCCGTTTTCATGGGGTTTCTCCTGTCGCTTAGCAGCACCGCAATAGTCCTCAAGTGGTTTCAGGAAAAGGGCGAGGTCGAGAGCCCTCACGGAAAAACCAGTCTGGGAATACTTATTTTCCAGGATCTTGCCGTGGTACCCATGATGCTGCTTATTCCCATCATGTCGGGAGCGTCATCCGACATCGCATCATCGGTTGCTCTGCTGTTGGTCAAGATCGCCCTGATCGCGGTGTGTGTTGTCGTTCTCACCAAATGGGTTGTTCCCAAGATCCTGTACTGGGTCGCGAAAACAAGGAGCAGGGAACTTTTTCTGCTCGCCATCATCGTCACGTGTTTCTCGATTGCCTGGCTCACCTCAAGCGCGGGCTTGTCGCTGGCGCTGGGGGCGTTTCTGGCCGGGCTCATCTTGTCGGAATCGGAATACGGCTACCAGGCTCTTGGCTCCATCCTTCCATTCCGAGACGTATTTACGAGCGTCTTCTTCATTTCAATCGGGATGCTGTTTAATATCGATTTCTTCCTGCGTCATCCTCTGGTGATTGTGCTGCTCGCGTCGATGGTGCTTGCGGGCAAAGTGATCATTGCGTTCTTTATCCCGGCGATTCTAGGGTTTCCGCTGCGCACCATGGCGCTTGTCGGGCTTTCGCTTGGCCAGGTAGGAGAGTTCTCGTTTATCCTTTCGCGCACCGGTCTCGATTTTCACCTGCTCGACAGGGATACCTATCAGATTTTTCTCGGCGTTTCCATCTTGACCATGGCGGCAACGCCATTTGTCATGGCGCAGGGCAATCGGGTTGCCGACTGGCTGCTGCTGCTGCCGCTGCCCGGGCGCATCCGCTCCGGCCTCAAGATCGCAGAACGCAAAGAAGTTTTCGACCGCCTGCTGCATGTGAGGGATCATCTGATAATCGTCGGGTTCGGCATTAACGGCCGCAACGTGGCCCGCGCGGCGAAAGCCGCGGGAATTCCCTATGTAATCACCGAGATGAATCCCGAAACGGTGCGGAACGAAAAGGCCGCAGGCGAACCCATTTACTATGGAGATGCCACGCAGGAGGCAGTGCTCTCTCATGTGAAGGTCCGACAGGCGCGCGTCGTTGTGGTGGGAATCCCCGATCCCATCGCGACGCGCAGGGCGGTGGAAATCGTGCGAAAGCTGAATCCGTCCGTGCATATCATTGCCCGCACGCGCTTTTTTCAGGAGGCCAAAGCGCTCTACGATCTTGGCGCAAGCGACGTGATCCCCGAGGAATTCGAGACATCGGTGGAGATATTCACGCGCGTTCTGGTGAAATATCTGGTGCCGCGCGACCGGATAGAACAATTCATAGCAGAGGTGAGGTCGGATAGCTACCAGATGCTTCGCAGCCCTTCGGGCGAAAAGACTTCATTTTCGGATCTCAAGTTTGCTCTCCCCGACGTTGAAGTCAACATGGTGTGGGTAGGCGAGGGTTCGTTCGCGGCGGGAAAGACAATCGCGGAAATGAATGTGCGACGACTATATGGAATTACTTTGCTGGCGGTGCGCCGGGAAACCGAGGTTATCTCGAATCCGGGCAGTGAACTTGCGCTGTGCGCCGGTGACATTCTCGTTTTCCTTGGAAAGCCGGCCGACAACGTAAGGTTCGCGGAAGCCCTCACCCAGCAACGCTGATCTTGCGCATGCAAAGATTCTCCGGCGTGCACCTTGTATACGCTCTGCTTCCAAGGTGTCGGCACAGATGGCTTGAAACGGCAGGAGAGAGGCTCGATCCGATGAAGAAGCCTTCAAAGGTCTTGCAAACAGCACGCCTTATTCTTGTTGCTGGAGTAATTGCGATACTCCTATTTGCAAGAATGTTTAGGGCCAATCGCGTCTTTCACCCGCATCCAAACACTCATCATGGACAGCAACGGTAAGCAGTCACCGATGTGCCGTTTTTCCGTCAAGCGTCTCAAACGCCGATTCCACTTCCGCCCAATAGTCGTCCAGCGTGTTTGCCCTCTGAATTTTCCTCAGGGTCTCCTCCGGTCGCAGGAGGGAGAAAGACAAGAAGCACCAGAGTTGTTTGAGCCGGCCCAGCAGCGGCTCTTCGTCGCTTCCAAATTCCTGGTATCCTCGAACCAAGTCCTCGTGAAATCGGTAGAGACGCTCGCTGTATTTCTTTGAGGAGCTTGGAGTTATTCCCTTGACTTGCTCGGCAAGTGAAGGGTTCATCAACACACCTCTTCCAATCATGAATGTGTCGATGGTGCGGAACCGATTAGCTATTATTTTAAACGATTTAACGTCCGTTATATCGCCATTGTAAACGACGGGATGCCTGGAAATCGGCAGGCAACGCTCAAAAGAATCCAGGTCGACAGTTCCTTCGTACATTTGTTTTGCCGTACGAGGATGGATAATCACGTTTTGAATCGGGAAGTCGTTGAGTACGGCAAGCACGCCTGCCGACTCGACCGGATCATCTTTGCCAAGCCGCATTTTTACATCGATTGCACACGTGACGTTCGGAATCACCGCTGCCAGAAAATCGGATATTATCTCGGGATGCGGAAGCATTCCCGCGCCGCGTTTTTTGCTCACCACCATGGGATACGGGCACCCGAGATTCCAGTTCACCGTTCCATATCCCAGAGCATGCAGCCGGTTTGCAAGCACGATGAATTCATCCGGGTCTTTGCTTATGATCTGCGGAATCACGCATCGCACCTTGTTGTACTTGGGGAGAACGTCACGGATATGCGAATCCCGAACGGTCTTTCCCTTCACGGTAGTGATAAAGGGCGCGCAGCAGGCGTCAAGCCCGGAAAAATGTCTCAGGAGGGTATTTCGAAAGACGAAATCCGTGTGACCGCGGAGGGGAGCCAGGATGAGTTTCATGAATCGTTCGGGATCAGTGGAGGTGAACGCATCCCGGAGCACGGTTTGGATGAAGCGTACAGCAAGAATGCGTCTTTGCTGATCCGGATACGATTGCAAAAAAATAGATAGTTTGCGGCCTTGTGTCAAACGATTGGTGATCGATCGGCTCTTTGCAATACCCGCCTCTTAACGCAATTCATTGCCCGCGAAAACGCGGCTTTTCTTTTTGTTCCACCCCTTTCAGGGGTGAAACAAAGCCACGGCCTATGGCCGTGGTCGTTTACTCGCGGCAACCAATGCAAGTTGCCGGTCCGGGAAAAAAATGCCCCCTTGCGGAACAAATGGCCCTGCAGACGCAATACCAGCCATCCTCCGCTGGATTGTAACTACTTGATCCTTTATATAATAGAATAATGATGGCTTGGGCATGAATTGTGCTTGCTAGTAATGCCAAGTCGTTCTATCACAAGGGAGGAATGATGGTCGAGGGCCTATACATTGCTTCGATGGGCATGACGCCGCTCATGGACAAGCAAGACCAGATCGCCAACAATCTCGCCAATATTCAGACCACGGGTTACAAACAGAGCGGCACTTTTGTAAAGACTTTTCAGAAATATCTTGCCAATGACCAGCAACAGCCTTTTGTTAACAACCAGATAAATACCGACGAGGTCTACGTCGACTATTCGCCGGGAACGGCGATCAAGACCGACGCTCCGCTCGACGTCTATGTCCAGGGAAGCGGGTTCCTCACGGCGATGACGCCAAGCGGCATCCGCTATACGAGGAATGGGAATCTTTCGCTGGACACCAACGGCTTTCTTGTTACCGGCGACGGCGCAAAGGTAATGGGCAAGAATGGGTACATCAAAATTGACAAGAACGATGGCTCGCCGGTGGAAATTACCGACGGCGGAGAGGTGCTTCAGGACGGCATCAACCGGGGATCTCTCCGGATCTCCGAGTTTAATAAGCCCTACAAACTGCTGCGGGAAGGGAACGGATATTTCAAACCGGTTTCTCTGGACAGCCCGGTTGGAGAATCAACGTCGTTTGCCGTGAAACAGGGTTATCTTGAGAGTTCGAACGTTAATGTCATAAGCAATATGGCCAATATGATATCCGCGTACAGGGATTTCGAGGCCGACCAGAAGGCGCTGTACGCGCAGGACGATACCCTCGACAAGGCCGTGAACGATGTCGGCAAAGTAGGATAATTCCCGGTTAACTCATCGGAAGGGAAGGCACATGATTCGATCACTGTATACCGCGGCAACGGGAATGGAAGCCCAACAGTTGTTTATGGACACCATTTCCAACAATCTTGCGAATGTCAATACAAACGGATACAAACGCGCCAGGGTGGAATTTCAGGATCTCATCTACGAAAACCTCAAGTCTCCCGGCACCACAAACCAGGAAGGCGGCGTTGCGCCCGTAGGAATCGAAGTGGGGCTGGGAGTAAAGCCCGGCGCTACGCAGAAGGATTTCGAACAGGGATCCCTCACGCAGACGGGAAACAACATGGACGTCGCCATTCAGGGGGACGGCTTTTTCCAGGTGTCTTTGCCGGACGGCACCATGGCCTATTCGCGTGACGGCGCTTTCAAGCTCACATCCGACGGAACAATCGTGACTTCGAGCGGTTACCCTGTTTCACCTCAGATAACCGTACCCAATGGCGCACAACAGCTTGGTATCGACTCGTCGACCGGAAACGTGACCGCGGTAATGTCCGGCGAGACGACTTCAACCCAGATAGGTCAGATTGAACTTGCGCGTTTTGTCAATCCTGCTGGTCTCAAATCGGTGGGCAACAATTTATTGCTGGAAACCGAGGCTTCGGGCCAACCCATTGTCGGCACGCCCGGGGAAGACGGCTTCAAGGACACTACGCTTCAACAACAGTATCTGGAAGCATCCAACGTTCAAGTCGTGGATGAAATGGTTAACATGATCAGCGCGGAACGAGCGTACGAAATTGTTTCGAAATCGATTCAAGTCTCCGAAGACATGATGCAAATAGCAAATAATCTCAAGCGATAAACAAAATCATGAGTCTTCTTCAATTTGTTTTTCCAGCGATCATCGCCGCCAACCTTGCAACGGCTGCGCCCAAGCCCTGGGTTACGCTGCAATTTCTCGATTCCACAGCCGTCAATGATTCCGTAATAAAGCTTGGTGACATAGCGAGTGTGGAATCAACTTCTTGTAGTTGCGATCTAAACAAGATTCTCCAGGCGAATGTCGGGGAATCTGCCCCTGCAGGTTTTTGCCGGCGAGTGAGTACCGACGAGGTCTCTACTTATGTTCTAAAGGCAAAGTTCCCGAACTTCGAATTTACGAAGATTCCCAAGAAATCAGTTCGAGTTTCCACAAGTTTTCTGGAGAAGAGCATAGGGGAATACGAGAAACTCATCAGTCAATATTTTCGGGATTCGGTTGCGTGGAAACCCGGCGATTACACTATGGCAGTTCGCAACGCCGGCGAGAAGTTCAGATGCCTCAATAAGCCGATTGTCGCGGCTGTGTCCGGAATGACATCGAGGCATCCGCGGGGAATTGTTAACCTGATGCTCACCGTCAAGCAGGGAACCAGGACGTGCCTTGTGCCGATTGTCTGCATGGTGACAGTCACCACCACGGTTGTTGTCGCGAGTAAGCCGATTGCAAGGGGAACGCAGCTTGATGAGTCAAACTGCTCGCTTTGCAGGAGAGATATTACGCGATTCGGGTACGAGCCGGTCAGCTCGCTTTCCGATATTCACGGCATGCTTGCCTTGCGGACCATTCCCAACGAAACGATTGTTCACTGCAAAATGGTTTCTCGTCCCCCGCTCGTTCTGAAGGACGATCAGGTGTTTGTGGTGGTCGAGCGAGGCAGGGTGAAAGTCTCCATTGCCATGCGGGCCCGGGAAGCAGGAGCCTTGGGAGACAAGATCCGGGTGGAAAATGAAACGAGCCACAGACTCTTCAAAACCAAGATAATCGGAAAAGACGCAGTTACCATCATGGAAGGAGGCAATAGCATATGAGAAGCGACATAAGGTTGTCATCTGTAACGTTAGTTTTTGCAATTCTTTACTCGGTATGCTCAGCAGCTTCGATGTACAGCCTGTATAACGACAAGAAGGCATATAGGGCTGATGATATTCTCACGGTCGTGATTACGGAATCGGCCAATGCGAGCAGCCAGAGCGGAACAAACACTGCAAAACAGAACGACATGACTCTCCAGGGAGCGGGTGGATCGGGTGCGCTCAAGTTTATTCCGAGTTTCGGCGCTTCTGCCGGCAGCAAAGTCGATTACGACGGGAAAGCGGCAACGACCCGGCAAGGCAGTTTGGATGCAAAAATATCCGCACGAGTCGTGCAGGTACTGGACAACGGCAACCTTGTCATTGACGGCAGTAAGGTCGTGGAAATCAATGACGAAAAGGAGATCATCAAGATCAGCGGCATTGTGAGACCGCAGGACATAGGGGCCGACAACACGATTCTCTCCTCAAGCGTGGCGGACGCCCAGATCACCTATTCCGGCAAAGGCGTTGCAAACACCGGGCAGCGGCCCGGGCTTGTGGCAAGGATTCTCAACTGGATTTTTTGATTGAAGTAACTTTCTCAACAAGGACGGCGCGTATGATGAGCACAAGGACTTTTTTCCCGGTTGTCGCAGTGCTTGCTTTTCTGTTGTTCTTGCCCGAGCGGTCGTTCTGCCAGGGCGGCGTGCGTATAAAGGACGTCGCGTGCATCAGCGGGCTCGAGGATATGCAATTGTATGGCTATGGACTGGTGGTAGGTCTCGACGGTACCGGCGACAGATACCAGACCCTGTTCACCAATCAAACAATCCACAACATGCTCAAGAATCTGGGGGTGGAGCTGCCGGACAAGCAAATGCTGGTGAGGAATGTTGCGGCGGTTATGGTTACGGGCAATCTCAAGCCGTTCAAGCGCAAAGGGACGCGGTTCGACGTCACGGTCTCGTCGATCGGGGATGCAACCAGCCTTGAAGGCGGAACGCTTCTGCTTACGCCCTTGCAGTCATCCGACGCCACGCTTTTCGCCTCCGCCCAGGGGCCCCTGGCAACGGGCGGTTTCGATGCACACTACAAGACTACTTCTTATGTCAAGAAGAACCATGTCATGGTCGGCAGGATCCCGGACGGCGCGATCGTGCAGCGGGAATACGTCTTCAACGTGCTTGACGGCCGCGATATTTCTCTGTCGCTCACGTCACCGGATTTCACCTCGGCCGTGTCCATGGCCAACGCCATCAATGAGACCTTCAAGACCACGAATCTGCCGGTTGCCAAGGCGCTGGATGCGGCAACGGTCAAGCTCAATTACGAGGCTTTTACCCGCGATTCCCTCCGCAATCAGCTGAGCCTTACGGAGTTCATCTCGAAAATCGAAAACGTCACTTTTGCGGTTTCCTCGCAGGCCCGAGTGGTTGTCAACGAAAGAACCGGAACCATTGTGGCAGGCGGCGATGTCCGGATTCTCGAGGTTGCCGTGACTCATGGTGGCATAAAAGTGGAAGTGGTTAACACGCCTGAAGTTGTTCAACCGGTACCTTATACCAATTCGCAAACCAGCACCGTGACAAGCCCGGACATGACCGTGGAGGAGAAGAACCCGGAAATGGTTGTTCTCAAGGGAAATACCACTGTTTCTGAACTTGCCCAAACGCTCAACTCGCTTGGTGTAAGCCCGCGTGACATCATCTCGATTTTTCAGGCTATCAAAGAGGCTGGTGCTTTGCAGGGACAACTCATTATATTGTAGGCAGTTGAACGAATTCCACATTTCAAAGGCGCCAACCATGTGGCGCCTTTTCCATTAGGTACCGAAATAAACAGGGCTCGTTGCCGCAAAAGTCGTTGCCCCACCATTCTTTAGACATGTTGCTTCGGCGCGGAGGTATCCTTGGGGCGGCTTGCCCGATAGCGCTATCTCTTGGATGATTTGATTCTCGCAGTTGTAATTATCTGAAAATAGTAAAGATTCTGCCTTTTCGCCTACCCGGCCTGCGAATACTCGCAGATTCTTCACGCCTCCGAACTCGCAATTTCCTATGACTCTGACAGTTACAGAGCTGCAACCAATAGGGATGGTCTGCAAGGGGAGATCCCTGTTTCGACCTGATTTCGTTGGTGTTATGGAGAGATATGGACCGCTTGTCACGAATGCTTCGCCCTGCCTGATTGACGAGATCACATCATCAATTGACTTTGCCTTCCTGTAAATACCTGTCCTAACAGAGGATAGATGACGACTGAAATTCTCGGAAATGGCCAAAAAAGGTACGCTGATATACCTGTACCTGTTGAAATCACCGTGAGAATCATTGCCTCCGACAAGGGGTAGCCGCCTTCCTCTTAGTAACTCATTTATCCATAGTCGCTTGGCAATTTGCCAGGATTTTCCGAAGCCATTGTTTACGGCCTGAACTGCGTCAAGATTGTTTGCAAAGTCGTCTTTGGCCCAATTTCCCCGGTGAAGAAGAATCTGCTGTAGTAGCCCGAACCTTGAACCGGGATGTGCGGCCACTGCGAGGCCTCCCTGCGAATGAACCTCATCGATCACCTGTTTCAACTGAAGGGTTGGGAGCTTGTTAGTTCTGGCGCCGTCAATTGAACCCGGCACAAAACTCTTAATTCCAATCGCGCATAGATGAACAGCCTTGCTTCGGCAATTGAGGGTGGAAATCTCTTCCCCTAAGATCATGATAGGCTTTGAATTATCTTTGCGCCCTGTTTCAGAGACCAGCGATTGCCACCTTGATAAGCTGCTATCGGTCTCAAGGTAGTCGTTCATGTCGCAGCACAGGTCATAGGAATGGTCGGTAATCGCTAAAAAGTCAAGTCCGCAAGTATCTGCAACCAAATTGATTACGGAAACAGGAGGCCCGAATTCAACGTGGCTCTGGGAGTATTGGGAATGCACGTGAAGATCACCGTAGGAACACCTGTCCGACCCGGGCAGGTCTTCATCTGCCAGGTAGCACCCAAACGGAAGCTTTGACGAGGAAAAGAAGTTATCGTTTAGTACATCCCAGGAGCGTTTGCCGTTCGCAACGCTGGCCTTGCAATTGACATAGACCTGGCCGTTTGGAAGTTCGGTTCGCGGGATCGAGAAGACATACGCCTTGGCCTGCATCTGCAACGGGTGGTCAACTAGAGCTGCTTGCGGGGAAGAGAATTCGAAAACGAGCGGCCGTATTCCCTTTTGAGACACGGTCAGCATGACTCCCGTCACCTCGGCGCTGAAACGGTGCACGTCATTTACGATAAGAAAGACAGGCAGGTTCCTGCCGGGGGCGCATCGGCCCGGAAGATCGAATACGATCTCAGGTTCCCTTTTGAAAAGCAGACTCGGGAACCCCTGGAAGAACCGGAAGTGGGTCTCCGCGTATAGAAAGACGGGGCTTAAAGGCGCGGCGAATTGAAGCATACTGTATTTTAAGGTAACCTCTATAAATAGCCCGATGTCATTGCGAGGAGCGTAGCGACGTGGCAATCTCCCCTAGTTCTTTGCAAAAACGCGAGATTGCTTCGCTTTGCTCGCAATGACAAAACGCGTTTTTGAATATGTGGAGGTTCACTTAATATAGATTGTTCTTCCACTACGAAATATAAAATGAAGACAGCGGATTTCAATTACGCCCTTCCCCCCGAACTCATCGCGCAGTATCCTTGCGAGGAACGCGATGCATGCAGACTGCTCCATCTGTCGCGCAAGGCCGGAACTGTATCCGACTATTGTTTCAGGGATCTTCCCGGTCTTCTCTCGCCCGGCGACAGACTTGTTTTCAACAACACCAAGGTGATTCCCGCGCGATTGTTCTGTAAAAAAGATACGGGCGGGAAAGTTGAGCTTCTTCTGACGGAACCCGCATCAGCAGGCTCATGGAAGGCATTGGTTCGTCCGGGACGCGGACTGGCTGCGGGCACACGAATCTACATACGGGCCGCGGAAGACGTTCTTGTCGAAGTTGTTGCGGTTCATCAAGATGGAACGCGCGAAGTCTCGCTTGTGCGGAACGCTGCTGTCAAGGATCTTTCGGAAGCGGTTTCCAGGTATGGCGTCATGGCGCTTCCTCATTACATCAAGCGGCCGGCTGGTCCCGAAGACAGCACGGCATATCAAACCGTGTTTGCTCAGCGCGAGGGCGCTATCGCGTCGCCCACGGCGGGACTCCACTTTACGCCCCGCCTTCTGGAAACGCTTGCTGCGAAAGGCCTAGACACGTCGCGGGTAACGCTGCACGTAGGCATCGGAACGTTCCGGCCGGTGACGGTCGACGACCCCGGCGAGCATGTGATGCACGAAGAAACATACGAATTGACAGAAGAGACTGCGGGCGAGATTGAAAGCACAAAGAAACGCGGCGGGAAAATTGTTGCGGTGGGAACGACGGTGGTTCGAGTGCTGGAACACTGCAGTGGAGAAGACGGGGTTCTGCGGCCGTCACGAGGCAGAACCCGCCTCAAGATTCTGCCCGGATACGATTTCAAGGTGGTTGACGCAATGGTAACGAACTTCCATGTGCCCAAATCGACCCTCCTCATGCTCGTGAGCGCCTTTGCCGGCCGCGACCGGGTCCTTGGCGCGTACGATCACGCCGTGCGGCAAAGGTATCGCTTCTTCAGTTATGGAGATGCAATGCTGATTTCGTAAATCTCTATGTTTCGGCAATGGCTGAAAAAACGTAATGAGTGTTGACAAGAATTTTTCCGCTTACTATTTTTATGAATAGTGCAACATAAGCCCGCACGCTCCTGGCTTTGCGGGCTTCATTTTTGGGCTGCGCTCATTACAAAGAAGCGTGCATCGCTCGCTGTAAGAATTACCTTCGCGTTTCCGGTTACAAATCAAAATCGATTTTCGGCACACATGGTGCGCAATCCCGCTGGTTTGCGCCATGCATGTGTCGGCGTTGAGACCATTTCGAAAGGAAGCAGACTATGAGTACCGGCATTATGCAGAAATCTCCCGACAGCATTGTGTGGCAGGACTACCGTGCGGCGAATACGGGAATGGTTGTGTTCTACGCATCCGATCCGGTTTCCGAGATTCCGATACGTGAGATCGCCGAAGATCTTGATTCTCCCGTTGTGCCGGAGCCCAACTACGAATCCGGTACGTACGGATTTTACGGATGCTCCAAGACCAAGATTCGCGGGGCATTTGCAAAAAGCAAAATCCGGTATCTGTTCTTCCTCACCAAATATGCCGGCTCCAAGGATGCCTTCAAAGATAAGATGCTTGTCACCGGCTATTTTCGTGTTTCAAAGACGGCTGACGTGCAGAAACTTCATCTTCGGTATTTGAGCGAGTATTCATGCATAGATGCCGCCACCTGTATTGCGCTGCGGGCCGATGAGGTGCATTTTGTGTCCCTGCAGGACGCGTACGAAGTGACGCCCGAGCAGCTCAAAACATGGGGATTCAACGCAAAGGTGTCAAAACAACTGCGAATAATTCTCACCGCCGAAAATGCTGCGCAGTTGCTTGCATATCTCAAGGGAAAACCCAACCAAATCGATACCTATGTTGCCGAGACTCTTCGGCTTTCTCCCAACGATGAAGCGGCGCAAGAGGAAGAAGAAGATACTTCGGCCGACGCAACCCAGGTTGTAGACGTTGCCCGGGCGGAACCGCCGACCGGTGGGAGCGAGCCGCAAGGCCTGCCGGGCACTCCGCAATTGTGAGCGGAATTTCCCAGTGCCTGTTGGATCGCTAGGGAACTTTGCTTGCTCCAGTAAACAACCATCGCCGCAGGCGGTGGCTTTATTTCACCCCTGAAAGGGGTGGACTAAAGAGAAAGCCGCGTATTCGCGGCGACGGTTACCATTGCCCCACGGCCATAGGCCGTGGTTCCGGACGGAAAGGGCAAAAGACATAAGTGTCTCAGTGCTGAAAGCACTGCACTACCTTGCCCTTAAAAAGCGTCAGCGCTAAAACTCCCGAAGGGATTTCCGCTAATCTTTTGCACGGGCAATGAATGGAACAGAAGATAGCGGCAAGGATTTCGCGCGCCATGGAGGAAAACGTTTTCCCCGGGTGTGTTGTCGGTTTTTTGTCAAGTAAAACTCCGCAGACCGTACTCGCGTTCGGCAGACAAACCTACGATCGCGCTTCGCCCCCTTTACACGAGAATTCAATTTTCGACGTGGCTTCCATAACGAAAGCAATTCCCACGTCGTGTCTTGCGCTGCGAAGCTTGGACGAAGGCAAACTTCGGCTTGATGACAGAGTGAACGAGTACCTCCCAAAACTGCGGAATTCATACAAAGACAAGCTGCTGGTTCGTCACCTTCTCACCCAGACCGTTGCGTACGGCTTTCGGCTGTCGGCGCTCAAAGACCTGGGTGCAATGGGAATCCTTAATGCGATTCTAACCACCGAATTTGCCGCCGAGCCTGGTTCTACGTTCTTTTACTCGAACGCCTCCAGTATCCTGCTCGGCATGATTGTTGAGAACCTTCGCGAAGAATGTCTGGCCGTTTCCGCGCAGCGCGAATTCTTCGATCCGCTTGGCATGACCAGAACGTCGTTTTTTCCTGAGGACTTTCCCACGAACGAAATCGTTCCCACCGAGGTTGATCCCTGGCGCGGTCGGACGATTGTGGGAGAAGTCCACGACGAAAGCGCGTGGGTGCTGCGGCAATCCATGGTTGCAGGCTCGGCCGGGTTGTTCTCCACGGTTCCCGATATCCTGCGTTTCCTCGGCATGATGCTCGATGATGGTTTTACGGGAGGCACAAGGTATTTTTCAAAAGATTGCATCGAGCAGATGTGCACCAATCAGGTGGCCCATCTTGGCTTGCAAACGGGGCTCGGCTGGGAACTCAACCAGGCGCGATACATGGGAAACCGCTGCTCGCTATCGACAATCGGGAAGACGGGATTTACCGGCTGCGTGTGCATGTGCGACATGCGACGCCATTGTGCGCTGGTGATGCTTTCGAACTGCACGTTCCCGTCCAGAAAGCCCGACACGCGGGCCATCGACGACGTGCGACGGGACATTGCAGATATGGTGTTTTCGGAGATTCCGCGCTAACGGCACCAAACGGAGGGAGACTTGTTCATGGTGAAACAGACGTTCAAGAAACACGTTACCTGTATCGGCGCGGGCTATGTAGGCGGGCCGACGATGGCGGTTATCGCGGCGAAATGCCCTGATGTCAAGGTGACGGTTGTGGATATCAACGCGGCGCGTATTGCCGCCTGGGAAAGCGACGACCTGCCCATTTTCGAACCGGGGCTGCTCGATGTGGTAAAGAAGGCGAGGGGCCGGAATCTGTTCTTCTCGACTGACGTGGACGCCGCCATACGGTCGGCCGATATCCTGTTTGTGTCCGTGAATACTCCCACCAAGACGTTCGGTGAGGGCGCCGGCAAGGCCGCAGATCTCCAGTATTGGGAGAAGACTGCCCGAAACATCGTAAAAGCCTCAGCGTCGGACAAAATCATCGTCGAGAAAAGCACGCTTCCGGTTCGCACCGCTCATGCCATGGAGCGCATCCTCAACGCGAACGGCAAAGGGATTCATTTCGAGGTCGCCTCCAATCCGGAGTTCCTTGCCGAGGGAAGCGCCGTAAAAGACCTCCTGAATCCGGACCGCGTGCTCATCGGCACCCAGGAAACCAAGACGGGACTTGCCGCCCGGAAGGATCTCGTGGACCTGTATGCGCACTGGGTTGACAGAAAGAACATCATCACGAGCAACGTCTGGAGCGCCGAACTCTCCAAGCTTGCCGCCAACGCGTTCCTGGCGCAGCGTATTTCGTCGATCAACAGCATGTCGGCTTTCTGCGAAAAGACGGAGGCGGACGTTTCCGAAGTGGGCTATGCCATCGGCAAGGATAACCGTATAGGCGCCCGGTTTCTGCATGCAAGCGTAGGATTCGGGGGCTCGTGCTTCAAGAAGGACATACTCAATCTTGTTTACTTGTGCGAGCGGTACGGATTATGGGAAGTGGCGCAGTACTGGGAATACGTCATTCGCATCAATGAGTATCAGATGACCCGCTTCGTGCAGAACATGATCCAGGCCATGTTCAACACCATTGCAAAGAAACGCATTGCCATTCTCGGATTCGCGTTCAAGGCGAACACCGGCGACACGCGCGAATCGCCGGCTATCTACGTCACCAAGAAGCTCCTGGAAGAACAGGCGCACGTGATAATAACCGATCCCAAAGCCATTGCAAATGCGAAAATCGACCTTGCCGGCTGCAAGGGTACGTTCGAATTCGCGAGCGATCCGTACGCCGCGGTCAAAGGCGCCCATGCGATTGCGGTGTGCACCGAATGGGAAGAATACAAGCACCTCGAATTCAAGCGGATACTCAAGAGCATGGAGAAACCGGCCTTTATTTTTGACGGGCGCAATATTCTGGACCACGTGCGCCTGTTTGAAATGGGGTTCAACGTATTCCCGGTTGGAAAGCGGCCGCTAACGCACTACTAAGCGCTCGCCGGGAGCGAAGCGTCGCCGTGGCAAAAAAAAGCAAGAGGCGGCCGGGATATTCTCCCGCCGCCTCTTGCCGCATGAAGCCGGTTCTATTACCTGCTACCCTGAATTGACATTTGTGGCCGTGCCAATGGCCGTGGTTCCAAGAGAAACCCCCGCTTATGGCGGTGGTCGTTTACTTCCCGATTACCACTTTCCCGTCTTGTTCATCTTTGCCTTGGGCAGGTCTTTGAGATCCTGCTCTGCGGCTTCAATATTCGCTTGCGGCAATTCCCAATCCGTGAGTTTGCCTTCAAGGAATTTGGAATACCCGGCAAGGTCCATGTGGCCATGGCCGCTCAGGTTGAACAGGATAACCTTTTCCTTACCTTCTTCTTTGGCTTTGAGAGCCTCCTGGATAGTTGCGGCGACCGCATGGCTTGATTCCGGGGCAATGATCATGCCTTCGGTGTTGGCCCACAGTATTGCAGCCTTGAAGCACTCGGTTTGCTGAATCGCGCGAGGGGTAGCCAAGCCTTCCACTATCGTCTGCGACACGAGAGGCGCCATGCCGTGGTAGCGGAGCCCGCCGGCGTGAATGGGCTCCGGCACAAAATTGTGGCCGAGCGTGTGCATTGGAAGCAGGGGGGTCATGCCTGCGGAATCACCGAAGTCGTAGGTAAAAATGCCGCGGGTCATGGTTGGGCAGGAGGCGGGCTCCACGGGAATTATCTCGATGTTTGCGCCTGCAATCTTGTCTGCGACAAAGGGGAACGCGAGTCCGCCGAAATTGCTGCCGCCGCCCGCGCAGGCAATCACCACGTCCGGTTTCTTGATACCGATCTTTTGCAGCTGCTTCTTTGCCTCCAAGCCGATAATGGTCTGATGGAGCAGAACATGATTGAGCACGCTGCCGAGCGAGTATTTTGTAGTGCCGGATTTGTCGGTAACCGCAGCTTCTACTGCTTCACTGATGGCCATGCCGAGGCTTCCGGGCGTGTTCGGGTCCTTTTTAAGGAAGCTCCGTCCCGCTTCGGTTTCGGTGCTTGGGCTGGCAATGCATTTGCCGCCCCAGGTTTGCATCATGATCTTCCTGAATGGCTTCTGTTCAAAGCTGATTCTCACCATAAAGATCTTGCATGCGAGCCCCATAAGCGAGCAGGAGAACGCCAGTGCGCTGCCCCATTGGCCGGCTCCGGTTTCGGTGGTGATCGTCTTTGTGCCGAATTTTTTGTTGTACCAGACCTGCGGGATAGCGGTATTGGGTTTGTGGCTTCCCGCGGGAGAGACGCTCTCGTCCTTGTAATAGATTTTTGCCGGCGTGCCCAGCGCTTGTTCGAGATACACGGCGCGTTTGAGAGGAGAGGGCCTCCATCTGTAAAGCATTTCAATGATCTCTTCCGGTATCGTGATCCATCGCTCCTGGCTCACTTCCTGCTCGATGAGATTCATTGGAAACACTGCGCTCAGCGCCTCCGGGGTAAGCGGCTTGCCGTCCGGCCCCAGGGGCGGAAGCATGGGAGAGGGAAGATCCGCGGCCAGATTGTACCACTGGCGCGGAATTTCGTCTTCGTTGAGGTAAACTTTGATAGGCAGTTTGAAAGGCATAAGGTCTCCTTGCGTGGTTCGTGAAACGAAATTCGCCTGACGATTCCGATGCAATATAAAATACTTTCGCCGGGCGGATTGTCAAAAGTATCGGATGGTGATTCCGCGAAAAGCAGATCCAATGCTGTGGGAAGAGAGGAACGGCACCTATCGCGACTGCGGTGCGGAAGTTATTTTTGGGGGTCATCGAGGTTTTGTGTGGGTGACAGGGTGATGCCCCGAAAGGCCCTTGTGGTAGCGACCTGTCCACACAGGAGCGGTACATCGCGCAAGCGATTTTTTTGGAGGGTGTTGGGGCACTAACAAGCTCCTGTGTGGACAGGGTGTATTTTCGCATTACAAGGGCCGATAGGGGCGCACCCTGGCAGGACCCACACAAATTAGCGAAGCGCCATTCTTGGATTTATCGCGTCCAGTGTTTTACATCGACTTTTGCAGACAGACGTACAAAATGAAGTTGTTCCCGATCATCCTCATCGGCGTGCTCGCGGCAGGCGCCGCCGTGCCGGCCCAGAAGAAGGTGGTTGTGGCCGCTTCGGGCGAGACGCACGCAACACTTGACGCCTGCGATTGCCCGACGGCTCCCGGCGGTGGATTCGCGAAACGCGCGACGCTCGTGGCTCGACTCAGGGATTCGAGCGAACTTGTTCTTGTGGATGCCGGAGGGTTTGCCGGCGGCGGTGTGTACGATTCGTATACCGGCGGAAGGGTCGAGGATTCTCTGCGGACCGCGGCGGCCCTGCGCGCCATGGGATACATGAAGTACGACGCCGCATGCATCGGCGACGATGATCTACAGTACGGCGGACAATGGCTGGTGGCTCAGGCCCGGATCGCCGGGGTTCCGCTCGTGTCGGCAAATTGCTGCGCGCCGGATGGCCGACTTCTCGCAGAGCCTTACGTGATTGTGCGGCGCGGAGGATACTCTTTCGGCATCACGGGGGTAACGACGCAGGAACGGCTGGTGCCCGTGGACGATTCGGTTGTCGTCAAGGCGCCGCTGGCTGCGGTGCGTGGCATCTGGAAAGAACTGCGGGAAAAATCCGACTTCCAGATCATTCTCGCACATCTCGGGGAAGACGCCAGCCGTCAATTACTTGACTCGTTTCCCGAGTGCGGACTCGTCGTGAACGGCCACCGGAAAAGCTCCACCGAAGAATTCATCAACGATCGCGGTCAGGTGATGCTTCAGTTCGGCTTCCAGGGCAAGGCGCTTTCTTTTGCCGAAATGCTGCCGGACAGCAAAGGGCTGGGCATCGGGCGAAACGGGTGGCTTGACGTGGGGCCCTCCATACCGGACGATCCGGTGGCGGCGAGGCTGATCACGCTGCCGAAGCGGGGCGCGAGAGCAAATGCGAGAAGCGTGTTCGACCTGTATATCATGTCGCAATGCCAGTTCGGATGTGCAGCGCTGAGGGAATTCGTCTCTTTTGTCGCGCTGTTCCCTTCGGTCGAATGGCACGTCTGGTTTATAGGCTCGGTCTCCATCGACAGCGCCATGACGTCGTTGCACGGTACGGAAGAAATGAACGATGAAATGTTGTGGCTGTCTGTTTCGGCCCTGTATCCGGACAGGTGGCGGGAATTCCTCACAAAGCGTTCCGTTTCTCCGGAGATTAAGTCCGAGGCGGTTATTCGCTCCATGCGCCTGGACCTGTCCAAACTCAACGCGTGGGTGAAGAAGAAAGGCAGGACGGAGCTGGCCATGCATTACACCCGGTCGATGCGCATGGGCATTAACGCATCGCCATCGCTTCTTGTCAATAACTCCACGTTTCAGGACGATATTGTCAAACCGCGGCTCGCCAAGCTTGTGTGCGGCACTGTAGAGGGCAAGCCGGCGTATTGCGATTCGGTTCCGGAGTGCCTCACGGACCGCGACTGCAGGAAACCGGGCAAGACCGGCGCATGCGTTTCCCGCAGGGGCGCAAAGGCGGCGTGTGAGTTTACGGATGCGGTGCGCTTCGGCGTCTCCGTGCTTGTGCCCGACAGCGCTCTATTGCGCCCGGAAATGGCGGTGCTGTCGAACCTGGCCGACCAGTTTCCCGGCATGACGGTCGACACGGTCCGGCTGGGGTCACCGCGCGGAAAGATACTTGCGGCAACGTACAGGCCCGAGTTTCTTCCGTTTTTCCTGTTCGACAAGAATATAGCGGCCTCGCCGAATTATCACAGCCTCGAAACGTCGCTGGTTCCCGCGGGCGACAAGCTTGCTTTTGGCCCGGGCATGGTGAAACCATCGTACTTTTTCCGGCGGAAGGCCCAATCGCGGTCGGTTGTGCTGTACGTTGACCCGGTATTCCCGGGCGCACGGGACGCCCTTCGAATCGCGCTTGACGCAGCCGCAACCAACGCGGCCGTTCGCGTGCTGCCCCTTGTGTACGGCGCACAGGACTCTGCGGTCGCGCCGGCCGAAAAATCCCTGCGCGACGAGGAATCGCTCCGGTGGCTGGTGATAGCCGACAAATACCCCGGTCAGTACAAGGGATACCTGGCACGCTTCGCCGAACGTACGACCATGTCCTACTGGTTCACGGATTGCAGCAAGCTCGGCATGAATGTCGACGAGTTCGTGAAGCTTGTTGACAAAAGCGCCTCACGGCTCGCCGCGCACGAAAAGGAAGTTGAGGAATTGGGAATAAGGGAACCTGTGGAGGCGCTCATCAACAACAGGGAAGTTGTCGCGGTGAAAAACCCGAAAGACCTTGCCGATATGCTGGCGCGTGTGCTCAAGTGATACGAATTTGCTTTCAAGTTGATTCTGAGCATGGGTGCCATCGCGAGCGCAGCGCGGCGATCTCCTACGGTTGAAATTGCTTCGTCGCGGACTCCTCGCAATGACATGCAATCAACTTAAACGCACCTTCGTATGAGCTGAGGCACCGTTCCCGCGGCACGATCTTTTCAACCGTTAAACTTCTCAACTTTTCAACTTCTTACCATACGAAATCATCGTCTGCAGGCATGGCGAGATCTTTGCCGCTTTCGAACCTGAATTCCTTGCCGTCAACGAAAACCACAACTTGTTTTCCGTCGCCTTTTATGCCCGATGTCGCCTGCGGAACCCTGGCGCGAACGATGTTAAGAAGGCAAATGGCCTTTTCCATCCCGTCGCCGCGGCCGTAGTTCCACACCTCGTCGGGCTGTGCCATCCGGCTGCCCTCGTAAATCGATTCGTTGGGTAAGGCGTCCAGCGCTGCGGCAGCGCCGGGCACGTCCAGGTTCGATGCGGCGGCGATGCTCACGGGATTCCTCTCCAGTGCGGCCTTGAGAAAAGGCTTCCACGGGCTTCGGCGGAGGTCGCGAAGCGCGGCAAAAGCAAGGTCGGCGACTGGATTCTCGCCGCGGATCGACTCCAGATAGTCAACAATGCGTTCGCGCGACCAGCCGCTATCGATTGCTATGGGCCGCGACTGGACCCGGGTTTTGTTCTCCGGAGGCAGCTTTGGAACGATGCGGCAGAATTCGATAAGGCCGCGGATGACTTCGTCGGTGCTGAAGCAACTGTGGCGCAGGTGGTTGCGCAGTCCGTCAAGCGAGGAGATGCGATCGAGCGAGATGCTGTTGGATTTGAAGTACTGCTCCACCTCATCGAGCATAAGGCGGCCGGGCAGCGGCTCGGGATAGAATTCGTCTTCGTCGATCTCCTCCAGTATTTTGGATCGGGTATTGTCGCTTACTTTAAACTTGCTGTTGTGTTCGTACGAGTAGACTTTTTCGGCCTGAATGTAGCGGGGACTGCCGCCGCACCGGTGTTCGAGTTGAAAACATTTTTGCAGTTTGCTGTTTTGTCTGAGGAAATTCGCGAGAATTTCGAAGTTGATGTCGGTGGTAAGGAATGCCGACAGTTTCTTCTGGAAATGATCGTATGACTCCCGGGACATGGTTGCGGTATCGTACAGGGTGTGGATGTGGCCCGTGTGATTCGCCACAACAGTGACACGCTCGTGCTGGAGCGCCCGGCGCGCCTTTTCGCTGAGCTCGGTGCCGTTGAACCACATGTTCTTGGTGATGATCCGGCGGTTGTTGGTTATTATTCCTTCGTTGATATCCACAAAGTTCTGTGAATGAAGGGGCGTGGCCATGAGATAGATCTGTTCGAGCGGTACCCGGGCCACCACGAACAGTGCACTCGCATAGAGCGTGGAAAGGGAGACGCATTCGCCAGCCCCGATTGCGTAGCCCGTCTTGTGCCGGAACGCCTCCATGGCTTCCACGGTCTCGGTTTTCCAGTACGGTATAACGTTTGAGGTGTATTTGTCAAGGCCAAAATGCTTCCGGATGTCGATGTCGAAATAGTATTTGTCTCCCTCATAGCCGAACAGAGCATTGCTTTGCGCAAGCGCTTCCTGGCTCACAAACGGGGAGAAACGGGCCAGCTCCTTTTCCTTGGTGGTAAGGCCCCACGTATCGAGGTCCAGATTAAAAGTAAAGCGGTCGATAATGTATTGCTTCGTGCGAAGAAGCCGTCGGTATTGATTGAGCGCATTCATGCCGGCGAACCACGGATCGGCTTTCCATTTCCAGAGCGCGGGCGACATGATGTTCGCAAGCACGAGCGCAAACAGGAGCTCGGGGAAAATGAAGACTTCCATATCGGAAAGGGTTATGGCGGATGAGTATTTTTCGAGCGAAGCCGGATTCCTGGGATCGTACACGAGAAAGCCCTCCACGTGTCATTTTGGATCGTACGTGCCGGACATGATTGCCAGGCTACTCAGGTAAATATACCTTTTACCGCCGAGTATTAATCTGCTTCCAAGGCAAAGCAATCGTTTATTTTCATTGCATAGGCACGGCAATCGCCCCACGTCCGCCCAAGGTGCATCATGAGAATCCTTGCAGATTCAAATATTCTTTTCGTCAAGGAAGCGTTCACCCACTTTGGCCACGTCATTCTTTCGGACGGACGCGAGATTACCCGCGAAAAACTCAAAGATATCGACATTCTCCTGGTGCGTTCGGTGACGCCGGTCGGGGCGGAACTGCTCCAGGGAACAACGGTAAAGTTCGTGGCGAGCGCCACCACCGGCACGGACCATGTTGACCTGAAATACTTGCGGGAGAACAGTATCGGATTCGCGCACGCGCCCGGATCGAATGCGAATTCGGTCGCCGAATACGTAGTCTCCGCACTTGTACATTGCGCGGGCAGGAAGGGAATCCGGATCGAAAACCTGACCCTGGGCATTGTTGGAGTAGGAAACATCGGCGCCAGGGTGCTTACCCTTTCCCGCGTGCTGGGAATGCGGTCGCTTCTCAACGATCCGCCCAAGAGGGCAGTTACCGGCAGCGATATATACCTTCCGCTCAAGACTGTTCTTGCGGAATCGGACATTGTCACGGTTCATGTGCCGCTCGTTGCATCGGGGTCCGCCGCCACCCATCGAATGGTGAACACCGATTTCATATCGTCCATGAAGATGGGCGCGTTTCTGATTAATACGAGCCGGGGTGACGTGCTCGATGAAAATGACCTGAGGGAATACCGGCAGCGGCTGGGATGCGTTGCGCTTGACGTGTGGAACAACGAGCCTGCCCCGGATCCGCGCACTATTGCGGTATGCGATCTCGCCACGCCGCACATCGCGGGCTATTCCTACGATGGGAAAGTCCGGGGCACCGAAATGATATACAACGCGACCTGTTCCTTCTTCTTTAGTGAAGGCACATGGCGGCCGCCTGTGGCGGGCGACGGGGAAAAACCTCGGCCGATCGTGATAAAGAGCGCGTCCGATCCGGTGGCCGAGGCGGTGCTACACGCATATCCCATTCTGGAAGACGATGCCCTTTTCCGGAAAATTTGTTCGATCGACGCCTCCCGGCGGGCGGAGTTCTTTGACGAGATGCGAAGCGACTACCCGAAACGGTTCGAATTCTGTAATTACACGGTTGCGGCCGGCAAGAACGTACCTTCTTCGGCAATTACCCTTCTTGCGGGGCTCGGGTTTGTGGTGAGCGGCGGAGAATAGTCCGCCGCCAGGAGGACTATTTGTATGGATGGCTCTGGTGACATCGGCCTAGTCGGACTCGCCGTGATGGGCGCTAACCTTGCCCTGAACATGGCCGACCACGGATTTTCGGTCGTTGTGTACAACAGGACCGTGAGCAAAGCGGACGAATTCGTTTCCGGGCCTGCACGGGGAAAGTCGGTTGCTGCGGCGCATTCTCTGGAAGAAATGGTCGGGCGGCTTTCCCGGCCCCGCAAGATAATGCTCATGATAAAAGCCGGCAAGCCCGTTGACGATTTTGTCGATTCGCTGCTTCCACTGCTTGCTGCCGGCGACTGCATCATCGACGGCGGCAATTCGCATTACAAGGACACCATGCGCCGCGCGAAGCGAGTGGAGGCCGCGGGCATGTTGTATGTGGGCTGCGGCGTTTCGGGCGGGGAGGATGGCGCCCGCAACGGCCCGTCGCTGATGCCGGGCGGGAGCGCTGCCGCATGGCCGGTTGTAAAGCCTCTATTGCAGTCGATATGCGCCAGGACTCCGGATGGCTTCCCCTGCTGCGAGTGGGTGGGCGATAGCGGGGCCGGCCACTTTGTAAAGATGACGCACAACGGGATTGAATACGGCGATTTGCAGATCATTGGCGAGTCGTACCAGTTCCTGCGCGACGGGCTGGGTATGGACCCTGCGCAGTGCGCCACGGTGTTTCGATCGTGGAACGAGGGAGACCTCGACAGTTACCTAGTGGAGATCACCGCGGATATCCTTGACCACAAGGACTCCGGCGGTTCGTATCTGGTCGACACTATTCTTGACGTGTCCGGACAAAAGGGAACGGGCAAGTGGACAAGCGAGAGTTCGCTGGACATGGGCGTACCGGTCACGCTCATTGCCGAGGCGGTATTCTCCAGGTGTCTTTCCTCGGAAAGGAACGAGCGGGTGCTCGCCTCAAAGACCCTTGCCGGTCCGGACCGGCAAGTCGTCGGCGACAAAAAGGAATGCATTTCGGGCCTGCGGTACGCGCTGTACGCTTCGAAGATCATCAGCTATGCGCAGGGATTCATGCTGCTTCGCAGGGCTGCGAGGGAATACTCATGGGACCTCAACCTCGGCGCCCTTGCGCTGATGTGGCGCGCCGGCTGCATCATCCGCAGCAAGTTCCTCGACAGAATCAAGCAAGCGTATGTTGCAAACGCGGGACTGGAATCACTTCTCCTGGACGGCTACTTTCGCACCGTGCTGGCTCAGTGCCAGGATGGCTGGCGAAAGACCGTTGCCGCGGCCGCACACGCGGGCATCCCGGTCCCGGCGATTTCCGCGGCGCTTGCCTTTTACGATGGATACCGCTGCGACAGGCTTCCGGCAAACCTGCTTCAGGCGCAGCGCGATTATTTCGGAGCGCACACCTACGAGCGGGTGGACCGGCCGCGCGGCACGTTCTTCCATACCGATTGGACGGGCAAGGGCGGGCAGGCGGCGTCGGGCAGCTACAACGCGTAATAATTTCTTGGCATATACGAATTCTTTCGGGTCCTTTACCACAAGGAGGGTATCATGGTAGAACTCATCAAGAAGACGATGCTTGCCGGCGTCGGGCTCGCGTTCATGACAAAGGAAAAAGCGGAGGAAGCCGCGAAAAAGATCGTGAAGGAGGCGAAAATCGCGGAGGTCGAGGGTAAGAAGTTCGTCGACGAACTTCTCAAGAAATCGGAGGATGCCAGGAAAAGCGTTGAAAAACTCGTGGATTCGGCTGTGCACACCACGGTGACGAAGCTCGACATTCCCACGCGCGCGGAGGTGCGGAAGCTCGAAGAGCGGATCAGGGAATTGGAAGGAAAGAAGTAGGGACCGGCGCGCATCGGCGCGTTCGCCCGAATTGGATGTTCCGCAGAATCCCCACTATAGGACGTACGTACCGCCATATTGCAAGGTATGGCGAAATACTAGGCGTATTTGTCAAATACGGATTCGGCGGGGTCGTGGCATCCATGCATTTTGAACGGTATTTGCCACGAGGCATGCGGCGCCTGGGGAAGGTGCGCGATCCCGCTATACACCAGCTCTCTAACGGCGACCGGCTGCGCCTGGCGTTTACCGAACTGGGGCCTACGTTTGTCAAATTGGGCCAGTTCATGAGCAACAGGCCCGATGTGCTGCCGCCGGACATTGTTGCCGCACTCAAGGGTTTGCAGGACTCGGTTGCCCCGTTTCCCGCGGAGGAATCGGCGCACATACTGGAAAAGGAGTTCGGCAGGCAGGCGAGCGAGTTGTTTGCAAAGTTCGCGTCCGAACCCTTTGCCTCCGCCTCAATAGCCCAGGTCCACCGCGCCACGCTCGCCGACGGCACCGAGGTCGCGGTCAAGATCCAGCGTCCCAAGCTCGACCAGATAGTAGAAACCGACATCGACATCCTGCTCCAGGTGGCCTCAATTATCGACAAACACGTCGAGTTCGCGAAGTACATGAATCCTGTTCACATCTGTGAAGAATTCGTTCGCAGTCTCAGAAAGGAGCTCGATTTTCTCAACGAGGCCTCACACATGGAGCGGTTTGCCGAGAATTTCGAAGGAGACGAGCGGATTCGTGTGCCGGCCGTTTTCCGGAAACTTACCTCGCGCCGCGTGCTCACCACCGAGTATGTGAAAGGATTCAAGGCCGGCGACGTGGAGGGAATCCGTGCGGCAGGGCTCGATCCGGCCGTTGTCGCCGAGCGCGGAACCGCGCTTCTGCTCAAGCAGATCTTTGACCACGGTTTCTTTCACGCCGATCCGCATGCCGGAAATATCCTTGTGATGCCCGACGGCCGGATCTGTTTTCTTGACTTCGGGATAATGGGAATCTTGTCTCCCACGCTCAAGGAATACCTGGTCTCCATTATGGTCGCAGTGGTGAATCGTGACCCCCGTCGGATCGTGCGCACCCTGGCGGAGGAAAACGGTCAACCGATCGCCAATACCGCTCTGCTCGAATACGACGTTACCGAACTCATGGAAGACTACGTCCATTTGTCGCTGCGTGACATGAACATGGGCGAGCTTCTCGGCCGTCTCACCCGGATCATTATAACGCACCGGATCCGCATTATGCCCGGCTTCTACCTTCTTTTAAAGGCACTGGTTACCATAGAGGGCGTGGGCTACACGCTGGACCCGCAATTCGCTCTTGTGAAGCACGTGGAGCCCTACGCGAAGAAACTCATGGCCGAACGGCTCAACCCCTTTTCGCACCTGCGCGGCGCGCTTGCCTCCGGAATGGATCTGGGCGCGATTCTGGCCGACATGCCGTACGATCTCCGCGAAATTATGCGCATTGTCAAGGCAGGACAGACGCGCATCGAATTTGAGCACCGAGGCCTTGAGCCGATGCTCCGTACCCATGAGCAGCTCGTTGACAGACTCGTGTTCGCACTCATTCTTGCCTCGCTCATCATAGGCTCGTCGCTGGTGGTGCTGTCGAGAATACCGCCCAAATTCCACGATATTCCGGTGATAGGGCTCGCAGGGTTTGTTGCCGCGGCTGTGTTGGGGTTCGGGCTGCTGGCGGCGATTATGGTGGGGAAGAGAAGGTA
>PLWQ01000035.1 GCA_003165595.1 Fibrobacterota bacterium | reverse complement strand
GGACCTTTATCTATATGTTAGCGAGTTTCCAATAATTCGGTGGAATACGTAGTCGTAACTTTGCCAAGTGAAACCAAATGTGATGTTGAATCAAGTGTCGTTTTGTCTATTGTATCCAGCTCAATTTTCTTGATTAGTCCGATATTCGAATAATAAATTGTATGCTCAAGTTCCGAAGAGAATGTGGTATTTTTGATAACCGAACAGGTATAACGATTGCCGTTTGATGACACAACTTGATTTCCGATAAATGTTTCCGAGCCTTGGATTGAATCATTGACATTGTTCTTGAAGGAATAACTACTATCTGCGCCTATTCTCAACCCGTATATGACCACAGGGAAAAAGTCATACAGCATATTCAGCTTTTGTCTCTTTGATAAAGGAGGTTCATTTCCGGCTACAGACTCAAGAAGGAATATACCGTTGCGGTCTTGCATGTATTTGCTTTGAACCGTATTATATCCGCTATCTTGAATTGTTATTATTTCTTTGCCGGTCGAGTCAGTGTCATCCGAAATCAATCTTTGGTAGGTGACGATTGTATCAATGACATCCGTGTCGGAATAGGCCGCAGTCGTCATGTATCTATAATAGTTATTGAAGACGATTTTAGTGATTTGATTCTCATCGACGTTTTTTGAGGGATTGCTGCATAAAGCCGCGAACAGGAAGAAAATCGCAAAGAGTAATCTCAGGTTCATGAAATCCTCCAGTCTTTTTTGCCCCTAACGTGTACTAGTCATCAAACGCCATAATGCATAATGTCGTCAGACCACGTAATACGATGCATCGCGGTCATATTTTGGTTCCCTGTCCTCCCCAAAACTACCTATTCCACCCCCAAGAAGCAAGCCTGGCCTTGCGAAATGGCCTAAGCCCAGACTGGCTCTATGCGCTTCACAAAAGCTTTGGATATGTAGAGCCCCAAGCGGTGGCGGTATTTGCTGTTTTATGGGGTGGGGGAGGCGCTTCTGCCAGGTCATGCGGAAACGGGGTACATCTCCGGCTAAACCGTTCGGTGAGTCGCTCTTTGCAAAACAAAAAGAGCCGCGACGCAAGCCGCGGCTCTTTCGCTTTCCATATACACCTCTCTACGCCGCTTTTGCCTGAACCTCGGCCTTAGGCTCCAGTTGGACAACCTTTGCCGAAGGAGCGGACGAGACCGTTTGAGCCGGCGCGGGCGCCGGGGTTACATTGGCGTCCTGGCTGCGCGTTTTGCGCGCGTGCGCCTTGGCCATCACGTTTGCAATTGCTTCATTGAGATCGGACACGGCCTGGTTGTAGCTCGGGTCGGTCTGGGCCTGAAAATCGATGTAATGAAGCAGCTTGCCAATGTAAATGCGTTCGCCATGACCGCATCTTCTTCTTGAAGAACCGCGCGGGCTGTCATAATCTGTTGACTGGAGACGCATTCACCATTAGCAATTAAATCGTTACATTATGGATATTGTGAATAGGGATCGAAGCGTCCCCAATTACCTGGCGGAATCGGGCCAGCATACGGAAGATATTTTGCTACATACCTGTACTCGCCGTTGTCGTTCACCAGCTCCATCATGAGGGTGTCATTGCTGAAGGATCGTATCCAAGCGTTCGGATTTGCTTGTTCGTCCAGCAAAAGAGTGTCTGAGTTCCATCTGTATGAACATCTGTTTCGCTGCCATGAGCTATCTGTAACAACGAAATAGGATATGAGCGAGTCAGTTCTAATTGTCATTATGGAGCGAATCTTTTGAATTGAAAATATCGTATCAGCTTGGTATGTAGCATATATATCTGAACAGCCACACCAATACCAATTTCCAATCAGTAGATTTGCGTCGTAACTGCTGACGGGATTTGCCTTCTTTGAACATTGGCTAAAGCAAATGATGCAAGCAAGTTGAAGGATAGGCAACATCCATGTCTTCATGATTCCTCTTCGTGTAGGTTGGTAATTTTGCATTTTGTTACTGCAATCGGGCATTAGTCATCAAGCGCCCCAACATGTTTTTTCGCTAGACATAATGCGATCCATCATGATTACACCCCGGTTCCCGGTCTTCCTCAAATTTACCTATTCCATCCTCAAGAAGCAAGCCCTGCCTTGCGGAATGGCTGAAAAGTACCCAGGTCCGGCAAAGTCCCCCTTTCCAAGGGGGAAGCGGCCCTTTGGGCCGCGGGGGTTGTTACAATAAGCATTTTCCATGCCGGGTATAAGGGCCAGGCGGCCCTTCCAGCTTATGAACTTGCATTTGACTTTGGAATCAGATTCACCACAGAGCCACAGAGAACACAGAGAAGAAAGAAAAGAGGATTCACCGCAAAGGCTTTTGCTGAGCCGGTCGAAGGACGCAAAGGTCGCAAAGAAACTTGGAATTTGTAATCTGGAATTTGGAATTCCATGCGATTCTTGCAAGGGCCGTTACACAAACATATAACGGATAAACACTCTTTCGCCACATAGTTCCCCCGGAAAACTTCCAGTCCCGTATATTATTTCATAGCCTAAAGAACGCTCATGTAAAGAGAGCGCTTAAACGGCCTTATAGGGGAACTGGAAACGACAAGATCCAACGAACAGGTGCGCGGAATCAATATCAATGGAGAACAGGGGAGGAAAGCATGAAACGGATCGGTCTCATTAAATTCACAGCGGCATTTTTAGCGTGCACAGGAGCGGTTTTGGCAGCGACGACTCCAGTTACGTGTCCGTCGTTTGTGCACAAAGTCAATATCACGCATTACTTGGATTCCGGGGCAACACTGCCTGTCCAGGGCACGGTTGTGGCCGGAGCAAGCAATGGCGGGATTTACAAATCTGCTTTGGGCACGAACGCTCCTACAATGATTCCAAACACTTCGGGCGATCACAGCAGCAGTACCAACATAACCGAAGACGGCCAATGGGTTGTGTACAACTCGGGCGGGATCAAACTCATCCGCATTGACGGCCAGTTCAAGACCACCGTACCGGCGACGAATGCCTCCACCAGCGACGGTAGCTGTACTTTCTGGTGGAGCGCTCCCAGCGGGAAACTGGAAATCGTCTATAGAGAAAGCGGCGACAAAGTAATTCACGCCCTTCCAGTCACCTTTTCGGCATCTGCCGCTCCGACCTTCGGCACAGACCATATAATCTGCCAATTCACCAACCAGTGTGAGTTTTCAATGGGCTGCGCCCGCAATCATTTTATTACCAGAGAAGACATTAATTCGGCAGTGGTTAATTATGGGCCGGTAATGGTTACCCTTCCGAGTAGCGGCGCCGCTGCCACCGAAGCCAATGAGTGGCACCCTACCGCAGGTTCAATTCCTCAAATGGGATGCATGTGCACAATATCCCATAATGGGGCGGTCGCCTGCTTCAATACCGGATACGACGCATGGTGTGGCTGTATGGCGGATCAAGCCTGCAACCTGAGGCACAAATGCTTTACCATGATCCCTTTTCAGGAGATGACTGCGCCTGCAGTGGAGTGGACGAAGACTGTTCTAATGACGATGGCTGTCAGCGTAAACTGGGCGCCTAAAAAGTATTTGTATCTTAGTCCTACAGACTCTAGTCAAGGTCTGAATAATATCACCAGTGACTTCTGGTCGGATTTCAAAGATTGGAATTACACCAACGACTCCAACTATATCGTGGGGGACGGTGATAACCTTGCCTATGGAAATTGCAGCCTTCACCCGGATTCTTGCGCCGGCAGTCATATGCCGGACTCGGGCACCATATGGCTTGCTCATTACCCTACCAACACATGGACAATGATTCTCCATTTGCCCGGTGGCGTAAGACTGAGTCACCCCGCGGTTTGGGTTGATCCGATCGTACACGTCATTGCGCCGTTGCAGGGCAATCGCCTGGAGTATCATGGCGTTCCGCTTCAAGGCAACAAATACATGATTGATATCAGAGGTCGTTTTGTGCCAAATGCTCAATCGACTTCGAAACTCATGCCGGGTATCTATTATTCTGTTGCCCAGGACGGACGCTGCCAGCGCATTTTGGTGAGCCATCAGTAGAAGAAAGAAGACTCACCACGGAGAAGAAAAGAGAAGATTCACCGCAAAAGCTTGCCCTCGACCTGATCGGGGGCGCGAAGGTCGCAAAAGAACGCAAAGAAGAGAAGACTCAGCAGACACAGAGAACACAGAGAAGAAGAAAATTAGCCGCTGGAAAGCCTCCCCGCGAGGGGAGGCTTGGTCATCGCTGAGGTTGACGTGTAGGAAATATGATCCTTGCCGTGAGCATTTCGAGATTGAAGAACCTCGCGGCTTGCTGCGAGGTTCTTCACTTTGAAGAGGAGGGTTGTATGAGGAAGTTCTTCTCTGCTGCAGCTCTGTTGTTTGTCGTGATCTCCGCTTCCGCTCAAACAGTGCCGCCAACAGCGTGGCCTCACAGCGGCAAGTACGGCTTTGGTACCCGCTATTACTATCTGCATAACTACATGGCCAAAGACCTGATTGTCAAGTTTACCGGTGCCATTGGGTTTCCGGTAAAAGACACTTTCATGTTAAAGGCGGGAAAAGACACAATAGAGCAAGTCTCAAATAATTGGGGGGCTGCGAGGGCCTGGGCATATTGGGATCCCACGTTCTACAACGGGCCTTATACTCTTGCCGAGATTACACAACGGGGATATCAGGGTTCCGATTGGTACGATGTGAGCTTGGTGGACGGCTACAACCTGCCCATGATATATAAACCTGTGCCCGGCACATACATCGATAGCACTCCGCTCGACCAGGGTTGGGCTCCCCAGCAAATGTGCGGGACGGCCGGTTGTCTCACCGATATGTATTTGGCCTGCCCAAAGGCGGATTTAAGACTGAATGCAGCCGGAGACACGGAAGCGTGCGCCTGCCAGGACGATTCCCTATGCCGCAAAATGAAAAAGACTGCATGTCCACTCTCCTATAGTTATTCCGTTGACGACTTTACAAGCATTATGCGGTGCCCGTCGCCAACATTACCCGATACAATAGGGCCCGACTATATTCTCGACTTTGGCTTTCCTCCCGTAGCGTCGGTCAACAGGGAACCGACAATCAACTACAGTTTCGTTGACGCCATGGCAGTGACCATGACAAAACGCGGCGAATTGAAATACACCTATGGCGGCGCCTCCACCAGTGCCCGGCTTGCCTTGTACTCCTGCAATGGAAAATTGGTGCTGGAGACCGTCATCAATGGATCTTCCGGGACTTTACAAGTGCCGGCCCTCGGCCGGGGGTTGTATTTTGTCGTGCTTTCGACCGGCGAATTCGTGAAGACGTCGAGAATGTTGGTTGTCAGATAAGAAGGCCGACGCGCAAAGGTCGGTTTTTCGTTGGTGGCGCCGGTAGATAGTGCCAAGCAACTGGTGAAAGAATTAGAATGCCTTTGGGAGCTTCGCGGGGTGGGGCGTGGGTGTACCCGGTGAGAAACCGAAGCACCTGCTACGCGCACGATTGAATCGGCAGTCGTGAAGTAGGGATAGACCATCTATTGGGCTTACAGCATTCGCAGCAGTCAGACTCCTCTTGATATTGCAGATATTCCATTGGATTCTTGAAATATTTGTGATTCCGCCGGCACTCATAAACCGAAAATGCAAATGGTTCTTCCCCCTTTCCAAGGGGGAAGCGGCCGCTAGGCCGCGGGGGTTGTCACAATAAGCATTTTCCCTGCCGGGTTTTAGGGCCGGCGAGGCCCTACCAGCATTTGATTATCGTCTATCTGTCCATTCATTCTATAGCTTGATGACCGCAAACCACCCGTTATTCATTATGTCATTTTGCCCGATTTCCGTATGTTTTTCCACCAGATATTTGCCGGGTATTGTATTTTCCTGGACGACCCAAACGCCCAGTTGATCGGGCAATTTGTCGGGAGATTCCTTCTTTTGATATATACTACCCTGCTTAGCCCGGCTTTCGACGTCGTCTACGACATGGCTCAGCTCATATCCGGCGGCACCGTTACCGACGTTCCGTCACGCATGTATCCTGCCGGCAAGGGAATCAACGTGGCTACGGTTGCCAGGGTCCTGGGCGAAGATGTCACGGTTGCGGGGATCGTGCCGGAATACAGCATTAAGCAGTTCACCGATTATCTCAAAGGGCTTGGCATTGGGTCCCGTTTGTTTTCCACCAAGGGAAGCGCGCGTGTAAACGCTACAATCCTGGAAAGCGAGTCCGGCGCGACCACGCATATCAGCGGCGAGAGCCAGCCGATAAGCGTGCGCGTGCAGGACGAGGCGCTGCATTTTATCCGCTCGTACATGGCGGAAGGCGACCTTTGGGCTTTTTGCGGCAGCCTGCCGCGCGGGTTCGAAACTGACTCGTACCGGAAGCTCATCCGCTTTTGCAGGGAAAAGGGCGCAGCCACGGTGCTTGACAGCAGGGGGGAGGCGCTCAAGGTGGGGACGCGGGCGAAGCCGGCCATAATCAAACCGAACATCAGCGAACTCGAACAGTTTTTCGGCGAGCAGATCCAGGGCGTGCACCATATCGCGCTCAAGGCAAAGCGGCTGGTGGATATGGGCGTGGAGTATGTGTTCGTGACCCTCGGCTCCGACGGCATGATCGCGATCCACGAGAACGACTGTCTGCTGTGCGGCGCGCCTGCGGTGAAAGCCGTGGACACGGTCGGGTGCGGCGACGCGCTGCTCGGCGGGCTGCTTGTGGGATATTCGAGGAAATTTTCATTTTCGGAAATGTGCCGCATGGCGGTTGCCTGCGGCGCATCAAAGGCGATGCATCGCGGGCCCGGAACCATAACGCGCGATGAGGTATGGCAACTGATGGAGGAAGTGAAGGTGAAAGCGATATGAAAGGCTACAACGCAACAAAACGGATTCTGATCACCGGAGGCGCGGGGTTTCTGGGATCGCACCTGTGCGAAAGGCTTGTCAAAGAAGGAAACGACGTGGTGTGCCTCGACAATTACTTCACCGGCCGCAAGAAAAACGTGGAGCACCTCATGGACTGCCACAATTTCGAGCTGATCCGGCACGACGTCACCATTCCGCTGTTCCTGGAAGTAGACCAGATTTACAACCTTGCCTGTCCGGCATCGCCGGTTCACTACCAGTACAACGCGGTGAAGACGATCAAGACAAGCGTGCTCGGCGCCATCAACATGCTGGGGCTTGCCAAGCGCGTACGCGCACGGGTGCTGCAGGCGTCAACGTCCGAAGTGTACGGCGATCCGAACGTGCATCCCCAGCGCGAAGACTACTGGGGCCACGTCAATCCGATCGGCATACGCTCCTGCTACGACGAGGGCAAGCGCGTCGCCGAGACACTGTTTTTCGATTATCACCGGCAGAACAATGTTGACATTCGCGTCATGCGCATCTTCAACACCTATGGCCCGCGCATGCACCCCAACGACGGCAGAGTGGTGTCCAATTTTATCGTGCAGGCCCTGCGCGGCGAGAACCTCACCCTGTACGGCGACGGGGCGCAGACGCGGTCGTTCTGTTACGTTGACGACCTGATCGAAGGCATGTACCGGCTCATGAACAAGGACGATTTTATCGGGCCCGTCAACATAGGCAACCCAGGCGAGTTTACCATCAAGGAGCTTGCCGAACAGGTGATCGCATTGACTGGCAGCAAATCGGGTATTGTGTACAAACCGCTGCCGTCTGACGACCCCAAACAGCGCTGCCCGGACATCAGTCTTGCAAAGAAGCATCTGAAATGGGAGCCCACCATAAAACTGGCCGAGGGGCTCAAGAAAACGATCGAGTATTTCAAGGAATCAATATAGGGAGTTGAAAGTTAAAAGTTGAAAGTTGAAAGCACTTGTTTATTCTTGCGCAAAACTTTTCACTTTGAACTTATAAACTTTGAACTTGCAATCAATGTGACAAGAGGAGCGATTCGTGACCGAATACAAACCCAGCGAGATAGAACCAAAATGGCAGGCGCGGTGGCGCGAGGCGAAACTTCACAAAACAGAGTTCGACCCAGGCAAACCGAAATTCTACGCGCTCGACATGTTCCCGTATCCGTCCGGGTCCGGGTTGCACGTAGGGCATTGCGAAGGGTATACCGCCACCGACATCATCACCCGGTTCAAGCGCATGCAGGGATTCAATGTCTTGCACCCGATGGGGTGGGACGCGTTCGGGTTGCCTGCCGAAAATTTCGCCATCAAGACCGGCATTCATCCCGCAATTACAACCGAAAAATCAATCGCCAATTTCCGGCGGCAGATAGACTCGGTAGGGTTCGCCTACGATTGGGACCGCGAAGTAAACACCACCGATCCGGGCTATTACAAATGGACGCAATGGATCTTTCTCCAGCTCTACAAGAAAGGCCTGGCCTACGAAGGCGTGATGCCAATCAACTGGTGTCCGTCGTGCAAGACCGGGCTTGCCAACGAGGAAGTGAAGGCGGGGCTGTGCGACCGCTGCGGCACACAGGTTGAGCGCAGGGCGCTTCGCCAGTGGCTGCTTCGCATCACCAGCTACGCCGACCGGCTGCTCGCCGATCTTGACGGAGTGGACTGGCCCGAATCAACGCTGCTCATGCAGAAGAACTGGATCGGCCGCTCCAGGGGCGCCGAAGTTGTCTTCCGGGTTTCCGGCGGCGCGGCAAACGGCGAGGAAGTGCGCGTGTTCACCACGCGCCCCGACACGCTTTACGGCGCGACCTACATGGTGCTGTCGCCCGAGCACCCGCTGGTGGACAGGCTCACCGAGCCTTCCCGCATGGCCCGCGTGCGGGCATACCAGGATGCCGCGCGCAGGAAAAGCGATCTTGAACGCACCGAGCTTTCAAAACAGAAGACCGGCGTCTTTACCGGTGCGTATGCGATTAACCCGGTTAATGGGAATAGAATTCCCGTCTGGATTGCCGACTACGTCCTTTCCACCTATGGCACCGGCGCGATTATGGCCGTGCCCGCGCACGACGAGCGCGACTTTGAGTTCGCCACAGTCTACAAATTGCCGATCATTGAAGTGGTGCGGCCGGAAAACGGCGCAACCCCGCTGCCGGCCGCCGCATACGTCGGTGAGGGCGTGAACGTTAATTCCGGCGACCTGACCGGCCTGTCAACGGCGAAGGCCAAGGAAAAGGTGACCGGGCAACTTGAAGCTCAGGGACTCGGCAGGGACGCGGTGTCCTACCGGCTGCGCGACTGGCTGTTTTCGCGTCAGCGGTATTGGGGCGAGCCGATCCCGCTTGTCCATTGCGAAAAGTGCGGCATTGTTGCGGTTCCGGAAAGCCAGTTGCCGGTTTTGCTGCCGGAGGTCGAGAAGTACGAGCCGTCGGGGACGGGAGAGTCGCCGCTTGCGGCGATCCCGCAATGGGTGGCTGCCGCGTGCCCGCAGTGCGGCGGCCCGGCCAGGCGCGAGACAAACACCATGCCTCAGTGGGCGGGGTCGTGCTGGTACTATTTGCGGTACCTCGACGCACACAACAGCGTTGAGCCGTGGAGCAGACAGCACGACAAGGAATGGATGAACGTGGATCTCTATGTGGGCGGGGCCGAACACGCGGTCTTGCACTTGCTGTATGCGCGGTTCTGGCACAAGGTGCTTTACGATCTCGGCTTTGTGTCAACCAAGGAACCGTTCAAAAAGCTGCGACACCAGGGAACCGTTCTCGCGCGAACGTTTACAGATGCGGCGGGTAAATACCATGAGTTCGGGGAGATCGAATTCCGGGGGGACGAGGCGTTTCTCAAGGCAACCGGCGAGAAGCTTTCGAGCGAAGTCGAGAAGATGGCCAAGTCCAAGCTCAACGGCGTCAATCCCGACGATGTGATAGCCCAGTACGGCGCGGACACCCTGCGGCTGTACGAAATGTTCATGGGCGATTTCGAACTGCCCAAGCCGTGGGACCCGCGCGCAATTGAAGGCTGCAACCGCTTCCTGCGCCGGGTGTTCCGGCTGGTGGGTGAATTCGACGCGAGCAAGGCGCCCGCAAACGATCCGCATCGCCGCCTGCGCCACCGTACCATCAGACAGGTGCACCTCGACCTGGACAAGATGCAGTTCAATACGGCAATAGCCCGCCTCATGGAGTATCTCAACGAGCTGTCGTCGAAAGGCGCAACGCGCGAAGACCTTGACGTGATGATACGTCTCATGGCGCCTTATACCCCGCATTTCTGCGATGAGGCCTGGGAAATGCTGGGCAACAAGGGGTTCGTGCTTAACCAGAAATGGCCCGTATACGACGAATCGCTTACCGTCGAAGACACGGTAACGATTGTTGTGCAGGTAAACGGGAAGCTGCGCGGCGAATTTTCCGCGCCCGCGGTTTCGACGCGGGAGCAGTTGGAGGAAGCTGCGCTGTCGGTTGACAAAGTAAGACCGCACCTTGAGGGAAAGACGGTGAGGAAGGTGATTGTGGTGCCGGGGAAATTGGTGAATATAGTAATAGGATAACTCATCCCCCCGGCCCCCCTCTCTTGAAAGAGAAGGGGGTGAAGACTCGTGCTGGAATGCCCCTCTCCCTGTGGGAGAGGGGGAGGGGTGAGGTCCACACGGCGGCAGACTATCAGCGGATCGACCTACTATGAACAACATCATAGTCGCTACCAACAACATGGGCAAGCTCCGCGAGATTCGTGAAATCTGCGCCGGGCTGCCGTTTGCTCTCACCTCGCTGAGAGATCACTGGAACCCCCTTCTGTCCATTCCCGAGGAGGGCGCGACGTTTCTGGACAATGCCAGGGCCAAAGCGAGCTGGGTATTTGACAAAACAGGAATGTGGTCCCTGGCCGACGATTCGGGCCTGGAAGTGGATTTCCTGGACGGCGCGCCGGGCGTGCGCAGCGCGCGATACGCGGGTGATCACGCAACCGACAGGGAGAACCTCGACAAGCTCCTTGCAGCCCTCGCCGATTGCCCTTTGCAAAGGCGCACGGCGCGATTCAGGTGCGTGGCGGTGCTTAAGTTTACCGAAGCCGATGAGCTGGTCGCAAACGGAGTTTGTGAGGGTGCCATCGGATTCGAACCGCGGGGAACCGATGGTTTCGGGTACGATCCGGTTTTCATGCCGGCGGGGTTTTCGCTTACATTCGCCGAGCTCGATTCTTCAAACAAGAACGCAATAAGTCACCGGGGAAAGGCGCTTGCCGCGCTCCGGAGAGGTCTCGATGAACGATTCGGAAAAGACTGGGACCGCCGCTGAAACGCGGATCCTCGTTGTCGATGATGACCGGAATGCGGCAATGTACATAGCCGACCTTCTGAAGACATCGGACTACGCGGTGAGCGTATGCCACAGCGGGGCGGAGGCACTTGATTTTGTGCAAAAAAACCCCGTGGATCTGGTGCTTCTCGATATCATGATGCCGGGCATGGACGGGTTCGAAACGTCACGACAAATGCGGACCCTGTTCGGCAAGAGCGATTTTGTCCCCATCATTTTTCTGAGCGCGCTCGGCGGCCAGCAGGAGAAGGTGACCGGCCTCCGCCATGCCGACGATTTCATCACCAAGCCGTTTCATTCCGAGGAACTGCTTGCCCGCATCCGCGTGATGCTGCGGATACGTGAACTTCAGAGCGAGTTGCTCGGTTCGAAACGGAACTATGAATTTCTGTACGAAAACGCGCCGCACATGTACGTAACCATCAATGAATCCCGGACCATCACCGATTGCAACGCATTGTTCTGTTCCAGGACGGGCACGGACAAGGCCGGCATCATGGGCACGAGTTTTTACTCGTTCTTCGAACCTCTCGACCACAAAATGATCGCCGCGTTCCTCGATTTTCTCGCCAATGAGAAAGTCCACCCGCCCAACCCAGTCTTGCCTTTTATCAATAAGAAGTCCCCGTCGGAAGCTATGTACGTGAGCCTGAGCGCGGTGGGCATGGAGAGCAGGGGCCTTGAAGGTTACTTCATGGTGGCTATGCAGGACGTCACCCAGAACGTGAAACTGGAGCAGGAACAGAAATTCGCGCGAAGCCAGCTCTACCGTTCGGCGCGGCTGGCGTCCATCGGCACGTTTGCTTCGGGTGTCGCTCATGAGCTCAACAATCCCCTTACCGCGATACTCGGGTTTTCCGGCGCGATTCTGGAGCGCATCAAAAAAGAGGAAGACCTGGACAAAGAGGAACTCGGTCAGTACATGTCGATTATCAACGCCGAGACGCTGCGGTGCCGGGACACCGTGGAAAACCTGTCGAGGTTTGCGCGGGAAGGCGACGTTCAGATCAGGAATTTTACGCTTGCCGAATGCGTGGGCGGAGCGCTGCGGCTCGTAAAGGCTGCCGCGGCCAAGAAACAAGTCGCCCTTGTAGAGGCGATTGCGGCGGGAACCCGGGTTCGGGCCGATCTGCAAAAGCTTCAGCAGGCAGTTGTCTATATCCTTACGAATTCGCTCGATTTCTGCGGCAGCGGCAACTCGGTGTCGATTTCGTGTGAGAACGAGGGCCGGTTTGTACGGCTCAAAATCGCCGACAACGGCCCGGGAATTCCCGCCGACGTCCTGCCAAAGGTGTTTGACCCGTTCTTCACAACCAAGCAGGTCGGGCAGGGCATGGGGCTCGGCCTTGCAATGAGCCACGTAATCATGGAAGAATGCAACGGCGCCATAGATGTTACGAGCGAACCGGGGAATGGCACCACCGTGACCCTCGACATCCCCAGCGCCGGGGAAACGCCGGACGGCAAATCCACAAAGTAAAAGAGGCGATTCGATGGCCAGAAAAGGAAAACTGCTCGTGGTGGACGACGAAGCGAGCCTGCGGCTGCTTCTCGGCAACGAATTGACCCGTGCCGGTTATGCGGTTGATGTCGCGTCCGGCGGGGAGGAAGCGCTGCGCCGCGTTCGGGAGGACTTTTACCACATTGTGCTGCTCGACATCGTGATGCCGGTAATCGACGGCATCTCGGTGCTTCGTACGATTCGCGCGGAGAACATCGTGAGCGAGGTGATCGTTCTCACCGGCAATGCCACGCTCGAAAGCGCCATCCAGTGCATGAAATTGGGCGCTTTCGAATATGTAAAGAAACCGTACCAGCTTAATGAACTGATAATACAGATCGACCGCGCTCTCGAACACCAGCGCTCGCAGCTCGACCGCCGCATACTCCGAGAGGAGATGCGGAAAACCGCGTACGGCGGTACCATCATCGGGGAAAGCAAGGAAATCGACGATTTGCGCGCCATTATCTCGCGGGTGGCGCCCACGCAGTCGAATGTGCTCATTCTCGGCGAAAGCGGAACCGGCAAGGAGCTCGTTGCCCGTTCCATTCACGAGAACAGCCAGAATGGCGATAAGCAATTCGTTGCCGTCAGTTGCGCGTCGTTTCCGGAAAACCTTCTGGAGAGCGAGCTTTTCGGCCACGAAAAAGGGGCATTCACCGACGCGAAAGTGCAGAAGCGGGGATTGGCCGAGATCGCCGACGGCGGCACCCTGTTTCTCGACGAAATAGGCGAACTGCCCCTTGCGTTCCAGGCCAAGTTGCTGCGATTTCTGGAGACTGGGGAGATTCGCCGCGTGGGCGGGACGAAGGACATCAGCCTCAACGTGCGCATTCTGTGCGCGACAAACAGGAACCTCGAGGATCTTGTGTCCCAGAAGCTCTTTCGCGACGATCTGTATTACAGGCTCAACGTTCTGTCGGTGGTGGTTCCTCCGTTGCGCGACCACAAGGACGACATCGTATTGCTTGTGGAGAACGTCATCCGCTCCCAGGGATTTCAGAGCCGTTTCGCTGCCGACGCCCTGGAGTTCCTCCGAAGTTACGACTGGCCGGGCAACATACGCGAACTCAAGAACGTGGTTGAACGGACATGCATCCTGTGCCCGGGCCGGGCAATTACGGCTGCCGACGTCTCGTTCCTTAAAGTAAAGGCGCGCCGGGAAGAAAAGGCGCCCGATGCGGCCCCGTCGTCCGCCGCCGACGCCATGGCGCCGCTGTCCGAAATCGAGCGCAGGCATATTGTGAGTGTGCTCAAACATGTGCAGGGGCACAAGGGAAAAGCGGCGAAAATCCTGGAAATTAACCCGAAGACGCTGTACAGGAAGATCAGGGAATACAATATCGTGCCGGTATATGAATAGATAATCCATCGCTCAAAGTTTGCTTTTGTGGGGGAAGTTTCCCCCTGCCTACGGCCGCCTTCGGCGTCCTCCGTCACCCCCTCCTGGGTGCACCCCTAGCGAGGGTAGTTGCAAATATCAACTTCGGCTAGGGGGCACCCGCGAGCTGCAGTTAGAAGGGCAAGATGTGACAGACGAGAATGGGGAATTCTGCCGAGGTAAGCATTTGCGCCTTGAGTAACTTCGAGGGACTGGTCGCTGTTGACAATGAACGAGAGTACTGTGGGTGTGGTCCGCTGCCATGCGTTAGGCCGGACTGAAGGGTGCGCTGGAGCGCAGGGCCGCCTGACCGCGGCCGCAGGCCCTGGCGGCAGGCGGCACCGAGGCCGATGGCCGAGCCTGAAAGGAGGGCCGACCACCGGCTGCGCGTCTGGCCAGCCGGTGGTAACGCCCAACCCACTTTTAAAGTTATGCGATACGTCGATTGGGCCGCTACTTCCTCTTCACATGCCTCACGACAAAGAATAGTATCAAGCCGAGGAGAATGAGCACTACCGCAATGTCAACCAGGTGGCTGTATTTCATCACGACTTCCCAGTTCTGTTTCAGATACAGCCCGCAAAAGGCGAGGAAGGCGTTCCAGAGTGCGGCTCCCAGAATCGTGTAGGTGAGGAAGACAGGAAGGCTCATTTTTGCCGTGCCCGCGGGAATCGAGATAAGATGGCGCACCACGGGAATAAACCGGCACAGGAAAATGGTGATGGGTCCACGTTTCTGGAAGAATGACTCCGTGACCGCGAGGTCGTGGCGGTTGAGCAGCAGGTATTTCCCCCATCTGTTGACAAAAGGCGTTCCGCCGTAGCGGCCGATCCAGTAGGAGCACAGCGACCCGACGATGCTCCCGATGGTTGCCGCAGCGACCACGGGCGCCATGGCGAACCGGTGCGTCGCTACAAGGAACCCTGCGAACGGCATCACCGCCTCGCTTGGAACGGGGAGGACCATGCTTTCCATGGTCATGAGGGCGAAGACGCCCGGATATCCGGTCGCGTCAATCAGCCTTGTGGCATAGTCGGCTATGAATGCGGTTACGCTCATCGATAGAATGCCGGACTCACCGCAAAGTCGCAAAGTTCGCAAAGAAAACAATCATCTTTGCAAGATGGGTATACGTCTTTGAAGTGAAATCCTATCCTTTCTTCCTATGAGTTCTTGGCGCCTTTGCGGTGAATCCCAAAGTTTGCGCATTCGCCGAAGCTACCGATTCGGGGTTAGCAAACGACTATAAACTTCTTCTTCCTTAGGGATGGAAGATGCCCCGCAGCTTGCTGCGGGGCATCTTCACTCTTCTCTTACTTTCTGCCCGGATCGGCCCACCCTTTTTCGCCGATGAGCGGCACAAAAACAACGCTCCCGGCCTTTGTTTTCTCGATGCCGGTTTCGCGCTTGTCGTACACCTCGAGGTCCTGGATGTTCCGGTCTCCGGCGGGAATGATCATTCTGCCCCCCAGGGCAAGCTGGTCCACAAGCTCCTGGGGAATGGCCGGCGCGCCTGCGGTCACGATGATCCTGTCGAAGGGCGCATGCTGTACCCAGCCGCGCGTGCCGTCTCCCACCTTGAACACGACGTTCTGGTAGCCCAGGTCGCGGAGACGTTTAAGGGCGAGCGTTCCCAGGTCCCTGTTGCGTTCTATTGTGTAAACCCTGCGGGAAAACTGGGAGAGGACGGCTGTTTGGAATCCGGAGCCGGTCCCGATTTCCAGGATTTTCTGGTCCCTGCCGAGCTGCAGGATCTGCGTCATGAGGGCCACCACATACGGCTGCGAGATGGTCTGGCCGCCACCGATGGGCAAGGCATTGTCGTCGTAGGCCTGCGCGTAGAGCATTTTGTCGACGAACAGATGCCGGGGAACTTTGCGAAACGCATCGAGGACTTTTTCGTCGGTAATGCCTTTTTCGCGCAGTTTCTTGATGAGGCGTTCGCCGGCGATTTCCGGCTTGAGCGTGTACATGGTCACGGTGTGGTACGACGCAATTCTAGAAAGATGGTAATTACTGCCCGCAGCCATCGCAGTGTGTCCGCGACGTGCGAAATGTGGCTTTGGGTAGAGAAATATAATGTTTGCACGTTCACGAAATTTACCGAAAATCCAAGGCGGCAGGCGCGCATGATTATTTCCGATTCCATTTCGAATCTCTCGAACCTGCACGGCGCAGCTGCGAGCAGCCTGCCGGAATATGCCCTGAAGCCGCATTGACTGTCGAGAATTCGTTTCCCCGTGAGCAGCGACAGGAATCTCGACGTGAGCATGTTGGAGCAAATACGGGATAGCGGCATGGCGCCGGGCCGCATGGTGCGCCGTCCCGCGATGATTCCAGCGTCCGGCATTTCTGCAATCGACCTGAGAAATACCGGCAGGTCCGCCACTGCATGCTGGCCGTCCGCATCCATTGTGATAATCCAGGAAGCACCCTTGTCACCCATCAGGTGCGAGAATCCCTGTTCCAGGGCTGCGCCCTTGCCCTTATTGACAGGATTTGAAACGCAAGCTACGTCAAAACCGCCGCATACCTGCGGGGTGCCGTCGCGCGATCCGTCGTCTGCGACACAGACGTTCGACGCCGGCACGGCGTTGAGCAGCTTCGGAAGCAGGACGTTGAGCGCTGCGGCCGCTTTGTACGCGGGCACAAGGACAAACGTATCGGCGGGCCACTGCAGTTGGTGTTGCGTCATGGAAGAAGCGCTTCCTGCAGCGAGCGCGTAAACTGCTCAACGCGGGTACCGGCCTCGGTGAACTGCGACGGATGCAGGGGGGCTTTGAAATCGACCGTTATGTGCGTGAATGGTTTGGGAATGACGAACCCGTCCCACGAATTGAGCCGCCAGGCCCGCCTGGGGATTGCTCGAACGGGAACCACCGGCGCATTTGTCATGAGCGCAATCATGGCTGCCCCCGGCTTCACCTCCTCCCGCGGCCCGCGCGGACCATCGGGGATGATCACCACGTTTCTGCCGCCGGCGAGCGTGCGGATGCACTGCCTGATAACCGCAAGTTGGCCCCGCGACGAGGAGCCGCGTATGGTATCGTGGTTCCATCGCTGGGCAACGGCGGTTGCGCGGTCGCCGTCTTTGCTTGCCGAGACGACGGCGGTAACGCCCACACCGCGGAAGATGTATGCGAGCGGAAGAATCTGCGAATGCCAGAAACAAAAGATGACGCCTTTGTCCCTGTCACGAAACGGATCGATTTCCCGCGTTCCCTCTATGGAAAAACGCCAGGTTCTGCCGAGCACGGAGCCCAACACCCAAGCGGACCCGCTCACGAGGTCGAGGGGAATGATGCCGCCCGCGGCGGCCGTGTTATCTGGTGATTGCATAAATCAAGAACCTAATATAAATCATGTCGCTTGAATTTCGGCCCGTGATTTCTTAATTTATAAACGGGGTGCCCGGGCGGCATTGCCCGTGTCCGCCGCCCGTTTGCCGGGGCACCAAGAAAAATATGGCAATTTACAAAGAACAGAGGCTATAATTAGTACGAGGTACGGTATGAGGCAGAGAAAGTTACCCGCGTGGCTGGCGTGGTTTGCCCTTGGCATGTGCTGTGCGGTGGTGTGCGGATGCCAGAACAGCTATGTGTTTGAAAAGCGCATCGCGATCGCCGCAATGCCCGAGAAGATCTTTTCCGTGGTGTCCGATTTCGAATCCTATCCCGCGCTTTTCCCGGAATTCCACAAACAGGTGAACGTCATCTCTAAAATCAAACAGGGGAAAGGTGTTCTGTTCGAAAACGTGAGCGAGTTTAAGGGCGTTGTCACCCGGAGCAATTGGGAGGTTGTCGAATACGAGAAGAACAAGTTGCTTCGATTGGAAAATCCGTCCATCGGCACCATCATCATCCTGCTCAACCAGATAGACTACAATACCACCGAAGAGACCATGATCGTTGTCCAGCGCCTGCCGGAAAACATCAAGAACGATGTGTTCGCGGTTTACGACAAGGAAATGAAGGCCCTGAAGGAAAAGTGTGAACGGTAAAGACGCGTGAGCGGCTTTACCGTTTTTCGCTGACCGTTTCGCCCCGCGCCTTTGCAAGGTGGGGGGAACGCCAAGATTCAAACCCTTATTGCTCGCTACTTCACATACGAGCAACAATAATCGGTTAGCTCCGCCACCTTGAGCCGGAACTTAGACTTTCCCGGCACCTCGAATGTCTGTCCTGCGCGAATCGCCTTCCACTCTGCGCTTTGAGGCAGCTGCACCTGCAGGCTTCCGGCCATGATTTCCATGATCTCCTTGTCGCCGGTGCCGAATTCGTACTCTCCGGGCATCATGATGCCCAGCGTCTTCTTTTCTCCATTGGCAAACACAACGGTTCTGCTGGTCACCGTACCGCCGAAATACACATTGGCCTTCTTGACAACTGTTACGTTTTCGAACGAGTCCACAATAGGTCCTCCGGTGTTGGTGTGTGACTGTGCCGCCGCGCATCGCCGGCATCCGCCTGTGCGGACCAGATAAGATACGCTTCGGCAGTGGCCCCGGGCCACGGATTTTGTTACGCGTGGGGTTGACTCAATGGGCACGATCGGGTATATTTACGCATGATACAACCGACGCGGACCACGACACGACGCCGTAGCCAGGCCCCAAACCCTTGCCCGAAAAGATTTGCGTGAAACCCCTGCTGCTTTTGCTTTCCATCGCTGCTTGTGTCTGCGCCGAAGGCTCGCTGGCGGCTGATTCCGTGCACGCCCAGGTCTGGGCTGGGGCCGAGGTGTCCGATCAGGCACCGTCCGGTCTCAAGAGTTCCGTATCGGGCATGATTGACGCCTGGGCCGACCATTCATTCACAAATGCAATTTTCTGCCGGTTGTACCTGAGGGGCACTCCGTCGTTTCCCACGCCGTTTGTGGAAGAAGCATTTGTCGGATACCGGTTGAGTAACCTTACCGCCGAGGCCGGATTCCTCAGCACCCACGTTGGACGCGCCGAGTTGTACAAGCCCTTTTCGGTTTTCAATCAATTTACCCGAACCTCCGCGGTTTGGGATTCCTACGGTTTCGGGTTCGGCGTTCGTGCCGGGTTCGGAGGGATGGCCCTTGCCGGGGCGGCAACAATCAACACGAATGAAAACGGATCCGCCGACGTCCTGTGGACTGCCTTGCACAATGCCGTCGCTTGCGATCGAGTTCTTGTCGGCATTCAGACCGCCAATCTGCGGAATCAGGACAACAGCCTGACGCTCGGTGACGATTTCACTCTGACGTTCCCGTTGCTGGGGGTGCATATGAGCGCCGGGTACAGCGCCTATCAGGGATACGGCAACCCGACTATCAAGCCCGGAGACCAGTTTGAAATCTTCGGTGAGGCAAAATATGTTCCCTTCCCGAGGCTTTTTCTGAGCGGGATGGGCTATTACGAAAGCTACAGAAAAGGCTATTTGTTTGTGAACGCTCCCGGCAACACGCTCGAATACTCGCTTCAGACGCTGCTGTGCGGCCTTGACGCGCAATACATGGCGGTTTCGTGGCTGGGCGTTTATGCCGGCTGCGAGTATCAGCAGAGCATGAGCACCGGGTCACAAATTCCCGAGGCGGGAGTTGCGATAGTGCCTGTTGCCAACCGCACACTCATTCGGGTTGGCTGGGAATCGACCATTGTGGGGTCCTCGCAACTCAACCGGGTCGCGGCCATAGTCTGGTTTGTATATTGACAGGGTCTGCAATGGACAAACGAAGCGCGCTTGCCGTCACTGCGGTGACTATCCTAACCTGCACTACAAATCCCTTTCTGCCCGTCGAAACCTCGCAGAATGCCCCCCTTGTCGTGATAACCTTTGATGACGCAGACTCCTCGATCTACACCAGGGGATACAGGCTTATGCGCGCAATGGACACGACATGGACTGCCACGCATTTCTTTCCAAAGAGCTATCTCGACCAGCCCACCTGCGTTACGCTTGCCGAGGAAAAAGAGATGGAACGGGCCGGATGGGAAACCGGCGGACACGGAGGAATCGGGCACGACAATCTGTCGTCTCTACCGCCCGACACCATGACCGCCCTGGTGAAAGCCTGCTACGATTTTCTTGTAGACAGCGGCTTGTGTCACGAAAGTTATGCATACGCGTCGGGCATGTACAACGACACCGTCAAGGCCGTAGTGGCAAAGTACTTTGTCAACATACGGGCCGCGCACGACTATTACTACCTTGACGGCGTGAACAGGCAGGAGCTGGGGTATTTCGCGGTCAAAGGCGGCTTTACAAGCGATGACATCATTGTGCGCGTTGAGCAGGCCAGAAGCCTGGGCGCGCCGCTGGTGATCATCGGGTTTCACGTCATTCTGGCCGACACGGCGCCGGCGGTTCCCACGTATTATGTGCGGGAATCCGCGTTCAGGGGGTTTCTAACGTATCTTGAAGAGCAACACCTTCAGGTGATGAATGTGCGTGATGCGATGAAGATTTTGTGCGGATCATAGTCCACAAGCCGGCTCTCCAAGCTAATTCACTGTCAACTGTCAACTTTTAACTTTCAACTCTTCTCAGTGTCTCTGTGGTAAGTCCTGCTTAGAACTTTACCCCGACTTTTGCCTCAACAAATCTCGGCGGCGCAACCGTGTTCGCCTCTTCAACAATGTGAGCATTGAAGAGGTTGAGGCCTTGCACCTCGCCCCACACCATCCGCCAGGCGACCTTTACCGATGCGTCGGTGCGGAAGTAGGAGGGAAGGGTCACGTACTCGGGGGAGAGATCTTGCAATTTGGCAGGGAGCGGCCTTGTGGTGTCCAGGACTCCCTTCTGCCAATCGAGGTAGTCGCGATCGCCAACGAAGTCTTCGAGGATCGATCCACTCACGGTAATTGGGCCAAAAGATCTGGCGAAATAAATGCCGGTATTAAATGCATGCTCAGGAATGTAGTCCAGGGCGCCGTGGATCTGTTCGTTTTCCGATCTGGTATAGGTATAATTGAAAAAGAACATGCCCCAGCGGGTGACGTGCATCTCAACACATGCCTCGGCGCCGGCCGACCATGCGTTTTCGATATTCTTGTGGCTCAGCTGCGCATTGCTGAGAAGATCCTCCAAGTAGGTGGTAATCACCCTTTGTGTTATAAGATCGTTCATGTAGTTATAGAACCCCGACAGCCGGATGCTCATCAATTTCAGCACCTCAAGCTCCGGACCTCCGTCAACGGTCAAGATGTACTCAGGCACGAGCGTAGGATTCGACACAAGCGTTGAGCTGCTGTTGATAGGCAAGTCCGGCATGTACAGCTCGCCGAGTGACGGCGCCCGGAATGCCCTGCCCGCGGACAGCTTGAACCGTAGCATGTCGTTCTGTTTGTAAACGATGCCGAGTTTGGGGCAGACGGCTGCGCCGAACGCCGAGTTGTAGTCGAGGCGCGCGCCGGCGATTCCGATAAAGCGGCCGAGACGCATTTCATCCTGCGCGTAGATGCCGCCGTTAATCATGGACTTGTTTGTACTGTCTGCGAGTTTCGTTGAGTCGGTTGGATCCGGAAGAATTTCCCCGGTGGCAGGGTCGCGCAGCGCCCCGAAATTTATGATGTTGTCGAGCAGGTCGAAACCTGCCGTGAGCGTGTTGTGGTTTCCCAGCTTCATGGTGGCCTGGGCGTCCAGGTCGATATCGTTTGACAAAGATTTCCATATGCTCCCGGCGGATATCGTGGATGTGTCGGCGCCGGATCGCTGGCTGGAGAACGTGCCCGAGACAGTGCCGAAATACCCGGCTACCTTCAGGTCAAGGGACGGGGTCACGTTTACTTTGAGAGAAGGTCCCACAAGGAATTTCTGGCCGCCTATTGAAATCTTTGACGGCGGGGTGCCATATTCGGTGTAGCCGAACCCCAGATTGCTGTCGAAATACCGCGCCTGGAGCGTAAGCGTTGCCCTGCTCGAAAGCGCACAGCCGAGTTTTCCAAAGAACCTACGGTCGTAGTAGCCGTAATTGTCCGAATTGGTAGTACGGTCTATGTTGTACGCGGTGTGGTGGACCGTGTCGCTGCCGGTCCAGTTGTCTATGCCACGCGCCGCCGCGTTTACGAGAAGAGAGAATCTCCCCAGCGACATGCTTCCCTCGCCGTCAACATCATAAAACCCTGGAAACCCTCCGCCGGAAACGGCGCCGTGCCAGCCGGGTGCCGGGTTCCTGGTTATGATATTGACAACGCCGCCCAGCGCGTTGGGGCCGTAAAGGCCAGAATACGGTCCCTCCACAATTTCCACCCGATCTATTGACTCCATGGGAATTTCGTTGAGGATGAGAAACGGCGTGCCGACAGCGTTCGTCGGTATCCCATCAACCAGGATGAGCGTTCGTGAAGCCGCGGTTGCAGGCGGTACGCCACGCAGGTTGATGTTGGTGGGCACGCCTTCGCCCATGCCTACCGATCGCTGGACAATGAGGCCGGGTTGGTACAGCAGAATGTCGCTCACGTTGTTCGCCGGCGACGATGCTATCTGCTCGCGCGACACCACAAACACCGTGCCGGGATTGTCCTTTATCGACCGCTGTGTTCGCGTGCCGGTAACGACCATTTTGTCGAGCGAAGCTGCGCTGTCCCAGCGGGCGGCCGGCGCGGATTTCGAGATGGTGTCGGCTAAAGATCGGGAGAGTGAGTCGGGCTCGCCTGCCGCAAAAGCGGCGCAAAGAAACAGGGCCAGCAAAGCATCGGCCCCAGTAAAGAACCACGCCCCTAGGGCGTGGTCTCTTTTCAAGAAAACGCCGCAGGCTTCTCTCTCTCGCTTATACATGCAGCACAAAATGACGGCGGGTCCCCTGGCACGGTTATGGCTAGGCAAGAACGATCTCCCTGAACCGGCGCATGCTTTCACACGATACGCCGCAGGAATCAAGATACCCTTCGATAGTCCTGAATTTACTTTCTATTTCCCCGAATATCGCCCGCACGTAACGCTCATGCGCGGTAAATGCGGCTTTGAAAGTGTCTGTTGACAAAAAGCCCAGGGTCAGGGCCCGGACGACAATCGCCATGATGCGCACCTTGGGAACGGAGTAGCCGATGGACAGAAGGTAATCTGCGACGATATCCTTTTTGTCTACCCCAAGCGACAGGAGCACGACGGCGCTCACGAATCCCGTGCGATCCTGGCCTGCGCGGCAATGAACGAGCAGCGGGTAGCGGTCTTGGGACGCCAGGATCTCGAACAACCGGCGCACGGTGTGGCGCTGATCGGTAACGAGTTCGGCATACAGCGACGCAACCATGTCTTCCACGGCGCGCCCGCCGTGCCTCCGGTACAACAGCGGTCTCACGCGTTTTTGGTATTTGTCCTCGAGCTCAATGGGTAGACCCACAATGGTTGCCCCGCCTGCGGGCAAATGTTCCAACGATTCCCGCGCCGACCGCAGGTCGAGCACGGTGCGTATGCCGTGTGAAAGAAGCGTCGCCAGTTCACCTTTTGTCAATTTCCCGACCTGGCCGGAGCGGTAGATAAGACCGGACTTGATCTTTTTTCCGTCGCATGCGGCACGGCCCCCGAGGTCGCGGAAATTGGGAAAGGAGTTCATGGGCTCAGGATTTCTTCGAAGCAGCCTTCGGCTTCGGCGCGGCAAGCTGTCCCAGAAGTTCCACGTGTTTTTCCGAGCGCGCCACCGACTCATAGAATACGACAAGCGGAGCGATGACGGCCTTTTTTCGTTTGACAACGAATTGCCGCATCTTCTTGACGTCGATTTCACGGGGATTTCCTTCGTACGCCGTAAGATAGTCCGAAAGCACCGTGCGATAGGCGGCGGTTTCTTCGGGGGAGAGGTTCCGGTTCTTGAGTTCGGCAAGGAATTTTCCGAGCCAGAGCTCGCGCCAATCGTTTGCGGAGGTGATTTTTCTGTATTCCATGATGGATAGGTCCTGTGTTATGTGTAAAGATGAAATCGGCTGCGCACGCGAAGGTATCGCCGCGCTATCGCATCACCACGAACGTGCCCGAGTGCCTCGAACCGGTTTCCCGGGCGTTTTCCGTGACTACGTAGTAATATACACCGCGCGGCAGCGCGGTTCCTGCCCGTCCAAGAGTGATCGAATATATCCCTGCCGGCTGCACCGGACGTTGTGCAGCCGCCACCTGCCGGCCCGACGGATCAAAGACACTGAGCGAAAATCGCGCCCGGCTGCCGAGACGGTACTGGAGCCGGGTCGGCGTTGCGGACAGGATTGTGAGCCCGCCTTCCTGCGGCCCTGCCGCGGTATTTTTCACGTTGCTCGTGCTATCGCATCGGACAAGAACGCGTGACGAAAACGCAGGAAGGTTTATCGATCCCGTCACGCCGGCGCCGTCAAGGTCTTTATACAAAGCGTTGCCCAGCGAGACGATCTCTTGCGCCGGTGACTCGTTGATGAAGATTTCGCCTTTTCCAAACGGGTTTGCATCGGCCAGGCCGCGAGGACGTTTGAAAGGGTCGGTCTTTGCCGTTTTGTCCGCCCAGGCATACAGCTGCTGCCAGCGCGAAAGTGCATAATCGTATATGGTGTAGTAGTTGTTGCCGGTGCCATATCCCGAGACCACGGAGTCGGTGTAGGAGTTGCAAAAGTAATTGCCTGCCATGGTGCCGTAGTCGTATTCGGGCCGGAATGTCAGGGCTTCCTGCTGCCGCGAGGTCGAATAGCACACGTTGCCGCCGATCACATTGGCCTGCGGCAGGTTCTGGGTGCGCCCGGTACTGCTGTTGGTCAATTGACCGTCGAGGTCAAGTTGGCATACCGAATTGTCAAACAGTACGTTGTTGCGCACGGTATCGGCGAAGTTGTTGGGCAGGTAAATGCCGTTGCACCCGCTTCGCACCACGGTGTTATTCTCGACAACGCTCCCGCGAAAATCGCCCAGGAACTCCAGCCAGATGCCCTGACCCAACGGATACCACGGACCCGACGACGCGAGATTGCCTTTGGTGTCGTAGATTATATTGTTGCGGATAAAGCTGTGGCCGCAGTCGGTGTAAATCGCGCCACCGTCGTTAAGAGTAAACATTGCATTCTTGATGATATTATACTGCACATAATTGCTGTCGCTGCCGAGCAATATTCCGGCGTATCCTGTTTTGTCGACGTAGTTGTTCTGCACCTGCACGTTCTTGCTCAAGTGCACGAGAATCCCAACCGCGTGCCAGGTGCCGCTGCCGCCGTATCCCGGCACACAACCCGTGGAGAGAAGCGTGTCCTGCTCGATGTGGGTGGTGCCCAGACGGCCCGAGTTTTCGTACCAGGAAATCCCGGTGTTGAGATTGTTTTCGAACCTGTTTCCAAAGATGCGGGAATTCGCAATGTCCCACGACGCCTGCAGGGCGGAGCCGCCGCCGTCGCCGCCTATGCCGCGGAAAAGGCAGTTCGTGACGGTGCTCGTGCGGGAGATCTCAATGCCGCGAAGCGCCTGATGACGGAAGCATATGTTGTCTACGGTGCCACCTGTCAATACCAGCCCCGAGGCGACGCACGAGCCTTCTACAAACATTGTGTTGGGATCTTTTCCGGCCGGCGGGTAGAAATAGACTTTCCCGGCGGCGCTGTCGAAGTACCATTCGCCAGGCGCATCCAGCTCCTCGAATTTGTTGTCGACAAAGAATCCCCAGCCTTTGGTTCCCATGATGTGAATGATGCTGGAGCCCAAAAGGGTGATTCTTCCAGTCGCGTCCGATGAGGAAATTTGGCGCGTTTCGTACCACCAGCTCCACCGCCGCCACCGGATCTGCGCGTGTGTCCAGTAATTCGCCGCGCTGCGCGGGCTTTTTGCCAGCGCGGCGCAGGTGATTACCGTGCCGGAACCATCGGCGTTTTCCGTCATGGTGTCGATGCGCAGCCAGCCCGTGTCCGGATAGCGCGCTATTGTCATGAGGGAATCGTCGGCATACAGGTTTTCGATCTTCACGGGGCAGGACGCGGCCCAGATGCCGCCCTTGTATGCCGTCCATTGCGAAATCGCGATGCCGCCGCTTATCACGGGCCGGGCCAGGCCCGCGCCGCCGTATGCCTGGATCACGGGATTGGAAAGCGACGAAAGGTTGAGAGAATCTCTGAACACATCGCCACGGTTGAGCAGCAGCGTATCGCCGGATTTAAGCTTGGCGGCTGCCCCATGGAGCGTGGCAAGCGCACTTGCCGGGCTTTTGCCGTCACCCTGATCGCTGCCGCTGCTTGCGACATAGTACATGGCGGCGAACGGGGAAGCCGGAAGCAGCACGGCAATAATGGGCATCAGCAGCAGCCGTGTGCGGCGATTGCGGGGTAAAGGGATGCGTGCCCTATTCGTCATGGTGCACTGCCCTTTGTTCGGATTGTGGGGTTGCTCCCTCTCTATGATATCATGCTGACGCAGCGGTGTACAGCCTGAAATGGTGGGTTGTTTGCCGGTAATTGCAAGTTCACCAGATCTGCATTCTCTGATTTGACAACTGGAGGCGGGAATAGCTATATTCTTCCTCGAAGAAGGCCTGGCTGTGTTCGGCGGGCGGTCGTTCGCTGTAAGGCACTCACAACGCAGCACAATTGACAAACGCAGTTTGTCTTCTCCGGCTGTGCCCCTCAATAAGAGGTGCCGTTCTTCCTTTGGGTTGGCAAAGCAAAATCTGTGACTATCCAAAATCCGATTCCAACTCTCTTTAATTTCGCGCAGAACCTCTACTACCGGTTCTACAGGCTGGTCCGGCCTTTGTATTCCAGGGCAAGCCCGCGTCTGCGGTCGAAGATCCGCTCTTGTGTGCCACGGCCTGTGCAATCGCTTTTCCACGATCTGCCCCTCTCTGTGCCATGGACGGTCAACATAGACCCCTGCAACACGTGCAATTCGCGCTGCTCCTTTTGCCCTACGGGCAACAGTCGTTTGCCAAAGATACAAGACCGGCCCAAAGGGAAAATGCGTATGGAGCTGTTTCAAAAGATCGTCGACGACTTGGCGGCAATGACACGACGTCATGGCAGAAGGCTTCAAACGTTGAATTTGTACAAAGACGGTGAGCCGCTGCTCAACGACATGCTGGCATCCATGATCGGTTATGCGAAAGCCGGAGAAGTTGCCGATCGGGTTTCCACTACCACAAACGGGATTCTTCTGAACGCGAATCGGGTTGTGCAACTCATTGACGCCGGCCTGGACTACATCCGTATATCGGTTCCTCTCGACGACAATTATTGGATCGTAAAGGAGCACTGCGCCTTCCTCTACCATGAGAAAGTCGCGAGGAAGGCTTCGCTATTCGTTCATGTAAAGGCAATCGGGAACTTGATGTCCTCTCGTGGGCAGCGCAGGTTCCGGAAGGATTTTGCTTCCATTTCGGATTTTCTCAACATCGACAACCTCATGGGATGGTCAGGAACTCAGGGAAGCGACTTTCTACTCGGCCATTCCGTTACCAGGGGCATGGACGGCCGCACAAAATTGCGCGAAAGGAAAATATGCCCCGAGCCATTTTGCAGGCTTGCCATTAATTTCAACGGCAGCGTCTCGGCATGCTGCGTGGACTGGGCCATGGACAAAAGCTACGGGAACGCGGAGGCCGCCAACGTGGAGGAGATCTGGAACGGGGAAGAATTAGACCGGTTGCGGGCGCTGCACGCCCGGGGAGATCGAGACGCTAATCCCATTTGCAAAGGTTGCCATTATATCATGGGCTTGCCGTCCACCGTGCATCTGGACCACTATGCAGCAAGCCTTGTTCGGATGTACGGATGGGCATAGAGTTTGGGAGCTGGGCAGAGGGGTTAGAACGAAGGATTCGAGACGTGTTTGGATGATCGTGCCAATCAGCCGTTGTCATCATGGTGAATTTCGTATTACTTCTTGGACAATGTTGTACCTCTCCCCAACAGATATTTGATTTCCAGTCCGGCGCAGAAAATGTCAGAATGCAGCGTTGGCATAAGGGCGAATTCGATGCGATCCCCAATTTTTCCCCGTAGACCTAAGGAAACCTCACCTACAGAAAAGTTCACGGATTTACTGGTACTTATTCCCGTAATATTGTAATATGTACCATCGATTTCTGGAGCAATTCTGGCGAGAGCATAAACGGTGGAGTTGAAAAGATTACATTCCAGAACTACAGGAGAGCGGACTTGTCCATACGCTGCGCGATTGCCTGAACGCAATTTTCTCGAGAAGTCTGAGAATGACGCCTGGGAATTCGTGGTAAACGGTAAGTCCATTACCACAGCTCCATATAATCCAACGTAAAGGTGATGCCTCATATAGGTAAATTGTTTTCCCATTGACATGTTTACAAACGTCAACAGGTCACCGGAACCTTGAGAGAAATCATACTGGTCATCAGCAGCGAAGTATCCTGACCTAATTAAATTAAGGGTAGATAGCGAACAGCCCACATTTATTTGGCGATCCTTGCTGTCTACCAATCCGGCCGTAACGCCAAGATTTTCTGAATTGCTGTCCGTAGTCGCGGATTCAATGCCATACACATAGGCAGGTTCTGAATTGACGTTGACTTCACGGTAACGGTAGGAATACTTGTCGTAAGCACCTGAAGCAGAAAGGCGGAAATTCAGATCTCGGCACAGCCGAAACATTGATGTTGCTGCAGCGCTAAAGCCGTTGCTAGAGTCCCTAGAGGTTTCCATATGGCTGTAATAACCTTCTACAAGATTGCTGCTGCTCAATGAACCGGAGGACAAACCGTTCATTGTTAGTGAAATACCTTTAAATGCAGTTTCCTTTATGGGAAAAAGCCAAAAGGCGCAACCTCCGCTAAGGTATCTGTAGCTGGAACTTGATCCAATCACAGCATATTGAGAATATCTGTCATCCAGATTCCCCAACCACATTCCCGCTTCCACGGAAGCAATTTTGGTTTCACCCCACGCATACAAATCATTCCACGATGGGGGTGAAAAGGTTTGATTGAAAAATCCCAAGTCAACAGACGTTGTCGAATCACGTTCCAACCCTGGATAATTGACACGATCGGAAACGAGATTCTGGTCTTTCCCGGGATAAAGAAGATCTCCGAAATATTGATCGAGAACGCTGTAGCTCGTAGTTTGGGAAAACGACACCGTGACAAACAGCAAGAGCATAATTGCAGCTTTCATGAGTTTGGTCCTTATCGGGTGAAAAACCGGAATATTGTTACACATCCGGCAAACTAGCGTGGGGAGAGGCACCCACAAGCATAGCTTGTTGTGTTCATCAAAAAATATAGCATTCCCAGATCAATCGTACAAGTCGCCGGATCCAATAGTGTTTTCTGCAAGAAAACATTATTTCAAACAAGTGCAATTTCGACTTCAACCTCTACCACCAACAAGTCCTGAATAGAAATCCAAATTTGGTAACCTCGCAGCCTGGCCTGGTATCTGGCATTTGGAAAAGAACACGGCGCATCCAGGCATTTCACACTTTCAAGAGAGGGGGCGTTTCGCCGCGGGGGTTGCTATTGTGAGCATTTTCCTTGCCGGGTCTAAGGGCCGGCGAGGCCCTTCCAGAATTCTATTTCCACTCTTATTCTTTATTGAATAATCGAGGCCATCTTATCTTTCGAGCAGCGCCTCCAATATTGATCAAAACTTGATTTACCCGCCGTACAGTCGCGAGTCATCCCAGATATGCTTTCTTTATCCTTTCATCCCTGGCAATCTCTCTGCTGGTCCCCTCTGCCACGATCTTCCCGTTCTCCAGCACATAGGCCCTGTGCGAATGCGAAAGCGCCATCGTTGCATTCTGTTCGACAACCAGGACGGTTTTTCCTTGCTTGTTGATCTCGCTGATGATGGAAAATACGCTCTTGACAAACAAGGGCGACAGCCCCATTGACGGTTCGTCGAGAACAAACAGGTCTCCGTCCGAAACAATGGCGCGACCGATGGCGAGCATCTGCTGTTCCCCGCCGGACAGGGTGGAGGCGAGCTGGCCGCGTCTCTGGCCGAGTACGGGGAACGTTTCGTACACCTTTGAGACGCGGGGCGCGCCGGACGTATGGCTCGCAAACGTAGCCAGGGTGAGATTCTCGGCCACCGTGAGGTTGCCGAAGATACCCCTGCCTTCCGGCACATGTGAAATGCCCATTGCCGCAGCCTGGTGCGGTCGCACGCGAGCCAAACTTTTTCCGCGGAAAGAGATCGTCCCGGCCGCCAGGGGGATCAATCGCGATACGGCGCGCAGCAGGGTGGATTTCCCGGCGCCGTTTGCTCCGAGAACGCAGACGATTTCCCCTTCGTCCACGGCCAGCGACACGCCGTGAAGGATGGTGAGCGGGCCGTAGCCGGCAACGATATTGTCAACGTGCAGCAGGTTCATCCGCTTCTCCGAAATAGGCCTTTACCACGGTTGCGTTTGCCGCCAGATCCTGCGGCTTTCCCTCGAATATGGTTTCGCCGAAATTGAGCACCTTTACACGGTCGCATAACCTCATCACGAGCCGCATCCGGTGCTCGATGAGGACAACGGCAACCCCGTATTCCCGTTTGATGCGCAGGATGAGGTCGGCGAGTCCGTCGAGCTCCGAAGGGTTCATGCCCGCGCCGGGCTCGTCCAGAAGCAGCACGCACGGCGTGCTCACCAGCGCGCGCGCAAGCTCCACCTTCCGTTGCATGCCGTATGGCAGGGAGGATGCGATGTGGTTTTCGCGGTCGCCAAGGCCGAATTCCGAAAGCAAGGCGCGCCCACGTTCGGTTGCGTCGCGTTCGGCCCGCAAAAACGACGGCGTTCGCATGATCGCGGCCGCAGGTGAATACCCAAGCCTGCAATAGGCGCCTGTTCGTATGTTGTCCAGAACGGTCATGGACTTGAAGAGGCGTATATTCTGAAAAGTGCGGCTGATCCCTTTTGCAACGATCCGGTTGGAGGGAAGGCCTTCGATGTTCTCGCCGTTTACCAGCACACTCCCGCTGTCCGGCTTGTAAACACCGGTCACGAGGTTGAACACCGTGGTTTTGCCCGCGCCGTTTGGCCCGATGATTCCCCACACCATGTCGTGGTCGACTGTGAGGGAGAACGACGACACGGCCCTGAGCCCGCCAAACGAGTGCGAAAGGTTATTTACCTGCAGGAGCGGCACGGCTGCTATTCCTTCCTGTAGTCCCTGGGCACGAGCCAGGGCAATTCCCGACCGCCCATGATGCCCCTGGGACGGTAAATCATGAGCACGATAAGCGCCACGGGCGCCACAACGAACCGCCATATGCCGAGGAACCGGAGAAATTCAATCGCAAGCGTCCAGATGGTTGCGCCCACTATAGACCCGGCAAGGGAACCCCCGCCGCCGAGATACAGCATGAGCAGGATGTCGGTTGATTTAACAAGAGAGAACGTGCGCGGGTTGATGAATTGGATGACATGCGCGAAAAGCCCGCCCGCAATTCCGGCAAAAAACGACGATGTGACAAACGCAAGGATCTTGGTGTGCCTGGTGTCAACCGACACAAGGGTAGCGGCGATTTCGTCGTCGCGGATCGCGATGATGGCCCTGCCGAACCTGCTGTACACGATATTTCGGATCGCCGCAACCGAAAGCACGGTCCAGACAAACACCCACGAAAGGTTGGTGTATTTCTCGATGCCGTAAAAGCCCTGAGGTCCGCCGAACCAGGGCAGATTGTCGAATGCACTCTTTACGATCATGAGCAGCGCAAGGGTGATTATCGCCAGGTAGTCGTCGCGGGCGCGAAACGCGGGAATGGCGACCAGAAGGCCGAGCAGCCCGGCGCAGATCCCGCCCGTGGCCAGCGCAAGGGGGAAGAACCAAGCGCTGTGTGGCAGCAGATTCACCGAAGCATATGCGGCGGCATACGCTCCCACTGCCATGAACCCGGCATGCCCTACCGAAAATTCGCCCATGTAGCCGTTGACAAGATTGAGGCTTACAGTGAGAATGATGTTGATGCCGATGTATATGACGATCTGCGCAACATAGGGGTCCAGCCCGCCGGTAAGGTCCAGGGCGAGGCATGTGGTTAGGCCGGCGGCGAAAAGAATCAGGGGAATGTGCCTTTTCGCCATGCCTATACCTTCTTGTTGACCGGCACGCCGAAAAGCCCGGCGGGGCGGAAAAGCAGGATAACGAGGAGCAGGCCAAAGACGATCATGTCTTTGTACGACGAAGGAAGGAACGCTGCGGAAATAATCTCAACGATCCCGAGAATAAACCCGCCCGCAACCGCACCCTTGATGCTGCCGATGCCGCCGATGACCGCGGAGACAAACGCCTTCCAGCCCACCACGATTCCCATGTACGGATCGATCACCGGATAGGCAAGCCCCACAAAGATTCCCGCAATGGCGGCCAGACCGGTGCCGATTGCAAAAGTAAATGAGACGATTGCGTCGATGTTGATGCCGAGCAGCGGGGCGGTAATGGCGTCCCACGACAACGCGCGCATCGCCATGCCCGTGCGCGTTTTTGCTACGAACAGTTCGAGCGCTGCCATGAGTACCACCGATGCACCGATGATCAGGACCTGGACGTTCGAAGCCCCGACGCCGCCGAATGAGATCTCGTGGTCGCCCACGAGCGCCGGAAACTTTCGGGGCTCCGGTCCTGCCACGGCAAGGGTGATGGTTTCGAGAAACAGACCGATGGCGAGCGCGGTGATAACCGCCGAAACGCGGGGCGCGCTTCGCAAGGGCCGGTAGGCGAGCCGCTCTATGCAAACCCCGAGCAGCGCGATTGCGGCAAAGGTAAGCGGCACGACCACGGCAAACGGGGCATGAAAATACGAAGCGAGAAACAGCGCCGTATACGAGCCGATCATAAAGATATCGCCATGCGCGAAATTGATAAGCCTCAAGACGCCGTATACCATGGTGTAGCCGAGCGCGATAAGGGCGTAGATGCTGCCGAGCTGGGGGCGTTGAGGGCTTGGTGGAAAATCATTTCATCGGCTCTATCGAATCAAAATAATGGAACGAATTGTCTTTGATCTGTATCACGACTGCGCTTTTCAAAGGAGAACCGGAACCGGGCGTGAACTTCATGGTGCCGGTAACGCCGGCAAACTCGCTCAGGCTTGCAAGCCGTGCAAGGACTCTCACCGGATCGTCGGAACGGGCCGCCCTGACGCTTTCAAAAAGCAGGCCGAACGCGTCGTAGGTGAGCGCGGCAACGTCGTCGGGCTTTGCTCCGTATTTCGCCTGGTAGCCGGCTATGAACTTCGTCGCCTTGTCTGTGGCCATGTCGGGCGCGTAATGCGTGGTGAAATACAGCCCTTCCATGAAGCCTTTGCCGAGTTTGAGAATCTCTTCCGAACCCCACGAATCGCTGCCCACTATGGCGCCGGCGAATCCCTGCCGGCGCGCCTGCTGGATCTGCAGCGGGACCTCGTTGTAGTAGTTGGGGAGAAACAGAACATTGGCGCCGGAAGACTTGATTTTGGACAGTTGCGCGCTAAAATCCTTATCGCCCGTGGAGTACGATTCGAATGCGATCACCTGTCCGCCGATCCGGGCGAACTCAGCCTTGAATACCTCGGCGATTCCCTTGTTGTACTCCGAGGCTTCATCGAACAATACCGCGGCCTTTTTGAATGCAAGTTTCCTGTAAATAAAGGCCGCCACGACGACGCCCTGGAAATCGTCGGTAAAGCACGCCCGGAACACGTGCGCGCGGTTTTCGGTGAGCTTCGGGTTTGTCGCCCAGGGCGAAATCATGAGCAGCTTGTTGCTTTCCGCCACTACAGCCGCAGGGACCGCGTTTCTGCTGGCGTTGGGGCCTATCATGGCGAGCACGCGGCGGCTCACGAATTTCTGGGAGATTGCCGCGCTTGATTCGGCCTTGTCTTCGTTGTCTTCAACGAGCAGCTCCACGGGCTTGGCTTTTCCCGATACCATGAGGCCGCCCGCGGCATTTACTTCGTCAACCGCCATTTTCGCCGCGTTCACGCACGATTTGCCAACGACCGGTACGGACCCCGTGAGTTCGGCATTAACGCCGATGCGGATGGCGTTTGTTTTATTGCAGGAGGAGAGCAGAGTGACGGCGGCAACAAGGAGGAAGACGTGAAAACGGATCGACATTGCAGGGCCTTTCCGTGATGTGAATTGAGACGGCGAGGATTTTTGCAGTGATGCCTGCAAATAAAATAGGTGAGATTAGGGAGGCGGGCAAGGGAAAGATGGGAGGGGAATTTGTGACATCCTGTGATGGCGGGCATTTCCGATGGAGGTGGTGAAATGGGGCGACGGGTCGCCACAAGAACGCGGATGCCCTTTGCACGAATTAACTTTCGTCATCTTTTTGACAAGGGCACCACGCTTTTGATCCTCGCTCCTCTCACCAATAATTCACAGGAATCGGCGAGAACACAGAGGCCGGCTCCTTTCGGAATCGAATCGATGCACGACATTACTTTTTCGCCGAATCTGTACGCGTCGATTCTCTTCCCGGTCAATTCGAACCGCCAGCATTCCGGGCATGTGGTCTCCATGAACATGGGAAACTGCGACGTGCACTGGCCCGTACCGCATGAGAGCACGCGGTTATTCCTGCACGTAAAGCATGGGCCGGTTGATGCACTGTCGGAAAGGAAGCCGATCCGGTAGGGCGCGGCGGAACCGCTGCGGCGCTTGCACCACACGTCGAGCTCGATCGCATCTGGGCTTGCCATGCGGGCAAACCGGACCGAGGCCTGCGTGGCGTTTCCGTCCAGGTCAATCATTCCGTTTGAGAAAGATACCTTGCCGCTCGTTTGCCACACCGGCGGCGCGGCAGAATCAAAGAATTCGGTATAGGGAGAACGTCGGCCCGGCGGAGCACCCTTGTCAAGCGGCTGAACCCGCAGGTTCCGGTAGCGCAACCCGCCTTTTTCTCCTTCGAGGCACATGCATCCGTACCGGTAGTGGTCGTCCCGGAACCGTATCACCTCTTTGCCGTTGAGTTTTACGGACACATCCTGGCCTGTCGCGCGGATTGCGAAGTGCTGCCAAACACCAACCGGAAATTGTACCACGCCGGGATTCGGTTGGGGCCGGTAGGGAAAATGGATGTGGCCTGTGCCGGGCATGTCCGCGTCGATGTCCATTTTGTATCCGTGAAGCCAGGGAATCCAGGCCTCGGCGGAGCCGCGAATCAAGACGCCGCCCTGGCTCTTGCCATTATACAGGAAATCGCCCTCAAGCACGAAATCGGCGAAAACCGCGTTGTGGGCGATCCTGCGCAGGAATCGGAATTGCCTTGGCACGCGCCAGCTGTCCTGATTGGCGACCACAGACATGCTGCACAGGTTTTCCTATCCGCTCGCAGCCACATGGAGAATACGAGTGGGTACCTGTCGACTGTCAATCGCCGGCTTCTATCGTTTCCACGACAATGATGCTCCAATTGGGGACAATTGTTGTGAGTATGAACTTAGACGGTGAAATATATCACTATATGTAATATGTTGAAAATACACGAAATAAAGAAATGTTCATACTTTTAAATGCTCGTTTGTCATCAAAAATAGCAAATCTTTGTGAAAATATTCGTTGACTTTGCCGGGTCGGAACTGTATATTAAGTGAAGACAATCACAGCAATAATCGGCAAATAGAAATATGGCACATCAAATCAAGACAAAAATTCCTAATCCGTCGCTCACCAGGCTGCTCGCCATTTACCATCTTCTTGAGCAGTTGGAGCGGGAGAATGTGAAGTCCGTCTCGTCGTCGGAGTTGGGCAAGATTCTCGGGTTCAAGCCGGACAGCATCAGAAAAGACGTGAGCTATCTCGGCGAAGTGGGCAACTTCGGCGGCGGGTATGAGGTGCTCAAGCTCAAGGACCATATCTGTGGCAATCTTGGCCTTGACAGAAAGAGAAGAACATGCGTGGTGGGGCTTGGCAGACTCGGCACCGCCATCCTCAATTACGACGATCTCAATGAGAATGGTTTTTCCGTGATTGCCGGATTTGATTCCAACATAAACAAGCTCGAAACCATTACCACGCCGGTGGAGTTGTTCCCTGCGCACGAAATCACCGAGGTTGTGAAAAAGAAAGGGATCGAAATCGGATTGATTGCAGTGCCGGCCCGGGCCGCGCAGGAGACTGCCGATCGGCTTATCGACGGCGGCATCCGGGGAATTATCAATTTTTCTCCCGTTGCAATCAAGGCGAAGAACAACGTGATGATCCGCAACCTCGACTTGCTCGGGGAATGCATGATCTTGTCGACGTTGCTTGCGTTTCGTGAAAAACCGGCCGATCAGGTGGTTTGACAACGCGCGAGGATCTTTAGGGACCCATTATCAACCATGACAAACACTTTTCTAATAACTGCATTTCAATACACACTCACAAAAGGAGGCTTGAATGGCCCGCGTGTATAACTTTTCGGCCGGTCCGGCAGTGTTGCCTGAGCCGGTGCTCAAAAAAGCCGCTGCCGAAATGCTCGATTGCAACGGAAGCGGAATGTCGGTGATGGAAATGAGCCACAGATCCAAGGATTACGAAGCCATCATCGATGGCGCCGAGGCGCATTTGCGCAAGCTCATGGATGTTCCGGCAAACTACAAGATCCTGTTTCTCCAGGGCGGCGCTTCCACACAGTTTGCCATGGTCCCGCTTAATCTGATTTCCAAAAGCGGCAAGGCCGATTTCATCAACACCGGGACATGGTCCAAAAAGGCGATTTCCGAAACTAAGCGTTACGGGACCGCCAACGTGGTTGCTACATCGGAAGACAAGAATTTTTCCTACATCCCCAAGGTTGCAAAGGAGAAATTCGACGCTGCGGCAAGTTATGTGCACATCACCACGAACAATACCATTGAGGGAACAAAGTACAATGTGCTTCCCGACACCGGCGTTGTGCCGCTCGTTGCCGACATGTCGTCCAATATTCTCTCTGAAGCGATTGACGTGACGAAGTTCGGACTCATTTACGCGGGCGCGCAGAAGAACATCGGGCCTGCAGGCGTTACCGTGGTAATCATCAGGGATGATCTTATCGGGAAGGCGCTGCCCATCTGTCCCACCATGCTCAATTACGAAACGCATGCAAAGGAGAAATCGCTGTACAACACGCCGCCCACCTATGGCATTTACATTTCGAAACTGGTTTTCGAATGGATGCTGGAAATGGGCGGCGTGCCGGCAATGGAGAAAATCAACAAGGAAAAGGCAAAATTTCTGTACGATTTTATCGACGGGTCCAACCTTTTCAAGGGCACTGCGGCAAAGGAAGACCGGTCCATCATGAACGTGCCGTTTACGCTTCCCACAGACGAGCTTACCGAAAAATGCCTCAAGGAAGCCAAGCAGAACGGGCTGGTGCAGCTCAAGGGCCACAGAAGCGTCGGCGGGCTGCGCGCGAGCATCTATAACGCGATGCCCATGGAGGGCGTCAAAAAGCTTGTCGATTTCCTGAAGAAGTTCGAAGGTTCTAACAAGTAAAGAAGAATCTCAACCACGGAGACACGGAGAGTACAGAGGAATTCCAAAGCAATGAGCTTCTCCGCATTCTTTTCTCTGTGTCCTCTGTGCCTCCGTGGTGAATCCTTTCTAATTTCTAAAACCTGGAGGGAAACAGCCCATGTTCAAAATACAAACGCTCAACAAAATTTCCACGGTAGGCCTTGAGAACTTTTCCCGGGACAGCTACGAAATTGCGTCTGAGATCATGAACCCCGACGCGGTGCTGGTCCGAAGCGCCGATATGCATGAAACCCAGTTCGCGCCTACGCTCAAGGCCATAGCGCGTGCAGGCGCCGGGGTCAATAATATCCCCATAGAAAAATGCTCGGAAAAAGGCATTGTGGTGATGAACACGCCCGGGGCCAACGCCAACAGCGTCAAGGAGCTGGTTATCGCGGCGCTGCTCATTTCGTCGCGCAAGGTGGTGCAGGGGATCGCGTGGGCAAAAACGCTGGCGGGAAAAGGCGACGAGGTTCCCAAGCTCATAGAAAAGGGCAAGACGAATTTCGAAGGGCCGGAAATCAAGGGTAAACGCCTTGGCGTAATCGGCCTGGGGGCGATCGGCGTGAAGGTGGCCAACGACGCCATCGCGCTCGGCATGGAGGTTACCGGGTACGACCCGATTATTTCCGTTGAGGCGGCCTGGGAACTGTCGCGCACAGTAAAGCGCGCGCTGTCGCTCGACAGTCTGCTTTCCAAATCCGACTACATATCCCTGCACGTGCCGCTCAACGACAAGACCAAGAGCATGCTTAACAAAGACAAATTCGCGCTCATGAAAAAGGGTGTGCGCATCCTCAATTTCGCGCGCGGCGGGCTGGTGAAGAACGAAGATCTCAAGGCGGCGATCAAGGACGGCATCGTGGCATCCTACGTCACCGATTTCCCCGACGACGACCTGCTCGCCATCGACAATGTGATTCCGGTTCCGCACCTCGGCGCATCCACCCCCGAGGCCGAGGACAACTGCGCCATCATGGCCGTAAACCAGGTACGGAATTTCCTCGAATACGGCAACATCAAGAACTCGGTGAATTTCCCGGATTGCGAAATGGACCCGTCCGGCAAGACGCGCATCCTGGTGGGAAACAGGAACGTGCCCAACATGGTGGGACAAATCACCACGCTTCTGGCCGCGGAAAAGATCAACATCGCCGACATGCTTAACAAGAGCAAAGGCGACCTGGCCTACAACATCATCGACATCGACAATGTGATGAGCGAGACCGCGCTGGCCAAGCTCAAGGCGGTTGGGGGGATCATTATGGTCCGGGTGCTGGAGAAGCAGTGAGTAAAGCGGGCGCCCCGCCTCTCCGCGGCGGCGCCCGAACGCTTTCGAACTAAGCGCCAAAGTGTAGAGAAATCACCTACCGCCGCGCTATGCAGGCATAATAATCAGGCTGGTCGATCAGTTCCCAATTGTCAAAATCGAAGCCGAGGGTGAAGGTGATATGGTCGCCGCCCAGGGGTGCAGGCCTGTTGAAGCCGTAGTCGTAGCGCAGGTCCATCGCCACGGGAAGGCCGAACGACTTTGCCTTGAGGCGTATCTCCGCGCCCGCGGACGAGAGCCAGTCCTGCTTGCGGTAGGTGAGCATGTCGGAAGGTTTCTGCCACGATGCGGCAGCCGCGACATTTACCGCCCCGTACAGCTGGTCGATGTTGAGGAACCAGAATTTCCAGCCAATCTGCGTTGAAGGCCATAGCGGAAAACGGTAGGAGAGCCCGGCCGATAGAACCGCGTTGCCGGTAACGAGCACGGTATCGTAGATGATTGAGTCCTGACCCGCAGAGTTCCTGAGCGTGTCGCGGAAGAAATAGGTGTACCCCTTTATCCACTGAATCGGCATGTAGTAGGAGGGCAGGCTTTTTTCGGTGTAATGCGTGCCGAACACCTTGTTGCTCACCGCCTCACTGGGCACTACGGCGTCAGCCTGGACTTCGGCGTACAGGTCGTTCTTGTCGTACCAGGGCGTCGATGTGCCGCCCTTGAGCGTGAGACTGACTTCGTGGTATTTGTAGGTGTCGTAGTTCTCGGTGATCTTGCCGTTCTCAACTGTCAATCCCTTGTCGTTGAGCAAGTACTGGTTCCAATAGTTGTACTGCAGCCGGCCCGCAAGCCCGCGGGGCGAAATAAACGTACGCTGGTCGTGCTCGGGCAAAAGGAGCGACAGGAACAGGCCGCCCCGGTATCCCTGCGCCAGGTCGTAGGTGAGGTCGTCGTAATTGAAGAATTCGGTTTCCACCTCGCTCAGGATCAGATACACTTCATACCAGTTGTAGCTTGCGATAGCGTGAAGATTGATACCTTCGGCAAGAGGGTGCGACGCCATCAGGTTGAGGTACCGAAGCGTGATCTGATAGTTGAGCTGCTGCAACAGGGCCACGGTGTCGTTTGTAATGTCGTAGATGTCGGTTTGCGTGATGCCCCGCTGCTCAAGATCGAAGGAAAGTTCCACAGGCAGCGTCTTGGTGGTGCCGAAAACGCCGAGGTCGTAATTGACTTTCCTGCCGAAAAAGCCCTTGTTCAAGTCGATAAATTGGAACAACTTGTCCGGTTCCAGGAACAGGTATGCGCCCAATTGCGAGCCCATATCGATCGCGGAAAGCGGATCGTCGAGAAAAGCAAGCGCGCCCGCCTTGAAGACCTTTTGTCCCACAAACACGTTATTCACGTTGGGAACGGCTTCTTCCATTATGAACGTCGGGATCACCATCAGCATATTCGGAAAGTACGAATAGGGCCTGGCTTCGCCGGCTGCTCCGGCGCCGATATTCGCGGCCGGCACAACGTTGGCGGGAACAAACACGGAGTCCTGGCGCAGGCTGTCGAGCGCGCGCACCGTGTCTATGAGGTAAATGCCGTAACCGTCCTTGTCGTAATTCGCGCACACCAGGCGTTTCTCGTCTTTCGACACATCGGGTGAAAATGCCCCGCCCGACACGTTGGTGATGCGCTCTACGACGCCCGTTTCGACGCTCATCCGGTAGATGTTGAAAATGCCGGTGCGGTCCGACGAGAAATAGAGCGACTTCCCGTTGGCGCTGTACCGGGGATCGCGGTCGTCGTGGCCGGCGTTTTTCATAAGTGTAAATTGGTGCGAGAGCGTATCGTAAATCCCTATTTTGCGGTACCCGGTGTCGATGTAGCTTACCGCGATGTGCCTGCCGTCGGAGCTCCAGTCGAGGCTGTAGATGTATCTGAGAAACGTGGCGCGTTCCCGTTGCATCGTATCCGGATAGACGGTGACGCTGTTCTTGCCGCTGGTGTCCATGACGCACAAGTAGAATCTGTCAATCTCACGGCGGATGCAGGCAAGTTTATCGCCGGAGGGAGAGAACACGGCGCCGAACACCCGCAGGCGCTTGGTGACCTGGCGCTCGGTCTTGCGCTTGAACGGCGCGAACCTGGGCTTTTCGGGCGGCAGCGTGTCGATGAAGGCATCGAAGGCGCGGTCGCCGCCCTGGTTCGAAGGCATCAGCGATTTCGGCGATTTCATGCTGGTGTACGCGATGAGGCCGGAGCCGGGATTAATGGAGTAAAAGGTGGAAACGCCCTTCTCTTCCTTGATCCGCTTGTCTTCCTTGACAGTGTCGACAAGGCTGTAGGAATACAGGCTTTTCGAATAAAACGAATAGTCGGCTTTACCATTGCCGATAAAGTAGATCTTCTTTTCGTCCGGCGAGAACTTGGGCCAGTAGTTGTCGTATCCGTCTTTGTTGATTTTCCTGCCGTAGACCTGCGTTCCCAGTTTGCGCACCTGGTCGTTATAGGTGCGGTCCAGAGAGCTTTTCCAATCGGCGTACAACTGGCGGCCGCTGATGCCGAGCACTGCTTTTATGGACTTGTCGAAGTCGAGGCGGTACACATGCGCGCAGTTGTGCAGAATGGCAGCCACCTTGTCATACCCGTACGTGGCGGCTATGTAGCGAATCATGGAAAACCCATGGTTGTAGGTCCTCTCAAAATCCTGCCCGGTGCCGGCAAATTCGCACATTCGGTCCCACGAGAGAAGATTCCCGGACACGGTGAGGCTCCGCAGGATCATGTCGCGGTGCGTGTCCCACGAGTCGGTTCCGTATCTGGAGTCCTCGAACTGCGCGATGCCTTCGGAAAACCATGGCGGCAGCACGTCGTTGGGGAACACGTGGAGCGCCTCGGTGCGGTTGGGCGCGTTGGGATGTGAAAAATAGCCGAACTGGATGAACTCGACGGACGGGTCGAATTTGAAACTTGACGTAATAGACAGAATATGCGCGTATTCGTGCGAAATGACGCCCTTGAGCCAGTCGTGGGTGCCGCGTTCGTTGATGTCGAAATCGTGAACCCAGATGGTGATGAAATTATGAAACGGGTCCGCGAATCCATTGGTGATTTCGCCGTCGATTACCAGCACCTTGGTCTTGGACGGAAGCGTCAGTCCGTAGGTTTTTGCGTAGATGCCGTAGAGGTGTTCAAATTGCAGACTTGCTTCACGGGCAATCTGCTCCAGCCCCTGAGTGTAGGTGATGGAGAAATGCGGGCATTCCATTGTGTAAACCTTTGTACCGAAGGCGTTCCAGTTCAGGTTGTCTTCCTGACCGGAAGAAATCCCGCACCAGAGCGCAAGGAATGCGGCGGCAAGAGGAAGGAATGCGGGGCTGGATCTGCAAAATCGCCGTGTGCGGGCCGGGGAAGAGGTCACTTTACAACCGCCATTTTCCAGTAATTGACATACTTGGTGCCGCCGACCACGGCTTCGAGTCTGCAGCGGTATACTCCCGGTCCAAAAGTGCTGAGCGAGACCGGCGAAAGCTCGTTGAAATCCGGAAAGCTGCCGGAAAGCCCTGTCTTGGAGAGCACGTGCAATCCGGCCATGGTAAAGACGTCGAGACGGACATTCTGCGCCACGGCCGAAAACTTGTACTTGAACACCACGAACTGGCTGCCGTTTGTCGGATTCGGATAGGTGAAGAAAGTGATCGGCGCGGACTCAACAAGCGTACCCCGGGCGACCGGACCAAGATAAGCAAAACAGCGGGATCCGTTGTACCCGGTCTCCTGCCACAGGATCGAATCTCCGATGATATCACTGCCGAGTCTCCACCGGTAAACCCATCCGTTGGTTGCCGCTGCCACGAGATTGATGGAACCGTTGTTGTCGAGGTCGTCGAGCAGCGGGGAAGTTCCCGAAGGTGCGCCCATGGTAAGCGGCCATTTCGAGTAGAGATGGTTGGCGCCGATGGAAAAGAGAGGCCGTTTTCCTGTTTTGTCCAGCGCATCCACGAACCCGCCCGGGAGTACAATGGGCAGCACAAGGGAATCGCCAAACACCAAGGAAGAATCGATGAACCCCGCGGTGACGCCCTTGAGGGTGTCCAGGGTTCCGTCGAACCGCGCATAATAGATTTCGCCCCTGGCCTTGTTCGTGCCGCGGATCGAATCGATTTCCCAGGTGTTGTTTTCGCCGGTTGCCGAACTGTAAATAACAAGCGGAGTGCCCGTGCTTGCGGATTTCGTTACGACGGGGGAACATGCGATGTTACCGCGCCAGAAGCGGTTGTCGAGAATTGCCGGCCAGCCGGAGATGGGCACGCCTTTGTAATTGAGCGCGTACACGCCGCTCGTTCCGCCCGCGATGATGTCGAGGAATCCGTCGCCGTTGATGTCGGCGAGCGACGGCGGCGCAAGGTTTACAGGAAGCGAGAGCCGGCTGCTGGAAGTATCGAGCGCGGATGCCCACTGGTTGGGAAAACGGCTCCACCCGAGCGCGGGAGTGAGGTCGGTTTTGAATACCCACAGGCCCTTGCGGCTGTCGCATACGATGATCTCGGGCATGCTGTCGTTGTTGATGTCGCCTGTGACAAGCGAGTACGGCGCATGACCGCTGTCGATATGAACCGAAAGCAGGCGTGTCTGCGAGCCGATCCGGAGAAGAGAAAGACTATCGTTCGACTGGATGCACACGAGGCTGTCGGGAAACCGTGGGAGCGCGGCGACGGCGCAGACGGCGGCGCTGCCGCCCAGTCGAATCGAGTCGGCCGGGGACGACAGATTCGCCGGATCTCCCATGTAAACCACCCCCGTGGTGCTGCCCAGAGCCCAGTATTTTCCCGGCAGGTTGCACACATAGGTGGACGGCGTCCACGAAAACGAGGGCGTGGTATCGACGGATATTGACGAATCGGAAGTTCCGGTAACGAGGAAGAGCCTGCCGGTGAGCGAGGGGACCACCAGCGTGCCATTGATAACCGTGGGAAAGGTGAATGCGCCCGGCAACGAGTCGTAGGTCACAATATCCGAAAGAACGGTATCACTGTGGAGAACGGCAGTGGTTGCCGTGCCCTGGACCGCACCGCGCAAGTTACTGTAGGGCACGATCCCCGACTTCGACTGGTGCACGGATCCGGTCCCGGATGGCCATACGTACAGTCTGCCGCTCTGCGACAGCTCGGCAATTTTCTTGGATGCCCCGGCACCGAAGACGGCAGGCTCGAACAGTTTTTCGGGAAGAGTCCGCTTGGGCCAGCCCTGCGCCAGAAAATCCCATTTCACCGACACCGTAAAGACACTGTCCGAAAAATCGCGCACAAGGCTGCTGTAAAGGATCGACTGTTCGCTCACTTTCCCTGCGGTGTCTTGCACACTCAGTTTCCCTGCCGTGTCCTGCGCGCCGAACTTTATTGACAAATAGGTCTTTCCGCCGTCGTTGCTCACCGTTGGCGGCCTCGTAAAAGGCCCCATGCCGTTCACGAGAATGGTGGTGCCCGTGGTATCCGTTTTGAGGTGGGGGAATACGTCTTCTTCGCCGCCGAAATCGAACACCGGGTTGTAGAAGATGTCCCGCCCGAGAATGCCGAGGTCGGCAATCCCGTCGGCTTCCTCGAGCTTCACGGCTTTATAATTGGAATCGGCGTTGAGCATGTCGTAGTTGATCTTGTCGCGAATGATGTCTTCGTCAACATGCCATACCAGAATGCCCGATGCGGGAATGCCTATGTCGTAGTTTTTTGCCGAAGTAATGACGTGTGAATCGTCGGTGGAAAGCGAATCCGTAACCAGCCGTGAATCGAGGTTGACGGAAAAAGAGGGGTCAATCACGATCGTGTCGCGCACGCCCTTGCCGGTGTCCCATTTGAACACTTCGCGATTCTCCGAAAGGTTCCGTTGCCGGTTCTCTATGAGGTAATATTCGTGGCTGTTGATGGGCACCTGGAGGATTGTGGATTCGCCGTTCTGGCCGGCGCTCACCGCCTTGAGCCGGTAAGTGCCCGCCTCGCCCGCGCGGACCGTCACGAGTGAATCCCACCCCATAAACGCGCGCACCCAGGCCGAAGGCCAGGGTGGAATGAACCCGCTCGCGGCGGAATATCCGTACGGGTCCATGATGCAGAACCCGCCCACCGCGGTCATGCCGCTTGATGTGGAGAACAGATCGGGAATTCCTATTTGTCGGGCAATCTGGTTCACCATGATGCCGTGAATGCCGAAGTTGAGACCGTCCTGGTTTGACGTCTCGGAGCACATCATGGCCTCGTCCACAACCATGCCCGTACCGCCCGCGCCGTTCACCTTGACGCCCGTAGTGTCCAGCTTTATGGTATCCTTGAAGAAATCGAAAAACTGTTTGGAAATGAATGCGTCGATCATGTCGGAAGGCGTATTGGCGCCTGCCGATCCCTGCGTGCCGCCGTCGGTAAGAAACGAGGCGCCGGCGTGGAGGATCATGAAAACGGTCTTGCGGCCCAGGGAATCCACAATGGTTCCATCGGACTGCTGGCTCAGCGACGCAAACACTCCGTCGTTCCTGTCGGCGGCGCTTTTGATCGCATCCGCCACGAATCGCATAAGGCCCACGGTCTTGCGCTCGTAGTAATCGTCCCAGGTTTCGTTTTTCGGTTTGTAGCCGGGTGAATAAACGCTCATAGCGTTGGGCACCTGATACGCATCGAGGTCGGCCGCGGGAAAGACCGTGTATTCGACATCCAGTTTGCCGCGCGACACGGTTGCGAAGTACTTCTTAACAAATTGGAATTGGCTGTTGACATACGAAAGATTGTGCGGCAGGTTGTCGTATTTATAAACGGTATCCGCATGGTAATAATTCTGCTCCTGCTGATCACCGCTCATGCCGAAAAGCCCGTTGCCGGTGGTGAGCGGGTTGGTGTCGCTCTTAAACTCTACCCGCAGCGCCACAACGTGAATCACGTCCGGACCGACCGCTGCTTTCTTGAAAAGCAGGGATCCGCCATGGCTGGCCGCGGTTTCCACGAGATGTTTTTTCGACGATTGATGGAGGAGCCTTGCGAGGGTCGCGGGAAGAGGTGCGGCCAGCGCCGCCTGTGCGGACGCAAGCACGGCAATGGCGCAAAGGGACCCGATGGCCCGATAAATTCGGTGTGGTGTCACTGTGCTGATTCCGTTACTTGCCTTTGTCGACAAACTGGAGACAGGTACGAACAATTGCGAATCGCGATTTCGCCTGACGCACGTTCCCGGCGGGAAGAGGACGCCGCCGCGGGGTTGCTCGACGCCCTGTTAGTAATTGAAAATAAACGACGCTCTCCATTGCCCGTCGCGGGAACCGTTGCTTCCGTCCGCGACAATGCCCTGCATGAATCCTTCCGGCGAATGGATAAACGACCAGTCAAAGTTCATGTTTGCGTACTTGATGCCCAGCCCCAGGGTGAGTTCGAAACGTTTTCCAACGTAATCGTACAAGTGACCGACTCGAAGGGCCAGCATGTTTGCATACCACAGCTCTATTCCACCGTGCAGATTTATTTCCTCCAAATTCGAAATGAGCGTCGGATAATCGGATTTGTCGTCGAGCATTCCGGTCCAGATTGCCACAAAGAAAGGATCCGGCCCTTTGTCGGAATAGTTCTTCACGATTTCGCGCTCGGCGTCGAGAAGGAGACGAAGCTCCAGGAAAGACGTCTGTATCGGCTTGTAGGCCAGTCCGAGGCGTATGGTAAACGGGATCGGATCGGATTCCGACTGCGAAATGTAGTAAATGGAGGGACCCATGTTCTGCAGATTGAGTCCGAAGTCGAGGTTCTTGAAGAACAGGTTCCTCTTGAGCAATCCCGCGTCGATGGCGAAGGTCGTGCCGATGCCCTCATTGCCCGGTCCGATGTTCGGCGCAAGCGCGCTGTACACATACTTGATGTTAAGTCCCACGGAAAGATCGCGAGCCAGCAGCAATCCGTACGACAGCCCAAACACACCCTCCCACGACCGGAATTGCGCCAGTTCCCTTCCTTGTTCGTCGGTTGAGGTATTGAGGCCGAAGTTGATGAAGTTGACGGCCACGCCCAGCGTTCCCCAGTCTTCGGTAGGGAGTACGTAAGCAAGGTACACGTGCCACAGGTCGGGAATCTTGAAGGCGGGGAGCAGGGGTTCGTAGAACATGAGGACCTGTTGGTCGGCGAAATCGTATTTGTTAACGGCCTCCTTTGTGGCCAGCCACACGTCTTTCCCCTGGACCGAGACTCCCTGGACGTCATCACCCTTGAGCGCGTTTTTCGAATGAAAGACTTTCCACTCGGGAGGAGGCTGGTGCACCTTGCCGTGAGAGTCTATTCTCGCATCGCCTTGACGAAAAGAGATTGCACCCTTGTTGGTGCCGATCCAGATTGTGCCGTTCGGATGTTCGATGATCGACGAAACAATGCTGCCGGGAAACTTGTACCGTTTCCAGGCCGTCTCATCGTAAATGGAAACGCCGTTTGCGCCGCCGGCCCAGAGCCTGCCTTTCGAATCGACGAACAGGGCTCTCACGTCCGGGTCCAGAAGCCCGCTTGCGGTATCGACGCGCGTCCAGACCGAATCTTTACGCATGGCCAGGCCGCTGTGCGTTCCCACGTACATTGCGTCGCCCTTGCCGAAGGCAATCGCCGTTACGGCGGAATCCAGAAGGCCGATCGCTCCGCTGGGCCTGGTCCATTTTCCGTCATCGTAGATCGCGATGCCCGCGTCGGTCCCCACTGCCACGGCGCCGGACCGTCCGACGCAAACGGCGCCCACGGCATTGGACGGCATGCCGTCGGCCTCCGTGTAGTAGTTCCATACCGAACCGTCGTAGCGCCACAGACCGTGCGCCGTGCCCACCCATACCCGGTCGAGCGAATCGAGGGTCATGGCGGTTACGCTCTCGTCAACCGCAATCCTGAACGGAATCTTCAGCTCGACGAGATCTTCGAACTGCGTGTCCTTTTTTGAGATGATCTTGACGATGTCGTCCGACATCCTGCTTGCCTTGACAGAGTCTACTTTTGAGACGATCAATCCGTAGATCTGGGCGGCGGTCCTGTCGAATTTGGAAAGCGACATTACATCGCCGACGAGGTTGTCGACGGACACGTGCTTGACCTTCTGGATGGAATCGCTCACTTCCTTCTGAAAGTAGCGTTCCAGTTCGGTGGTCCTGCTCATTTCGATATTGTTTGCCTTCTTGATGGTCATTATGGCGCGGCGGATGACCGCGTCATCGTCGACCGCCAGGTACTTCTTGGCAACGGTTTGCAGGTTGTCGCCCTGAACTATCAGATGCCGTTCGTACGACTCCCATGCCTTGCCGTTGAAACGCAACACGCCGTGGTTGGTCCCGGCCCATATCTTTTCGTTCATGCCGAACGTCATTTTGCGTTTGGCGGCAATTGCGGTGAGGACATCCCCCGTGCTCATCGAATAGGCCTTCCAGGTGTTCGACATTGGATCCTGGCCGAGCCCCGCGGGATTGAAATAGGTCGCGTTTGCGTCGTCCGCTACGGCGGTAAACGCCTCGCCCAGACCCGTTGCCCGCGCGCCCGGAGGAAAAACGAGCGTGATGACGGCAGACTGCCCGACGGCTCCGGCGTTCGAAACAAGCGCACCCAGCAGCGCAAGACCGGCAAGACGTTTTGCAAAGGAGAATCGCATGACGAACTACCTCAATTCCATTTCGTTTTCGTTGGTATCGCGGGCGGTTCCGGAGCTTGCCGAAAGAAACAACCGGTTACACGCCGGGGCGTATGTGCCACGTGCACAGGCCCCGGCGTCCAACCAGAGCCCGGAGAAACTATCGCCGCACCGCAATGCCGCTGCGGCCCTGCTACTCGTCCTGACGGGGACTCGTGGAAAATGGGGTCTCAATTCTGGTGATCTCTTTCCAATCCGGCAGAGGAACAATTTCCCCGCTGCGAAACAGGGGAAGCATTCCTATTTCGGTGGTTTCCCGCAGCTTGTCTTTCCCCTGGTACTTGCACAATTGACATCCGCAACCAAGATGAAAAGGAGGGATGACTTGAGGGTACTGGAATATCTGTTCCCTCGTGACAAAACGGCCTTTGTGAATAATGCTCGAACAAACCGGGTCGTTCCATTTGTAATCGAAGTAGTAGAACTCGGTGCCTTCCTTGTCGCCGCGCTCGACTTCTCCTATGTTGGCTTCCATCTGGTCGTTCCAGGCGGCAACGAGCCGCTCTTTTTCCGGAACGCCAATATCTATGTTTACGTTTTTAACAAAGAGATATTTCCTGATTTCTTCCTGCGAGGGCTTGTAATCGCCGATGTTTTCCCGCGGGCTGCGTCTGATGATCGAGTAGATGCCGCTGCCGTGGATGATGGGAGAGGGAATGTCGTCTTCCGGTTTCCCGCGCCTCATGCCGATCCTCACGGCCACCAGCATGGCGAACAGGAGCAGCAGAATTCCCACAATGGCAAGAAGCATGATTAGTTCGTCCGTTTCCCGCGGCCGTGGGGCCGCTTACCCCGCTAAAACTAATTCGTACGAATCCGGCAATCAATATCCGCTAAGGCGTTACATGCTTTTGATGATAACATTGCCGAATTCGGAGCATTTCACTTCGGTGGCGTTGTCCATGAGCCTCGCGAAGTCGTAGGTGACCGTGCGGCTCCGTATGGCGCTCTCGACGCCTTTGATCACCAGGTCGGCCGCCTGGGTCCAACCCAGATACCTGAGCATCATTTCACCCGACAGAATGAGGGAAGTCGGGTTCACTTTGTCGAGGTTCGCGTATTTGGGCGCGGTACCGTGCGTGGCTTCGAAAATGGCGTGGCCGGTTCCATAATTGATATTCGCGCCGGGCGCTATGCCGATGCCGCCCACCTGGGCGGCAAGCGCATCGGAAATATAGTCGCCGTTGAGGTTCATGGTGGCGATAACATCGAACTCATCGGCGCGCGTAATTGACTGTTGGAAGAAGATGTCGGCGATCACGTCTTTGATGAGCAGTTTGCCGGCGGGAACAATGCCCTTGCACTCTTCCCACGATACGGTGGATTCCCGGAATTCTTCCCTGGCTACATCGTAGCCCCAGCGGCAAAACGCACCTTCGGTGAACTTTTGGATGTTCCCCTTGTGCACCAGCGTGACGCTTTTCCGGCCATTGTCAAGTGCATGCCGGATCGCGGCGCGGACGAGGCGTTTGGAGCAGAATTCCGAAATGGGCTTGATGCCGATGCCTGAGTCCTCACGGATGTTCCACCCGTACTCCAACCGCAGAAAAGATATGAGTTTTTTGGTCTTGTCGGACCCGGATTCGAGTTCTTTGCCGCTGTAAACGTCCTCGGTGTTTTCCCTGAAAACAATCATGTTCACCTTCTCGGGTGCGCGCACAGGCGAGGGAACTCCCGGGAAATATCGCACGGGTCTTTGACATACATACAGATCGAGGAGCTGGCGCAGCGCAACGTTAAGCGACCGGATGCCGCCACCCACGGGCGTGGTGAGCGGGCCTTTGAGCCCCACCAGGTATTGGTTGAAGACGTCGAGGGTTTCCTGCGGCAGCCAGCTTTTCGTTTTTGCAAATGCCTTTTCCCCGGCGAGCACCTCTTTCCAAGAAATTGACCGTGTGCCGCCATAGGCCTTTGCCACTGCCTGATCGAGGACATGCTGCGCTGCGCGCCAGATGTCCGGACCAATGCCGTCTCCCTCGATAAACGGAATCACCGCATTATCGGGAACGTGAAGTTTCCCGTCTCTCTGCGTTATCGTATCTGCCATGTGAAGAAAACCCGTTTTCAGGAGTAGACGATTGGGAGCCGGTCCTGCCGCGCAAGGGAGATTCGCGGACAAAAAAACGAGCTTCCGGAGATTGCGTACCAACGCGCGTCCAATGAATCGGTCGCATCAGCCGGCGTAAACGAAATCTCGAAAAGCCCAGCCGGATAATCAAGTAAAATACTCTATAACCGCGCATTCCTACAAGGGAAAGTGTTGACACCAAATGGCGATAGAAATTATCTTACTGTGTCCGGAAACGCAGGTTCGCCTCATCGGAATGCGGGAGTAACTCAACGGTAGAGTGTCACCTTCCCAAGGTGAAGGTTGCGAGTTCGATGCTCGTCTCCCGCTTTTTTCCCCAAACTTGAACCGTTGACCTGGTAACTCGCGGATGCATTGCGTCTTGCGTGCTTCATCCGATAAGGTGCCGAATCCGCATTTTCTTGGCTTTCAACTTCTCAACTCTTCGACCTTTTAACTCGTTTTCGTGTTCACAGCCTTGGCTTGCACACAATCTCGTGGATCCTGAGGTCGAAGAAATCCTGGGAGTTCGCCGGCGTCAAGACAACCGCGGTGTCACTTCCCGTACCGGTCCCGGCGATGCACAGGGCTTCCTCTTTCGTGGAAGTAAATCCGGCGTCCGCCGCCATGAGCGCTATTTCCACGCACACCTTGAACCCCTGGCCCATGGTGCGCAGCGTGTAGGCGAGTATCTCGTCGAGCTGGTAGGTGTGCAGCGTGCGGCGCACCGCCCTGTTGACTCCTCCAAACGCATGTTGACAGGTAAGAACACTGCAGCCCGCTTTTTCCAGTTTGGCCCGCTGTTTGGGAAGCAGTTCCTGCGCGTCTTTGCGCCCAAAACCGGTGGAATGGGTGACACACACGAGGGCGCCGGTTTTGAAAACGGCTAGGGCCTTGTGCGCGGTCGCGCCGGACGAGGAGGCGAGAATTACGGTCTTGAGTGACAGTTCGCTCGCACGCGAAGCGGCGAGAACGAGCGTTTCGTCGGTGTTTGCGGGACCCGGCTTTTCGAAATAGGTAATGGCAGCCATGATATCTCCTCCTAAAACAATAACTCCCGTTCTATGGGGAAAACGGGAGTTATTGTTGGTTCATTGAATCCCCAAGTTTGCGCATCACAGACTGCTCACTGGGGTGTACGTCCGGTTGTAATCGCCGGTCCCCGAAGGTTCGCTGTCGCGGCTACTCCTGTAGTGTTGTATGCAGTCGTAGTCGTGGTGCTTCGGGGTTAGCAAACGACTATAAACTTCTTCTTCATTAGGGATGGAAGGTGCCCCGCAGCTTTGCAGCGGGGCACCTTCACTGGCGGCAGGCTTTACTTTGCAGCCTTTGGCGCCTTCGGAGCAGGTTTCTTCTTGTCTTTCTTCGCGCCGGCCGGCGTCTTGGCCGGAACAGGCTCGGGTTTCTTTTCCGGAATGCCGCGTAGCGCATTTACGCTCCGGACGATGTTGTCGATAGTATAGCCGTTGACAAGAAATGTCGCCGGTTTTTCGGACGTTCGAACCCATCGTTTGCCTTCAGATCCCTTTTGATTGCCGACAAGAACCGTCTTCTTGTCGCCGTTTTCGAACGACAAAGCCACCCGCGCGTACGGCTTGGTGAATCCGAGACTGTCAGCCGAAATGGCCGTGTCTTCTTCGATGTCGGCCGCGGAGAAGTTCGACAATGTATTGAGGATCTTATCAACTTCGGCATTCCGGGCGCTGTCCTTGACCGGCGAGACGATCTGCCACACGGGCCGCGCAGCGCTGTCTTTGGGCGAAGGAGCAGAAAGCGAGAGGAAGATGGATGCGCTGTCGCGCTTGGCAATCTCAATGCCTTTTACAAACGACCGGTCGAATTTGGCGATGACCTTGTTTTTCCAGCGAGACTTGTCGGTGAAGAACGAGTACTTGAGGCTCCCGCCTGCAAGGTACACGTCGTTGCTCCCGCTCATCCGGACAAAGTTCGAGGTCCAATCGGCGCCGTTTTTCCCTATGTAAAATGAGCCGACGGGAGCAAGCTTGTCGTTGTAGATATCGACTCTGGTGCCCTGGATGGTGTCAACTTCCAGTTCGACCTGCTTCTGCTGGTTCTGAGAAATGAGGTCTTCTTTCTTGAGTGCCTTGAGTTTGTCGATGGCCATTTCAACAAAAGCGCTGTCGGCCGGATATTCGGATATCTTCCGGGCGCGGCCGGAGGAATCGGAAGAAAGGAAAGACGGCGCTGTATTGTCGGAGGGGCGGCGGTTCATGACCACCCACTCTTTGCCCCGATGCACGAGAAATACAGAATCCTTTATGTCTTTCACGGAAATCATGCCGCACTCGGCCTCGGAGAACTGGGGGAACCAGGCGAGCGACTTTTCGGAAGGCCGCTGGTTACCCAGCTGGTTTGCGACAATGATAATGCCGATAATCACGGCGAGTATTACCGCGAGTAAAGGAAGATGCTTCATGTTCATTTTGTCTTCTCCTCCGTTTTTTCTGTTGGTACGGACGCCGAAACCTTCTCCCGGCGTCTGAAGAAAATGAGCAGGCCGATGACGATGACGATCGCGGGCATCAGGAAAATGTTGATGTACCGGATCAGGTTCGACAAGGACGAGCCTTCCTTGAGATTATCTTTGGAAAGGGTGCGGTCAACCATGGTGCGCGTGCGAATGCTGATGAGATTGTCGTCGGTGGAAAGCCAGTCGACAACGTTAAGCAGGAAGGTCACGTTGCCCTGCATGGCAAACTGCCCCGTGAGGAATTGCGACTCTCCGACCACCACCAGATGGCGGCCTTTGTTCTCGTTGACAATCGTGCGGTTCTTTGCCGTGGCGTCGGTGAGAAGTGCGATCTTCTGCAGAGAGTCCTTGGCTGCCGATAGATCGGGTTCCTTGACAGGAGGTACCGGTTTTCCGGCAAAGTAGCTCTTGAAGTTGCCGTTGAGGTATACCGCGAGGTCGCTCTGCTTGAATCCCTGCGAGGGTGTGGTCCATTTCTGCTGCGGATTCAAATCGAAGCCGCCGCCCACGACCCAGCTCTTCGGCGACGACTTGATGAGCACGGTGCCGGTAACGGCTCCCGTGTCCTTTACGTTCTTGGCGCCCTTTTCCGGCACCAACAGCGTCACCGGACTCACCCAGGGAAGAACCATTTCGCTCAGGGTTGACACAGCGGGATTATTCTGGTTGAGGTCGTCCCGGATTATCCTCACAAAGTAGGGATAGCTCATGGCCACGTTCATCTGGAACGGACCCACTTTCTGCGGAATCTGGACCTGGCCGCAGGCCGCGTCGCACACGAGATAATGTTCCACGCGAGCGCCGTAGTGTTCCAGGAGCTTCAGGATGCCCGGGTCCTGCGGAGCGGCAAAGGCGCCATACTGGAAATTGACCTTGATTGCGTCGGCGAACACGACAAGGTTGCCGCCTTTCATAAAATACTGGTCGATCTCGAACAGCGTCCTGTTCGAAAAGGATGTGCCGCCGGGGATGATGAGCGTCTTAATATCGGCGTCGATCGGCTTGCCGTCCGAAACATTGATTGTCTCGACGTTATAATTCTTTTCGAGGCTTTCGAAANNTTCGAAAACCGGCTTGTATTTCTCATGCACTTCCTCCGGGTTCGCCGGCATCTGCTGGGCATACTGCGGAGGAATAACGGGAAGCGAGTCGGTCTTGAGCACGCCGATCTTCGGGCTTTCTTTTCGCGATACTTTCTGGATCGCCTGCGTCAAGTCGTATTCCAGGTTTGTAAGGTTCTGCACAACGGGCATTACTTCCTTCTTTGCTCCGTACAGGACGGCGATGCCCATGAAACAGTTTACAACCTGCGACTTGTCCTTTTCGTATGTCTGCATCTGGAGCTCGGGAATTCCCATTTGGGTCACCTTGCGCTTTTCCTCTTCACTCTTGGTAGGATCTTCGTAGGTGATTTGGAGGTTCTTCCCGGCATAGGCCTTGTATTCGGACAACATATCGTGAACATCCGATTCCAGCGTCCTCACGTTGACGGGAAGGTTCTTCGAGAAATACACTTTCACGCTCACGATGTCGTCCAGCTTGCGCAGGACGTTCTTGGTGGCTTTTGAAACGCTGTACATCTTCTTTTCGGTGAGATCCGCGCGAACAAACACCCTGGTCGACAGGTAGTTGACGACGCAGATAAACCCGAGGATCACGAGTGCGTAAATAACAAGCTGCGAGCTGTTTTTTATTTTCTTGTTTTCCATTGTATTACTCCCACTTCCTGCTGCCAAGCGAGCAGACATTCAAGAAAAGAAAGAATCCGATGACCGAAAGGTAATAGACGATATCCCTGCTGTCGATAACTCCCCTGCTGATGCTTTCAAAATGGCTGCCGAGTCCCACATAGGCAAACAGGGGAGCGGCAAACGAAGGCAGCACCATGGTGATGAAGGGCGTGCTTATGATGAAAAGGACGAAGGTGACCACTACGCCCACGATAAACGCCACAATCTGGTTTTCCGTCATCGACGAGACCCACAGGCCGATGGCAAGATACGCGGCTCCCATGAGAAGCGCCCCCAGATACTGGCCCACGATCTGTCCGCCGTCGGGATGGCCGATGATGGCAATGGTGACCGGAATGGATATCGACAGCAGAACAACGATGGCGAGAAGGGCGAAGCTCGCCAGAAACTTTCCCATCACCACTTCGACGTCGCTCACCGGCCAGGTGAGGAGCAGTTCCAGAGTCTTGACTTTCTTTTCTTCGGCCCAGGACCGCATGGTAATTGCAGGCACAAAGAAGAGAAAAACCCACGGCAGCAGGTCAAAATAGCCCCGCATGTCGGCTTGGTTGATAAGAAAGAATCCCTGAAAGAACAGAAATGTTGTCGTGATGAGATACACCGTGATAAAGATGTATGCAATAGGCGACAGGAAATATGTCTTGAATTCCTTTTTGAAGATTGCCGAGATGTTTTGCATTGTCCTAACCCCTTGTGAGTTGTGTAAAGACGTCTTCGAGACTTGCCGAGTGCCGTTTGAGTTCGGCCAGGCTCCACCCGTTCTCGGAAACGCATTTGTAGATTTTTTCGCCCACGTCCTCTTTGCCCGAGGTTATGGTTGCCTCAAGCCATTCGCCGGATTCCTGCACAGTCACGCCCGTAATGCCGGGAATTGCGGAAAGCTTGGCCTGCACCGAAGCCTTGTCACCCTTGACCTTGAGCATATAGCCGCTGGTCTTGGAGGCGCCGGCGGTGAGCTCGTCGGGCGTGCCCGAAGCCACTATCGCGCCGTCGTTAATGATAAGAATGCGGTTGCAGGTTGCGGCCACTTCGGAAAGAATGTGTGAACAGTAAATCACCGTTTTCTCTTCACCCATCTTCTTGATGAGCTGGCGAATCTCGATGATCTGATTCGGGTCGAGACCGGACATGGGTTCGTCAAGAATAAGAAGATCGGGGTTGTGAAGCATTGCCTGGGCAAGTCCAACCCGTTGCTTGTACCCTTTGGACAGCTTGCCGATTTGGCGGTTCGCCATTTTGGCAAGGCCGCACACCTGAAACATATCGTGGATGCGGTTTGTCAGTTGCGCGCCTTTGAGTCCGCGGATTTCGCCGGCGAATTTAAGGTATTCGTCGACCGTCATATCCAGATACAACGGGTTGTTTTCCGGCAGATACCCGATTCTCTTCCTTACCTCAAGGTCGTTTTGCACCGTATCCATGCCGCTCACCTTCACGGTGCCGCTGGATGCGGGAATAAAACACGTGATGATGCGCATGGTTGTGGTCTTGCCCGCTCCGTTGGGGCCCAGGAAGCCGAGCACTTCGCCTTTTCTCACTTCAAACGTGAGGTTTCGCACGGCATGAACGTTGCCGAAATTCTTGTTGAGGTCTTTTACCTCGAGCATTACGGAATCGTTGGTTGGGCTCATTGTACACCGCCATGAAAAAGTGGAATCATAAAACCCCCTTGTTGTGTTCTTGATTTGTTGGAGAGAGTGCGACTTCCCGCCGGAAACACGGCAACGGAAATTCCCTTGCCCACGCGGACAGCGCCCAATTTTTGGAAGCTTAAATATGAATACTTGAAAGCCACGGTGTCAAGACAAGTCATGTAAAGTGATGTTATATGGGCGCTAAGGGTGATTATTACGCGTCGGCAAAAAAATTATTGTTTGGGGCGACGTTTATGCGGCGAACCCTGCCTGGACGGATAGTGGATCGAGAAAAGGCTCACGGTCATTTCTTGACTTCATGCAGCCGGCTTCCTATTTTAGAAACCAAACATCGGTTGGTGCGGCAGCGCTCTCGCACGCCGATCCGATCAACGCATGACATCTGTTTTCTGGGTTTCCTGCAGAAGAAAGGTGCGGTCCCGACGGGGTTGCCATGGACAAGAGCCTGCTTTCAAACTACGCGCACTACTACGAAGCCGCTTCTTTTCTTCCTCAGCAGCGCGACAAAGAAGAAGTCGAACGGTTTGCCCGTATCGTCGCACCCGGTGGAAAAAACCTGGCTATATTGGACGTCGGCTGCGCTGAAGGCGAGCTTTCGGTACTGCTTGCCCGGCAGGGGCACAGGGTAACCGCCGCAGACATCTCTCCTTCGTTTCTCGATCAAACCAAAAAGCGCGCGGCCGAAAACGGCGTCGTGGTTTCCGCAGTGCTTCTTGACGTGGAAAAGCAGCCCCGCCCCGAACTGGAGAACGCGTTCGACGTTATCTACCTCATGGACGTTATAGAACATCTGCGGTGCCCGGCGCAGGGGCTCGTTACCCTTCGCGCGATGCTGCATGAGAAGGGGACGCTTGTCATTCACACCCCTAACCTGGCTTCGCTGGGGCAGGTATACCGGTATGTCAAGTTCCGGAAGAAGAGGGAGAACTACTTTTCGCCCCGGAATCTCGGGGATCTGCACCTGCAGGGATACGATTACCAGACACTCGAAAAGGCGCTCAATTTTGCCGGTTTGAAGATTCGCGACGTGTTGCCCACGGTAGTGAGCCTGCCTGTCCTGTACAAATTCGCGTGGGCGAGGCCGTTGTCACGCTGGTTGTCGCGAGTTTTCCCGTTGATTTCCGACACGTTGCTGGCGACATGCGAAAAGACGCCGCCTATCGATCTTGAAAAACAGATCGAGTTTTGGAAACAAACTCACGTTTGACGGCAGCTCTGCCGGCCCGGGTGGGGGATAGTGTCATCAGGAAAACGCGCAATTCTTGCGCAAACGCATGCGTGCCGCAACCGTCGGCGTTTCCCGAGGTTCCGGTTACTCGCCTTCTTTTTTCTTTGATTCCTGAATCTGAGTGCGAATCTCCTGGCAGATCTTCTTGATATTTTGCAGGTTCTTTCTCGCCCTTGTTCCCGCGGACTTGTTGCCACGTTCGAATTTCTCGTACTCGGCTTTGAGCAGCTCTATTTCATCAAGCAGCTTCTGCAGGCTCATTCGAGGCTCCTTTTGAGTTGTGGTGGAACGGGTTACTGATAGGTAGTATATAAATTGCGCCGGGCCGGTGCACCAAAAAATTTCCGGCACCGCCTACCGGAAAAGGTTTGCGCGACGCCCGGGGTTGGCTCAGAACGGCCTGTCGCAGAGAAAATAGGATCCGGATGGAACGAAGGTGTTCGAAAGAATAGGAAATTTCTCGGCGAGTTCGCCGAAAATGAGTGAATGCAGAAATGATTCGTGCCGTTTCTTCTCGACGATTTCGGCGTCCGGCGAAAGCCCAAGGTATTTCTTGAGATAATCCGCGGCGTCCTGGTAGGTGCCAAGCGTATCCACCAGCCCGGCATGAAGCGCCTGGGTCCCGGTCATGATCCTTCCATCGGCTATGGGTCGCACGGAGTCGGGAGCAAGCGAACGGCCGCGGCACACATCATTAATGAACTGGTTGTGAATGTCGGAGAGAATGTCATCAAATAGTTTCTTTTCCCGGGGCGTCATGTCGCGCTCGGCGCTTCCCATGTCTTTTACGTCTCCGGATTTGAGGACCTGCATCGAAATGCCCAGCTTATCGAGTAACTTGTAATACTGTGGAAATCTGAAGATAACGCCGATGCTTGCCGTGACGGTTCCGGGATTGGCAAATATTCTCTGGGCCGGGCATGCCACGTAATATCCGCCCGATGCCGCGACATTCCCGAAACTCGCCACGAGCGGCTTCTTGACGGTTCGGAACTTCATTACTTCTGAATAAATTTCCTGGGATGGCGCGACCGCGCCGCCGGGAGAGTCGACGCGAAGCAGCACACCGGCAATGGCGTTGTCCTCGCGAAAGGAGCGAAGCTGCTTTACATAAGGGTCTGAGCCCAGGATGACGTCGGTGATTTCAACGAGGCCGATCTTCTTGAAGGCCAGGGGCGACAGCGACGATTCGACCGCGCGAGAAATGAGCATCAACAGCCCGGCCGCAATTGGAAGGCCGCATAAACAAATGATGAGAATCTTCCGGCGTTTTGTCACAGGTGCTCCTCACGCGATACCACGGATAGGGGATACTGCCTCGGGACGGCCGACGAGGTTCGCTTTACAACGGGAATTCTTATCAAATCGCCGGCTTTGAGGACCGACGACGGCGCCAAGTTGTTTGCCTGCCTGATGCCCGCAACCGTCACGGAAAACGAAGAGGCGAGAGAATACAGGTTGTCGCCTTTGCAAACCCTGTAGAACAGGGTATCCGGCTCGTGCGGGCGGGAGACGACGCGGTGATCCGGTTTGTATAACAGGTTCTGTCCGGCAAATATAACGGGGTTGTTGACATCCATCGCATTCCACGCGATAATCTCGCGGACGCCCACCGAAAGCGTCCGGGCGATAGAGAAAAGGGTCTCGCCCTTCTTGACCTGGTACTTGGCATAGGAAGATTGCTGCGGCGAGGGGGTGGCGGCCGGGGCGGCTTGCGCGCCGGTTACCAAGTCGGATTGATCGGCGCGGACCACCAGGCGCTGGCCGGCCCTGATCCGCCGGTCGGTGAGGTTGTTCCAATTGCAGATGTCGCTTACGGTCACGTGGAACAGCTTTGCGAGCTCCCAGATCGTGTCGCCTGCGCGCACCCGGTACAAGGCCGGGCCTGTCTTCCCCGGTTTTTCCGGGCCCGGCTGTTCGTTTTTGACAAGGTCCTGGGCAACTGCATAGGCCTGGGCCGTCGACATGTGAACGGGAATCGGAACGAGAATCTTTTCACTCGCGGCAAGGCGGCACGCGGTGCCGAGGTTGTTGATGGACTTAATTGCCTCAAGCGGAACCTTGAATTGCCGCGAAATGCCCGTCAACTTTTCCCCGGGTCTAACCTGGTAGCTGTACCATGCCACCTGGTATGCTTCCGGATGCCGCGCAAACGATTCCTCGAACCGCGACCTTGTGCCGCCCGGAAGGTACAGTCGCACCCCGGTAAGCTGCGGCGGCGTGCACCAGTGCAGGATGTGCGGGTTCATAGCCCTAAGTTGTTGGGCCGGGATTCCGAGCGAATCCGCCACGGCCTGAAGGTTGATGCATTTGTCAACAAGAACGGCGTCGAAAGCGAAGGTGTCTTTTCCGGGGATAGTATAGCCGAAGCATTCCGGGTTCTTTGCAAGGATGAGCGCCGAAATGAACTCGGGAACGTAGTTCCTGGTTTCTCGGGGAAGGGAAATGCGCCAATAGCTGCCGGATGAAGATCTGGAAAGCGCGCCTGCCACGCCGTTTTCACCGCAATTGTACGCCGCGATTGCGAGCGGCCAGTCGCTAAACTGATTATAGAGTTTTTTAAGGTAGGAAATCGCGGCCGCCGTTGATTGGACGGGGTCACGACGCTCGTCTATCCAATAAGATTTTCTCAGGCCGTACCTGATCCCGGTGGGTGCGATGAACTGCCAAATGCCGGACGCGTGTTTCCGGGAATAAGCGGAGGGATCAAATCCGCTTTCGATGAGCGGCAGGTAGGAAAGATCGCCGGGAAGACCGCTGTCGGCGAACATTGCTTGCATAAAGGGCCGGTAATATGCGGCGCGACGAAGGCACTTGTCCAGGGAGCCCTTCTTGCTGCGCGCGAAGAAGCACAGCGAGCGGTATACCCTGTCGTTCCATTGAATGGGAAAATTGTACGATATTCCCTTCTGGCAAGAAAGCTTCTTGAGGACAATACTGTCGCCGGCCGAGAGCTTGAGGGTGTCCAGCGAATGAGACAACTGTTTCTGGAACACCAGCATGGAAATTTCATCCGGAATGCTGTCCGAGTATTCTTCGGGCATGTCCTCGGCGTATATTCTGGCGGCGTCGTTGGAATATGACTCGGCGTCGGCCCACGACTTGTCTTCGTCTGCCTTCTCCCTGACGGACGCGAGTGCCTTTAGCAGGAGTGCGTGCGCCTCGCCGAAACTGTCTGCCTTGCACGCGCTCCTGGCGCTTTCGAGAAGAAAATCGATCTCGGAGCATTCCGGAGCGGTGTCGTTTACGGAACCGAATTTGTCGACAAAGCTTCCGGCGTCCACCACGGAATCACCCGGGCCGTTGCCATGAGGTGCGGCCCAAGTCGGGGACGCGGAATCCGGCTTGAGGCTCACCGTCGGAGCCTCAGACGTTGCAATCCTGGATGCGCATCCAACGCCGAACATAAAAGTTCCGGCGCATAATGCCAGGATAACTTTAGCCGTGCTGCCGGTATGCACCATTGATTGAATCCTTACAGCGAACGAACATGAGTGGTCAATTTTCCATAGGGATGGAAGCTGCCTCGCAGCCTACAGCGGGGTAGCTTCACTTCCCGAAAGGTCAAGTCTTTGTCGCGCAGGATTCGGCGACGTTGAGGATGCGCGATCGCACCGGGGAAAAACAACTGGTTGTTTGTGCAAGAAGGTAGCGGCTTTTTGATTGGCCTGCCGCCACGCCAAATGCTTTCTGCGCGACGTTTTCCTACATTTAGTATACCACTCGGACGTGATGAATGCAACGACCGCGGGAACGCCCGGGACAGGTCGGTCGCGGCCTTTGCAGCAAAATCCGACGGGTGAACGGAGCTGCGAGCATGCTCATAGTCGCTGCTGACGGTCAACAATCCCTGTTTCTCAACCATTCAACTGTCCCACCAATGTTTGACATTCCTTTGCAGCGCACCTATTTTTCCGGTTGCGGCGCAGAATTAGTGAGCTTATCCTGCGTCCGCGCCATACGGAATCAAACCCTTGCATCCAACGGACTATCATGAACCGCTTACGAATTGTCCTGCTCGCCGGCATATTGACAAGTGCATTTCTGCTTTCCTGTTCAAATTCCGTGTCCGATTCGGTCAACGGCCCACCTCCCGTGCCGCTCAGCGTAACGGCTTCGGGCTCGTCTCTCACCGGCGTTCAGGTTGACTGGGTTAGGGTGCTCGGCGCAACGTCGTATGAAGTGTTTCGCGGGGCGAGCGACACCGGGGCTTTCTCGCTTGTCGGCACCGTTACGGGGAATTCATTTTTCGACTCGGGCCTCACCTGCGGGGCATTCTACTATTACAAGGTGAGCGCCCTCAACGGGTTCGGCAACAAAGGGCAGTCGGTCGCCGTAGGCTCCACAACCGGATTCCCGGAAAATGTGGCTGCGAGGCTTGATTCCCTTTCGGAAATGGTGGTTACCTGGATGCCGGTGCCGGGCGCGGTATCGTACAATGCCTACAGGAGTACTTCGGACACAGGCGTTTTTTCGAAAGTGGCATCCCTTACCGGGGATACTCTTGTGGACACCGGTTTGTCGGCCGGGCTCACCTACTACTACAAGATTGGAGCGGCAAACGGTTCGCAGGAATCACCGTTGACGCTGCCGGTTATTGCCAAGACAATTCCGGCAGCCCCCGCAAACGTGATCATTGTGTCGGTTATGGGAAACGTCGACACTATAGCCTGGCAACCGTCTGTTGGCGCGGTTCTCTACAGGGTATACCGAAGTGCAAGCGACACCGGCGCCTACGCCCTGGTGGATTCCTCAAGCTCAGATACCGCTCTTGATTTTGAGGTGCCTTCAGGAGTTCGGTCTTACTATTTCGTAACCGCCGTTAGTTCGGCCGGCGAATCAAAAAAGTCCGTTTCCGCAAGCGTGCTCACGGTTCCCGCAACCCCGCAAATCGTTTTCGATTCTGCGGTTTCAAGCACCAGCATCATGTTTGTCTGGAACCGGGATAGCGGTGCGACCTCGTACAATGTTTACAGAAAGGATACCACGGTCGATTCTTTTTCTCTCGCTGCAAACGTGACCTCGGACACGCTGCTGGATACCGGGTTGACGCCCGCCAATAAATATTTCTACCTGACGACCGCTCTTGACAGCGCTGGAGAGTCCCCGAAGAGCGCCGTGGATTCGGCAACGACGTCGGCATCCGGAACCATGGCGAAGGTCTTCTCGCTTCAAAGGCCGCGCTTCGGAATCAACAGCCGGTAGCCAGCGGTGCGAGGGTAGCTTTCGGAACAGTCGTTGCCCGACCCCTGGTCTCAACCCTCAGGGCGAGGCTCCGGAATCCTCAAAGATGCAACCAGAAACGGCACGCAGAAAATAAAGTAGGAAATGTCGAATTTGGATTCGTAGAACCCCTTCTGCCATCCGAATTCCAGGCCGAAAAGGATCGTTGCCACCGCAACCACGGCAAAAACGATTCCACCACAGAGCAGCAGACACGTTTCGAACCGTCGCACGAACAATCCGCCGGTGACCGCCGCGACCATCGCTGCGGCAGTGAGGGGCAGCGGAGAAAAACAGGACTGAAGCAGGAGCGGATTCTTCTGCGTAAACGCATGCCATCCCCAGAACATCAGCGGCACAAACGTTATGCAGAAGCCGGCTGCCATTCCCGCGGCAAGCTTTGCATACGCGAATAATTCCTTGCGCCGGAGCAGACTGTACGACAAATAGCAGGCAAGCGGTATGGCGGTTACGGCGCGGGTCGACAGGAGAAAACCACCGAGGATTGCCGGCAACCACAGCCGCCTGCGCGCGCCGGGAAGCACCTTCTTTTCCAACCAGTACATATACAAGACTACAAGCGTCATGTTGACGAACACGGTGCTCCGGGCCGCAATTTCGTAGGCGAGCGCCGGCGACGTGACCAGCAGTGCGGTTTGCAAAACAAGCGTCCTTGCAGGAGCGCCCTGCCGTGCGAGCACGGCAAAAAGGGCAAGGAACGCAAACAACGAAACTACCCCGATTTCCTTGATTAAGTAGAATGGAAAGACAACGACAAAGTAGAACGGAAACGGCCCAGGCTGGTTTGCCTGGTTCGACTGCGCGAGATAGGGGTATATTCCGCGGAAAAGGTGGTCAAAGAACTCGTTGATCACGCTCCACCGGTCGTTCATGATGACATCGACTTTGATGAATCGCAGGGCGACCAGGAAAGAAATCGTGAATGCGGCCGCGCACGCCAGGCCGAAACCGCGCTTGAACCGGCGCTCCGGGAGGCGCGCCGCAAGCACAGAGGCTATCGCGCAGAACAGGGCGTATGCGCAGAGGAGCGCCAGTGCCGGGGCCGTGCCGATTCGAGATGCGTATTTCAAGATGAACAGCATGTTGACAAAGCTGAACAGCGCGATGCTGAGGATGTTCTTCCAGGTTTGACTGCGGATCATCCGACTGATCCCTGTGTTGTTGAGCTTGGACGTAGTGGTTGCGGGTGAAGAGAAAAAATATATGAAGGTTGCGGGAGGTCACGAGATTGTTGTGGAGACAATACCTGGGGCGGGTGGTGAAGTGGTATTGATCTTTGCTGATGTCCCGTGAGCAGAAGTCCCGTCAAACTGCGCTTGCGTGCTCACCACAGAGAGCGAAAAATAGGACAATTACAACAAAAAACCTTGAAACAAGCATAATTTGATGATATATTAAGAACAAGCGCTCACTCAAGACTTGGCAATATTGCTAGTTTTCGGTAGGGTGTTGAAGAATAAACCAAGACCTCCAAGTATGAAACCAGTCACCGAATACACCGATTTCCGCGCCTATCTAAGCGAATGGATCGGCGAGCGCAAGGTGCAGGGTCTCCCGGGTTCCAACCGGTGGTTCGCCATGAAAATGGGGATCAATTCTACCTCGTGGCTCACCTCTGTTGTTAAAGGCGTCAAGGGCCTGTCCAAAGCTACCGCCAACAAGCTGTCCGAAATCCTGAAACATTCGCCGGTCGAGGCGCGGTATTTCGAAACTCTGGTATGTTTCAACCAGGCGCGTACCATTGTTGAGCGCAACAGGTATTATCAGGAGCTGGGCGCTCTCCAGAAACTCAAGGATGTACGTATTGTCAAGGCAACTCAATACGAGCTTTATTCCACGTGGTATCACAGCGCCGTGCGGTCGCTTGTCGGCATGCATCCGTTCCGGGCCGACTCAAAAGACTATGAACGCCTTGGCGCCTTGGTGTTGCCGCCGATTACCGCTTCGCAAGCAAGGAAATCGGTTGAATTACTCGTGGACCTCGGATTCATAAAGCTGAACGACAACGGCGTCTTCGAACTGACTGTCAGCGCCGTCGCCTCGGGAGAAAACACCCGATCACTCGGCGTGGCGAACTTCCAGCAGGAAACCATGCGCCTTGCCCAGGAGGCCCTTGACCGGTTCGCGGCCGGCGAACGGTACATCGGCACGGCAACCGTGGGCGTGAGCGAAGCTGCGTTCCTTAAAATCAAAAAACTGCTTGCGGACGCAAGCGATAAGATAGCCGAAATCGCAAACGCCGACCCGGATGCCAACAGGGTGTACCAGGTGAATTTTCAAGCATTCCCGCTGTCGGCCGCTGCAGGGAAAGACGGCAAAGATGTCGGGAACCCCCGAAAACCGCATGGACAGGGGAGTTGAGAGCATGAAACGGATTTTTTTGACATTGCAGACTGTTGGCGTGGCGATCATCCTTGCGACCTGCACGTGCTCAGTGTCGCCGCTTGCGGGGGGGAACAGCTCGCAAACCGGAAACAACGGAATTACCGTGTCGGCGCTTTCGCATTCGGTAAGCGGTTCCACGCATCCCGGGTCGAGACTATCCATATATTCCGATCAGTACCGGCCCTACCAGACAGCTCCGGGATTTTGCGATTCGGCAATTGCCGACGGCAGCGGACGCTTCGTGTTTACGATCACTCCGGACGGCTACTACAACCTTGTCGCACAGGACGAAGCCTCGGGAGGCATGGCATTTGTCCCGCGCATCCCGGTTTTCGAAGATACGGTGTTTGCAGATACAATTGACACATTGCGCCGTCCCGGCTTTCTCCAGGGAACGGCAACGGATACCGCCGGCAGGATCTTCACGCTTTCTTACGTATATATCACCGGGTCGCCGTTTTATACCGTTACCAAGAACGACGGAACCTTTTTGCTTGGGCCTCTGCCGTCCGGCGGATACGAAATAGGGATAATCGGGAATTTCCAACTTATCAATGCGCAGACGGGCCAGATGGCGCCGCTGCTGTCCATGGTTGTAGACACTGCAAACGTCACAGTGTATCCCGACAGTATCGCCCAGTGGCAGAGGTAAACATCTGTTGGTAGCTATGGAATAGTTGGCCGTTTCAAGAATTTTCGAAGGGAGCGTCACAATGAAGAACGTTGCAGCACTTCTTGCAAGCATAGTGCTGGCATTTACAGCCGCGGTCGCCCAAGTAACAATTCCTGTCACCGCAGTGTCGATTTCCGGAACCGTGTTTGACGATCCTTATCCGATGCGGCGCGCCTCCATGCCGATTCCGGGAACAAAAGTAGGTCTGTGGAGGCAATTGGCGGTGCTCAATAGTGCCGGAACGGTACTCCCCGACAGTGTTCGCATAGACGCGGCAGTCACCGACGCATCCGGGAAATTCTCGTTTCCCTCGGCAACAGCGGGTACCTATTTGATTACCGTAGATGATTCCGGCTACAATAGCCGAAGTATTTCCGTTTACGTAACGCGCGACACGTCCATGATGATCCTGCTGGTTTCGGCAGGCGCGCATGCACATGTGGCAGGAACGGTGTGGCAGGCATGTTCGGGCGTCTTGGGCATGCCGTGTATCCTTTCGGCCGTGGCGGGTTGCACGGTGACGGTTGTCAAGGACATGTCTGTGGCCTCACCGGCACCGGTGCTTGTCCAATCCTTTACCGCAGTCACAAACACCCAGGGTCAATATTCATTCGACAGCATCCCGGTTACCGTGAATGGTGAGAGAATTTCCGTATCGGCAGGCAAAACCGGGTTCGTCGTCGCCTCTGTGGACACTTCCATCCGGAACACCACAACGACCACGGTGAATTTTACCCTGCAGGGAACCGTGAGCGCGCCGCACGACACGGTGTACGTGCTGCCGTTGCATCCCACCGCGCTCGACTCGCTCACGTTCACGCTTGTGAATACGGAACATTGCTGCGCAACCGTGTACAGCAGCAAGATGGTGACTGTCAACGACACCATGATGTTCCTTTCGTATGCCTACGATGACTCGCTCTGCTCATCGGTCCGCTGCTTTGTCGCCGGCTCGCAGACCGATTTTACCGGCAAGCCGGTCGCGGCGGGCAGATATTCAATTTACAAAGAGGAGAGATTCTACTGTCCTCCCACGGTGAACTGCCCGATGATCGCCTTTGCGCCGGTGCTCGTCGGCAGGATCACAGTGGCTCCGGGCTCGGGCGTTCTGCCGCCTCAGCGTGCCACGGCAAACCATGCTGTAACCGGCATGTACCTGGCCGGCACAACGGCATGGGTGACGGTGCCCAACAGCGGCCGGGTCACCCTCCGCGCGTATGATCTGCGCGGCGCACTTGTGAGAGAGCTGTTTTCCGGCTGGATGGGCGCAGGAACACACCGGGTTGCGCTTTCCACAACGGAACTCGGTTCGCCGGCTGCAAGCGCTCTCCTGCTGCTCAGGCTGGTGGTTGACGGAAAAGAGTCTGTTGCCAGGACCGTGGCGGTTTCAAGATAGCCAGGGCGTTTTGAAGGTCCCTTTCCAACGAACCAGAGGAGGAAATTATGTCAGTCAGAAGCAGATTTTGTACGGCCGTTGCCGTACTTGCGTATTGCACCGCGACTTCGCAGACATTTGCAACGTCGGATTCCCTTGTTGTCAAACCGGCGCATCCCACAACCGCCGACTCGATCCGGCTTACCATCGTCATACCCAACTGGGATTGCTGCACCCGGTACACCTACGATTCGACCCTGGCCCCGCTGGTGGGAGACTCCGAGATATTGCTTTCGTACCAGCATTACCTGCCGCAGATATGCCCGATGATCGCCTGCCTGGACGTGCCGAGGCTGCTTGCCTTCAAGCGGGCGCCGCTGGCCGCCGGCACGTACGTTGTATACGAGTCTGCGCAGCTTCAATGCACGACCCAAGTTTGTCCCCAGTACATTCTTGCGCCTGTCAAGATAGGGAAATTTGTTGTCCAGCCTTCAACGCGGGTTGTCTCCGGCTTGCCCGGGCAAGGCCGCGTGGCTGCCAACGCCCGCGACGCAACCATGGCCGTGTTTAATGTACGGGGGGAGTTGGTGCGCCAAGAGACGCGAATGCCACGGGGCGTCTACATTGCAAGGGCGCTGGACGGCCGGGTAACGGTCGGAAACGGCCTCATGAAATAGGTGTGGCAGCGGTCCGGGCCGTGCCATGAGACCAGCGACCGTTCTTCTATAACTTGCGAAAGGGTAGAACACGCTTTGTTCATGCAACTGTCAAGTCCAAAAAATGAGCGTCGCTCGCGGATAACGGGCGGGAATTGGGTGGGATTCGAGAGGCTAGAAGCTTACGCTGCAGCCCAGAATCGGCGTTATGCCGAACGGGGTTATTGCCTGAAAGCCGGTGCCGTTGAACACATACTCCAGGACCGGTTTGTAATTGAACAGGTTGATAATCTCGATGAACAACTCGGCTTGGGTGCCGAGAATCTTTCGTGAAAATCCGTACCGCGCATTTGTGGTGAGGAGCCTGTCCAGCCGCCTGGAATAATATGCCTGGGTGGTGTCTACCAGCGCGGATTTGCGGCCGACGCAGTCCGTCCGCACGACCTCCGGACAATAGGGCCTTCCACCCGAACCGGACACGGATAGGGAAACGGTGTGATCGTGCAGCAGCGTGGCCGTTGCAGCGGCGTTGAAGGTGTAGCCGACGTTGGTCCAGTCGTTGTACCATGCGGCATTGCCGAACTGATTCTTGACGTCGAACAGGGACGCGCCCAGCGAATACGAAAACCATCCCCTTTGTGCATTGACAAGAGAAACTTCGGCCCCGTACACCCTGCGGCGGCCGTCCTGCGGACGCAGGGCAAGCGCACCATCGTCTTTTGTGTAGACGACGTCCTGGACGTCGGGAGCGATATATTGGTATTCCCGGTCGTACCATTTGTAGTAAAGCTCACAGGTGGACACGAACAGGCCCCCGGGCGATACGTGGTAGCCGAGCGTTGCCTGCCAGCAACGCAGGGGTTGTGCCTGGCGCAGGAGAGAAAGCTCGCAATTCCTCATGGAATCGGCAGGCAGGCTCGCCTGTGCCGAGAGAGCATCAAACAGGATGGACGGCAGGTCGGTGGGAAACTGGTGGTAGAGGCCGAGTCCGCCAACGATGCCGCCTGCACCGGCCATCGAAACCATGCCGGTGATCCGCGGCGACACGGCAACGTCGCCAAGGAGTCCGAAGTAATCTGCGCGCACTCCCACCGAACTTGAGAACGGGCCCGCACGAATCGAGTGGCTCGCGAAAATCCCCAGTTCCGAGCCGGCGATGGTGAGCGTTTTTTCCACAGGGAGTTGGGTCCATTGCTCGGTCACGGGCGAATCGTTCTGGCACACCACACAGGTTCCACCGCCTCGTCGGATGCGGAAAATGTGTACGTGGTATTGTATGCACGGCCGCCGGCGGTGACGCTCTGATCATTGTCGATTGCGAATTTCGAACTTGTGTTGAGAGAGACGTGCGAGCGGTTGTCCTCGTTTGAGCTCACCGGGTTGCGCGCGTAATGGTGCACGTAAAACGAATCGGAAAAGGATTCGAGGCTGTCGTACGATCGCCCGTTCCGCTGCGAGTAGCCGAATTGGAGCCGGTGCTCCTGGAATTCGTCCTTGTAGTGAACGAACAATCCCGCGCCGCCCTGGAGAAGACGCTCTTCTTCGTCAATAAAATTATTGTGTGCAGTTCCGTCGTCTCCCTGCTCCACGGAAGGGTAGCCGTATGAATAGGTGTTGTACGAAAATATGCCCGTGGCCGAGACAACCAGATTGGGAGAGGGGAGGAACAGGAGTTTGCCGTACAGGTCGCCGAGCCGCGGAATGCCCTCGTCGCCGATGATCGAGCGAAGGGTCGAGAAATCCACATATCTACCGGCGAGCGCGAACGAGCCCGATTTGCCGAGCGCCGGCCCGTCGACGGACGCGAACCCGCCGGTGAGCTTTACCCCCACGTTGCTATTTACAGACGAGAACGAGCCTCCCTTCATGTCGATGTCCGCCACCGAAGATATCTTGGGCGGGTAGGAGACCGGGATGTCGCCCGAATAAAATCGCACCGAGCGGATGAAGTCGGAGTTGATGAACCCGATGGGCCCGCCGGACCCGTTGGCCTGGGAAAAGTGGTTGATATTTTCCATTTCTATGCCGTCAACCAGGAAGGTTATTTCCGACGGGCGGCCGCCCCGGACAAAGAGGGTGTTGTCGAATTTTGCCCCCAGCGCCGACACCACGGACGGCAGGGTGCCCAGGTAGCGGCTGATGTCGCCGGCGGCCCCAGCCGACGTCTTGATTTCTTTTGAGGAAAAGGTTACGGAAATCTGCCGGTCGATTCCCGAGTCCCGCTGCGACGGGGCCGAACGTACAACCATCCGGTCGGTGGAGTCGGCACGCCGCTGCACAACGGCCGTTGAATCACCGTTACCATCGGGAATCGGTTTGCGGGACAGGGAATCCTGATTGCCGGCAAGGGGCCCGGCCAGCAGCAGCGCCAACAGGAAACACGTATCGGGTTTCACGGTTCGCACCTGTTTCGAAAACGAGTCTGCGAGAACGAGTCCGGAAGTGCGGCAAGCGACAAGAAGAAATATAAGAACGGAATGGGCAGACGAACCGGGGCTGGGAGAAAAAACGTTTTCTAGCAGAAAACAGGCGGCGCGAACGGCCTCGGGATGTGGGAAAGAAATTACGGGGACGGCCGAAATGATTTCAAGAAAAGGCGCTCAGCCCGCGGCGTCATGCCGTGGGCCCGATAGATGCGGCGATGTCTGTCCTTTGTGATCGGTTGCGGCTGCAAGGAATTCCTCTCCGCGCTTACTGTCTTCTCATACTTTCGATAAGCATGCCGGACTTTTTCGTTTCCCATTCCGCCCGCGTGCACCCGACGCAGCCCGCAACGCGGTCGTGTGATGCAAGTGCGCTCACGCGGGCGTCGGCGCCGCCGAATTCCTTGGTGATCTTGCCGAGCTTCGCGTATGCGGCGCTGTCGCTGACACACGTCATGACAAAGAGCGTACACGGCTGCGCGGCGGAAGAAGTGGCATAGACTGCGGAAACGACGTTGTCCATCAAGCTGCGAGACAGAAAACCGCTTTTCCAATATCGCTCGGAGCCGGCGATTTTCTGCGGTCGCGGCAGAACCGAAAGTCCACGGGGTATTGAGCCTGTACCGGGTATGAGATTGCTTACGCTGGTGCCGAGCGCGGCCAGCACCGCCGGTTCGGCGGGTTTTGACGATTTGTCAACAATTTCGGCATAGTATCCGGCCTTCCAGAAGATGAGGCGCAGCGGCGACTGCGCCGATTCAGCGCCGACTTTCGCGTCGTCACCGGTCTGCAATTGTCTAAAAAGACCAAATGCCTCCAGGTCGCTTGCGAAAGCAAAGAGCGCTACTTCGAATTCCAGGTCCTTTCGACCTTTCTGGGCGTAGCTTCGAACCATACACCCCTTTGCCCCTTCCTCGATATACACGTCTGCGCCGCCGTCGATGTAATTGTAAAGGGAGCCTGCATTGAAGTCTTCCTGTTTCGACACGGCGACAAACGCCGGCGCCGCACCGAGCCGGTCGGGAAGCGCAAGCGGTTGGGCCTGCGTCCAAAGGCTCCCCAGCATCACAAGAGTTCCGAGCCGCGCAAGGCGCTTCATGACCACACCCCCGCGGTCAAATAATCACTGCTGCGCCTCAACTCCGCGCGAACACCGATTTTCTGGGGGCAGGAAGCCTCGCACAGCCCGCAGCCATCGCATTTTGTCAATGTTGATGCTAGGCCCATTTCGGCAAATTGGCGGGCAGCCAGCGCCGGGTCGTGCTCGGCGCCGTGGTAGTAGCGGACGCATCGGACGACGTCCGCAGTTGGTATGCCCTTGGGGCAGGCGCGTTCGCACCTTCCGCACATGGTGCAGCCATGGTAGCCCTGGGCCAATTGCGTCCCGTTTTCCGTGCGCAGCCAGCCGGTCTGCGCGCTGTTTGCGGCCGCGGTCCACGCCTTGAGTTCTTCCAACGTCTTTACACCGCGCAACACCGACGCAACGATGCCGCTTGCAAGAGCCGCAGTGATCTGTGCCGGATAGTCGGCGTCGCTGATCTCCCCCTTGGTTTTCATAGCTATATCTCCGAAGGCGATGAACCGGTCGTGCTCCGGTTCCGTCCCAAAAGATACTTGGTAGGCCTGCGAAAAACAAGATAACGGTATGGCAGGGGAGACCTCTTCTCACATGGCTGCGCCGCAACATCCCGCGCCTGCTCCGCAGGCATGGGAACCGGGGCAGGCTGCGCCGCTCGAACAGGCCGGTCCGCTCGACATCTTTCCCACGCCAATTCCACCCACACGCGATATCAGCTTACGGGTCTCCGTGGATTTGCACTGGGGGCAGGGAAGAGTCTTGCTCGTACAGGAGGAAACGATCTCCTCAAATACAATTCCGCACTTCTTGCATTCGTATTCGTAGATGGGCATGGGTCCGGTCCTTTCAAACTAACGTGTAGGCAACGTCGTAAAATACATTGTAAAATCAATACGGTGAATCCTTGGTTGAAATTTGCTGCGCGGCGCGAAAATGTCTGTTATCACGTAATCCGATACAGTGTAGATCTTGAACTGGGGGGCGGGAAAGATGATACTTGGCGTCGCAAAAGAAATTGCAATGACCTTTGCGGACATTGCACCATACATGCTCCTGGGCCTTACGTTCGCGGGAATCCTCCACGTTTTTGTCGACAAGGACTTTGTCGCACGCCATCTGGGCGGACACAACGCCGCTTCCGTTGTAAAGGCTGCCTTGCTCGGCGTTCCGCTTCCCCTGTGCTCATGCGGAGTGCTGCCCGTGGCCATGTCGCTCCGGAAGGGAAAGGCGTCCGATGCCGCTACCATCTCGTTTCTTATATCAACGCCGCAAACCGGCATAGATTCCATAGTTGCAACCTGGGGAATGCTTGGACCGGTGTACGCGATCTTCCGGCCCATTGCCGCCCTGGTGATGGGGATTGCCGGTGGACTTGCCACGATCCCTTTCTCGCCGAAACCGGAGCACCACCACGAACATCCCAAGGGTCAATTTTCGTGCAACCTGTGTTTCGAGCAGGTCCCGCATTCACATTCTTTCCGTTACCGGGCCAAACGCGTGTTTACGTATGCGTTCCACGATTTTCTCGACGACATATCGGTCCAACTGGCACTCGGGATCGTTGCTTCGGGAATCATTGCGTTCTTTCTGCCGAGCAACTTTTTCGAAAAGTACCTCGGCAACGAGTTCCTGTCGATGCTCGTTATGGTTGCAGTGGGTATTCCCATGTACATTTGTGCAACAGCTTCAATTCCGATTGCCGTTGCGCTCATGCTCAAGGGCCTGTCGCCTGGCGCCGCGTTCGTTTTTCTGGCCGTCGGCTCAGCCACAAACATTTCATTTATGCTCGTCATTGCCGATGTCATGGGCAAAAAGATCCTTGGTGTCTATCTTACAACGCTCACCCTGCTGTCCATCGGGATGGGCTTTGCCCTGGACGCGATTTTCCGTCTCGTCGGCACGCAATCGCTCCAGGGGAAACTGGTTCTTGATTATTCCGAACGCCCCGGGTTCTGGACCATCGGGTTTTCGACAGCTTTTCTTCTGACCCTGCTTGTGTCGCTTGCACGTATCGCGGGCGATAAGTTCGGCATAAGCGCCCGGTTTGGCCGTCCTTCCAAGTCCGACGATTCCGTCGCACGTACGATTACTGTCGGCGGAATGACGTGCCGCACCTGCGGAGACCACGTGGCCGAGGAACTTTCGAAAGTGAAGAACGTTTCAGGCGTGACCATTGACCTTCGGGCCTCCACCGCAACCATAACCGGAAATGCCGACCTTGACGATGTGAGAAGAGCCGTCGAGCGCGCCGGGCTCGAGATGCGGTCGCAGGCGGAATAGGGTTTTGCCGTATGCTGCAACGGCAGCGCTGCGCCTGCAAACGGCGACATTTGTTCCGGCACGGCAAAGCCCGTTACATATATATTTATCCATCTCATGAAACCATCCGACCCCGCAAAGAAACTGTTTCTCGTCGACGGCCATGCCATCGCCTACCGCGCCTACTTTGCGCTTATCAAGAACCCTTTGACAAACTCAAAGGGCCAGCCCACCGGCGCGGTGCTCGGATTCGCAAATTACCTGCTCAAGCTTCTGGGAGAGTACGCCTGCCCCTATATCGCGGTGGTGTTCGACAGCCCCGTTCCCACCTTCCGGCACGAATTGTTCAAGGAGTACAAGGCGAACCGCGAGGAAATGCCCGCCGACCTGCAGTCGCAGATTCCTCTTATCCGCAAACTCGTTGACGTGTTCAACATCCCCGCGCTTATCCGGCCCGGTCTTGAAGCCGACGACATCATTGCGCATATTACCAAGCGCGCCGAGAATGAAGGGTTCGAAGTGTTTCTTGTCACGCGCGACAAAGACCTGATGCAGCTCGTTGGGCCCCGGGTGCACATGCTGTCGTTCGAATCGAGCGGCGGGATAGAAACCATCGGTCCCGATCAGGTGAAGGAGAAGTTCGGCGTGCGTCCGGAACAGATTCGCGACCTGCTCGCGCTCATGGGAGATTCGTCGGACAATATTCCGGGTGTGCCCGGCGTCGGGCCCAAAACGGCGCAGAAGATCCTGGAAAAGGCGGGCACGATCGACACACTGCTCAACGATCCGTCGTGCGTGGGCAACGAGAAATTGCAGGCAAAGATCGTCGAGAACAGGGAAATGCTGCTCCTGTCCCGCAAGCTGGCAACGCTTCACACCGACATTAACTACGACGTTACCATCGATGCCCTCGCGGCCAGGCCTGTTCACAAGGAAGATGCGGCGGAGTTCTTCAAGGAGCTCGATTTCGTTTCCCTGCTCAAAAATCCGCTGTTTGCGCAGGAGAAGAGGCTTGACTATCGCGTGACAGTCGCCGCCGGCATCGGACAGGTGGAGGCCTTTGCGGCGAAGATCGAGCATTCGAAACAGGTGTGCATCGACACCGAAACCACGAGCCTTGCGCCGCGCCTGGCCTCGCTTGTGGGTATCTCCCTTGCTGTTGATAAAGAAGAGGCGCTGTACGTGCCCGTGGGACATACCGCCGACGGTGGGGAAGGAAACCTGCAGCTTGCCGATGTCCTGCGCGTGTTGAAGCCGGCAATCGAATCAAAGGCAATCGCCAAGATCGGCCAGAACCTCAAATACGATTATCAGGTCTTCAGGAACAACGGCGTTACCATGCGCGGGCTTTCGTTTGACGCCATGGTGGCCGGCTACGTCATGGATCCGGGAAAACGCAATTACAGCCTCGATGCAATGGCTGCCGAATTCCTTGGCGTCTCGACCACGCCGATTGAATCGCTGATCGGCAAGGGAAAGAATCAACTCTGTTTCGCTGAAGTGCCGATTGCGGATGCGTCGCGGTATTCATGCGAAGACGTAATCCTGCCGCTGTATCTCAAGGATCTTTTTGAGCCAATCATGTCCGAAAGAAACCAGACATCGCTGTTTCGGGACATCGAAATGCCCCTGGTGAGCGTGCTTGCCGACATGGAATGGGAGGGAGTCGCAATCGACCAGGCGCTTCTTTCGCGCCTGTCGGAGGAATACACAAAGCGGCTTGCGAATATTTCGGCGGACATTTACCGGCTTGCCGGGGAAGAATTCAACCTTAATTCACCCAAGCAGATCTCCGCAATACTTTTTGACAAGCTCAACCTGCCCAAATCAAAGAAGACCAAGACCGGCTTGTCCACCGACGTTGACGCGCTGGAAAAGCTGCAGGACAGCCATTCCATTGTGCCCAGGCTCCTGGAATACCGTGAGATTCAAAAGCTTCTCTCAACATACATCGATGCGCTTGGCCCGCAGGTTCTCAAAGAAAGCGGCCGGCTTCACACCACGTTCAACCAGACCATTGCAGCAACGGGCAGGTTGTCGAGCACCAATCCTAATCTGCAGAACATACCGGTTCGCACCGACGCGGGCCGGGCAATTCGCGAGGCCTTTATTGCGCCGAGCGGCACGTCCCTAGTCTCGGCCGACTATTCGCAGATAGAGCTTCGCATCCTTGCACACGTGTCACAGGACCCCTTTCTGCTGGCCTCGTTCCATGCCGACAAGGACATTCACACCCAGACAGCGTCGGCAATATATGGTGTTTTCCCGGAAATGGTGACGCCCGAGATGCGGCGGGCCGCTAAGACCATCAACTTTGGTCTCATGTACGGCATGGGACCGGTCAACCTCGCTCGCCAGCTGGGCATATCGTTCAAACAGGCGCAGGAGTTCATCGGCAATTACTTCAAGCAGTTTCCCACGATCCAATCGTACATGACGTCGAGTATCGAACGGGCGCGCGCAAGTGGATTTTCGGAAACGCTGCTGGGCAGGCGGCGCTACCTCCCCGAAATAAACGCCGACACCCGCCAGGTGCGGGAAGCAGCCGAGCGCACGGCGATCAACACGCCGATCCAGGGTACGGCCGCCGACATCATCAAGATTGCCATGATTCGCATCAGTGAAGCACGCTCGTCGTCGCCGTGCGCGTTCACCATGATCCTGCAGGTGCACGACGAGCTGGTGTTCGAGGTGAATCTCGGCTGCGAGGAACAGTTTAAACAATGGGCCTGCGCCATGATGAGCGAGGCGTATAAGCTGTCGGTGCCCATCAAGGTAGACGCGGGATCGGGGAAGAACTGGAGCGAGGCGCATTAGAACTAGAGTTCAAAGTTTAAAGTTGACAGTTGAAAGTCAAGAGCAGACAGACCGTAATCCCGGAGTTTCCAGTGCCCCTCAGGGGCTCAGGGGCATCCTAGGCAGGCAATGTCCCTCAAGTTAAACCATCACACCCTCAACTTCCAACATTTGACTTTCAGCTTTAGACTTTCAACTTTCCTCCTACTTGCAACACCTGAAATCCGCATACGGACACTCTTTTCCCGCCTTGACAACCCTGATGAGCACTTCGCCGGGAATTGGCGCGGGGGCCGGTGCATCGGCAAGGCGAAGCGGGCCGTCGAAGATCACGGCTTTCATCGCAGCAACCCCAGAAGCTCTTTTTCGAGAGCAAAGTACCGCGGCATTGCCATAGTGACGGATGCGACTTTTTCCCGTTCCATGGCGCGGCGGGACAGGATTTCGTCGAATCGCTCCTGCAAAGAAACGACTTTGTCTTTGCAGCGCGCATCGGCGTAGGCCACAATCTTGTTCTCCAGCGATTGCGGCAGGAGGGAAGGGTCGGCCTTGCCTCGCAGGACCGAAATTTCGTAGAGGCTCCCGTGCATCACGATGGCGGCGATATCGGCCAGCCCTTCCCGCTTGAGGATGTCCACCGAATTGACTTCGTGGTCGCCGCCGGCGCTCCTGCCGATGTCGTGCAGCAACGCGGCCACGCGGACTTTTTCGGGATTTACGTCAAGGGAAGGATTGCGCGCGTGAATTCCGGTCGCCAGGCCGAACGCGAGTTCCGCAACGGCCTGCGAATGGGCGATACGCCTTACGTCAAGTCCGTGCTTCCGCAGCAACGCGATCGCCTGTTGTACGGTTATCATGATACAAAACGGTTGTCCTCACTGCGGAAAGCTTCATCAACCTTTAAACTATTTAACTTCTCAACTTTTCAACATTCGTCCTGCTATTTGAAAAACTCCTGATACAACGCGTTTACCGCCTTTGTCTCGTCGGACGCGTCGATGCCGAAAATCATGCTTATTTCGGAACTGCCCTGATTGCACATCTTGATATTGACGCCCGCGTTCGACAGTGCCGCGGCGGATTGGGAAAGAACGCCAATTTTGTGCAGGAGGCCTTCGCCCACCACGGCCACCAGCGCAATGCCGAATTCGGCCTTGATATCGTCGGGCTTGAGCGTGACGTCGATGAGCCGGATTATGTTGTTGACGTCTTCCGGCTTGAGCTGGTTCTGGTCGAGAATGATTGATATGTTGTCGACGCCCGACGGACAGTGCTCGTAGGAAAGATTGAGGTCTTCGAGAATCGACAGGAGACGCCGCACGAAGCCCTTTTCGCGGTTCATGAGGAATTTCTGCAACGTAAAGCTGCAATACCCGCCGCCGCTGGCGATGCCGGTGACATCGCGCTGGCTGGGAAGTCGCTCCGACAGGATAAGCGTGCCGGGATTATCGAGGTTAAAGGTATTGCGCAACCTGATCGGGATCTTCTTTCGCATGATGGGACGCACCGCTTCTTCGTGCAGCACGTTGAACCCGATGTACGACAATTCACGCATTTCCTTGTAGGTGAGCGCCGGGATCTGCAGCGGATTTTCAACCGTGTTGGGATTGGCCGAAAAAATGCCGTCCACGTCGGTCCAGTTCTCGTATTCCACTGCGTCAAGCGCTTCCGCGAGGATCGAGCCGGTAAGGTCCGACCCGCCGCGGGAAAACGTCGCGACGTCGCCTTCGCGCGTTACGCCGAAGAACCCGGGAAACACCACAATCTGCTGCGAGCAAATCTTCTTGAGGCCGGCAAGCTTGAGTGCGATTTCGTCGATGGGCTGTGCGTCGCCGAAGGTTGGCGTAACGATCATTCCGGCATCTTTTGGCGACACGTATGTCGCTTTTTTGCCCGTATGCTTGAGAAATTCGGCGAACAATCTCGCGTTCACGTCTTCCCCGCCGGCAACAACGAGATCGCGAAATTTTCCTGCATGATCCCTGGGCGCGGAAATGCGCGCGTCGAAGTCTTCGAGCACCGCCTCCACTACGTCTTTCTTGAGGCCAAGCGGCTCGTAAATGCCGCGGAAACGGTCCTTGACGCCGCTGATCTCCGCTGATGCATCCTGGTTTGCAAGGGCTTTCTGGGTCGCCTTGATGAGAAGATCGGTCACTTTGACGCTCACGCCCTTCGCTTTGCCCGGCGCCGAAACCACAACGCAACGCCTGTTGGGTTTGAGATCGAGGATATGCGCTATCTGTTGCAGCGTCTCCTTGGTGGCCACCGAGGTACCGCCGAATTTGCATACGATGAATTCCATGAAAGCGTCTCCGTCTGTTAGAGTGCGGTTGCATGCGCGGGGGCGCGCGACTGCCTGCGCTGATATTCCGTCGGCGTCATCGACACGTGCCGTTTGAAAGCGCGCGTGAACGAATTTGCGTTCGGGTAGCCCACCGACGAGGCTATTTCGGCCACCGCAACGATGCCCTTTTCGAGAAGATATTTCGCGTGTTCCATCCGGATATCAAGCAGGAACCGGTACAGCGTTTTTCCCGTTTCCCTGAAGAAAATCAAGTTAAGATAATTGATGTCGACGCCGCATTCACGCGCCAACGCGTTTTGATGGTGCAGCGTGCCGTAGTTGAGCTTCATGTAGTTCTCGGCCTTTGCCACAAGGCTTTTCTGTTTGTTCTTTGGAAACTGGCTTTCCTCTATGACAAGAATTCCCTTCTTGAAAAGAACCACGAGGATTTCCATGATGCGCGACATCGAAGCGAGCCCGAGAATCTCCCTGCGGTTGGTTATCACGCGGAGGCAGTCGAAAACAAGGTTCTCGAAGTAGAGCCTGTCGTTGCCGTCAAGCACGACCTTACCCTCGACTTCGGAGTTCCAATAACACTTGGCCTGATGCGAAGGGAGCAGGGAAAACTCCATGAGAAAGCACTCCAGCGGGCCTTTCTGGTGCAGGTACGTATGCCGCTCGCCGATGTCCATTACGCCGAGCAGCCCCGGCTTCGCAGTGCCGAACGTGTTGCGGGTGGCATTCTGCAGGATTCCTGTTCCGTCAACCTGGTACCAGAGCCGGTAGCAATTCTGCTGAAACCGAAGCATGGTGTCGGGAGAACCGGCGGGCATCGCCATGTTCCGCAAATAGTCAATGCGTCCGATTCCTATTTTGACCTTGGGGAGTTCAACCGTGACTCCCTGCGGCATCCACGAGGAAAGATTGTCGAATGTCTCGAACCCAGGATACTGCGGGTGCGGCACCACGGCGGAGGCCTTGAATTCGGAAAGGATTTCGTGGCGGGTCTGAAGCATGGGAATAAAAATACATTTTCACACCGGCGCGCAAGAAGGCGAACGTGGCATTTTGGACAATGTGGCGCCTGAAGGAAAGCTAGAGCAGCATTTTGATGAAGCCGGCCAGGGCAAGTGCAAGGAGAATGGCCGCGACAACGGCAACCCAGGTAATCTTCTTCTTTACCGGGCCGGCGGCGGCGAACTCCTGCTCGCGGAGTTCATCGTAGTCGACGTCGTCGCCGAGGTCTATTCCGTCAAGGTACGTCCTGTCGTTCCACCCGGTGCGTTCGTCCGAGCCGCACTGCGGGCAGGCGCTGGCGCCCTTGTTGACGTCGGCGCCGCACACGGGACAGGTAAAAGTCTGGTTGGTTTTCACGCAGAAGCCCCATTTGCCGTCGGAGAGATACCGAGCTGGTATAGATAAAAATAGTTCCGGCGAGGATGCATGAGAGGATACGGAAGTTGCTTTACCATTCCTTGTCGAAGACGGGCGCCTGATCAGTTTTCTTGATTTAACGCTCCCGACGTTTGCAACAACGGTATATTTTACAGAAAAACACGGGACTTAGACATGAAACTGCTGCAAGCCTATCTCGATATCCATTCATCGTGCAATTACAAGTGCGCGTATTGCTACCGCAGTGAGCTCGAAACCGCGGGAAATCGCGCAGGGCCTATGCCGCTCGAAGTGTTCGAGAAGCTGACTCCTATCTTGAAAAGAATGTGCTGGAGCGTGTCGCTGTCGTGCGCCGGAGAGCCGCTTCTCTATTCGCACTTGTGGGACATAATGGATGTTGTCAACAGGGAGCTTGCCGGTCTCGACGTAACGCTCGTTACCAATGGGTTTTTGCTCAACGAGCGCGCGCAGGACATTCTCGCCGAATCGATAGTATCGAAAGTCTCGGTCTCGATAGATACCGTAAATCCGGAACTGTACTCACGATTGTGCGGATGCGCGCCCGGTGCGCTCGAAACCGTGTTGCGCAACGTGGAATCGTTCGGCAGCAAGCTCCGCCGCGGCACGGGATGGCCCAAATTGTTCGTGACCGCCATTGCCATGAAATCCACCATGCCGCATCTTGCGGACCTTGCCCGCCGTTGTTGCGGCATGGGAGTGGACGGCATCAAGATCCAATGGCTGGTTCCCTGGAAAGCATCGCTCGAAAGCGAAGTCGTGGCGCACGACGACGCTACCAGAGCGGTGCTGCGCGAGGTGGCGTCGATCCTTGCTGCCGGCCGCGTATATTTCGAATATCCGAACGCTCCGGCGGGGGAGAAGATCCGGTCGCTGGTGCAAGGATTCCGGTTCTACAGGAACAAGCCCGGTTATTGTTTGTTCTCGCTTGCCAAGGTAGCGAATGTTTTGCTGAAGACTCCCTGCAGACTTGCCGGAACCCACTTGAACGTGTACCAGGATGGAACGATGCACGCCTGCGCGAGCAGCAACGGCCCCGGCGTCTCATTCTTGACGGATGATGTTGATGAACAGGAAAAACGGATGCGCAAGGCGATTGCGTTTCTGCGACGAGGCGGAAGCTACCCGGAGTGCAGCAAATGCAGGTTCTATCAGTAATTGTTTTGCCTGGCAGGACCGGAGGGGAAAGACGGGTCAAGAATGAAGTGACTCCTCTTACGGAGCGCTTTCCAGGTTCAATTCCACCAAAAATCCCCAATTGACTTCTTCCCGGGATTCCGATATAATGAGCACTGGCAACCAATTCTTCCGGGGGAGGGTACTATGCGCTCTGGGCCGATCGTGGTCTGTGCATTTCTTGCTTCACTTCTTGTGTCCTGCAATCTTCCCACAGCCAGCACCACACCAAAGGACAACAGCAACAGCGGGCCGCTTATCACGGCTACGGTAGGCGACGGGAGCGGAGCGTTCAGCGTTCATGGCAAGACCACGGTTGATACGTGGACCAGCGGTCAGGTGCAGGTGTCTATTACGGGGATAGAGGAGGCGGCGCCCAACCGCAACATTACGATTGTGATTTACCCCAATGCTACCGATGTCGGGGTGGCGATTCCGCTCAATGACGCGAGCTCCCCGGCCGGTGGTCAGGGAATTTATGGAAACGGTACTCCGAACAGCACACCCTATTCCGGGCCGTCCACGGGAACCGGCGGCGCCATTACCTTTGACAATCTCACGATGGGAACAAACACGATATCCGGGACCTTTAGTTTCGTCGCAAGACGGCCCACGGACGGTGCAATGGTGACGGTGAGCAACGGCACGTTCGGAAAATGAGGAATTCCCATTCAGTGGAACGGCAGCGGGATTTTTTCGTGATGTAACGCGTCGATCACGAGCACGAAATCCTGATAAGGAGGGACTTCGCAGAAGGACTTATCGAGTTGAAGTCGCGGGTGGAACCGGGTTCGGGGTTTGCTGTTTCTATTTTGTTAACCATACATCGGGTTTGCCCGTATTGCATCAGGCTGCCGTGCACTGTTGCAGGCTCCGGGACTTTTAGACTTTGAGACCTTCAGACCTTCAGACCTTCAGACCTTGTAGACCCACCAACCCATCCGCCGCCATCGCCGCCAGCCCGAAAACCATTTCGTACTTTATGAGAGAGGATATCTTGCCCGCCGTCTGCCGGATATCTGATCTGTAAAACAGAACCGACCAATAGGTGTGCAGGGGCGCGACCGTGATGAGGCAGACCAAAACGTAGGTGAGCCCGAAATCCCGCAATAGAAACGGAACAAATACCAGCAGGGCATAGAGGGCGCCGCACGCAGCGATGATTGCCTTCAGCGTGGGCGCCGCCAGGGACGCAGTGGTCACGTATCCGGCTGCCCGGTCGCCGGGTAGATCCTGAATGTCTTTGACTATTTCACGCGAAATGTTAAGCAGGAAGGCGAGCGCGGCAGGCACATAGAGGCGATGAAGCCCGTTGCCCGGCATGCCACCGAACAGCGGTCCATAGGCGACGAGCGCGCTCACGAGTATGTTGCCGGAAAGCGGCGTCGCTTTGAAGAACAGCGCGTAGCCGAAAAGCAACACAATCGGCGCGAGGGTGCCGATGCCGTGGGCCGGCGAGGCGGCGAACCCGCAGGACAAGGAGAGAACGGCGAGCAGCGAGGCATAGGCTTTCGCGCTTCGCCTTGACAATTCGGCGGCCACCAGAGGCCGCGTCGGATGACTTATTGCATCGGTGGCAATGTCCGCAAGATCATTCACGACATTGCCGAACCCGGCCGCGCACATTGCTGCGAGTACGGGCAGCACGAGAGCCGCCGGGCCGCCCGGCGCATGCGAAAGCCAGAATCCCAAGGCTACGCCCAGTGCGAGCATCAAGATGTTTACAGGACGCAGAATGCGTATGTACGGCATGAGTCGCACTGGACTTTTGGTGCCTTCAGAAAATGTGGAATCCGGCTGATCGGCGATAATTTATTTTAGATAGAATGCCGTTATGAGGCGCGGGCAAAGCCGCCGCGCGCAAACGGCGATTACCGTATTATCAATATACGATTAGTCCCAATCACCCAGCATCATTATTTGGAGGACGCTTTGCGGCTTACCATAGAACGGAAATGGTATTTGTTTGCTCTTGTGACCGCTGTCGGGTTCGCGCTTGATCTTTACACAAAACATCTCGCTGTTGCAAATCTGAAGGTGGGCATGCCCGTTAATGTGATAGGCCCGTTTGCGCAGTTCGTTCTTGTGTTCAACAAGGCCGCCATCTGGGGGCTCGACCCGCGAAGATTGGTCCCCTGGTTCCCGCTCAACGGATTCTTTATGGTGTTCACGGTTGTTGCGGTTGTCATCGTTCTTGTCTATTACGCATCCATCAAGAAGTCGGATGTTCTCATGCAATGGGGAATTTCGCTTGTCATGCCGGGCGCGCTCGGGAACCTGTGGGACAGAATCGTTCACGGTGCTACCGGCGTCGTTGACTTCGTACGGCTCGGCATTTCGGAGAATGTCTACTGGGCCATTTTCAACATGGCCGACGCGTATGTTACTATCGGTGTGGCGCTCATGGTGCTCAATTTTATTCTTGAGGGAAGGAACCAGAAGGCGAAAAACATGCCGGCGCAATCGGGCGCCGCGACCGTTTAGCCTTACCGTCGGCATTCGCGGCCCGCAGGCATCCGTCCCCAATCATTGCCCGTGTAAAAGATTAGCGGAAATCCCTTTGGGAATTTCCGTCAGTGATCACGGCCTAAGGCCGTGTGGCAATGGTAAACGTCGCCGCGAGTACGCGGCTTTCTCTTTAGTTCACCCCTTTCAGGGGTGAACTAAAGCCCCCGCCTCTGGCGGTGGTCGTTTGCTCACAGCGAAGGTCGCATCCCATGGACTTTACATCGGCAGCGAGCCGGATCATTGCCGGAAGTGAAGTTTCCGCGGAGCGCCTCGACGTTTTTCTCACCCGCACTCTCGCCTCCTTGTCACGCGCGAAAATCCAGCACTTGATCGAACAGGAACGGGTGCTGCTCAACGGCAGACCCGCGGCGAAAAAGACGCAGGTGAACGCCGGCGACGAAATTGCTCTTGAAATGCCCTCGGCTTCCTTCGATGCCGGGACGGGACCGGCGTCGCAGGACATTCCGCTGGATATCCTTTACGAAGACGACGCGCTTGTTGCGGTCAACAAACCGGCCGGCATGGTTGTGCATCCTGGAAACGGAGTGGGAGATGGGACGCTGGTAAATGCGCTGCTTCATCATGTAAAAAGCCTCTCGGCAGGGTGGGAGCCGGACAGGCCCGGGATCGTTCACCGGCTCGACAAAGACACGTCGGGCGTGGTGCTTGCGGCAAAGACCGACCAAGTTCATGCCGCGCTGGGCCACATGTTCGAGGCGCGCGAAATGCATAAACAATACATCGGCATCTGCATCGGCCGGCGACCGGACGCCCAGGGCAGCATGCGCGAACCGCTGGGGCGGTCGCGGCGCGACCCGGTGAAACGGTCGGTGCGTCTTGACGGCAAGGATGCGCTCACCCGTTACGATCTGGCGGCACATTGCTGCGGCGTGTCGGTAGTGCGTTTTATGCCTCACACGGGGCGCACCCACCAGATTCGCGTTCACGCAAGCGCGGCCGGTTTTCCCGTGCTTGCCGACTCGCTCTACGGCGGAACCGGTGCCGCGGCGCGGGTGGCGCCCCTGTGCCGTCCGTTTGTTGCGAGCATATACAAATGCTTTGCGAGGCATGCGCTCCATGCGCGAAGCATTTCCTTCGTCCATCCTGTTTCGCGCACGGAATTCACCGTCGTCGCGCCGTTTCCTCAAGACTTTGTAAACGCCTTTGCCTTGTTTGAAAAGGCCGGGGAGACGGTGCAGGGCCTCTAGGACCGGCAATTACTCGGCGGGGCGGGCTTGTTATCTCTGTTCCTCGAGCATTTGTTCGATTTGCGCGGCTGCGCGCGCGGTCCTGGCGTGCAGTCGCGCGCAGAGCTTCTCGCATTTTTTGGGGCTGTTCTTTGAGGTACTGGCAAGGATCTGCTTTATGTCTTCGTATTCGGCGGTGGCGTCGATGTGCATCAGGACAAAGTCGAGGAATGTGGAATCGGCCCCGGCAAACTTCTGGAGTTCGGAAATGGAATCCCATTTCTTGATAAGCGTCTTGATGACGGCGGTTGAAAAAGCCTGGGAGAAGAACGCGTTTTCGTCGCATCTCTCGTAGGTACGGTACACGCGGTAAATCACGGGCCACGAATAATATGCCATGAGCGAATCCTGCGCCCTCACCGAGCCTTGACTGGCGCAACTAAGGCGCGCAGCATGGGCGGGCGGAACCACAAGAGCCGAGAGCACCGCCGCCCATACCATCATGTTTCGCATTTGAAAAGCCTCGCTCAAGGTTGTGAACCAACCCGCACTCTTCTACCGCCTAAATATACCAAATCCTTGGCCTTGATGTAAAGAACGAGCGTGCGGGCAAGCGCGAAGCTCGGTTTTCTTGCAGGCCAGTCGGCCGCCCCGGCTTTTTGCCGGATCTGCCGTAACGCATGCCGGTTGACACTATGCACCCATAACACCTATTTTGTCTACAGCCGCTTTGCAAACTGCAAGCGGCCTAGACAAGGGCTCTGCTATGGTTATGGTGCGCACGGCGAGTGGTGTCCGGCCAGTACTTGCAGGCAGGCGTTTTGCCCCGGTGAGCGCCGGCAGGTGGCGTCTTGCTGCCCGCATCGGGGCCATTGGTCTGTTGCTTTGTGCGGCGCGCTCACATGCCGGCGGAGCCTGCTCGCTCTCGGGCAATTGCGACTACCTGATTGGTTTCGACTCGGCGATGGTGCTTTCGCCCGGTGAATGCGCCTGGAAGCATGCGAAAAGCCCCTTGTCTTTTTCGACTCTGTATTCCGGAAAGAATTATCTTGAGACCGTCACTATTCGATGGGCCATTCCCGCGGCCGTATGCACGCTCGCGGCGCGGGGGAATCCGGTTGCAATGGAGACCGGCCGCAGCGGCGACCCTGCCAGGTTCTTTGTAAACCGGTTTCCCGTATGCTCCACCGGTACCAGGAACCCTTTCCTGGCCGGGGGTGACGAGGAAGGGCACTGTATCGTGCCTTCGTCCTCCTTCCTTTCCGCGTCGTCCAACTACTTGTTTGCGGTGTACACCCCGTTTTTTCGATCCGATTTTCACGGTGTGCGAGTGTCGCCGACTATCGGGCGCGCCAGGGCCATACTGGACGATTACGACAGGTCGCTCGTTGTATCCTTTTTTATGCTTGGTTGCTTTATGGCAATTGCGATCTATTACCTCATTCTGGGGATGCTGCGGCGAAAAGATCGGTATAACCTGCACTTTGGCCTGCTCACGCTTTCGTTCTCCTTCTTCATGAGCGCCAACACGAGCGTCAAGTCACTCTTATACTCCCAATTCGACGGCATTGCGGGCAAGGTAGATGTTTGTGCGGGAATATGCATGACGCTTTTTTTCCTGCTGTTTATCACGAGCTATGTGTCGCGGTCCCGAAACAGGGTGGTCGAATATTGCAGCGTGTGGCTCGGGGTATTGGCTGTTGCCGCCTGCGTGGTTGGCCCGGAGGCAAGTTACGCCGTCCGTATCGCGTGGTATGCTACAACATTCGCCGTGATTCCGTTTCTGGTTCGGTTCGTTGTTGTGCATGCCATCGGGGGATCGTTCGATGCCTGGGTCGTGGCTGCCGGCCTCGCCGTTTTCATCGTTTCCGGCCTGCACGACTTTTTCGCCTTTTTCGGGCTGGTGCCGTTCTCGTTTACCATGCCGTACGCATTTGTCGTGTTCATTCTCATCATGACCGTGCTTTTGGCGCGAAAGTTCGCGGCGGTCTATGCCCGGCTGGAAGAACTGAACGAGGAACTTGACAAAAAGGTAAGGGATCGGACCGCCGAATTGCAGGCTTCCAATGTGCAGAAGGACAGGATCATCGGCGCTGTCGCGCACGATCTCAAGAATCCCATCGGCGCCATCTTGCTTACCACGACGCTCCTGGAGCGAAGCGGCCCCCGGGGTACCACCGGCCTGTCGTTCGCCGAGAGCACAAACCTTATCAAGCAGGCATGCTCCCAGGCAATGAATACCATTACCACCCTTCTCGACCAGGCGCGCGCCAGGGAAACCGGGGCCGCGGTTTCGGCCGAGAAAGTAGAACTTGCGGCATTTGCCCGCACGTCGTTTAACCTGTACCAGGTACGCGCACGGGAAAAGGGCCTGTCACTCGATTTCGATAAGCCCAAGGGGCCGGTTTTTGTTCGTATCAACAAGTCGAGCTTCACACGGGTCATAGACAACATCCTGTCCAACGCCATCAAGTTCACACCTGCGAATGGCAGGGTGGTTCTTCGGGTTGAGCCGGGCATCGACAGGGCCCGCCTCGTGGTGGCGGATACGGGAATCGGCATTCCCCCAGACATTCGGGAATTCGTGTTTGCCCCGTTTACCACCGCAGGCAGGCAAGGAACCGGACGCGAGGCATCGACCGGCCTGGGACTTTCCATAGCAAAAGACATCGTGGAAAAGCATGGCGGCCGCATCTGGTTCGAAAGCGAGGAGGGGTGCGGCACAACCATGTACGTGGAGATCCCTCTGACGTATGGCGAGGATACCGCTGTGCAGCAAACCGAGGCGGGTCTACCTGAAGGAACCCGGGGGGCATGATTATGGCGTCGCGAACTATCCCGCTCAAGCAACGTCCGCTTGACATCTTCATTCTCGGTTTCTTCTTTTTCAATGCTGTATTCATCACGTATTTCTTCGACCTGGAACAAATCGTTATTCCCAATACGGCGCACTTTACGTACCCGGTGTGGCCGCCCCGTTTCCTGGTCGATGTGGCGCACTGGTGGGGGAGAACGTTCGACCCGCTCCTCTACGCGCGCCCTGTATGGTGGCGCGCCACAATCTGGATCGACGTGCTGCTTTTTGGCCCATTCTACCTTGTCGCAATGTTTGGCTTTTTCAAAGGCAGGAACTGGATACGCATGCCCAGTCTTCTGTACTCGGCCGTGATGCTTACCAACGTGACCATCATCCTGAGCGAGGAGCTGTTTGGGCCGCATGCCTCCCCGCACTTCTGGGCCGTGCTCGGAGCGAATGCATCGTGGATAATTTTTCCGATAGTGATAATCTGGAGGATGTGGGGAAGCGAGAGGCCCTTTGAAGAAAAGCAGGGTCAACATTGACGGTTTTCGGTTGCCTCTTGACAGAGTGCGTGTTTCCACTTTGACTCGCTCCCGGCTCCATTCACAACTCCGCGCGAACCAGCGCGAATGATTTTGTGAAGCACAAAGAGCCCTTTGGGAAAAGCCTGCGGCGTTTTCACAAAGACGCACCATGGCCTACGACCGTGGTTTTTTACCGGGTGCGTCGAGATTCAGCACTTTCCTGCGGACCGCCTCAAACTCCGCCAGTGTCCGTACCATCCTGCCTTTCCCGTCTTCAAGGGTAATCCTGGGTATTTCCTGCGCCGCGTTCTGGAGCACCGCGCGATCGGGCAAATCCGCATCGTTTACCTCATTGTCAATTGATCTTTCGAGCACGTCGCCGGCTTTCTTTGCGAGGAGCGAAACCATGTCGTGCCCCGCCTTGAAAAACGGCGTGGCGCCGTTTTGAGAAAGCAGCGCCGCGGCGACAACGACATCGCCCTTGCTGGCCTGTTCGAGTCCAAGGCTTATGAAGATCTCCGCTTTTCGTACGGCGCGGCGGCGAGAATCGTCGTCCATGCCCCTGCCGTCTGCGACGGCGATCTTTTGAAGCAGGGACGAGAAATCACCTGCAAGACGACGGTCGCCATGGCCCGAGGTGCTAAGAACGCCCAGCGCCCGCGTAAAGAAGAGCGCGCTGGGGTCCGATCTCTCAACGCCTTTTGTGCGGGAGAATCTGGCGATATCCGCATCGTGCAGAATGTCCCAGCCCTTTTCGTAAACCGCGACAGCCTCTTCGTACGACGGCAATCCTTCGTTTTGAAGCCTGCGGGAATACGACAGGCGGGCGCTTTCGAAGATTTCGTCCGGATTGCCGAATACGCGCTTATAGCAAATCAACGCGAACAGCGTCTTGTCCGCCGAGAAGAGGCGTTCCATGAAATCCTCGACCGCCTCGTTGTCGAAGCGGCAATGATCAGGAGTAAACGAATAGGCCTCGCTCATGCCGCGGTTGTCCTCGGGCTCCACACTTTCGTCGCTTTGCACCTCGAAATGGGGGGAGAGAGCGGCGACGAGGAAATCGGCCTCTATGTCGGCAATGGCCGCCAGTGCCACGGAAGCATCGCAGTTGTTGAGAATGCCAAGCCAACTCAGAAGCCTTGCATCGTCGATTTCACCTTTCGACCAGCAACCCATGGCAAGCAGGAAATTGAGGTGTCGCGGGCCGATGCGTTCCACGAGCACGTCGAATTCAGACGCCGTTGCCGATTCGAGGGCCAGATACACGTCGCGTCCATGCAATTCCTCGAACAGGGTCGAAAGATCCCGCGCGAGGAACAGTAGTTCCTTTTTGTCGAACGGCGAGGCCGCGGCGACTAATGCCGCCTGGCGCGGCGTGGAAAGGCCGTTGAACAATGACAGCGCGGCCGATTGGTCGCGTGAAGAAAGCGCGACAAGGGCGGAAGCATCCCGCGGGTTAAGATTAAGATTCATGCGTTGCCCTTCTTGACCGTATGAGGCTAAAATCTTGCAATAAATACGTCCCGACACGGGTAAAAGCATAAAAATAGGCGGCACAATCAAAATTGACAGATTGGCATTTGAAATTGCGGAAGAACCATGGTACAATAACAATACACCATCAGGTTTGCTTCCAATGCCCACGGATCGTGCAAAAAACCAATGTAACCCTGGAAGACCTTCGCCACCATTACAACCTCATTGCGAGGTCGATCCATTCACTACCTCCTCGTTCTGCCCTTATTTAGGGAACCTCTAATAATTGCCTCGATGTCATTGCGAGGAGCGTAGCGACGTGGCAATCTCCCGTAATTCTTTGCAAAAACGCGAGATTGCTTCGCTTCGCTCGCAATGACAAAACGCGTTTTTGAATATTTAGAGGTCCCCTGAACAGTCTCGCGCCAGCCACTTCTTGTTGCGCGATCCATTTCCTTTCAACTTTTAAACTTTTAAACTTCTCAACTGTTTTTTTGGGGGGCTTTCCATGCGAGTAGCAGTCCTGGGTTGCGGCAACATGGGGCGGGCGATCATAACGGGCCTGCTCAAGCGTTACGCCGACATTTCCATAATCGCGTACGACAAGAGCGAGGCGGTGCTCAAGTTCCTCCCCGACGAAGCGCTGGTGGTTCCGCCCGACGAATGGGATCTCGAGGAGAACCAGGCCAACGCCGTGGTCCTTGCGGTTAAACCGCAGGACATGGCCGAAGCACTCGGTGTGTTTTCGGGTCTTGCCCAGAAAAGCGACAATCCTCTTTTCATTTCCATTGCCGCCGGGATCAGCATCGCAAAGCTTGAGCGACTCCTGCCCGCGCACGCGCGCATCTGCAGGGTGATGCCCAACGCGCCGGCCCTCGTGGGCGAGGCGATGTCGGCATATTGTCTCAACGTCCGGTGCAGGGATTCCGACAAAGCAATAGTCGAGCGGGTCCTGGGCGCGTTCGGCAAGGTGATCGGCGTGCCGGAGAAGCTTCTCAATGCGGTGACCGGCCTCTCGGGGAGCGGCCCCGCTTACGTGTACTTGTTCATCGAGGCGCTCATCGAAGGAGGGGTTGCCGTCGGCCTTCCCTACGCGGTTGCCAAGGAGTGCGCGGTGCAGACCGTTCTGGGCGCGGCCCGCATGGTACAGGATCGCGCCGAGTCGCCGTCGGCGCTCAAGGCGGCGGTGATGTCGCCGGGCGGCACCACGGTGCGAGGACTTCTTGCTCTTGAAGAAAACAAGTTCAAATTCGCTGTTATCAAGGCTGTCGCCGACGCGGCCGCTCGCGCCGAGGAAATCGGGAAACAGTGAGAGCGGTTGCGCCGGCGGCGCTGCCGCGGCAAAGAAAGGAAATGGCATGAAAGGGATAGGTGCAGTCGTCATTGCAGTGGTTGCGCTTGCGGCCTTCGGCGCAAACGCGCAGGAGAGCAAGCTCCTTCAAGCCGGGTCCGCGGCGCCGAGCTTCTCCCTTCCATCCCTGTCGGGTGACAGGGTCTCGCTGTCCATCTACTGTGGGGAAACGCTCTCCAAGCCGTACGTCAACAAGGTGCGGCACACGGTGATCCTCAGCTTCTGGGCAACCTATTGCAAGCCGTGCCAGAAAGAAATTCCCGAGCTTCAGTCGTTCGCCGAAAAGCACAAGAAGGACAACATCGTCGTCATGTGCGTCAGCATCGACAAGGAAGGTGCCGACATCGTTGAGCCTTTTGTCAAGGAAAAAGGATACACCATCCAGGTTCTTCTCGATCCCTACACCAAGACGTCGGAGCGCTACGGCGTTAAATCGCTTCCCGCCCTGTACGTTATTGATACAATGGGAATAATACGGTTCGCGTCGCGCGGCTACGACGAGAAGAACCCCCTGGGGCCCAAGCTCGAAAAGGTGCTCAAGGCAATTCGCGAAGGAACCAAGATAACGGTCGCCGACGACGGCGGCGCCGTGGTGCCGGTCGACACTGCCGGGCCCAAGGGACCCAAGGCGGGTTCGGAAGACGCTGCGCGGTCCGCGAAGCTTTCCCCGAAGCAGCGGTGGAATGCTATTGCCAGAGTGGAATGCGGCGAGCCGATCGACAAGGTTGCTGCTGCGGTGGGCGTGGCGCCGTCGGAACTGCATGCATGGTATAACGAATTGAAAAAAGCGGCTTCGGCTCTCTGGGCGGCCGACACGGCGGCCCGATAGGCCGCAGGACTCGACCGACCTCTTGTTTTTGACTATAACGCCGGGAGCGGCGATTTATATTTGAAAAGAGGAGGATTGGAAATCGATCATGCCTACGTTCACCATCTCGGTTAACAACAAGGTGCTGGGTACCTACGTTGTCAAGAAAACCGTCGTCTCCATCGGCAGATCCCGCACCAATACCATTTCCATCGCAAGCAAGGCGGTGTCCCGCAACCACGTCCGAATCGAACTGACCCGCGAGGGGTGGAGCGTTTCTGATCTTGGCTCGCTCAACGGAACTTACATAAACGACATCAGGATAACAAGCGCCTTCCTGTCGGAAGGCGATAGGGTGACGGTGGGCGCCTACACCATCTTGTTTTCTCCGGAGCCGTCGCATGATGCATCGGAAGAAGAGGTGCGGCCCACGGCCGGTCAAAGTGAACCGGAAGGGACAGACACCGACGTCCATGTCGAAGGTTCGCCGCCCGCTACCGAAACCGCTCTTGCACCGCCTAAGGAACAGCAGGCTTCGCCCGCGGAAGCGCATTTGTCGGCAAAGGAAGGGCCGGAACCGGCTCGAGGCGCTTCAGCCGTTGCGCATCATGTGATCGAGGAGGATGCCGGCTCGGATCGGTTGGCGCATGCCGACACAAGAAATTACCAGGTTCCCGACGATCGGGCTGTCGGCCGGAAAGAACAAATTGACGAAGCGGAAGACGCCGCAAAGAAGAACGCCCGCCTGTCGCTCCTGCGGAGCAACCCCGCCGGACTGCAGCTGGAAGACAGAGTACGGCTGGCCATTCTCGAAAACCCCCTTACCGAAGAGACCGAAATCCGGAAGCGGCTTTCCGATAGCGATTTCGGCGGCGCAACCGTCGGACGGGTCGAATTACAGGCACTCCTGCGCCAGCTTGGCCTCGAAACGAAAATCAAACGGTACAATTATTTTCTGCATTCGTAAACTTGCCCCCAGGAATCCGAGAGGTTGGCGATGCGGGGCCACGAGAGGATACTCCCTCTTTGTCGCAGGAAGATGAAGCGTGGTGTGCTAGGCAGCGGGAGGCGGGGTGGATTCTTGCACCGGGTTTCTCACCCAATAGCTGTCATTTACCCGTTTTCTCAGTTCCTTTGATGCCTCAAAAACCGGCTTGAAACCGGCCTGAACCTGGATGTGCTCGTTTGTTCTGGGATTACGGGCGCTTCTGGCGCGTCTCTCTTTGATTTTGAACCTGCCAAAGCCCCGAATTTCAATGTTCTTTCCCTGTTGCAGAGCCTTTGAAACCGCTTCAAGCAGACTTTCCACTACAATTTTGGTGTCTACCTGTGTGAGACCTGTTCTGTCCGATATTTTCTCGACAAGATCTTTCTTTGTGACGTTGCTCATGAGAAACACTCTTTCGCTGGGAGGTTGATCTTCTTCTCTTGGACTTTGATACGCGTTCAACCCAAAGGACAGGATTACATGAACGGCTTTATGTCTTTATCACTAAATAGAATATATTTGGTTTTCCGACAAAATCAAGTTCTTTTTGATTTTGCAAGTGCCACAAGGTGCTGAAAAGGTGGCAGTTAAGAAAAATCCACGATATGTTGTGTACCAGGCAATTGTCAGCTACTAGAGAGCAACTTTGATTTCTGGAGAGCTATCCGGTTGAGCGGGTCGACATTCAAGATCGCTTGATATGCAGCGAGTGCGTCGTCCTTCATGCCGAGCCTTTCGTAGGCTACTCCGAGTTGCAGAAGAACCCGGACATCTTTCCCGTTGCTTTGAAGCGCCCGCTTCAGGTATTCCACCGCTTCCTTGGCCATATTGTTGTTAAGACAAATGAGACCGATTTTGAAATTGGCTTCCCGATGCAGGGAATCGCCTTCTACGGCTTTTTTGAATTCGCCGAGCGCATTCTTCTCGTCGTTGAATTTCGAATAGTACAGCTCGCCCAGGTTGTAGTGCGTGTTATAGTCCTTGGGATTGAGGGCAAGTGCCGTCAGGTAGGATTTCTTTGCCAGGTCCGGTTCGTCAAGATAATAATATACCATGCCGAGCCGGGAATGCGCCCGTACGTGGAGCGGCTCCAGATCGAGAATCCGGAGCAGGTACCTGCGTGCCCGGCCGTATTCCCCCTGGTTGGTGTAATACCGTGCGAGCTGGTACCACCCTTCAACATAGGTGGAGTCGGAAGCGATTGAACGGTTGAAGTACTCCTCCGCTTTTCCCGGGGAGCCCAAGAGCGACGCCTCAACCTCCCCCCGATAGCACAGCGCTTCGGCGGAACGAGGATACGATGCTATGCATTTGTCAAGTATGTCGACGCTTTCCTTGATTTTCCCCAGGTAGAAGAGCGTGAGCCCGAGCCGCGCCTCAACCGTGCCGCCGAGAGAATCTCCCGTTCCTTCGTCCGCCATTTTCTTGAAACAGACGAGCGCCATGTCGTACCCGCCCGAGGTGAGGTACGCCGTCGCGAGGTCGAGTTGGAGCTTCCGATTCGTTCTTTGCAAAGGAATAATCCTGAGAATGTGTCCGATTGCCTTTTGGGGTTGATCGTTCTTAAGATAGTAATCGGCGGCAAAACTGTGCGCCTCAACGTCGATAGGAAGCAGATCTTTGCTTTTCTTCTCGTAGAACACGGTCGGGTCAAGGGCCTCTTTGGTGCGCTTCTCGGTCTTGTACTGGATTATCGCATACTGGATACCCCATGCAAGAGCAGCCATCAGCAACGCGCCGAGCAAAGAATACTTGAAAACGGAAGAAATTATCTTTCGCTCTTTTTCACCGAGTCCGACTTTTTCAAACAGATTCATTTGAGGGGACCTCTAAAAATCAGGTTTTCTTTTCGCGAATTGCCGTTCGGCCCCTAAATCCCCCGAAGGGGGACTTGTAAGGTGTTGATTTTGTCATGTAATCGCTTTTTCCAATAAGTCCTCCTTCGGGGGATTTAGGGGGCGTTGCAGAAAAGAATGAATTAATAGAGGGCCCCTTGAGATTTCCGTGGTAATTGCCGCGAGCCCATTTACTATCATCGGTATTAGAGCGCAAAATCTTGAAGGCTCGAGCCTTGCTGGCGGCGCCGACATACTTGATTATACGATGGCGGCGCTCCGAAAGCAAACGGATGCAGGGCAGACTTTTCCGTTTGCCACTTATTATTATTATGTCTTGACATCAACTTCGAGCCGTGTTATATTTGCTAGCACTCACTTTTGATGAGTGCTAATATTCTTCAATGCAATACGTAATCCTGTCAAACTTAACCACACTTTAAGGAGGGTTGTTATGAATGTTAAGCCTTTAGCCGACCGGATTCTTGTGAAGCCTTTGGAAGCGGAAGAGAAAACAAAGGGTGGAATCATTATTCCGGACAATGCAAAAGAAAAGCCGCAGAAGGGCGAAGTGGTTGCGGTGGGGCCGGGCAAGATCGCGGACAACGGCCAGAAGATCACCATGGAACTCAAGAAGGGCGACACGGTCCTCTACGGCAAATACTCAGGAACCGAAGTGACCGTGGATGGGCAGGACTATCTCATTGTAAAAGAAAGCGACGTGCTCGCAGTTATCTGAACCATTGCCGGACGGAATCATAGCCAAAGCAAATCTATACTTTTACCATCAAATATAACAGGAGTAATTCATTATGTCAGCAAAGCAACTAGCGTTTGATGTCGTGGCAAGGGAAAAGCTGCTCAGGGGAGTGGATGTTCTTGCCAATGCGGTCAAGACCACGCTTGGTCCGCGCGGCCGCAACGTAGTACTTGACAAAAGCTACGGTTCGCCCACCGTTACCAAGGATGGCGTGACTGTGGCCAAAGAGATCGAGCTCGAAGATAAATTCGAGAACATGGGCGCCCAAATGGTAAAAGAAGTCGCGTCCAAGACGTCGGATATCGCCGGCGACGGCACCACAACGGCCACCGTGCTTGCCCAGGCTATTGCCAGGCAGGGAATCAAAACGGTGACCGCGGGCGCAAACGCCATGGCTGTCAAGCGCGGAATCGACAAGGCGGTAAAAGCAATTATTGAGGATTTGAAAAAACAGTCCAAGCCTATTTCCGGCAAGAAGGAGATCTCGCAGGTGGGCGCGATTTCGGCCAATAACGACCAGGAAATTGGCGGGCTGATCGCGGACGCCATGGAAAAAGTGGGCAAGGACGGCGTCATCACCATCGAAGAGGCGAAGAGCATCGACACCACGCTCGAAGTGGTCGAGGGAATGCAGTTCGACCGCGGTTACGTTTCCGCTTACTTCGTCACCAATTCCGACACCATGGAATGCCTTCTCGAAGATCCCTACATCCTCATCTACGACAAAAAAATAAGCGCCATGAAAGACCTGCTGCCGCTTCTGGAAAAGACCGCGCAGCTGGGCAAGGGGCTGCTCATTATTGCCGAGGATGTGGAAGGCGAAGCACTGGCGACCCTCGTGGTCAACAAGCTCCGCGGAACGCTTAAGGTCGCGGCTGTAAAGGCGCCGGGTTTCGGCGACCGCAGAAAGGCCATGCTCGAAGATATCGCCGTCCTCACCGGCGGCATCGTGATATCCGAAGAGGCTGGTTTCAAGCTCGAAAACACAACGGTGGACTCGCTCGGGAAGGCCAAGCGCATCTCGATTGACAAAGAGAATTGCACCATCATCGAAGGCGCAGGCAAGAAGGAAGACATCAAGGGACGCGTGAGTCAGATCCGCACGCAGATCGACGAGACCACATCCGACTACGACAAGGAGAAGCTGCAGGAACGGCTTGCCAAACTGGCGGGCGGCGTCGCCGTGCTCAATATCGGCGCAGCCACCGAGACCGAAATGAAAGAGAAGAAAGCCCGCGTTGAAGACGCATTACACGCAACTCGCGCCGCCGTTGAAGAAGGTATCGTGGCGGGCGGCGGTGTCGCGCTTATCCGGGCGGCAGCGGCACTCGATTTGCTCAAGCTGGACGGTGATGAGAAAATCGGCGTTGACATCATCCGCAGGGCCGTTGAGGAACCGCTTCGCTGGATCGTTCAGAACGCGGGCATGGAGCCTTCGGTGGTTGCCAACGAGGTGAAGAATCACAAGGGCGCCTATGGTTTTAACGCCTTTAGCTGCAAGTACGAAGACCTGCTTGCGGCCGGTGTTATCGACCCGACAAAGGTCGCGCGGACGGCGCTTGAGAATGCTGCGAGCATCGCGGGCCTTATTCTGACGACCGAGTGCATCGTTACCGAAAAGCCGAAAGAGGAAAAAGAAGCTGCGCCGGGCATGGGCGGCGGCGGCATGGGCGGAATGGGTGGCATGGGCGGCGGCATGGGAGACATGTACTAAGCCCCCCGCCCCGATTGCACCTCTCTGGCGCTCCGGTTGCCTCAAAAAGAGGGCCGGGCGAGAGCGGGGGACTTTTGTGGCGAACAGCCAAATGTTGATTTTAAGGAGCCATGGGGAGAAAGTTCTCCTCATGGCCGCAATAATTTACTTATGAATAAAGAGATACTATCCGAACGCGAACATCACGTCCTTGAGGCTGTGGTTCGCAATTATATCCTGAGCGCTTCGCCGACAGGGTCGCGATTCCTGTCCAAGCAGCCGGATTTCGATTTTTCTCCGGCAACCATCCGCAACATCATGGGCGACCTTGAAGATCGAGGCTTCATTTCCCAGCCGCACACCTCAGCCGGGCGAATCCCCACCGACAAGGGATACCGGTACTACGTGGACCTGATGATGAAATCCATGGAACTTCCGGCAGAGGTAAAAGACCAGATCAAGAATTACCTGGTTCGCGTGGAACCTTCCGATCTTCGCTTGCTGATGGAGGCCACGTCAAAGGCCCTGTCGAGGGCGACGCATCAGTTTGGGATCATTCTCGCGCCAAAGTTTTCCAGCGGAATCTTTCGCCACGTGCACATCTATGCGATCGAATCCCAGCGCGTCTTGATGCACGTCACCATTGATTCCGGTTTTGTCAAGACTATGGTGCTCGAACTCAAGACCGAGCTTTCGCCGGCCAGGCTCGAACGGGCTTGCCAGGTAATCAACGAGCGGTTCTTCGGGCTTACCCTGGAAGACATGCTCGCGAAGGAAGATACCGTTTTCGAAAACGTCGAATCGTACGAACTCGGCCTTGTGCGTCTCTTTGTACCTTCAATCAAAAGACTCATAGAATCCGAACGCGACGAAACCGTTTTTACCGAGGGTGAAACCAACATCGTTGTGCAGCCGGAATTTTTTTCCAAAGACCAGGTGAGCGGTATCATCGAAATCCTGGAGGAAAAGAAACTCCTGCTTCATTTGTTTGAAAAGGGGGACGCCAACAATCCCGGCGTCATTATTTCGATAGGCAAGGAAAACGAGGATGGTCAACTTCAATCGTTTTCGGTAGTCAAAACCAGATATCAGGTGGGCCATCTTGAGGGAACGCTGGGCGTTATCGGCCCCAAACGCATGCCGTACCCGTTCCTGGTGAGCGCAGTCGGCTATACGGCAAAACTGCTCGGAGAAATGTATTCGACCTGAGCCAGCAAGGAAAAACCATGGACCAGCACAATCACGATCATAAACACGAAAAGCCCGATCATCCACACGCGCATGACCATCACGCCGGCGAGAGCCGTGCCGACGCCGCGAAGGCTCACAACCAGTGCGCCGATTCGGCAACCGCCCCGCAAAAAGCTGTTGAGCAGCAGAAAAAAGACCACGAAAAGATGGAGGAACTTGAATCGAAGTTGGCGTCGGCCAACGACAAGTACCTCAGGCTCATGGCCGAATTCGACAATTTCAAGCGGCGCACGGCAAAAGAGTACCAGCAGCTCATTGAGCAGGCAAACGAGAAGCTGATCAAGGACCTACTTGACGTTCGCGAAGGTTTCGAGCGCGCGTTCAAGGCGGAAAAGGAAGGCACCGACCTGCAGTCGTTTGTGGACGGAATGAAGATGATTTTTTCCAAGCTCGACAGCGTCCTTCACAAACACGGACTCGAAGTGTATTGCGAGGCGGGGCAGGAATTCGACCCCCAATTGCACGATGCAATGATGAAATCGGCCAGCGACAAAATTCCGGAACATCATGTCGCCGAGGTGCTCGAAAAAGGGTATAAGCTTAAGGGCAAGGTCATCAAACATTCTCGCGTCATCGTTTCGAGCGGCAAGCCCTCTTTGGCTGTCGGGGCGCAGTCCGCACCTTCCGGCGACGACGAAGCCAAGTCTGCCTTTGAGGCCGAAGCGGGGCTGGATGCGGATACCGACGCGGAACCGACCTGTCCGTGAGGAATAAAAGAAATTAACTGAGCAAAACTGACATATACAAAGGAGCGCGTATGGCAAAGATCATCGGCATCGACCTGGGAACCACGTTTTCGTGCGTGGCGATTATGGAAGGCGGGAAACCGGTAGTTATTCCCAATGCGGAAGGTGAACGTACGACGCCCTCGATGGTGGGATTCACCAAAACGGGCGAGCGGCTTGTGGGGTCGATTGCGCGGCGTCAGGCGATCACCAATCCGGAAAACACGGTTTTCTCGATAAAGAGATTCATGGGCCGCCGGCACAGCGAAGTGGAGAGCGAGGAAAAGCGCGTTCCCTACAAGGTAACCGGCGGGGCAAGCGAACTGGTCAAAGTGGAAGCCGGCGGCAAGGAATATACGCCTCCCGAAGTGTCGGCGATGATTCTCCAATACCTCAAGAAGGCTGCGGAAGACTATCTGGGCCAGGAGGTAAAGGAGGCTGTCATCACGGTGCCGGCATATTTCAATGACGGCCAGCGCCAGGCCACCAAGGACGCGGGCCGCATTGCCGGGCTCGATGTAAAGCGAATCATCAACGAACCAACGGCCGCATCGCTCGCCTACGGGCTCGACAAGAAAAAGAACGAGACTATCGTCGTGTACGACCTGGGCGGCGGCACCTTCGATGTATCGATTCTTGACATAGGAGAGGGTGTGTTCGAAGTGCGTTCCACCAACGGCGACACGCATCTGGGCGGCGACGATTTCGACCAGGTGCTCATGGACTGGATCGCCGACGAGTTCCAGAAGCAGCAGGGTATCGATCTGCGCAAAGACCGCATGGCGCTGCAGCGGCTCAAGGAAGCGGCCGAAAAAGCGAAGCGGGAACTGTCGAGCGCGATGCAGGCGAACATCAACCTGCCGTTCATCACGGCCGACGCCAGCGGGCCCAAGCACCTCGACATGAACCTTTCGCGCGCAAAGTTCGATCAGCTCACCGCGTTCCTGGTTGAGCGTACGGTGGAGCCGTGCCGCAAGGCCATCGCAGACGCGAAAGTAAAGATCGAAGACATCGACGAAGTGATCCTTGTGGGCGGCCAGACGCGCACGCCCGCGGTGCAAAAAAAGGTTGAGGAGATTTTCGGTAAGGTGCCCAACAAGAGCGTGAATCCCGACGAAGTAGTTGCCGTGGGCGCCGCCATTCAGGGCGCAATTCTCGGCGGCGACGAGACCGTCAAAGACATTCTCCTTCTCGACGTGACGCCGCTGTCACTCGGGATTGAAACGCTCGGGGGCGTCATGACCAAACTCATCGAACGCAACACCACCATTCCCACAAAGAAAAGCCAGATATTCTCAACCGCGTCCGACAATCAGACGGCGGTGTCGATTCTGGTGTACCAGGGAGAACGCGAGCTGGCATCGCACAACAGGCTCCTGGGCAAATTCGACCTTGTGGGGCTCCCGGCCGCGCCGCGGGGAATTCCGCAGGTCGAGGTGACATTCGATATCGACGCCAACGGCATTCTCAAGGTAAGCGCCAAGGACCTGGGCACGGGCAAGGAACAGCAGATCCGCATCGAATCGTCGAGCGGGCTTTCCGAATCGGAAATCAAGAAGATGGTGAAAGAGGCGGAGTCGAACGCCGAGCGCGACAAGCAGGAACGCGAACGGATCGACGTGAAGAACCAGGCCGACCAGATAATCTACCAGACCGAAAAGACGTTGAGCGAGGCCGGCGACAAGATCCCGCTCGACGACAAGAACAAGATCCAGTCGGCAATCGACGACCTGCGCAAGAAGCTCAAGGGTGACGATGCGGGCGCCATCAAGGCCAGCATGGATGCGCTCATGAATGCTTCTCACAAGATGGCCGAGGCAATGTACAAGAACGCAGGCGGGCAGGCGCAGGGCGGGCAGCAGGGTCAGGCCGGACCAGGACCCGGACCGCAGGCCGGCCCGTCGGACGAACAGAAGAAAGACGGCAAGGGAGACGGACCGGTTGATGCGGATTTTACGGTGGTGGATGATAAGTAAAGAGCAGTTCTATCGCGTAGGTCTATTTATGGACCAGAAATAGAATTCAAGATATGGAAAGGGCTCTGCCCTTTAGATCCCGCTGGGAAAATGCGTATTATATCGCCCCACCAACCTCCCCCCGGGGAGGCTTTTACGGTGGGGCGGTTTACTTGAGGACATTCGAAGCGATCGCAAATAACTTTGCAAATTAGAGAAACGAACCCATGGCACTGAAAGACTTTTATGAAGTTCTGGGCGTTCCCAAGAATGCCTCGGATGACGATATCAAACGGGCGTACCGCAAGCTTGCGATGAAATATCATCCGGACAAGAATCCCGGCGACAAACAGGCTGAAGAGCGGTTCAAGGAAGCGACCCAGGCCTATGAGGTCCTCAAGGACCCCAAGAAGCGCGCGCAGTTCGACCAGTTCGGCACGGCGGCATTCGAGGGACCGGGCGCCCAGGGCGGGGGTTTCGGCGGATTCGGTGCGGGTGCGGGGTTCGACATTTCCGATGCGTTGCGCGCCTTTATGAATGATTTCGGCGGAGACTCGTTTTTCTCCGATTTGTTCGGGATGGGCGGCGGGGGAGGCAGGCGCCGGAGTAGCAGGCGCGGCGGCGGCTCGCGGGGAAATGATTTACAGGTGCGGCTTACGCTCAAGCTTTCCGAAATAGCAACCGGCGTCACCAAGACGCTCAAGGTAAAACGCAAGGATTCCTGCGGCCAGTGCAAAGGCACCGGCTCGCAGAGCGGCAGGCGGGGCACCTGCCAGCACTGCGGCGGTTCCGGCCGCGTTCAGCATGTGTCCAATTCGTTTTTCGGCCAGCTTGTCCAGGAATCGGTATGCCCGATATGTCGCGGCGAAGGCCAGATCGTCACCGATCCGTGCAATGCGTGCTCGGGCAGCGGCCGCCAGACCGTCGAAAGCACGGTGTCGGTTGACATCCCGGCAGGCGTGTCCGAAGGCAATTACCTCACCGTCGAAGGCAAGGGAGATGCGGGGCCCAACGGCGGCCCGGCGGGCGACCTGATCGTGGTGATGCAGGAGGAGGCCGACGGTGTCTTCGAGCGCCACGGTATCGACGTTGTGTGCTCCGTAGACATCACCTTCAGTCAGGCCGCGCTCGGCGCTTCGACAACCGTCGCAACGCTTGACGGAAAGGTAAGCCTCAAGATTCCGGCCGGAACCCAGTCGGAAAAAATATTCCGGCTCCGGGGCAAAGGCCTGCCCGTGCTGCACAGCTCGCAGCAGGGCGACGAGCTGGTTCGTGTCCGTGTGCTCACGCCGGAGCGTCTTTCCAAAGAGGAAAAAGAATTATTCGAAAAACTGGCCCAGTTGGAAATGAAGAGTAAGGGGAATTTCGAGAAGTTCAAGGAATTCTTCAACTCGTAACCGTCGCATTCTCCGCTGCCGTGTGCGTGACGGCGCAACGGCTCTCCTCTAGCCCACGTTCACTTTTTCAAGCGTTTTCTTCATCTGCCGGATGCTGTCCATGGCGGCAGGGTTCCCGGCGGCTTCCTTCTCGATCTGGGCGAGCGCCGCTGCTATTTCCTTGAAGACGTCCCGGTAGTGCGCGGCAAGGGCATTGCATTCCACGGTCAGGTCATTCATCTCTTCGTTTTCACGAAACGAGATCTTTGTGTTGAGATTGCCGTTCTTGAGCTGGGACACCCATTTTTCGAATTTGTAAATCGGCACCGCCATCTTCCGGGACGAAAACAGACCGATTCCCAGCCCTATCACAATACTGAAAATCTGGGCCGCCACCACGCTCGGCAGGATGAATTCGAGGATATTTTTGAGTTCGAGATCCTGCCGGATGTCGTTGCTCATATAGTAGAAACTGCCGTTGTGTGATTTACTGTTGTAAACGACGGTGAGCGAAACCGTGGTGATCACGGCCGTGAGGAGCACGACAAAGAGGATCTCGAAAATGATCTTGAGCTGCATCGACTTCTTGATGAAGAAGTGACGAAAAGGCTGGCGCTCATTTTTTAGTGGCATAATGATACCCGCCGGCTCCAAGCGATCCCCCACGATCGGCAAGTGCGCTCCCTGAAATATACGTTATGTGAAGTCCCGGACAATACTTCCCGGGACCTCTACCGGCGCGTACCGGTTATTTTGACAAATGCCGTGACCGAGGTCCAGGGAATATCCTTGTTTGCAAGTTCCACATGAAGGAGCTTGCGGACCGCCTGCGCCGAATCGTCGCCGAAAAGGTCGGCGAGCCTCGTGCCCAGCGATTTCCTTTCGTGCGCGCCGGGATGCCTGAACCAGCTGTCGATGAGGTCAGGGGAAATACGCCGAAGCGGCGTGGCCGAAGCGGTCCGAATGCGAAACGCGCAGGGAATCGCGGTGGTGCAGGCCTGTTCGAGGCCAGCCGGTGTCCAGTTGACAAGCGGGTCCGCCGGGTCGGCAAACAGTGCATCTTCCGCCCGGGACAGTTGCTGGGCCGATTTCTTATGGCCCGCATTTCGAGAAACCAGGGCCGAGAGCCTTTGACCCATTGAATGGACTGTTTCGGCAAGCACGATGCAGCCTGTCTCGGCCGTGACGGAGAGCAGCTTGTTGATAAATGCAACTTTGTCGGCCGTCGCGCCGAGGACGTTTCTGCCCACCAGCGCGTCGAACGACACCGGTGCGCCTGCCGCCGCGCGAATGTCCGCGTCGAACGTCGACAGAGAGGATCGCAACACGGTTGGCCGCCGCAGCAGGTCGTAGCGCTCCGCCATGGCGCGCACCGTTTCGAATTCCCTGTCGTCGTGCGCGAGCGCCCATACGCCGCCGTCGGGTGCCCGCCGCGCCGCCTCAAAGGTGAGAAGGCCCGTTCTGGCGTGGAGATCGAGAACGAGCCCGTCGCGCTTGACCGCCGCCGCTTCGAAGATGCCGTCGCGGGCTTCGGAAAGCGAGTCGCCGCCATGAGTCCGGCGCATCCATTCCCGACGAGCCGGACCGTGCTGCGAGGCATCACCGACCGCCGCATCCCATAGACTTGCGTCGTCGTCCGTCATCGCCTCCACCATCGCCTCGCGAAGGCGTGTCACGCGGAGCGCAATTTCCTTTTCGTAGCCCATGCCTGACGGCTGGTAGAACACCCTTCCCTGCAGGGCGGACGGCAGGTACTGTTGCGCCACCCAGTGATCTCGGTATGCGTGCGGATACAGATAGCCGTCGCCGTGGCCGAAGCCGTCCTTGTCGCGGGAAGAATCCTGCAGATGTCCCGGAACGTCGTCTTTCGTCTCTTTCGAAACCGCATCAAGCGCGTCGAAGAACGCCATCGACGAATTGCTTTTGGGCGCGGTGGCAAGGTACAGGCAGGCGTGCGCCAGGTGATACCTGCCTTCGGGCATCCCCACATAGTCGAAGGCCGCCGCGGCGTCGGCCACAATGCCGAGCGCGTGCGGATCGGCCATGCCAACGTCTTCACAGGCGAGAATAAACATGCGGCGGAAGATAAAGCGCGGGTCTTCGCCCGCGTACACCATTTTCGCCATCCAGTACAGCGCGGCGTCGGGATCCGAGCCGCGCACCGACTTGATAAACGCGGAAACCGTGTCGTAGTGCGCGTCGCCGTCCTTGTCGTACAGCACCGCTTTGTGCTGGATGGATTCCTCGGCGATGTCGCGGGTGATCCGGATCGTGCCGTCCGGGCGGGGGCTCGTGGTCTCCACGGCCAGTTCCAGGGCGTTGAGCACGCCGCGCGCGTCGCCGTTTGCAACTGCCGCGAGATGGTCGAGCGCGTCGTCATCTATCGACGCGTTGCGGCCTCCCAATCCGCGTTCCTTGTCGGACAGCGCGGCGCGGGCCACGGCGCGAAGATCCTCCGGCGACAGTGTTTTGAGCTGAAAGATCCGGGAGCGCGACACGAGCGCCTTGTTCACCTCGAAAAACGGGTTCTCGGTGGTTGCGCCGATGAGAATGATCACTCCGTTTTCCACATGCGGGAGGAGCGCGTCCTGCTGCGCCTTGTTAAACCGGTGCACTTCGTCTATAAACAGGATGGTGCGCCTCCCGTACAGGGACAGACTCTGCCGGGCGGCATCGATGGCGTCGCGTATTTCCTTGACTCCTGCGAGCACGGCATTGATCGAAAGGAATTGCGCCTTCGTCGTGTGGGCGATGATGCGCGCCAGCGTGGTTTTGCCGGTGCCCGGCGGGCCGTAGAATATGAGGCTGGACAGCTGGTCGATCTGAATGGCGCGGCGCAGCAGCCTGCCCGGCCCGACGATATGGTCCTGACCGAAGAACTCGTCGAGCGTGCGCGGCCGCATGCGGTCGGCAAGGGGCGCGTTTTTCGCAAGCAAGTCGTCGCCGCGTTTCTCAAACATATCCATGGATTTCGCTCCCTGCCGCTCTCGTACCTGCGCGAAACACGGCCAGCGCCGCAAAAAACATACTCCCGGGAAAATACATTGGGTAACTTCCGGTCTGTCCTGCCGCAAAAGTATTTTGGCGCCGTTGTGACCGAAATCACACCGTGTTTGTTTGTCAAACCATTATTTTGTATTTTCGTTATGAGCAGATCATTCGCCGTCCGGGAAGAACGGAACAGCCCTACCATGACAGCGCATTCGGATCGCAACTGCAAAATCCGCAACGACATCCTCAAGCTTCTGTACGCCACCATGCTTGTGGAACTGCCTGCGCAGCAGGTGAAGCAATTCTGGGGCGATCATCCGCTCAAGCAAGAAGGTGCGGTCCTTGCCGACGCAGACTTGCTCAGGTACATCTGGGACGAAACCAAGCACGCGAGCCTGGCCTACACGATGTCGGTGCTCGGTTCGGTTGAGCCGTTTCTCGTTTCGCGCGGCGTTGATACTCTGGATTTTGTCGACAAGCTCATCGTCGGCCTCAACAAGGGCGCCATGGTGGGCGTCGGGCCCATTCTCGGCGCCATGGCGCCATTTCTGCGGCTTCTTTTTTCCTCCAAGGACGTCCTGCATTTTGCAACCGCGAACGTGCTGCCGTTTATCCTCCGCATGGTCGTGCCTTCGATAAGTTGTCAAATTGTAAAGCATGAGGCGAGGGCCGGGCGGGCAACGTCGGTTCTGCTTCTTAATTTCGACGCTTCGTTCAAAAAAGATCTGCCGCCGTACGACCCCTATCTCTTCTTTGCGCGGCCCTTGCAGCTTGGCCCCACGCGGATCGGCATGGCTCCACTGGAAGAGGTGCAGCTCCTGAGTGATGTGAGAAGGGTAGACGTGATTGTCGGGAAAGACCTGGTGTCTTTTGACAAAGACGAAGTGCGCATAGCGGGCGGGCCTGTCGGGCATTACGTTGGATTTCACGAGTACTGCAATCGGAACGGGATTTCGCTCGACGGGCTCGGCGTGCCGGACAGGCGGGTGGTTGAACTCTCGGAGGCCTATGTATGCCCCAGGCGGAGACGCGAAGTAATGTCCAAAGGGTGCGTGTTCGGTGCGCCGGTGAGCCTTGTGAAACTCGCTTACCGGATCAAACCACAACCGCAGGATCAGTTTCTTGCGCCCATGATTTATGACGGAATAGCCAGAAACGGCGAGGGGTGGAAGAAGGCCGCCGAAATGCATTCGCAGATGCTGGGTGATCTCGACCGCAAACTCGTGTTTGTGTTCGACAATGTTCATGAGGTCATGTGGATAAACGGACGCCGTCTGGCAAAATCCGCCCCGGCGCTCATCTTGAGAGACATCGTCAGAAGTTATGTGGAAAACGGAAAGACCGAGTTCTCGAACAGAGATTTTACCGGCGATAGGGCCGATTCCAAAGCGGTAGCCGACAACTTTTCACTCAAGCTGCAAAGACTCTGCGCGATGCTTTCGGAGAAATGTCCCGAGGTGGCCATTGCCCGAACGGGACGTGGTCAGTTCAGGTTCCAGGTACCCTGTCGGGTTGATCTGATAGAAGAGTAGCCGGACGAATTTTCCCCCGACCCTTGTCCAAAATACCCCCCACGAATTATCTTTATCTAATTTTGCGGATTTATCCAGTATCGCGAAACCCGCGACGCGTGATTGCGCCGCAAGGGGAATGTGCCCATTATGTTCGAAGAGCTCACAAACAGGTTCGAATCGATTTTCAAGAAGATCCGCGGCCAGGGCAAGATTTCGGAGGAGAACATTGCCGAGGCCATGCGCGACGTGAAACGAGCGCTTCTTGAGGCCGACGTAAACTACAAAGTCGTTAAGAAGTTCACCGCCGACGTTTCGGCAAAGGCGCTCGGCGCAGACATTCTTTCAAGCATTACGCCGGGCCAACAATTTGTCAAAGTAGTGTACGACGAACTGGCCGCACTTATGGGCGGCAACGCGCGAGCCATCAGATTTCACACCAACCGGCTCAATATTGTGGTTCTGGCGGGCCTGCAGGGCTCCGGAAAGACTACGACCTGCGCAAAACTCGCTTTGCACTTCAGAAAGCAGGGCCACCGGCCGCTTCTTATTGCCTGCGATACCCACCGCGTTGCCGCCATCGATCAACTCGATACGCTCGGAAAATCACTTGAAATACCGGTGTTTTCCGACCGGGCCAAGTCTCCCCTGGAAATTTGCAGAGAAGGACTGGCCTTTGCCCAGCGCGAGGGATTTTCGCTGGCCGTTATCGACACCGCCGGCCGGTTGCACATAGACGCCGACATGATGGCCGAGCTTAAGGCACTGTGCGCCGCGGCAAAGCCCGACGAAACCTTTTTCGTGGCCGATGCAATGGCAGGTCAGGATGCTGTCAATGTTGCAAAGGAGTTCCACAAGGAAATAAAACTCTCGGGCGTGATTCTCACCAAGATGGACGGCGACTCCCGGGGCGGCGCCGCGCTGTCCATTCTCGACGTTATCGGCGTTCCCCTGCAGTTTATTGGCGTCGGGGAAAAACCCGATGGGTTGGAGCTTTTCTATCCGGAACGCATGGCGTCACGCATTCTGGGCATGGGCGACATCGTTTCGCTTGTGGAAAAGGCTCAGGAGAATTTCGATCTCGAAGAAAGTAAGAAGCTCGAAAAGAAATTCAGAAAGAGCACGTTTTCGCTGCAGGATTTTCTGGAACAGCTCCGGCAGATCAAGAAAATGGGTCCCCTTTCGGACTTGCTTGCAATGATCCCCGGCGTGGGGTCGCAGCTGTCCGGCGCCGACGTCGACGAGAAAGCGCTTTCGCGAATCGAAGCCATGATCTGTTCCATGACCGCAGAGGAGCGGGACAGGCCCGGCATCATCGACGGCAACAGACGCCGCAGGATTAGCCTAGGCAGCGGAACCACGGTGCAGGATATCAACAAACTGCTCAAGCAATTCGATTCAATGAAGTCTATGATGAAACGAATGAACAAAATCGGTTCCAGGCGCGGCCAGAATGCCGCGCTCAAGAGTATGTTTCCATATTGATATATGAGAAAGAAATTCTGAAGGCTTTTTGTTTCACCTTTCACCACGGAGGAGTATCTCTTGTCTGTAAAAATCCGTTTGGCCAGAGTAGGGCGGAGGAACGTGTCGCGTTTCCGCGTTGTGGCAATTGACGGCCGCACTCAGCGTGACGGCAAGTTCCTGGAAGTTATCGGTACGTATAATCCGCAGGCGACTCCGAAGCAGTTCACTCTGAACTCGGACCGGATCGCGTACTGGATGGAAAAGGGCGCGGAAGTTTCCGAAACCGTGCACAACCTGCTCAAGCAGGATCGGTTCTTCGAGAAGCTTGAAGGGAAGAAAAAGGGCTTGAGTCTGGAAAACATGACCCTTGAGCGCCTCCCGGAACGAAAGAGAAAGCCCAAGAACACCGGGAAAAAGAACAAGGAAGAAGCCTCAAAACCAGCAACTGCATGAGCGAGAACGTCGGCGAAGATGGCCAGAGCGGCCGCACCGCGGCCTGCGGTGACGACCTGGTGGCTATCGGCATGGTTCGGCGTCCGGTGGGGCTCAAAGGGTGGTGCTATGTTGAGGCCCTGGGCGCAACACTGCCGGCGCTTCCGCTTCCCGGGAATCTTCGGGCCGGCCGTGACCCCGCAAGCACTCGGGACCTTGTCCTGCGGGAAAAGAAAAACAGCCCGCAGGGTCTGGTGTGCAAGTTCGAGGGACTCGACGATGTTGACACTGCGGGAACGCTACGCGGATTGTATTTGTTCTGCGGCCGCCTTTGCCTTGCGCCCCTTCCCGGCGCCAGGCATTACCACTTTGAGCTGGAAGGGCTCACGGTTGTGGGAGCGGATTCCGGCCGGACCATCGGCCTCGTTGCGGCGATCCAGAACTTTCCAACGACCGATGCCCTTGAAGTGAGAAAAGAGGACGGGACGACCATTCTGATTTCGATGACGCAGGGAATCATCCGGTCTGTGGATCAGGCCGGGGGGGTAATCGCGGTCTCCGATTCGGCGATCGAAGAGATTCTGTAACAATTTTCCGGGTTTGTGCGGCGATGCTCCTTGAGATAATTACCCTGTTTCCCGCGATGTTCGACGGCCCGTTTTCGGACAGCATCATCAAGCGCGCGATAGACAAAGGGCTCGTTTCGATACGGCTGGTAAACTTCCGGGACTTTACAGAAGACAAACACCGGACTGTGGACGATTCTCCGTACGGCGGCGATCCGGGCATGCTCCTGAAACCGGAGCCGCTGGCAAAGGCCATTGTCGCCAGCAAGGAACGGCTCGGGGACAGCGCACCAAAAACAGTGTGCCTGTCGGCGCAGGGCGTTCCGCTCACTCACGAGATGGTGGAAACCCTTTCCAGGGAGCAGTCGATTATCCTTGTCTGTGGAAGGTACAAGGGCATCGATCAGCGTGTCATCGACAAATATGTCGATTGCGAAATTTCGGTAGGAGACTACGTTCTGTCGGGCGGTGAAATACCGGCAATGATCGTCGTGGACGCAGTAACCCGGCTCCTCCCGGGCGTGCTGGGCAACAGCGAAAGCGCCGGGAAAGACTCTTTTTTCGACGGCCTGTTGTCGCCGCCGCAGTATACGAGGCCGGAATCGTTCGAAGGAATGAAGGTCCCCGAGGTGCTGTTGTCAGGTCATCACGAGAACATTCGCATCTGGCAAAGAGAGCAGGCGGCAAAGATCACGCGGGAGCGCAGGCCGGATGTGTGGGAGAAATACACAAAAAAGTTGAAAGTTGAAAGTTGAAAGTTGGAAGGCTCTGCCGAATATTGTCCTTTCGTCTTGCCACTTTGCAACTTTGTCACTTTGTAACTTTTCAATATTAATCAGGAGGTAATCGTGCAAGGTCTACAGGAAATCATCAAACAGGTGGAGAAGAAGTACCTGACGAAGAACACCGCCGATTTCGGACCGGGCGACACCGTGTCGGTATCGCTCCGGATACTCGAAGGCGACAAGGAGCGATTCCAGGCCTTTTCGGGCGTGGTTATCCAGAAACGGGGCAGCGGTATGGGCAAGACGTTTACCCTTCGCAAGGCGTCCGGCAGCGTATATGTGGAAAGGACGTTCCCCTTACATTCCCCGCTGGTTTCCGAAATAAAGCTGGTGCGGAGGGGAAAAGTGAGACGGGCGAAGCTCTTTTACCTGCGTGACATGAGCGGCAAGTCAACCCGAATCAAGGAAAAGAAATAACCCCTTTTCTTCGATTTCCTCTTAATGTATTATAGAGAGAAGATAGCGATATCTTCTCTTTTTTTTAGCCGAAAACCGTATTCGCAGGCGCGTTTGCAACGACACACGGCGTCTTTAGGATTTTCGCGCAGGCGTTTGCCGGGTTCGGGGGGCGAAATCGACATACGCCCCTCACCACACGCAGGCCATAACCAATGATGCTCCGCCCGGAACAATCCCCCCAACTCAAGACCGGCCAGCGGCCGACTCAGCTCGTTGTCAAGACCTACAAGCCCGGCGAAGTCGTTTTCGAAGAAGGCTCCAAGGGCCGGGAGCTCTTTATTGTCCAGGAAGGCAAGGTAGGGGTATACAAGACCGGGACGGATGAGAACGTGGAGCTGGCGCGCATCGAAAAAGGCGCGGTGATCGGCGAGATGTCGTTGCTTGACAACTTGCCTCGTTCGGCAACGGTCAAGGCCATCGAGACCACCAAGCTCATGGTAATTAACGAACTGACGTTCCAGACGGCGCTCAAGTCCGTGCCGGTGTGGGTTACGAGCATCATCAAGATCGTGGTGAGCAGGCTTCGCGATGCAAACAGGCGCGTCGACCAGGCCGTGCTGCGCGACAAGGATCGCGGGTTTGTTTCCCTCCTGTTGCTGCTGCTGCCCACCTACAAACACGAGCTTTCTTCCTGCATCGCGCTGGACCACAACCTCGTGCTCACGGAAGCCTACCATGTGTGCAGGCTCAAGAAGAACGAAATGCTCAAATTGCTTGCAAGCCTCGAACAGCGGAAAATTGTTTCGGTCGTCGAGGATGATCGCCACCGGAAACACGTTTGCATAACGGACTTCGAAGTCCTCATGTTGTACGAAGAATTCCTGAACCTCAAGGGACAGAAGAAATCGTTCAGGGAATCCAATATTCCGGACGAGTCTGTGGCCCTTCTCGACAACATCGTGTATATAGCTCAAAAATCCGGCATCGAGACCGACGACGGAACCACCCTGCAGAAATCCGTGCTTGTCAAGGATCTCGAAGCCAAGGGCTCGGACAATCTCGAAAAAAACCTTCTCGACCTCAAACGCAGGAATCTCATTTCCATCATGCCTTCGGGAAACGACGCCGCAATCCTTTTCAAAAAGGAAACCCTGGTGCGCATCAAGAAGATCAAGGAGTGGCTGCCGCGCTTCGAATTGGAGACGGCATGATGCCCCCGCCCGCGCAGAACCCCCGCCCCAAGACCGGCACCGGCAAGAGTATCGTGAACCGCAGCGAGAAGGTGTTCAAGCGCGGGAACCTTATGTTTATCGAGGGCGAGACTTCCACCGAGATGTACATCATCAAGAGCGGCAAAGTGCGCGTCCTCAAGCAGGAAGGCGAGTCGACGGTCGAACTCGCGGTACTGGGACCGGGAAGCGTGCTGGGGGAACTTGCGCTCCTCGACCATCAACCGCGCACCGCTACTGCGCAGGTTATTGAGGAAGTGAATGCGTTGGTGATCGATGAGGGACTGTTCCAGCGAACGCTCGCTGCGATTCCGCCGTGGCTCAACAACATAATCATGGAAGTTGTCAAACGGCTGCGGGTGACGATGAAGAAATCAAGCGACGACGTGGTACAGAAGAGCATCGCCGGCGTCATACGGGTGATTACCATGCAATGCGGCAGCGAGGGAGGCGAAAAAGACGGCATGCGCGCAGTGCAGCTTGCGCGCGCGAAAGAATTGATTTATGGCACAATCGGCCTCGGTGCCCTGGAGGTTGAGAACGTGCTGCTGCACCTCATTCTCAAAGACATGATTCTCATCCGCAAGAGTGAGTTCGGCCAGGAATACGTCCTCATAAAGGACATCGAGGTACTCACGCTGTACATGAACTATCTGCGGGCCAGACAGCGCGGCTCAAGCATGGTGGGCGAGGAGTTCTCCGAAAAAGCAATCGACCTGCTCGGCACGATCATTTCCGCGGGAGAAAAAAACGGAAAGAAAACGCAGGCCGGGCTTGTTTCGCTGGGACAGGCGCAGCTCGAACTCGAGCTGGACCGCCTCGGCAAGGGCCGGTACGCGGACCTCGACGCACTCGACGAGCTTGCGCGGGCAAAGATAGTTGTCAAACAGGAAGATTCGGCCGATTCGAAATACTCGACGATCAAGAGGGTAACGCTCGTGTTCAACCTCGAGACGCTGCGGCGGATCAGGCTGTTTTCCCAGTGGTTGCCGGTGTTCCGGGAAGAGGTGAAGTTTTAGGAACTTGCTGAAAAAGAAGACTCACCACGGAGGCGCGGAGAAGAAGGCGGGCAAAGAACGGAGGTTGTAAGCGGCAGCACATTGTCGTAAGGGAATGACGCCGTCGTCTATCCATCACCACTTGCCTTGTTGTCGGTCGCCGCAAATACTCCAGATGCAAGGCCTCCGAAAGGCGAATGCTACTCAATTACGATGTCATACTTGTTTAAAAGGCCGACTACCCCGTGAAGAGAAAAGACCGCCTTCTTGACAGTATTTTGTTCCGGATCAATTATGTAATTGGAAGCCGTTGCAAAATTTGCTTCCTTAAGCATCGTTCTAAAGAAAGTCGCGTTCGCCAAATTCGTATTTGCGAAAACGGATTTCGAAAGATCAGCCTCGGCAAAATCGACATTCTTCATGGAGCAGTTGAGAAACGTTGTGCCTGCCATTTTCTTTCCGGCGAACAGGCAGTAATCCAGGATGCACCCTTCGAATCTGACGGCAAATGGAAGGTCCTCGCAATCGCTGAAATTGACGCCTAAGAGCTTGCTGTCTTTGAACGATGCGTTATTCATCTGACAATTGAACAGTTTTGCCATTGAAAAGTTGCACGCGTTGAAGACGCAATCTGCAAATATGCCGGCATTAAAGATGCCATTTGAAAAATCGCAGCTTTTGAAGACGCATTCGTAGAATTCATTGTTGCTTATTTCTGCAGGGGAAAATGCGTTGTTCCGGAAAGATTCGCCTTCGTGGGTGACGGGTTGCATATGGTTTGCCCGGTTCAGGAGTATGGTGAATCCCACAGCGAGCGCAATACAGGCTGCTCACGGGGGCGTACATCCGGTTGTGATCGCGGTCCCTGCGACCTGGCTCGGGGACCGCGGGCGACCACTAACCCGCGAATCGGGCGCCCATGTCGTATGCTTTTTGGCAATCCAGGGGAAACACTTGCTCGCGCCGCTTTACTTTAGCTTCAATATCGAATGCGCTGGCAACATATTTCGAATAATCGTCGAATTGACAGGTGTCGGTGGCCAGAAGCGATTCCGACGGCCCGCCGAAAATTCTGTTCATTATCGATTCCATCAAAGTGAATTGCCGGTCGTATCCCGCCTCCTTGATCCTTTCTCCCGGCGCGCCCATGGTATAAATGAATCCGACAGGGATCTTCTTTCCAAAGAGTGAGGATCGCTGACGGTCGTAGACCAAATAGGGAAAAGTCAGGCGTTCCAGAAATGACCTCATTTCGCCGGTTACTGTTCCCAGGTAGATGGGTGAGCCAAGGATCAAGGCACCGGCATCTCCGATTGTTTCCAGCACCGGCGTCAGGCCGTCCTTGACTGCGCACTTACCATAGCTTTTTCCGCCTTTCAGCTTGCAGGAAAAGCAGCTTGTGCATCCTTTGAAATCGAGATCGTAAAGGTGGATGAGTTCGGTTCTTGCCCCTCTTGAAGCAGCGCCTTCCATGGCCTTTTGCAACAGCGTGGCGGTGTTCCAGGATTTCCGGGGACCGCCGTTGACCACCATAATGTTCATGACTTGTTCCTCCTGTACCGCTGCCGATCGTCCGAGCCGCGATCTGCCGGTGTTCTGACTAATTCTTGAACAGGGCGACCGCTTCCTTCATCAGAGACGATATGGGGATCTTCTGCGGACACACGGCCTCGCATGCCTTGCACTGGGTGCACTTGCTTGCCTTGCCGTCCACGTTGAGGTATCCCGTGAGCCACGGGTTGGGGTCGTTCCAAACTGCTGCGTTGTTGAGAGCAGCCAGGACATCGGGGATGTTGACTCCGGATTCGCACGGCATGCAGTACCGGCACGCCGTACAATCGGCCCTTTTCCTTGTTCCCATCGCAATACGCAATTTGTCAAACATCGACAGCTCGTCGCTGCTCAGGGAATTCGCGAGTCCTCCGCCCGCGGCCCGGATATTTTCCGTCACCTGCTCCATGCTGTTCATGCCGGACAGAACGCTTGATACGCCGGGCTCGTTCCAGACGAAGCGCAACGCCCATTCCGCCGGACTCCGTTTGGTCGCAGACGCATTAAAGACCGGCGTCATTTCCGAAGGAAGGTTCAGGGCGAGCTTGCCGCCGCGAAGCGGCTCCATCACAACGACTCCCATTCCTTTGCCGGCGGCATGCTTGAGGCCCTTGTATCCCGCTTGAAAGGCAGTGTCCATGTAATTGTACTGGATCTGTGCGTATGCCCAGTCGTATTCGTCGCAAATCCGGATGAAGTCTTCCGTTGATCCGTGAAACGAAAAAGCGGGAAACAAGAGTTTCCCTTCTGCCTGTTTCGCGTCCATAAACTCGCGCACGCCAAGATCGCGCATCTTGTCCCATGTTTGGCCGGTCAGTCCGTGCAGGAGGTAGAAGTCGAAGCAGTCGGTTCTCAGCCTTTCCAGCTGTTCCTGGAGAACCGCGTCCATTTGTTCCCGGTGCTTGATGCTAAACAGCGGCATCTTGGTGGCAAGCCGGACTTTCCCGCGCCATCCTCCGGACAAGGCCTCGCCCAAGAAGACTTCGCTTTCTCCTCGTTGACCCAAGACCGCCGCATGATAGAAATAGGCGGTATCGACAAAATTGACTCCCTTGTCAATCGCATGGTGAAGCAATTGCGTCGCTTTCGGGTAGTCTATTTTGTCTGCTTTGTTGTCCACAGTCGGGAGCCGCATGCAGCCGAATCCGAGAATCGAAAGGTCAACGCCTGTTGTACCGAGTTTTCGATAGAGCACTAAGTATCCTCCTGTCTTGTTCTTTACGGGCCGATTCAATTTTATGAGAATGCAAATATAGTATACGGCCCCCGCTTCGTTCACGGTGCCGGTAATGTGCTGGCGGTGCCTGTCGGCTCATTCTTTCTCTCACTCTTGCCAGGGATCACGAATCAAACACATGGCCGCCGTCTCAGCGTAATACTATTTTCTTGGCATGAACGCTCCCGACGTCGCATCTCCTTTCCGAGGGTCCATCTTCACTTTTCTGTCCTCCCTGTTTGCAAGGCACAATGTCCGGGCGGTTTTGGTGGGCGGATATGCGCTCATCGCGAACAAAGTGCAGAGAATGACATTTGACATCGATTTCATGGTAACGGCGTCCGACTGCGCAAAAATCGAGCCCGATGTTCTCTCCGCGGGTTATTCGGTTTTAAATCGGACAAGCTCATTTGTGCAATTCAAGAGCGAAAAGCCCGGGTTGCGGGATCTTGATTTCCTTATTGGAGACCCGCAAACGGTGGGAACTCTTATTGCCGAAGGAGCGAAAGTTTCGATAGCGGGAGAGACATTCGTGGTTCCCAAGCTGCAACACCTTATTGCAATGAAGCTCCATGCCATGGCCGGCAACAAAAAGAGGCGAATCAAGGACCTTCCCGACGTGGTTCAATTGATGGCAGCCAACGGTATTGATCCCCGGTCCAAAGAAATCAAGGCACTGTTTCAAAAATATCATGCCTTGGATTTGTACAAAGAGGTCCTGGTACTTGCAGGGAGCGGCTATGAAGAAGAAAGATGACTTGAAATTTCCTGTTGTAAAGCAAGAGCCCTTCGAACCCTCGCTCCGAACTGTTGACGAAATAAACACCTGGATCGAGCAGGACTATGCTCTCTTCTTTGATCGTGCAGTTTACGAGGAGCAGAAAAGGAAGAATTCCGTTGATTCTCCGTTCCTACTCGATGCCGAGTAAAGAACCACGGCCATGGGCCGGGGCTTTGATGAGGGGGTAACCACCCCCGAAATCAAAGAGCCGGAGACCTGGACGGCCGAGAGGCAATCCCGACAATCCGGGAGCCCGAAGGGCACCATGCACGATGCATGGTGTAATCGCACGTCAGTGCTTTTTCGCAACGTTGTGCTCCACGCCCCTAGAGCGTGGTCTCTTTTCAAGAAAACGACGCAGGCTTCTCTCTCGCGCTTATACATGAAGCACAAAATGAACGCACACACACTCAACCCCCTTTCCTTCTACAAATCCCTTCACGACGCCCGCGGCCGCAAGGAAGCGGGTGCGTTTCTGGTTGAGGGCGTGCGGGCCGTGGCCCAGATTGCGCAAGCGCGGCCCGACAGCATCCTGGAAATCGTTGTCGCGGAAAACTGCGATTCGCCCCCGTTCCCCGGATATCCGGCGCGGCGCATTACCGCATCGCAATTCCGCGGCGCAAGCGCTTCCACAACCCCCAGCGGCCTGCTTGCGGTCGTCAAGATTCCCGATGACTCGTATTCGCCGTTGCTTCCCCCAAACGCCGACGGCAGGATTCTTGCGCTTGAGGACGTTCAGGACCCCGGCAACGTGGGCGCGCTGGTCCGCAGCGCAGCAGCATTTGATTTCTCGGGCGTGCTGCTGAGCGAAAAATGCGCGGACCCGTTTGGCCCAAAGGCCGTTGCTGCGTCGGCAGGAGCGGTGCTGTCGGTGTGGGTGCGCAAGACGCCGGAATTTCTTGCAAG
>PLWQ01000021.1 GCA_003165595.1 Fibrobacterota bacterium | reverse complement strand
TAGAGTTGAGCGTGTTGAAGAGACAGTGTTTTCAGGAACGTATTGCGAATTTGAAAATAATGCAGGAAGAAATTGTAGCATGGGAAACAAACCGCAATAACAAGCAAGCAAAAGTCAATTGGCAATTTACAACTGCGGAGGCAAGAATCAAATTGAAACGGTTGTATCCGATTGTTTAGGCGTTACAGGGTACTAGTCTTTATGGCCCGATTGTGGCCAGGTGTAAAACCAATCTTTGTCGCCGTGCACTTGTCCGAACCGCCGGGTCGCGGAACCGAACAGGTATCCCACATTGATTCCTATGCGCCAATCCGGAGTCTTGCCGTAGAAGTCGGCGTTCTGCACGTAGACACCCCGGTACGATTCAAATGCAAGAGAGTAGAACAATTTGTTGGGGGTAGTGCCGAGCCTGATCGAATGGGTCAAGGCCACATCGTATTCGTTAAAATACGCATAATCGGATTTCCAATCAAGCACGTACGCGAGCGTCGGATTGCAGTGAAGGTTGGCGCTGAGATCCAGGTTCCAGAATAAGTGGAATGTGCCTATCATCGAAACCGAACCTATGATAAAGGGCCACGAAACAGGATACACATTGAACCCGAACGTGAAGAACTTGGTATGGAGCAGCCTCGCCGAGAGAATGAACGAAATGGGCACGACATAGGTATAGTAGCTCCACCATGCATCGGCACCGGTCATGCGAGAGGGCATAAGGGTCGAGTAGGGCGCGTACGCCGAAACCCGCGCTCCCACGCCGAGCATGGGGAGCACGTAATTCATATAGCTGAAGTCGAGACTTTGCGAATTAAACCCTGCAAGCCTTTGCGCCGTGTCAAACTGAATTCCGGCGTCTCCGAAGCTTACGGTTTGCGTCCATTGGGTGTTGATATCGCGGTCAAAATGGTAACTGTGGAGAGGCATGTTCATGGTGGTGCAGGAGAGAAGGGAGAAAAGGCACGATGCCATGACCATCGCAGTCGAATTTGTTTGCTTTGCCAACGAGGCCCTCACCGCAAATTTACAATGGTGATACTGACTGTCTTTGTTCCAGTCCGAAATCTTGCTGAGATTAACATACTCCCTGACTTGCCCCAAGAGCAAATGTTTCATCCTATTAATCAACATGGAGCCGGGCAAGTCTCGTGAGGCTTCCAGAAGTAATGGGCGGGACAAAGAAGTTCGAATGCCGGTATGACCTCACCGGCCGCTCCGACATGCCGTCATTGAAAAACGTCCCCCGCAAGGGTATAGTAACGGGTGAACGTAATTCAGTCAATAAGCATTGGGGGCCCCCGTGAAATCGTCCGGATTCTTTGCTGCCATGCAAATAGCCGCAGCCGTACTCCTGTTTGCATTCGCCGGCACCGAGGGGAAAACAACGGCTTCTTCCACGCCAAACGGCGGGGTCTTTGCCTATGAGATACATCAAGATACAATGGCGGATAAATACTATGCCGACGAGTTCGGACCGATCCCGCTTTCTGGAGCGCCCGGCTGCACCGTAAACATCCCTCTTGCCGGAAATTTTGCGGCCAACAGTCCCTTGTCCATGCCGACAATGCCTCTCACTCTTAGGTGGCTATATCATGTTGAATTGAGTAACGCCAGCCAGTATCTCGCAATATCAATAGAGAATAATTCGGCCGCCGACTTTTCGATAGTGCAAATCGCGGTTGGCTCGGTGGGCACTGCCACAATCAACAACCTTCCGCATAACTCGGTCGGTACCGCTCAATGTGATGCGCACGGAAAGACGCTCGACAGTATGGTGAGCATCACCGCGTCATGCACCCCGTCTGCGTCCGGCACGTTCGGCGCCGCCGATAAGCTCGCCGCAGCCTTTTCGTTGAACGGCCTGGTCGCCAATAAAGTTGTGGTGCTCGATTCCATGTTTGCCGGCTATCAGCGCATCTTTACCAACGAGTACAACATCGCCAACGCCTTGAACCTCGATTACCTGGACATCAGAAATGGGTTTTTTGAATATTGGATCACCAACCACACGGGCATTGAGCTTGTCCTTTCGGTTGTTCACCGCAATCTGTGGCTCAGTGATTTCTGCCGGGCGAGAAACCCGCAGGTCAGGAGTGCCAGCGATCTTACGGGGCTCTCTTTCATCGATTCGGTAAATGCTTTTGACGGCGATATTGCCGCGCGCGTGCAGCTTTTCGCGCAATCAACCAACGCCTTTAACAAATTCAACATCTCGGGGACCCGTCTGTTTCCCGAGTGGGACCAAAGCGACTCGCAGTCGGTAACCAAGATTGATTATGTCGTGAATATGGGAGTTTTCGGCAGGCGCATTACGCTGGCAGCGAGCGATTCGATTTCGTTTGTCATTAAGACCCACTCGTTTAAGTTCAATGACATGTCCGGCACGGTCATGGATGCTCTGGCGATGCCGGGTGATTCCGTCACAATACCAGTGCCTTCCTCGTGGACCGCCGGTTCCGGCCGGTTTGTGTTCGACGTTTCTTCGACGATCAAGATGCCCGATAGCGCGAGACTGGACACCCTCGTTGCCTCGCAGACTATCCTGGCCCCCGTGAATCCCACGGTAAGCTGTCAATGGGACACGGTATTTGCGCCGGTTGCAAATAACGCGGTTATCAAGGGCCAGACCGATTTTTCCGGCGTGTTCAGGCTTAACCCGGATTCGCTGCGCATTACCGGGAACGTGGGCATTCCCGCCGGCTCGCACGTTGTGCTGATGAACGATTTAACCGACACGGCCGACCCGTCGTATTTCAAATACATGGGCCTTATGAAAATTCGCGACAGCCTGGTGTTCGCACCCTCCGCAGGCGTGCTCAGAGAGCGCGCGGCGCCCGGACGGTTTGCGTGCGAAGCGCTTTTCCCGGTCTTGAAGTATTCTGTGCCCGTGGCGTGCAGGGTGAGCGCGGAGTGGCTGGACATGAGAGGCAGGCTCGTCTATTCGTATGTCAACAGATGGGCGGGCCCCGGTTCATATGCGGTGCCGGTTCCCGCGGCTTCGTGGCCCGGCGGTGTGTATTGCATGGTGTTCAGGGCCGGGAATTTTGAAACAAAGGGGAAGATAGTGGTGGTGAGGTGAGGGGCGAGGTTCGGAACTCACCGGTATTTGATTGGATCCTGCGAAAGTACCGTATTCCGGCCGCGTCAACCAGGGAGTGAAGAGTAATGAAAAATTTACAGGTAATAGTCGTCCTCGCTGCCGCCGCCGTGCTTTTCACCTGTTCCCATTCAACCACGCCCGGTACATCCGGCGCCGGACCGAAGATCACCTCGATCAGTGTCCAAGGCGCTTTGCCGGCATCGCTCATCACGGTTACCGGAACAGGATTCGGGTCATCGGGCACGGTACAGGTCCGGTTTTTCGACAGTACCGGGTATCAGATCGATGTTCAGGCACTCAAATCCGGCCCGGATTCGGCGATCGTTTCCGTTCCTCCTTATGTCATTGCAGGAACCGAGAAATTCGGACCGGGTACGGTCAGCCTTCAATTGATTCGGAACCCCGGATCAAACGAATCAAAATCGAACAGCATCGCGGGCTTTCAGATTCTGGACCTGCCTCAGCCGGTCGCATCACCCGGTTCCGTAACCCTTAATCTCCTCAACAACCTTATTGATTGTTACGACACGCTCCTGACAAAGGTTACCGACACATCAACGGCCGGCAAGGGATTGAAGACAGCCATCTTGGCAAATCAGACAAATCTCAAATCCCTTGCGTTGCAGGTGCAGGGAGTGGTGGCTGGCTCCACGGACTTCTCGCTTGGCAGCATCAATGGAATCAATCTTGCGATAGGATCAAAGGATCTCTTGCAAACCGACCGGATGATTCTGGGCACGTTCATGGCGCTGCGTAATGCCGGCACTGGGCAGACTTCCGGCGGCGCCAAGGCGCAGGCGGCCATGTGTCAACAGGAAGCGAATGACTACACGGATTACCTGCTGAGTTCGGCGGTGGAAAACGGAAGCTCCGACCCGCGTTACTACAATTACACGAATTGCGTGACAAGCGCTTCGGTTCTTGCCATACCCGACGCGTTTAACATTGTTGCCGGCATCGGAAGCGCCGCATTGGGACTCATGGCCCTGGGTGGAGTCCCGGAAATGGCCATGGCCCTGCCCGGAGCGGCATTGCTCTATGTCAAGGAAATGACCGCAGGCATCCAGATTGCCATCGGGGCCCAATTGAAAAATGTGAATGACCCCGCTTCCTGCATAGCGCTGCACAATGGGATTTCTCTGGCGGAGGACGTGGTTCTTGATCCGATCAAGAGCGCTGTTGTCTCCAACGTTTTTTCCGAAACCGCCGGCAGCCTGAAGGATATTTATGACGGACTGCAATCGGTCAAGGAGGCTTTCGACAACGCCGAACCGGCCGCAAGCGCCTGCACCTACGCATTGTCTTCCTCAGGCCAGGCTTTTGATTCAATCGGCGGCAGCGGCGCCGTGACGGTGAGCACGGAAAGCGGGTGCGCATGGACCGCGGAAGTTGATAATGTCGACTGGATAAGCGTTACGAACGGCGCTGGCAGCGGAACGGCCGTCGTGGGATTCTCGGTTCAGGAGAATACGTCAACCAGCCAGAGATCCGGGTCAATCTTTATCGCCGGCAAGAGTTTCGATATTACCCAAACTGGAAGAAAGGGGAGTACCACCACGCTGCCGACGGGTTTTCCCACAAATGCGCCGACCGGCGCCTACACGGTGAGCGTCGTGATAACATTGGACGGATCCTCAAGCAGCGGTCAGTCTATTGCATTGACAAACGCCGACACGTCCGCGTTCGCCCAGGCTCTGGTGACCAGCATGAACGCGGTCACGAGCCCATGGCTGGCAGCCTGCCAGCAGGAAGAATGCACCTGCAGCGGATTATCAATCACCTGCACGCCGTGGAACGGAACGTCTTTCACGATGACGGGAACCATTGTTGCAACAAGCGCCGGGAATTGCATCGGAGGGAGTGCGCTGGTCGTGTATACGGTAACGAAGAATTAAGGTCCGGTATCTTCCGATACATCGAAATGCTTATCTGGTATTTTCATGAACATCCTCATTATCTCGTCCTGCTATCTTTTCCTGCAGACCCGTTTCGGCGGTTCAAAACGACTCCATCTCTTGCCATCTAGATAAGCTTTGGAATGCGCGCGGGTCCGGATGTTGTCGTAGCACATTCCTGCCGTCAGCGGATATGCCGCGCCTGAAATTTGTGTGCAAAAGCAACTTGTTCGTTACATACGTATGTAACGGATAATGATTGTATTGGCATCATATTCCGTTTACGCGCGTGAGGCGCGCTTATATTATTCGCGGGCGATAATGCCGATGACGGTGGTAATAGGAATTCTTTCGCTGAGGCCGAAGGTGCTCCAACGCATGGGACGACGTGCGTCCTGCCGGTATTCCAGAAGGAAATCAATGATGCCATCCAAAGCAATTTTAAGAACCACGGTATTTCTTGTTGCCACAACCGGGTTTGCATTCCTGGCCAATGCCCAATCCATTCCCAAGGCAGGCGCTAACTTCACCTCGATCACTTCGAACGGTGCCTGGACCTGGTATGGAAACCCGGTCGCGGTTCATTATGAGGGTAAATACAAGAAAACCTATATGGGGTGGATATCCAATAACGGCACTATTTCGGTGGGATCATACAACCACGAAACCGGCGATACCGCCACCAAAGTCATACGCACTGGATACCAGGTGGACGACCACTGCCATCCGAGCATTCTCATGCGGCCCGACGGCAGACTCATGGTGTTCTTTACCGGCCACGACGGCGGCACAATCAGCCTTTATGTTTCCACTAATCCCGAAGACATTTCCCAATTTACCCAGGAAACCGGTATCACGGACGGCAACGGTATTGTCTATTGCTATCCAAACCCCATGTGGTTGAGCGCGGAGGGCGATAGCGGAAGGTTATATGTTTTTTACCGGAGTTTGCACACAAACCCGTGTTTTACTTACAGCGACGATTGGGGAAAGACCTGGCGGCCTACAAAACAATACTATGCGAACTCGGACGACCCGGATTTGGATAAGGTATATGTAAATTGCTGCTCAAACGGAATAGACGAGATCCACATGGCAATCGAAAAGGGCCATCGCGCCGGGTACTGCCCTTGTTATTACATGAAATACAAGAAGGGCGCGTTTTACCAGGCGAGCGGCGCACTGATAGCAACGGTGGATAGTCTGCCAATCCTGAACACAAAGATCGACACGATGCAGGATCCCCTGCTTGCCAACAGCCACGGCTCGTCATGGGACATCGCGCTCGACAAGACGGGAAATCCCGTCGTAGTCTACGACCAATTCAAGGACGCCAATAACCATCTGTATTACTACTTTCGCTGGACAGGGACCGCGTGGTTCAAGAAGCAGCTCGTGAACAGCGGCGCCGACATGGGTGGCGAAGACGGGTTTGCCGGCGGCGTTACTCTCGACCACGAAAACACGAACAATGTCTATATGTCGCGGCAGATAAACGGGATGCATGAAATAGACAAATGGACAACTTCAGACGGCGGGACCACGTGGGATTCCATGGCCATTACGCGCGGCTCAGCGAAGAAAAACACCCGCCCAATCGTTCCGATCGGGCACAAGGCCAACGGCAAGCTCGACGTTATCTGGATGTATGGCGACTACACAGGGTGGGCCGGAGGATTCAACACGGCGGTAAAGATGTATCCGTTCAACGAAACCGTGGCCGCGAAAAACAAGGGTGCCCCAGCAGCAAAGACGAACGCGGGGCCCATCCGGTTGTCGAGGACCGGCATATCGGTCGATTGTGCCGATCCTGCACGATCGTCGCTCAAGATATTCACTTTGGACGGCAGAATGGTGGAAAACCTCACCTCCCTGTTGAGGACTTCTCGTGCCGGTTCCGCGTTCATACCGTTCTCGCAAATCCATCATGCCTCGGGAGCGTATTTTGTCGAACTGACAACAGGGAACTCCGGAACCACGCAACAAAGGGTGACATCTGGTGATGTAGTACGGATGGTACTCGAAAACCACGCAAACGACATAATGAATTGAACCGCAGTGTTCGGATTCCTTACGTAGCGGAGCGCAGTGACGGCAGCGGGGAGTGCGCCCGCACACCAAACCAGTTTGCAAAGCCGGCTGGTCATGCTACGGATAACCTCGCGTCGAAACCGCGAAAAAATGCGTCCCCGGATGCCCACCCCACGCCCATCATCCCCAGATAAAATCTGAATTGCTGCATCCCGCTGGCAGGAGATCCAACCGTCCTCAACTTCGGGCCGATGCCTCAAAACATGCAACTGTTGAAAAAAGCATCAGGAAACTATATATTAGGGAGTAAGCCTTGACTCAGGAATGGGGTGGCCAAAGCCGGGAGCCATACCGGAAATTGATCTAGATTGCCGGGCCGCGCCTTGCAAGGCTGAGAAATCTGGAAAGAAACGGAATGTTTTTTTTGCGGTTAATCGATTCACTAAAAGGGGGGAGAGGTAATTGTATGTTGAACAAAGCAAAGTTTGCGGCGACTGGCATGGCTTTAGTTTTTGTCCTGTTTGCGGCCCGGGCCGAAGTGTACACACCCGAACCGTCGAACCGCGTGACGATCAACATGGGAGTAACGCCCTGGAAATTCATCAAAGGTGATGCGCTCAATGCCAGCGCTCCGGCGACCAGCGACGCGTCGTGGAAGGATGTCGGCGTTCCGCATTGTTTTAACGAGGACGAAGCCTACACCAACATGATTAGCGGCGGAGGCAACCAATATGGCGGCATTGTCTGGTACCGCAAGCACTTCACGCTCGATGCGGCATACGCAAACCGCAAGGTCGTGGTCGAGTTCGGCGGTGTCAACACGGGGTGCGCGGTGTATATCAACGGCACGTTCATTCCGGGCAACAGCGCCATCAATCCTCTCTGCACGCACGTGAACGGCTTCATCCCGTTCGTTGTGGACCTTACGCCCAACGTCCAGTTCGGCGGGGCGGACAATGTCCTTGCTGTCAAGGTGAGCAACAACGGCTCCGGCATGTATGTCGAGGCCATTTCCGGCGCGTTCCGCTTTGGCCAGGCCGACGGCGGCATCGTCCGCCCGGTATGGATGCACATCACCGACAAAACCTTCGTGCCCGCGAACGTGTATTCTGTTGTCAAGAACTGGGGGACCTGCGTTGGCGCGACAGCGGTTTCGGACGCCGCCGCCACCGTGCGGCTGATGACCAACGTGCAGAACGACAATGCAGCGGCCCAGACCGTCACTGTCACCACCAAGGTCTGCGATGCCCAGGATAATGTCGTATTGTCGCTTGTGAGTACGCCGCAGACCGTGGCTCCGAATTCGGCGACGGTCTTCGACCAGACCGGGACCGTCACCAATCCAAAGCTGTGGTATCCTGCAAACAGCCCGTACGGCACCCCTTATATGCACAAGGTATACCACATTGTCAAGGTCAACGGAACTACCGTCGACGTATTCACCTCGCCGCTGGGAATCTACAAGATCACCTGGGACAAGAACTATCCCTATGTGAACGGCAGGATGCATTACATGTGGGGCGCGTCGGGCAGGTACAATTATCCGGCGCTGGCCTCCGCGGTCCCGGACGAACTTCTGTGGAAGGACGTCAAGCTCACGGCCGATTGTGGCGGCAGGGAATGGCGGCCGGGGCATTCCACCTGCGCGCTGGAGTTTGTCCAGGCATGCGACGCGTTTGGCGTGATGGTCGACCAGCCCAGCGGCGACGGCGAGGGCGCGTTCCAGTCAGGCAACATCAACCAGAACGTCATTACCCTCAAGATGGAGTTGCATCGCGACATGATCGTTCGCGACCGCAACCACCCCAGTATTCTCATGTGGGAAGTCACCAACGCAGGCATTGTCGACAGCCTGTCGCGGAACCTCAAGGCGCTTGCCCTGCAATGGGACCCTATTATGCAACGGCCGCAGGCCGACCGGTCGTATCTTGACGGCTGCAAGGCCGGCATCTCCGACGTCATCGAGTGCTCTTCTGCCGGCTGCGAAGCCGGGGAGAAACTGAATCCTGCGTGTACGAATTTCCCGGCTTTCGGCGCCGAGGCGTGGGACGCCGGTCCCGCCCGCGCGTCAAGGTTTGCCTGGGACTACGAACTCCAGTTCGCGGGCTCCTATCTGATAAATTGGAAAAATGCCGTGGCGGCGAAGGCTTTCGGCCTTGCGCACTGGTATCTGTGCGAAGCGCCGGGCGAGGTGGGTCCGTTCCTCGGAGACGCCCGCACGGCGCGATCGTTCGGGTCGTCGATCATGGACGCGAACCGTCTTCCCAAATTGCTTTACAAAATCTATGGCGTCGCATGGGTTCCCTTTTCGCAAAGGCCGGGCGTGGTTCTGGCGCATCACTGGAACCGGAGCGGCACCGTGCGGGTAAACGCATTCAGCAATTGTCCCACGGTACGCCTGCTGCTCAACGGGACCAGCCTCGGAGACAAGGTTCCCAACGGGCCTTCCGGAACTTCCGGAGACGACAGGAGCCAGACGTCCACCACGCTCCCCTGCGAGTGCTGGTGGGACAACGTGGCCTGGGCGGCGGGAACGCTGCTTGCGGAAGGACTCGATTCGACCGGCAAAGTGGTGTGCACGGACCAGAAGGTCACCGCAGGCAACCCCGATCATATCGACCTGACCGTTGACCCCAACCTTGCCAAACCGGACGGATCGGTGTTCAATATCACTGCCAACGGCACGGATTGCGCGACGTTGCTTGCAAAAGTCGTTGACGCAGGCGGCAACCTGTGCCCGACCGCCACCAATGCGGTGACGTTCTCGGTGTCGGGCCCCTGCCAATACCGCGGCGGCACCGACGCATTCGTGACGGACGGCCAGCCGGTAGGATATCATTCGCCGCTCGATCCGGAGCTTTCCGCGGAAGGCGGGATGTGTCACATCGCGGTGCGGTCGACCTTTACCGCCGGAACCGTTACGGTAACGGCCGCATCCAGCGGGCTCAAGAGCGGCACGGCCTCATACACCGTTGTGCCGGTGTCGGCCGGGACTTCTTCCATTGCGATTCCGGGAGGAGTCAGCGAACAGCGCAGCGCCGCATTGCACGGGTTCGAAATCGCCGGAACGACGATGAAGTATTACTTGTCGAAACCGGCCGCGGTGTCGTTTCTCGTATTGTCCGCATCCGGCAGGGTTATTTACAAACAGAAACAGGCTGCGCGAGGGACCGGCTGGACCGTTTCCCGCATTCCCGGCAGCTCGGAAATGGGAGCGGGCGTGTACTTTGTTCGCCTGACAGTTGACAATAAAGAAGATGCCGTGAGGCCGTTCTTCGTTGTGCGATAGCGAAGAGAGGATTCACCACAGAGACACAGAGGACACAGAGAAGGAAAGAAGATTCACCGCAAAGGCGCCAAGGACGCAAAGAAGAAAAGATTCACCACAGCCACAGAGAAAAAAGGAAGATTGGCCGCTAGAAAGCCTCCCCGGCGGGGGAGGCTTATGGCGCCCGGGCGCTCCGTGCGACTATAGGGTCCATCGGCGAGTGTGGGATTAGGGGGAAGAGTCTTTGGCGGCAACTCCGCAACACGTCGATGCGGCCGAAAGCCCTATCCCTTGACTGCCCGAAGATGAGGAGACGGAGGATGAACTGCCTGGCGGGAAGCGTGGTTCTGTGCTGTGCCGTGGCTGCCGGGTCGAGCTTGTGGGCCGCCATCACTCCGCAAATCGGCGCAAGCCGCACGACAGGCGTTGCTCCGCTTGCAGTCTTCGTCGACGCGACCACGACGTCAGGACTTGACGGAGGCGACTACGTCAACGCGAACTTCGACTGGAACTTCGACCGTGACGGCACCGACCCCGCGGGCAGACACACGGTTGCGCGCGGGTTCGTGGCCGCTCATGTGTACGAGAACCCGGGTACGTACACGATCCAGTTGACAGTCCACGATCGTCTCGGCTATCCCGCCATTTCGACAACGCAAGTCGAAGTAACGCCATTCTCCGGCACCACCTACTACGTCGCGACGGACGGCAGCAACACAGCTGCGGGCACGTCGACGACCTCGCCGCTGGCCACCCCGGACTACGCAATCTCGAACAAGGGTGGCCCCAACACACGCATCCTGCTGCGCAATGGCGATCGGTTCACGGTCCCGCCCATTACCGTATCCAATACCGGACCGATGATCGTCGGGTCCTACAGCGACCCGAATAGACCGTCGTCTGTTCTGCCGATGCTCTATTGCACCACCGACGGATGGGGGATTGTCAACGTTTCCGGGGCAAGCGACTGCCGTTTCATGGACATCCACATCCGTTCCTCGTTCGACTCGATAGGCAACGGAAACGCCTCGCCCAACCAGCGAGCAGCGGTTGTCAACGCGAATGCGATGAATACTCTCTTTCTGCGGGTTGAGATAGACAGCGTTGGACGAGACGCAATCGATGGCGGCGGCCTTTACACATTCCTTTTCGATTGTTTATATCACGACTACGGATGGTATGGCTGCTTCGTTGATTCGCTCAACCATCTCGCTATGGTCGGCATTGTTTCGCGCAGACTAAAGGGGAACCAGCATTTCTTCCGCAGCCAGGGCGGGTCGAAAGCGTTCATCGCCTACAATGACATCGACGAGAGCAACGCCAACTACGACAACATCACATGCCGTGGCAGCACCAGCCAGGCGTACGTACTTGGAAACCAGTTTGATTTGAACATGGGGTTTCACCCGCAGTACAGCGGCGCCATCGAGTACCAAAGCTACTGCGTTGCCGACGGGAACCTGTTCCGCAGCGGGGGCATAGGCGTGGCCGCGAAACACGTGTCCGTCCGCAACAACCTTTTTCACAACGGCAGTATCAGCCTGTTGACCTATCCGACGGTGGGGATGAGTGAGGACGTGACGATTTTCGACAACTCCTGCTATTCCGAATCGGACGCCGATCTGGTGAGCGGCGGCGCGACCAACACTGTGGTCAAGAACAACCTTTTCTACACCGACACGACGATCAATTATGCGTCCGGCATTTCCCTTTCCGGCGCTCTCACGAATTACCAGGTTGACAACAATATCTATTGGGGGCCGCGACTCACCCGACCGTTTTCCTTCGGGACAGGGGGATTCAGCGGTTGGCAAGGGCAGGGGTTCGATGTGCACGGGAAGGTGGCCGACCCGCAGTTCGTTTCAACGGACGCGTCTACTCCGGACTTCCTCAAGCTTAGGGCTACCAGCCCCGCTCGCGGCGCAGGAGCCATTGTGCCGGTGTTTGACGACATTGCCGGGGTAGCGCGCCCTTTGGACCAGCCTGCGGACGCGGGTGCGTGGCTCTATGGTTCGTCAAGCGTGCGGCCGTCGTTGTCCTGTGCCAAACAACATGCGGGACTAGGTATGTCCGGGTCTTGTGCCTTCGATCTTCGCGGCCGTCTCATCAGCACCCAGAAGTTGCGGCTGACGCATGGCACCTTCGGTTTGATAGTCCTGCGACCTGCCACTTCGTCGTCACGGATGGGAGGCCTGTCCGAAGTTGTAGTCCCCGGCCGGTGACAGGAATCACTCGCATCGCACGGGCACGCTGTGTGACCAAGAATGACAACGGGTGCCACGATCATCCTTTGATCGTGCACTTTGGTCATTTCGCAACAACAAACGATGACGACAGCGTAGTCTTGTTGCCTGTAATTGACATTAGATATGTGCCTGTTGACAATCCGGTTACCGGAGCAGTGAGAGTCCCATTATCGGCCTGATGTGTGGCTGAATAGATTCTCCTTCCGGCACTATTGACCAATTCAACGTTTAATGCGCCGTTATTCAAGGTTCCCGGCAACAATACGGCAATGCCGCCCTTCCTGATAATTATTTTGAATCCACGGGCATACGGCTTTGCCAATCCCTGTTGTGGGTTAGGATTGATTACGCCCAGCATTTCCGAAAGTGGCCTGCGCCATGCACCGCTACCGTAGGTCCCGGCAAGAATAGTACTGCCGGTCACGGCAAGAGACATGATATTGGTACTCGCAAGGCCGGAATTGACCGCAGTCCAGCTCGCGCCTTTACTGGTGGACAGGAAAACCCCGGCGCTGGTTCCGGCAAAGATAGTGCCGCCGCTCACGGCGAGGGAGCGGACATTGGTATTTGAGGGAAGGCCGGAATTGACCGCGGTCCAGCTTGAGCCTTTGTTGGCGGATAGGAAAACCCCGGCGCCTGTCCCGGCAAAGATAGTGCTGCCGCTCACTGCAAAACACCCAACAGAAGTAAGAGAGCCGAACTGTGTCGACGGGATGCCGGAATTGGCCGCATCCCAGCTTAAGCCGTTGTTGGCGGATAGGAAAACACCGAACCCCTGAGTCCCGGCAAAGATAGTGCTGCCGCTCACGGCAAGACAGGAGATAGTAGTATTCTCGGGGAGGCCGGAATCGACCTCGGCCCAGCCTGTGCCGTTGGTGGATAGAAAGACCGCGCCACGGGAAGTCCCGGCAAAAATAGTACTGCCGCTCGCGGCAAGACAGGAGACGGATGTATTCGCGGGGAGGACGCCGACTGTATTCCAGCTTGACCCGTTGTTGGCGGACAAGTAGACGCCGTTAAAAGCTCCGGCAAAAACATTGCTTCCGGCCACGGCAAGACAGGCGGCTTCAGTATTCGAGAGGCCGGCCGCGGTCCAGGTAGCGCCGTTGTTGGCGGATAGAAAGACCTCGCCGCCGGCAACAGCAAAGATGTCGCTGCCGTTCGCGGCAAGTGCGGAAATGGTGACACCCGCCATCCCCTGTCCCAGTATCCATTGAGCACTTGCCGTATGCGAAGACAAGAGCAGGAGCCCTACACCAGCGGCAAGATTCCTCAAAAGGCATCCAATTCGAAAAAACTTAGCCCCGCACATTTTGTATTCACAGGTTCCCATGTCCACACTCCCCCCGGATTGACCATCAGCGTTCCCAGTTCCCGGCTTTGCCACAAGTCAAGAACCCTCGACCTTAGATTTCAATCGTGGGCATAGCCGGAAGTGTTGTCGTTGCAAAGTTTCTTCCCGGGTTTTGGATCCCACTCCTGCAAAATACATGATAGGGGAAGATTTCCAATACTTGTTCCCGGCTCTGCAACGGGGGCACGGTCGGAGATTATCGTGGTTCACAGATGTTTTGAGCAGCTTTTACAGATGACCTGTGCACCCGACATTTGACCATGTAATTGATAATAGAATTCGTCTCATCCTCCGTTTGTGGAGCAGATCACCTCTCATGCGAAGTCTTGCGGCCGGCCTTATTTAGAGTAACGGCTGCCTGAATAAGGGCCTTTAGGGACTTCTCATTCAGCTTGTCGCCTTCGCAGAAGTCAATAGCACGCCTTACTGTTCCATCCTGGGTGAACAGGCCGTCAGGGTCCTTCAGTGAAGCTCCCTTGGCAAAAGTAATCTTCACATGATCCTTGTAGGTCTCGCCGGTGCAGATCATCCCGTTATCCGACCAGACAGGAACTCCCCGCCACTTCCACTCCTCAGACACTTCGGGGTCTGCGTCCCTGATAAGCTTGCGGATACGGGCGAGCACCTCGCCTCTCCAGTCACCAAGTTCTGCGATTCTGTCATCGATGAGCTGGGAAGGGGATTTCGTGCTTTTCGGGGCCTCTTTCAATGTCGCTATCATGGAATACCTCCTTGAGAAATAGCTTAAATTCCATCATCATAATATTACGTTTTATCTTGGATTGCTATTTATTCGCTAAAAATAAAGAACCGCCCGCGAATCAAAGCTGTTTGCAATGGGGAAGGTCATGTTTTATGCTTCCCCCACGATCATGTTGACCTGATTTGATTTTGCCCAGAATTCCGAGCTTTAGCGCATTGGAAGGTCTACAAGCACGCATTCTGCATTTTCAACCTGAAGGCGCACCAGGCTGACCCCTCCTGAGTAGCCCGACAAAGAAAAACACCGCGTACCCGCCGCGATAACGCCGTCAAACACCACGGCCAGCCTTTTTCCCAGGCAGTCAAACACCATAATGGAAACGTGTCGCGGCCGGTCAAGGCGAAGCTCGACGGCCCTTTGCACCCGGAGATAACGAATAGCCCCTTGCATGCCGTTTATCACCGTGTTTCCAACGGAGTGCGGCAAGGCGGCGTCCGGGATCTGCCCGAGCATCCGCAGAAGCGGCACGGCCTCAACAGTGTCGTTGCCGATTATCGAGACCGGGTCTTCCTTCCTGAGCAGGGTAACGAGCAGAGCCTCGAACGTTCCGCCCGGATCGGGAAAGGAGCGAGCATTCCCCTGAGAAAGAAGGACCGCGACCGAGTCGTGCATTCCCTCCACCGGAGGATATAACGCTGGCATGTTGTACGACACTCCAATGCCTCCCCACGAAGGGTAGCCAGGCTTCGCGATCCCGATCGCGGCGGCAAGGTTCGTGAGCGAATCGATCGTGCGGTGCAACAGCGTCAAGTCCGCGCTGTCCTTGAGCACGAAGATCGGGTCGTGCCGGCCGGAAAAACAGAACGGCTCCACGAAAACCGAGTCTCTGTCGGACACCGGACCTATGCTCTTGTACAACCAGCGCATCCCGTCTTCCTGGTACGCCCAGTAGTAATAATACCTGTCTATCCCGCCGATGTACTGGCCGAAGATCACCAGCAAGCCGTAACCGCCCTCCGAGGTCTTTATGTAGAAAGCGCCTGGCTGGAGGTGCACGGACTTTGTCCAGCCCTTCACCGGTGCGACGACGCACAGGGAATCGAACAGGGAATCGAACACCGGGCCGACCGCCGAAGGATTCGAAACCGGTATCGCCCGTTGTATCGCCAATGCGCCAAGCACGGAATCGGCTTCTATTCCATGCGCCGACCGTATGGAATCGCCCCTGATCCACAGGTCGTTCTCGGTGCTGGGACACTGGTGAATGATCTTTGAGCTGCAGGAGTCGTCCATCAGGGAGAAGTCGATGCATATCGCGGTGTCGGGCTGGTAGGGAGGATCCGGGGCATCGCCCGTGCCTGATCGTACCGTGGCCCACAAAGACACCTGGCAGACTAGGAGCAAAAGAAAGAGGTTTCTGTTCCAGTCAGTTTTCATGCGAAGGCTCCTTTCGGCAAACCACCAATGTTTCTTGAAGAACCAACCGCCCGCGAGCCGAGGGTTTTTGCGAATGCGGACGGTCATGATTCAGCGACGTGATATTATAGATAAAGGCCCCCGCGGAACGTAGCTTATAGTTGTTGCTTCGTCCCACAAACCACATTCCTAAGAAGGAGGCCTTTATGGAAT
>PLWQ01000025.1 GCA_003165595.1 Fibrobacterota bacterium | reverse complement strand
TTGCTGTCTGTTTGTGAGAATGTTATTTACCATCCCCAGGTAATTTTTGTTATCCCTTATTTGGGGGTGATTTATTAGACATATCATTTCTTCTAGTGTGTTGCACAAATATCCTATTTTGCCGAGTAAACGAAAATAATAGTTAAAGAAAGGGTTCTTGATAGCAATAATGGGTTTTGCAAAGGATATGGCGTCAAGAAAGGCTGCGCTTGCTGTAAACCTATATGAATCGCGGTGGTAGCAGAAAACGGCATAGTCGATGTCTTTAACCCCTTGTTCATATTCTGTCTCGGAAAGAGGTGCGTTGCTTAATATTCGAACGTTCTTAGCGTACCGTTTTTTGAGTACTTGGTCTGTAATATGGCCAACAAGAACGAACTCGTTTTTGTTTTGGCTTTGTTTGTTTGGTTGGTGTTTTGCTAGTTCGAAGAATATGTCTGTTCCTTTGTTCATATGCCCAACACCCAGGGCACCAAATCTAAGCGTGTCTTTATGATCTATTCCGTAAGTCTGGCTGCTCTTGAAAATGTAGGGGGGGTCTATTGCTATTAGCGTGTTTGCTAGCTGAGGATATAAGTGGAGAACGTTCCTTAAAATATGCTCCCCAAGCAAGAGATAGAATATGTTTCTGTTTATCAACCTTGGTATCCAGAATTTGGTATTAAAGGGAAGTTCCTTAATGGGATGGAGGTGTGTTCTTCTTCCTAAATCCTCGAGGACCGAATGGAAGACAAACAGGATTTTTACTTTTGGATAAATTCTCGCCAACAAATGAGCGCTGATGAGGCTTGTTATATTTGAGGAGGTGAAAATGAGGAAAGCATTGCGTCTTTGAGCGATTCGTATTGCCTTAAGAACTACAAGGAAGTCTGTAATGATGCGATCTGTGCTTCTGCTGTTTCGGTTTGCAATGTTTATGTGTTCTATTTGCAGTTGGCTATTGGCTATCACTTCTTTGTTTAGTTCTATTCTGTATCTGGTATCAAACAAAAAGAGAAAGTGGTTGTTTGGGTAGGTTTCTTTCAACATCTGGAGTATTGCAGTATTAAATGACACGTGTTCAAAGTCCGTGCATAGTGGTTCTACAAGAATTGTAGTGTTGCTCATTTTGTTCTTAGGTTGCGGCATAAACAGGGAAAGCATAGTCGTTCGGAAGAATCGTTTGCCGGCGGTGAGAGGATTTCATTTGAATCACAGATGCATGGTTGTTCGTCGGGAAGAAAGCAACCCGCCTGATGTGCTTTCCCTCAATCGCTGCTTACAAATACAAATGTTTTTCGCAATGGATGCTGGCTTTTTGATGTTCTATGTTTCGCGGTGGTAAGTTCGTTACTATCAGCCAGATTCGCCGTGCAGGGTAGGCATGCAGAAAAAGTGCTTTTATCTCTTCTTTTCGATTGCTTCTGTGGTAGATAGAAATATACTCGCACACTTTTCCCAACTGAATTTCCGTGCTTGCTTTATACCTTTTTCCACCAAAAGGCTGCGCAAGCCTTGGCTCTTTTCTAGCGCTTCAATTGCGTTGGCGACCTGTTGGTTCACATCAGGATCAACATATAGGACTGCGTCTCCGCACACTTCCGGAAGTGATGTGCCCATTGTGGTGACGACAGGACACCCCACGTGCATCGCTTCTAGCGGTGGAAGTCCAAAACCTTCATATTTGGAAAGATAAATAAGACCTCTGGCGTTCAGATAAAGGTCAACAAGTTCGGAATCAGAAACATATCCTCTTTGCTCAACAAACCCGGCTTTTTCACTTTGTATCAATAGCTTCCGTAACTCGTCAGAAAAATAGTTGGGAGAGCCCGTCATTATGAGTCGACTTTCAATTCTCTTTTGAACTCTTAATTCAATGAAGGTTTTCAACATTGGCATGATCCCTTTTCGAGGATCATATCCGCCCACATAAACAAAAAAGTTACTATTGTTGGAATTGCCTCTTTTCGAATTTTCTGGTATTTCTAACGTTGCACCAAAGTAATTAACCACAGGCTCTCTCTTTACCCGAAATTTTGTTAGAATCATTTTTTTTGAATAATCAGAATCAGTGAAAATAGTATTACATCTGCTGATGTTTTGCTGGGTTCTATGGGTAAAAGCCCATCGCCGCAAAGGGTTCCTTCCAAAATATCCGGAGATTTCTAGGGGCAAAACATCATGAAGGGTCATAGCCACGGGGATCTTCATAGAAAACGGGACCGGACCATTCCATGGAAAATGTGCAATCGCCAAGCCCAAGTTTGGTACAAGATTCTGTAGATTTTCTTTTCTCCAGCAAGCATTGTCAGCCTGAACAAATTTTAAGAACCGAGGATAGGAATTCTTCAAATTCCCTTTATGAAAGCCCACGAAACTAATTTCCGGCATTATTTTGTTACACGCTTCATATAAGAACAAAGTAGTCTTTCCTACCCCGGTGAGTGGAATCTCAAAAATTGTTGCATCAAAAAACAATGTTCTTGCGTGCTTTCCATTCATGCTATATTCGCTCATGTCAGGATTGGCTAATTGATTTTGGAGGTCTTCATTAAAGGTTCTATATCCTTTATGTCTACTAAACGACGCCATATAATGGTAGATACCAAAATGAGATTAATTAGCTCATTTGCAATCAATGCCAACCCCGCCCCTACTGCTCCAATTCTTGGCAATAAGAGGATGTCGATTATAACTACCGCAATTAACTGTATGATATTAATCCACCAGAAAACCTTGACCATTCCGAAGCTGTAGCCAATGACACCTATTGGACATATAAGGATAGACAAGCAGTACCGGAAGCAAAGAATTTGTGCCACAAAGATTCCACTTCTGTAAGGAGACCCAAACAATAAGGGCATAGCCAATGGAACAAGAATAGAGTACAATAAACCACCAAAGGTAACCATCCCGCTCAGTCGAACCGTCTTGCCGATTAGTTCAGATATTTTCGCGTGACTAGTTATGGACGAGGCTCTTGGCCAGAGTGCTGTATTGAGAGCGTTAAGGACGACAACCAATGGTAAGGTAAATCGTGTCGCGACGCTATAAAGTCCAATCTGACTCTTGTCTAAAAAATAGCCCATAAGCCAAACGTCTGATCGCATTGTTAGAGCCACAGTGACGGTTGAAACGAGCATGAAAAGCACAAATGAATTCGCGCTGGTCGAATCCAAGGATGCACTTGAATCGCCACGAGTCCTTGGAGCTCGCAGCAAATTGATAAAGGTCTTGCCGATCTGCCGTCGGAACTCCTGCCTTATAAAGAACGATTCTCGTGGAATTAGTATCATGAATACGATGGCCCCCAGCCCCGTTGCCACAACGCTAACGGTAATAATGAGCTCTAGGGACCAGGATTTTAAGACTGCAATTAGCACGATCCCGGCAGCTGTCAACAGCGTTTGCCCGACCATGACGGCAGCGTTCATCTTAAAGCGTTTTAGGGATTGGAAGTAAACGGTTGGTATAGATGCTGCCGCTGTAAACAATCCGGTTAACAGGCTGAGCCTAACCAGCGGGCTCAGAGTTGCCTCTTTCCATGCTGTTCCGGCAAGAATAGGAGCAAATATGAAGACTGTTGTGGAAATGGTTCCAGCCAACAGCATTCTCAACCGAAAAGCCCACCTAAGTATAGCCAGCTGACCAGCGGTATCACCAGTTGCTGCGGCCCGGGATGCAAACCGAATTGCTGTCTGTCCAATGCCAAGGTCAGAAAGCGCAGTAGCCAACCCTGAGACACTTAGGATTAGGGCATAATTGCCCATCCCCTTTGGGCCCAAGCCTCGGGCAATTAGTATTGATGTTGCTAACCCAGCAGCAAGACCAACGCTTTGGGGTATCATGGAGACGATTACGTCCTCTATCCCCTTTTGCGAGCCGGAGACAGTCTTCCTTAACCATTTAGAAATTCGTGAAGCTATTTTAATGTTTTACCAGACCCTGTTTGGTAGTCGCAGCAAATACCAGCTCAATAATTCTTTTGGAGGCCTTGCCATCGCCATATGGATTTGTTCGTTTTACCATTGATTCATACGTTTCCCTATTGTCCAAAAGCAATCTACTCGATCTTACAATTGCCTCATCAGATGTACCTACTAGTTTTGCGTTGCCTGCGTCTATCCCCTCTGTCCGTTCCGTGACCTCTCTCATGACCAATACCGGCTTTCCAAGCGATGGTGCCTCTTCCTGAATTCCGCCAGAATCGGTCAAAACAAAGTATGATTTTTCTATAAGCCATATCATGCGGGGATAATCAAGTGGATCAAGCAAGTGTATGTTCTTCTGGCCTTGAAGGATGTCTTTCACCGGTTTTTGCACATTTGGGTTGAGATGTACTGGGTAAACGAGTTCAACGTCGTGATAGGCCATTGCTATGTCCTTCATTGCCCTACACATGTTTTCAAAGGGTCCGCCAAAACTTTCGCGCCGATGACCTGTGATAAGAATTATTCTTTTTGAAAAGTCAATTTGGGAGAACTCATGTGCAATTTCAATCTTTCGACTCTTTATTATCTCTAGACCAAGAAAGAGGGCGTCAATTACAGTATTCCCCACTTTCCAGACATTCTTGGTAATTCCCTCATTACGCAGATTCTCAACTGCCCGATCTGTCGGAGCAAAATGATAATCCGCAATATGCCCAACAAGTATGCGATTTACCTCTTCTGGAAAAGGGGAGTATTTCTGGCCGCTTCGCAATCCGGCTTCTAAATGTGCAACTTTTATCTGCCGATAATATCCTGCTAGGGCTCCTATGAATGCCGATGTGGTATCACCTTGCACAAAAAGAATATCTGGGGTGTATTGGTCTAACACCAGCTCAATTCCTTTAAGACCTTCTGCTGTTACATCAATTAGTGTTTGGTTGGGTTTCATCAAATTGCAATCGAAATCCGGAACTATTTCAAAGAAAAGCAGAACCTGGTCCAGCATTTGCCTGTGCTGTCCGGTAACGCAGACTCTTATTTCAAACAGCTCTTGATTTTTCCTGAACTCAAGAATGAGCGGGGCCATCTTTATGGCCTCAGGCCGAGTCCCAAAAACAAATAAAATTTTCATGCGTGTAGGACTCCCCCAGAAAAAATCGACTTGACCTCAATGGAAAAATGGACTCGTGCAGACAGACGAACAACAAGAAACTCGGTCCCTGGGCCGTCGCCTAGTCGTCTCGATCGAGATTCCGCCTGCCGGTGTCGCAGGAAGCAATAATGGTGTCGTTCCATGAGCCGCCCGGTGGCGGCGACCGAGCACACCCTGGTTCAACTAGATGGTGTTGCTATAAAACTCGTGGAGGGATTGATGCACACGCGTTAGCCGGAATTAGATTCGGTTACAATTTTCTCCGCCACCCGGGACCTATCTTTTTCGCGTGCCCGGCAGCAGTAACTCCCTTTTTATCTTCTCAATAAGTGCTTTGTCTTCCTCGGACTTTTGGGAAGACGCAAGCGCGTGGCCAAACACGACAATGAGGCAGCTTAGGAAGAACAACCCGACTCCTGTGGCCAGCGGAAAAAGTTTCTTCTCCTTAAAGTTTTTGTGCAGATACAACGGGTCTGCCACCTTGAACGCTTCTCTGCTCACCACCATCTCTTTTTCGATTTCACTCGAAAGGAGGCCGAGAATCTTCGTTCGAAGAAGCGGATCCGCAATACTAATGAGTTGAGTGTCCAGATACGCCACGTTCTCTTTTGCCTCGCTCTGGACCTTTGTTCGGATGTATTCGTTGAGGTAATCCAGATAGGCTGTTGCTATGGTGTTTGTGAATGTGGAGTCCTTGGATCGAATAGATAGTTGGATTAGGTTCTTCTTTGTGTCCTTGGTTTTCTTTAGATACTTGGTCTGGACAAATCGTCCCATGTTGAGCAGTTCCGGGCGGGCGAATGTCGGTTTCCAGGCGCCCAAAGACTGGTCCCAGTATTTCTTATATTTCTCGGGCCATTGATACTTGTAAATAACAGGCAACAGAGAATATTTCTCGATCAGCTTTGCCCCGAAATCCCTACTGTCCAGTATCATGTCCATCATGTTCAGGCTTGCACTGCCAACGTCAAGGCTGAGGCTGCCTGCCACTAGGCCTCCGAGTGCGCCAAGCTGGGCAAGAGAAGTTGATTGCTGGGATTCGCGTTCCTTTGGCGCGATCATCGCCTCCGCCACCCAGGTCGGGCCCTTTATGAGCGCGGCGACATAGCCGGCCACAAGACCCAACAGCGTAAGGCCGATTATGAGTTTCTTGTGTTTGACTAACGCGTAAACGTACTCCAGCAGGTTGATCTCATCGGGGTCTACCGGTGTAGTCCGCGCGGGTAGTGGTGGTGTTTGCATTTGTTGTGGCTGGTCCATAGGGTTTTGATTTTTGGTGCTCGCGGCGGTTCTCTCTAGGAATTGCCACCCGTATGTAAAGAGGCCCGGCTTACATCCTGGAAACCGTTGGCCGCCGCCTTGTCGTAAAAACTAACTTTTGCAAAACCTTAAAGCCATATTCCGCTGCACAACCGGCTCGAAGTGCCTTGTTGACTTGTCCGGCAGCGAGAGGTGCTCTTTCCCCGGGGAGGCTGCTGAGGAGAGTTTGAAATCGTCATATTTGGCTTGCTCCGTCCGGATCGGATATTGCCCGGGTCCTTGATGGCCTGCAGGTGCCGCGGTGCGGTGTAGCCGCCCGCACCGATCAACGCAAAGGATCTTGGCATTGTTCTCCCTTGGTTTTTGTTCGAGGCGAATACACCTTTCCCCCGTCGGCGGTACCGGGACGATACGCTTCTTTGCAAATACCTTTTAATTACCGATCAATCCGAAATGCCGCTTATCTCTATCGCACAAGAACCCTCGGTATGTTCCGCGGTTTGCCGTTTCCCGGCAGTTCCCGCTTCAGCTGGGCGATTTCGGCCTGCAAGTCTTCATATTCTTTAAGCCTGCCGCGGAGATACTCGCGAGTTTTTTTGAGCTTCTCTTTTACGCCGGCCGGCGTCAGCACATACTGCCACCGTATTTTGTCCGGGTGGTTCTTCAATTTCTTGACTTTAACCACACCTTTCTCAACCAGCCCTGCAAGCACATAGTTGGCCTTGCCAAGGCTTATGTCAAGCGTTTCGGCAAGCGTCCGCTGCGTATGCATCGGATTCTGTTCTATTTCGCGCATCACTTTATATTCAATCATATTCTGTCAACACCGTTCGCGTATGGCGTTTCGTATCCCGGCCCGAAGCCGCTGTTTCACTGCCGGCAGAATAATCCGGGCCGTTGTTCAACTGTTGAACAATATAGGATATTTTATCCTACTTTTGCAAGTTTTGCAACAGTCTTGTCTTCAAAAGGGGTGGCGACCTTCATGCAGAGCGGCTGCCCCGGTGTGCGGAAGCCTTATTTGGTACGATAAAGGCCTGGATACGTGGCAGCGTTGAGACTTCGGCTTGCTTTGCTTTCTTTCCAGATATTTGATACCGGAGCTGTCTTCATGCCGCCGGCCCTTAGGAAGCCTTGCAGATAGCATCGATGATCATGTCCTGATCTTTTTCCTCAAGATACGGATGCATCGGCAGGCTAAAGATTCTGGAGGCAATCTCCTCCGCAACGGGAAACTGCCCTCGCTCGTACCCGAGCTGGGCAAAAGCCTTTTGAAGATGCAGCGGCTTGGGGTAATAAATGGCTGTTGGAATCCCTTTGTTTTTCAGGGCAGACATCATCCCTTCGCGATTATCACACTGAATTGAGTACTGTGCCCAGGCAGACCGCGTGCCGGCGGGAACGTGGGGGACAACGACCTTACCGCGCAGTCCGTGGGAATACCGCGCCGCTACAACCTGCCGCCGCTCCATCTCCTGCTCGAAAATTTCCATCTTTGCAAGTACCACTGCGGCCTGCATCGTGTCCATCCGCCCGTTTATGCCAATCCTCACGTTCTCGTACTTGTCCGCTCCCTGCCCGTGAATCCGAAGAGATTTCAGAACATCCATGGTGTCCTTGTCGTCGCAAAATACCGCGCCGCCGTCACCGTAACAGCCTAGAGGCTTTGCCGGGAAGAAACTGGTTGCTGCCATGGTCCCAAAGCTGCAAGCCATCCTCGCCCCGAGCGTCGCGCCAAAACTCTGGGCAGCATCCTCCAGGAGAAACATTTTAAATTCCTTTGCCATCGCCTCAAGCGCATCGTACTCGGCGCACAGGCCGAAGAGGTCCACGGGAATTATCGCCTTTGCCGTAAGGCCGGCCGGCACTCCCGCCGCGACAACGCCACCGTTCTTGACGGAGAGGATTGCCGAACGGAGTTTCCACACGTCGATGTTATAGGTCTGTTTGTCGATGTCAACGAAAATCGGCGTTGCGCCGAGGAGGGAAATTACCTCGGCAGTCGCAATAAAAGTAAAGGTGGTGGTGAATACCGCATCCCCCGGCCCCACGCCTTTTGCCATCAGCGCTAGAAGGAGTGCATCCGTGCCGCTTGAACAGGTGAGACAGTGACCTGCGCCGGTGTAGTGGGCGAGACTGTCTTCAAGTTCGGAAATCTCCTTGCCCATGACGAAACTTGCGCGCTCCAGAATATCGCTCAGTCTTTTCTGCACGGAGGGTTTTATGGCCTGGTACTGTCTCTTTAGATCGATGAATTCCATGATTTCCCTTTTTGCTCGGGGTTTGCCTTTCGTGCACCGGTTCTTGGGGCGACGACAAGCCCATTCGTGATGCCATGGTTGCTGCCGCCGGTCTTCCCCTGTCTTTGCGCGAACAAGAAGAATGCGTGCAGGAATACTGCAGATAGTCAGCTCAAAGAAGAAGCCCGGCTTGGCAAGGGAGAAAGCAAGCCCCGCGACTTGCAGGCGGGCGCGAAGATTTTCTAGGCGTCTTCCAATATCCTCAGCGGCATAATAAGAAACAGATCTTCGCTCTTTGGTTCGGCTTCCTTTTCGTAATTCGGGAAAATCAAGCACGCGCTGATATGCGTGTTCATCTCGATTCTAATCTTTGGCGTCGAAATGATACCGAGAATTTCCATAAGATACTGGGCGTTGAAACCAACGGCGTGTTCGGGACCGTCATACTCAGCGGAAACCTGTTCCCTCGCCTCGCCGCCGATGTCCCGGTTGAGAACAATGACTTCGAGCATGTTGTGCTTGAAAAGAAACTTTACGAGATGCGTCTTCTGGTTTGACAAAATCGACACTCTCTTGACAGCCTCAAACAGGGCATTCTTTTCCAGAATGGCCTTTTTTGGATTGACTTTAGGAATGGCCTTCTCGTAGTCCGGGTAGGGGCCTTCGATAAGTTTTGAGCATATTTTGATGTCTTGAATCTCGAAAAGAACGTACTTCTCACCCAGGGATACGTTGATGAGGTCATCGGGCTTCTTTCCGTCAATAATTCTCGAAAAATGGAGAAGGCTCTTCGGGGCTATGATCATTGAAACATTCTTTTCGAGCGAATCATCCCTTTTCCAGAAAGAACTGCCAAGGCGGTGCCCGTCCGTCGCGACCATCCCTGTTCTGCCGCGCTCAAATTTCCATAGTACCCCACAAAGGCATGTCCTCGATTCGTCACGCGAAACTGCGAAACTGCTCTTAAGAACCATGTCCTTCAGAGATCCAACGCCAACCGAAAACTCAACGGCATCGTTTATTTCGGGAAATAAGGGAAAGTCTTCTATGCCCACTCCGGCTAGTTTGCACGAAAATCCCTTCTTACTATCGATGATAAGCACATTCACGTCCACCCCGAAATGAATGTCGCCTTCCGGCAGTTCTCTCACAATTTCAAAAAGCTTTCTGGCATTAACCGTTATTTCCGCATCTCCATCCGATACTGCCTCTGCCGATACCACAATCGAATGATCCAGATCGGTTGCAGTCAAAGAAACCGAAGATTTTGAAAACGATATTTTAAAATTCGACAATATCTGCAACGAGGTTTTCAAAGGAATGATCGGATACGACTTTTGGATAAGGTCGTAGATTTTGTTCTTTGCTATAACGCATTCCATGGTTGGTGCGCCTTTCCGGTTGAAGTATGCTGCGCGCAACGGTATTTTTCTATTTCAAAATATATATAAACAAATAGAAATATAAATAGATTTGTTGATAGTGTAGGTAAGAGGCATAATCGCTTGAAACGAAAGAGGGTCTTGTGTGGATAGGATGTGAATTTGAAAGTACAGGATGGTGATAACTGAAGAAACAATAGTCCTGCGGTCGTCATCAACAAAGTATCAACAGGATAGCGATGAATAACACAGCGAGCGCATTCTTCATGGCTTGGCGCGGGGTTAGCGGGCGAATTCAAGGTGTTTTTACCAAGCCACTTGGGCCGGGGTTCTTTCATAATTTCAGAAGAACGGAGGATCAAAAGTGCTCGGGCAGAGAAGGGTGGGTGGCGACGGTTGTCAAGCATGTTGCTGATTTGAAAGAAGAGAAATGATGTTTTCAATGTCGGAAGCTACAGACCGTTCGTTCTTTCTGAGAAATTCTATATGCTGGATTGCGTGAATCACGGTGCTATGGTCCCTGCCGCCGAAGTGCAGTCCAATTGACTTAAGCGAGTAGTTGGTAAAAGATTTTACAATATACATGGCAAGCTGCCTGCAAAAGGCAACTTCTTTTCTGCGGTTTTTCTCGCGAATGTTGTTCAATGGTACCTTGTAGTAGTCGGCCACGGTTTCGATTATTTGCTCAATGGAGAACCTCGGTTTTTCGTTTTTCTGGGTCCCCTTGAGAATGCTTTTGACCAGGTCTATGGTGATGTCGCGTTTTGTAATGGATGAATAGGCAAGGAGACGAATGATAATTCCCTCAAGTTCGCGAATGTTGGAGGAAACGGTTTCCGCGATGTACAAGAGAATGGGCTCCGGAATATTCAGGTTGTCCTGTTCTGCTTTTCTCTTTAGAATGGCCACCCTGGTTTCGAGATTAGGAGGCTGGATGTCGACGCAGAGGCCCCATTGAAAACGCGAAATCAGGCGGTCTTGGAGACCCTTGAGTGAGCCGGGAGGGAGATCGGAGGTAAGGACAATCTGTCGCTGGTTCTGGTACAGGGTGTTGAAAATGTAGAAAAACTCCTCCTGGGTGCTTTCCTTGCCGGAGAGAAATTGAATGTCATCAATAAGCAGGATGTCGGCGGACTTGAAGGAGTCTGAGAATTTTCTTGAGCTGTTGTTCTTTATTGCGTCAATAAAATTAAGGTAGAATTCTTCGGAAGAGGCGTATGCTATGCGCAGGGCTTTTTGCTGCGAAGCGAGAAAGAGACCCACGGCCTGCAGAAGGTGCGTCTTTCCCAGGCCTACTCCGCCGTAGATTAGAAGCGGGTTAAATTTTGTCTTTCCCGGAGCCTTGGCCACGGCAAGTGCCGCGCTTTTTGCGAATTCATTACCAGGCCCCACAACGAAGGTGTCAAAAGTGAAATTCTGGTTGAATGTTGTGGGGGGCACTACAGCTTTTGGGACGGCGTGGATGGAGAAGCTCCTTGGGGAGGCAAGAGGGGTGGGGCGTTGGGATTCATCAGTCGCGAGAATTAACACCTCGCGAAGAGTGGGGAGGCGATTTCTGGCCAGGGAAAGAAGCTTTTCCTTGTAGTGCTGTTCGAGGAAATCCACCGCGAATTGACTTGATGCGGCAATAACGAGAATACCGTCTTCTCTCAATTCCTTCGGCTGTAGCGGACGGAACCACGTTTCAAACGTCGCGGAGTCCACGAGAAGCGATATGTCCGAAAGAAGATCTTGCCACAGGACTGCCAGCATGGAACTCCGCAACCATCCGCGGCATCGATGAGACACGTGGCGGAGGTACTGATGAACGCGCTCGAACCTGCGTGGCCCCGGGTTACTGTGCAGCTGCGTGAAAAGTCCGGAGCGGCCGTGGAGATAAAAATCTACATGAGAAACCCGGGAAAATCAAATGTAAGATTTTCCGAAAGTGTCAAAATGCTTTGACAGTCCGCTGTGACTGAAATCATTTTTAGGGGAAAGAAAGGACAACAATTCATGAAAAGAACGTTTCAACCGTCAAAGAGAAAAAGAATAAATACCCACGGATTCAGAAAAAGGAATTCCACGAAGAGCGGCAGAAAGGTGCTTCGCAAGAGAAGAGCCAAGGGCCGCAAGCGCTTGTCCGCGTCAGACAAATAGAGCGCGTGTCAAGTAGGCCGACCTCTTGCTACGGACGCGACTGCAAGCTGTCATCGCACAGAGAGATATCCTTGGTGTGGAAAACGGGGTTGCGCTGGCGGTGTGCTGCGTTTACTGTTATCTATTTGAAAAAGGAAACCGGGTCGGAACGGTCCGCAGTAATCGTAAGCAGGCACAACGGGAATGCGGTTCACCGTAACAAGCTTAAAAGGGTCCTGAGAGAAGTTGTTCGCACTAACAAGGACGACGGCCCACCATTCTTCGATTTCCTCATCAAGCCCGTAGGCAAGAGTCTACCACCCGGCAGTGAGCTAAGAAGCAACTATCTAACATGGAAAAGTTTTGCAAGAAAGTGTGCCTCTCCGCTCTAGCGTTCTTAGCCTCGGCTACGAAAATGATTTTTATTGTGCCGCGGGGCACATGCCGGTTTTCACCCTCGTGCAGCGACTATGCTCGGGAAGCGGTAGAGACGCTGCCGCTTCATCGGGCCACGATACTCATAGCGCTTCGATTGCTCAGGTGTACGCCGTTTTCTGCCGGCGGTGTTGATCCGGTGCCCAGACAGGGCGGAAAGGGTTTTAATCAGTGAACAAGAATACGATTCTGGCGTTTGGTATGATTCTGCTGACGCTTATGGCCTTCAACTACTACGAAAGCTATTCCGCGAAGAAGAATCGGCCCATTGTAACGGTGTCCGGAGGCGAAAATGGTCATGGGCAAAAGCCCCAACAGGAGCAGCCGCTGCAGAACGGTTCTGCAGGCAATGGGAGCGCGAACAGTCTGGCACCGATTGTGACAGCGGCGCTGGATACTTTGAAGGCAACGGCGCCGTCCGGCGACACGATTTGGGTTGACAACGGAAAGATTGTGTGCGGCATTACCGAAAAGGGCGCGAGGATTGTATCGCTCAGGATGAAGGATTACGGTTACGATAGAGGCGGGGCGCAGGATAAGAACTCCAAGGAAAAGGTCGATCTGGTTGCACGTTCTGTCGATGGTGGTGGGAACCTTACGCTTGATGCGGAAAGCTTTGACTCGCGGCTTTTTAAGCCCCAAGACACGGCACGAAACATTATTGTCAAAAAAGGAGAGAAGGTTTCGGTTGTTTTGAGCTGTCCTTCTTCGTTGGGTACCACGCTTACCAAGCGGTACACATTCAACGGTGATTCCTACAAGATCGGACTCGACATTACGTCGCCGGCCCTTGATGGCAAGAGCGTTCAGTTGGGCTGGCGCTGCGGCATCACCGAAAGTGAATATCTAAAGGGAAATGCCGCGCAGAACGGTATCGCTTACGTCAACGAGCAGCGCAAAGTGCACCTGTATGCGGGAAATTCGATCGAACACATTCAGGTAAAAAAGCCCGAAGAGAAGATTGACCCTAAGACCGGATCCTACAAATGGGTTGCTTTGACCTCAAAGTATTTCATTGTCGCGCTCGTGGCCGACTCCGCGCGTGGAGCGGATGTGTCCATAGACGGATACGATTCGAGAGCATACGATGATGTGAAGGCCGAAGCGAAAAAAGGGCCAATTGTAGACTACGCCGTTACCATAAAGCGAACGGCGGAGGGAACACAGGAAGGATACTGGATCTATGCCGGTCCTGCGAAGCTCTCGCTGCTCCGATCGTATCATATCGGGTTGGAAAAAGTTCTTTTCGGGGGCTGGGAGGTGTTCCTGAGGGCGGATATTTGGTTTCCCTATATCTGCGAATTACTGTTGTGGTTATTGGTATATGTAAATAACTTTGTGAAAGATTACGGGTTCACCATCATTGTGCTTACTATTATTACAAGGGTGATTACGTACCCGCTGTCTCAGAGCAGCATGAAATCGATGAACAGAATGAAGCTTCTTCAACCGAAAATCAACCATATTCGTGAAAGATATAAGAGCAATGCCAAGAAGATGAACGAAGAAATCATGGCCATGTACCGGGAGGAGGGCATCAATCCGCTTAATCCCGGTTGTCTGCCAATGTTCCTTCAGATGCCGATTTTGTTCGCTCTGTATGTGGTTCTTCAAAAGGCGATAGAACTCCGCGGAGCGCACACAATGCTTATCCCCTGGGTGAGAGATCTCTCGCAGCCGGAAATATTTATTCCCCTCAAGAGCATACCGTTTTTCGGGCAGGCGTTCCCGAACGGCATTCCAATGTATGGCTACGGGATAGCAATCATGCCGGTTGCCATGGCAATCCTTACGTTTGTACAAAACAAGATGACCATCAAGGATCCCAATCAAAAGGCAATGATCTATTTCATGCCGGTATTCATGCTTGTAATCTTCAACAACTTGCCGGCGGGGCTTGTTTTTTATTGGACAATTTCCAATGCGCTGGGAATCCTTCAGCAGTTTATTTTGAACAAAAGCATGGAAAAAGAGGCGGCAGTGTATCAGGCGAACGCGGAAAAAAACCAACGGACCCGCAAGAAATAGGGACAACACCCAAATCCGCAATAAACGCGCAGCCCGAAGCAAGCTAACGAGATCAATGTTTCTGCCATAGAGAATTCCTCACACAGGGCAACCTCAAGCAAGAACGCTTCCGGGATGTAGGGAGCAATTATGGAGTCGACGCGCACAATTGCAGCACTGTCGTCGGCTGCGGGAGTCGGGGCGATCGCCGTTATTCGCCTTTCCGGGCCGCAGGCTTTTTCCATAGTCGAAAAATGCATCGATTCCGGCCGAGCCTTTCGCGACAGTCCAGCGCGCCACGTCAAGCTGTACCGCTTTATATGTCCTTCGTCGGGAAAACCGGTGGACCAAATTACCGCGGTCAAGTTCTTTGGTCCAAACTCGTTTACCGGAGAGGACATGGTGGAACTGTTTTGCCATGGTGGAGAGATTGTCGTGGAGAAAGTGCTGTCGGTGCTGATTGGAGAAGGGGCATACCCTGCCCGGCGGGGAGAATTTGCAAGACGGGGCTTTTGCAACAACAAGTTTGACTTGATGCATGCAGAGGCCTTTTTGGGAATGATCGAAAGCAGGAGCGGTAAGGAATACGAAAGTTCCCTTGAGGCCCTCATGGGTACGAGTGCCGGCAGACTTGTTGGGTGGAGAGAGAGAGTCAAAGCCCTGCTGCGCGACGTCGATGCGAGTATCGAATTTCCTGAGGAAGACGATGTTCGCAAGAGTTCGAGCAGATACATTGAGAGAATTGTTGAGATTAGAAAAGAAATTGAAATGGAGGTGGAAGCCAGGGGAAAAAGCCATATTATAGAAAAAGGAATAATAATACCTATTGTTGGTGTTGCCAACGCGGGCAAGTCCAGCCTCTTTAACATGCTTGTGGGATATGAAAGATCAATTGTACACTGGCAAGAGGGTACTACGCGTGACGGGGTAGGAGAGGAAGTTCATATTGGCGGAGAACGAGTAACAATTTTAGATACCGCCGGGCTTAGGGATACGGATGACCCGGTCGAGAAACTGGGAATCAGGAAGACAATTGAATACGTCAGCAAAGCAGCCCAAGTGATCTGGGTCACTCCCGCGAACAGCCCAATGACACATATCGAGGAATCTTTGATCCTGGAAAAGGCCATGGGGAAGATCGCGGTCGTGATAAGCAAGAAGGATCTGGCCGAGGGCGCGGAGAAGGCGGAGATGTGCGGCGAGAAGAAAATCCCGTTCATCCGCTCCTGTCTCATTGACAAAGGAGCCAGGGATGCGCTTGTCGATTTTGTTGCAGAGGTTGTGAAATCGCGTATTGGGTCTCTGGAGACATCAAGCCTTATTCGCACGAAAAGGCACGAAATCATTGCAAAACGAATTATCGAAGAGCTTAAGGGCGGGGAGAAGGCTGTTGCGGAGGGCGAAGAAATTCTTGCCGCAAGTCTTCGAAGGGTTCTGGCTGATTTTGGGGAATTGGTTGGCGATACTACTAATGAGGATATTCTCGACAGTATCTTTTCGCGGTTCTGCATTGGAAAATGAATCCCATTGTTTGAGCATTACAGGCTGCTCACTGGGGCTTACATCCGGTCGTAATCGCGGTGCAGGCTGCTTACTGGGGTGTACATCCGGCTGTAATCGCGGTCCCCGAAGCATACTAAAGCATTTCAACGCTTCCATTTGGTATTTTAGGATATGTTACAATTGTTTCACGTGAAACATCTTCCTTGGGCGTCGTCTGCATGAAATTTGATGTCATAGTTGTTGGTGGCGGCCACGCCGGCATTGAGGCTTCATATATTGCCGGCAAGCGCGGTCTCCGGACGTTGTTGATTACCTCCCACCTTGACCTTATTGGCCAGATGTCCTGCAACCCCGCTATCGGCGGAATTGCCAAAGGAAATATCGTTCGCGAAATTGATGCTCTCGGCGGGGCAATGGCGAAGATCACAGACGTGGCCGGAATTCACTTCAAGATGCTCAACCAGACAAAGGGCATGGCTGTTTGGGGTAACAGGGCACAAGCGGACAAGAAAACGTATAGAACCTTGGCCCGGAAGGTCCTCGAAAGCCAACCGATGATTTTCCTGCTGCAGGGGCTTGTCGTTGGAATTGTGTCAGAGGGAGGTAGGGCTTCTGCGGTGATGATGGACAGTGGGGAAGAGATACAAGCAACATCCGTTGTTCTTGCGATGGGGACCTTTCTTAATGGTGTCGCGCACATTGGCCTGACCTCTTTTCCCTGCGGGAGACTTGGGGAACCTCCGTCGAAGTATCTGACGGAATCGCTGACAGAGCTCGGGGTCCAATCCGGGAGACTGAAAACCGGCACTTCACCCAGAATAGATGGCAGAACCGTTGACCATCAGAAAATGTCCGTGCAGCATGGCGACGCAAAGCCTTGGCCATTCTCCTTCTCTTCGGAGCGCCCCCCCGAGAACCGGTCTGTTTGCTGGATAACAAAATCTTCTTCCGAAACGCACAAAATCATTTTGTCCAACCTCGACAGGTCACCGCTGTACACCGGTAAAATCAAGAGCCGTGGACCCAGGTACTGTCCTTCCATTGAGGACAAGGTGGTTAGGTTTGGAGAAAGGGATGGTCATACATTATTTTTAGAACCAGAAGGACTCGACACCAATGAGATGTATCTCAATGGATTGTCAACGAGTTTACCTTTTGATGTTCAAGTCCTCTTGGTTCATAGTGTGCCGGGGCTTGAAAGAGCGGAAGTGACGCGTCCGGGATACGGAATTGAATACGACTTTTTTCCGCCGACGCAATTGTGGCCGACTCTTGAATCAAAAGTTCTAAAAAATCTGTTCTTTGCCGGGCAGATCAATGGAACCTCGGGATATGAGGAAGCCGCAGCACAGGGCTTGATTGCCGGGATCAATGCCGCAGAGAAGATTCTTGGAGGAGAACTGCTGGTCTTGGGCAGAGAAACCTCTTACATCGGGGTACTCATAGACGACCTCGTTACAAAAGGAACTCAAGAGCCTTATAGAATGTTTACCTCTCGCGCCGAGCATCGTTTGGTTCTACGCCAGGACGATGCGGACGAGCGGTTGATGCCGATAGCGTATCAGAAAGGACTGATCTCGAAAGAAGTTTTTGATGCGCGAAAGAGGGTCTGGAATTTGAAAACAGAGTACAAGCGCAGGCTTTTTGATGAGAAGATTTCGCCGGAGAATTGGAATAACGGAGCAAGCGCATCGTCCGTAATAAGAACGAAAACACAAGCATCACAACTTCTCAAGCGTCCCGAAGTGGGAATTGATGACATTCTCTCGGCAATCGGAGAAGAGATTGAAGATCGTGAAGTCCGCCTTGGAGTCGAGGCCGACATTAAATACAGCGGATTTGTTGAAAAAGAAAAAGAACGGTTAGAGCAGTTTCGAAGGATGGAAAACGAGGCGATACCGGAAACGTTTGAATATCAGTCCCTGCAGGGACTTTTGGCTGAATCAAAGGCCAAGCTCTCCCAAATAAGACCACGAAGTCTTGGGCAGGCCTTGAGGATTCCGGGGGTCACGCCGGCAGACATATCCGTGGTTATGATGTACTTGTCCAAACAAAAACATGTTTCACGTGAAACAACGGTGAACCAATGAACAAGACCAACAAGATCTACCTTGAGCGATCAAGGAAGTGCTACGAGCTGAAGGAACTTGAGCGGCTCGGTCTTACTCCCACCCTCGAACAGAGGGACATGATTCTCACCTACGTGGCTTTGTTGCTGAAATGGAATGCCGCTGCGGGGCTCATTTCGCCGGGCGACGAAGATCACCTGTTCCTGCGCCATTTCTGCGATTCATTGCAACCGCTCCTGCTTTTTGGATTCAAGAAGAACGCAAAGATTCTGGATATCGGCTCGGGAGGGGGATTTCCTTCAATTCCAATTCGAATCTTTAGACCGGATCTTGCGTTTGTCCTGGCCGAATCAAACAAAAAGAAGTGCATGTTTCTTGAGCAGGTCAAAGCCGATTTGAAGTTTGAAAACGTCGATGTATATTCCGGGAGAGTGGAAAAGCTTCCCCTGTCGGAAAGAAGATTTGACTATGTGATAAGCCGAGGTTTGGGAACAATGCAAAAGTTCTCCCAGCTTGCGAGACCCTTTCTCGCAGCTGATGGACACATGTACACCTTCAAGACGAAGCAGTTTGCCCAGGAGCTCGACTCCATCACATCAAGCAAAGACAAGGATGGGATCAAGATAAGCGAGATAGCCGAATATGATCTCGGAAACCAGATCTTTGGCCTTAACCTTGTTTCTCTCGAATTGATGAAATAGCATACCATCAGACTCCGGTATAAAAGATTGCCTGCCGAGGCCACAAGATCGACTCTATTCCCGTGGCATGGCTTGATTTGAAGCACGTTATCCCTAGTGATCCTCGAAAACGTCATTACGAACCGGGTACGTGAAAGGGCTTGTTTTGGGAAGAATAATTGCAGTCTGTAATCAAAAAGGCGGCGTCGGCAAGACTACCACCGCAATCAACCTGGCAGCAGCCCTTGCAGCAGCAGAACACAAGACGCTGCTTCTGGACATGGATCCCCAATGCAATGCAACCACGGGTATTGGTGTAGAGAAGAAAAACATTGAAAATTCGATGTACGAAGTGATCACCGGCAGGAAAAAGGGGAACGAACGGATCTCCCTGGCGGAAATTGTTCTTCCCAGCGAACACATGCAATACCTGGAAGTGGCCCCTGCAAGTCCCGATCTTGCCTCCGCAGAAATTGAACTTGTCAATGTTCTTGCCCGCGAAAAATGCCTCAAGAACGCCGTCGATACCATTCGGGACAACTATGAATTTGTCATCGTGGATTCACCTCCGTCTCTGGGTCTTCTCACCGTCAATATTCTCACCGCAACGGATTCGGTCCTTATTCCCATTCAATGCGAATATTACGCGCTGGAAGGGTTGGCCGAGCTTCTCAACACAATTCGACTTGTTCAAAAGAGCCTCAATGCAAATCTTGTGATTGAGGGCGCATTGCTCACCATGTACGACGGGAGATTGAATCTCTCGCGCCAGGTTGCGGAAGACGTACGCTCGTGTTTCTCGGGAAAAGTGTTCAAAACCGTAATTTCCCGAAATGTCAAGCTTTCCGAGGCACCTTCGTTTGGAAAACCGATTATTCTTTATGACATCATGTCCGCGGGATCGGAAAACTACCTGAATCTTGCAAAGGAAATCATGCACAATGGCTAGCGGTCATTCTAGAAGGGCTCTCGGCAGAGGCCTAACCAACCTTATTCCCCAGGACAGTGAAGAGAAGGGGAGCGACAATGAAGTCGTTCTGGTCGACAGCAATTCGATTCGGCCGAACCCATTCCAACCGCGGCGGGAGTTCAACCAGGAGGAAATTGAAGGGCTGGCAGAAAGCATAAAGAATCAGGGTCTGCTTCAACCCGTTATCCTCAGAAAGAAAGTGGAAGGATACGAGATAATCTCGGGCGAGCGGAGATTCCGGGCACTCAGGTTTTTGGGTCACGACAAGATTCCCTGCATTATCAAGCCCAAAATCGCTGATCGCGAAATGATTGAAATGGCGCTTGTCGAAAATATTCAACGTGAGGATTTGAACGAGATCGAACAGGCCCTTGCGTTTCAGCGGCTCATGCTCGAATGCGGACTTTCGCACGAAGAACTTTCAAAACGGGTGGGCAAGAGCAGAAGCGCCATTACCAATACGCTACGATTGCTTCGGCTGCCGGAGGAACTTCAGCAAAAATTGATGCAAGGCGATATTAGCATGGGACATGCCCGCGCACTGCTGTCGATCGAAAGCGCGCAACAACAGAAAGCGCTCGGCGAGAAAATCGTGTCCCAGAAGCTGTCCGTCCGAGACGTAGAGGAGGCGGTTCAGCAGGACAAAGACAAGAATCCGCACGATAGAGCCGGCGCAAAACCACGGGCGCGAGGCCAGGAAGATCCAAACCTGGTCGCGCTCGTTGAGAAATTGCAGCACAAGTTCGGGACAATGATATCTATTGTCAATTTACATAACGATAAAGGTAAGATAGAAATACATTTCTATGACAAGGCCGATTTTAACAGGGTTTGCGAACTTCTTTCGGGCGAATAGTTGTTCCTTCGATCCCCGGCAAGTAATGGTTGACCAGCGAATCTAAGATGCAGAAGAAAAACAAGTATTACACCGTAATGTTTGTTCCGGAGGGAAACGCCCGGACGTTCTCGATGCACGTCCACAAGAATATCGTTTACTCCCTGGTGGTGTTTCTTTTCATTTTCCTTGTTGGCTTCGTGCTTCTCGTCGTAAAATCCGGCGAGATTGCCGCGAAGCTCCAGCTCGTATATATTCTTACCAGCGAAAACAAGAGGTTGAAGGACGAAAACAAAAAGATGAACTACGTAGTGGCCAAGCTGGACAGAATAGAACAGCTTGGACATTACCTTCAGAGCCTCGCGCGGGCTACGGGCGCGGATCAGAAAAAGAACCAAAACGCCACTCTGGGAGCGAGAGAGACTCCAGACAAGGTGTTTCTCCGCGACAACATGGACGACATGCTGGACAGCCTTAGGAAGTCTTCAACGAATGATTCAAACGATGTTCACAAGGCGGGAGCGGTAACGCAGCTGTACCTGGCTTCGCTACCCAACATTCAACCGGTTATTGACGGATGGATAACTCGGCGATACGTGGTTGAGACGAACGACACGGAACAAGCCCATACCGGCGTCGATTACGCCGCAACCCAGGGAACGCTGATCAGGGCAACTGCGCCGGGAATAGTGGAGGAGGTGTTTAACGACAGGTATTTTGGCCTCATGCTTACGATAAACCACGGCTACGGAATGGCAACGCGATATGGTCACTGCTCCCAGATTTTGGTGTCAAAAGGGGATCACGTTGAAAGAGGCCAGACCGTGGCTCTTGTGGGAAACACGGGACGCTCTTCCGCACCACATTTGCATTATGAAGTCCTTAAGGACGGCAAGAACGTCGATCCGACAAAGTATATTTTTGGCACCGATGACAAATGAAAGGAGAGATGGGCATGGAGAAAAGCAATGACAAGGGCCTTCATACAATTCTCGGAGAAGGCACAATTCTGGAGGGAACCCTTACGGTGCCTCATAGTGTTCGCATAGATGGCCAGCTCAAGGGCAAGATCGAAACCTCAGAAACTCTTACGGTGGGCAGCACCGGACACATTGAGGCGGACATTGTTGCCAAGAGTGCCATTATTGGAGGCACTGTGCGCGGAAATTTATCTGTTGAAGACAGGGTTGAACTCGATGCAAACGCGTCCCTCATTGGGGACCTCAAGACTCGCGATCTTATTATTAACGAAGGAGCCACATTTCATGGCAATTGTTCTATGGACGTTGGAAAGAATGTGAAAGTGTGACCTCGTGCTGGCTTATCGGAGGTCTTGATAAACAAAGAAAATTGAAGAACATTTTGCGGGCAATTTTCAGGAATGTGGATAAACATCACCGACAGCCAACCAAAAAACAGTGATGAAAATCAACGGCTTGTGTCCAGAGAAGTTTTCGTCAAACAAGTTGTCCACAGACGTGCTTGACGAAGAACGGCAAATGTTGACAACTTGTTCTCATTGTTTAAAGTAGTCAATGACATAAATCAGGAAGTTCGTGCCAAATTAATGAATTGCGAAGCTCCGCAATATATCCTCTTGTAAAGAATCACCGCTCTTTGTCCCAGAGAAAACTGTGCTATTGGGAATTGGCTTGAAGGCCTGTCTTTGGGCGCCCGGCCAAGCAACACGAAGAACGCCATGCCAGCTGTCGAAAATTGACTTCGCTACGGAATTAACGCGCTAACGCGCGCTGAGTTACAAGTTACTCGAGGCTTCTTAAAATTCCTTCAGCGGCAGCAACCGGATTCTTGTCTTCGGTAACAGCACGACCAATCACGAGAAGCGTGGCCCCATTGCGTATCGCCTCTTTTGGGGTTGAAACCCGTTTCTGGTCGTGGGCATCCCCGTGCAAAAGCCTGATCCCGGGAGTGATGATTTCGAAGCCGTCGGGAAGCAAGGGCTTCACATGCGGGAGATCCGAGGCCGAACATACGATGCCGTCAAGGAGTGCGTCAACCGCGCGCAAGGAGAGGATCTTTATGTGCTGCTCAAGAGCGACCGAGACATTAAGCTCGTTGAGCAGTGCGGAGGCATCAATGCTGGTAAGTAAAGTGACGCCGACGATTTTTGGCGGAGCGAGCCCTTCGTTGCGAGCCGTCCGAGCTGCGGAACAGGCGGCTTTCATCATTTCGGTTCCGCCTTGAGCATGCACCGTTATGAATTGCACTCCCAGGCGCGAAGCGGAACGAACCGCGTTTCCAACTGTTTGTGGAATATCGTGAAACTTGAGATCGAGAAAAACCTTGCGACCCGATTCAAAAACAAGGTCTAGAATGGGGGGACCAAAGCGAGTGAAGAGTTCGAGTCCCACCTTGAAAGTACCAAAGCAGTGCTTGGTCTGAGCAACGAGCGACCGCACCTCTGCGGGCGATTGCAAATTGTCAAGCGCAAGAGCGAGCAGGTCCGACAAGTCTCTGGCCATATGCTAAAAATAATCGATGTAGACGAATTTCCCAACGGGGATTTTTAAACCGACAATAAGGCAACGAGTTTCGCGGCAAGGCTCATAAGGCAATTCGGGAAACCCGGGTGTCCAAACCGGCGTTTGAGTCGTTGACTGCGGGGAAGAAAAAGAGCTTCGCCTCCACTCGCGGCAAATTTTTTGATCTCACTACTGGGAACTTGGTTGTTCTCTTGGATAACGCGCAGATCCGCAAAGCGGCGTGTGCTTGCCATCCAAAGTAGAATTCCCCGTAAAATGGTGTTAGTTCAAAAAATTATGTATCGCGCGGGCAAGACGAAGCTCACGTAGAAATATAATCAATAATTACGAAAAAAGATCACTTTTGGAAGAAATAGTTGCTTGCGGCCGGCCTCGCCGTTCGCCAGGAATGGGCCCGTACACAGGAAGAATCGACACCCGCTGTGTTAGTTATTTTGCAGACCCACGCTAATTAGGTATATTATGCTCTCACAAGAAACAAGAGGCGATGGTGAGCAGTTTTGTTGTTGAAGGCGGGCTCCGGCTCAGCGGAACGGTCGCAACCTCCGGAAACAAAAACGAGGCTTTGCCCGTTATTGCCGCCGCAATGGTCTGCGGAGATACGGTCACGCTTTCCAATGTTCCGGATATTGGTGATGTTCGAAGTATGCTCTCGATAGCTTCGTATCTCGGGGCAAAGGTATCCGAAATTAAAGACGGAACGCTCACCATAAACGTTCCCGGTTGTCCATCTTCCATACTTCCTCTGGAAATGTCAAGCGCCATTCGAGGATCAATCCTCTTTGCCTCGGCACTGCTTGTGCGCGCCGGGAGAGCCGTGATACCGCAGCCCGGCGGCGACACGATTGGCAGAAGAAGGCTCGACACGCACTTTTTGGTCTTCAAAGCGCTCGGAGCAAAACTCACGATGCGCCATGCCCGCACGTCAAATCCATCGTCCGCCGTGCTTTACATTCTTGAGGCAAAAAAAGGTCTTATCGGCGCAGATATTTGTCTTGATGAAGCATCCGTAACGGCAACCGAAAACGCCATCATCGCAGCCTCGGGTGCGCGTGGAAAGACAACCATCGTGAATGCCGCTTCGGAGCCGCACGTGCAGGGTTTATGCAGGTTTCTGCAAAGCGCCGGCGTTGGCATTGAAGGGGTCGGGTCAAACGTCCTTACCGTGCACGGGGCCGGCACCTTTGGCGGGGTGCGGCATTGCATCGGGAGCGATTACATTGAGACCGGCTCCTTTATCGGGTTGGCGGCGGCAACCCGCTCGGAATTGACAATCACAAATGTTGACATTCAATACATGAAGATGATTCTTTTCCAATACGCGCGCCTCGGCGTGCGCGTGGCGGCCGACGCCAAACGAAGAACCATAACGGTTCCGCGCCGTCAAAGTATGAAGACGCGGGAGGATCTTGGGAGCGCCATACCCAAGATAGACGATAACATCTGGCCTGCCTTTCCCGCGGATCTCATGTCGATCATGATTGTTGTTGCAACGCAGGTGAACGGAACGACGCTGCTTCACGAAAAAATGTTCGAATCCCGCATGTTTTTTGTCGATAAATTAATAGCCATGGGCGCCCATATCGTTATTTGCGACCCCCACCGTGCGGTTGTGACGGGGCCCTCCCCGCTCGTGGGCGCGACAATCTCTTCGCCCGACATCCGCGCCGGCATGGCGCTGCTGATTGCCGCGTGTGCGGCAAACGGAACGACCCGCATCCACAACATAGAACAAATCGACAGGGGATACGAACATATTGACAAAAGGCTCACATCTCTCGGGGCGCGCATTACTCGAGACGTCGATCGCCGAAGAAACAGCCAAACCGGTGGGAAATAGCAGGACCAGTCTATGAGGCGACGTCAGCTCTGGTTCTCATGCGTTCTCCTGTGTTTTGGGTGTGCCGGGCCTCTTAAAGAGTTTTACCCGGGAACATTCCTTCCGGAACAGAGAATTTATCAGAACAAACCCATTGGCTTTTCGCTCGCATACAGGGGAAACTGGGACATCACCACGGATCCCAACCGCATGAAGGCACACCGGAAGTTTGCGCGGGAACTTCATCATACGGGGGCGGAACTGCTGTTTATCGGTTTCACGGTGGAAAAGACACAAGGAACCAGATGCATTGTGAGCAATCTCAACGAGACGAACTGGGAATACGCGGAACAGATACAACTGATCAACAGGGCCCAGATCGACAGCGACAATGGATTGACGAACGATACGATCGGTACCCTTCCCATGGTACGATGGGAATATTCCAAGGATGAATTCAGGTTTGTCGAGTTCTTTTTTGCAGTCGACACCTATAATCTGCGCGTCGCGTTCTGGACAAAGCCCCTGTTGTACGGAAAATTTCTTCCTGTCTACAAAGAGATCATGGGAACGCTGGCGCTCAGTGATAAGCATTAGAGAGCAACCAAAACCACACGTTTACATTTCAGGAGGATGGGACCTGTATGATAGTGAACAACCTTCGGCTCTTGCTCGAGAAGCTGAACGACAACTGCACAAAGGCGCTTGAATCTTCGGTCGGGCTCTGCGTGAATCGCGGACACTACGAAGTCCGTTGGGAACACCTTTTTATGGAGTTCCTGAGCGACACGCAGGGAGATGTCGCCGCAATTCTCCGGCGATTCGATGTTGATTCGGCAGCGCTCAGGAAGGCGCTCAATCTGGAACTCGAAAACTTGAAAAGCGGCAATACCGGCCGGCCGTCCTTTTCCCCGCCGTTGCTTGACGCAATCGAATATGCGTGGAGCATAAGCACCTTGTGTTATGCACTGCCCGCAATCACGTCCGGAACGCTGTTTGTAGCAATGCTGGAAAAGGGACAGTTCTCGCCGACGGCCTACGGCGATCTCCTGAAACCGGTAAGTGTCGAGACGCTCAAGAATGACTTTTTGTCCATCACCAAGACCTCAACGGAACAACAGGCCGGCGTCGGCAGTTCCGCGGGGGAAAGGTCCGCGGGGGCGCGCTCGCCCCAAGCCGCGAAGGATGTGTTGAGCCAGTTCTGCACGAACTTTACCCAGGAAGCACGGGCCGGGAAGATAGATCCCATTCTCGGCCGCGACGACGAAATCCGTCAGGCCATGGACATACTCAACCGGAGACGGAAGAACAACCCCATTCTGGTCGGTGAAGCCGGTGTCGGCAAAACGGCTATTGTGGAAGGCTTAGCCCTCCGCATCGCCACCGGAGATGTTCCGGATAACCTGAAAAACGTCGATGTCTGGGGGCTCGATCTGGGGCTTTTGCAGGCAGGCGCATCGGTAAAGGGCGAGTTCGAAAAGCGACTCAAGAACGTGATTGACGCCGTGAAAAGCAATTCGAAGTCTACCATCCTGTTCATCGACGAAGCGCATACGCTGATCGGCGCGGGCGGGGCTGCCGGGCAGGGAGACGCGGCCAATCTGCTCAAGCCCGCTCTCGCCAGGGGCGAGCTGCGAACATGCGCCGCAACCACCTGGTCCGAATACCGGAAATATTTTGAAAAGGACCCTGCGCTCGCGCGGCGATTTCAACTTGTAAAGATCGAGGAGCCCGATGAAGAAAAGTGCGGAATCATGCTGCGCGGCGTGGCCGACAGTTTTGAGAACCACCATGCCGTGCACATTACCCAGGACGGCCTCAAGGCCGCGGTGTCCCTGTCGAACCGTTACATTTCGGGCCGGCAGTTGCCCGACAAGGCGGTTGACGTGCTCGATACCGCATGCGCAAGGGTAAAAATGAGCCAGACCGTGAAACCGGCATCTCTTGACAATGCGGAACGCGGGCTGCAGAATGCCCGCATGGAAAAACAGAAGCTTGAGCGCGATCGCGATGCCGGCCTTCCGGTTGCGGCGGAGCTCTTTGAGACATGCGACACCGCCCTTGCCGCAAAACAGGAGGAGATTGCGACTTTTGCAAAACAATGGGACAGGGAAAAGGAGCTGGTGACCAATATCCGGCGGTTGCAGGACACGTTGAAAGCGCTCCGCGAAACAAAAGCATCGAAGGCCGACATATCCAAGTCGCTCGCATCGATGGAGAAGGAGCTTGCCTCGCTGGCCGCCGTTCAGGGAGACAATCCCATGGTGTTTCCGAACGTCTCCGCCGGCGTCTGCGGCCAGGTGATTTCCGACTGGACCGGGATTCCGGTGGGGTCAATGGTAAAAGACGAAGCGGAGACGCTCCTACATCTCGAGGACCGGCTGGCCGAGCGAATCGTGGGTCAGGACGATGCGCTTTCCGCTCTTGCAAGTACGATTCGCGCGTCAAAAACCGGCATGGGTAACCCGGATGCGCCGCTCGGCGTATTCCTGTTTACCGGACCATCGGGCGTCGGAAAAACCGAATGCGCCCGCGCGCTTGCCGACAGCCTGTTCGGCGGCGAGAAATTCATCACCACCATTAACATGTCGGAATACCAGGAAAAGCATACGGTATCACAGCTCAAGGGGTCGCCCCCCGGCTACGTCGGCTACGGCGAAGGCGGGGTGCTCACCGAGGCGGTACGCCAGAAGCCGTATTCAATACTTCTCCTTGATGAAGTGGAAAAAGCGCACCTCGAAGTGATGAACCTCTTCTATCAGGTTTTCGACAAGGGGTTCATGCGGGACGGCGAAGGCCGGGAAATAAATTTTCGCAACACCATCATCATCATGACCTCGAACCTCGCCTCCGGCACCATTGTGGAGCTGTGCGCATCGGACAAGGGCGAACAACCCGTGGCCGAGCAGCTTGTGACGGCGATCCGGCCCGAGCTGTCGGCTCACTTCCAGCCCGCATTGCTTGCGCGGTGCAAGATCGTGCCGTTCCGGCCGCTCGACAAAGAGGTAATGAAGAGCGTTGTGGCGATGAAGCTGGACATCATCGCTTCCCGGCTCAAAAAGTTACATCACATAACCCTGTCGATTTCTCCGGCTCTTGTGGAAACCATCGCCCAAAGCTGCACCGCCATTGAGGCCGGGGCGCGTAACGCCGACGCTGTGATCGACGGAACGCTCTTGCCGGGAATATCCCGGCAGTTGCTGCTGCACCTGGGCGCGGAAAAGGATGCGTACACCAGACTGCACATCGGGCCCGCCCCCGACGGGGACTTTGAGATTGTATTTTCGAACGACCGGGAAGTGCTTCCGAACCAACCACCGGAAAAGGAGCCCCCGCTTCCGGCTTGACGGAACAGGAACCCTTGACTTCATGGAAAAGAAAAGGCGTCCTTGTGGACGCCTTTTCGCGCGAAACCTCAAGCCCAGCGCGTCACGCGGCCGGGGCCGCCGTATCCTTTTCGACCGCGGTCTCACCCCACACGAATATTGCGCCGCAATTCTGGCACGTAAGAAGCTTGGTCCCCCTGCGGATTTCGTTGACAAGCTGCGTCTCGAGCACTTTGAAACAGGAGGAGCAGGTGCTATTGTCGTGGCTCACGAAACTCAGCACCTTCGCATTCTTTCTGCGGGAAAGAATGTGATCGTATGTTCTGAGGAGCGATTTTGGAATACCAACGGTTATTCCTTCCCGCTCCTTCCTCAGCGCAGCCACGGAAGAGTCAATTGAGGCAATCTTCGCCTTGAGATCCGAGATCTTCGGTTCGCAGTCCGCCTTAATCTTCTCAAGCTCCTCTTTCTTCGCTTCAAGCGACTGCGTAACTTTGTCCGATTCGGCCAAAAGGTTTCTCATCTTGGCGTCCGCGCCGGCTATGGTATTCTTGAAATTCTCTATCTCGGCATGCACGGCATCGTATTCGCGGTTTGTCTTGATGGAATTGAGCCGTTCCTGACTCTTGTCCAGAGCAGCTTTCGCATCGACCACCCGTTCTTCAAACGATTTCTTTTCGGCGGCGTTTGAATCCATTTGATTGTTGACATTGTCGACAGCCCTGCCTGCCGCGGCAATCGATCGCTCCAGTTCCGAGAGCGACTTTGGCAAATCGCTCTGTGATTGAATGAGCTCGTGAATGCGGAGATCGATTGTTTGAAGTTGTACCAGCAGTTCCAAATCCTTTATCATTTCGCCTCCGATGACTGCAGGGCGCTGAGGCTTCGGCGCAACCGCGCACCATCGCATCGCAACCCAAAACCTTCAAACAAAAAAGCACCTCTGTATGAGAAGTGCTTTTCTGAATATTGTTCGGCCTTGTTTGTCGCTGCGCCGATAATGTAAAACAACAGAAGCCTGCGGGTCATATCTTGTTCAGGTTTTCTATGGAATAAGATTGGTGGGCCCACTAGGACTCGAACCTAGGACTAACGGATTATGAGTCCGCTACTCTAACCGACTGAGTTACGGGCCCTCAAATGCCACCCCAATATAATTCCTTGCCGGTAAATCTCACAAGCGGGGCCCGCATTTTGTTTGGGCCATTCCGGTCGCAGGGCACAGAGCTAGCGACGGCATCAACCCGGCACGGAACTGTTAGTCTCCGCAGCAAGCGCCAAGAAGCGCTTCACCGGAGACGCATGCGGTACCAAGCTCGGCAACCGAGAGCCCTGCCGCGTGGTTGGCGAGAAACGCGGCCTCAATCGGCTTGGCTTTGCTCGTGATCGCCGCCGAATACACGCTGATGACCGTGTCGCCGGCGCCCGTGACATCGAAAACATTTTGTGCCACGGTGGGAAGATGTGTGTACGTTTTTGCAGCGCGATTGAAAAGCGCGAGGCCGCGCTCGCTGAGAGTTATGAGGAGAAAGGGAAGATTGAGTTTCCGAACGATGGACCACCCAAGCGTCTCGATGTCTCGGTCGTCGATCCGTGAATAAGGCAAGCCGAGAGCCGCATGGGCTTCCTTCAGGTTCGGGGTAATCACGCTTACCCCTTTGTAAAGATCGAAGTGGCGCTCTTTGGGGTCTATTGCAACAAACATCCGGCGCCGCTTGCAGGCCGCAAGAATCTTCGCAAGGAAGGGCTTGGAGACGACGCCCTTGGAATAGTCGGAAATAATCACGCCGTCCACTTGGGAAAGGTGGGAAGAAAACCGGGACCACAGTGCATCCGCCTCCTCCATTGTCAAGTCGCCAACCGTTTCGCTGTCCACCCGCACGATCTGCTGGTGCCGCGCCATGATTCTGGTCTTTATCGTTGTTGTCCGGCGCGGCGACACAACCATGCCGCTCGGGGAACATCCCGATTGCGCAAGCTTCTCCCTGAGATTCTTTCCGGTCACATCATCACCGCACAAAGATACCAGGTATGGCGTGACGCCGAGCGATTTAAGGTTCTGAACCACGTTTGCCGCTCCGCCAAGCCGGTGCGAGCGCGACTGCACCTGCACCACCGGCACAGGAGCCTCGGGAGAGATTCGGAGGACATCTCCCCACACGTATTCGTCGAGCATTGTGTCGCCGACGACCATGATGGAAGACTTCGAAAAGCCATTAACAATCTGGTTGAGGCGTACAGGAGATATCCGCGGCAAGGGCATGGCTACATCCTTCTTCCGAAAATGACAAAATGCCAGAAAGAAGCATACGGTATGTAGAGAGGATTGAGAATGAGTGAGAGAGCCTTGATTGGTGTTGCCCACTCAATGAAAATAAGAACAAAAAAGACAATTGGTACGTTTCGCATTAGTTTGAAATACGGCTCCACTTTTGACCTTGGAAGAAAACTCAAAAGAATATTTGATCCGTCCAACGGCGGGATCGGCAACAGATTGAAAAAGGACAGCCCTATGTTAACCTGATAAGCAATAGAGAGAATTGGGAATAGATATGAGCTGTAGGAGATGTTGACTGAATTCAGTATGAGCAGCTGAAGGATAATGCCAATCAGTCCGGCGCAAACAATGTTGGACAAGGGTCCGGCAACGCTCACCAATGCGGCGTCGCGCCTTGGATTGCGAAGATTGCGATAATCAACCGGGACCGGCTTTGCCCAACCGAATGGACCAAAGCACAACATGAGAGTTCCAAACAAGTCTAGATGCGCCACAGGATTGAATGACAAACGTCCGGCCCGTTTTGCAGTCTCATCACCTCTCCATAAGGCGACCATCCCGTGCGCATATTCGTGAATCGTGAGCCCTACCAGGATACCGGGAGCGCGAACCAGTAGATTCTGAACAAGGGATTGTATATCGGGCATTGTTCTCCAGATGCTAGGTGGACAATGAGAAAATACTTTCTAGCGCATCACTTTAGAGACGTTTTAGCCGTGTTATGTCAACCCCGGACTCTTTGAGCATTTCACCCACCGTAACAAACCGGTAGCCGCCGGACTCAAGAGAATCAATCAGCTTGCCAAGAATGGAATGGACTTGCCGGTCCTTCTGCTGGCGGGCGGTGTTTAAATGCATAAGGATAATGCCGCCGTTGATTCCCGTACCAGGACTCTGAGCAAGGCCGACAATTTTGTCGAAGACCTCCTGAGGCGTGTGGTAGCCCGGAGTCTCTTCGTCGGGAGTCCAATCGTTGCTGTCCAGACCCAGCTTCCACGTTCTCCCCTGCCGCCACCCCACATGAAGAAAACCCGCGTGCTGGGCCCATAGGCAAATTGTGCGATTGTATTCCCCGTAGGGGGCGCGCCACAAAGGGGCAAGCCGTGCGCCGAACAGGGACTGGAACAAAGAGTCTGTTTCAACAAGCTCGTGGCGTAGATAGGCCTCGGTAACGGTGGGCAAGACCGTCTGCGTGTGATCCTGCACAAAAGAGGTCAGATGCGGGTGCGAAAACGTATGGCTTCCGATTTCGTGCCCCTCGGAAATGATGCGGCTCACGACAGCGGGGTAACGCTTGACAAACCGGCCAGTGAGAAACATGGTTGCCTTGACGTTGCGCGATTTGAGGGTATCGAGAATCTCGGCCGCGGCATTCGCCTGGTCGCCGCCGTCGAAGGTGAGGCACAGAAGCCGCTTTTGCGTAGTCCCATTGTCAAAAGAGATTGGAATTCCTTCGGTTTCCGGAGGAACATTGAGATCCGAACGGAAGACAAAGACGCTTTTCCGGACTACGGGCGCACCGGCGGCGCGGCCGGAGAGAGAATCCAATCGGGCGCGAAGCTCTAAAATTTCCCGGTTTCGCTCCCTGATCTGTCCCAGAAGCCCGATTCTCTTTTCCTTGAGCGAGGTATTCTGCGCCGACAAATCGCGCGCCTGCCTCACGTTCAACACGCCGAAAACAATGCCGCACAAAGCAAGCGTCACGGCGGATAGAACCATAAGCCGGTAATAGCTTAGCGGCGGGTTGCGAACCGGCGGTTGCGTCGGTTGTTCGGAAACGGGAGTTACTTCGGCCGCTCGCGCCTGCGAGTCCCTTTTAGCAAGACAGCGAGAACAGTACACCTGATGAGAAACTTTTACCGAACATTCCCCGCACACCCACGATTTGCAGACGGAACACCGTCCGACGGCAAAGGCCTTGGGGTGCACGTGGCAATGATGCACCGTTCCCTTCTTTTGAGCAGGCATACGAAATAAAATACAAGGTCGCCGGCGCGATGAAATTACAAATAACCGCTGGATTAAACTGGCCGTCGAGAAACGGCGAACCGCCACGGGGCAACGAGTGTGTTTGCCATTGACACGACGAAACACCCTTAGTATCTTTAGGTTGCACGCTCACTCCCCCAAAGAGAAACGATTGTGGCAAGTCCCAGCATCGAGTTCTCACATGTCTACAAGGAATACCGGAGGCACTTCTGGGAAAGGAAAGTGCCGGCTGTCGTCGATTGCTCGTTTGCCGTGGAGAGGGGCACCATTACCGGTTTTGTGGGTCCCAACGGCGCGGGCAAGACAACCAGCATCAAGATGCTCCTCGGTCTTGTCCGGCCCACCTCCGGAACGGTGCTTGTCAACGGCAACGATCCCCGGATTCCGCGCTCGCGCACAGCGCTTTCGTTCCTGAGCGAGCGCCCCTATTTCTACGACCATCTTACCGTTTGGGAAACGCTCTGCTTTTCTTACGGGCTCACCGCGGGGCACGTGAAATCCGGAGAACCGGACATCCGGCGGGTTTTGGAGCTGGTGGAACTGTCCGCGTCCCTTTCAACCAAAGTGAAAGACTTGTCCAAAGGAATGCAACAGCGTCTTTCCATGGCTCAGGCACTGCTGTGCGACCCGGACCTCTTTGTTCTGGACGAACCCATGAGCGGTCTCGATCCCCTTGGCCGGCGGCTTTTTCGACACATACTGCTTACGTTGGGAAAAGAAGGGAAAACAATATTCTTTAGCTCCCACATACTTGACGATGTGGAATCGTTGTGCAGTCACGTCGTCGTTGTATCCGCGGGGCGCCTCGCCTACCAGGGACCGCTTGCCGATCTGTTGGCGGAAGGGGTGCGCGTAGTGGAGTGCGAAGTGGCGGGGCTTTCCGAAGCGGACCGGGATCTTCTTACGGCAAAAGGGTACACGGTGACAAGAAACGCCAACGCCGGCGATGTCATTTCCATTCCTGCCGGCAAGGATGCCGTGGAGTGCCAGCGATACCTGTGCGAAAAGGGAATATTCTGCGAGTCGGTGTCGAAGCGGTCCGCTTCACTCGAAGATATAATTTACAAAAGGCAATGAAGGGTCTGCGGATGCGGGCGATATTTCAGATTGCGGTCAACACGTTCAAGGAAACGATACGGAACAACGTTCTGTACATTGTTCTCTTCTTTGTCGTGGCGCTCATCGTGCTGTCGGTGTTTGTTGCGGATTGGTCGGTATTCGCCAGGATTCAGGTGATGCAGGATTTCGGCCTTGCCACCATGTCTCTTGCCGGGCTGCTGTTGGCGGTATTTATCGGCGTAGGCATGCTCGGAAGAGAGGTGAGTCAGAAGACGCTGTATCAAGTTATCACCAAGCCGATATCTCGAGCGCAATTCGTATGCGGCAAGTACGCAGGGCTGCTTACCACGCTCTTGCTTACCTATGCGGCCATGTCGACAATGTTCCTCTGCACGCTTGTATATCTGGGCGGAACCATAAAACTTTCGCTCTTGTGTGCCGTGCTCCTCATCTGGGCCGAGATGTCGGTGGTTATCTCCGCCTCCATTTTTTTTTCGACGCTAACCTCACCCATGCTCGCGTCCTTTTTCTCTCTTGCATTCTATGTTGCCGGCCACCTCAACGATCTGCTTTCCATCAAGCTGGTTGCGGCGCGAGGTTCACTCTATCCCCGGCTCCTCACCGCGATATATTATGTGCTGCCGAACCTTGAGCATTTTAATGTTCGGGACAACATCGTCTACGGAATCGTGCTCCCGCCGGCATACTATGTACTCGCGCTTGTCTATGGCATTCTGTACTCAGCCTTGTTTCTTGCGCTTTCGTGCGTGTTGTTCGACGCAAAGGACCTCTAGTGAAACCCCCGCGCAAAATCCTGGCGTTTGCGGTCTCTTTCGCCGCGATAGGGGCGCTGATTTTTGCGGCGCAAAACAGTCTCACGTCGATAAGGTCGACACACCGGGCGCCGCCTTCAATGGCGTTTGTTCCGCAGAGCGACAAAATCAAACCGTATCTCCTTGGGTTCCACACAGCCTATGCCGACTACCTGTGGATACGAACCACGCTTTACTTTGGCTCGGAATATCTCTCCGGGGGTCAATACACGTGGCTGGTCCGTATGGTTGATCTTGTTACCAGGCTCAATCCCGATTTTTATCCGGCATATGAATTTGCCGGCCTGATGATTCCGGACGTCTGCAACGACCCCGACGCCGCGAGGGTTATCCTCGAACGGGGCGTTTCTTCCAGTGTGGCCAACAAGTGGAAACTATGGTTCTATCTGGGAATGATTTACTATAGATACTACGACAACAAGAAGGATGCGGCGGCCTGTCTGGCGCGCGCGGTGACACAACCCGACGCTCCGGGTTTCCGGCTTGCGGGCGTAGCGGCGGCGATGTTTAGGAAAGCGGGCGCGCCCGAGGAAGGCCTCGAATTTCTTTCTTTTGTATACGCAACGAGCGAAAACCCGGAAGTGAAACGTTATGTCCAGGGGAAATTGCAGGCATTCACAAAAGCGCAGTAGCGAATGTAACTTTTCAAACATCCCTGTTTCCTATTGACCAGCCACTCTTCTCTTGAAGACGGCAATCCAGGCTGATGACTGTGGGGCGTATTTCTTAACCTCATTCCCCCACACGAACACTGTTTTGCGATCCGAGACAATGTCGGCAACGCCGGCAACTTCGTACATGCTCCGCTGATATTGGTTGAACCATTGAAAGATTCTGGTGTAAGAATCCGGCCGCACAAGCCACGACACATCAACATTAACATATACGAGATAGCGAGGTGCGGCCGCTTCGATTTGCCGTATCATTTCGTCCTGCATATGCAAAGCGAAGGGCTGCTTTTCCATAAGGGCATAGGTATAGATGTAGCCGCTTGCAGACCGCCGGTGAGCATAGAAGAAAATCTGCGGCTCCGAACCCAGGATTCCGATTTTGTCTGCAGGAGATGTCCACGCCCTCAGTGAATCCGCGATGACGCACGATTCGGGGAATGGATTGGGTCCGTAAATGAGCCTGGAAACGCGCATGGGCGCAGACTCGAAAAGAATGGCCTTTTCCGCGAAAAGAGGAATCGCAACCGCACCGCCGACAACAAGGCAGAAGAGAGAAAAAAGCAATGCCGGACGTTTTACAAAAGGCGAAAGGGCAAACGCAACCCCTTTCCCGCACAGCAGCGAAACCACGGGCAGCACCAGAATGAAATAGTGCTCCCGGAAGTAAAAACCCGGGCATATGGAAACAAACGACAGTAGCAGGAATAACAAGACGCCGCCGGTTTTCCATTTTGAGTTTCTATCGAAGAGCAACGACACAAGACCCAACATCGCAAGCAACCACAACGCCGGGGACGATGCCGTGATGTGCCCCATTTGGTCGTAAAAGATATGTGCGCCAACCCACAGCGGGATCTGTGTAACATAGGCGCGGGCATACGTAAACGTCCAGAACCAGAAACTGCCAAAGACGCCGGCACACCACAGCCACAGGCAAACCACGAAAAACGGCACAAGCACCCCGGCGCAATAGACCAAGGCGAACATTGCCGGCTTCTTGATCCGGCCGCGGTGCGCGGAAAATGTCCCCGCCAGAACACACAGAAATCCAAAAAGCGCAAAGGCCGCACCATGCTGTTTCATCAGGACACAGGCGCCAAATGACAAACCGGCCAAAAAAGCGAAAAGACTACGTTCTTTATCGAGAGTTTCGAGAAGCGAAAGGCATCCCAGCAGAACAAAAAGGACCACAAAATGTTCCGCATTTGCCGATAGCCCGAGGACCGACGAGCAAAGCGTCATGACGGCAAAAGCCGAACCCGAAGCACAACCAACAAGCGGATTGTACAGGCGGCGTCCAAGCAGGAACATGGCAAGCGAAGACAAAATGTTAATAAGAAGAAGACCGAAATGTATTCCGGTTGTAGTTTGGCCGAAACAGGTGAGGATAGCCGCATAGGCAACATAAATCCCCGGCATCTTCATGTTATAGGACTGTGAAAACGGAGGAATTCCCTGAAGAATCAGTTGACCGGAGTAGGCATATTCTCCTTCGTCCCGTTCCAGCGGCACGGGGAGAAGGTGGATGCGAATGGCGCAGGCGATGGCGAGAACGATAAGGAAGAAGAGCACCGGGCGATATGGTTTGAAAGCAGATGTGTTCATAAGATGGCCGGGTATGACGCTACGTTGCCTATAGGTGAGCCTTTGGACGCAACTCCTCAATGTCCTTTTTCTGCAGCGCAGCAAATTGAATGAGTTCCCTTACCTGGTTTGTGAGAACGGAGATCTTCATCGAGAAATATATCAGAATCGCAAGCATGAGAATAAGCGCAAAAAGCGTGAGCGTTGATATGGGAACGAGCGCTCCAATTAGATGCGTGATTCTTGAAAGCAGGCGCTGGTTCAAGACGAGGACATCCGTTGCAATCATGATAAAAATCCACCACAGGCAATATTCTTCGTTAATTCTCCTTTTTCGCAGGGCATTAAGCACAAAGAGAATTACCAGAATGGAAATCATTAGGACAAATGCTTGGCCCCTGAGTGACATGCTATTTCTCCTTCTCTTTGAAGATCTCCCGCATTACGACGATGACGATTGCCAGCAGGCCTTTGAACGGATAATAGATTTTCTTCGGCAGCGAAAACATCGATTGGCCTGTTGTGCGCGATCTAAAAGTCGCCGGGACCTCTGCGATCTTGAATCCATTCAGGAGCATCATGACGAGTACCTCGGCGTCCGGAAAATCAACAGGATAATTTCTTGAAAGAAATGCGACCGCCCGTCCATTGATCGCCCGAAAGCCCGAGGAGATGTCCAGAAATCTCTTATGGGTTATCAAATAGGTTATGAGCGAAAAAAGGTTTCTGCCGACTATCCTGGCGAACGTCGTCTTATAGCCGGTCTTTATCGCAAACCTGGAGCCAATGACCATGTCCAATGAATGATCTTTAAGCACAGTTACAAGCTGTTGCGCATCCTTTGCATCGTGCTGCCCATCGGCGTCCATGAGCACGACAACGGCATAGCCCTTTTTGCAGGCGTATTTGAATCCCGTCTGGACCGCCGCCCCATATCCAACATTGACAGGATGAGAAATAACCACACTTCCGGCGGTACGAGCAAGTTCTTCGGTTCGGTCTCTGGAGCCGTCGTTTACGACAACGATATCGAAATCCGGCAGGCTGGCCCTTACCTCGGCAATAACCGAAGGCAGGTTTTTTTCCTCATTGAATGCCGGAATAAGGACGAGCGAATTCATGGTATTGGGGAGCGGTCCCTTCTTGAGCTCTTAGGGCATGTCGTTTACCAACTTAAATAATATCTTTTCGGCCGCATAATAGCAAAACAATCAACGGGCCCATAATAAAGACAGGGTAATTGACTCAGCGTAAAAAGAGTCATATACTTATTTTAATGATGCGGCACGCGGCTCCGCGCCGGCTCCAGATTCTTCACGGTGCATACATATTGTGAGCGCCAGGAAACTCAAAGCGACATGGTAAAAGACAAGACGCGCCTCATTTGCCTCGGCCTCCTCCTGCTCTTTCTCTGCGTTTACTCAGTCAACGCCTACCTGAATTACGATGCGTCGATGGTTGACGACATGGTTATCTATCTCAGGTCGGCGCAGGCGCTCCTCCACGGGAAGATGATTATTGACAATCCGGTATACGATCTTCTCAAGTCGCATTTTCCCGACATGAAACACACCCTGTCGCCTTTTGTCTTGAATCCGGCAGGACAACAGGTCTCCGTTGTATCAATAGGCATAGCAATGCTGCTGGCGCCGCTCCTTGCTCTGTTCGGTGAAAATGCAATATGGATTGCCCGGATTGTTTGGGACATTTGCATCATTACCGGTTTGTTTTTCACTACGCGAGTATTCTTTAAGGACCGCGATCGGCGCAGTGCCTGGATACTCGCGGTACTGGCAATAGCGGCGTACGGGACCGTGATCAACTTTCGGTTGACGTTTCGGCGAGACATTGCCTGCGCGGCCCTGACGACCCTTGCGTCGTTGTTCGCACTCCTCGCTTCCCAGAAGAAGCGCAAGGTGTACTGGCTTGCGGCCTTTGGTCTCTTATGCCTGACAGCCACGGTGAAGATACCTCAGGCAATTCTGTTTTTGCCAATGATCTTACTCTTCGTTAATAGCCACCATCTGAGGGATATGCGGGTTAGGCCAGCCATCACCAACGGGATAGCCGGCATTGCAATCGCCATGCTTATCTTCACTCCGTTTCTCATCCAGAATCATGTCAGCAGCGGGCATTGGTATCTTCCGGCGCAGCCGCCCTACGAATGGAAGAATATCGATCTTTTCAGGAATACCTTGGCGTCGTTCGTGGCTATCTGCAAGGCCCAGGCGATAATATACAGTCCCAAGGGGTTCCCCGCGTGGTGGGCCCTGCCATTTCTTGCCATAGCAGCGATTGGAATGTGGAACCAAAGAAGAACAGCCTTTGTCCGGTGGTGGGTGACGCCATTCCTACTCTTGGAATATTCCTTTTATGTTTGCTGGTTTATTCCGTGCCTCGATTTTGCCTATACCTATAACATTTACCTGGCGCCCGTCTATCCGTTAGTGGTTTTCCTTTTCGTTTGCGGGCTCTACACTCTTGTTGAGACTATACAACATCGTCCAGTTCTATTGTGGATACTCGCTTCGGTTTTTCTCCTTCCCTTTTTCGCTGTGAAGATTACCCGTTCGGTTCCCTGTGCAAGGCCGGCCCACTTCAGGCTGCCGCAGGTACATCGGCTTGTGAACGATATTGAATCGGTCATTCCCCCGAAATCCGTGGTCCTGTGCGACGCCTTTCTGTGTTTTCCTCTTGATTATTACTCAAATTCCTGCTTTTTTCCCCCGTCAAGGCTGGATGATACCACCTCGACAATTATTGATAAGTTGTCATTTCTGCTGACGCAGAACAAGGCGGTGTTCTTTTGCGATTACCGGGGCATTGAAGGATCGTATGCCTATCAAACGAAACTTGAAAGCGCCTTCAGGCTTGTCTTGGTAAAAAAGGACCAGCAATACTATAATCACCCAAATGAATTTCCCGTGCCGCCGTTTTCGATTTACCGAATCATTCCAAATAAGCCGACACAATGACGAGGCAACGGCCGATTGCCTGCAAGGCCTGTTGAGCAGTAATTTCCGTGGGGCAAAAGATTCCACCTATTGATTAACCTCGCGGGTTATGCCCGCAAACAAACACATGACGTTTACTACTAAGGAAGATTCTTATGATCATTGGAAGATGTCTAAACAGGGTGAGAACATCAATTGATACCATTGTCTCCAAACACATTATACGTGAAGACAAGGCGTTTCTGGCTTGTTTCGGAGACCGCCGCCTTCGAAACAGGAAGACCTTGACCATGCGGGAAATGCATAACGTCTACAAATTGGTAGAACAATCAGGCAAGCTGAGGGGGGACCTCGCGGAAGTAGGTGTCTATAGAGGAGGAAGCGCAAGGATCATTTGTGAGTTTAAGGGGCAAAGGAACCTGCATCTCTTCGATACTTTTGCCGGCATGCCGATGGTAGACAAACGCGTTGACAGACATCGTCAAGGAGATTTTGCCGATACTTCCATCGAAGCGGTTCAAGCGTTTCTTTCGGGTTTCCAGAATGTTTATTACCATAAAGGGTGTTTCCCGGAAACCGCAAATGCTGTGCTGAATTGTACATTTTCGATGGTGCATATTGACGTTGATATCTATAAGAGCACGCTCGATTGTCTTCGGTTCTTCTACCCAAGGATGACTCGCGGTGGGTTCATCTTGTCTCACGACTACCGCACCCTTTTGGGAGTAAGAAAGGCGTTTGCCGACTTTTTTGCCGACAAACCTGAGCAAATTCTTGAGCTTTGGGACACGCAATGTCTGGTTGCCAAAACGTAACGTGGGGAGGCTTCGAACGTTAACAGTGAACTCGGAATTTCCTTTGGACTTGTAAGGATGTTCGTCGCGCAAACCGTTATGCCGGCAGAGATAAAAGCGAATGGCAAGAATAGCGAGGATTACGGCTTAAACAGGCTTCCAGACAACAATGGAGTATCCGTCTATGAGAAGACTGCCGATAAAGGAGCGTTGTTCCAGGACAATATCGATTTTCCCTTCCGCTTTTAGCGCATGCAATCGATCCAGAAATCCCGTCAAATAATTACGTTTTTGGAAATATTCAATGGATAAAAAATCCAAGATGTTGCTTTTGTCAAGTAACTCCGCTATGGGCTCGACATGCACGCAGAGGCTCGGTCTGTTCCGCAACAGATATGCCAGGAACGGGTTGAAATCTCTTCCCAACTGCTCCAGCGACGCTACCGTATAGACAATTGAGTCTGCCGCAAGACGGATGTTCTGATCCGGATTGAAATAGTCGAAACGCAGTCCTTGCATATTCGTCACATATCCCTGCGAAGCCAGGCTCGAAATGATTTTTTGCGATGCCGGGGCCCAATCCAGACCGAAAAGCGACGCCGTGGGATTGTAGTTTCTCAAGCGGACCAGATGATATCCCGTTCCGCAGCCGAATTCGTAAATCGATCCGGCTTTTCGCATATAAACGTCAAAGAGCCAATCGGTAATGAGGCACAGGGAAAAGTATTCGAAGTTATCGGATAAGGGCCGGATAAGCGTTCTGTTGATTCTCAGGAAACCGTATTTGCCGAAATAACGGGGAAGGATGGCATTAATTTTTGCACCTTTGCCTCCTGCCGTGGCCTCCCAAGCATGAAAATTTTCCAACCACCCCTTTTCCCAATTATCCTGGCGATGCGCACCGGCTTTTGGAATAGCCGGGTCGTGTATGGCCCGGAGTATGGTCAGCAGACAGGATTCGTATTCCTCATCCGTTACTTCACGATACATTAATGCAAATTCGGACACTCTTCTTCGTATACATTCCGACAAGGAGGTCCTAAAAAGTACCTCAAAATCATCCGCGATTAGCGATTTGATCACGCCGTCTTCGAATTTCCCGTTCGGCAGCATTTTACATCCGCACGTTCGGGTAATGTGCTTCAAACCACTCAACGGTATTCGTTATGCCCTTTTCAATGCCGGTGAATTCAAAATCGGGAAGGTATTTCTTAAGCTTGGTCGGATCGGAGGGCTTGCGGAACTGGCCGTCGGGCTTTGACGGATCAAAAATGAGCGAACCTTTGAAGTTAAGCGCGCCTGCGATATTTTCAACCACGTCCCGTATCGAAATTTCGATACCCGACGTAAAGATTATAGGAGAATCCTCGCTGTATCGGTTGAGCGCCCAAGCAGCGAGTTGAGCGATATCGTTTGCAAAAACGAATTCGCGCAGAGGAGTTCCACTGCCCCATACCGTAAGATCTTCGCCGTTCTTCTTCGCAAGGTAGCACCGATGAACAAGCGAGGGAATTACGTGACCGTCGTGCAGGCTCCAATTGTCGTTGGGGCCGTAGATATTTGTCGGAATCGCCACGATAAAATCGCATTGCCATTCTTTTCTATAGGCACTGCTCTGCACTTCAAGCATCCGCTTTGCGTATGCATAACCGAAATTTGAAGGATGTGGCGGTCCGTTATGCAAGTCCCTTTCATTAAGGGGATACGTGCATGAATCCGGGAACACGCATGTTGACATAAAGGAAATGAGCTTCTTTACTCCCGCCAACCGAGCGCATTCGAGAACGTTTAAATTAATCATGATATTATTCCGGAAGTATTCGCCGGAATGAATCATATTCCCGCCGATGCCGCCCACCTCGGCGGCGCAATGAATGACGCGGTCCGGTTGAACGCGGTTGAACAGCGCCTTCGTCTGATTGAAATCCGTAAGATCGGCGTCGGCGCGAGAGACATAGGCGAGATCCGGCTCGTGCATTTGCCGCAACGCATAACCCACGAGACCGTTCGCTCCGGTAACCATGGTGATTCCCATATTCTCTTCCCCTTATGGCAGAGTCTCGCCGTACAATATTTTTTGCCATTCGATTGTCCTGGCCAGGCCCACATCGAACGGCACACCGGCTGTTTTTCCGAATTCCCGGTTCGTTTTGGACATGTCCAAGCGAACGTCCTGTGGGGCATCGGTCAAAAACGGAGGCGTTGGCGGCGCATTCACCGGCACGTGCAGGTAGCCGCCGATTTTCCGGGCAAGTTCCAAAATCGTAACGTCGGATTCACCCCCGACGTTGTAGACGCAATCGGTTCCGAACAGAAGAATTTTCCAAAGCAATTCAACCGCGTCAGCTACGTAACAATAGGTTCGCCTGGCCGATCCGCTGTCCAGCATGTCAATTTGCCCCGCGAGCGCTCTTTGAATAAATGAGTTAAGCACTCGTTTGTCTCCCGGTCGAGTTCCGGGACCATAAGCCAGGCACAGCCGCGCGGATTTTGCCGCTACGCCTTGCGACCGGTACGCATTGACAATAGCCTCTCCGCACCGTTTCCCCTCAATATAGCAGGCGCGTGGATGTGAAACATCCGTTGATCCGATTTGGGATTCGACGAACGGTGGCGACGTGCAGCCACTGTACAGTTCGCTGGTGCTTAGAAACAGGAATCTTCCGGACGGGAGCAATTTCGAAAACAGGGCGAATGTCGACTGTGTGTTGAGTTGCAGGGTCTTAACCGGATTCTGCGTGAACAAAGCGGGCTGTCCGTATCCTGCGGCATGGATGATGATATGCGCACGAGGCAGGGATTCATAGAACGATTGATCGGTCAAATCTCCCCGTATCACGGTGCATGCGGGAAAATCGCACAGTGCCTCAATGAAATCGGCTGGCGCGCTTTGCATCGTCGCCACAACGGAACATTCGTTTCGGAACGTCTGCGCCAACTCGCGAAGACAGGCAAGAACATTGACGCCGATTAGTCCCGAGGCGCCGGTTATGAGCACGGTCTTCCCGCGTAAACCGGTACAATCGATTTTTGACACAATGTCCCGGGCGTCAGCGGCAATGGCGTCGAGAAGCGGGTTCATGCCATCATCCTTTGCATGCGTGACCGTATTCGGCCGGCCGTTAGCCCGAGGGCCTCGTCATGCTCTGCGCAGCTGCCGTATTGCGTTAAAAAGCGGAAAGGAATTCCTGCGAAATCAATCGAGACCGGAGCGGGAAAGAGCGCCGCTTGTATGTCGGCTGCCGATACGCCGCTATAATATGGTTCACACAACAATAGTTTAGATGAGCCCGCATTATCCTTGAGCGTCTGGGCGTCAAAGGGCGCTACTGTTGTGTAATAGAGTATGGTTATGTCAAGATCCTTACCGGCTTCAAGAACCGTATCGAGCAGGGGTCCAACCGCAACAACGGTGAGTCCCTCGCCTTTGCGTATGACCGTGGCCTTTCCAAAGGAAACATCGCAACTCATTGCATTGGATCGTTCGCTCAAGCGATAGTAGGTGGGCGATCCGTTTGCGTACGTCCGTCGAAACAGCGTATCGAACTCCGACGCGGTGCCCGGAACAACAATTTCCATGCCCGGGCAATTTTTTAAAATGCCGACATCCCCGGGACAATGATGCGTGCACCCCAATGCTGCGTAATCGTACGAGGCTCCAACGCTGATAAAGTTGCCGCCGGTCTTCTGATAGCCAAAGTCAATTTTCAATTGTTCGAAAGCGCGTTCAACGAGAAATGGAGCAATGCTATGAACAATGGGAATCATGTTGCACAATGATAACCCTGCCGCAACGCCGATGGTCGCCTGTTCGAGAATGCCGATGTTGAGCACGCGTTCGGGAAATGCCTCAAACGCATTCCTGAACCCAAAGACACCGATGTCTCCCAGCAAAAGCATGGTGCGGACATCGCTCCGGAGAACGCCTTCAACCGTTGATACCATCTGTTGGCGCATGTTCATCGAAGAGACTCCAGAAGGGCCGGTAGCTGTTCTGGGGTTGGCGCTTTGTGATGCCATTCCGGATTGTTTTCCATGCGTGCGCACCCGAATCCCTTTACCGTACGGGCAACAATCGCCAGAGGTCGATTCGTTCTCTCGCGGGTCAAGGCCGCAAGCAACTCGTTTTGATCGTGACCGTTTACCGAAATGCATTCCCAATCAAACGCGCCAAACTTTGCGGCAATGTTTCCAACGAGTAACGCGCGATCCGTCGAATGATTGTAATCGATAATGCAGCAAAGATTTGAAAGTTTATGGTGCGCGGCCAGCAACGCCGATTCCCAAACGCTGCCTTCATTCGCCTCCCCGTCACCGATCAGCGTAAACACGCGGGAGGAAGACCGCTGCACACGCAAACCCATAGCCATGCCGACCGCAATCGGAAAGCCGTGGCCCAGCGAACCGGTCGAAGCCTCAACACCGGGAATTTTGTTCCGATCCGGATGTCCGCCCAGGATGCTGTTAAAAGTCGCAAAGGTGTCCAGATCTTTGTGTTGGAAGAATCCTTTTGCGGCAAGAACGACATATAACCCGAGAGCGCCCTGCCCCTTGCTGAGTACGAACCTGTCGCGATCCGGTTTGGTCGGATGCAAAGGATCTATCTTCAAAACCTTGTCGTACAGAACCCATAAAATATCCAGAATGGAAAGGGCGCTCGGAATATGGCCCTCTCCAGCGCTTGCAGCAGCTACTACTATTGCTTCTCTCAGATTCTTCATGTGCCAAAATCCTTCACCCGTATTCTACAATTATATCTGGAAAAGTCAAGGATACGCGCTTCTGCCCGGCAGAGTAAAGCGAGGTTTTTCGCAAATGCAAAATCGCCGATTCGTATTCCGGTGCGCACAGCTTAATTTACAATCATCCCATGACACATAAAATAAACATAATTACGCCTGTCCTCAATGGGGAAAAACATATTCGAACGGCGATCGAAAGCGTTCTTGCTCAAGGCAATGTACCGTACGAACATATCGTGGTTGATGGCGGCTCCACTGACGCCACCGTTTCGATTCTAAAATCCTACCCGCATCTCAAATGGATTTCCGAGCCGGACAAAGGAACGGGCGACGCTTTCAACAAAGGTTGTCGGATGGCCACCGGCGACATTATTGTCATGCTGCCGGCGGACGACTGCTTCAAACCCGGGGCATTTGAACAGGTCTTCAAGACATTTTCGGAACATGTCGATTGCGCTTGGGTTGCCGGCTATTGCGGGATTATCAATGACGATGGCAACGAAATACGACGATGGATTACCTTGTACAAAAATTTTCTGCTTAGGCATCACAGCTTCAATCTTCTCTTGACTGAATGCTATTTAAGCGCCATGGCGGTCTTCTTCAAGACATCACTTATGTCGGAGCTGGGGCCCTTCGACATCTATGCAACGACCGAGTATGCGATATGGTTAAGCATCGCATCGCAACACAAACTGTATGTTGTCAAGGAATACCTGGCCTCTTTCCGGGTAAGCCGCGGCTCCATGACCGGTTCCTTTCGCAATTTTCCCGCAACGCGCGCTCTACTGGCCGCTAAAAAGTACCGAGGTTCGCACCCGCTTGCTTTTGCCGTCCACTACTGCAATTACCTCAAACTACTTGTAGCATATTCCATTCTCAACCGACTCCTAAAATAGGGCCTTGTAATGCGGTTGCCGAAACACTTTTCTTTCAAAAAAACGATGCCGGAAATCGTCCGATACGGAATCGGCGGCTGCTCAACCGCCGTGCTGTGCTGGGGCGTGTTGCTGGCCCTGGTTGAATTATTTAAAGTAAACTACCTGATCGCTTCCAACATCGCGGGCGGAGTGGCCTACGTGTATTCCTATGCCATTAACAAATATCTGGTTTTCAAGAATTACACAACGGCTCATGTCAAACAAGGCATACGCTACATCATTTTGCAGGTGGCAATCCTGGCCATTGCAAATGCGCTGTTGTTTACCGGCGTCCAGAAACTCCATGTCCACTATTTTGTCATGAATATTATTGTGGCTGCCGTGGCTGCCGCCATAAACTACGCAGCCATGAAAGCTGCGGTATTCGGCGCAGCAGAAACGAGCGACGGAAAAGAGGCCCGGCCTCGTTAACGGTGCGTGGATACGAGAGGTCGGGAGCGAGCAGCCTTACGGAATGCCGGGTGGAAGAACGACGGCAGAATCCAAAGGATTCGCCACAGCAACCCTGGATTCCGAATGCACCTGAACACGTAATCCAGAATGATCCCCGGCCGGAAATAGAACTGCCTAAAAAACGCGGCATGAAATTCTTCCAGTTGCTTTTTCGTGAAGCCCTTGGGCACAAACACGGCATTCATCAGATTCATCTTGTTCCAGTCCGGGTCGACATCGCCCGACTCACGCGCGTGTTCGCCCAGAACAGTGCCGGGAAATGGCGTGCAGAAGGACACGCTGATGTCGTTGAGAGCCACCGTTTTGGCAAATCGTATCGTTTCCCTTATGCTGTCGGGAGTTTCGTGCGGCAGCCCGAGCACAAAGAACCCCTTGGTGAGTATGCGAGCCCGCCTGGTAACCGCAAGCGCTTCACGGATGCGATCGAGATCGATGCTTTTATGCACACTGTCAAGAATCCCCGCGTTTCCGCTTTCGATGCCGAATCCGATTTGCCAGCAACCCGCCCGCCTCATGATCTTTAAGAGAGTCGCATCTATTGAATCGACGCGTCCGAGGCACGACCAAGAGAACCGCAGATTGTTCTTTCCTATCAATTCGCAGAGAGCAAGCACCCTTTCTTTGTGAAGCGTAAAACTATCGTCTTCGAAAAGTATGTCCCGCACATTGTACGTATTCACCAAGGTCTTTATCATTTCAAACGTATATTCAACACTGAAAAGCCGGTACCGGTTCCCGAATACCGAGCGATCGCAGAACGTGCATTTCATGGGACAGCCGCGCGACGTGACCAGGTGGCTTGCAGGCAATCTCCTGCATCGAATTGCGGCAGGAACATATCTGTCGGGAAATCCTTCAAGGAGATCCCAGGCTGGGAACGGAAGAGAATTCAAGTCTTCAATAAACGGCCTTGCGCCGGACAGGCAAATTGCGCCGCCCTTTCTATGCACAAGGCCAGAGACATTGTCACCAGAAGAGCCGGCTTGCATGGCCCGCATATAATCGACAAGCGTTTCTTCCCCCTCTCCGATGCATCCCACATCGAACTCGGGAAAAATCCTCATCGTTTCCGCCGGCAACGCGGTCACATGGGGGCCGCCGATGAGGGTCAGAATATCCGGACGTTTCCGTTTTATCAAATTGGCAATTCTGGCCGCGCTGTGTATCCCGCAGGTCATGGCAGTTATGCCGACATACCGGGGCTTGCGGGAAACCAGCGCGTCGACAACCTGTTCGTGCGATAGCTCGCCGCAGGCCGCGTCAATGATTGAAACAGCAAACCCGTTGTTGCGGCACACGGCGGCAAGCGAGCAAAGCGCCAGCGGGGGCATTGTGCTCCCGGCAGCCGCCAGCCGGCCGTATCGCTCGGTTAGACTCATGGGCGGATTTACGAGAACGATGGAATCCACACCACACTCCGCAATCAGAGCCAATCGTCAGGAAGCCGGACGTTTGGCCGTGGCTTTATCCGTAATTTCCAATATCCAGAAATTATCTATCGGCCTGTCTACACGAGGAATAACGCCTTTGCTTTTTCCTTCTTCAACATTGTAACACGTTGAATCGTTCGGCACAAGCAGATACTTTACATGCAAATCCCTTACCTTACCCGACAGAGGGCTCATTACAATCTCATAAGCATCTTCATACACCAACCTGAAATCCACGATCGTCGTGTCTCTGCAGGGCACAACGTAGATATGAGCAAATCTATTGTATATTGCGTTACCGTGGCCGGAAGGATCAAGGATGTGCATCGCGGAAAAGTCCGGGCAATATTTTGTTCCATTGACGACAAGCGCGCCGGTAGCGGTTACCAATTCCCCGAGTACGCCGCTGCCGAAAACCAGCCATTTCCCCTGCGGATCTCCTGCAACGACTTCCTTGACGGAGCGATAGAGCTTTTTGTCAACTATAAAACCCAACCCCCTTGACACGGGAAGCACGGAATACGTTGAAGGCAGTACGACGGCCAGTATCATGAAACAGAAGACGGTTTTCCTTCCGCTCAACAGCAACCACACCGCGAAGGAGAAAAAGACGCAAACCGCAGAGATTTGCCATGGCTGGAAAAAGTGATTTGACACAAAACCAAGATACAGCCCATGCGCAAGCAAGCACGCAAGCAGCACCACAAACAGCGCCATCGACCGCGCCGGGGCAAACTTCGGCTTCTCGCCTGCCGAGCTCAGGTAAACAACGACAAGGAGAATATTCCCCACACCCAGCCCGATAATGGCACGATACGAGGGAACAAAACTCATGAGCGTATATCGTGATAAAAACGCGGGGAATCCAAACAGGACAAAAACAGAAAGAATCAGCAGGTATATCGACAGCGCAATTTGCAGCGGTTGCGGTTTTCCCTTTACGGCGCGCCACAATACCGCCGCAACGACAAAGGGATAGAGCATCACAAAACTGCTGCTTTCGCAAATGTTTCCCCACAAGAAACGTTTCTCGGTAAAGAATAGTCCGTAGAACCCGGAAAACAGCCGGGCAACGCCGAAGTCTCCGCCCGTGGAAATTCTTTTTCCCGGATACACGGAATTCATGGTAAGCGAAATAGACGATTGCAGATCACGGTAGAACACGATTGCAAAAACGGCTAAGCACACCAGGCAACAAACGCCTGCAACTGCGCGCATCACCAGATTCTTCTTCACATCGTTCCACGCGCAGTACTGCAACAGGTAGCCGATGCAACAGGCAGCCGAAAGCAATCCCAGCGGTATCACAAACGGCGGATACAGCGACAGGGCGAATGCCACGGCAAAGAAGAACAGGACTCCTGCGCCGCACATGATCGTTAATCGTCTTTTTGATGATGCCAGATAGACGAATGCGATTGTGATGACATTGAATGCCGCGAACATGGCTCCCGTTGAAGCAAAGAACCACCACTGGACAAAACTCGAAAAGAACAGGAACAACGTTCCGAAGACCGACAACCAGAACCTGTTTCTCGACACGAGCATGAACAGCAGAAACGAGCTCAGCAGGATTGAGGCCACGCCGTAATTCCAGAAAAAGGAAAACCCTCTTTCGAGGCCCAAAACGAAAAAGCCCCAGTTTTGCGGCTGAAACAACGCCGAAAAATGCTTGGATGGCAGCCCCATGAGCACTGGAATCTTTTCTGGACCAAGAGAATAATTTATCGTTGGAAAATGCCGTGCAGCCTGCGAAAGGATAAACGGGGTATCGCCGCGCCATTCGTCTATCCGTATGACCTTGGGCGTTCCCCACAGCACGCGTGACGCGGTTGCGCCGGAAGCACGCTCGGAGAGAATGCTGTCCCAGACGGGAATGGAGGAATAATGGATTTTGGAAACAACTGCAGCAGCGAAAAGGGCTAAGAGCGCCGTTATGAACAAGACGCTTCTTTTGTCAAAAACAATCAAATGGTCTTCATTGACATGCCTGCAAAGGCGATCGATCCGATTTCCCGCGCGCGCAAAGAGGCCGGGCCGCACATCGTGAAATCGCCCGCGAACGGCCGTTTTGTGTTGTGACAATTGCGAGTCATCCACGATGAATCCCACAGCGAGCGCCTTCCCCGAAGCTTGCTTCGGGGTGAGCGAGCGAATACAAATATTTCTTTTTCCACAGGGACGGAAGGATTCCCCGCGGCCGGGCGATGCCGGTTGTCGAGAGAACCGAAAGCGTGGTCCACGCCTAATATACTACCACGTCCGGACATTGGAAAGGCCCGGCCGCTGCGGGCCATTTACTCTTGCGTTTTTGTCTTGATCTTGGGAAATCCTCATTGTATAGTTTGCGCAGGGTGGTGACGCGCACGAATGCCGGAGCAATCCTATGACAAAATGGGAATACCAATTTCTCATTGCAGAAAAATACGGGAAAGGTATTTTCGGCTTTGTCCTTCCCAGGGAAATATCGTGGAAAATCCACTACATAAACGGCAAGCAGCAACAGAACTGGGCCGATGTCACGCTCTACAATTACCTCAGCAAAATGGGAGAACTGGGATGGGACGTGGCGTCGATGACCTCGCACATGTCGGTTCGTTCCGGAACGCTTCCCGTTGAACACCTCTACATAATTCTCAAAAGACCCCAGGAATCCTGACCTTCATTTTGTGCAGCGTGAACCAGCACATGCGCAAAGCCTCCGGCGTTGCTCGAAAAGAGACCACGCCCTTTGGGCGTGGTGCACAACGTTACGCTAAAGCACTTACGTGCTTTTCTTTGATTTCGGGGTTTCTCACAATAGTTTCGTAAGGGTTTGGCAGTGGTGCTGCACATCATCCATTATGTCGTTTGCCCTTTTTACCCCTCATCAAAGCCACGGCCGATGGCCGTGGTTCTTCACTGCCTCCTGCGACGTTTCTTGGCCCCACAGCTATGCCTTGTGCTATTTTCACTGTTTGTCCCCGGTGCAAATAACCGCCGGTATCCGCTCACCGCAATCGGCATCCTGCAAAGGCGCACCTCCAATGGAAAACGTATCGGCCCGGACGACGATTCTTCTCGGCGTCCTTGTTGTCGTGGTGTACGGCGCCGGACTGTTCGTGACGGTGATGGACATCGATGCCGCCCAGTATGCTTCCATGAGCTGCCAGATTGCCTTGAGCAAAAACTTCTGGGCCGCGCTTCTCATGCCGCAGGGTTATCTCGACAAACCGCCCCTGCTTTTCTTCCTGTCCGCGCTTTGTTTTAAGATATTCGGCGTGTCTACGGTCGCGTACAAATTACCGTCGCTGCTCATGACAATGCTCGGCATGTACGCTACCTACCGGCTGGGTAAATTGCTGTACGACAGGCGCACCGGCCTGCTTGCCGCCGTGGTCCTCTGTTCCTGCGAAGGATTCATCTACTTTACAAATGATGTTCGCACCGACGCCGTTCTTGCCGGCGCCGTGATACTTGCCGTATGGCAAATCACCGAATTCCTTTATTCGAAGAAGGTCCGTTTCTTTTTGGGCGGATGTATCGGCATCGGGCTTGCCATGCTCGCAAAAGGGCCCATCGGGCTCATGGTTCCGGTGCTTGCCGCGGGGAGCTTCCTCGCGGGGAAACGCCAGTTCTGGATGTTCTTCAAATGGTATTGGCTCGCAGGCGCGGCCGTCGTGTGCGTAATGCTTATGCCCATGCTCTGGGGGCTGTACGCGCAGTACGGCTGGCACGGCATCAAGTTCTACTTCTGGACCCAGAGCTTTGGACGTATCACCGGGCAGAGTTCGTGGCGGGATACATCGGGATATTTCTTTTTTGTCCACACGTTTCTCTGGGCGTTTCTGCCGTGGATGCTGTTGGCGTATTTCGCTATCGGTGATTGCGCCGTCAAGGCGGTCAAGTGCAGATTCGCCCCGGCCCGCGCGGGCGACACGCTGCTTCTGGGAGGTACCATTCTTCCTTTTCTGGCGTTGTCGTGCTCGCATTACAAGCTGCCGCATTACATCTTTGTTATCTTTCCGCTCGTTGCAATTCTGACGGCACGAACAATAGTGGAATTGGTTGACACACAGGATAGAAGGACCGCCTACAACGTCTTCCTGCACACCCAGTGCGTCGTGTCGATTTTGATGTGGGTCTTTGCCCTTGTTTGTCTCACGGTTTTTTTTCCGTGCGCCAACCCGCTGGTATGGATCGCGGTCGCTGTGCCGGCCGTGGCAACCTTCTACTTCATGTCAAAAAGACAGTCCCGGTTTGCCAGGCTGGTTCTTCCTTCCCTGTGGGCGATTTTCGGCATCAGCCTCATGATCAACGTGTATTTTTTCCCCGAGCTCATGAAATTTCAGGGCGGGAGCAATGCGGCGGCGAGCATTGTGCGGCAGCACATTCCACTGGAGCGGCTCTTCTGCTACCGTGCCCATGATCACTCGCTTGATTTCTACACCCGCCGCGAGATTCCGGTTCTGGACAGCGCCCGGGTTGTGCAAACGCTGCGAAACCAAGAGGCGTGGATTTACACGGAGCGGGCCGGATACCAGTCCCTTGTGCGCTTGGGGTACTTGCCGCTGGCCGTAGATTCTTTTCCAAGTTTTCATGTTACAAAGGTGAATGGAAAATTCCTTTTTTTCAAGACAAGGCCGGCAATGACGGGAACGCAATATATTCTTCACTCCGTACCCCGTACGTGACCCCGCGAACATGAGGGCTTCAGAACTTGGACGCCGGCCCCCACGGCGTCCTATTGAAACCAGCCCACTGCGGTTGCTCTCTAAAATTCATAATCTCCTTGACAAGAACATGCCGCCAATTTAATATTATATATAGAGTCCTGAACTCCAGCAGAGCTGTGATGCTCAGGAAAGGAGGGTTCCTCGGTTGCATGAGTCCTTGACCATGTAACTTTACTTACATCAGTGAGTTATTACGAAAAAACCAACCTGAAGGAGCTAATCATGAAATTCCTCGTTAACAAAGCCAAGGGATTTACCCTTGTAGAGCTGATGGTTGTTATCGTTATTATCGGCATACTTGCCGCTGTCGCGATTCCGAAATTCCTGGATGCGTCCCAGAAGGCAAAAGCGTCCGAGTTCCCGACGCAGTTGACCGCAATTTATACCGGCCAGATGGCATATCAGGCTGAGAAAGGCACATATGTGACGCAATATTCCTTCCTGAGAGATTCCGGGGGCGTTGATGTTCCCTCCACAAGCAGATGGTTCACCTACGGATTGACGGCTGCCAACAATACGAGTTTTACGGCCGTAGCAGATGTTAATAGCCCCGGATTTGGGAATGCCACAAATGGCATCACTGTCGGAACTTCTGTTGTCGCCACAGGAGATTTTGGCCAAATCGATCAAACCAACGCGAAGTCCTGCTCGACTGCTTTGCAGAGATACTGCCCGAACTGGAAGTAACTCAGGCCCAACAGTTCAAGTGAACGTAAGAAGCCCCGGCCTCGAAAGAGGCGGGGCTTTTTTGCATCCGTATGACGCACGTCTTTACTCCTGTCTTCCGAAGCTGCTGCGCAAAGGCAAGTCGGCGCAGTTCCTCTGGCAAGATGTGAAAGCCGCCGGACACCAGAATCACGGATCCTGCAATAATTGCCAATGCCTCTTGACAATGGTAAGAAGTCAACGTACCATTAGAAGAGAGTGTCTAACCCCGGCAGCACAATAATGCGTGGAAAGGGAGGTCTCAATAGTGCATGGTCAACATGCCGTGCAATTGTAACAGGGAGTTGTTCCAAGTGAAAGCTAATCCGAGGCTCTTCGTATGAGAAATCCGTTACATAAGACCCAGGGGTTCACCCTTGTCGAACTCATGGTGGTTATCGTCATCATCGGCATTCTTGCCGCGGTCGCGATTCCGAAATTCATGGATGCTTCCCAGAAGGCCAAAGCGTCTGAATTTCCAACTCAGTTGACGGCTATTTACTGTGGCGAGCTGGCATATCAATCGCAGGGCGGCACCTACCTGACGTCTTTACAAGCTTTGAAAGACTCCGCGTATGTTGATATTGTCTCTGCCGGCAGATGGTTCACCTACTCAATGCCCAGTGCCAACACATCTTCTTTTGAGGCCCTTGCCACCGTAACCGGCCCTGGATTTGGAGCGACAACGACCGCGGACTATGGCGCCATCGATCAAACCAATTCGAAGTTCTGCACGAGTAATTTGCAGAGGTACTGCCCAAGTTGGAGATAACTGCGGTCAAAACGGTTGAAGCAGAAAGCCCCGGCCTCGAAAGAGTCGGGGCTTCTTTGTTTGCAACAGTGCGCGAGACGTGCGCATTATCAATCGGAACAGAAGTCACCGCCCCGCGTCTCCCGGATTCGTCCCTTTGCGACGAAGAGGGCCAGCGACGCCATGCAGCCGGCTGCTGAACTCGGAATTCGTTGGACTGATCCTGACTGCCTCGCGAAAATGGAAAAGCGCGGAATCCCGCATGTTAATCCGCTCGTACACTTGTCCCAGGTAGAAATGGGCATCGGCAAATTCGGGCTTCAAACGCAGGAGGAGCCGGTAGTCTGCAATTGCGGAATCCAATTTGTTTTCCAGGGTGAAGGCGATTGCGCGGTCGAGCCGCGGCTGAAGGCTGTCGGGGACAAGGCGAACAGCCATCGTATACAATTGTATCGCGCCGGCGAAATGCCCGCGTTTCGACAAGTCCTCGCCAAAGGCGGCATACGGCATCCAGGATGTCGGATTAAGGCGAATGGCTTCGGAAAAATGCAGAGAGGAACCATTTATGTTGTTTTTCCTGCTGAGAGCCAAGCCAAGGTAATAGTGCGCTCCCCAGGTATTTGGCCAGCGACCAAGCACGGTGTCAAGACATGCGATTGCGCTGTCGAGACAATTACGGTTGTACATGCCTATGGCAAGCCGGTACCAGGCGGTAAAGCAATCACCATGACTCGCAATTGCTTTCCTATAGTAGATCTCGGCAGATGAATCGTTGCCCAACAACTCATATGTTTCTGCAAGACAAACAAGGGCATACGTATATATTGAATCAGATTCTACCGCTTTTTGAAGGTACGGAAGCGCTTCGCCGGGTTTGCCCTGTTGCTTGAGAATGCTTCCGACATTGTAGAGGGCTATGGAATAGGTGGGAACGATTCCGATCGCCATTGAAAGGTGATGCAGCGAACTGTCAAGTTGATTTTGTTCATAGAAAACCTTGCCCAGATTATTGTGCGCAACATGGTTGTCTCGGGTGACGGCCAGCGCATGACGAAACAGGGCAACGCTGTCCCGCCAATTTCCAACCTGCTGCCTTGCAACCACGGATAGCGCGGCGAGCGTCACGACGGCGCATGCCGCGACAATGGACTTTCGAAACGGTTTTCCCGAGACAAAGCGCGCTGCTTCCCAGGCAATGATCATGAATACTCCGATGAGCGGGACATACGTGTAGCGATCCGCCATCGCTTGCTCGCCAACCTGTATGATGCCGATAACCGGGACCAGCGTTCCCAAAAACCAAAGCCATCCAACAAGAAACCAGGGGGCGCGGACCAGTGTCTTTGCAGAAGCAAACGATATCGCGCCTAGAACCAGAATCGATAGCGCAACCAAAGGAAACGGGATTGTTGACCGAAAGGGATACAGAAAGGCCAGGTGAACCGGCCATACGGTATGCAGCAAATATCCCGCATAGGAAAGAACGGCATTGGCGATTCGAGAACCCGCAGCACAATGTGCCACTGATTCTTTCTGCGCGTACAGCGTGATACAACATGCGGCTATTGTCAATAGCAAAAATGGAATTTTCTCCAGAATCAATTGCCACGCAACACGGCTCGCGCTTCCGCCGGCTCTTGCGGAAGCAGGCGCCGTATTCTTTGCGGCCCGGCGGGAAAATCGGCCCAGGGGCCAATAGTCCAGAAGCAGCAGGACAAACGGCAGCGTTACAAGCATCGGCTTCGCCATCAACCCCAGCACAAAGTACAGGAGCGTCCCACCGTAGAGCCCCGGCCGTTGCTGCTTGACATAATGGCCATAGGTCCACAAACACAGGAACATGAAGCAGGCGCAGAGAAGATCTTTGCGTTCCGAGACCCAGGCAACGGATTCAACATGCAGGGGGTGCAATGCAAAAAGGAATGCAACGAGCGCGCTGCGCCACAACGCCCCGGTGATGTTGAGCAGTACGACAAAAAGGAGAATCGCGTTAACAAGATGCAGGCAGAGGTTGGTGATATGATATCCGCCCGGATTGTTTCCAAACAGCTCGTGGTCGAGCATGAGGGAAAGCCACGTCACCGGATGCCAGTTGCCCGCCTGGGTTGAGCGGAATGCCCAGAGGATATTGTCCGGCGTGAGGCCGGATTGCACGCGGGGATTGTCGTAAACATATTCCGCATCGTCATAATTGACAAACGGATAATCCTGAACCGGCCAATAGACCCACAGCGTGGCTGCGGCCAGCGCCGCAATAATAATCGGCCTGAGCGTTTCTTGCCGGGAAAATGCAGGGAGAAAATGCACGGGCGCCTGCTACGGTTTTGAGTTTTTCTTGTCAAGCAACGCCAGCGAATCCGCAACGGCATTCTCGATCCGGGCCGAATCTTTCCTGCCGCAAGCTTCAAATGCCGCCGCCAACTGCCGGTGCGTATCGGAATGACGGGGAGCCAGCAACAGGGACTTTCGAAACCACGAGATAGCCTCGACCGGCTCGTTACCGAGCAGGGTGCACTTCCCGAGCGCCAGAAACGATTCGGCGTCTTCGGGATTGACGGCAACGGCATCCCGCAAGCAGCGCCGGCAATCGGGGTAGTCGTGCATTGAGGCGTAGGTGACGCCGAGATTGTGCAAGGCTGCGGAAAACTTCGGATCCACCGCGATGGCCCGCCGGTAGCACCTGATTGCCGACTGCGTATCGCCCAGCATACCGTAGGCGTTGCCGCAATCGAGGTTTGCCAGCGTGTTGTTGGAATCCAGCGAAAATACACCGTTAAAGGCATCGATGGCGTCGCGCGGCTTTCCTTGTCTAAGAAGAATCAGGCCTATATTGACCCGGGGCGATGTTTGCGTGGGCCGCAATGCAAGCGACCTGCGGAAACAGTCGGCTGCTTCGTCGTACCGGAGCGAATCCATGAGGTAATTGCCCTTGATGCCGTAGGCGAAAAAATTGTCTTTCGTGACGGCCAAAGCGCGATTTGCAAGCGTATTATCGCTTTTCCAATAGCCGCACTCGACGCGCGTCCGCAGCGCTAGTGCGCAGACAACGGCGATGCAGCCGGCGGTTGCAATGATTCGAACAAGCCTGCTACATCTGCTCATATCGTACAGCAACCATGTTGCGGCAATAAACAGGCCTACGATCGGGACATAGGTATACCGGTCGGCCATTGCCTGAGATCCGACCTGCACGATCCCTATGGCGGGAACCAGGGTTCCCAGAAACCACAGCCATCCGGTGAGCAGGTAGGGCCGCTTTCGCCAGAGCATCACAGCGAGCAACGAAACAGCGACAAGAACGGCAATTGCAACAATTGCCTGCAGCAGTGATACATGGCGAGGAATCGGATAAAAGAAGGCAAGATGCGACGGCCAGAACGTCTTTTGGAAATAGGTTGCATAGGACACGACTGCATTGCCAAGCCTGTCGGCTAGCGACAGTTCGTTGGTTTTTACGATAGCGTCGCCGATGCGCTGGGCAATGACGGTCACGACGCACGAAGCAGCCGACAGCGCGATAAATGGAATTTTCTCCGCCAGAAGAAACTTGAGATTAACGGATGCGAAAGGCGACGCTGTTGCCGGGGAACCCGACGGATCACGGCGCCTTGCCAATCTCCGCAGGGGCCAGAAATCGAGCAGCAGCAGGAGAAAGGGAAGCGTCACTATCATGGGCTTCGAAAGAAGCCCGCAGCAGAAAAACGCGAGCGATCCTGCATAGGAACCGGCCGAGCGCCGCGCGGCGTATCGCGCATAGCAAAGCAACGACAGAAACATGAACATCGTGCTGAGCACGTCTTTTCGCTCCGAAATCCAGGCAACCGATTCAACATGAAGCGGATGCACGCCGAACAATGCGGCAACCAGAGCGCAACGCCATACCGAGCCGGTCATAACTCGCAGAACAAAGAATAGAAGCAGCGTGTTTATCAGGTGCAGCAGAAGGTTGGTAAGATGGTGGCCGGCCGGCCTCTTGCCGTAGAGCGAGCAGTCCACGGCATGCGACAACCAGGTAAGCGGATGCCAGTTTGCAGCCTCAAACGAGGTGAAGGCCCACAGTACCGTCTGCCGGTTGATACCGGACATAACATGCGGGTTCTTCAAGACGTACTGATGATCGTCGATGCTTACGAAGTCGCATTTATCAATCTTCCAGTAGGCAAAACCCGTGCAGACGATCAGCACAAAGAGAATTGCGTACAGCGTCTTTCGTTTGTTCATAAGGAGCCGTAGCTCATAAATCAAGTCGGGCAAACACGCAATCGGCGTCGAAAGCGCTTGCCGCCAAAGCCGGGCGCGCACCTCAAGTATACTATTTTCTCCAACGAGCAGACCACGAGTACGACGCCGCAACCTCCGGCAACGCGCGGCATTTTAATGTTTTTTTTTGCATATCCGATACATATAATAATAGGTGCGTGTTTCAGAAGCGAACGGCGGGCGCCGATGCGCCATCCGGTATATCCGCACAATTCCGCAACCAAGGACCATTCATGGGCGATCCTGCGCTGGACAACAAACTCGACCAGATCATTTACCTTCTCATCCGGCTCAACCAGGCCCAGAACAAGGTTGACGCAGGCCTCCACCTCTCCGCAAAAGCCCTTATCAACCAGATACGGCAGCAGGGCATATACAACGACATCCGCGATGCCGAGTTCAAGGTCTATTCCCAGTTCGGCGACGATGGCATAATCCAGTACCTGATTCACGCCATTGACATTCCACCGTCGCGGCGGACCTTCGTGGAATTCGGCGTGGAGAACTATGTCGAATCCAACACGCGGTTCCTCTTATATAACGACAACTGGTCGGGACTCGTGATGGACGGCAGCAGGGAGAACGTCCAGTTTATCCAGCAGGACGTGCTTCGGTGGCGCCACGAACTCAACGCGGTCTGCGCTTTTATCGACCGGGACAATATCAATAGCTTGATTTCGGAGAATGGCTACAAGGACGAAATCGGCATACTCTCGATTGACGTGGACGGCAACGATTACTGGATCTGGGACGCCATTACCGCCGTGAACCCGATTATCGTCATCACCGAATACAACAGCACCCTGGGCTGGAAAAAGGCGCTCACCATTCCTTACGATCCGCGGTTCGTGCGGCACAAGGCGCATTATTCCGGGGTGTATTTCGGCTGCTCGATCGCCGCGTTCTGCATGCTTGCGGAGAAGAAGGGCTATGCGTTTGTCGGGTCGAACAGCCAGGGCAACAACGCCTATTTCGTTCGCAAAGACAAGGTGGGTAGATTACCCGTCCTTTCTGCGGAACAGGGTTATGTGCGGGCCAAATTCCGCGAATCGGTCGATCCGGCGGGCAGGCTTACCTATCTTTCCTTTCCGGAACGGAAAACCGTTATAGGCGACATGCCGGTGATCGACCTCTCCACCGGCGCAAACGTCACGGTGCGCCAGGCTCTTGCGGAGAACGTCACGACATAGACAGTACTTTCCCCTCCATCTCCCTAAGGGAGCGCCACGGGGCACATTGTCCGGTGCGCCCTTTTGGGGTGAGCGGGGTTCCGATTACAACGTAAGGAACCACCATGCTGGATGTTCAGCAACGCAGACACCTTCTGAACCTCATTGCGCAGGCCGCCGGCGAATTGCGCATGAAACGCATTGTATGTGAAACCAACCACGGCGACTTCATGGTTGACATAAAAGACACCGACATCGGCCATTCGCTGCTTGCCGAAGGGGAATACGGATACCGTGAGATGCTGCGCTTCTTTGACTACGTTCACCTTGACCCGCAAAAACACGGCTTTGTCGACATCGGCGCGAACATCGGAACCGCGAGCATTCCGCTTGCCCTCGACGGCAGGTTCACAACAATCGCCGCGTTCGAGCCGGACCCGAACAACTTTCACCTGCTCGACTACAACGTAAAGATCAACAAGCTCGGCAACGTCATCAAGCCGTTCAACCTCGCTCTCGGAAGCAGGCAGGGAGAGGTCGAATTCGAGCTGTCGGCCGATAATTTCGGCGATCACCGGGTCCGGTACAAAGACCCGGGCGCGGGCAGCTACAACGAGGCAATGCGCAGGCGCATTTCGGTTACCTGCGCCACGCTTGACGCAATGGTGGAAAAGTCGTCCATCGACATCTCAAACGTGGCGCTTATCAAGTCGGATACGCAGGGCAGCGAAGGTCATGTCTTGAAGGGCGCACAAAACGTGCTCGCCAGACGCGCCATACCCTGGGTGATAGAATTCTGGCCCTACGGCCTGGATCGGTCCGGCATTCCCCGCGAGGAAATTGCGGCAATTGTCAAGGGCAACTTTTCGACATTCGTGGAACTAAAGGAAGACGGGACGGCAAAGCAGAACATGGTTGAGCAATTTCCGGAATTGTTTGCCCGCTACGACGGCGTGCGATGGTGCAATCTCGTTCTGCTCCCGTAAACACGGTTTCCCGGAGCTGTTCGGCAAAAGGACGGGCCGTGCATCACGGCTGCCGGGTATAGCTTGAAGCAACGTCGAACGAGAGTCATAGAACGTACGGTTGTCGGCACGTGCGGTGCCGGCAGAGGAAACACAACTTCACTTTTCAGAGGAACCGATATGGATCCAAGTCTCATTCCGCCCCTGGATATCCGGCTGGGCGTCGGGCCGTTCTACGAAGAGGAATCTTACGTGATGTGGGGACAGTACGAGTTCAACAGGCTTGTCAAACTCGGCGGACTCACGCCGGCCGATTCGGTCCTCGACATCGGCTGCGGCTGCGGCAGGGTCGCCATCCACATTGCCGAGTATCTGTCGGGCGGACAGTATGTGGGGCTCGACAACCTGAAACCCCTCATTGACTGGAGCAACGCGAATATCGCCCGGAAATACCCTCAGTGCAAGTTCCTCCACGTGGACGTCTATTCGGGTGAATACAACAAGGCTGGTTCCATACAGGCAAATACCTTCCGGTTTCCATTTCCGGACAACCAGTTTTCTTTTGTGCTTGCCGTTTCCCTGTTTACGCATATGTTCTTGCCTGATGTCAACAATTACCTCCGGGAAATTTCCCGCATACTGCGCAAGGACGGCAGACTTTTTGCAACGTTTTTCCTTCTGCGCGAAAACATGACGATAAACATCGGCGGTCAACCCATCACCTATGCGCCGGCGCGCCCGGAACAGAAGAGCCTTGCGTTCAACCGCGACACGCCGGAGAAAATGATCGCGCATAATGAAAACGACGTTCTGCAACTGTACGAGAAAGCCGGGTTTGAAAAAACGTTCGTTGAATACGGCAATTGGAATGTGGGACAGCCGCAATTTCCCAAACCGTATCAGGACTACCTGGTGATGAAGAAGAAGTAGTCGCGGTTATTCTCCGAAGATACGGCCGCAGGCGGGCCGGGCGGCGTATCCCCCTTTCACCAGGCGCCAGGGCATGATAAGCGTTATCGTCTGCTCCAGACAGCCTTCCGCGTGGGACCTCCACCGCCGCAACGTTGCCAAGACAATCGGCTGCGATTACGAGTACGTTTGCATCGATAATACGGCGGGCGCCTACGGCATTTGCGCGGCCTACAACAAGGGTGTTGCCGAGGCGCGCGGCGATCTGCTCGTGTTTGTCCACGAAGACTGCTTTTTTATGGAGCCCGGTTGGGGAAACGTGCTCAACGCGAAATTCTCGGCCGATGACCGGCTCGGCCTTGTGGGAGTCGCCGGCACCCAGTACCTGTTCGCGGACAACTGCGCGTGGATTTCGGCTGGCCAGCCGTTTATCCGGGGCAGGGTGATCCACGAGGTAAACAATGCCCAGCTTTTCGTGCTCACGGTATTCTCGTGGGACAAGGCCGATGCCGAGGTGGTGGCTGCCGACGGGCTGTTTTTCGCGATCCCCAGGCGCCTGTTTGACCACGTCCGTTTCGACGACGCCACGTTTCCCGGATTTCACTTCTACGACCTCGACATCTGCATGCAGATACGGCGCACGCACCGGCTCGTTGTTACCTGGGACATTATGCTCAAGCATTTCTCCGGCGGCAACATGAACGCCCAGTGGCGCGAGTTCGGCCAGAAGTTCCTCGACAAGTACAAAGCGGAATTGCCCGCATCCTGCGCGAGCGGCCGCCCCGACCGGGCAACCTACAAGGGCGGCATGAGTTACGATCTGCGGGGAAACATCCAGACGGGCGTCATTGCATAGGGCCGGTTTTGCGCCCACAGGCCACACCCATGGAAACACAGTCTTTACAAAACAGACCAGCCGGCCCGCAATCGCCGCCCCGGGGCGTGAAGCGCGTGCTCTTTATGAACCGCTCCAACGCCTATACCATGCCGGGCGGCGACACCACGGTAATGAACCGGCTGCAGGAGCAGCTGCGCAGCCGCGGCGTGACCGTGGATTTTTCGAGCGATCCGGCCGTAGATGTTTCTTCGTACGAAATTGTTCATTTGTTCAACCTCACCCTGCAGCACGTGACGGATGCTTTCGCGCGCAATGCCGCCGCGCAGAAGGTGCCTGTTGTCGTAACCTCCCTGCAGGAGGATTTTCCCCTGTACAGCAACAGGGCCGACGCAACAGTCCGGATATTCACGAAGTATCTCGAGACGGGCCAGAACAAGAATTTCTTTGATCAGGCACTAGGCCTGTTGAAATCGGTTCCTCCGGCGCCGGTGTACACCGCGCCCTGGACCGTGGTGAACGCCGACATGATCTTTCCCTGCGGCGTCACCGAGGAGCGGTTCATAAGGACCCTGTATCCGGACGTGCGGATCTCGCCGGTGCCGTTCGGCTCCACCATCAAGAACCTCGACCCGGACCAGGATCTCTTTTGTAAACACTTCGGCGTACGGGACTTTGTGCTGTTTGTGGCGCGGGTCGAAATGCGCAAGAACCAGCTCATGCTGCTACGGGCCCTGGAAGACGACGACATTCCGGTGGTGTTTGCCGACGGCGGCTTCACGTACATGCCCGCCTACAGGGCCTTGTGCGACAGGTACAAGAGAAAAGGCAGAACCATTTTTACGGGCAGGCTGAGCGACGAACTGCTCCTGTCGGCGTTCAAGTCGGCGCGGGTACATTGCCTCCCGAGCTGGTACGAACTGCCGGGACTCGTGACCATAGAGGCCGCCCGTTACGGCTGTACGGTGGTGGCCTCGTCGTGGGGCTGTATACCGGATTACCTCGGTGAAACGTGCTACTACTGCGCACCTGACGATTTTCGTTCCATCCGCGCCGCGATCCTCGAAGCGTACGACAAGGGAAAACCAGCGGGCCTGCAAGAGCGCGCCCAAGGATTCACCTGGGAGAAGAGCGCCGACATCACCCTGGAAAAATACGGCCAGGTGGTTGCGCAGCGCTCTTCGTCGCAACCGGTGTCCCCCGAAGCACTGGCGGTGCCGGACCTCTACGAGCTTGTCGAGCGCGTGACGCAGATGGTGGAGAAAGGGCAGCAGCGCGAGGCGTCGGCGCTTTACAAAAAATACCGCAGTCTGTACCCCGCACTTCCGCAGCTCGCGCGGTTTGATGAACTGATGAAGCAGGTGAGTGAGAAGATTAAGTCATGAAGATAAAATGGGCGTTCCCCTCGCTGCGCTCGGGTCGGTTCTCGTTCACGCTTCGCGCCCTTCGGGCCGCCTGCGGCGGTGGTCTCCGCGCCTCCGGCGCTCCGGCTCCAGCTCGGCTGAAGCCTCGTTGCCGGTCCGCCCTGGTCGCCTTCGGCGAGGGTCGGCCGGCAACCCGCTCCGGCGGGCTTGCAGTCGCCCCTAACGCAAAAATCAAGAGAACCGACAACGTTGCAAGTAGTGGACAAAGACCTCTAGGTAGAGATTGAAAGTCCGCCACGAATTATTCCAGAGCGCCGAGCGTACGCATCCGCACGACGGCAAGTCAACCCATCAACTCATCAACCATCTCTCACATCCATGCATCTACTTTTTGTACAGCCGCTCCATGATGGTGTCGAATTTGTCGAGCTCGGGCGAGGGCGGCATGAGCGGGCGGGTGGCGGAGTAGTACCGTTTTGCAAGATCGACCTGATTCTGCTCCACGAGCTTGACAATGGATGTCATGAAGGCGTCGATCCTGGGATAGGGAACGGCCGGGTCGCGCTCGCACGGCACGCGGCCGCGCTGGGGATCGCGCAGGATGTCGCTGTCTTCGCCGGGCGCCACGTACCGGCCGAGTACCGCGGCCTGGTCACGCACGAAGGCCTCCCTGCTGCCGGGCGCAAGCAGCGACCCGTCGATACGGAATTTGTATTCGCAGGTGATGCGAGGCACGTGCACGGCCGAAAATGCCCGCGAAAACCGAATCCAGAAGTCCCAGTCGGAGCACCACGCCAGGGATTCGTCGAACAAACCCACGGAAACGAAGCACGACCTTCGCACCACGGCGCAGGCAAGCGGAAACAGGTTGTGGAACCGCAGCGCAACAGGATCGAAATCGCTGGAAAAAACCAGGTCGTTACGGAAAGTAAAGTAGCCCGGTCCGCGGACGACCTGGAGCGCCCGATAGGAATCGGCATAGACCGCCATGCAATCACTTTTGGCAAGAAACGGCAGCAGGGTTTCGAAATGGTTCGGAAACAGGAACTCGCCGTCGCACAGGAACGCCGCCCAAGGCTGGTTTGCAAGCGAAAGGCCCTTGTTCCGCCCAACTGCGGTGGTGCTGCCAGCGGGGCAGGAAACCGCGGTTATCGAAAGCGACGGCTCAAAGCGCCGCACAACCGGGGAAACGTCCGTCGCGCCGAGGTTCACCACAACAACGTGCGCCGGCTTTGCCGACTGCCTGTTGCAGCTTTCAAGTGCCTCCGCGAGAAGTCCGGGCTGATTGCAGGTGGTGATAACCACCGAAACGGGCGCGGCAGAGGGTGTGGCCGCAGGCGTCGCCGGCGCAGACGTTGCGGTATGTTTCTTTCCAATAATGTACATGTCCTGGGAGTACAGTCCGGGGACAATATCGATGACGTCCAGACCGGACCGGCGGTACAGCTCCCCAATGGCGGCTTCGGTATACAGGAACGTGTGCTCGTCGGGCCGGAACCGGTCCCAGGTCCGGTCTTCGCCCCGGTAGCAGGGCGTGAGGAAAAAACATATTCCCTTTTCGTCAAGTTTGCCCGCGACCGCGGTCATCACTTCTATGGGGTTGATGAAGTGTTCGAGCACGTCGAAGCCGGCGACGACATCATACCGGTCGCGTGGCAGAACCACATCCGGGAAAAAGCCCGGTATCACGCTGGGCAGGTTGAACCGTTTCTTGGCAAACGCGCAGATGTTCGCGTCCACCTCGATGCCGTCCAGATGCCGCACGCCGCTTTGCCGGCAGTAATACAGGAAGCCGCCGTGCGAACACCCGATTTCGAGCAGCGAATCGGGAAGCGGCGCATAGCGCAGCAGCATGCGAAAGTAAAATGGAAGCCGGTCGTAGAAATCGTTGACGGCCCGCTCTTCGATGGAGGGAAGCTTATAGGTGTTCTGGACGAACTCGTGCCAGTACCCCTCGGTGTAAAAGGCCTTGAGCTCCTCGGCCGAAAGCTGGCGCAGAAGCACCTGGGTGCCGCAGGCGGGGCAGTTGCCGTAGAGCGGGTGGACCGAAGGCGTCGGAAGCCCGCCGCACCAGCATGTCGCCTGTTTCTCGGGAGACGGTTGCGTCACGGGAATGCAGGCCTTTCGTGGGAGGGAAACAGGGAGCGCCGGCGGAGCACGCGAGGCGATCGCTACAATTTGCCGCCGTTGTCTTCGAACAGGTCAAGGAAGCGGTCTTCGTACAGTTCGAAAAGATTCCACTTGTCAAGCTCCTTCTTGAGCTCCTGCGCCGCGGTCCGGTCCTGTTCCGCCTTCTTGAAAAGTTTTTCGATCTTTTCCATGATGTAATGCGGCACTTTTTCCTCGTCGATCTGGGCCATTTCCTCGTCCTGTTCCTTCTCGGCGGGAAAAAGCTGCTTGATGCGCTCCTCGATGGCGGCAAGCTGCTGGTCCATTTCGGCAACGCTTGCCGACAGTTCGCCAAAATCGAGGTTGAGTGAAAAGACCTTGGCAAGCACCTTGACAACCTCGAGCGATGCCTTTGGATAGGGCATATTTGCCGCGTAGGACGGCATAGTGGCCAAGAGACATGCGGCGTCGAGTCCGCGTGAAGCGGCAACACCGAGCAGCAGGCCGTTGAGCCCGGCAATATAGCCGTCGGGCATGGGTACTACGCCGAACTGCTTGATGGACTCGAGGTGCGCGGCGCTCGAACAGGCGATAAGCACGTCCGACACCGCCTGGTAGCTCATGGGCTGCGCCAGGGCCGCAGCGGTAAACAGGCGCGAAACATTGTACTGGCGGGCAATATCGAGAATGGTCTTGATGATGGTAATGCCCTCTTTGCCTCCCACCTGGGCGTTGCTCTCGAAAATGATAAGGTCGGGGTTGGTGCTGTAATGGAAAACGCTTGACGGAATCTCGGGAAGCTGGGCGATTCCTTCCTTGACAATAATGGAATCTGGAATGAAGAACGGGCTCATGTCCATCTCGCCGAAGAGCGCCGCACCCAGGTTGCGGCGAAGATAATCCATGGCAATAAGGCCCACATTACCCATGCCCGGCCATGCCGCAAGCATTACGGGAGGAGAAGAAAACGCAACCTCGTGAAGAACCTTCATATGCTGCCAATCCTGTGTTCGTGGTGAAAGGGTGGTGCACAGGTAAAATAATTGAAAAACCCCGCAGCAAGCTATCCCTGGTGCTTCAAGAGCATCACGATAGAGTATTTTTGAAGCATGGATTTTACGGGCAAGAAATTGTTCCTGGCGCCTCTGGCCGGCATTTCCGATACCGTGTTTCGCCGCATGTGCAAGGAACATGGCGCGGACGTGGTAGTGTCGGAGATGGTGAGCGCCGAAGGCTTGCATTACGGGTCGGCTGCAACGGCGGCGCTGCTTCACTTTGACAAAACAGAGCGTCCCTTCGGCGTCCAGCTGTTCGGCGCGCGGCCAGACCATCTGGGCCGGGCCGCCGAGTATGTTGAGAAGACCGTGGCGCCGGATTTTATCGACCTTAACGCAGGGTGTCCCGTGCCCAAGGTCGTGAGAAAGAACGGCGGCGCGTCGCTGCTCAGGGATATCCTGTTGTTTTCCGACATGGTCGGCGCGCTTGTGAAGTCGGTTTCGGTGCCCGTGACGGTGAAGATTCGATCGGGCTGGGAAATGCATTCGTGGGTGGACGTCGAGTTTGCACTCGCGGCCCAGGCGTGCGGCGCAGCAGCGGTTATCCTGCATCCACGATCCAAAACCATGGGGTTTTCCGGGCATTCCTATTGGGACAGAATCGCCATTGTTAAGAAAGCCCTCACCGTACCCCTTATCGGCAACGGCGACATTCTCTCGGAACAGGATGCGGCCCGCATGTTCGATACCACCGGCTGCGACTCCATAATGATCGGCCGGGGCGCACTGGGAAACCCATGGATCTTCTCGCGCATCAAAGACCTCATTGCCGGAAGGCCGGTGCACGCACCCGATGCATCCGAGCGCGTTCAAACGGCTTGCGAACACCTCCGACGGCACAAAGAGATTTACGGAGAGAAAAAGACCGTTGCCGAGATGAAGAAGCAGGCGTCGTGGTACATGAAAGGGCTGCCGCAGGCGGCATTGATGCGCACGGCAATCTTTGGGGCCAGGACGTCGGCGGAGATCGAAGCTGCGCTGTTGCGGTTATTGCCGGAAAAGTAACATCATATATATTTCGACCGAATCCACCGGGCGCACCCACGGCCTATCAACGAAGGGAAAACTCATGGAGCACGATTCATTGCGCGAGATCTTGACGGCAGTATCGGGACAGTCGGTGTCGATTGAAGAGGCAATGAAGAAACTTTCGGACCTGCCCTTTGAGGATATGGGATTTGCACGCATCGACCATCACCGCGCCCTTCGCAAGGGGTACGCCGAGGTCATTTTCTGCCAGAACAAAACCCCGCAGCAGGTTATGGAGATTTCGAAAAACATGATCGCGCACGATGAAACCGTGTTCGGCACTCGCGCTTCCATGGAAACACTTGACTTGCTGGAAAAGGAAATCAAGGGCGTGGAGTTGAGCAGGTCGGGCAGGTGTTTCTGGAAGAAATCGAAGCACTGGAAGAAAAAGGACAAGGTCAAGGGGTCTATCCTGATCGCGTCCGCCGGCACCGCGGACCTGCCCGTGGTGGAAGAGGCGCAATGCACCGTGGAGGTCCTTGGCCATCCGTGCACGGTGCTCAACGACGTCGGCGTGGCGGGAATTCACCGGCTGTTTGCACACAAGAGCGAATTGCTGGAGGCGTCGGTGATAATCGTTGTGGCGGGGATGGAAGGCGCGCTGCCGTCGGTGGTGGCGGGCCTCGTGGCATGCCCCGTGATAGCCGTACCCACAAGCGTGGGCTACGGGTCGCACCTGGGCGGCCTGGTGCCGCTTTTTGCCATGCTCAACTCCTGTGCGTCCGGTCTCACGGTTGTCAACATCGACAACGGGTTTGGCGCCGGGTATGCGGCCGCCTTGATAAATGTGCAATGAACAAATGGCACGGCAGAGGGCCGACCGATCGGCATGGAGGTTCAGGATCTCGGCAGTCGCACCTCGAAAATGAATTGCCAGCGCTTTCCCGTAAGGTAGAACGTCCCGGTATCGTTGTTGTAGGCAATGCCGTTGAGCACATTCTGATCACTGCGGGCAGCGTTCTGTTCAACAAGCGCCGTACAGTCGATAACGCGTACAACCGCGCCGGTTGAGGGACGAATTACGTAAATGCTGTTATTGTACCACACGTTTGCGTACACCAGACCCTTGACATATTCCAGCTCGTTGATGTTGGTGAGTCTTTCCTTGCCCAGGGTCACCGCCACCTTTTTCCTCACGACGAACCGTTTGTCGCGTATGTAAAGCGTGTCGCTTCCGTTGCTCATGTAGAACGAGGCGGAATCCGACGTGAGGCCCCATCCTTCGCCGGTGTAGGAAAACGATCCCTTGAGAAAGAGTCCCGGGAAGGAATAGATCGGTGCGCCGCCTTCTCGCCACGAAAGCTGCACCACCGTTGAATCCATTTTTGCGCACCCTTCTGCAAAGATGTCGGGCACCGGGATGTTCCTGATGAGGCGTCCGTCCTTGGGGTCCAAGACCCGAAGGCTCGACTGACCGTATAGCCCCGTGCTTTCGTACAGAAGCCCCTTGCAGTAGAACAACCCCTGCGTGAAGGCTTGTGTGTCGTGTGGAAGAGTGCGAAGGACAATGGGTGTCGCGCGGGGAACAGCACTCTGGATTGACAACGCAAGACTCATCACGGTGACTATTGCGGCATAGGGTGTCATGGTATTATGGAAAATACAACAAGCACAAGTAACCTCTGGGGCCAAAAGCTTTTGACATCACTGCCGAGCCGATATATTTTTATCACTCGTTAAATTAAATGCTTGCTGGAGTGTAGCTCAGTCGGCAGAGCAAGTGGCTGTTAACCACTGGGTCGGGGGTTCGAATCCCTCCACTCCAGCCAATTCTTAGTCCTACCGAATACCCCGTAGTACCTTTAAACGTGCCTAGGCAGGTCTCTCAAGGTATTTTCCGCCGCTTGGAAATTTCTGCCGGCACTCTGTTGGACTACTGAGAACTACTGAAATGTGAAAACATGCGTGAAAACATCATGATGTTCCGCACCGCCCACCCCAGGACTTGAGACCCAGCCTGTCCTGATTTTGTTCCTTTAGCATACCCCGCAGACGGAATTTGATGCAGAAAGGGGAAATGTGTGAACAAGAAATTGATCTCCACCACAATACCCATCCTCGTGTTCCTCGGTTGTACCGTAAACGTCGAAAATGTGAACCTCCTGGACATTATCGGCGGAATAATTCTTATAGCAATTGTGAGCGTCCTTGTGTATATCGGCCTCTCCAAAATTTTCCCCGGTCTCTCAGCAAGCAAGAAACCGGATGCGCGGCCCCCCGTCGCCTTCAGGCCGCCTGCATCCCCGTCCACACAACGGACCGTTGTTCCGCCCCGCTCGACGTCAAAGATATGGGTTTACAAAAACAAGAAGCAGTGGGGGCCGTATACACCTGAGCGAATCAAAGAAATGATGCGGACCGGACGTATCCAACCGAACGATCCTATTTGGTGCCAGGGATGTCCGGAATGGATCCCGTTAAGCGCTCTGCGCCTGTAGCCTGCATTGGGAAAGCAGTCATCGCCATCGTCGTTTATGTAAGGGAACGGTAATAACTACCATCCGCCCCGGCGATCAAATCGCAGGCACATTTCATGCGGAGCCTGAGGATAGCAAGCTTGATAACTTTCTGTTTCATGATGCGCGTCAACGCTGTGCATCCGCATTAGTCAACTATAAAAAACCGGAGCAGGTGGTGATGGACGTGGCAAACTGGAAAGCGGCGAACTCGAAAGGTTATCTTGAGCCATCTTGATCCAACACCCCGTTCCCGAAATATCAGATTATCTATCAGTCATGCTTCTGTGCCCGGCTTTTCCCTCGTTCCACAGCATAGGTTCAGGAAGTTCGATCTTAAGGGCGCTCCTGACAACGTCCTCGATCGTATCGACCAGGATGAACTCCAACGTCTCGGAAACCTCCTTCGGGACGTCCTTCAGATCCTCTTCGTTTTCGCGCGAGAGAATGATCCTCTTGATTCCGGCGCGTTGAGCTGCGAGAACCTTCTCCTTGATTCCCCCTACCGGCAGAACCGAGCCGCGAAGCGTGATCTCTCCCGTCATCGCGAGCGTCGGATCAACACGCTTGTTCGTCAAGAGCGACGCCAGTGATGTGAAGAGCGTGATACCGGCGGAGGGTCCATCCTTGGGAATTGCACCTGCAGGTACATGGATGTGAATATTGCTGCGCGTGAATTTGAACTTCGGAATCAAGTATGCAAGACGCGACTCGATCAAGCTCATGGATATCCGGGCCGACTCCTTCATCACGTCGCCCAGTTGACCGGTGAGAATCAGCTCGCCTCGCCCCGGCATTACCGAGGCTTCGACGAAGAGAATATCGCCTCCCACCGGAGTCCAGGCCAGGCCGGTAACAACGCCGGGGGCATTGCTTTTCAGGACATCATCCAGTCTTACTTTGGGTTTGCCAAGTATCTCTCTGATCGCTGCTTCGTTAACAATAAAGGAATTCGGCGCATCACGGGAGAGCATCTTTTCGGAGACCGCTCGCACAATTGATGCAAGCTCCTTTTTGAGCCCGCGCACGCCGGCCTCGCGCGTGTACCCGGCAATCAGAGCATTGAGCGCGCGCTCCTCAATGTTCACCTGTGATAAGGTCAGACCCGCATCCTCAATCACTGCGGGAATGATGTGCTTTGTCGCAATCTGCATCTTCTCCCTGAGTGTGTATCCTGTCAACTCGATGATCTCCATCCGGTCCAGGAGCGGCGCAGGGATCGTGGCCGTGGTGTTTGCAGTTGCGATGAAGAAGACCTCCGACAGATCATAGGGCACCTCCAGGTAGTGATCGGTGAAGGTGTTGTTCTGTTCGGGGTCCAGAACCTCAAGAAGCGCGCTGGCCGGATCGCCGCTGTAACCAACCATGAGCTTGTCCACTTCGTCAAGAACAAAGACCGGGTTCTTTTCTTTCGCCTTTTTCATTCCCTGGATAATCCGGCCAGGCAGCGCTCCGATATAGGTCCGCCGGTGACCGCGGATCTCAGCTTCATCGCGGATGCCGCCGAGACTCAGCCGCTGATAGCTTCTTCCCATGGCACGGGCGATACTTTTGCCAAGGCTCGTTTTTCCTGTTCCCGGCGGCCCCACGAAGAGCAGGATGGAGCCTTTCTTGTTTTTCTTGAGTTTCATGACTGCAAGATGTTGAATGATTCTGGTCTTGACCTTCTCGATGCCAGAGTGATCCTCATCGAGGATCCTGCGCGCTTCGGCAATATCCAGATCTTTATAGACACCCGGCTTCCAGGGGAGCGCAACCAGAAGATCCAGATAGTTCTGAACCCCCGCCGATTCGTAATGGTCGGTCCCGAACGTATCCAACTTGTCAACCTGCTCCAGGGCGACCGCCTTGATATCATCCGGCATCATGGCCTCTTCGATCAGTTGACGATAATCCTTCTTGCCTTTCTTGTCCGAACCGTTCTTCCCGAGCTCCTGTTGAATGGCTTTCATCTGCTCCCGCAGCAGCGCCTCGCGCTGGGATTTATTGACTTTCTCATGGAAATTCCGGGTCATCTCTATCTGAAACTCCATGGAGTTTTTGTGCTCCAGAAGCAGATCGATGAAGCGTATACCGAGAAGCTTCTCGGATTCGGTCTCAAGAATTTCCTGCAACCTGGCGACCGAACCCTGCATGAAGGGCATGGTAAAGCCGATCACTTGTTCAAGTGTTTGAAGTTCCAGAATCAGCTTGAGGAATGAATCGGCTCCATGAAAGTTTTGACTGATATCGGTGAGCGTCTTACGAACAAATTCCATAACCGACTCACGACCTGATTCGTCGAGGTCCAGGTTCAGCGGGAAGAACGAGTACCCGGACCGTAGGAATGAGCCGTCGAGACGAAGATTTTCGACCCTGATTCGCTTGACAGACTTGAGATGGACGAGATATCCCTTGTCGGCGTCCTGAATCGATTCCAGTTGGACCAACGAGCCGATAGTGTAGAACCCCTTTGGATTTGGCTTAGGGTCCGCCTTTTCCTTTGAAGTGAGGGTCAGTGCAAACGGCACATCATTTGTGATCGCTTCTGCAAGACTCTTCCCCAGCTCTTCACCCACCCCGATCTTCGATTTCATCCATGGGACTATGACACCGTCAAAAATCGGGATTACCATTAACTCCTTCGGAATCTGCTTGCTGGCCACAATAGTCCTCCACTTTTAATTTGTTAGACTCGAACTAACTATTACGGCAAAAAGACTCAAATATTCACTACCTTGTTGATGAGCCGCACGAAAAGTGATATTTCGTCCTCGGAAAGGGCGATGAGTATCTTCTCTGCTAGTCGCCTCTGTTTCAAGGCGTTAAACATGGCTATCTGCTGCCCCTTTTCCGAGAGTTCTATATAGTATTTCCTGCCATCATTACTGCATTGGCTTTTCCGCACGCACTCCAGCTTTATGAGCTGATTCACGATGCTTGTTACCGTGGGCTTGGTAACTCTGAGCTCCTGCGCAAATTCACTGAAGGTTATGCACGATTTACGAGCGATGATTTCGAGATATTGCAACTGCTTGATCTTGAGCTCGGCGATTGGAATCTCGCAGGAGAGCTCCATATGGCACCGCTCGTAGCGCTCGTTAAATAGGGTGACTGCTTCGATGAGTGCTTCGCGGTAGTCCATAATTACCTTGCAGCCTGGTAGATATGCCGACCCTGCCTACTATTACGATCTGTTGAAGCGTTTGATTTTCGACCAATGAGTAATCGTTCACAAAATACTGTCTGAGTAAACCCAGGGCAACATTTAGTCTACGGGAAGGATGAAGCGCACAGGCTAGGAAGGTGCGCAGACGGTGAGCAGCATGAAAGCTGTGGAAAAGCGGCCGCTTTCAGGTACATAGCATAGCAGTTTTTGCCCCGGCTTGAGCTTTCCGGAATGGAAAAGTTCCTCCAGAATAATGTAAATGGAAGCTGATCCGGTGTTCCCTTTTGTGGTGAGGTTAGTGAACCAGCGCTCATGGGGAATCACGAAATCAGCGGCCTGCATCTTTTCAAAAACTTCGTCGCGGAAATACTGCGACGAATAATGAGGTAAAAAATAGTCAATATCCGAGGGCCGGAGGTCTTTGTGGACACGCTTGACTTCCTCCAGGCCGCATTTAACCGTATAGTGCATCACATATTCGTTGAGCTGTTTCACGTCTTGACGAACGGTGAATACCGACCGGTCGAGCCACTCCTTACCGGTAAACTGATACCACGGCTTGAGCGATCCGTCGTCCTGCTTTTCCGCGGCTGCGATCATGCATGCCGTCTGCTCATTGGCATAGGAGCGAATCATCATCCATTCGATTTTCAGGGAAAGGTTGGTTTTGGCGGGCCGGGGCTGAATCAGCACCGCGCCAGCGCCGTCAGAAAGCATCCAGCGCAGAAAATCCTTTTCAAAGGCGAGTTCCGGACGCTTTTCCAGGTCACGTACCTTTGCTTCTACTTCCTCCTCGAAAAATCGGGCCCGCATGAATACCGAAGAAATTTCCGAAGCAGAGGCAACTGCATTTTGAAATTCACCTGCGGTCACGCCGAGCCAGGCGTATCTCATTGCAGTCATTCCGGCAACGCAAACGCCGGCAGTGCTGACCACCTCGCTGGGAGGGTTGCCCAACTCACCGTGTACCATAACCCCGTGGCCTGGCATTACCTGATCGGGGACGGAAGTACCGCAAGCCAGACAATCTATGGCTCCCAGGTCCAGGCCACCCTTTTGAAGGCCGCGTATGGCCTCGGCGGCCAACTGGGCATTGGTGCGGGTGGGTTCGCCCGTGATCGGGTCCAGCACATAATGGCGATTGGTAATGCCGTTGCTTCGCAGAATGGTGCGGCGGGCGCGAGATGGCTTTCCCGCTACCTGGCCAAGCACACCCTCCATTGCATCATTGGACACCGGCGCTCCGGGGAGTACGGCGGACACAGCAGTGATGTAAGCGTCGATTGACATGATAGATCCTTTGTCCTTTCAGGCAAACTAAAACAACCCAAAGGTTTGATTGATGTGTTATGGCTTCCGGGAATTAACCCGCCCAGTTGGCAAGCAATATGTTTTCGCGATGTACGACAGGTCTATCTCCGAACAGGATGTCAAAATATACTTGTTGGATTGTGCAGGGCGTTGTCGTAAAGGACGCTCAAGCTTGTCTCGGAGATTTTTACGGGGCATGGCGGCGCTGCCTGGAGTTAGCCAAGCGTTGAACATTGCACTCACAGCATGGTATTTTATCTTGCAGCCGCCCCAAGCGCAATGCTTGCCGGATAATTGACACACGGAGGAGAAATGAAAAAAAGCATCTGTTACACGCTCTTTGGAATATTGTGCCTTTTCGGAGCATGTACTCATCGAAATCAATCCACTTTTCCGGACCAACGCGCTTCTTTGAAAGCCTTGGATAGACAGATAGACACCCTTGCAGAGCAGATCATCAACAGCCTGGCTGTTCAGAAAATCAACAAAATTGCCGTGATTGAATTCTCCGACCTTGACGGGAAGGTTCCGGATTTGGGGAAGTATTTGGCGGAGGAATTAACAACCCGCCTGTTTCGAACCGGCAAATTTCAGATTGTCGAGCGCCGGCTCATGAGAAGAATAATTGAAGAACAGAACCTTAGTGCAACGGGACTCATAGACGAAAATACCGCCTCGAAGTTGGGACGGATTTTGGGAGTCGACGCGCTGACGACGGGCACGGTTGCAGATTTGAATACCAGCGTAAAAATCAATGCACGCTTGATCGCTACGGAAACAGGTTCCGTGTTTGCCGTTGCTTCCGTCAATGTCCCGATGAGAAAAGAGGTGGAAGTGCTATTGGGAAAAAAGCCAAAAGCGCCGGACAGCCTCGATGTTGGACGCTTCGACGGAATCTGGGATGTTATCCTTGACTGCTTTCCAAAGGAAGGTGCCTTTGGCTACACTTACAAGATTACCTCGTCGGTGAAGGATGGCGTTCTTCATGGTCAGTATGGCACGGATAGCATACCGCCCTGCCTCACGCTCAACGGGAAAATCAATCCTAACGGTAGCGCAGTCATACTGGCGAGCGGACTCTCCGGCGATCCAAAGTACAATACCTACAACTACCGGAGAGGTACCCCCTATTCATATCATATAGACGCAACCTTTTCCGACTCGCGAGGCACGGGGTACCGGACCGAGAGCCGCACATGCAATCTAACGTTTATCAAGAGATGATACCGTAGGAACCTGGAGGGGCACCTTTTACTTCGCGTTCTTCCACAACCTGTATCCGCCCCGGAATGCGTGCGCATTATTGCCAAGGCGGGCGCCTGGCGGCAGCTCCTTGATCAGCCTGGCGTTGCCGCCGCCCAGGATCACATAGTCCGCTTCTAGCGCGGCCATGAACCTGGCGACAATGTCGTTTACGGAGCGGCGCCATTTCCTTTTTCCAAGCCGCAAGAGTCCGGCCTCCCCGATATACTGTTCGTAGGTGCGGCCCTTTCTATACGGCAGGTGACCAATTTCCATGGGCGCGAGCATACCGTCAATAATCATAGCCGAACCAAGACCGGTGCCCAAACCAAGAAACAGCATTCGTTTTCCCTGATAGCTCCCCAAGGCCTGCATGGCCGCGTCATTAATGATCTTGACGGGCCTGCCAAATGCTTTTCTGAAATCATAACCCTTCCAGCCCCGTCCCAGATTATGCGGATCACGCTGAATTTGTCCGCGATGGACCGGCCCCGGAAATCCAATTGTCACGGCGTCGTATTCCCAGCCCGCAACGGCTCGTTGTACAGCCGCAACCATCCGTGCGGCAGTCATTGCAGGGCCGGACACTATCTTTACACGTTTCAGATGGCCTGTTGCCCGCACTTTCACATGCGAGCCGCCGATGTCAACGACAAGAATGTGCATAGGTAAATTCCGTTTCGGTTGGCGTTCAAAATATCCCTACCGCCCAAGTTTGGCAAGGCATGAATCTATTTTCGCAAGTTTTTCCGCGTCGCTCATCTTGTTTGTGGCCATGGAAACAGCGTCCACCACGGTGGCTCCGCGTTCGCCGGAGAGAGCGACCAGGTCCCTAAGCAGATGGCCCTTGAACCACCTGTTTGCCGTGACAAGGACAAACACCCGCTTGTTCTTGAGACTTTCAACCGACTTGAGCCAATGCCGCACTTCGGACTTGAAGTTGAAAGCCATCACCATGCCGTACAGCACCACAACCTGGTACGGTGATGCATCGAGGCTCGCCGCGCCTTGGGCCGACACCTCCTTGAAACCGCGGCCGGACTTCCTGATCCGCTCCGCCACGGCAGTCACATAGAACGCCGATTGTTTCTGCGTGAAATCGTGGACAAAGAATACGGTTGCCGCCGATGCGGTGTCGCCGGCGCTTGCCGGGAAAACGGCAAAGAAAACGACGGAAAAAACAGAAAGGCAGAGGATTCTCATGTGCAACTCCGGAATAAGCGGTGTAAATGCCGGTAACGAGCTTGACACAATATACGATACCTTACGCACGCCGCGCAACGGCAACGCAACGCCGTGAAATTTGCTGCAAAATCCCGCGCTCGAAGGCGGCGATTTCCCGACCCAAAAAGACCGTCAACCGCCGTAATCTTAACGTATTTTTCACCACGGTATGAAGATGTACGATCGTTGCACCAAAAGAAGTACCTTTCCGATTCGCCTCGTCCCGGCCATTTTTCTTGCCGGCGCCGTTGTGCTCGCGCTTAGGTGCTCCAACCCGGTTGACAAACGGCCTCACGACCCCGTACTGTCAATTATTGCCGATACCACGGTTTCGGTCAAGGATTCCCTTGTCCTGGTCGCCCGTACCGAGGCCGCGGGCGGCAGAGCCGCGTCCTTCGGCTGGACGCTGGACGGCAGCAAAGTCCCGGCCCCTGCCGCCGCAGACAGCCTGTGCAGGTTGATTTTCGGCATACCGGACACCGGCCGCCATATCGTTATTGTCAAGGCGTTCGGCGCGCAGAACACCGTGTCCCAACCGGAATCCGTTTTGATCACGGTTCGTCTCAATCCGCCAACGGTTCACGTTGTTTCAAGAGATACCGCCGTCTTTCCGGGCGACACGGTGAAGTTCCTGGCGCAGGGAGCAGACTCAAACGGCACTGTGATAGCCTATTTCTGGAAGGTGGACACCGGCGCTGCGCCGATCACAACCGCAACAGGGACTCTGGCCTGGCGCTTTGCTCCCGAGGCGCTTACCCATCGGATTCTCGTTACGGCCATGGACAACGACAGCATCTTGTCCGCGCCGGACTCAATTTTGGTGCGCGTGGTTGTCGACAATCCCCGCATCGCGGCACAGCGCGATACCACAGCGGCCATCAACGACACCACGGATCTTCACGCAACGCGCCTCGACACGTTTCCCACCCCGGTTCGCTGGCTGTGGGCCAGGAACGGAACGGTCTTTTCCGATACGACATCCGGCGCTTCCCTTCCCGTGAGTTTCTCCAGGGCCCAGGCGGGCAAAAGAGTCGTTTTTGTTAAGGCACTCGACAGTCACGGACTGGCGTCGAATGTCGATTCCACGCATGTGTACGTGCACCTGTACCCGCCCACGGTATCCATCACGCACGACACCGTCGTAGTTGTCAACGATCCTGTGCTCCTGCGCGCGCGGGGGCTGGACACAAACGGCCGCGTCGTGAAATACGTCTGGGCAATCGGCGGGGCGAATTTCTCCGATACCACACTCGGCGACAGCATCGTCCACGTCTGGGGCAGGGCCGACACAGGCAAGAACATCGTTGTGTATGTCAAGGCCATCGACGACGACACCCTGGCATCCGGCCCCGACTCGATGCACGTGACCCTGCACCTCAAGCCGCTGCCGGTGGTGACCCCGGCGCACGACACAAGCGTTTTTATCAACGACACGTTTTCTCTCGTTGCGCAGGCGGCGCCGGGCGGCGGCGTCAGTCCGGCAACGATGTTCATGTGGGCGCTGGACAACCAGGCTTTCTCGGACACAACCGTAACCGGCCGCAAGAGCTTGCGTTTCTCCAGGGCCGATACCGGCAGGCACGTGGTGCGCGTAAAGGCCATGGACACCGACACCATGGTGTCTCTCGCCGAGTCCACCGTGGTGCTGGTGCGGCTGGGTACGCCGCTTGTCAAGGCGATGAGCGATACAGCGGTCTTCATCAACGACTCGGCCACCCTGCATGCCGCGGGCTCCGACACCAACGGAACCGTCGTCCGGTACCTGTGGTCTTTCGACAAGGGACAATACTCCGATACGACTGCCCCGGGGTCCGTGCGCATGGCGTGGAGCAAACAAGACACCGGCCGCCACACCGTACGGGTGAAGGCCGTCGACGACGACACGCTTCAGTCGCGGCCGGATTCGTTCTTTGTTCTGGTGCGGCTGGGCGCGCCGCTTGTCAAGGCCATGAGCGATACGGCGGTCTTCATCAACGACTCGGTCACCCTGCATGCCGCGGGTTCGGACACCAACGGAGAAGTCGTCCGGTACCTGTGGTCTTTCGACAAGGGACAATACTCCGATACGACCGCCTCGGGGTCCGTGCGCATGGCGTGGAGCAAACAGGACACCGGACGCCACACCGTACGGGTGAAGGCCGTCGACAACGACACGCTCCAATCGCGGCCGGATTCGTTCTTTGTTCTGGTGCGCCTGGGCATGCCCGTTGTCCGGCCCATCCGCGACACCGCCGTTTCCTGGGGTGATACGCTGACGCTTGCGGTTGCGGCAAGCGACACAAACGGGACAATCGTCCAATACCTGTGGAACGCCGCGGGAACGGGCGCCTGGACCGACAGTTCGGCGCACGATACGATTAGGTTGACAAGCAGCATCCACACGCGAAAGAGTGTGGTGGTGGCCGTCCGCGACAACGACGGGCTTGTCTCCGCGGACACGTTTGCGGTTACGTTCCTGGCCAAGCCATGCTATCTGAACGCCCAGGGGCTGCGTCCCATGGACACGGTTCTCATGAATTCCCTGAACGCAAAACCGTATTCCTTTCCGCTATCGCTCGGGGCCAGCAGGCTCGACGGCGTCGCGGACACGTTCAGCTTTTCGCTGTGGCTGGGCACATCGCCCGCAGCGCTTGCGCAAGTCTACCAGGGACCAAACACCGCATACACATTATCTGTGCCGGACACCGGCGTGTACTACTGGAGGTTCCTGGCTATCGACACGCATAACGACACGGCCGCGGCCGGATCTGTCTTGCGCATCATGCTCCAGAGAAGAATCTGTTTCGTGGGGCATTCCATCGTCACCGGGTTCGGCGGCACCGCGGGACTCGGAGGCTTCCGCAGGATGGTCGTGGACACGCTGCGCGCCGTGGCCGGGCCTGGCGAGAGGATAAAATGCGAGGGCCCCGTTTTCACAACCGCGCTCCTTCCGTCCAGCGACGATTCATGCATCGCAGTTAACGGAAAGACCAGCGCCCAGATCTACGACTCATTGGAGAACCATTCGTCAACATACGCGGATATATGGGTTTATATGTGCGGCGTCAACGAAGGATATCAGTTCCCGCTGTACTACTGGCCCTACGGGTTGAACAACTATGCCCCGGCAACCCTCGACGAGATGCACGCGAGAAATCCGCACGGCGAGATTTACGTCCTGAACTCTTTACCTTTCCCGCCCGACACCATGGGAGACTTCAACGTGCGCGCCGATTCAATGTTCAAGGCCAACCTGCCCGCTTTCAACCACATGCTCGATACGGCGGTCACGGCGCGGCGCCAAACATGGCTGGGCCGAGGCGAGGGCGGCGTGTGGCTCGTTGACGCATTCGACAGTCTGGCGAAACTGCCGGACTCAACGTGGGATTCCGTCTATTTTTCCGATTATCTTCATCCCAACCAGACCGGGTATAACCGTCTCGGCAGGGCGATTCTGGATGCCATGCGCATCGCCGGCAGCTCGTTTCTCAAATAGCAATTTACACAAGATCCCTGCGCTGCAACTTACTTAGCTAGCCGGTTAATGGAGATGCTCCGAGGTCTCGATGTATCGCGGCAAAGGGAAAACCGAACATCGGCTGTTAGTGATGTAATTGCCATTCATGGTCCGCGTAGAAGATTAGCGGAAACCCCTTCGGGAGTTTCCGGCAGGGGACCACGGCCTTGGGCCGTGGGGCAATGCTAAACGTCGCCGCGATGGCGCGGCCTTTCTTTTTCCACCCCTTTCAGGGGTGTAATAAGGCCACGGCCTATGGCCGTGGTTGTTTACTCTTTTCGACGGCTTGACCGAACAGGCGCACACATGAAATCGAAAATTCTGTGGTGGGTGATCGTTGGAGCTTTGGCAGTGGGTCTCGGGTTTGGCGCTCAGAGGCTTGCAATCCCCGGATCATGGTTCGTTGCCGCCATGATCATTGCAGTAATTACGGGACTTATTCGGCCGGCTCATCCACAAGTCAATAAACCAGTTCTCATGGGTGCCCAGGCTGTAATCGGAACCATGCTTGGTATCAATGTTCGTCCGGATATCTTCCCCCTTTTGCTTCTCCACCTTCCAGCAATTATCGGAGTTATATCCTTTACCATTGCATTCTGTTTAGTGGCCGCAATGGTTTTACCGCGCATAAGTTCGCTCAACCGGGAAACCGCAGCAATGGGTAGCCTGCCTGGCGGGGCGAGTGCCATGATAGCGCTGAGCATTGGAACCAAAGCAGACACAAGGATAGTTGGTCTTATGCAATATCTAAGAATGATATTGGTAGTCCTCATCTCATCTCTTGTCGCCAAGTTTTTGACATATCATGTATCAACGGTTGGGCAGCATGTTCCTAGGGTGTCTTCAGTTGCAATTCACGGCTGGTATGACTATGCTCTGATGCCGCTCGTGGCAGTAGCCGGTGTTTGGATAGGGCGGTTAATTCGGCTACCCGCGGCAACGCTTCTTGGGCCAATGCTCCTTGGACTTTTGATTTCGATCTTTCATCCATTCCATCCGGTCTGGCCCCTATGGGTTCCACCACTTGTCTATATCATTATGGGTTTTTATGTAGGTCTTCTCTTCGACCGAAAATCACTAAATCAAGCTGGACGGCTTCTGCCGTTATTGATAACCAACGTCTTGGTTCTTATAGGTTTCTGTGCTCTTGTTGGTTTGGTTCTTTCGAGACTCATTGATGCCTCGCCACTATCCGGCTACCTGGCAACAAGTCCGGGAGGTGGGGATACAATTTCCATCATAGCATTTGGATGCGGAGCCGATGTATCGTTGATCTTTGCCGTCCAGATTTTCCGGGCATTAGTCATCTTGTTCACAGGGCCCTATTTGACAAAAGCAATTCTGCACATCACCAGAAAACAATCGGCGCAACCGTCGAGTACCATTGATTTAACCTGAACAGTATCCGGTTGGCGGCACAATTTCCGGAAAGAGGAATCGTAAATGGAAATCAAACATCTTGCACGCGGAATGGTAAATGCGTATCTGGCAAAAACCGGAAACGGGTGGTTCCTCATCGACACCGGCTTTGCGATGGGCCGGTCGAAACTGGAACAGGCGCTTGCCCGGGAAGGCGTTGCACCGTCGGACATCAAACTGGCCATCATCACGCACGCCGATCTCGATCATATCGGCAACTGCGCCTATCTTCAGAAAAAATACGGATTAAAAATCGCGGTTCATGAAGACGACGCGGAACTATGCAGAACCGGCACAACGAATTCCAATCGCAAAAGAAAAGCGTCCCTGCTGTCAAGAATTCTCTGGCCGCTTATGTTTGTGCTGATAATGAAACCGATAATGAAGAAGTTTCCGCTTGAAGCGTTTGAACCGGACCTTGTTCTGTCCGACGGCCAAAACCTCAGTCAATACGGATTCGACGCTACAGTCGTCCATGTTCCCGGTCATACAATGGGTTCTATTGGTATTCTGACCGCCGACGGTGATTTTTTCTCCGGCGACACCATCAACAACCGTAAGAAACCGACGGTTGCCGACGTCGTTGAAAATGAAGCCGCACTTGCCGAAAGTCTTCAGAAGATCCGTGCGATGCGCATCATAAATGTATTTCCCGGACACGGGAAACCGTTTCCCATGGCTCAATTTACCTTTTGAATCCCACCGCGAGCGCATTGCAGGCTGCTCACTGGGGTGTACATCCGGTTGTAATCGCGGTCCCCGGAGCTGCTGCGGGGTCTTTCAATGCCTCAGCCCGCGCAAACCCCGCCACTTGGGGCGGGGTTTTTCAATTGCGGCGAATTGCACGGTCGTGTCGGGGCGGATCGGTCAATTATTCCGTAGCGGAGCGTGCTTGATAATAACTATGTGAGCACAATGAAGTTCTGTTGTCTGCTCTTCGCCGCATAAATGCGGCGTTCTTGCGGCGTGGCTCTTAAATTCTTAAATGGTGTTGCCTTTCATTCCTTCGGCGCAAACATTGCAACCACCTATTTCTTCATGGAAACGTCCAGATAAATCAGATACTCGTCTTTTCCTTCCGGGCCGCCGACAATGGCCAGCGCGCGTGCAACAACGGACGGATCGTTGTTCTTGCTTGACTGCAAGACTGCCTGCGCAGGCAAGCGGGAGCAGGGAACGGCAGAGGAATGTATGGCAACCAGAACAAAGGCTCCGCGTATCTCGTTATCTTCGCTGAAAAGATCGGCCAGGCCATGGTGCGGTGCGGCCAACAGGTAGAACATGTCTTCAAACGGCGACATGAAACCCTCGCCGGCGTAGGCAACCACGCCGTCGAAACCGGACCCGCCGAACGCCACTCGCACAGGGTCGTTTTTTCTAAAGATGATGCCCGACGGAAGTTTTAGTGACATGCGCGCGTCCCCGGTTCAGGAAACCGTTCCCTTCAACTGGTCGGCAAAATCCTGCCGGTTCTTGTAGATCGTGAGTCCCGGGATCATGGTGAGATTAACAGAAGAGAATTGCTTGTAAAGGTCGTCGCCGGGAATGGCCCGCACGATGCGCGGGGAGCCTTTAATCTGGTTTGCCAGGCGCACCAGCGCGCCGAGCTCCGGCGATGTCAGGTACTTCGTTGCTCGAAAATCGATAATGATGTCTTTGGTGCCTTCCTTATCGATGCCCAGGCCGGACAAAGTCGCCTTGAAAAGCTCCACGTCCTTGAATCCTTGGCGCGTGTACGTAATGTAGATGAAGTTTCCCTTGTCGACCTTTTCAACCGTCATGCCCTAGAGCTCCTTTGCCACTTATCCTCGCATGATTACATTATGTAATAAATCTGTAACAATTGCCAGAACAAAAATCGCCCCGCCGGCGCCAGAGACAGAGCCGATCGCGGCGGCGCGTCAAGCCTCCCTGCAAAGACATCAAGTATCTTATCAAGGAAGCATCTTGCGGCACAACGCTTCCTCAGCAGCGGAGAGAAGATCGCCATGGCAGAATCCGCCATCACCATCGTCGCCTACGCGCCCGAACGCAGGGCCGAATGGAACGCCTTTGTCGAGACGTCAAACAACGGTACCGTGTTCCATTCGCAGACCTTTCTCGATTACCATCCGCAGGGCAGGTTCGACTTCCATCACCTGATGTTCTACAAGGGAGACGAGCTTGTCGCGCTGCTGCCTGGCGGGTTGTCGGGCGACATGTTCAAGAGCCCCATGGGAGCCAGCTTCGGCGGGTTCGTAGTGCGGGCCCGGCTGGGGCTCCAGGACGCCGATGCAATAGTCAAGTCTTTCATCCGCTATTGCGCGTCCAGTCTCATCAAGGAAGTGTACCTCACGCCGCCCATGCAGATCTACAACGCCACTTTCAACGAGTCCATAGAATACGCCATGCATTACAACCATTTTATCATGCTGTCGAGCCTTTTTTCGTCCGTCATTGACTTTTCCATAATCCACGGCAAGGAAGAGCTGTCGCGCAACACCCGGCACAAGATAAACAAGGCGATCAACAAGGGCGTGCGCGTGGAGGAAAACAAAGACTTCGACGCGTTTTACCCGATCCTGCTCAAGAACAAGGAGAAGTTCCACGTAACTCCCACGCATACGCTTGACGAAATCAAGAAGATCGAATCCCTGCTTCCCGGCATGATGACGCTGTTTATGGCCTACTACGAGAACGCGCCGGTCGCCGGAGAGCTTTTGTTTGCCTGCAACAAACAGTGCGTGCTCAACTTTTATACCATGCATCTGTACGATTATCACAACCTGTTCGCGGTCAATTACCTCATCGAGCACTCGATTCGCTGGAGCAACCAGAAGGGATTCCGGTATTTCGACTACGGCGTATCTGCCGACACCTTCAGCATCGACCCCATGGAGCCGTCGTGGTCGCTCATAGAATTCAAGGAATCCATGGGTGCAAACGGGTGCCAGCGAAAGACGTATTACCGAAGAATCTTCTGATGAAGCTTCTTACCGCAATCGCAGCCTGCGCACTGCTTCTCGCCGCGTCATGCGGAAAAGAAAGCCAGCAGCCGCAGCCGTTTGTGCCCCGAATGTCGTATACCGTCTCGTTTTACTCCGGCGATTCCCTGCATGTGTCCGCAACGCTTGCCGCAAACCGCGCCGGCGGCCTGGAGAAAATCCTCTTCCCGCCGTTCGACGCCGACAACCCGCGTCTCCCGTTCCTGGGAAATAACGTACACAACATTAAGGTAACGGGCGCCACCGTGGAGGATCCTCTGGCCGAGGGCGCCTGGGCCGGCGATTCGGCCCAGGAAATGGTAGTACGCACGCCGGCCTCGTCCTTTACAATCGACTACGATGTCACGTTTCCCTACGGGCCGAACTCATATATGAAAACCGTGCTTCCGGGCGCCTCGGGCGGCGCCGACTGGTACTATCAGGGAAACTATCTGTTTTGCGTCCCGGATTTCGCCGAAAACAAGCCGGGCCTGTGGCGCTCGGGAATAGATGCGCACGTGTCAATAAATCTTCCTGCGGGCAGGCAGGCCCACGGTATTCTCTCCGGCGAGTTCGACGCGTTTACCGCGTACGAGCTGTTCTTTGTGCAGTTCGCGGTGTGCAGCCGCGTATCATCGTGCGGCGAAGGAAACAACGAGGTGGCGGTGATTTCGTCTCACGACGGGGAAGGGGCCTTTGTGTCGACGTTGTGTTCCGATCTTGTGAAGGTCGACAGCATGTGCGCGGGCGTCTTCCCGGCGATACAGAAGCCCCGCGCCGTCATCCTTCAGGATTCAGGGTCGGGCATGGAAGGGCTGTTCTCGTTCTTCATGTTCAACTGGTCGAACAACTGGTACCAGAACGCCTTCCGTTACGTTGTGCCGCACGAGGCGCTTCACGGGTGGGTTGGCATCCGCACCGGCGACCTGGCCGATCCGTGGTGGAAGGAGGCGACCGCCTCGTATCTCGGCCTTGTCCTGAGCGGGAGTCTCGGGCTTTCGACAGACACCATCAGGCAACACTTGGTGCTCGATCTCTCGGGCAATCCGGGCGTGCGGTCGCACGCGCTGTCGGATCCCTGGGTGCGGGACCACCTGTTCTACCCGGACACCTTGCGCAACGGCATCGTACTTGTTTATACAAAGGGCGCGCAAGTCAACATGATCCTCGACAAGACGCTCCGGAGCGCCACCGGCAATTCGGCGACGCTGTTCTCCAGAACCGGGTCGCTGTGCACGCGCTTCGAACACGGCGCTTTCTCACGCGAAGAGTTCAAGGAATGTCTCCAGGAGGGGACGAACATAGACTTGTCGGAGTTCTTCTCGCAGTACGTGGACGGCGTGGGCGTGCTGGATACGGGGCTGTTGGCACGGACGTTTGCCTGGCTCGACTCGGCAGGGGCGTTCTCGGGGAAACCGTAGGAAGGAGATTCACAGAGGCACGGAGAACACGGAGATGAAGAAGTCAAAAATTAGAGATTCAAGATTAAGAATTTCTAATCTTTAATTTTCAATCTTTAATCCGTTTCTTCTCGGTGTCCTCTGTGTCTCTGTGGTGAGTTTTATTATTCCTGAAGCCACGTCTTCCAGATTCCCGGCGTGGATTCCTGTATGTCAACAGCATTCACGGTCTTTCTGTAATAGTCCGCCGGGCCAACGCCACCGACTATCGCGTAGCCATACCCCTTGAGCTTCATGTCCTGCAAACACGCAAAGAGCAACGCCGTCCCGATTCCTTTATTGCGGTAACCGCCCTCGACCCCGGTGGGCCCAAAGTAACCCAGAGCGGTCGCATCATAGCAGGCAAAACCAACCGGCTTCCTGCCTTTAAGCGCGATAAAGCACGATACCGGCCTGTTTGAAAACGCCATGTCGGTCTCGCTCGACCAGGCCTTGCTGAACTTGTCCTTCACCCATTGGACTATCAGGTGTTTTTCCGGGCCGATCGGTTTCCGGATAACAACGTCGTGTTCCAGGGTTTTCTGCACAACGGAGCAGTCGTCGGGAAGATCGTAGAGCTTAACAAGCATATCGTGCATGATGGAGATCCTTTGCTGGATGCGTGCGTTGACAAAGACAGTTAAAATACATAACGTCCGTGCCGGCGACAATCGGAAGGCAAAAGTTCCCGGCTGCCGCGGCCGCGGTTCTTTACCCGGGAGCGCACCGGCAGAAAATGTATATTTTAAACAACCGGCCGCACAATCGCGGCCGCGACCCGAGGGCCAAACGAAAATGACCGACGACGCAACCGCGGGCGAAAGAACCCCAGTCGCCCTTATCAACACGGCAGATGCGCCCGACCGCAGGCACGACAGCCATGCCCGCCAGCTCGGCAGGAACGCGATAGCGGTAACGATAATCGCGGTTGCCGTGCTGTTCCTGTACGTCATTCGCATCTTCTTCGTTCCGCTTATCCTCGCCGCCACTTTTACAGTGTTGTTTTATCCGATGTATACCTGGATGCGCAGGCTGCTGCGCGGCAACCGCGTGCTCAGCTCTCTGTGCTGCTGTGCAGTGCTCGTGCTGGGGATTCTTGCGCCCATGTACGGCGGGATCGTTGTTGTCGGCAACGAAGCATTGGATTTTGTGCGGGAAGCACGTCCTCAGATGCACCGCGTGGTGACGGTATTCAAAACCGACGTTCTGCGCATGCCGCGGGCAGCGAGAATGGTCCATCGGCTGCAGCTCGGCGGCATCGACTGGCGAACTCCGGTCAACAATTCGGCGGCCTCGCTCGGCGCAACAATGACAAAAGTGGTTGCGCGCACGTCGGCGGGGATGTTCGAGTTTGTGTTTGTTCTCGCGTGCATGCTATTCATCATGTTCTACCTGTTCGTCGACGGCGAGCGCATCGTGGGAAGGCTGCGCCGCATCAGCCCGCTGCCGCACCGGTACGAAGACCTGATCTTCAACAGGTTTGTGCTCGTGTCGCGAGCCACCGTGCGGGGTACCATCATTGTCGGCCTCATCCAGGGAACGCTCGGCGGCCTCACGCTGCTTGCCTTCGGCGTCAAGAGCTGGCTGGTGTGGGGCGTGGCCATGGTCATCATGTCGATCCTTCCGCTCCTGGGCGCATGGATGGTGCTGGTTCCCGCGGGAGTGATCGAGATTCTTCTGGGCCACGCCTGGCGGGGCGCGGGCATACTCATTATCGGAGTCGTGGTAGTCACCATCGTCGACAATTTTGTTCGCCCGCGTGTCGTGGGCCAGGATGCCAAGCTGCACGACCTGCTCGTCTTTTTCTCCACCATTGGCGGCATCGGTGCGTTCGGAGCGATGGGGTTCATCGTGGGGCCCGTGATCGCGGCGCTGTTCATGGCAATGATCGAAATTTACGGATCGGAATTCGGGCGGCACAACCGGGAGGAGCAACTCGCGCGGGAAAACGCGCCGCTTGCCAAGGAAGAGTCTCCGGAGGCGCCATAGCCCCGCCGAATACTCCGCGATTTCGGGGTGGGGCGCAGCTCTCCAACACCGGATAGACAGAGAAGTCGTAGCCCTCTTCCCAGCGAGTGCTATTTCACAATCACAAATCTGCTCTTCACAATCTGCCGGACCGATGCCCGAATATTCACGAGGTATATACCCGGCTGTAGCGAGAAGTTTAGATCTACCGGCTTTTCCGGGTTGATAGCTTCTATTTTGCAAACTACTTTACCGGACATCGAATACAGGACAAAGGAAAGCTTCGCATTTGCAACATCGGGTGGCAGGGTGAACTCACGAATTCCGGCGTTGGGAATCCTGACGCACAACGTGGGAATACTACTGTGAGCATTATGCGGCGAAAGTCCGGTTGCCGCGGTCACATCGACCGTTATCGAATCGAAAAGCGGGTGGTTGTCCGAATTGAACCCGACGATTATTCTCCCCGCTCCAGCCGCCGCGGGACTCAAAGTCCACGAGGTTGCCTTGGCGGGAGGTGAATTGTCGAAAGAGAGTCCGGCGCCGCCGGTCCACCATCCCGCCGGGACCGTGTCCCAGATGCCGCTTCCGTCGCTGCGCAGGCCGCGCGCAAAGAGCGTGGTGTCCCGGCCGGCTCGTATCTGCAAAGAGTCGATATCATCCGAACCGAGGACGCCGATCCGGACCTGCGAATACGTGAGTTTCGTAAATGTCACGCTGCTGAGTATCACCTGCACCGAATCCTTCATCGCCGCCTGCGTCGCAACAACATAGGCAGAGTCGTTGCCTGTTGATACACGTGTAATTTCTCCTTCTCCAAGATTGACCAGGGCAGAAGCCACGGTGACAACAGAAACCATCCGGGAGACCCAGGCTACAGACGCGGCATGGCCGACAAAGTTGCCGAAATGGTCCCTCAGTATTGCATACACGGTGTCCCTAACGACCGTTCCCGGGAAAATGAAACCGCCGAGCCGGTTTTCGGCATTGGGGCTGATCGAGGAATCGAAAGTCCCTTCTATAAGCAGATGGTCGGCAGGACCAGGCTCGACATATACCTTGACGGTGTCTATAAATAGGCGGCCCGGATTCGCAGGATCTGCCAGGGTGGCGACGATGGAATACCATTTGTAGGCCTCGACCCCGTGAAACACGTTGCTGCTGCCCGTGAGAGCTTTCAACGTACTTCTGGTGCCTGCAGGAGCAAGTTTCCAGGCCGCAAGGCTTGCGTATTCCGGGTGAGTCTTGCCTGAATCATCGAAAACCGTTACAGTCGTGGTGATTGAGTCGCCGGCGGAAATAGTGTCGAGGCGAGGAGCTACCGACATGGCAAACGTGATCTGCGGCGGCGGCAAAACCCCCGGCGCTGAAATAATATCGGACGTAATACCAATGTCGGAACCCACGGCTTGACGTTCGCAATAGAAGATGTCCATCGTTGCGGTTGCCCCGGAAATAAGTCCGAGGTTCAAGGCCGTCTTCAGCGGCGCAAGGGTCGTATCAGTACTGCCAAACATGCCGCACCAGACATATGCTATCCCGTTGTTCAACACGAACTGTCCCGATGTCACATTGTGAATTCCACCAATGTCAAGCACGAGCCGGCCGTTGAGGAATATCCAGCAATCGTCATCGCCCTGAAAAAAAAGGCTCTGGCCGGGGGAATATTTGAAAGTCCTTCTCAGATGCATGGTGAAGGAGTAGTTGTGAGGGTTCATCGTCCGACCGATGGGCGTCCCGTTGTAGCTGAGCGTATTGCTGTCGGCGCCAAAGCCCAAATTGTCAAGCGGAACGAACATGCCGCTCTGGAATTGGTACTGCCCCTGCGAGCCGGGAACGTAGGTAAATGTCAGATTCTGCTGGATAACGACATTTTTGTACGACGTATCGTAGGGAACTGTTGCAAAACTCTGAAGCGATTTTCCACCTGCTGCATACACCGGCCTTTCGAAATCGTTTCCCTGCCTCCACGGCCGGAACCATTTGCCGACTTCGTAGCTGTACAATAGAGAGTCGCTTCGCACCGGCAGACCATCCTTGTCCAGCGAGTCCTTCACCATGTTGACAAGCCATTTGTTGGGACTCGTTCCCGGGTTGAAATCCGGGCAGCTCCCGTCGGAATGAAAGTCGAAAAAAGTGATCGGCACGTCGAATGTCGGGGGATAGGTCTGGGGAAAGGCAAGGTTCGCAGAAACAAGAAGGGCAAATAGAAATACTGGAATGATTTTCATGAAATGCCTCCGGTAGAATGTAAACGTGTACCTCTATTGCGAACAGGTGCCTATTTTCGATGCACTAATTGCCGCAAGCAAACGAAATTCAACGGACGATTCGACCTTGATAGATACAAGATACAACCTGTAGGACAAGTCGGAAACTAAAACATTCATTGCGCAATTTAACGCCAAATCTATAATGAACCCCGGATCGGCAAAGAGCGACAGTCACTTCACTACCAGCCTGTCTATAATGGCCTGGATTTTCGCGCTTTCGGTTTTTGTTTTCCGCAGATATGCCGCGCACAAATACTGATCTTCGGACGGGACAATCGGATGCATGATCCGGTACAGGGTCACTTTGTCAAGATTGTACCTCAGCAGCTTTTCAAGATAATCCACGACATCCTCGTCCCTTCGGAGCTTCTTGACGACCAAGAAGGCAATGCACTCCGTGCGTGTCTCTACCGACAGCTTCCTGTCGTGCCCGATGTCCTGGCCCTGGAATATTTTTTGGTCTGCCTTCCGTAGAACGGCGCTGTCCCTTTTAATGACACGGATGAGGCTGTCCACAGCCTTTCGGACGGCCTGGGTGTCGACCGAAGGTTCGACGGCCTCGGTTCTTGCCGGCTTTGAAGTTTCCGCGCGAGCGCTTGCACATCTGGCAATGCTGTCGGCCTTGATCGCGTCGAAAATTGAATCGATGTCCTGGGCGCTTGCGCTCAGGGCATACATGAGAATAAGAACAGATACGATCTTCATTGGACTCCTCCTTTTCCTTCTGGACAATTTCAACAAATCCGGACAAAGCTCGCGCAGGACCATATTCTGGTATGTCAATTTAGAATGTCTTTGGGTGACTCGGTTTCGGGCCAATCCCCCGGCTGCTACGGCGGTCCGGCGTCGGGAACGGGGGAGGTAAGGACCGGCGTGAAGATCAGGTTGCCCAGCGTGCTGTCGTTATTATGATCGAATATTCTCGTTCGAATCGTCGCGGTATCAGATGTTCCCCACCAGTTGCCGGTGGCGCGTATGTCGCTTTTAGCAACAGCGAGAACCTTGAAATCATAGTAGGTGTTGTTGAGGATATTGTTGTTGGTACACGATCGTAAGACGGGGCAGGAGACCACGAGACCATTTTTATTTTCGGAGACCGTGTTTTCTTCAATTGTGTATTGGCTGTCTTGGCAAAAGATTCCGCCATAAGGACTCGTTGGATCATTCCCTCCATTTTTGGTGAGCATATTGTGGGAAATTATTCCGATATGATCGGGTGTCGCACTGGCTTGTATTCCAATTCCGTAGACCACATTGTTTTGTATCGTGTTGTTGATTATTGTTGCGCTCACACCGGATACGCATAATCCTTGCTCCGAATAGTTTTGACCATCCAAAGAATTATTTGAAAAAAGCAAATGTCCATGATCGCTCATCACCAACCCAAATCCAATGAATATGTTGCTGTCGGCAATAATTGAACAGCTGGAGTCAGATCCGCTAAAAGACAGCGGAGACCCGATTCCTTCAAAATGGCAGTGCCGTATTATACAGGGGGCTCCGCAACATACGCCAGTGATTGCATTGGTACTATTCCCAAAATTGCACTGCAGCACCATCGTTGTATCCTTGTGATAACCACTTATGTCAATCACCCTGTCGGCCTCCGAAAAATCGCAATATTCAAAAGTACCCTTGGAATTATTCTGAATACTTATCGAGCTCCATTGGCTGAAGGTACCGGATGGATTCCACGAAAATAGAATCCTATTTGAGATGGTTCCCTTTGCCGAAATCGCCCCGGCAACCTGAATGGTCGCCTCAGAATCCAAGTAGATAACAGCTCCCGGTTCCACAATCAGGGTTTTGCCGGCAGGAACAACCAGTGCAGAGCTTATGATGTGCGGGTTGTCAGCTTCATGCAGGATAATCGTGGTTCCGGTATCGGGAGGAACGGCGGAGACCACGTGCACGATCATGGAATCAATTGCCGTATTGCCCCTTGTATCCCGCACCAGACAAACGATTTTCTTTGTGCCGATGGTGGTGAAGGTGTGGGTAATAACAGAGGAGCTCGAACTGCTGTCGTCCCAGATACCGTCGGCTTCAAAATCCCATTTAAACATCACGACGGGAAAAGTTGCCGAGGAATATTCCGTAAACAACAGTGGTGCGTTCACGGTAACCGGCAGAGTTATTTCAACTATGGAATCCGTCAAGACCGGAGTAACAATCGCGATCCGGGCAGTGTCGGTTGCCGTGTTCCCGGCACTGTTGGTGACGCGGAAAACGCATTTGTAAACACGGCCGGCGCTATGGGGTATAACAATGACCGTATCTCCCACTATCAAGGAAGAATGTTTTACAAAAGTTCCGGTGGCGCCGATGTCCCATTCAATTTTTGTAACCGTGCCAAGGGTATCAGCAAAGTCGACGGAAATAAAATCCGTATCGCCCGGATAGGCAATAGTGTCCCGGGCGGTTACATGGCATATTGGAATATCCTGAAGGATTTTTATCCTCACCGTGTCGCAGACCTTGTTGGAATCGTTGTCGGTGGCGCGAAGCACGCATGGAAACACAGTATCCTTGATGGCGCCGAGGTAAATGGCAGTGTCACCGGAGACCGTGGCTATAAAGTGTCCCGTGGCACCAATGTCCCATTCCATTCTGACAATTCTGCCGTATGGGTCTGCGGCCTTTCCGTGCAGGCGGATGGTGTCGTTCATAGATATCGTTGTATCCTTGCCTGCATCAACCTTGGGCAAGCCGGTTATCGAATCGCTGTACAAAACCACCGTGTCGAGATCGAGGAGCTGCCCGGGAGCAACAGTAACATCGAGGACCTTGACATGGTACAAATTGAGGGTTGGGTCGAAGATCATCTGGTAATGGCCCGCCGGAACGGTTTCAAACGAAAAACGGCCGCCGATCATGGGCTTGGTGGACCTGGGCGTTCCCGGCATGTAAATGGTGACCCGAACCTGGCTCGTGTCGTTCTGGCCGGGCATAAAACTGATGCCCGTGATGCCGCCAAGGGCATGGAGAACCGCGTCCCTTATCTTCTGCCCGGCAAGGCCGGTTACTTTGACTGAATCGAGAAGCGCGCCTGCAGTGTCCTGCACTGCCTCAACATTGTACACGCCGGAATCTACCTTGGAATAGACGGCGTAATGCCCGTGGGCGTCCGTGGTGCAGGGAAGGACATCCGATCTTTTTGACAATCCGACAGCCGGTACGTAATCGACGGGGGTCAATCTGACCATTGCGCCGTCGGCAGGTTTGCCGTCTGCGGTGTACACGAACCCGGATACGTACCCGTTTCCGTTTTCAACACCTCCGGCAAGGGGCGCGGGGCTGGTACAGCGAAATAGTTGCACCAAGACACCCAGACCGATAATGCCCAGCAAAGTCCTACGCATTGTTGCGTCCCCAGGTTTTTGGCAAACGGGATATCGGGAACAGCTGAAACGCTATCTGATAGACCGCTTCCGCGGACGCGTCCGCTCCGATAATGTCAAGCAGGCGTTTTCTAAACTGCTGAATTTCCATTTTGATCTGGCGCAGCCCCTGCTGCGAAAGTCCGGCCGTAATCGATGATATGTCGCGGATGGAGCGCTCGTGCCTGCTGATTGATTCCGCGGCAAGCCGAAGGTGCTCCTGATGGTATTTTTGCAAGGCGAGCGACTTCACCTCGTCTCCGGTGGACAGGAGTTTCTCCGTTTGAAAATACTTTCCGGCGGGAGACTTTCTCAGCATGCCAAGCTTGACAAGCAATTCCACCGATTTTCTTGCCTGCGCCGTGGTAATGGGAGGTTCGACCGATGCGGCCAGCGCTGCAAAATCATCCTTGAAATCGGCCATTGTGACCAGTTCGCGGATCGCACAATGATACCAGGTGGAATAATATTCGAATTGTGAGTCCATGAGCCGTGCGGCCGAACTTTTCTGCGCCAGGCTCCGCATGCGGGCAAAATGGAATTCCTTTTCCTCAACTGTTTTTGCTTCGTTAAAACGGACCAGCGCGTCAAAATATTCGGTTTCCCGTTTTCCCAGTCCCGCAGCCCGAGCCACTTCATATATCCGGCTCATCGACAGCGATTGCCTGCCGGTGGTGATATTTGCCAGCGACGCTTTGGATTTGAAGCCGGCCTTCCGGGCAAAGCACTGATACGAGAAGCTGGATTTCTTCTCCTTTTTGTCGAGATAGAAATCCTTCAGGAAAGTCCGATAATTGGTGTATTCGTAGACAACCGGCATCAGGTTCCTCTTCTTTTGCCTGCGTTCATAAGAAAGATATACTAACTCGGGCAATATTGCAAAGCTCAGCTATAAATAACGTTCATAAAATTTGAACGCAGAATGTCGTGAACAGCCTGTAAATCGCACCACCCAATCCGACGCCAGCACTTGGTTGACAAGGGCATCAATCCCGAATGCTGCGCAAACCATAAGCACGATGATGGGAAATACTTCACAAGTAATAAAAATTCCCTGGTAAAAGGATTTTTGGCAATATATAATAAGGCGCTTCCACATTCTCTCCGCCCTACCCAATTTAAAGGAGCAACAGAATGATCAGACGACGTTTTATGTGCAGCGCCATGGTTCTTGCCGGGCTTCATTTCGCAACCCTCGGGGCTCTTACGGGAAAACTCATAGACGACAACAACAATCCCCTTACCGGTGCGGACGTGTTCCTGGTAAACCAGAACATGCATGATTCCACCGATGCGGCAGGCGCTTTTTCCTTTTCGGGCATGTCCGTCAGGAGAACCGGTGCCCTCGCGCAAAGGCACTTTCTCTCGCCGCAGTTATCCGACAACGTAATCTACTTTACACTCGGGAAGAGCGGTATCGTGGAATACGACATCTATTCAGTCAAAGGAGTGTGTGTCTATCGTTACAGAAACACCCTTGATCAAGGCGACCATTTCTTATCCATTGCAAAGAACAGCAGTTGGTTGGCAGGCGGGATTTATGTCATTTCATTCAGAACAGAGGGACTGGTCAAGACCTTCAAGTACAATTCTTTCTGCAGAAACAACTTTAAAGGAGTCATTGCGCCGAGCGAGAAGCAAAACGAGCCCAAGGCGCCTGCTTTGCACAAGGCCAAGGACGCGCCTCTGACGATTGATACACTGATCATCACCAAGGTAGTCGGTGACGTCACCAGCAAGAGAAAAATACGGGTGTACGATTATGGCGATAATATCAACAGCTCAAAGTATGTGGCCAACGGGATGCAGATGGTCATTCTCGATCCGTCCAACGACAATGATGGTGACGGTCTTACGAACTTTGAAGAGCGGTACGTGTATTTCACCGATGCCGAGCTCGCGGATTGCGACGGTGACGGAGTGACCGATTATGAGGAAATCAAGAACAATACGAACCCCCTTATTGCCGATTTCCCGGACATCAGCTTTGTCGCCAACAACTACCCCGTGATAACCGCCACCTATTCCAAGTCAATAGGAAGTTCAAACGAGAAAGATATCTCCACAGGCGGGGAGTATTCCAATACCAGCGACTATTCCTCACAGCAGCAGGTCAATGCAACAGCCTCAATTGCCGTGATGCTCGGAGCAGAAGCCTCCATTGGCAAGGAAAGCGGGTTCAAAGTAAGCGGGAGCATTACAACAACGATTGGGGCTGGTTTCACCCAGACGTGGACCAGCGACCAATCCACGTCAATGAGTAAGAATTGGAGTGAGGCCCAGAACACGGCCACCAGCAATGATGTCACCATTACGGGCGGAACGATAAGCATGGATGTAACGCTCATAAACAACAGCGGGCAGGATTTTACCCTTGTTGATCCCAAACTGCGATTGACAAGCACCGGCAGTACGATAAGCACTGCCATCGGAGAACTGAGTGTGACCGGCGGAAGCACCGACATCTACGTCAGTTCCAAACCAGGCTCAAATACCACGCTTCGCACGTTCACAACAACCATAAATAATCCGGACCTTCTTGACGAAATTGCAAGGCAATCCAGCGGGCTGGTTGCCCAGCTCACAAACATCAGCTTCAGAACATCGCTGGGCGGAATCGACACGATCATGACAAACGTCTACAAAAGAACGTCCCAGGTAATTGTCGATTTCGGAACGGCCTCGTCCAACAAGGTCATAAAGAAAAGAGTTGCCTCCCGTTGCAGATATAATGATTTCTATACCTCATATCTGGACCGCTACCTGCCTGCCACACTCAAGCAGGTCCTGGAAATGGCGGGTGTCAAGCCGGTGTTGGGCACAGACACAAACGGAAACTACGGCATCACGGCAATCGACAGTCTCAAGAACGGAGCATTGCCGAAGGGCGTATGGAGTGTTGTCTGTCAAATGGGCGATTCATTGGAAGTTTTTTCCACAAGCCTGGGAAGTTATGATCCCGCAACCGTGCAGGTCGGACAGGCGGATGTTCTTACCTGCCTCTACGATGCGGATCAGGATGGTGACGGAGTATCCGATCGTCTTGAAGCAGTTCTTGGAACAGACCCCAAAAAAATCGATACCGACGGTGACGGCATTTCGGACAGAGACGAGTTTATGGGCTGGAGAAGGGCTACGGACCCGCCCGGCGTATTGTGGAAGACAAATCCGAAACTGAAAGATACCGACGGCGACGGCCTGAATGATTTTGAAGACCCGGACCCGTTGACGCCGTTGGTAAGTCCGCTTGACAGTTTTGTGTCTTTCTCGCGGATAACGCTGACCCCTTTTCAGGGCGCAGCGTGGGTGGATTCGATGCAGATTACCGATTCGAACACCGCCGTTGCGGTGAATCAAATTTTCCGTGGCAATACAGCAATTTCCATGAAGTTTATCCATCCGGTATACAGCGTCACGGTTATCTGCAGCACCGGCACGAACCCTAAAGATACAACGAGAATCTTTACCCCGGACAATACCGGTGCCTACAATGACACCGTTGACATGCCGCTCGGCAACAATCAAATGCAGATTATTGCCGTTTCCAAGAACGGAACTTCCACCAAGAAGGTCATCCTTGGTGGAATTTCCAGACGATTGGCCATGGTGACCGACACCGTCAGCCAATTCGCCGTAACCAAACCATCGCAAAACCTGACATGGAAAGCGATGAACATCACCATCGATTTCGACAAAATCAAGGCCATGGACAGCAGAATAGCGCAGGTCTATCTCCTGCGAACACAAACGTTTGCGGCCCCGAGCGGCAATGGGGCAATCGATGCGATCAAGACAGCCAACGATCTTGGTGATGCGGGTAACGGCACATTGAATCTTCAGGTTGGAAATACGGTGACGGGAAAGGACGGCAATCAGAATTCTTTCACCGTGGTCCGTATACTTGATCAGACAACATCAACGTTCACAGATTCCACTCTTCAAAGGGACTATTATTACGCGTATTTCATCGCCACCTCCAATGAAAGTGGAACCATGCACTTTTTTACAGCCGCGCCAACGCTGTCCGGCAGGGATGCGCAGGTCGATCAGGCGTTCGTCATTGATTCCATTACGTACAATATCCATTATGATGATGTGAGTATAAATTACGACACGAAAATTCAGACCAGAATCATCGTGTCGGATGCGTTTGGCTCGCTTAACTGGGACTCACAGTACAAAAACAGTGAAAACTGGGGGTATACCGGCACGAATGTCCACCTGGCAGTTCCCATGGGAGTCACCATTCCGTACCAGAATGCGTATCAAAAGGTCTCGTTCTCCAAAGCAGACTTCGGCAACGGAGCTGAATTCCAGCAGAATTACTTTAACACGTGGTACCCCATGTTTACTTTAACAGCATATTTTATCGACTACATGATAACGCACCCGGTAAAGTACCTTTCCCTGGCTGTTTCTGCCAGCGTGGCAAGTGATTTTTCAACCCATGGGGCCAACAAATACACCTATGCGTATGCTAACGGGATATATCACTTCTCAAATCAACATACAATTTACTGGCATTATGCAAACGGGGATTTCAGCAATACCGGTTTCTAACGGTATTTGAACAAAGCAGATTGCGCGTGTGACCGGAGAGTACCGTGAAATCACGGTACTCTCCGGTAGAATTTGTGCCATTTTCTTGCAATGACTGTGCGGGTGCTTTGATCTCCAGCGGGGTTACAGCACCCACTCCCTGATCTTTCTCCCGATTTCCTTTTCCGTCTTCGCTGAATTCAGATGCACGTTCCCTATCCTCGGCGGTCCGTTAACGTCGTCATGGCGTGACCATTTCTTAAGCGCCTCGGCACGGTAATTTCCCTTGCGCAGAATCCGCTCGCCGATCTCGTACAGGCTCACGGCCCGGGGTCCGCCAAGGTGATACCGGCCGCTTGCGCCTTTGTCAAGTAGGGCGAGAACGGCATCGGCCAGCTCGTCGCAATCGATGCAGCTTCTCCATTCGTCGTGAAACAGCGACATGGGGAGTCCGCGCCTGAGCCTGCCTTCTATAAAATCAACGGCGCCTTTTTCACCCTTAATCGAGTCGCCCATGGGCAGCCCCAGCCGCACGATGCACCAGCGCGGCGCGCGGCGGATTTCCTGTTCCGCAAGAAGGTAGGTGACGCCCACGACGCTCACGGGGTCGGGGTCGTCTGTTTCGCCATAGCCGGCAGGCGGCGGGTTGTGGCCAGAGAAAACGAGGTCGGCGCTCAGATACAGTATGGCGCACGTTTCCGAGAAGACGTTCACGATGTTCCTCGCGCCGCCAACGTTGATGTCGTGCGCGTATTTGGGACGCTGCTCGCATATATCAAGGTCGCATACGCCGGCCGCGTGGATTATGTGCGTGGGGCAAAACGCATCGCGTATTTCGGCGAGCGCGGCGGCATCGGTCATGCACACCGAAGTCACGTTGACGTCGGGGGGAATCCTCGTCTGCGGGGGGCGGATGCCGAACAGGCGATCCGCGGGCACGAGGGACTTCAGCTTCTTGAAAATCGGCCAGCCGTGGATGGACGTGACGCCGGTGACGAGGATGCGTACGTGTTTGCCCCGGATGACGGAGGCCAACCGAGGAACAACAGTCACCTGATCGGCAAGAGCCTCACCCCTGAAAGCCTCAGGTGCCTTCCCTTCGCTTTTCATTCACCGACCTTACTTTATGTCAAGGCTCTTTTTCGTGTCGCCGGATTTTGTGGTGTCCGGTATCGTGATGCCCGGTTCGGACGTGTCCGGCTCGGCGGCCCGGGGCTTGACGGCGCCAGACGAGCTGTCCGCTTGTGCAAAGGTAAGAATTCCGGCGCGATGCTTGGCCCATGCGATTGCGCTGTCTACTGGTGTGCACCCTTCCTGTCGGGAGCCGCGCCGCCTTCTTCCGTAGAGAACTTGAGTTGCCCGATGCTGCAGAATTCTTTGGAGGTCTTGGGAACCTTAAAAGTGATCGGTTCGCGGTTTGTGCTGTCTGAAGCCAGAATTTCGTAGGTACCGGCCACGACGCCGAGGCATTGGAAACGACCGGCGCCGTTGGTGAAGGTACTGACGGAATCGGGCTTCTTGGCTCCAACCCTTATTATCGTTATGGCCTGATACGCAAAGGAGCTGTCGTCATAATCAAGCAGTTGTCCCGTGACAAGGATCTTCTTGTCCGAGCCGACCGCGATTGAAAACCCGCTCTTGTACTGAGGGAACAAGGTAAATGCATTCTTTTCGGTCACGGAGCCCAGCGACGGGTTCTGTGGCTCAACCCTTATTCGTTTCAAATCGTACGACTCAAAGAGCGGCAGCACGGCCGGCCCCAAAATAGTGGTGGTGGCATCATACCCCTGCGGGTTGGGATTGATCATGATCTTGTCGTCGCTCAGGCTTTTAACGCCCTTGGCAAGAACAAATCCGCCGCCGTAAATCGGCCTGGAAAGGCAGACTGCCTTGTCTGTGCAAACCAATGCAGTCTTGAGGGTTATGTCGGTCTGATGGCGCAGGTAATCGGCGCCCGAGTTCAGGGGTTCGTTAACGTCGTGCTGGATCTGAACCGTTCCCTGGTTGCATGTATATCCCAAACTTGCGTTGTAGTCGTTCAAATCCTGATCAAAATCGGTGCTTACCGAAGCGGTGGGCTTTTCCGGCCTCGGCGTAGGGTCATCGTAATTCCAGCTCAGGCCCGCATGGTTTCCCCACTCGGCCTGGGTGGCGGACGTACCGGTCTGCGATAATTGCGCCGCGGTCGGCAACGGCTGCTTTGTGATTGCGTCGTTGGCGAAGAAATCATTGTTTCCATTACGGAAGGTATACGAAAGGCTGAGCATGGCATAGGGATTGGCGCGTGTCGAATACACTTCCGAGGCAAGTCCCAACGACGCGCTGACCCGCAAATTCCTGAGCCAAGTCTTGTTGGCGGTCAGGGTCAAATCGAAGAAATTGGTAGTGTCGCGCCGGAAGTAGAATCTGCCGCCGGCGCTGATATTAAGTTGGTCGGCCAACGACAGGTTGATACTGGAAGAAAGGTCCAAACCTTCGCGGTCCAGTGTGTACCGAGAATTCCGCGGATCATTGAAGAATTTAGGGCCGAGGTATTCCACTTGAGTCGTCCAGGTAATCGGCGCGCTGAGCCTAAGCGCGTTCTTCTTGTTTGTACCGGTACGATTGTTGAAAAGGTCCGACATGTAGTTAAAGGTGAGGCGAGCCGCGGCATCGGGCCCCTGGCCTTTCCCGTAGCTTCCTGCCGCGCCCAGCTCAATTGTACCCACGGGAATGGCGTACAGTGCGTCGCCTCCTAAAACGGCGCACCGTATCGAAGGTTCCAGACTGCTGTCCTGGACAAATGTTGCGGACCCGATGCCGTGCGAAAATGTTCCCGCGGCGACTCCCTGGGAGAACGCCTGGGCGAACGCTCCCAAGGTGAGTCTGTTGGTAAGTCCCTGTCGATAGGCGCACGATAATGATGGCTCGTCGAAATAATAGGAATAATGCTCCTGTGTGGTCTGGGGAAAGCCGGCATTGAAGGAATACTCGGCAAGCCCTTTTGCAAGCAGGGCCTGTTGATACAGGAAATTGAACTCAATCGTCTGCGTGCGTCCGGAAAAGTCGGTCAAAATGATTTTGACCCTGTTGTTGCCGGTGGAGAACGGAAAACCCCGCACATCGTGGGTTCCGGCTTGAAGAATAATTTTGCTTACCATGACGTCGTTCACCCATATCTCGGCCTGCGACGCCTCGGTAAGATAAAACTGATACTCACCCACGGGATACGTGAGGACGTAAGGCTGGAGGGAAAAATCCTTGGCAATGCCCAGACCCGCCATGCGAACGCTTGACATATACCCAAACGTTAAGTACTGGAGGTCCCCTGCGGAAAGCCGTATGCTTTGCCTGGGAAAATCATAAACGAGGCGCATGTCCTGGCGCTCAAAAACCGGCTTGTTGTCCTCCTGAAACAGGGCAGTGCCCTCCAGGACGCCGTGCTCGACATTGATGGCGCCGTCGAAATTTGAATACACCGGCTGGCGGACGGGTTCATGGGTCATGCTGCTCAGCAAACCGGCAGTATCCTTTGAAAGAACCTGATAGAACCTCAGTTTCTGGTCGGCCTGAATATTAAGGAACCCGGAAACGAAGTCCGGTTTTGTGGTTTCCACCGAATAGGGATTTTCCCGGTACGTACCGTTGATTTCATTGATCTGTTTCTTGAGGAACGCAGCCGGAACAACGATCGTTACCTGAGAAGCTTGATTGTCGTAGGTCACCTGAATCCCCAGATTGGCCATGAGAAACTTCCGGGTGATTCTTTCGCTGGAATCGATGCCTTCCTTCACCTCATCCAGGTAATCAGGTTTCACTATTTCGGCCATCGTCTTGACAATCGGAGCCGCGGGCATTGAGAAATCAAGCCGGTCTTCGGAATAGACCAGGTCTATGAGGCCGTCGGTCACTTCGTTGACAACGAGCGTTGCCTGAATTTGCTTGGGTTGTTTGGGCGGGGCGGTGTGAAAATACTCCTGGTAGAGCTGTTCGCGGCTCTTATTTGTAAATATCTCTTCCATGCGGCGCTTGTCCGATTCCACAGCAGGGGGAGAAGCGGCCTGCACGCTCGTGTCTTTGCCGTGGGACAGCTGAGATGCCCCGCCTACGCTGTCCTTCGCGGCGGCGGGCGATGATTGCGGGTTTTTCTGCGCGAAAACCGAAAGAGGGACTGCCGTGAGGACAGCGAGCAGGAATGCGCGAAGGACAAGGGATGCCGTCGGCCCCCGGCAGATTCGGCAAGAACGAGCGCCAGGGACACGGGCGGTCATTCCTTCTCCTGCTCGAACATCACGGTCACCTTCACCGGCCCCACGGGAACATTTTCGGGCCAGGGAATGACGAGCCGGCGGCGAAACCCGGCATAGAGTTTCTGCCGCGTCTGAACATCAGGAATCACGGGCCTGTACACAACGGCCTGATTGATGAGGATCTTTCCGTCTTTGTCAACAGGTGTGACTTGCAGCTTTATTCCCGCCAACATCTGCCTGGCGCTGCCGGTATTGTTGAGCAGGACCGATAAACGCGTTTTGCCCGATGAATCCGGCATGGGCCCCGCCGAATCAACCACAACGTTGGGTTTGCAGCCTTTGCACTGCACCAGGATAATGCCCTCGTACCTCGCGAGAATGATGAGCCTGCCTTCGGCCCTTGTGCGAGGCTTGTCCTCGTCGCCAAGCTTGACAGGCGCCTGTTCCGCGATGAGACCGTACGAAAATTCCTTCTTGGGAATGGCGTCGCCGACCCACTTTATCTGGACCCGATGGCTTTCACCAGGCATGAGCACGATCTGAGAAGGATATACCAGAAAATTACTCGCGGATTTGTCGTCGTGATACAGGACCGTCGAGCCGTCAAGCGACACTTCCCGGCCTTTAACTTTTAGTTCTATGGCCAGAGGAATTTTGGCATCGCCCTTCTCGGATTTTATAACGACTTCCGCGCTTGTGTTGTTGGCCGAAGGGTCCAGGATCGTCACCAGGGGCGCCATGGAATACCCCGCAAAAACCGGACTAGACAGAAATAGACTTGGTAGAACCGCCAATGCCCCGATCCCCGTGATTTTTCGCGTTCTCATTTTGCCCCTTTTCCCTATGGTTCGCCACTATTGTGTCGTATCAATGGTTGCTTTTATCCGTTCCAAATATATGCCCTTGAGCATTCTTACGGGAGTGTTCCAACTCGCCCTCAACTGAAAGATATAATTCACCGTCTTTGTTTGCGGTTTGGCGCTCTGGGCCGGGTTCCAGACGTATTGGGCGTCGGGCTGAGTGACGACCTGAAGGATGTTGTAGCCCTGGTCAAACTGAGTGAGCTGGCTACCCAAGGTGCCGCTTACATAGTGAAGCGTGAGTGATGCCATGGGAATCCCGCTTCCCGTGCCGCTGCTGAATATTCCACCGTTTGTAAATTGAAAGGTTATCTGGAATCCCGCCGCGGCATTGCTGTTGACGACAAACGTTGCAATGGGCTGATCGGAGCCTGGGCCGGTGAAATCAAGGGTCGTGTTTGACTGCCATTCCAGGTCATTCAGGAATCCGGGGTCCTGATGATGATATAGGGTATCGGCCGGATATGCGGACGAGACAATCGCTAGCAGTATGCAAAAGGCAAGAGAATCCCTGCGCATGCTTCAGTTTCCGAAGATTGTTCCGCAGCTTCAAAGGGCTTGGGGCGCACGCGAACACGCCCGCCCGGAAGATGCGTGAGTTCAACAAACCCTGGGCCAAGACCGGGGTGAGCCCCGCGTCATTTAACAACATATCAATTATATAAATGCGGACAGCGAACTTACAAGAGCATAAAAAAAAGAGGGCATGATGCCCTCTTTTTACTGAAAGTTGGACTAGGCTGAACGGTTTAGTTCGCAACAATAGTGTAGGTAATTGTTTCCAGATACAGCCCGTACAACGCGGTCTTGTTGGTAGCCCAGGACGCATTCAAGAAGATTTCATCATCGATGGTCGCAGCTGTCTGGTTGTCGGTCCAGGTGAGGCCGGCAACTGCATTCAGATCGCCTGTAAGTGTTCCATCAGCATCAGCGGTAATCTCTGCGGCGGTGAGGACTTTCTCCGGTGTGCCTTTGATAAACTTGCGGGCAAGGGCGGTTCCAGCAACATAGCTGCCGGTACCGGTTGCCAGGCCTTCCACGATTGACGCATCGGACATTGCGATTGATTGCCCGCCGGAAGTCTTAAAAACGCCCTGATTTCCAAGAGTCCAGTTCACGGTGAAACTTGCATCATTCTCGTTTACAATGAATGCGGCGATATTCACCATGTTGCCCGGGCTGCTAAGGTCCAGGGACAGCACGCCGACGCCGACAATCGTGCTCACGAGAGGAATGTTACCTCCAACCTCCATACTGTCCGGCCATTATCGGGGCTCCCACTACTGCGACGACTGAAAGGGCGATTGCCATTTTTTTGAGCGTATTCATGAGTCTCTCCTTTGGGTGAAATGTCAAAAACAAGACCTCTGATCATTCTCGCGCGATTGCGCACTGCTGTGTGTTTTTGTTGCTACCGTTCACCCCCTTCTTTGATGGGCTTCCCCGAATATCTTTTGGTTGATTTCATGCGTTCGGTGACTTTTTCTTAGGCTGCGCGTTTCTAGTACTTCAATCTAAGCGCTTAAGCAAATGTAATTATATGGCCAACTTGAAAGAATGTCAATAGAAAAATAAAACATATTCATAATACTATTTTTTCAGCAGCGCGTTTTTGCCGGAAGAGCGCAACCTATTGTAGTTTGACGCTCGCCGGACCTGTCGCCGACATCAAACTCTATATAAAGCAATGCGTTACGTGAATTGGGTCTAATCGTCAATACTACGGAGATCGTGCTTATGCCTTGTAAATCATCGGGGACAGAGGCAAAGCCGCGGCGAGCGCAACTTGACTGATGCGACACCACATCTTGTGGTTCCCCTAAAGACCAGAAAAGCCTTTTTTTTTAGGTTTGCCGGCGGCCTTTGGTGTCAGATCTGCGCGCAGGTGCGGTTATAATGCTAAGGATGGGATGGCGCGGAATGCAGGGAAGGAGTCGTAAAAACTTGATTTGTTGAAGGTGCTCATATGCTCGAACCGCCCATATCACTCCAGCGCCTTGCCCCAGGCGCCGTCAAACACAAACTCAGCCTGCGGCCGCCGTGTTCGCGGCGCAACTTCCCATTTGGAAAGTTGTTCCGGAAGCGAAGCGGGATCGCCGGCATAGCCCATGGCGATAGCCGCAAGGGGCAGAAATCCGCCTGGAACAGAAAGCTCGGCTATCGCTTTCTGCGCGTCGAATCCGCCCATCTGATGCACGGAAACTCCCTCGGCCGCGGCCTGAAAGGTAAGGTGGGCCGCGGACTGGCCGCAATCGTAGGCATGCCACTTGTTGGGCGTCGTGCCGTCGGCAAAGGTCACGCGTCCGCACAGAATCGCGAGAATGGCCGCGTGCGCGGCCCATTCCTGGTTCTTCGGGGTGAGAACGGAGCATATTCGCTCAAATGCAGGGCCCTGGTTCCTTATCCCCGCAACGTAGAACCATTCCTGGTCGTTGCGGCACGAGGCAGACCATCGGGCTGCCTCGAAAATCCGCCGGAGCACGGCAGATTCGATCGGCTTGTCGAGAAATGCACGCGGGCTGTAGCGATTCTTCAGGAGAGGGTGTATTTCGAAGTCGGTCTTTGCAGGGTTGGGCATGGAGGATCTTTCTTCCGTCTCACACCTCACCCCTTCTCCCCCAGCCCCTCTTCCCCTCTCCTTGGCAAGGAGAGGGGAAGAGGGGTGCCCGAAGGGCGGGGTGATAGGGTGAGGTGCTGGACTTAGGCGATTATTTTCTTGATATATTCCGGCAGCAGAAACGCGCCGCGGTGAATGTCTGCATTGTAATAATGGCAGCGCTTGGCAACGGACGAATACCGTTTGTCGTTGAATTTATCAAGATCAGCACCGTCTTTGGCGCAAATCACGAAGCTGCACATGCCCTCGGGGAACGAGGGCATGGTACAGGTATACAACTTGAATGCGCTAAAAAGCGACGATATTGTGGCCACCGTTGAACGCAGGTACTCGCCCCGGATAGTGGGTGAATCGGTCTGGAACACCGCGATGCCGCCTTTGTCGAGCCGGTCGTACACGAGTTTGTAAAAATCGGTGGTTTCCAGAGACTGCACCGGCCCGCCCGGATCATAGGAATCAACGAGGATCACGTCGAACAGTTCCTTCGATTTCGTCAGGTACGAGCAGCCTTCGGCGAATTCGGCACGGCTCCGCTTGTCGGCGAACGATTTTGCGAGCGCGGGGAAATGGGCCACGACCGCCTCTTTGACCATTTTGTCAATTTCGACCACGAGGGCGGTGTCCACGTCCTTGTACTTGAGCACCTCCCGCAGCACCCCGCCGTCCCCGCCGCCGATGACGCACACACGGCGCGGATCGTGGTGCATGTTCATGGCCGGGTGCGCGATCGACTCGTGGTAGATGTATTCGTCGCGCTCGGTAAGCACTATGTTGTCGGCGAGCACAAGTACCTTGCCGAACGCGTAGGTGTGGAACACTTCGATCTTCTGGAAGGGGCTGGCGCCGTAGTACAGGGCGTGCTTTGCGCGGATGGAAATGCCGGCGAGGCCGTTAACGAGGTTCTCCAGCCACAAAGAGGCATTGGTTCCGGTTTCGTACCGAGGAGTTGTTTCCATAAGAGATTCCTTCAGGTAGAAGAAATTCTCACCACAGAGACACAGAGGACACCGAGAAAAAACGGATTAAAGATTGAAAATTAAAGATTAGAAATTTTTAATCTTGAATCTCTAATTTGTAACTTCTTCATCTCCGCGCTCTCTGTGTCTCTGTGCCTCTGTGGTGAATCTTTGTTATATTTCTATCAGTCAATAACGACAATTTTCGCTTTTGGAAATCCGTTGAACGTGGTCGCGCTCGCGGTGGTGTAGGCGCCCATGGAATCAAACAGCAGCACGTCGCCGATCTCAAGCTGCGGAAGCGCGATGTTCTCGTACAGCACGTCTATCGAGTCGCAGGTCGGCCCGGCCAGGACCGAATTGAACGTCTCGCCCGACCGTGGTACAAGAAGCGGGTAGTCGGCATGGTCGAACATTTTGCCCGAAAACGAACCGTACAATCCTTCGTCAAGGTAATACCACCACACGCCGCTGCGCAAGGACTTGCCCATCACCCGCGCGGCAAGCACCATGCATGGCCCGGACAGCACCCTGCCCGGCTCGGCAATAATGCGATAGTTGGAAAAGTACCGCTCGAGATATTCGTTGATGGGCTGGCAGAACCGCTGAATGGGCAGCACGGGATTCAGGTAGTTAATGGGAAATCCGCCGCCGATGTCGATGGTGTTCAGGATTATGCCGTTGAGCGCGGCCTTGCGGCAGATGTCCCTGCAGAAATCAAGCGCCTCGATGTATTTAAGGGGATTCTCGTTTTGTGAACCGGCATGGAAGCTGATGCCGGCAACGGAAAGGCCCATGCCGTGCGCCTTTTCGATAAGCGAGAATGTCTGGGTGGGAGCGCATCCGAACTTGTGCGACAGGTTTACCATGCAAGAGGGGTTCTGGACGCTCATGCGGACCAGGAGCCTGGCGCGGTCCTTGTACAGGAGAAATTTCGAGAGTTCGAATTCGTTGTCCACGACAAAGAGCGTCACGCCGAAATCGAGCGCATAGCGGATGTCCGAATCGCGTTTGATGGGGTGCGTGTGCATGCACTTTTCCGCAGGCACGCCGCATTGCTTGACGATATCGATCTCGCCGTTGGTGCAGATGTCGAACAGGCTGCCCTCCTGCTGGAGGATATCGATGATCTCCGGCTGGGCATTGGACTTGACGGCATAAAAAAGCTCCACGCCCGGCAAAGCATAGGCCAGAGACCGATAGCTCTCGCGAAGCCTGCTTTGCGATAGAAAAAGAGACGGCGTGCCGTGGACCGAAACGAGTTTGTTCAGTTTTGCAAAATCCATAGGGCAGAAGCTCTGCCGCGCGCCTTTCTGAAAGGGGAACGTAAAAAGGATATCAAATATACGTTACGTAGGGGCGGCACAACACGCCTTAACCACATTCTCACAACATCACTCGTGGGCGATTTCGTCGGGTATGTCCGGGCGCCGGTCGGTAAGGATTCGGGCGGGTTTCTCGAGCAATTCCTCAAGCAACGGCCACGACGCCTGGCTGGATTCGTGGATGCGGCCCGTGTAAAACCGGAGGTCCTTGATGCCGTAGCGCAACAGCTTCTTGTCGACCCGGGCCCGGGAAACGGCGGTCATGTCAGATACATCCGACGACACGGTTATCGACCACAGCGTCGCATACATGTGGATATAGGAATACAGCGGCCGAACGTGGCGAAACACCGACCGAAGCGTGCTCTGGATGCAGGCAAAGGTGCGCGGCCGCGCTACCGGCGATTCGGTGTGCATGGCAAAAACGCCGCGGCGGTCGATAAACGATTTTTTTACCAACAGAAAGAAATCCTTGGTGTACAGATATTTTGCAGGCCCGAACGGGTCGGTCATGTCCATGATCACCATGTCGAAGCTCAACGGGTTCCTTTCCACAAACTCGCGGCCGTCCGTAATGTGAATCCGGACCCGGGGATCGTCGAACGCGCCCTGGTGCACGGACGGCAGGTATTTCCTCGAAAACGCGATAACGCCGTCGTCGAGTTCGGCAAGGTCAACGGATTTCACGCACGGATACTTGAGCACCTCGCGGATGATGCCGCCGTCTCCGGCCCCGATAACGAGGACCCTTCGCGGGCAGGTATGCGTGCACATGGCCGGGTGCACCATGGGCTCGTGATAGTAGCACTCGCCCTTCTGCGCGGCCTGCGTGATGCCGTCGAGGATCAGCACGCGGCCGAATTCGTTTGTGTCAACGAGTTCGAGTGTCTGATACTTCGTGGCGCCGAATTGCAGGCGCCGCTTGATCGTGTAGAAGAACCCGGTATTATTGTTGAGCCACTCGGTGTGCTGCGTGGCCCTGCGGGAGCGGAGGAATCCGGAAGAATTCATGTTATGCGTCGTAGGTATAGATGTTCTTGCATTGGAAAATCTCAAGCATCTCCCTGCGCAGGAGGCTTGAGATTTTGGAGCGGGCCGACCCCGTGAGCGACTGGCTTTCGGGTCCGAACAGGTAGTTCTCGAGATTGAACTTGCGCTGCATCATCTTGGTGTGAAAAATATTATCCGACACGATATTGATGTCATAGGCGCTGTAGATGTCCAGAATCTCGTCGGAAATGTAATCCTGAATCGAGGTGATATCGTGGTCCATGTAAATCTTGCGGCCGTGAACGTCGCGCGTGAATCCGCGCACCTTGTAGTCCATCAACACGATGTCGGAATCGAAATTGTCAATAAGAAAATCGAGGGCCCGCAGGGGCGAAATCGTGCCGCACGTGGTGACGTCGATGTCCACGCGAAAGGTGCTTATGCCCGTTACCGGGTTGGTTTCGGGGTAGGTGTGGGCCGAAATATGGCTCTTGTCAAGATGCGCAACGGTCTCCTGCGGCACCGACAGGTGCCCCTCGTTGATGAGAACGGTCACCGACGCACCGCGCGGTTCGTAGTCCTGGCTCGACATGTTGATGATGTTCGCCTCAATGATCCTGGTGACTTCTTCGAGGATTGTGCGGATCTTCTTCGAATTGTACACTTCGTCGATGTGGGCAAGGTAGTCGTTCTGCGACGCTTTCGACCGGGCATAGCAGATGTCGTAAATGTTGAAACTGAGAGACTTGGTGAGACTGTTGAAGCCCTGCAGCTTGATCTTCCTGCCGCGGCACCGGTTTATCATTGAGTCAACCCCCTATAAAACAATTAAGAATTAAAGATTCAAGAGTAAAAATTTTTAATCTTTAATTTTCAATCTTTAATCTTTCTTCTTCTCCGTGTTCTCTGTGTCTCTGTGGTGAGTCTTGCCTCACAGTTCGTTGATGTACAGCGGCTTGTAGCCACGGTACTTGTGCGAAAAATAATTGATGAGAATCACTTCGGTCCTCTTTTTTGGGGCAATGTTGATGATCATCCGGTCGGAAAAAAGCCGGCTCATGTGCAGCCCCCTGCCCGAATCGTCGAGCACGCCCTCGCCGGACATCTGCCGTTCTATCTTGAACAAAACGGTCTCCTTTGTTAACCTGCCCATATCGTCCGCAATGGAAATCCCGTATTTTTCCCCGTCGTGGCCGCACTCCAGGTGTATGTATTCGCCGGGCGCGAGCGTGACGTCGGAAAACTCCTCGTATTTCTCGGTACCGTCCGGAAATGCCGGCGCGTGGTACACGGCATTAGTCACAATCTCGTCGAGTATCAGGCGCATGTCGCCCGCCGCGCCGAGCTTTTCGGTGAGCAGCTCCACGGCCGCCTCCCGCACGTCCTTTGCGTCGTGGGACGACCGGATTTCAAACGTTCCAAGAAGCGTGTAGTGCTGGGGCTGCATGTACCGGGCAAGGCCGAAAATATTGCCGCTGAGCAGACCGCTCACCAGCGCGTCGAGCTCGCCGAAATTGAAGGGCGATGTTTTGGGAATGATATTCGAAACTCCGCTTCTGCGCGCCAGCCGGACATAATCGTCCACGTTATACGCGGTGATAAGCACCGTGTGGGTCGCCGGATACAACCGCCTGATTTCCGCCAGGAGCTGCGGGCCTTTGATGCCCGGCATGTTGATGTCGGATATCACCATATCGAACGGCCGCTGCTCGCACAAAGCAAGCGCTGCTTCGCCGTTTTCCGCCGTGATCACCTCGTACGTTCCTTCGAGATAATCGAGCAGCATGGTGCGAATCGACACTTCGTCATCGACGATGAGGATGCTGTACATCAGGCGGGCTCCTGTGTGCTCTCCGGACGCGGGCGATAGGCGGGAAGCAAGAGTGAAAACGTGGTGAGCGATTCGGTGCTTTCAAAGAAAATACGTCCCTGATGCTCGTCGACGATCTTCTGGCAGATGGAAAGCCCAAGCCCTGTGCCCTCGCCCGGGGGCCGTGTCGTAAAGAACGGGTCGAAGATCTTCCCTTTTATGTCGTCGGCAACGCCGGTGCCGTTGTCGGAAATGTCGACGCGGACCTTGTCGTCCTCGGTTTGCGTCGATATAAGAATAAGCCCGGAAAATGAGCGGTGTTCGCGCGCGAGATTCGACTTCTTTTCGAGCACCGATTGCACCGCATTGGTCACGAGGTTAATGATAACCTGCTGGATTTTGGTCGGGTCGCAGAGCACCCGGGCAAGCGCAGTGTCAAGGTTGATCTTGTGTTCCAGGGACGGGAAACCCTTGAGCCGCACCGCCTCCACGGCCTTGAGTACCAGACTATTGACATCCGTGAGCATCGATGTGCCGTCCTCCTTGCGGGACAGGTGAAGCAAGTCCTTTACAATGGCGCTTGCGCGCGAGGAAGCGTCCAGGATCGCGGTAACGCGGGCAACGCCCTTTTCGTTAAGCCCGTACTTGCCGGGCATCTGCAGCATGTTGCCCGCAGTGCCGGATATGCCGGACAGCGGATTGATCATCTCGTGCGCAATGCCTGCGGTCATGGTGCCGATGGAGGCAAGCTTTTCCGAGCGAATGAGTTGTTCGAGGATCACTTTTTCGTCGGTGCTGTCGCGAATATGTTCAATGACATTCTGCGGCTTGCCCGCGGCGTCGAGCACCGGGTATGTCGCAACGGTAAAATACCGCGGGCGGTCTTTGTCGGGCATTTTGATCTGGTGTTTGAGCACGGGCTTCCCCGTTGCAAAGGTCATTTGCGCGGGGCAGTGGTCGCACGGCTCGGCCCGGCTCCAGAACGCCTCCCAGCAATGCCTGCCCAAAAGCTTGGGAATCGGCACGCCGACGAACGCGGCGTAGCTCTTGTTTACCCTGGTGATGCGAAGGTCGGAATCCAGCGCGCAAATGAGATCGGTTATGGCGTCGAATGCAGTTTCGAGTTGCTTCTTGCTCAGCGTTATCTTTTCGGTTATCGTGGTGTCGTGGCGCTGGTTCTTTGCATCAAGCGCTCGTTCAAAATAGCCGGCCTTGTTCTTTTCCTTTCTGTACACAAAGAAGAGCCAGCCGCAAGCCGTGAGGCTGGCGGCGAGTATACCTGAAACGAGCACAATCATTCCAAAACGCCTCTTGTTGTCTAGAACACGCAACCAGCTTAAAGATAGCACTAATCCTGCAAAAACGCAATTGCCGCACTGCCGGTCAATCTAGCTTCCCTGTCGTAAATTGCCAAACCTGGCTCGCGGTCTGCGATTTCCAATTGCGGGCCACCACCTTCCAGAAGTAGGTTGTGCTTGCGGCAAGCCCGTTCACGGTTGCGGCGGTATCCGGCGTGGTAGCGATAAGGGAAAGCGACAGCGGGTTGTTGCCGAAATAAAGGTCGTAGGCGAGCGAATCGTTGTCGGGATCGCCGCCGGAGAACACAATTGTCGGATTGAACGAATTGACAACAGCGAAGTTGAGGGGAAAGCCCGCCGCCGGCGTGTCGGGCGGCAGGCCGAAATACAGCCTCACCCGGATCGTGTCGGCGCTCACGCCGTCGCTTACTGTGGCCACGATCGTATCGTAGCCGGTGAAAATAGCCGGGTCAACGGTGTACACAAAGGTATCGACGAGCGCCGAATCGAAGTTGGTTGCCGTGTGCGAAATGGATTCAAAGAGCGTCACCCTGTGGCGGCCAACGAGCGGATTGTCCGGATCCTTCACATGGAACACCATGGTAAACGGCTGTCGCGTCTCGCTCAGCTGTACCGCGCCGTTTTGCACCGTGTCGGCGTCGTACGACACCGAGATCGAGCACGGCCTCTGGGGCGGTACCACCAGAATGCGGGGATACAAGGTGTCGGTGCTCGGGAACTGGTCCTTGACAATTGCAATTATCTGGTTGTAGCCCGTGTCGCTGAGCGCGGGCGTCCAGGAAAGGGCGGAGTCGGTCGTATTGTCGAGAAGCAGTCCCTTCTTGCCGACGATGCGCGCCGAGAACAGGAACGGCCGAATGCCGGTTCCCTGGGCAACCTTGAGGATTGTGTGAACCGAATCCCTGCCCGCCACAAGATACAGGGGAAAATCCTCGGCGCGGGTCGCGAACAGAACGGGTTTTGGCGGAGCCTGGCCCGGCAGCGTAACATATAAGGTATAGGTTGCAAACACCGGCTGATACCCGTCGAATACGCGGATCGTTATGGAATGCACGCCGGTATCCGCCACCGACGGCGTCCATGCGATTGCGCCGCTATGGTCAACCGCAAGACCGGCCGGACCGGCGGTTCGCTGAAAAAGCAGGGTGTCGTTGTCCGGGTCAATGGCCCGGATCGTGTCGTGGCACGTGCTGTCTGCATGCACAAACGCGGAAGCCGGGAACCGTTGAATAATCGGCGCGTTGTTCCGGAAAATCACCGCGGCTTCGCGCACCGTATTTTGCCTTTTGTCAACAGCCCTGATCGCCACCTGGTTGCCCGACGGGACATGCGCAAGCGGCACCGTGTCGTAGTACCAGAAGCCGCTCGCGGCAACGGCTGCGCCGTTCACAAAGAGCGTGTCGATACCGGTGCCGTCGTCGATTGCCTCGATTGCCAGCGCCGCAGAAGGGAGGTTGGTGAACGCGCCCTGGGCAGGCTCGCCGTTCGCCAACACACTCAGGATGCGAGGCGGAACCGAGTCCGGGGCGTTGGGGGCGTAGACAAGCAGGAGGTCCTTTTCGTCGAGCGTGGTGCCGGTGCGGTTGTCCATGGCGACAATGCGCAGCGGATTTTGACCTTGCTTGAGCGAAACGGGCCATTCCCATGCGGGCGACGCATCGGTGATTTGGAGCACCTGCGGGTTGATGCTTCCGTTGGCCGACAGATACACCGAGAGATCGAGCGAATCCAGGGAGTTGTTGACCACCGTGCCCGACACGGGATACAGGGTCGTGTTGACGGTTATGGTGTCGGCCGCCGGCGACACCACCACGATAGATACCTTCTTGACATGGGGTAGTGCTGCGGAAAAAGCGAGCCAGTATGTCTTTTGCGCGATATTGGCGCTGCGGAAATTGTCGAGTGCGAAAACCTGGAAAGCAAGCGCATTCGCCGCAGGATGCAGGTAGGTTTTGTCGAACAGTTTGTAGTAGACGCCGCCCGAGGAACCGTCGAACGCAACCCCGTTGACGGATGCAGAGTCAACGCCCAGACCGAGGTCGTCCGTTATGCGGACCCTGAGAGTAAAAATCGAATCGCTCGTGAAAATGGTGTCGTTGCGCGCGATTTCCTCGTTGACGCACACTATGGAGGGCTTTACCGTGTCGCGCAGATAGTAGACAAAACTGTCGGCCGGCGACAGGTGCCTGCCGTCCCACACCCACACGCTGCCTGTTCCAAAGTAGAAGGCGGATGTCGCGGCCACCGCAGTGCTGCACACCGGCGACGCAAAGCTGGTGCTCGGACCAAAAGACCAGTAGTAGGTCACGTCCCGGTCTTTCACGCGCGGGGTGCGCAGCCGAACCGTATCCCGAACGAATGCGACAACGCTGTCCTGACGCAGCGGCGATTTCAGGTACACGTGGAGCGTGTCCGAAACGGTGCGGGCGTCGGTCCTGTGCACGGTGGTAACAATCGACTGCCATCCGGTATCGTAGAACGACACGAAGAACGTGAACGGCTCCTGGGGAAACTGCGACGCGACAATGGTCGATTCGGCGCCCGGCCACAGACGGTTTGCGCTTGCCGAAACGGAAAACAAATCCACAAGCTCCTTGACGGTCACGCGCACCTGAAGGCTTTCGGTGGAAAAGATCTGCAGCGTATCGCGGTCGTGAATGCTTTGATGAACGATGTACAAGCCCGCGTTTGCATAATCGGAGAAGGGGTTGTATTCGCGGGAACAGAATACAAAGGCAATCAATAGGGACAGCAGGACGAAAAGCCGTGTTGAAATGATTCTTGATGATGACATTGTTCGGCTCATATCAACGGGACCTGGTGCGGAAGTCATTAGTAAATCGAAAAGTCACCAGCTCACATCTCCACCGTAAAAAGCCTCCCCGCGAGGGGAGGTTTGGAGGGGCGACACAATAGGCATTTTTTCATTTCATTTCGTAAGGGTAAAGTAGTGGTGCTTCGCACCTTCCATTATGTCGCTTGCCCTTTCCCTACGGGATCTAAAGGGCGGAGCCCTTTCCAGCTCTTAAGGGAACCTCTAAAAATTGTCACGATGTCATTGCGAGGAGCGTAGCGACGTGGCAATCTCCCGTAATTCTTTGCAAAAACGCGGGATTGCTTCGCTTTGCTCGCAATGACAAAACGCGTTTTTGAATATTTAGAGGTCCCCCTAATTTTGATTTCTTCACAAACTAACAAAATTCAAATAAACAACAAAGAACGACCCTAGAATCTCATTGACCAGAAAATCCCCACCACCCCTATTCCCATCACGCCGCAGCTCACTATAAGATTCGCCAGATCGTTGTTCCTCTTGTTCCTCGCCGTTTCCCAGGCCGCGCCCGAATTCCGGGTAAGATTATCTTTGCTCATACTTGACACCGCGGAGAAGCCGCGTTGCGACGAAACAAGCTGGGTGGCGGTCACGACCGCGGCAAAAAAGCCGCCCGCCGCGTACGCCGCGCCGCTGTACCGGAGCGTGTTTCGCGTGGCCGCAAGAGGGTCCTTGAGCACGGTGATGGGCGGGCTTGCGACTGCCGCGTCTTTGAGCGTGAGCGAATACTCGTACGGCTCTTCCGTCACCTGGTACTGCGCGCCCAGGATTGTGAGGCTGGCCCTTCCGTTATGCAGAAAAACGCAGGGGGTGAGCTTGAAGAACCTGGTGAGGGAATTGATACCGTCAACGGAATACATCACCGCACAATAGGAGAGCTCTGTGCCGATCGCGTCTTCGTGGATGTAAATGCCGTTCCAGTCGTAGGGAGCCGCGTCCACCGTGCTGCGCTTGTTGTAGTCCTTGTCGTGCTCGGAAGTAAAGACAACCGGCGTGTTCTTGACGCCTTTGGCAATGAGCGTGCCCTGCACGTGCAACCCGGTGAAATTCTTGAAACAGAGCACTGTCCCTGCGGCGATTTCAACCGTCTTTCCCTGCGGCACGTAAATGTCTCCGGCAACGAAGTAAGCATGTTTCTTTGGCGCCACGAGAGACGGCAGATCGCCCGCAATAGTATCGAACGCCGCCGAGTCGGGTAAGGCAGCCGGAGCAGGGGGCGCGGTCTGGGAAAAGCTGGCGGTTGCCGCGAGAGCGAGAATCAATGCCAAGAAGGGTTTCACGAATGTAGCGCCTGCCCCTTTTTTGTTTGTGGGTGCGGCGAACCGCAGGCTTACCTGGCCGCCACGCTTGCGCTGATCCTCCTGATTTCCGAATCCGCCTTTACGTAATACCGGTGCTCGGGAGCCGTCTTGAAAAGCGATTTCACATCGAACCAGGCCTCCATCGCCTCTTTCTTAGTATCGGCACCGGGTGCGGCATCGTACAGGGCACTGGTGCAGAGGGCCTTGGAATACAGCAAAGTCTCCCGGAAGGCGCGGGAATCCAGAAACTGGGCCGGCGATACGGCGGCCCGCTGGACATACTGGTAGGCCTGGGCATAGTCTTTTGAGGTGTAATACCAGCGGGCCTTTTCCAGATAGAATTCTCCGTCCTTGACGTCGTTGGCAATCAGGAAGTACTTCACGCCTTCGTTGTCGCCCACGCCCCGCTGGGACCGCAGCTTGTACAGGAGCGCCTTCTTCGAATCCGCCAGGCCGGCGGGAAGCATTTTGTAAAGAGCAATGCCGTTGGCAAAATGTCCCGCCTCCACTTCCGACGCAAACAGGGTCATTACATCCGACGTGTGCAATTGCTGCTTAAGCCTGTCCATGAGCGGCTGGGACGCGGCGCCGAACGCAGGCTTCGCTGCCGCTGCGGGCGTGCGAAAAACCGCCCTCGGAAAAGCGGCCGCAGGCCTGCGCGCATCCGGACCGGGACTGTTGGCAGGGGAAAGCCGCCGCTTCTTTTGCAGTGTGTCAACAAGACTGTCCGTTTCCGCGCCGTCGATCTTCTGCATCTGTGAAACAACGTCCTTGGCCCGCGCGGGCATCTGCAAGGCAAGCAGTGAATCAACGGATGCCCCTTCGGACCCCGTGATCGGGGCATTGGCAGCCTCGCGCACGGAAACAATTCTTGCAATCAGCGGCTGCAAACGGGCGTTGATTTCCGCAACCGTTTTGCGGGCCATTGCCGGGTCTCTAAAGTGCAGCGCCACCAGCGTCGCGACTGCCGCCAGCGCAAGGCCGGTGACGCTCCACAGGATGGCCGGAACAAAAATGCTCCTCCTGCGGATTCGCACCACACGCTTTTCCCGCGTCCTCGTTGCAAGGTACTGTTCGAGGACCTGCTCGGGAGCTTTGAGCGTGAGCGTCTTGTGAATCCGGCAGATGGCGCGCAAAAATTCCAGGGAATTCTGGATGCGCTTTTCCTTTTCGTACCTGATGCAGTGGTGGACCAGACCGACAAGTGAAGGAGGTATTCTGACCGAGAAATCCGTGAGCGGCGTGCAGTTGTTGGCCAGCTTGTCCGTCACGAGCTTGCCCAGTTTCTCTTCCGGAAAGGCGCGCACGCCAGTGAGCATTTCGTACAGCACGGTGCCCAGGGAGTAGAGGTCGGCGCGCACGTCAACCTCTTTGCCGTCGAGCTGTTCGGGCGCAAGGTATTGCATGGTACCCATTACCATGCCTTCCATGGTGTGAATGCTGGCCGTCATGGGCTTGGCAATGCCGAAATCCATGAGTTTTGCAATACCGTCGCGCGCCACCATGATATTTCCCGGCTTCAGGTCGCGGTGGATAACGCCCTGGTATCGCTTGCCGTACAAAACGTAGTTCTGGTTATGCGCATAGTTGAGCGCACGGCCCACCATGATGCCGATGGACGTGCACACCTCCGGCGGCAGCCCGCCCGCTTCTTCAACGAGCTCTTCGAGCGTGATTCCGTCGATGAGCTCCATTTCTATGTACGGCAGGTCGCTCCAGGTTCCTACGGTGTAAATCTCAACGATGTTCGGGTGGTGCAGCTTGGCCGTGATCTTCATCTCGGTATGGAACCGCTCTTCGGATTCGAGTGAGTGATCGGGCTTCAGAAGCTTCACCGCCCGCTTCACCTCAAGTTCCTGGTTCCAGATCTCATAAACTATAGCCATGCCGCCGGCGCTGATGAGCGAGGTTATGGTGCCGGACCCGAGCTTAACGGGCCGCTTGCCGTCCGGCAGGGCCACGGTGCCGGGAAGCTGGACGGTCTTTGTGTCCTGCGGGCGGATGATGATTTTTTCTTTCGGCATGATAGCAGCTTTGCAATGAGGAAGAAAACAACGCATTCCGGGGTTTCCAAAACCGCTGTTACCCATTCTATATTCTACAATGGCGAAGGATTGTTTGGGAAGAAGGTAGATGAAATTTGCTTTGGGCAAGCGAGCGATCGATATTTACAGGTGGACATAAAGGACTTGAGGCAACAAGGGAGGTTCACCGTGAAAAAGCGCGGAATACTGTCAAATGCGGTGGTCCTTTGTTTGTTGCCGGCATGCCTGGCTCTTGGCCAGCAGGAGGCAGGTCTATCCGCCATTGTCGCCGGCAACAACGCGTTTGCGTTCGATCTGTATGCCCAGCTGAAATCTGCCGAAGGCAATATCTTTTTCTCGCCGTACAGCATATCCACGGCTCTTGCAATGACCTATGCCGGTGCGCGGGGAAATACCGGGAAACAGATGATGCGGGTGCTGCATTTCGGGAAGAATGAGACGGCATTTCACGAAGGATTCGGGAAACTCCAGGCCGGGATCAACGAGGCGCAGAGGCAAGGGAACGTGAAACTGAGTGTGGCGAACAGTTTGTGGATGCAGAAGGATTACAAATTCTTGGCTGAGTTTCTTGAAATGACGGGGAAGAATTATGGGGCGGAGCTTAACTACGCGGACTACAAAAATGAAGCAGAAAAGGCTAGGGCAAAGATAAATACGTGGGTTGAGAGGAGGACGAACGACAAGATCAAGGAATTGATTCGGCCGGGAGTCTTGGATGCCTCAACACGAATGGTTCTTGCAAATGCGATTTACTTCAAGGGGGCGTGGGCGACAAAGTTTGATACGGCGAAGACTAAGGAGATGCCGTTCTGGGTGAGTGCAAGAGATTCGGTAAAGTTGAATATGATGAACACGGGCGAAAAGGAATTCGGGTACGGTGAAAACAAGTCGGTTCAAATCCTCGATATGCCTTATGCGGGAAGGGAATTGTCCATGATTGTGATTTTGCCGAGGACGAAAACAGGGCTTGGTGATTTCGAAAAGGAAATTCGCGCCGAATTGTTGGATTCATTATGTTCCGGCATGCGTCAGGAAAAGGTTGTAGTCTATCTTCCGAAATTCACGACCAGGCGCGAATGTGTGCTCAAGAAGGTTCTTCAGAAAATGGGAATAACCGATGCTTTTAGCGAGGAGTCAGCGGATTTTTCCGGCATGAGTAGTAACAAAGACCTCAAGATTTCCGAGGTCATTCACAAGGCATTTGTCGATGTGAACGAAGAAGGCACCGAAGCCGCGGCGGCTACCGCCGTCGTGGTGGGACTGCGGTGCGCCCGAGTATATTATTATAAACCACATCTCTTCCGCGCCGACCACCCCTTCCTGTTCCTGATCCGTGACAACACCACCGGCAGCATTTTGTTTATGGGGCGGGTTGTAAATCCGCTGTTATAGACAAGGCCACGCTCGCCCAATAATCTATCTTTATCATAGAGGCTCCCAACATGACCGATGGTATTATCCCTCCCCATGGCGGCTACAATAATCTGCTATCCTTCAAGAAAGCGCTGATAGTGTATAACGCTACGGTGTATTTTTGCAGGCGCTTCTATGGCCAGGACCGCAGAATGACAGACCAAATGGCACAGGCAGCGCGTTCAGGAAAGCAGAACATTATTGAGGCGTGCGTGAGCGCATGACCCGGTCTCGTTTGAAACGGCGTCAACTAGACTGCAACCAATGACCACCACTTCGAACCGGATATACCCAATGGACCACCACACCGACCCCCGCCCGCTCCAGCTGTCTCCCTTTGTGCAGACCATGCAGTCCATTGCCGGGACCGGCCTTCCCATCACGGGGGCGGCACCGCTGGTATCCCTCCCTTACGGCGACGAAATGGCCCTCAAGCAGAAAACAATAACGGAGTTCTTCAGAAAGATGCGCCTGGAAGGCGACTGGGAACCGCTCTCGCCGTCGCCGTTCTCGCGTTTGTATAGAACCACCACCAAACGCAGGGTTATTTTCGCGTTCAAAAAGTTCCTGCTTGCCATGGGAGAAGGGTCAAAGGAGCGGTCCGTCGAGGTCCGCGACGAGGCGAGGCTCGAACCGAGGCAGCACACGGCGCTGTACGAGTTTTTGCTGGCTAAACTCAACGAGCCCCTGTTCGCCATTGTGGCGCGGCGGTGCAACTACCTGATTGTACGCGGCTCGTATAAGGAATTCTGCGTCATCTTCAACATGCACAAACTCGACGGCCCCACGGTTCGCAAGCTCAAGATCCTGGCCGGGCAGGTTGCGAAGACCGGCACAAACGTGATCTCGGCCTTTGTGGTGCTCGACCCGTCGCGCTCCAAGTACTACCTTGATAAAAGGGAGACGGAAAGCCGTTTTGCGGTCAAGAAGCTGTTTGGGCCCGACACGCTTCGGCAGGAAGCCGCCGGCCGCACCTATCTGTACGACGCGGTGTCGTTCTCTCAAGTCAATCAGTCGATGGCCCCGCTGATGCTCAAGAAAGCCGCGCTGTTGCTCGACGTGGCCGGCGGCGGCTGCGCGCAGGCGCGGCTTGTCGACCTGTACTGCGGCTACGGACTGTTCACGCTGCATCTCGCGAAGCATTTCGGCGAAGCATGGGGAATAGACTGCGAAGCGGCGTCAATCAGGCGCGCGCGGGACACGGCGGCCCATAGCAAAGACATTCCCCCATCGACAAAGATACGGTTTTTTGCCGGCCAGGTAACAAGCCGGTCCCTCGAAGAGCTTCTGCCCACGCCCGGGGACAGGCCCGAGATGGTCGTGCTCGATCCTCCGCGGCGGGGCACGGAAATCGGCGTTATCGGAGCCGTCGCCAACCGAGCGCCCGAGAAAGTCCTGCATATTTTTTGCAATATCGATATCATACCGGAAGAGTTGGAGCAATGGAAGCGCGTGGGCTATCATACCTCCAAGATCGTCCCGCTCGACATGTTTCCGGGAACGCCCAGCCTCGAAGTCTTGGTGCTGCTGGAACCAAGATAATCAAAAGCATTGCTTTTTCCTCTGTCCAACTTGCATTTTCTCGTCTTCGGCATCGGGTGCCCCAAAACAGGCGGGCGCCTCCAGGACAGGAGAGCCGATGCTGCAACAACCATTTGAAAGATATGGTGTTGTGTTAGGGGCCATCTCTTCCTCTTCTGCCAAGCCACATAAGCTGAAACTATGAACGAAGAAACATCGCCAGAGGCACAGGCTGGTGCGCCGGAGCCTTCTGCAACCGACGCGGGGCCATCAAGCGCATCGCTCCTGTATTCCGGAGCCACGCTTTACTACGATGAGCACGAAAACGCGCTTCTTTCCGAAGGATTGCAGGGAAAAGCGCGGAATTCGAGTGACATCACTACGGTGCTGTGGGTCGGCATCGACGTCGGCTCCACAACGGCAAAGATAGCGGTCCTTGAGCCGGGCGAAAAGAAACTGCTGTTCTGGAAATACCGGCGCCATTTTTCGAGGCAGGCCGAAACCGTTTCCGGACTCCTCTCCGAAGTACATGAGGCCTTTCCGCTGGCCCAGTTTAAAGCATGCATCTGCGGCAGCGGCGCCGAGCCGCTTGCGGATATAATCGGCGGCTGCTTTGTGCAGGAGGTGATCGCCAACAGCATCGCGGTGTCGGAGCTTTTCCCCTTTGCAAAGACATGCATCGAGCTGGGCGGCCAGGACGCCAAGATCCTCTTTTTCTGCGAAGACGAAACCACGAGAAAGCCCAAGCTTTCCGACATGAGGATGAACGGGTGCTGTGCGGGCGGCACCGGCGCGTTTATCGACCAGATTGCCAGCCTGATAGATCTTCCTATAGAACGTTTCGACGAAGCCGCGAAGAAGGGAACTACCGCGTTCGATATTTCGGGCAGGTGCGGCGTTTTTGCAAAGACCGACCTCCAACCCCTGCTCAATATGGGCGTCAGCAAGGAAGACCTCGTGCTTTCGGTGTTCCACGCCGTTGCCAAGCAGACCATTACGGGTCTGGGCCACGGCATGCAGCTTGGCGCGCCCGTGGTGTTCCTGGGGGGGCCGTTCAAGTTCAACCGCAGGCTCGTTGCGGTGTTCGCAAAACACCTCGGCCTTGCCAAAGAAGAAATCCTTTTGCCGCCGTTTCCGCAGGTCACGGTGGCGATCGGCGCGGCGCTCGCAATCGGGATCATGCCTGCCGAGTCACACCGGCATTACCTGGGAAAGAAGTCTCTGTCCGGGCTGTGGGGAGCGAATCGCGTCATTGTGGAGGATGCGGTGCCAGCCCCTCCGTTTTTCCAGACGTCCCGGGAGGCCGACGCGTTTCGAGCGCGTCATGCGGTGCCCGCGTTTGTCCCGCGGTCTCTGGCGCCGGGAAGCCAACACGACGTGTACATCGGCATCGACGCCGGATCAACCACCACAAAATGCGTGCTTGTCGACAACGCGGGCGACATCATCAGCAAGTTTTATGCTTCGAATTCCGGCGATCCGCTCGGCGTGGTGCGAAAAGCCCTACTTGACATACACGATAGCTACGGCGGCCGCAACGTCCGGCTCAACGTGAAGGGGCTGGGCGCTACCGGGTACGGCGAGGCGATGGTGGCAAAGGCATTCGGCGCCGACTTCCACACCGTCGAAACTATCGCGCACGCGCATGCCGCGCTTCACGAAGTTCCCAATGCAACGTTTGTTCTGGACCTTGGCGGCCAGGACATGAAGGCGATGCGGATCCAGAACGGCGTCATCTGCGACCTGTACCTCAACGAGGCGTGCTCCGCCGGGTGCGGATCGTTCATCGAGACGCTGTCGGGTTCCCTCAATATTCCCATTGAGGAAGTTGCGGAGCTTGCGTTCTGCGCACAAAGCCCCTCCAAGCTCGGCTCGCGCTGCACGGTGTTCATGAATTCGTCCATCACCACCGAACAGAAAAACGGGAAATCCATAGAAGACATCATCGCGGGGCTGTGCCGCTCGGTCATCGACAACCTGTTCATGAAGGTGATCCGCGACCGCAACGTTTCCTACCTCGGTAGCACGATCGTGGTGCAGGGCGGCACGTTCAAGAACGATGCGGTGCTCCGGGCATTCGAACAGCACACCAGCGCCCACGTGATCCGGCCCAGGCATGCCGGTGAAATGGGCGCGCTCGGCATCGCGCTGCTTACTATCGACGCCATGCGCGACGGCGGCGCGTCGTCGTTTATCGGGTTTGAGGCGCTTCGCGGCTTCGCGTGCTCGGGCGTCACAAACGACAAATGCGAAGGCTGCACCAACAACTGCAAGCGGACCATTGTCCGGTTCAACAACGGCTCGGTGTACTGCGCCGGCAACCGCTGCGAAAAGGGGAACATCGAATCCCGCACTGCGGTGTCGGCCCCGGTTGTGTTGCGCCCGGCTCCGTCCACGGTGCGGTTTCGCGAGACCGCGATGCTCAAAGAGTACGGCGGGTGCGCGCCTGCCGACCGCAGGGAAACCACCATTGGCATCCCGCGCGTCCTCGAATTTTACAACAGCATTCCCTTCTGGAAAACCCTGTTTTCTTCGCTGGGATTCTCGGTGGTGCTGTCGCCCCGGAGCAACCACGGCCTGCACGAAAAAGGCATGCGGTATGTGGCATCCGACAACATATGCTTTCCGGCCAAGATCGCACACGGCCACATCGAGTATCTGGTGGAAAAGAAGGTTGACCGGATCTTCGCGCCCATCATGATCGCGGTGCCGTCCACGCTTTCCGACCACGCCGCGGTGCACATGTGTCCGGTGGTGCAGGGATATCCGATAGTGCTTTCTGCGATGAACAAGCCGCATGCGCGCGGCGCAACGGTTGTCGACTGCCCGGCGTTCAACTGGTACGACGATCGGATGCGCGACAGCCAGGTGGCGCGGTTCCTGCGCGACGAATACGGGCTTGAGCGAAAACAGGTCGACAAGGCGATCTCGCAGGCCGGAAGGGCGCTGGCGTCGTTTCGGCAAAGCGTGCGGGACGAAGGCCGCCGGGTGCTCGCGTCGATTGAAGTGGAAAACCGTATGGGCGTCATTCTGGCGGGGCGGCCGTACCATTACGATCCGTACATCAACCACGGCATTCCCGAGATATTTTCGTCGCTCGGCATTCCGCTCCTCACCATTGACTCACTGCCGGACATGTCCGGGCTCGACCTTCACAATGTGCGGCCCGAACTATACAACCCGTTCCATTCCGAAATTTATGCCGCGGGGCTGTTCGCGGCCGCTCATCCGTGCCTCGAAGTAGTGCAGCTCGTGAGCTTCGGCTGCGGCCACGACGCCATCATTTCCGATGAGCTCAGCCGCATCATGAACGCAACCTCGGGCAAACAACCGCTCGTGCTCAAGATTGACGAAGGAGAAGCCCTCGGCGCCCTGGGCATCCGTATACGCTCGTTCGTCGAGACTGTTCGGAGGCGGCGCGCATGAAATCTGCCGCGCGCGCGGCGGCTGCGCTTCCCCGGCCGTATTCGCGGTTATTTTCCCGTTCCGACAAGAAACGGCGCGTTGTCCTGGTTCCCAACTTGTCGCGCTCGTTCTCCACAATGGCAAGTGCGGTGTTTCGGAGCCTGGGCTATCGTTCGGTGCCGCTCCCCCTTGCCGACCAGCAGGCCCAGCATCTGGGCAAACGGTTCGTGCACAACGACGCCTGTTTTCCCGCGCAGATAAACATCGGAGAGTGCCTGCGGTTCCTTTCCACCGGCGCGGCGGCGCCGGGCGAGGTGGCGCTGGCGCTTGCCAAAAACTGCGAGGATTGCCGCGCAGGCCAGTATTTTGCGCTCGCGCGAAAGGCGCTGGACGACGCGGGCTATCCCGAGGTAGCCATTCTCACAACAGGCGCCGACAGAAAGCACATCCACCCCGGATTTTCCTCGGGCCTCCGGTATCAGCTGAGGATGCTGTGGGGCATGGCCGTCACCGACGCCCTTGACGCCATGGTACGCGCGACGCGGCCCTACGAGCTGACGCCCGGCTGCGCGGATCTGGCATACGAAGAGCACCTTGACAAAATCTCACGGGCGCTTGAACACGGCGCAAAGAAGGCCTGTGCCGCGCTCGGTGATGCCGTCAGGGCATTTAACGACGTACCGGCCGACCGTTCACGCAAGCGGCCGCGCGTGCTCGTGACAGGCGAGATTCTCATGAACTACCACGAGACCGCCAACCGCCAGCTCGTGAGGTACCTGGAAAAGAACGGGATGGAAGTGCTGCTCCCGGACATAGTTACCTTTTTCCGGCGCCAGGTGATTGTCGACAAAGACATGGCGCGGCGCGGACTGGCCAGGCGGCCCGTTACAAAGCGCATGGTAGCGGAGGCGCTGGACGGCGCATACCGTCATGTAGTTGGCAAAGTAGAATTGATATACAAGCATTTCCGCTTCTACGAGCCGCGGCCCGCCGTTTCGGAACTTGCGGCCTCCGTCGCCGGATTTGTCGACACAGCCATCATGGCGGGCGAAGGGTGGCTCATCCCGGCCGAGATAATGCACTACGCCAGGAAGGGAGTCACCTCGTTTGTGATCATCCAGCCGTTCGGATGCCTGCCCAACCAGATAACGGGCCGCGGCATCATCAAGCCGCTCAAGGAAAGATTCCCCCATATCAACATTCTGGCTCTCGACTACGACTACGATGTGAGCATGGCCAATCTCGAAAACCGGCTGCAGATGCTGGTGATGGCCGCCAAACAATTCACCTGAAAGTAAAGGATTTGTCGAAATGAAAATAGCATTCGTTACGCCCGCCTCCGACATGCGGAAAACCCTTCCCGTGCGGATCGGCAACAACATTTACACACGGCCCAACGCGATCACGGGGCCGCTTATCCTGGCCACCATGCTGCGCGATCGCGGCCATGAGGTATCGGTATACGAAGAACTGTATGCCCGGGTCGATGCCGAGAAGCTCTGCGCGGCCGATGTGATCGGCATTTCCACCATGACCTCCACCGCGCCCCGGGCTTTTGAACTGGCCGACTTTTTTCGCAGCCGCGGCAAACGAGTGGTGATCGGCGGCATGCATGCCACCGTTGCGCCGCAGGAAACGCTTGCGCATTGCGATACCGTGGTGACGGGTGAGGCCGAAGGCGTCATCGCCGACGTTATGGAGAGCCGGACGGGAGGCGGGGTGGTAAACGCCGGCCACCCCGCCGACCTTAACGCAATAACCTTTCCCGACTATTCGCTGCTCAAAACACCGTGCCGCGAGGCCAACATCATGACCACGCGCGGCTGCCACTACAGTTGCAATTATTGTTCCACCTCTCGCATGTTTTCGCCATACCGCGAACGGAGCGTGGACAGCGTTATCGCGGAGCTCGAGCACTACAAGAAACATGGTTTCAAGTATGTCAATTTCCAAGACGACAATTTTACGGGCAACCGAAAGCGAGCCAAGGACCTGCTTACGGCCATGATCGAGAAAGGCCTGGTGTTTCGCGACGTGTTCTTCTTCGGCCGGGCCGACATGGTGCTCGACGAGGAGCTTTTGTCGCTGCTTTCCCGGGCCCATCTGCGGAGCGTGTTGATCGGCATCGAGAGCCTCAACCCGGCCACTCTGGAGTACATTGGCAAGAAGATAAAGCTCGAACCCCTCCTGGGCAGCATATCCAATCTCGGCAAGTACAAGATCAAACTGCTGGCAAGCCTGGTTCTCGGGCTCGACACCGACGGCGTCGAAGACATTCGCAAGGCCATCAAGTTCTGCCGCGACATCAACGCCTTTACCCTGCAGCCCGCTGTGCTTACCCCGTTTCCCGAGACACCGATTTACAAACAGTATACCGAGGAACGGCGCATGGCCGTGAGCGACTGGCAGTATTTCGACCTCATGCACGCCACGTTTCATCCGAAAAAGATGAGCGTCACGGAACTGCAAAAGGAATTCTACAACGCGCTGCGGCGTTTTTATTCCTTCAGGAAGTCGTTTACCATCATGCGGATTTACGGGTTCGGGGCAGGCATGAAACGGCTTGGCCTCTGGCTCGTATTCCTGTTTACGGGGATACTATCGGAAATGGTGGACGCGAAATTCCTGAAGACGGCCAGGAAAGCAAAAGAGATTGGAGAGGCCGATACCAATGACTCAATCGATCATTCACGTTGATAACCTCAAACGCTCCTTCAAGAAGGTTGACGCGGTAAAGGGCGTCAGTTTCTCCGTTGCCGAAGGCGAAGTGTTTGGATTCCTCGGCCCAAACGGCGCGGGGAAAACCACCACGATCAGCATGCTGTGCACCATGCTCAAGCCGAGTTCGGGAACCGCCACGCTCAACGGCTTCGACATCGTGCGGCAGAAAGACCGGGTGCGACACAGCATCGGCATCGTGTTTCAAGACACCACGCTCGACCACAAACTTACCGCCTACGAAAACCTCATGCTTCATTGCAGGCTCTACGGCGTTGCCGCCTCGGAGAGGAAAAGCCGCATTGCCGAGGTGCTTGACATTGTGGAGCTTGGCGATAAGCGAAAACACATCGTCGAGACATTCTCCGGCGGCATGAAGCGGCGGCTCGAGATAGCGCGCGGGTTGTTGCACTACCCCAAAGTGCTGTTTCTCGACGAGCCCACTATCGGGCTCGACCCGCAAACGCGGGCCCACATCTGGGACTATGTGACCGGGCTTCGGAAGACGGCGGGTATCACGATCTTTCTCACCACGCATTATATGGAGGAAGCCGAAATCTGCGACCGGATCGCGGTAATGGACAACGGCGCGCTCGTGGCGCTGGACACGCCTGCCGCGCTCAAGGCGGGCGTCGGCGGCGACATCGTGGAGCTTTCCACAACAGACAACGTGGCGGCGCGCGCCGAGATTGCGACCCGCTTCGGAATCGATCCGTCGCTTTCGGGCAATGTGCTGTCGCTCAAGACGGCCGGGGGAGGCGAATTCCTTGTCCGGTTGGTTAAGGAGCTCACCGTGCCGATCACGAACGTCAACCTGCGCCGCCCAACGCTCAACGATGCTTTTCTCGCCTTGACAGGGCGGCAAATCAGAGAGGAAGAAGCGCCGAAAAACGCGGGCAGGCATGGTCGGATGAGGCGAGGATTTCATTGAATCCCAAAGTTTGCGCGTTCCCCGAAGGAGTGGGGCCGGGCAGGAGATGAAGAAAAGGAATCCGATCTTTTATAGATGTTCGTTAAAACGGAGAAGGAATGGAAGCAATATTCGCACTGTGGTACCGCGACATCCTGCGGTTCGCGCGCAATAAGGGCCGCCTGTTCGGGTCGTTCGCAATGCCCTTCATGTTTCTTGTGGTTTTCGGCACCGGTATGGGCGGTGCAATCCGGTCTCTTATGAGCGCCTCGCGCACGGCGGGACCACTTGGCCAGTTCAACTTTGCCGGGTTCATGTTTCCCGGCATCATCGGCATGACCGTGTTCACCACGTCGCTGTTTTCCGCGCTGTCGGTGGTGCAGGACCGGGAGTTCGGCTATCTCAGGGAGATCCTGGTGTCGCCCGTATCGCGCGTTTCAATAGCCGTTGGCAAAATCCTCGGCGGGTCCACGGTGGCGGTGATCCAGGGGCTTCTCATGCTCGTGTTTGCGCCGTTTGCGGGTGCGAAACTCACGCCGCTTATTGTCGCGCAGCTCGTGCCGGCCATGTTTCTCGTGGCGTTCACGCTGTCGTCTCTGGGCCTCATCATCGCCAGCCTGCTCAAGACCTCTGAGGGCTTCCAGGTGGTTGTCCAGGTGATCATCTTCCCGATGCTGTTCTTGTCCGGCGTGTTCTTCCCGCTCAGCGGCATGCCGCCGTGGCTCAACATTCTGGTCAAGATTAACCCGTTGACATATGCCGTAGACCTTTTCAAGAAGATCCTTCTGCCGAGCGGCGGCATGGACCCGCTGCTTCGCAAGGCCATGGGCCTTGATCTTTCGGTGCTGGGCATCCCCGTCACTGCCGGCCATGAGGTGGCTTTTATCGCGCTGGCGGGACTTGTCTTCGTAGGGCTTGCCGCACTCAGCTTTTCCCGCAGCGATTGACCGTTTCACTCAAACAGCTTGCACGACCACGATGCAGGGACTATTTTAACGTCCGACTTTTTTGGTAAAATAGTCAGGATTGGGTTTCGGCATGAACCACCAGCACAGCCACGACAAGCGCGCGGACATCCTCGAAGCGGCCCACCGGCGTTTCGCCCGCTTCGGCCTTGCCAAGGTCACCATGGACGAAATCGCGGCCGACCTCGGCATAAGCAAAGCGGCATTGTACTATTATTTCCCGGCAAAGGAAGATGTTTTCCGTAATGTGGTTGCCGCCGAACAGCAGGATTTTGCAAAGCGCATCGAGGCAATCATCGAAGGTGATTCCGAGGCGCCCGGAAAGCTCCGGGAGTATTTCAAGCAACACCTTGCCCTTTTGGGCACGCTGCTTGACCTTGGACGAGCAGGAGATTCGATCAAGCCGATCATGCGGGATCTGTTCCGCGAATTCAGCGCGACAGAGACGGGATTTCTTACGGCCATTTTGAGCGAAGGCAAGCGCCGCAGCGAATTTGCCGTCGATTCTTCCGAACAAACGGCGCAGCTCATTCAGCACGTGCTCCAGGGCCTGCGAATCCGGTTTTTCAAGACGATGACGCCCGGCGAACTCAGGAGCGCCGATATCAAAGCCTATCGGGACGAAGTGCTGCGCTTTCTCGACATTCTTCTCATTGGAATTTCACACTCACGCAATGGAGTCAAGAAAATATGAACACACCAGCATCCTCTCAGCAGCCTCCGCGGGCCGATTTGCCGCAACAGCCGCCAAACGCGGGTAATGGTGCCGCAAACGGCGACGAGCCCATCGATGATGTGCCGATGTTCAAGCGCAAACGCGTCATCATCCCGCTGTTTCTTCTTGTTGTAGGCCTTACCGTGGCTGTTTTCTTCTGGTATGTCGCCCGTTTCAGCTCCATAGCCACCGACGACGCATTCGTTGAAGCGTATCGAGCCACCATAGCCTCAAAAATTTCCGGGCGAATCACCATGCTCAAATACGACGAGGGAGATACGGTGAGCGCCGGCGACACGATTGTCAAGCTCGATGACGCGGACCTGCGCGCACAGCTTGCAAAAGCCCAGGCATCGCTCCGGATCATCACCCGCAGCGTGGAGATCTCGTCGGTCAATAAGGCCAAGGCCCTCGACGACTACGATCGCATAGAAAAACAATTCAAGAGCCAGATCGTATCGCAGGAGCAGTACAGCCACGCCGAAAACGCCCGCAAACTCGCCGAGGCGCAGATAGACCGGGACGAGGCGCAGGTCGCGGGAGCCAAGGCCGATCTTGCGATTGTCAATACCCAGCTTGCCAACACCGTGATTGTCGCCCCTTTCTCCGGCCTTATCGCGAGGCGGTGGGTGCTGTCGGGCGACGTGGTGTCGCCCGGCCAGGCCATCTATTCCATGTTCGATAACAAGCACGTGTGGGTCGCGGCAAACTACGAAGAGACCAAGCTCCGCTCCATACGCCCCGGCATGCGCGCGGAGATTTCCATAGACGCGTTTCCCGGGCAGCGGATTTTCGGCAAGGTGGAAAGCATCGGCCGGTCCACGGGCTCGGAGTTCTCCCTCATCCCGGCAAGCAACGCGTCCGGCAATTTCACCAAGGTAACCCAGCGCGTGCCGGTAAAGATCGCCATTGAGTCAAGCCCGGCAGCGGTGTCGCTGCTGCCCGGCCTGTCGGCCTATACACGAATTTTTTCAAAATAGGCTTCCATGCTCCGCCAGCGATTTATCAATAACGTTCCGTCGCTCCACCACGAGCACGACTCGTACAAGTGGTGGGTGCTCGCCAACATCATGATCAGCGGGTTCATGGTGGTGCTCGATTCAACCATCGTGAATACGGCGCTTCCCAAGATCATGGCGTCGTTCGGCATTTCGGTCGACGTGGCGCAGTGGATACTTACCGGCTATATGCTCGCCTTCGCGGTGATGCTGCCCTGCTCGGGATGGATCGCCGACCGCTTCGGCTACAAGCGTACCTACGCCGTGGGCCTGGCCATTTTCACCCTGTTTTCGTTTCTCTGCGGCATATCGTGGAACGAGCACTCCCTTATCGCCATGCGCATCGGTCAAGGCCTGGGCGGCGGCCTGTTGCAGCCTCTCGGCATGGCGATCATCATGCGGGAATTCCCACCGGAAAAACGCGGCCTCGCCATGGGGTTCTGGTCCATTTCCGCCGCCGCCTCGGTCTCCCTGGGGCCGCTGTTCGGCGGATACATTGCGGATAATTTCGATTGGCATCTCATTTTCAATATCAATGTTCCCGTGGGAATCATCTGCTTTTTCGCAACCTGGGTGATCCAGCGTGAATACAAGACGCAGCAGGCGCGATCGTTTGACTTCAGCGGCTTCTTCTCGTTGTCGGTATTCCTGGGCTTCCTGCTCTTTGCCCTGGCCAGCGGCAACGCGCAGTGGAACACGGGCGGGTGGACGTCCGATATCATGATGCTGTGCTTCGCGCTGGCGGCCGCGGGATTCGTGGTGTTCCTCGTGACCGAGTTCAACGTCGAGAACCCGTTGGTCCAATTGCGACTTCTTGTCAAATACAACTTCGGGCTCACCAATATCGTAATGTTCATGTTCGGCGTGGGCATGTTCGGCAGCGTGTTTCTGATTCCCGTCTATCTGCAGAACATCCTGGGCTACACGGCATTGGAATCCGGCATGGTGCTGCTGCCGATAGGGATCATCCAGGCGGTCACCGGGCCCATCGCCGGATACTTTTCCGACAAGGTAAACCCGAAGATTCCTATCATAACCGGGATCATCCTGTTTACGTTCAGCTTTTATCTCAATTCAAAGCTTTCCATTTTTTCCGAACATTCCCAGATTATGTTTCCCATGTACTTGCGCGGGGTCGCCATGGGCTTGCTTTTTTCGCCGCTGTCCGCACTGGCTCTCACCGAAATCTCCAGGACCGAAATGGCCCAGGCGTCCGGATTGATGAACGTTATTCGCCAGGTTGGCGGCAGTTTCGGCGTGGCCATTTTGCAAACGCTCCTGACCCAACGCATCGTTTTCCATACGGCTGTTTCCGGCGCCCTGCTTAACCGTTCGTCGCCGGTTTTCAGCCACAGTCTCCAGATGATTCAGGCGCATGCCGTGCACGATGCCGGCTCAACGGTCCAGAATGCGGCTGCTCAAAGCTCGATGCTTTTGGTATCCCACTTCTCTCAACAGATGTTTGTCTGGGGCATCAACGATGATTTTCTCATTTCCGCGTTGTGCACGGCGGCCTGCGTCATTCCCATTGTGATATTGAAAACACGAAAGACCACCCTGGCCGCGCCGGTCTTGCGGCGGTGAGACAATGGTCGACGTAGCGATAGCGGCATGTCTGTAAACATAAGGAAGACCATGACAAGATCAAGCAGTAAAATTTATGCGCTCGCAGCGCTCTTTTGTGGGCTTGCGGTTGCAACCGCGTTGTGCGAGACACCCGATTCAATCACCTTGCCTTCTGCAATAAAAATGGCCGTAAAGAACAGCGCAGCGCTCAACGCCGCGAAGCAGGGACTTGCCGCCGCCCAGGCGAGAACGAGCCAGGCGAAAACCGCGTGGCTGCCAGATATTTCCGGAACAGGCTCATATTCGTACCTTTACCCGCTTGAGACAATTCCATTCGGCGGAAAGGTCTTTCAACTCTATCCTGCCAACAACTGGGATTTTCACGTCGGTGCCGACTATTTGCTCTTCGATTTCGGCAAACGCCAGAAAGCAATCAACCTTTCAACCATAGGCGAACAGGCGCTTCAGACCGGGACCGGCATGGCCGCCAAATTCGTGAGCTACCAGGCGATAGTCTCGTTCGAGTCGCTGCTCAGCAGCGCCCAGATGATAGCCGCCAAACAGGAGAACGTCGCCAACCTCAGCCAGCATCTCGATTTTGTCAAGAAGAAGCTGGCGACGGGAAGCTCAACGGAATTCGATGTGTTGCGATCCGAGGTGGATCTCACCAATGCGCAAACCGAACTCACGAATCTCAACAACGACCTTGCGAAGCAGCAGATCGGCTTCAGGCAGCTCCTGGGACTCGATGAATCTGCGCCGGCAAATTGCATGGGCGCGTTCGATTCGAGTTATCACGAACCTGCAAAAGATTCACTGATCGAGGCTGCGCTCAAACAAAGAACCGAAATCGACCTGATGAACGTTGCGCTTAAGGCAGGACAAGCCCAGCTTTCCCTGGCTCGCTTGGAGATGACCCCTGCGCTTGTGGCGCACGTTTCTGCCGGAGAGAAAAACGGATATATTCCCAACCTCGATCAGCTGCAATTCAACACGGTCGCAGCAGCGCAAATATCGGTACCCATATTCGACGGTCGCAAAACCCACTATCACATAAAAGAACTGGAAGCGCACCTCGACAGCCTTCGCACGATCCTCGATGATCTCAAGCGTACGGTTCGCACAGATGTGCTCAAGGCGATTGCGGATGTCAAGAGCGCGCGCGAAAACCTTTTCGAAGCCGCGACCAACATCCGGCTCGCCGGCGAATCAAGACGCATAGCGACGTTGCAGTACGAGGCGGGGGTCATCCCCAATCTCGACTTGCTCGATGCCGAGAACAAGTACACACAGGCTAAATTCGCCAGAGTGCAAAGCGAGTTCCGCTATACGCTCAGCAGGTACGCCTTGATGCAGGTAGCGGGATTCGATTTTGTGAAATGGGCCGACGCCGGAGCCAAATAGCACAGTTGTGCCCGAGACCATGGAATCTACGGGAGGTGATTGATTTTTTGCAATGTGGGAATGCCTGTGCAAGCGTGTAACACATGTCTCGTACAGGCAGTCCAACTAATTTGCCGAGAAATAACGTGATTCTAACAAACAGGAAGTAATTTTAGGGTTTGCCCGAAGCCACAAAGCGATACGAGGTATTTTCAGAAGCGCCGTGCTTCACATTCACATACTTCCAAGCGAGCCGTCAATCATTATGAAAAAGACCGTTCTTCTCCTTGCCTTCTTCGCATTCATCGCCGGTATGCAATGCTCGAACAAGCCCGCAGCTCCTGCCCCGGCCACGGGAAACAAGTTCAACGTAACACCGATGGTCGAAGGGTTTGTGGTGAAACCGATCGAAATCACGCAAGCCATTTCGATTTCGGGTACGCTTATTCCCTTTGAAGAGACCGTACTCATGCCCGAAGTGACCGGTCGGGTGATAGCGCTCAACCTCCCGGAAGGCAGGCTTGTCAAACAGGGAACGCTGCTTGTAAAGTTGTTCGACGACGATCTGCAGGCAAGCCTGAAAAAATCGCAGACGCAATTGGACATTGCGGTGCAAACCCAGAAGCGGCAGAATGAACTGATAAAGGTGAGCGGTATCAGTCAGTCGGATTACGATCAGGCGGTGTTGCAGGTGAATTCGATAAACGCGGATATCGACATACTCAAGGTACAGATACGCAAGACCGAAGTGCGGGCGCCGTTCGACGGCGTGATCGGCCTGCGCAGCGTGAGCGTGGGCGCGGAAGTGACGCCGGGAACCCCGCTTGCCACGATCCGCTCCACCCAGCAGTTGAAGCTGGATTTTAGCGTGCCGGAGAAATACAGCAGCGCCGTGAAGCCCGGAACCAAGGTGAAATTCACCGTGCAGGGCGATGACGCCCCGCACGACGCAACCGTCATGGCAACCGAAGAGGGAATCGACGTAACGACACGCAACCTCAAGGCGCGGGCCGTAGTAAAGAACAAGGACGCCGCCTTGAAGCCCGGCGCATTTGCAAATGTTGAATTGGAGCTGGGCCACAACACGAGCGCCCTCATGGTTCCCACGCAGGCCGTTATTCCCCAGGAGCGGAACAAACAATTGATAATTGCGAAGAACGGCAAAGCGAAATTCGTCACCGTCACAACGGGCGTGCGCCAGGCGTCCACGGTTGAAGTGCTCGACGGCATCTCTGCGGGAGATACGATCGTCACAACCGGCCTGCTCTTTCTGAAACCGGGTACGGACCTGAAATTCTCAAAGGTAGTTCAGTAGCACACTATGACACTTTCAGAATTCTCCCTGCATCGTCCCGTTGCCTCCATCGTTATGAGCCTGGTGATTGTGCTGCTCGGCGCCGTCGGATTCAATTTCCTGGGCATACGGCTTTATCCGGCTATCGATCCCCCCACCATCAACGTTCAAACAAAATATACGGGCGCGAATGCCGACATCATAGAAGCTCAGATAAGCGAGCCTCTCGAAAAAGCGATCAACGGCATCGAAGGAATCAAGTCGATTTCCTCATCTTCTGCGACGGGCAGCTCTAACATCACCGTTGAATTCAATGTCGGCGCCGATCTGGAAAAAGCGGCAAACGACGTGCGCGACAAGGTATCGCAGGCGGCGCGCAATCTGCCGGTTGATATCGACGCGCCGCCCGTGGTAACCAAGGCCGATGCCAACAGTGACCCGATCATTACGGTCTCGGTGCAGAGCACCACCATGAACGCGCTCGAATTGAGTGATTACGCCGAAAATATCCTGCAGGAAAAGCTGCAGACCATTCCGGGCGTAAGTTCCGTGGCGCTCTTTGGCCAGAAGCGGCCCGCCATGCGGCTGTGGCTCAACCCCGACAAAATGGCGGCGTACAACATCACTCCCCAGGATGTCAACGCGGTATTGGCAAAGGAGAATGTCGAACTTCCCAGCGGAAAACTCACCGGCAAATCCACGGAGCTGATTGTCAAGACCTTCGGCCTGCTCGTCACCGAAGAGGATTTCAACAATCTCATCATCCGGCAGACAAACGACCAGGTAGTCAGGCTTAAAGACATCGGCGAAGCCGTGTTGGGACCGGAGAATCCCGAGACCGGGGTGAAGCTGAACGGCGCGGACGGAATTTCACTGGCGCTTTTGCCCCTGCCGGGAGCCAACACCATCCAGATCGCCGACGAATTCTACAAGAGATTCGCCGAGATAAAGAAGACCCTCCCGCCCGGTCTTGACTTGTATATCGGATACGACAAATCGAAATTTGTTCGGGCCTCGGTGAGCGACGTCCGAATGACGATCGGCATCGCCCTGTTCCTTGTGATCCTGATCGTGTACCTGTTCTTCAGGAACTGGGTGCTGGCTTTGCGCCCGCTCCTGGACATCCCTGTCTCGCTCATCAGCGCGTTTTTCATCATGTATGTCTTCGGGTTCTCAATCAACGTGCTCACGCTGCTCGCCATCGTGCTCGCCACAGGCCTCGTGGTCGACGACGGCATTGTGGTTACGGAAAATATTTACAAGAAGATTGAGCGGGGCATGGGAATCTGGGACGCGTGCATTTTGGGGACGCGCGAAGTCTTCTTTGTGGTCATCGCCACCTCAATGACGCTCGCCGTCGTTTTTATCCCCGTCATCTTCCTGCAGGGTTTCACCGGAAGACTGTTCCGGGAGTTCGGGATTGTTCTGGCGGGCGCGGTGCTCGTTTCCGCGTTCGTGTCGCTTACCCTGACGCCGGTGCTCAATCTCAAGCTCGGAAAAATCAATGCGCAGCATTCGCGTTTCTATAAGTCAACGGAGCCGTTCTTCGTCGGCTTGGAAACAACGTACCGGAGAATCCTCGCCGCGTTCATGAAGCGCAGATGGCTGTCGTTTGTGATTCTCGGGACTTGCCTCGTGCTCATCGTTGTTTTCGGGAAAACACTGAAATCCGAATTGGCGCCGCTGGAGGACCACAGCCTCGTTCGGGCCAACATCACGCTTCCCGAAGGTACGGCGTTTGACTACACGCAGAGCCTGGTGGACCGCATTGCCCAATTGGAAATGGACAGCATTTCTGAGGCGCGATTGATTTTCGCAGGCGCCGGCCTTGGTTCCAACGGGACGAACTCGGGGGTTGTCCAGACATTTCTCCTTGAGCCCAACGAGCGCGTCGCGACCCAGCAACAGGTTTTCGACAGGCTGTCCAGGATGTACAAACGGTTTCCGGCCGCCCGCGTGGTGCCGATCCAGGAGCAGACGATTACCACGTCGCTTTCCGCGGGCCGCCAGCTGCCGGTGCAATTCGTGGTGCAGAATCTCGACTTCGGCAAGCTGCAGGATGCCCTGCCGAAATTCCTTGACGAGGCGCGTAGCGACCCGGTGTTCGGCACTATTGACGTGGACCTGAAGTTTAACAAGCCGGAAGTCGATCTTACGGTCAACAGGCTTAAGGCAACCGATCTCGGCGTCAATGTGGTCGATGTTTCCACCACGCTCGATTTCGCCCTGAGCGGACGCTTGTACGAATACTATTTGCGAAACGGGAAACAGTATATGGTGATCGGACAGGTGGACCGGACGGAGCGCAATAAGCCTGCCGACATCACGGCGTTGTATGTCCGGAACAACGCGGGCAATCTCATCCAGCTAGACAACCTTGTCACCATGACCGAAAACAGCAGCCCGCCTACCTTGTACCACTATAACCGGTTCAAATCGGCCACGGTAGGTGCGACGCTTGCGCAGGGCAGGACTCTCGGCGAGGGAATCGCGGCAATGCGGAAAATTGCCAAGAAAGTTCTGGATGGAACGTTTCACACCGAGCTTTCCGGCCCGTCGAGGGATTTCGCAGAAAGCAGCTCCAACACCTCATTCGCGCTTGTTCTGGCGCTTCTGTTTATCTATCTCATTCTGGCCTTCCAGTTCGAGAGTTTCCGTGAACCGTTTATCATCATGCTCACCGTGCCGCTCGCAATCGCGGGGGCCATGCTGTCCCTCTGGCTGTGCCACATGACCATGAATATCTTCTCCGAAATCGGCATGATCATGCTTATCGGCCTCGTCACCAAGAACGGCATCCTCATCGTCGAGTTTGCAAATCAGAAAAGAAAAGCCGGTCTTGAGAAGAAAGAGGCCGCGTTCGAAGCGGCAGCTGCAAGGCTTCGTCCCATTCTCATGACGTCACTCGCAACCGTGTTCGGCGCGCTGCCGATCACGCTAGGGCTGGGTGCCGGCGCCGAAAGCCGCATGCCGCTCGGTGTTGTGGTGGACGGCGGCCTCTTGTTCGCGCTCATCCTTACGCTGTTTGTCATTCCTGTTATGTATACGCTCATGGCCAAAGACCGGAAACCGGTGCCGACCATGGCGACTTCCGACCCTCACAAATAGGACGGCAATGACTCGCGCGCGCTTGTATCATCCACTTCTCCTTTGCCTCACTTGCATGGCCGCCGCTTGCGCACAGCACCTGCTCACCGCCGACGAGGCCGTGAGTATCGCGCTCAAGAACAATTACGACATTCTTGTGGCGCACAACGATGCGGAAATAGCGAAAGTCAATAACACGCCCGGAAATGCGGGAATGTTGCCGACGGTTTCCATTTCTGGTTCCGACAACTACTCGCTCAACAGCGGCTTAGAGAAGCTGGTGACTCCGCCTCCTGCGCAAATAACGTACAATTACGTCGGATCCAACGTCTTTGCCGCAAACGCGCTTCTCAACTGGACCCTGTTTGACGGCGGCAAGATGTTTGTCACCAAGAAGAAACTCGGCGAATTGGAATCGCTTGGCATGCTGCAATTCAAGACCAAGGTGCTCCAGACCGCCTATGACGTGATCACCGCGTATTACGATGTGGTTCGACAGAAGCAGCAGCTTGCCTCCATCCGGGACGTCATTACCTATAATCAAGAGCAGGTGACCATACTGCAAACAAGCTTCGGCGCGGGGCTTTCGCCCAAGACAACGCTCCTGCAGGCGCAGATCGACCTCAATGTATTCCGGGAAAATGCGCTTGCGCAGGAAGTCGTTATCACTATGGCCAAGAGGAACCTCAACCTGATTTTGTGCCGAGACGCAAACGAGCAATTCGACGTTTCGGATTCCATCCCGCTTACCTACGAGCCCGATACGACGCAAATGGTGCGGAAGCTCTACTCAAGCAACATGGACATTCGGTCGGTGCAGAAGCAAGTGGAGGTGGCCAGGCTCAGCTTGCATGAGGCACGGGCTCTCGCCCTGCCCAGGATAACTGTAAGCGGCGGGTATGCCGCGTCGCAAATGGACAACCCTCAGAGCTCGTTCTACCTGAACCGCACCTATGGCCCGCTGGTGGACGGGGGCATTACCATTCCGCTGTACCAGGCCGGAAGCGTCTCCCGGCAGATCGCCGCGGCAAAACTATCGCTCTCGTCAACGGAATACAATTTGAAAAACACCAAGCTTGACGTGGCGAGCCAGCTCCTGAATGCGCTCGACGAATTCGAAATCCAGCGGTCCCTGTTGCAGATCGAAAAAGGCAACGATACGCTCGCAAAGGAGAACCTCGATATCTCTATGGCGCGCTTGCGGCTCGGCCAATCCACCTCGCTGGAACTGCGCCAGGCGCAGGAGAGCTATCAAGACTCTCGCACGCGCCTCATAAACATCGAATACAATCTCAAGGCCGCCGAGACCAAGCTGAGGCAGCTCACGGCCGAATTGTAGGCGGCACCCCGGTCCGCTGTTGCTTTATCACAATGCAATAAGTATTTCTCTAGCAGACCCTCGGCGGTTTGATACCAGGACCGGGCGTCGAGTGCAAATCTTCCGGCGGCGTTGCCGCACTCCATAGAAAATTCGACGGCTTAAAAGGAGCATGCCCCCCATGGACTCCATTGTCGAACGAATCGGCCGAATTCCGATACGTCTCACCATGCAGGCGTTTTCGCGTCCGTCAAACGGTACCGCGCTTAGCAGGCATTTCGACCGGATCCGCTCAACGTTTCGAAAGCACACGCCGTCCATCGTTATCGGAGATCACATCGGCAGCGGCGGGTTCGCCGACGTGTTCAAGGCGTCGTCGAACTACGACGGCGTCACCGATTTCGCCATCAAGATTCTTCGCAGCGACCTGCTCACGATCCGCAAAGGGCCCAACGGCGATCCTTTTGAAGAGGAAATGCGCGTCAAGGAAATGAAGAAGCGGTTTACAAACGAGTCCTACGTGCAATGGGACCTTTCAAAGAGTCTCTCCGATACCGTGTCGCGCAGCGTTGTGAAGGTGTTCGATTTCGGCGAATTCGACCATAAGAACAATTTCCGGTTCATTCTGATGGAACAGATGGGCGCCACGCTCAGGAGTCTTCTTGGAGACAAGAAATACATGATCGATTCGCCGGACATGCTCCTGTTCAAGGCCAAGCTTATGCTTACCATTGCCGAAATGATAAGCAACGTCCACACCGAGGGCATCTTTCACCGCGACATCAAGCCGGAAAACATCCTGTTCCCGCGGAGCTTCGTTCCGCCGCATCAGGGCGACGTGGACGGGTGGCGGCCGGCGAGGTCGCGGAAGATAGACGTGAAGCTGGCCGATTTCGGCACGGTGCGGTGGGTAAAATCGTACACCTCAAAGTACGACGGCGTCATCATCGGATCGCAGTTCTACATGTCGCCCGAGCAGATTTACAACCCGGAGAACCTGGACCAGCGCACCGACATTTATTCTTTCGGCGTGGTCTGCTTCGAACTCCTGTTCGGATCGCACCCGAAAAGCATCAACAAGAACACCACCAACGTCCTGCTCAAGCTTGCGCGGGAAAAGCCGATTGTCAAGACGCCGCCCCGGGGCTTCGAAGAACTCGGCGAAATCATCGTGAAATGCATGGGTGGCATACGCGAGCGGTACCAGTCCATGGAACACGTGGTAACGGACCTGCGGACGTTCTACGAGCGGGTAGGCGGGTAGCTCTCCATGCATCTGCGCCGTGTCACTAGAATCTTCCTCGCATCGGTTGCCGTCTTCTCCGCTTGCCAGGCTCCCAACAAGTCCGTAAACTATATCACCGTAACGAATCCTCTTGCCAATCCGCAATCCGGACCGCCGGCCGGAAATCCCACCGGTACATGCCAGATCCCTGCCGAGGCCGGGCCGGAGGATGTTTCCAATCCGGACCATGTGATAGGTACCGGCACGCCGGAAAGCTGCACGCCGGACGCGGTTATCAATGCAGTGGCATCAGGCGGGAAGATCGTTTTTAACGGCGGCAGCCAGCCTTTTACCATCACGCTCACCAGGCCGGCCAAGATTTTCAACGATTCCAACGCCAACATCGTGATTGACGGCGGCGGGCTGGTCACGCTCTCCGGCGGGAACAGCACGCGCATTTTGTACATGAACACCTGCGATTCGAACCAGCACTGGACAACGTCGCATTGCCAGAACCAGGACAGCCCGCATCTGACGGTACAGAACCTCACATTTATAAACGGGAATTCCAAAAACGAAACCGTGTATGACGGTGGCGGCGCGATATGGGTAAGGGGCGGCAGATTCAAGGTGGTCAATTGCCGGTTCTTCAACAATGTCTGCGCGGACAGCGGTCCGGACGTGGGCGGCGCGGCAATCCGGGTCTTTAGCCAGCACAACAACCAGCCAGTGTACGTGGTGAACACCACGTTCGGCGGCGCCGACGGATACGGCAACGCGGGCGCAAACGGGGGAGGGATCAGCAGCATCGACGTATCGTGGACGCTCATCAACTGCCTGTTCTCCCATAACAGGGCGATCGGCAGCGGCGGAAATCCGGCGCAATCGGGCACGCCCGGCGGCGGCAGCGGAGGCGCAATCTACAACGACGGCAACACCATGACGCTTTCCCTGTGCGGGTGCCTCATTGATTCGAACCAGGTGAACGCCTTCGGCTCGGCCATTTTCTTCGTCACCGACGACCACAGCGGGAACATTGTCATCCAAAACTCGGTGATCAGAAACAACATCGGCGGGTCGTGGTACGTGCTGCCCGGGATTTCGATGTTTGATGATACGAAGCGGACGATTGTGAATTCGACGATTGAATAAAATACCTGGGGCAGTATTTTTTCAGGCGAGCATTCCACACACTAAAAGAATATTGGGCGCCCCGCCGCGACGCGGCGGCGGGCCTCCTTCCAGGCCACCCCGCCGGGTGCTTCCAAGGGTCGTCGGCTGCTGGCCTCGTTGCCGGTCCGCCCTGTGCCTGACGGCGGGGTCGGCCGGCAACGCGCTCCAGCGCGCCTTCCAGTCCGCCCTGGCGCGCGGCAGATGAGAAATGCGCAATTGTGAAGTCACAAATGGAATTCCGGGGTCAAGAAATACTTAAGCCGCCTTGTTCTCCGCCCGCTTCGGTCCCCAGAACTTCGGCAGTGCCACCCCGGAGACCTCGGCAAGCCTTTTTACCAGTTCAACATCCTCCCGCGACAGCGGCGGGCATTCGTTGCTCGTCCAGAACTCTATATGTTCCCGCATTATTTCCGCCGGACCCATGGTTTCTCCTTTCGGGAAGAGTAGCAAAGTGACAAAGTCAAGAATACGGATGGAATTGATTGCTGTTTTCTTGTTTCAACTTCAAGTTTCTTCTTCTCCGTGTTCTCTGTGTCTCTGTGGTGAATCCCATAGCGAGCGACTACAAGTATGTTTTCGTTCCATAGGGATGGAAAGATTCCTCGCAGCTTGCTGCGAGGTCTTTCAATTCTTTCCTGTCTATTCCCCGCAATATACCTTTACAATGTCCCCGTTCTTCGACTTAACATTCACTTCCATGTCCGCAAGGTTCTTTATGAGCTCCTCGATGTCTTCCGGCTTAATGTTGCCCAGGTCGAAATTCATGCCCTTTTCCTTGAGCGAGCTGTTGATGGTCGCCATTGCCATGGGCGGAATAAGCGAAGTGAACCGCATGCCTGCCCGGATAAGCCCGAGCGGCACGCGTACGTCAACATTGTCCTGCTCCGAACTGAGCACCTTGACATACATGTACTTGATGTTGCGGGGAACTGCCGGCGTGGCGGACGTTCCGGCAGCCTGCTGCGAGTCGCCGTTTTTTCCAAGGGCATCGAGCAGATCCTCGGCTTCGCTGGCCGAAATCTTGCCCTCGCCCAGCATCGACAGGATGCGTTTTCTCTCATCATTCATATGCACCTCCATTGTTAGCGTATGACAACGTCTACGATTGAAGAAGAACGGACGCTTTTTACGCGGACCGTGAGGCCGCGCAGGGCCGAGAGGAGCGAGAACACGCCACCGAGCAACCGAAAAAGGTAAATTTGCACATTCGTCAATCTCAGGACCACTTCGGCAACCACGAGAAACGGCAGCAGAATCAAAAACAAAACAAGTACTACCGGCCACACCAGGAACAGGGGCAACCACAGCCTGAGCCTGAATTTGTTGCCGTCCTCTATGCGCAGGTTCATGATGCTTGGTACCATGGTTAACTCCTCAGTTGTTCCGCGGCTTCTTTCGCCGTGATCTCCCCGAGTTCGAGCTTTGCCAGGATTCCCTCCCGCTTTGAGGCGGGCACAACTTCAACGAACTTGAGCTGGCTGCAAATCCTGTTGAGCCTGGCTTTGATGGTGGGGTAGCTCACGCCGAACGCCTGTTCCATTTCCTTTATAGATCCGTGAGTGCGAATAAAATGCCCCACGAAAACCTGATCTTCGTCCGAAAGTTTGGCCAAAGCCGGAAGATCGAATTCTCCTTCGATGGCGATGCCAGTATCTTTCATTCTGATGGATGTGACCGAAAATTCCTTTTGGCCTGTAAGTGCCGTCAATTCGTACCATGCAGATGCCATTCCTAACCTCCAAATTGATTTTCTTAATAAAATATACCAATAATTATTAACTTTGTCAATACTTTTATTGATTTTTTTCATATCTATATCTTGGCGATTGCTAACAAATTGATTTTTCGTTTTTTGCAGCAATATACGGAGAATTGCTAGAAGAGAAATCTTGGGCAAAGTTTCCGCATTCTACGGCGTCAGGAAGACACGGGTTGTTACAGTTTACATGAGAGAGGACGGGGGAGTATCTTGCGCCAGGGGCGACGGAAGGTGTGCCAAGGCACAGTGCCGGCCGGCCCGGCCGGTAGAGGACGTAGCGTGCTGCGTCTCCCGGCATAGGGCGGACCGGCACCGAGGCGATTAGCCGTGCCTGAAGAGCCGGAGCACAGGATGTGCGGAGACCACGCACGAAGTGCGCCCGAAGGGTGCTGAGCCGGACGCGAAGCATGAACAAAGAACCGGTGCCGCAAGGCAGGCGCCCAGATTTAAGGAGGTTACGAGACAACCTCAACTTCCCCCACCCAAATCATAGTCCAAACCCAGATACACTATTTCGTATCCCACCCTTTGCATCACCAGGATTTTGCATTTCCCCCGCCCCTCTTGTATCTTCAAGGGTCCGTTGTTATTGCGCAAGTCTCATGGGAGAAATCCCTGCTTGCATATACGGAAGTAAGGCGGCCGTCAATCCCAAAGTTTGCTAACCCGGCAGGTTCACAGTCGCGTCTACTCCTGTGGTGCTGTATGCAGTCGTAGTCGTGATGCTGCGAGGTTCTTCACTTTGAAAGCGAGAAGCCGATGAAGACAAGAGTATCCCTGGCGTTTGCGCTCCTGCTGCCGAGTCTCGTGTGCGCGTTCAACCATCCGGAAATAAAGTGGCAAAGCGTCACCACGTCTCATTTCATTATTCACTATTACGACCGTACCGAACCCGCGGTCTACGCAACCTGGAAGATCGCCGAAGAATCGTACGCTGCGCTGTCTGAATTGTACGACTACAACGAACGCGAGAAGATCAACATTGCGCTCGCCGACTACGACGACTATTCGAACGGCTCCACCGACTGGACAAACGGGAGCATCATCATCTGGGTCACCGACGCGCGGTTCGACCTGCGCGGCAACAACACCTGGCTGCGCAACGTGATAACTCACGAACTGTCGCATATCGTTACACTCGAAAAGAAATCGAAGATGCAACTGTTCGACTGGACATTCGAGGTCGACTACCAGTCGCCGTCGGTCGGCGTGTCGCTTGCCGAGCCGTTCGCCACCACCAGGTTCTGGCCCAACTGGCTGGCCGAGGGCGCGGCACAGCTCGAGTCTGCCCGCCGCGGAAACGATTGCTGGGACTCGCGGCGCGACATGCTCCTCACCGACGCGGTGCTGTGCGGGCGGCAGTTCAGCCTTGATGAAATGGGATATTTCAACCATACGAGCCTCGGCGACGAACTCGTTTACAATCAAGGATTTTCGTTCCTCAAGTTCATCGAGTCGAGGATCGGAACGCCGGCCATGGTCCGGATCTGGAACGACGCGCGAGGCTCGTCGCTGTTCATGAGGAACTTCCGCTCCTACTTTGCCGAGCAGACCGGCCAACGCCTGGAAGATTTGTACCAGGTGTGGCTCGACAGCGTCACAACTGCCGCGCGCGCGCGCGTTCCGGCCAGTCCCACGCAAACCGTTCCTGTGTGGGACAAGGGCATATACAACCACCTGCCGAAGGCCTCGGCCGACGGGAAATGGTGGGGATGGCTCACCAGCGCGAATGACGAATCCGACCGCACCGACCTGGTGATCGCGCCCTATGGAAAGCGGGAGCCTGCGTTCGTGGCGCAATGGGCCCTCACGTCGTGGGATTTTACGCCCGATTCAAGGCGAGCGTATTTCCTTAAGTCAAGGGATTTGGCCGATAACGGATCGCAATACAACGACCTGTACAGCCTGGACCTGGCCACCGGCGGTCAGCGCCGCCTCACCCGCAATGCACGATTCTATGATGTGGCGGTATCGCCCGACAACCGCGGGATCGCCTGCGTGCGATTCGCAAACGGCGTTTTTTCCCTGGAGACCGCCGGCCTTGACGGAAGGGACCTCGCGCCGCTGGCGGCCGGCAGCGTGGGTCAGCCGTTTGCGGGACTTTCGTTTTCGCCCGAGAAGATATCGCTTTCTCCGGCCGCGCCGGCAAAAGATACCGCAGCCAAGCCCCTTTCGGCCGATTCCGCTCAGGCGGACACGGCGAAAAAGGATTCGCTTGCCGTTGCCCGGCAACCCGCGGTTGCACCGCCGGCAGAACAGCCGGAATACAAGATTGTAACGAGCAGGCTCATAAACGGCAGGGGCCGCATCTGCATCATCGGACTCACAAGCAAAACCATCAGGATGATTGGCCCGGATTTCGGGCAGCAGGAATCTCCCCGCTGGGGAAAAGACGGGCGCATTTACTTTGATGCGGATTTCGACAACGTCTTCAACATCTACTCGATGCGTCCCGACGGCAGCGACCTGCGGCGGCACACCAGCACGGCCGGCGGGATGTTCGAGCCGTTCCTTGACAACAGCGGAAAGCTCCTGTGCGCACGGTTCAACCGACAGTCATTTTCCATTGTCACCTGCGACCCCGGCGCGGGAGCGCCGTATGCGGTGCCGCAATCGTACGCCTGCTCGTTTTCGGACGATCCCAGGCCCAGGGGCGAAGTCACCATAAAAAACCGGCGCTACGAGGCAAGGCTCTTGCGCCCGATATGGGAGCTGCAGAGCTTCCTGTCGGTTACCGACCAGACAGGCACGGTTCTTGACGCCATCCGCAACAACCGTTTTGCCGCATGGAGCGACACGGCGCCCATTATCTTCGGGACCGGCATCCAAATGAGTCGCACGGATGCTCTTGATAAAAAGGAGATGGCGATGGGCGTGATGGCCGGCATTATTCACCAGGGAACCGCTGTCGCCGACAGCACGAGGCCCGACACGGTTGCCATGCGCAGGGCGATGCGCAGCCCGAATCTGTCGCAGCGTGACGAGTTTACCTCATTTACAGATCGAAAGCTGCGTGAACTTTCCGGCGCTCCTTTGGCTCATGACGCCGGGCTGGCCGAACATATGCTCAGCATGATGCGCGGAACCTCGCTTTTGAAAAGGGCCTCGACGCAGGCGGACTCTTCATCTTCCTCGTCGTCCGGGCCGAGCATCGATTGGGTGCCGGTACTCTACCCGTCTCTGGGTATTCAGAACAGCATGACCCCGGTGACATTCACACTGGACGCCCAGATGGCCGTGGCGTACATGATACCCGCCACCCTGTCGGTGGCCGGCGAAGCGTCCTGGCAGGCGGCCAGAGACTGGTCTTTCGGCATTGCGCCCCAGATCGATGTCTATACCATGTCATTTCCGCTCTCCGAAGTAAAGATTCCCTTGTACGCGATCTGGTTCACCTACAACTACGTAAACGTGGACATATCGTACAATATGTCGGGTGTGACGCAGGCCGAATTGTCCGTGACCCCCGATTTCTTCGGAAGCGTCGATTCGGTCGACACGGCAAACACACAATATCCGAGGTCCACGGCAACAACCGTTGAGCTGCAGGCCCTCCATGGGTTTCCGCTTACCACGCACTCGTCGTTTATCCTCAGCACGGACGACTATTATACAAAGCTGTCCGGCAACAATTTTACCGATCCGCGCGGCCTTCTCAAGGGACTTTCGTCGGAATTTGTCAACCTGAGCGCGGGTGGAACCTTCGTGTTCCCGCTATGGCGACAAATCAACGCCGGCCCCGCCTACGCAGACGCCCTGTATGGCCAAATCGGGTATAACCTTTCGTTCTACACCAACAGGACCGGCTTTGCAAACGACAACTACCGGAAGGCATTCACCAGCGACAGCGTTGACGATCCGGCCGTTCAAAACCATGTCTATGTTTCGCATGTGCTGTCGGTGGGGGCACGTCTCGGATTCTACAAATCGTACGAATTTTCACGGCTGCTGTCGGCAACGGCATCCTGGGACATCCTCAGAAACAACGTCGGAGTCAACTTCTCCGTCGGTTTCTAGTGCACGAAAGGCTCAAGAGTGAACTTCCTTCTTGTCTATCCTGCCTGGCCAAAACTTCAATTCCAGACCGAATTCCATTTGCCGCCGCACGGGCCGGTTGTGATGGCCGCGGCGATTCCTTCGTGGGTTACCGTGACGTTTGCCGACGAAAACGTCGACAGTATCCCGTTTCACGGGTCCTGGGACGCGGTAGGCCTTTCCACAATGCTCACGTGTCAATTGCCGCGCGCGTTTGAAATTGCGCGGGAGTTCCGCGCCCAAAGCATTCCCGTTATTTTCGGCGGGATCGCAACCATGCTGCATGCCGAAGACGTCAAACGCCATGCCGACAGCGTGTTTCTCGGCGAGGCCGAGGGGCGGCTGGAACAGGTCTTCCTCGATATCAAGAATAACGCGCTCAAGCCCGAATACGACTATCTCCAGAACTTTCCCGATATCAAACTGGTTGGTCCGGCCCGGCGATCCATACTCAAACACGAAAAATACGAGTACAAGGGCACCCGCATGGTGGACCTGTTTCACGCGTCACGCGGGTGCAGGTTCAACTGTTTTCCCTGCTGCACGCCCTATCTCGGCGGGCGAAACTTCCGTCCCCGGCCTATTGACAAAGTGGTTGAAGAGCTGGCGACCATAGACAACGACCGCCTCTTTGTCGTGGACAACTCCCTGGCCCAAAACAAGCAATGGGAGCTCGACTTGTTCACGGCAATGATTCCGTTCAAGAAACATTGGTGCTGCCATCCGATTGAGGACGATATTGAGGTGCTCGAAAAGGCGGCGCAGGCAGGCGCATGGTACGTGTATCAGGCGGTTTTCGACACATCGGATTTCATCCGCAAACGAATCGCCCGCTACAAGAATTTCGGCATCGGCGTGGAAGGCACCATTATCCTCGGCACCGACGACCACACCGAAGACTTTATCAAGCGTCTCGTGGACTTTCTCATGGAGATCGACCTTGACCTTGCGGAATTTACCGTGCTCACGCCGTTTGCGCACACCCCGATCCGCCAGCAGCTCGAAAGCGAAGGCCGCATCCTGTCCGGTGATCTCTCACGCTACACCGCGGGCGAGGTGGTGTTCAAACCGAAGCACATGTCGCCCGACAAGCTGCAGGAACTGTACGAGTATGCGTGGAATACGTTTTACAAGCGCGAGCCGCAACGTTATAAGATGTATAAGCTGCTAAAAAGGATAATGGAGAGAAAAGATGCAAATATGGCGGGGGAAGTTTCCCCCTCGCTCCAGCCCGGCGAAAACGCCGGTCTTCCGCTACCCCCTCATGGGTAGCCCCCTTGAGGAAACAATTGCAAGATCCATCCGCCCGTTGGGGGGCACCCACGGAGAATTGTGGACTGATGATTGCGGATTGCGGGTTGAAGACGGGAAAGCGTCATTGCGAGGGTAGCGAAGCAATCTCCTGAAAAGTAAAAACCAGGAAAGATGATGGATTGCTTTGAGATTCCCGCTGGCGCAAAAATGCAATCTGACCGAATGAATTCCCACTGCCGCGCGTTGGGCAGGACTGGAGGCCACGCGAGAGCGGGGTGCTGCCCGGACCCGCCGCGTCAGCGGCATAGGGCCGAGGCGGCCCGAGGCCAACGGCCGAGACCGGAAGGACGGCCGCCCCCTTTGCAGGGGCGCAGTGCAACGCGTCCCTGCAAAGGGGGAACGCCCATTTCGTATCAATAAAGCAAATGAATGAATAACAATGACGTTTGTATCACCGGCATGGGAATTGTCTCCGCTCTGGGAGCGGGGGTCCGGGCCCATCTTGACGCTCTTGTAAATGCGCGTTCCGGCCTTGCGCCGCAAATGCTCTTTGAGGAAAAGGACAAAAGGGAATTCATCTGCGGCATGGTGCCGCACGACGTTCTCCCGCACACCATTGAGGAAACCGCCGCCAACAGGGCAAGTCTGCTGTTCGACATGGCGTGCAAGGAAGCGCTTGGCCAGGCAGGCATACGGGGCGGCTGCGGGGCGGACGTGATTGTCGGCACCACGGCCGGCAACTTCCACGGCGGCACCCTCTTTTACAAACAGAAAAGATCCGGCGGGACGCCCGATCGCAACCTTGTCGCCGGGTTCCTGCCGAGCGCAGTTGCCGATTTCGCGGCTTCCGAGAACCGCCTTACCGGGCGGCGCCTTACCCTGTCGTCGGCGTGTGCCTCGGGAACCACCGCCATCGGTCACGCCTTCAGAATGATTCAGGACGGCAGGTCGTCAATGATATGCGCGGGCGGCGCGGAAGCGCTGTGCCCCTTCCTTGCGGCCGGATTCAACTCGCTTCGCCTGCTGTCGAGAAACCCGTGCAAGCCGTTCGACGCCGCCCGCGACGGGCTCAATCTCGGCGAGGGAGCTGCCGCGCTCGTTCTGGAGAACGCCGAGAGCGCCCGGGTCCGGGGTGCAAAGACGCTTGCATATGTCAATGGGTTCGGCGAAGCGCTCGAAGCTTTTCACCACACGAAGTCGAACCCCGACGGAAGCGGCATCTCGGCGGCGCTCCTGAAGGCAATCGATAGCGCCTCGTGGCCGGCCAACTCGCTGGACCACGTGCACCTGCACGGCACGGCCACGGTGTTCAACGATCTCTCGGAATACAACGCCGTGAAGGCCGTGTTCGGCTCACGTCTCGCCGACCTTCCGGTTTGTTCCACAAAATCAATGACCGGCCACACGCTTGGCGGCGCGGGCGCCATAAGCGCGGTGTTTGCCGTTCTGTCGCTTTCGGCCGGCATCGTGCCGCCAACGCTGAATCACCAGACCCTGGACCCGCAGTTTGCGGAACTGTCCATTTCCGCCACGCCGCGCGCGCGCCGTATTGCCCGCGCGGCGACCACGTCACTGGGATTCGGGGGAGAAGTCGCCTGCTTGCTGTTTGAGAAGGCCCCGCTATGAACGAAACCGTGGGCATTTCGGGAGTGGGCCTTATCGGGCCGTGGGGAACCGAGCTCTCGTCTCTTCGAACGATCCGCCGGCCCCTTCCGGGCTCGGTGAACCTGGTGGATACCGTGCCGCCCGTAGAGGGCGTTGCGAAAAACGACATGCGGCGCATGTCAAAGCTCACCAAGTTCTCCCTGTTCGCGGCGCGCCGGGCCATGGCTGCCGCCAACCGCTATTCGGACCGTACAGGTTTGTTTGTCGGCCTTACGCACGGGCCGACCACGCACATGGTCGAATTTCACGACTTCCTGTTCGATTATGGTCCCGACATGGCGTCGCCGAACAGTTTTTCCAACGGCGTCACCAACGCACCGCTGTCCTCGATTTCGGCACTGCTCAAGATGACGTACGGCGGCACAACTATTATGGGGTATGAGAACAACGGGTGCAACGTGCTTTCGTATTGTGCCCGGGCGATTAGTGCTTCGCACTACGAAGCGTGCCTTGCCGGATCGTCGGAAGAATATGCGCCTGTAGTGCACGATGCATACAAGGCTTGCGGCTGGCTCGGCAGTGCGGCACCCGGCCACTTGCCCTGGCCGCATCCCGGCCAGGGAACCGGCCTGGGCGTCAGCGAGGGCAGTGCATTCTTTGTGTTGGAGCCCCTTTCAACCTTTACGGACAAGAAACCCCTGTGCCTGTTTGCGCCGGTCGACCTCGATGAATACCGGGGCGGCGCGGATGCGGTGATCTCCTGCGCCTCAGCCGGGCCGCATGACGGATACGAACTTGCGGCCCTGCATCGCATTGCGACCGCAGGAGGCGAAAAACCGGCGATTCTGTTTACAAAGCCCCTGTTTGGCGAGACCTTCGGCCTCGGCGCTATGCTGTCCTGCCTAGTCGCATGCGACATGGTGGCCAACGGCGCGCGCTATCCGGCGTTTCCGATCCACCCGGAGATCGCCCCGCTGTTCGAACCGCAAGCAAAGGGCCCCGCGTCCTCGGTGCTCGTGGTGGCGGCGGGGAGAGACGGACAGGTGAGCGCAGGGCTTTTCTCCGCACCGGAAAGGTTTGGCGCGTTATGAGAAAAGCACACGCATCGCCCTATCTTATCGTACGGTTGAAGGATGCCGCGTCCGACGACAAGGTGCGGCGTCCGGGCAACAACGGCCGGAAGGTAACGGCAATTGCCCTGCGCCCGGAGAGCGAAACGCGGGCAACGGCCACCTGCTGGAAAAGCGCGCACCCCGCGCGCAAGACGCCGGTCGTCGAAACGGGAATGGGCGGCATCGAAGTATCCACGTTTACCCACACCGCCCGGCAGGACAGGCACAAACATGCGCGCGGAACGGAATGTTACACGGTCCTGGCGGGCCGCATGAAGGCGCGGGTCGGGCGCGGCAGGATCTGCGTGCTTGACGCAGGTGACGAGCTTCTTGTCTTTCCGGGCACCGTGCACGAGATACTCACCGAGGGGGAATTCCTGACGCGCGTGCATTCGGTCAACTGTTTCGGCGTTGCCGACAAATTCGTCGAAAAGGACGGCGCCAGGGTTGCGGCCGCGCGGTAACCGTGGAAATAGTGAGTGCGGCAACGTATCATTAAATAAAACGGCCGGGCTGTCCGGCCGAGTTGCTATATAACAAATCTGACATCGATAATCTGCACTGGATCATGAACAAAAAGAATGAGTGGGGACTCGGCTTCTTCTTAAGCGCAGTCGTGCTGGCGGGATTCGCCGTCTATGTCGTCGTTCGATACCCGTATGCCGACAACAGAATCCTGTACACCACGATCCTGCCGTGGATCGGTATTGCGTTCTCGCTGACCGCATTTTTCGCCGGCCATTTTTCCTACCCGAGGGTCCACAATGTGCGGGTCTATCTTGCCGGCTATCTCACCTGCCTTTTCGGCATAGCGTATTTCCTGCTGTTCCGGTTTGTCTGGGGACCGCCGGTTCCCAGGACGGGCGAGGGTTATCCCGTGGTGCTTTACGCACTCATGTTTGTCAACTGCACCGGAATTCTGTTTCTCTCCTCGGAATTCAAGTACCGGGTGGTGCGGCAAATGACCCTTGCCGTGGTTACCGTGGAGAGCGTGGCGGTGCTTATCGTCCGATTTTCCCCGCATGCCACGCGCTGGGCCCGGACGCTTGATGCGCCGCAGGTGTGGGACGCGCGGTTCTTTGCGGGCGCGCTCCTGTTCGGCGGCATTGCGATCCTGAGCGCTTTGATTGTCAAGAAAGACTTCTACCTGGGCGGACTGCTTGCGGGCTGGGCGTTCTTCTTCGCGCCTGCCTGGGTCTCTCGGGTGTGGGGCCACGGCGTGTATCCTTTGGAACTAGCCGAATTCGCCGCGATGCCCGTGTATCTCACGGTTTGCGTCATTGTCCAATGGTTTATGCGCATGGACCATCGTATTTCCTACGATCCGCTCCTGCACATTTACAACAGGGATTACTGCAGCAAGATTATATCGGAGCAAAGCAACATGGATACCTCGCCGTCGTTTGCCGTTGCGATGGTGGACATCGATCATTTCAAGAACGTCAACGACACCTATGGCCACCAGGCGGGCGACCAGGTTCTGTATGCGGTGGCCCAGGCCATCCAGCGGGAAGTAGTGCCGGACGGCACGGTGTGCCGCTACGGAGGCGAAGAAATGGTGATCTTCTTTCCGCAAATGGCGATCCGCGATGCGGAGCCGATCGTGGAAAAAGTGCGCGCATCGATTGAGGCCATGAAGGTAAGGACCCGCAACAAGACTCTTGCGGTAAAGGTCTCGTGCGGCGTGTCTTCCCGGGAAGACGTATCGCAGAGCGTCATGGACGTTATTCACGCGGCCGACAAAGCGCTGTACAAGGCAAAGAAAGAGGGTCGCAACCAGGTGAGGACCGCCAAGACCTCTCAATGGCAAATAAAGAAGAAGTAGAATACCCTCATTTTGCGCGGCGTGAACGAGTCCGGGTGTTAGGGGTTCTACCCCGAATCAAAGCCACGGCCTATAGCCCTGCTTCTTTACTCCCCCGGGGCTCCGGCAGCTCCGCTTCACCCCCGAAAATAGCCATGATTCGCGCTTTGATGGACTCCCGCAGAAACGTATTTTAAGAGATATTTTTTGAGGAGACAGTCGATGCTTTGTGCCTTTGCCGGTCCCTATTTGTGGACGCGCTTGCTTCTCGCGTTCTGCGGCCTCGTGGTCGCCGGAGTGTTTCTAAGCACCTTTTTTACGGTGCTGTATCAGCGGGTGCTGTACAAAAAGGTGTTCCGGCCCAGGTTCGATCCGTCGTTTCGCCCGAGCTGCACCGTTATCGTCCCGTGCAAGGGCGGCGCAACCAAGAACTTCGAAGAGAACCTGAAATCGTTCCTGAGGTTCTCGTACGACAACTACCAGGTCATTTACACGGTGGAGAGCGAATCCGACGGAGCGGTTGCCCGGATCAGAGACGTTATCGCCGGCAATCCCAGGGCCTCGCTCGTGATTGCGGGCCTGGCCACCGTCTGCGGGCAAAAAAACTTCAATCAGCTTGCAGCAGTCAAGAAGGCGAACGATCCGGACGTATACGTGTTCGCCGACGTGGATATCTCGCCGCGCCCCGAATGGCTCTCCGAGATAATCCTGCCGCTTTCCGACCCGGCCATTGCGGTAACAACGGGGTTCCGCTGGCTCCATGCCGAACGCGGGACGCTCGGTCAGCAAGCTCATTTTTACATGAATTCTTTTTTGTATACAATCTACAGCACCGCGTCGTTCATGGGAAGCGTCGGGTTGTGGGGCGGCTCCATGGCCATGCGCAGAAAGGATTTCGAAGCACTGGGCGTAGCCGCGCGGTGGAGCGAAACCGTCGTGGACGACAGCAGCCTTTCGCAGATCATCAAGAATCAAAAGAGAAGATCGATCCTGGTGCCGACATGCATCACCCACACCGACGATCTCATCGACAGCGTGCGGGACGCCACTCGCTGGTTCGAGCGGCAGATGATGTTTCTCAAGCTGTACCAGCGGACCCTGTGGGTTGTTGCCATGCCTATAATCGCCGTAACTTTTCTTACGATCCTGTGGTTGCCTGTGGCTATTGTGGTGGGGCTCTTTACCCCCGTATCGTTTTTCGCCATGGGCGGAGGCGCTTCGCTTTTCCTGCTTGTCGGAAAACTCGCGGCCGACCTGATGTACCCGGCGCTGGGCGCCATGCCCCGGCTGGGTTCTTTCGTGATGCTTCAGCCGGCGGCTCTCTGCGTGTTTCTTCTCAGCTGTATCAGGACGGCATTCAAGCGCACGATTGTCTGGAGCGGCATCCGATACCACTTGTCCTTCACCGGAAAAGTAACCGGTCTGGAGCGGCTCTAGAAACCGAACGCTGTTCAGACGCCCAATCAGGGTGATCATGTTCTTATCCAGGGAATCAAGGTCAGCATGAACGTTGCGGTTTTCGCGTCCGGCGGCGGAAGCAATTTTCAGGCGCTCATCGACAGGGTTGCCTCAAACGAATTGCACTGCACTCTGGCCGTGTGCGTCGGTAACAACAGTTCGGCTTTTGCCTTTGAACGCGCGAAAAAGCACGGTATCCCGGTGTGTCACATGGCGCCGTCGCATTTCGCAAGCGCCACTGCCTACGAAGAAGCCCTGCTTGCCGAGCTCCGCCGCCACGACACGGGGCTTATCGCCCTTGCCGGCTATATGAAGAAAATCCCGGTATCGGTCATCAAGGCGTTTGAGAACCGGATCGTCAATATTCACCCCGGGCTTCTTCCCGCGTTCGGCGGCAAGGGACTTTACGGCGAAAAAGTGCACCAGGCGGTGCTCGATTACGGGGCAAAGATCTCCGGCATCTCCATCCATTTCGTCGACGAAGAGTACGATCACGGGCCGATCATTTTTCAGGCCACGGTGCCCGTGCTCGACACCGACGACGCGCACGCGCTCGCAAGCCGGGTTCTCTCACTCGAACATGCGAGCTACTGGAGAGTGATTGAGGCCATCGCACAGGGCCGCATCACGGTGAAAGGCCGCAAAGCCTATGGCGCGGTTTGACACCCGGGAACTGTACGAATTCGACGCGCGCATCGAGCAGGCGATGGGCGGGCGCATCGTGGGACTCGACGAAGCCGGCCGCGGGCCTTTGGCCGGTCCGGTGGTCGCGGCCGCGGTTGTGCTCGATCCTGCGCGGCCCATAGACGGCATTTTCGACTCCAAACAAGTGCCGGCAAAGAGGCGCGAAGCGCTGTACGTTCGCATCACCGGCGAAGCAGCTTCATGGGCTCTGGGCCAGGCGTCGGTTGAGGAGATCGAAGAGCGCAACATCCTGCAGGCGAGCCTGCTTGCAATGCGTCGCGCTCTTGACAAAATGCAGGTTCCCTGGGCGCTTGCCCTTGTGGACGGAAACCAGCCCATGCCGGGACTTGCCGCGGGCGTCCAGCGCACGGTGGTAAAGGGAGACGCCGCGAGCGCCTCCATCGCGGCCGCGTCGATACTTGCCAAGGTCGCCCGCGACCGGATGATGGCCGCCTACGACGCCGAATGTCCCGGATACGGCTTTGGACTTCACAAAGGATACGGGACCGCGTATCATATAGACAGAATACGAAATCTCGGGCTGTGCCGCTTCCACCGCAGGAGCTTCTGCGCGCATTTGCTCGGGCAAACCGAAATGGACCTGACACAGGCGTGCGTGTCCGCGCAGCCGCATGAGGAAATTGCATGAACCTTCGCATTACCCGGGAAGGCCGGTGGCATCGCTTTGCCGTTCTCGAAAAGCAGAGCTGGACCCCGTCCACCTTTTTTCCACAGCTCGACAGCGCGCTTGAGCGCGTCAAGCTGGCGCTTTCGGAAGGGCCGGGCGCCGGGATCCTGTTCGACCTGATGGCGCTTGACACGATCGACAGTTCGCTTATCACCATGATTGTCCAAACCATTCGCATGTCCGGCACCGGCCGGGTGAGCGTGCTCGTGGCAAACGCCGAGGTCTTCTCCTGGCTTGCCCTGCTCGGCATCGACCGGCTTGCCGAAATTTACAATTCGGAGGAGGAGTGGCGGTCCGGGCAGGAAGGCTCGCAACGATAGGAGTCCGCAATGGCAGATATCCGTCCCTTTGCCGGTTACCGGTACGCGCTGGAGAAGCCCGAAGATCTCGGACGGTTTGTCGCCCCGCCGTACGACATGATCGATACGGCAGCCGTTTCCCGTTTGTACGACACCGATCCGGTGAACGTGGTCCGGATCATACAGAACAGGAAGGAGCAGTCCGATACCGAGAACCGCGACCGCCACCACCGCGCGGCGTCGTTCCTCAACACATGGATTTCGTCGGGCGTGCTTGCCAAAGACCCCCAGCCCTCGCTGTACGTGTACCGGCACGACTTCCCGGTAAGGCAGGGGGGCGCGGAGGTTGTGCATCAACGCACCGCGGTTATCGCTCTTGTCAAACTCGTCGATTACGATCAGGGGCTCGTTCTCCCGCACGAATACACGCTGTCCGGGCCCAAGATCGACCGCTATGAGCTCCTGAGCGCGACGCGGACGCATTCGGAGCTCATCTTTGGTCTTGTTCCCGACGACGGCACGCTGCACGCAGAGATTATGTCGTGCATCCAAGGCCCTCCGGACGGCGTCTTTGAATCTGAGGGCGGAGTGCGGCACTCGCTGTTTCGCGCGTCCAATGCCCGCTCCATCGAAAACCTCACGAAGGCTCTTTCCGGCAAGAAGGTGCTCATCGCCGACGGCCATCACCGGTACGAAACCGCGCTTTCTTTCTATCGCGATACAAAGAACCCTGAGCACGCCTATGTGCTGATGGCGCTTGTTTCCATGGCCGATCCCGGACTGGTGATCCGGCCGTTTCACCGCCTGGTTCGCACGACACCGGGAACGCTTTCGGCACCGCTGCACAGTGCTCTTGCCCAATTCTTTGATGTCAAAGACCTCGGGGATGCCTCACGTGCAACGGTCCGGGCGTTTCTGGACAACGGCGCCGGCTGCGAGATGGTGTTGCTCGATTCCTCCGACAAACGCCTGTACGGCCTCACGCTCAACGCGGCGGGAGACGCCTATCTCACCGGCACCCCGCGCGGCATGTCGCGGTTGTGGAACCGGCTCGATGTGTCGAAGATAAATTCCATTGTTGTCAACAAACTTCTGTCGCTGCCGCTCGACGGCGTCGTCCTGCACGACCTCATCGACTACGTCAACGATCCGGACGCAGCCTACGATGCCGCACTGGGCTCTCCGGGCTCGTACCGCGGCGTGTTCTTTATCCGGCCGCTGGACATCGCAACGGTAAATGCAGTCGTTTCGGGCGGCGAGCGCATGCCGCAGAAATCGACGAACTTCTTTCCAAAATTCTTCTCGGGCCTTGTCTTTAACAGGCTGGAGAATGAGTGAAACTTTCCCGCTTTGTCCAGTGGTTGCTCGGAACCTGTCTTGCCGCAGCAGGGCTCCTCATCTTTTTCCGCAGCGTCGACCCGCACAGGCTCGTTTTGCAGCTCTCCCATGCAAGCCCGTGGGGCATTGCCGCATGCGCCGGGCTTGCGGTGATGTCGATTTGGCTCAGGGCGATCCGCTGGAAGGTCATGCTGCCCGAGCCGCCCTTGTCGCATAAGAAACAGCTATTTCCGCTCGTGATGATTGCCTTCATGATCAACAACATCCTGCCCGCCCGCATGGGCGAGGCGGCCCGGGCCGTACTGTTGTGGCGCAGGAACAAATACAGCGCCGCGGTGAGCATCGGCTCGCTCATTTTGGAGCGCGGCATCGATGTGCTTGCACTCAGCGCCTGCTTTTTCGCGCCGGTGTTCCTCATGCCCGGCATGGGCTCCGGCGACCGATCGTCCATATACACGGCCGTAACCCTTCATACGGCCGCAATTCTTCTCGCCGTTCTGGCCGCCTGCGGCATCGGACTCATTGCAGCCTATTCGGTTTTCCCCAGGGCCGTTGGAACGATGTTCGGACGGGCGCTTACGATTGTGCCGGAGTCGATCCGGCCCAAAATCGAACGTGTTGGCAGGGATGTGGCTTCAACTCTTGACTGGTTGTTTTCCTGGAAGAAAGTAGTTGTCGTGGCCGCGCTTTCGGCAGGCATTCTCGCTTGCTATGCGCTCTCGGTGCTTGCCTTGATACAAGAGAAGAATTTTGGAATCTTGCAGGCCCTGTTTGCCCAGGCGTTCGCCGCTCTCGGCGCTGCCATCCCGCTTGCTCCGGGGTATGTGGGCACGCTCCACGCGTTTATGCTCGAAGGCCTTGCGCTCTGCGGCGTAGGCCGGGACAAGGCGCAGGCCATCACCATTCTGTATCACGCGGTTCCCTACATCACGATCACGGCGCTGGGACTGTATTATTTTTTCAAGCTCAACGTCACGTTCAAGGACATTTCGGAAGCGGAAAAGAAAATCGAAAAAGAGGATCAGGGCGCCCATGAATGACAAGGACCTGCTGATAGATTTACAAAGCGCAACGAGGGCCATCACAACCGAGCTGTCCAAGAGGATTATCGGCCAGGCCGGCGTCGTGCACGATCTTCTGGCCTGCCTCCTCGCCGGCGGCCACTGTCTTCTTATCGGCGTGCCCGGCCTTGCCAAGACCACGCTCATCCGGTGCATCGGCGAGTGCCTCTCCCTCAAATTCAACCGCATTCAATTTACGCCCGACCTCATGCCGTCCGACATCACCGGCTCCGAGATCCTGTACGAAGACAGGGCCAGCGGCGTGCGGGAATTCAGATTTGTTAAGGGACCGGTGTTTTCCAACATCCTTCTTGCCGACGAGATCAACCGCACCCCGCCCAAAACGCAATCTGCGCTGTTGCAGGCGATGCAGGAACGGGAGGTGACGTCCTCGGGAGTCACGTTCGAACTGCCGTCCCCGTTCTGGGTGCTCGCCACGCAGAACCCCATCGAACAGGAAGGCACTTATCCGCTCCCCGAGGCTCAGCAGGACCGGTTCATGTTCTCCGTGGAGATCGGGTATCCCACCCTTGCCGAAGAGGTGGAGATTGCGCGCACAACCACCATGGCCCAGCCTCTTCCCATTTCGCCGGTGCTCGACGGCCCGCACCTTGAGCAGTTCCGGGATCTTGTGCGGCGGGTGCCCGTGGCCGACTCGGTGATAGGGTATGCGGTGAAACTTGCAAGGTCCACGCGGCCCGAAAGCCCGGAATGTCCCGCCGAAATGCGGCAGTACATTACCTGGGGCGCGGGTCCGCGCGCATCGCAATATCTCGTTCTGGCCGCAAAGGCATATGCCGCGCTCGACGCCAGGCCGTCACCGGATGTAAACGACGTGAAGGCTGCCGCGCCCTGCGTGCTCCGTCACAGGATCGTACGGTCGTTCCACGCCGAAACCGAGGGCCTGGGAGCAAACGAGATAGTGCGTAAATTGATAGACCGGAAAATTTAATCAGCTTATTGATTTTCATTTTGGCGCTTCGATGACTTGTGTGGGTCTTGCCAGGGTGCGCCCCTTTCGGCCCTTGTAGGGCGAATCCCATAGCGAGGGTGCCACACAATTCTCCGATGACCCTTCATTTCTTCTCTCACTTCCCTTGCGCAACTGCAGCTTCGCACGAAATCTCCCGACCCGCATTTTTCACCAAAGTGTTGTCACCTACCTTTGTCGTATGATTGACCTGCCTGTGACGCCTGTCACACCGCATTACCTCGTCACATCGTATTTTGTATTGTGTGCTTGCGGGCAGACAGTTGGAGGATGCATGAACGGTGAATATCAGGTTCAAACAGACAAAAAAGAGAAGATCAAGCTCGATTCCGATATCGTGGAAGCAACATGGCTCTGCGGCGCGGCTCATGGCGGCACCAGTGCCGCGCTCAAGGTGACAACCTACGCTGTCGCCGAAGGCTCTTCCATCGAAATAAAGGGTTTCAGTTCAAAGGGCAAAGCGCCCGGTACAATAAAAGGAGAAATTTACAACAACGAATTTACCGGCGAACTGCCGATTCCCGAAAAAGTCGAGCTTGGCGCGCAAATCGGGTTTGAAGCAAAACTTCCCAAACACGGCCTCAAACAGGACTGCCAGTTTACCATCCCCGCAACGCCGGCAATTCAGGTTTCCAAAATGTGCTGGGACAAAGCAGAAGTGCATCGCGGAGATATTGTCACCCTTACCACGCAATTTGTCAATCCCCTGCCCGGCGCCCAGGCGCAGATAATTATTTACGAATTCGATCCGGACGGTCATCACGAAAAGTACTGCGCCTTTCCCGTGGAAATTGAGAATGATAAGATAGAGGTCAAGTGGGAGTTCATTTATAAGAACGATACTTCGCAGATTCCAATCGAGACGGAAAGACAGAAGTATCAGAAGCATTATGTGCCGGTGGAATTCTTCTTTCTGGTTGTTGTTGACGGGGTGAGAGTAGGGGAAGGGCAGGAGAGCGGGAAGGTGAGGTTTAGGGATATGATTGAATTAAAATACACCGAATTTGACGGTACGCCTGTACAAAATGTGAAATATAAAGTCACGTTGGCGGATGGAAGCACCTTGAATGGCAATTTGTCTGCAGATGGAACAGCCAGTTTGGACAATACGGTCGCAGGCAAATTTGCCGTTGAATATTTTGAGAATAATGATAACAATTCTTAACAATGAACTTTGAATAATTTCTTTGTATTTCGTTGATTAAAGAGGAACAGGATGCCCGATCCACAGACTAACGGTCAGTCGCAAAGCCAGGCTGATGTCAAATCCGACGGCAAGACCGGAACGCCGCATGTATTTCAAAAACCTTTGTATGTCGCGGCTATTGACGCACACATGCATATCCAGTCCGGCCATTGCGGCCCCTTGCCCTTTGCCGTATATCGGCTTTTGCCGATAGGCCTTAGAAAAAACCTCTGGGACGTACCTGGACAAATTGCTTTTGGTGTACTCAAGCGTTCATATCTGGACAATTATCTTGGCAAAGTGTATGGAGATGCGATTAAACCCTCACTCGCGCAGGTGTCGGCATTGTCTGAAGAGGTGGCAAAAAAGATTCAACATGGCGCCGAAGCAACTCGACAATTTCAAGAAGATGTTGAAAGAGAAATTCTGAAGACAGCGCAGAGCATATGTCGAATGCTTGAGCAATTCGCAGGCGTCCAAAAAAATATTATTGATGAAGAATACTGGCTGGTGATCAGCGCTGTTTCGGAAACGATTAGCCAGATGAATAACCTGGCAGATACCAACGCGCAAGGTCTTGCTGTTGCCGGCGCTACTATGCAAATAACCGCCGGAGTGGCGCACCAGATACGCACTTCCGCGGACATAAAGTCTGCAAAGATCACGCATGCAATTCTGGCGCTTGCGGCCTTTATCGTTGAAATCCTAATGAGCGGCATGTCGGAATTGTGTAGCACGGGTGCGGCGTTCATTTTGAAGTTAAAAGATCTTCTTGATGAGGCGGTTCGGCAGGTTGTCGGCATTCTCGAAACCATTTGCCAAGTAAATAAGATTTCCACCAGATGGATTTGGAAGGCGGTTATTGCGATCTTCTTGTCCAGTTCAAAGGAAGTTTCCAGAATCGTCTCAACGCCCATCTCAAATGCAGCGCAGTTGCAAGATGCCGCATCAAAAACCGCTTCGGCGATATCAAACATAGCTTTGGATGTTCCATTAGGTTTTCTCAGCTTTCTTGACGTTCAACGAAAGCCGACGCCGGAAATTGCAAGTTTGGCAATTTCCGGAAACAATAAATCCATGGTGCCGATTTGCGAAGCAGCCGGAGCAAATGAAGAGAACACTTTTTGCCCTATCATGGCAATGCCGATGGACCTTGATTATGCGCATCTTGACAGATTTGACCCGGATGATTCAAAGGCAAAAGTTTATCGGCTTGCGAATATTCGGTATAGATGGGTGCCTCCGGTCACTTCAGAAAATCCTGGCCAGCCTATTCTGCTACCTCCAGAATGCAGCCCATTGGACATAGAAGCGTATCGCAAGAATGGCACTTTGATTGAGGAGAATGGAGATTTTTACTATTTCCATAGTCGCATTTCCGGAAGAAGAAATGGAACTCTCATATGGCTAGATCCCGAAGAGCATAAACTCTTTGAGCCCTGGAAAACGCAACGTGCAGACACCATTACCGCTGCAACCAACAACCCCTGGCGAGTCATTCCGCTCTATCATTTTGAGCCTCGTCGGTATAAAGGAGATTGTAACGAGGCGTTTCAATATATTATGAGTAAGAATACCACCGCGAGCACTGCACAAACTCCGCGTTTATTTCTTGGCATTAAATTGTATCCGAATCTTGGATACAAACCTCAGGACATAAGGCTTCCCAGTCTTGCCACAATGTACAATAAATGCCTTGCTGAAGATATTCCAATACTTGCGCACACGAGTCCCCAAGGTGCCTTTACACATGATCGTCCATTGTATTTTGAATATGATAATCCTCTTCTCACTGATCCAACATTGGATGGTCTTTCGTCGATAAAGGGCACGACCAACAAGGCTCTTTTCTATTTTATGCAACGATATTCTTCTCCCCAGGCCTGGGAGCCGGTTCTTCAGGCGCATCACAACCTTCGGCTATGCCTTGCACACTTCGGTGGGAGTGATCAAATACCGGGCAGTAAACAGCCGCTATCGGGTTGGGAAAAGACAATAGACGCAAATGACCCGGACTGGGATCAAAACGTGTGGAACCAAAAAATAATTTCTCTAATGCAAACCTACCCCAATTTATATACAGACCTTGCCTGCATGGACGCTTCCACTTTTCAAGAAAATATGGGCAAAGCGATCATAAAATGGCCGGAACTTCGCAAACGAATAATGTTTGGAACGGATTGGTATATGACGGAAATGTCCAACTTGAACTATTCGCAGTTTTGCCTGCAGTTAAAAGCCGGGATTGATGCTGTTAATGCCGAAGTTCGAGCCAGCGGCGAGGTACCCGTCAATGATCCTTCGCTATGGCAATGGTTTACCGAAATAAATCCATTCAGATTTTATAGGTTTGACCGCATTGTAAGACCATACACCCAGGCTTTAATACAAAAAATTGGCAGTGATGGAAATAGTAATAGTGACGACTTGAAAATATTAGCGAATGATAGAAGTTTGGTAATACAAAAGATCACTAAAAGACTTAAGGCCATGGAAGAATTACCGGATAATTGATTTTAAGAAGAGATCGATGCGCAAAGTATTTGAGATTTGTTCAATAATCACAATCATGGGACTGTGCGTTTGCAGCCTTTCCCAGGAGAAATGGAAACAAAAAATGGACATGCCAAACACAGAATTTGCAGAACATACGGACACTGTTCCGCATGTGGAGCCAGTGACTCCTTATAGAGCAGTTTTTAACATTTTTCAAGTCTCATTGCCGCATGCTATTGCAACGAACGATTGGGACAATGCAATTACGGTACTGCATCTTAATGAGGATGGGTTGAAAAAGGAAGTGCTTTCACGAGATTTTTTAAATGAAGTTTCTGGCGGATATATTTCGTCAACGCCGCCATTCTCTGACGAGTGGATCGGTTATGGACAAACCCGTGGTTACGAAAGATTTAATTTGCGAACTCGAGAGTTCAAAGATCAACTGATATGTACTAGGTTCGAAGAGAGAATCTTTGCATGCAGGGCGCTTGTGCCTGAAAAGAATATCTTTGCATTCATGATCCAGAACATTGATGATCAAAATGTTGAGCACCGCGTATTTAGGACATTTGATCTCAGCGGTCAGGAACCAAAATCAATAGCTTCCCTAAACGCAGGAATATTGCCAGGCGGAAGCAAAGGCGCTACAGTTGGCGTTTTGGATTCACTGCTATTCTATTACGATAGAGAAAGTGAAAAACTAATTTCTCTCAATTCGGCACTGCAGCCAGCAAATCACCCTTTGTCAGATGCCTTCAATAAGAACAAAGAAGAACTATTCAAACTCTTAGAACTCAAGATACATCCATCCCTTCCTTTTGCGATTGTTCATAGCCTCAAAAGTGCCAGCGATAAGGACATCACATTTGTCGGAGTCCTTTCCTGGAAAAATCGTGCTCATGATTTATTCCCCTTTATCGGCATGAAAAAGGATATGAGTATTTTAAACTTCAGTTTCTCCCAGGATGGCAAGTACCTGGCATGGGAAGCCATGGACAGCGGTGTCGATCCTGGCAAAAAGGCACAATTCTGGATAGCTCCAATCGACAAGGATATTCCGGGATGTATTGGGAAACCGCAATTATTGGGAAATTCGCTTGGGGCATATTCTACCGTCATAACAACGGCGTGGGCAAGGAACCCTAATACATTTGTTGTTTCTTCGAATGAGGCTATTTACTGGTGGCACATCAAGTGACGCACCGCAGAAAATGCACGAGGCCGGACACGTGTGTCCGGCCTCGTGCCAGGCAGGGGGGGGCCTTGAGTTGACGGTTTTGGCGCCGTCTTTTCCCGCCGGTCGGCGGGTTAGAAGGCGATTCTCATTGTACCACCGATCGACGGTTTTGTCAAGAGCCCTATCATTGTTTTTTCCGCCTGATATATCACCACGTACGACAAAGAGGCTTTCCATCGTTGCTGTCCGGCCGGCGAGTCGACGCCGGTTTTTTCAAGGCAAAAATACAGGGTGAGGGGTATGCTTATTTTCCGAGATTCTCCTGCGTATTGACCGAGACAAATATCAACACGGCATCTGCTCTGCAGTAACATCTTGTTTTTCCCGTTGTTACGCAGAAGATCAAAGCATCTGATTCCCGATAGTTCCGAGGTTTCGCATTGATACGGGTTCATTGCCGGCCTCCCATTTCCGCGCGAGTTGTTCGCATTTGTAGTATCTTACCATGAAACGCGAACAATGACTGTGACGGCAGTCACACATTGGGCAGGGTCATAGCGCAATGTTGGGCGAAGTAATGTACCACTGACGAACCGCTCGGGATCTTCACGCCTTTGACGCCCGGCAAGCCGGACTTGCTCAAGGCCGTTCCAAGCCGCGCAAAAAGTATATTTCTCTGCCAAAAGAAAGCGCTGTTATTGTGACCGTCGTCACAGCGCAGCAAAAACCGAGAGTGTATTTTGATTCCATAGGCTACATTTTATAATTTCCATAACAGTTTACTTTTTCGTGGGGGCACGAGCATGCGTAGATCTCTTCCTTGGCTGGCGTTGTCGCTATTATCACTCCTTCTTCTCACTTGCACAGGCCAGCAGCCGAACCCTTTCCAGCAATCCGACGCAAACATCACCCCCGCCCTCGAAAACTCATTTGGCCAGACAAGCGACTCCACGATTTCGGACACGGTGGGGAACCGCATCTCCATTGGCATTCGCCCGTACCTCGCCTCATTCATCGATTCGGTGAGAGTGGTAGTCCATTCCGGTTCCACGACGGATACCTCCTTCACATTTGGCAAGAATTCGGATTGGGCAAACAACCCGAGGATCGTCGTACCGTTTCGTTCGGTCGGCACCCGGATTGCATCTTTTACCGTGTTTATTGGTTCCAGCGAAAAATTTGACTCGGCTACCGTTAAAATTCTTGCTCGTCCCATCAACATAACAACCAAGTCTTCCAACGACTCCGTGACCCAGAGCGACTCGATCACCTTTGCCGCCGGCGTTTCAGACACCGGGCTCCATTCGTTTCAATGGTACAAAGACACAACAATTCTCTCCGGCGCAACTCAGGCAACGTTGACCATAAATCCGGTGCTCGCGTCCAGCGCCGGAAGCTACACCTGTTTGATCAGGGACCAATACGGAGACACGGCCCGCACGCCCGCAGCGATCCTTACGGTAAAGCAGCCCGTTATTCCAAACAGGCGTCCGGTGCTCGAAGTTACGGGCCTAAGAAATATCACCGTCGCCCAGACCTGCTCCCTGTCGCTGTCTGCACAGGACTCCGACGCAGGCCAGACCCAGGTGTTTTCTCTTGTGAAGGGACCGCAGGGCGGGACTTTAACCGGACCCACTTTTAAATGGGTCCCGCCGTCAGGTTTCACCGGAATCGATACGGTTGTATTTGCCGTAACCGACAATGGCACGCCGCCATTGTCCGATACCGTGCCGGTGTACATTACGGTAAGTGAGTCTCTTTCGCTTCAGATTACCACCCTGCTTCCTCCGGCCACAAGTGTTGTGCCTGGAAGCAGCACTGCATTGACAGTGGTCGCCGGCGGCACCGTGCCGATTGCTTACCAGTGGTATTACAACGGAACAGCAATCAGCGGGGCAACTACCAGCAGCTATTCAAAGACCTGGGGGGCGAGTGACGGTGGATTCTACAAAGTTGTCGTGAGCAATGCCGGTGGAAAAGATTCTTCAGCGACTCAGGTCACGGTATGCCCACGCATAACCGCGGGACTCGGCCCCAACACCAGTATAGTGATAAACAGTTCGAGCGCGCTTTCCGTGACTGCGACGGGCACCGCGCCGCTTGCATATCAGTGGTATGTCAACGGCACAGCCATCACCGGCGCCACCACGAACAGCTATTCCAAGACGTGGGCATCCGGTGACGGTGGTGTTTACAAAGTGGTAGTAACGAATAGTGCAGGCAGCGATTCGTCGCAAACGGCGGTAACGATCAATTCCTCGATCACCACACCGCTGCTCGGAACCACCAACATCACACAGGGCAGCACCACGGCGCTTAGCGTCGCCGCGTCCGGGACTCCGCCCATCACCTATCAATGGTATTTTAACGGAACGGCAATTACCGGTGCGACCGGTGCTTCCTATTCGAAAACGTGGGGAGGCAGTGACGGCGGGATTTACAAAGTGGTGGTGACCAATCCGACGGGAACAGATTCCTCGTCCACACAGGTAACGGTCAATCCCGTAATCGCGACCGGACTTGCTGCCAGCATATCAGTCGGTCAGGGCAGCAGCACGGCGCTATCGGTAGTTGTTACCGGCTCAGCGCCTATCACGTACCAATGGTACTACAACGGGACTGCCATTACCGGCGCGGCAACCAACAGCTATTCCAAGACCTGGGGAGCCACAGACGGCGGGATCTACAAGGTTGTGGTGAGCAATGCAGCGGGCAAGGATTCTTCTTCCACCCAGTTAGGCGTGAGCCCGCTCATAACCGCCGGGCTTGGGGCGACTACAAGCATAGCCACGGGCAGCCAGACCACGCTTTCCGTAACTGCCGGCGGCACGGCGCCGCTATCCTACCAGTGGTTTTACAACGGCACAGCTATCACCGCAGCAACGAATGCTTCCTATTCGAAGAATTGGACCGCATCGGATGGCGGAGTTTACAAAGTGGTAGTGACGAATGCCGCAGGCAGCGATTCGTCAAAGACGACTGTAACCATCAATTCCTCAATCACCACGCCGCTTCCAGGGACAACCAATGTTGCTCAGGGAAGTGCGACGCCGCTCACGATCGTGGCGTCCGGAACGCCGCCTATTACGTATCAATGGTATTACAACAGCACGGCAATCACCGGAGCAACGAGTGCTTCCTATTCGAAAACGTGGGGAGCCGCCGACGGCGGAGTTTACAAAGTGGTGGTGACTAACCCGACGGGAACGGATTCCTCGTCTACGCAATTGACAGTGGCTCCGGTTATTACGGCCGGTCTTAGCGCCGGCACATCCGTGGCTCAGGCCGGCAGCACGGCGCTCTCGGTGACTGCTTCCGGCACGGCGACCATCACGTATCAGTGGTACCTTAACGGTACGGCGATTACCGGCGCAACAACAAACAGCTATTCCAAGACCTGGGGAGCAGCAGATGGCGGCACGTATAAAGTTGTTGCAACCAATGCCGCAGGCAAAGATTCTTCCACAACGCAGGTCACCGTGAGTCCAATGATAACCGCGGGGCTCGGCGCGAATACAAGCATATCCATAAACAGCACCACGGCACTTTCGGTGACTGCAGCGGGAACCGCGACCCTGGCGTACCAGTGGTATCTTAACGGGACGGCAATTACCGGCGCCACATCAAACAGCTATTCCAAGACGTGGGGAGCAGCCGACGGCGGAGTTTACAAAGTGGTAGTGACCAATGCCGCAGGCAGCGATTCGTCAAAGACTACGGTCACGATTAATTCCTCTATTACTACGCCGCTGCCCGGGACCACCAATGTTGTTCAGGGAAGTACGACGCCGCTCACAATCGTGGCGTCCGGAACGCCGCCTATCACCTATCAGTGGTATTACAACGGAACGGCAATCACCGGAGCAACGAGCGCTTCCTATTCGAAAACGTGGGGTGCAGCCGACGGCGGAGTTTACAAAGTGGTAGTGACCAACCCGACGGGCAAGGATTCCTCTTCCACTCAGTTGACCGTGGCCCCGGTTATTACGGCCGGTCTTAGCGCCGGCACATCCGTGGCTCAGGCCGGTAGCACGGCGCTTTCGGTGACTGCTTCCGGCACGGCGACCATCACCTATCAGTGGTACTTTAACGGTACGGCAATCACGGCCGCAACAACAAACAGCTATTCCAAGACCTGGGGAGCAGCAGATGGCGGCACGTATAAGGTTGTTGCAACCAATGCCGCAGGCAAAGATTCTTCCACAACGCAGGTCACCGTGAGTCCAATGATAACCGCGGGGCTCGGCGCGAACACGAGCATATCCATAAACAGCACCACAGCGCTCTCCGTGACTGCAGCGGGAACCGCCACCCTGGCGTACCAGTGGTATCTTAACGGGACGGCAATTACCGGCGCAACATCAAACAGCTATTCCAAGACCTGGGGAGCAGGCGACGGCGGAGTTTACAAAGTGGTAGTGACGAATGCCGCAGGCAGCGACTCGTCAAAGACGACAGTGACCATCAATTCCTCAATTACCACACCGCTTCCCGGAACCACCAACGTTGTTCAGGGCAGTACGACGCCCCTTACAATAGTGGCGTCCGGCACGCCGCCTATCACGTATCAATGGTATTACAACGGGACGGCAATAACGGGTGCAACGAGCGCTTCCTATTCGAAAACGTGGGGAGCCGCAGATGGTGGAGTTTACAAAGTGGTGGTGACCAATGGCACCGGCAAGGATTCTTCTTCCACGCAACTGGTGGTGGCCCCGGTAATAACGAGCGGGCTGAGTGCGACCACGTATGTAGCCCAAGGTGGCAGCACAGCGCTGTCGGTGACCGCAACAGGGACCTTACCCTTGAGTTACCAGTGGTATCTCAACGGCGCGGTAATCCCCGGCCAGACATTGAGTTCGTACAGCAAGACGTGGACGGCTACCGACGGCGGGGTTTACAAAGTGGTAGTATCCAACGCGGCCGGCAGTGACTCGTCGAAGACGACGCTCACGGTGGCGCCGGTGATAACTTCCCGGCTTAGCGCGACAACGAGTTTCAACCAGGGGTCAACCACAGCACTATCGATCACGGCAACCGGAACGGCGACCATTACCTATCAGTGGTACTTCAATAATGTCGCGATCACGACTAACGGCACGTCCAGTTCCTACTCCACAACCTGGCAGTACGCAAATGCAGGAACGTACAGAGTGGCCGCCACAAATGCGGCGGGGACCGATACGTCGAGTACGGTGGTGACGGTGAAGGATGTAACAAAGCCTACGATATTCCTGAAAGGTTTTGCGGACACCACCATAGCGCTCAATTCGATCTGGAGCGAACCTGGTGATTCTGCATGGGACGACAAGGACGGAGTGATTACGTCCAATGTTGTTGTGACCGGTACGGTCAATCCATTGACCATCGGAAAATATACCCTCACGTACAATGTTTCGGATGCGGCCGGCAATGCGGCAACGACCGTGACCAGGACCGTGAGGGTAGAGGGTTGGCAGCTTGTCAATAGCTCGCTTACTGCCACGTATGTGCAGTTGGTCGTCAACTCAAGTAATGTCCTGTATGTCGCATATATTAGCTCATCGGATAACCTTGTAAGGGTCGCCCAGCTGAACGGGACCACTTTGGTGCCCCAGGGTGGAACGGTGAACACTGCCCAGACTTACGATATGTCCTTGGCGCTTGCGCCGGACGGGGTGACTCCTTGGGTTGGGTATATACAGGACGATGCTGGGGACAATGCTGCCGCGGCCGCTACATTATCCGCGGGAGTTTGGTCCACTAAATATGTCAACTTCGGATATCCAGCGTTTTTTGACATTGGGGTAGCAGCAGACAATACCATCTGGGGTGTTCTTGGCAATGCCGTCCTCAAATACAACGGATCGACTTGGGATACTGCGATAGCAACAGCAGGCTCGATGTACGGGCTCGGATCAATGGGCGCAGACTACCGGGATTCGCATGTTATGAGCTTCACCGCTACCGCCAAATACTATTCCTATCCTACAACCTTTTCCACGCCTGCTACGGGATTGGTCGTTAAGATGTCTTCGGGCTCAAACTGGGTTCCAGCAGCTACGGGAGACAGCGTTGTAGTGAATGGAGAGAACGGCCCGCCATATCAGATGGCATGCAACGCCGGAAGGGTGTTTGCCGTGCTTCCAAGTGGAGAAGATCAGCGGGATCCGAATGTTTTCGAGCTAAAGAACTCAGCGTGGACTCAGCTTCAGGCTGCAATTCCGGCTGGATATGGTGCGTACGGTTTTTCACTATCCGCCGCAACATCCGATGGCACGCCTTTCATGGCCTACAAGAACGGAAACGGTGTAAGCCCCAGCAATACCAACGCTCCAGTGTACGTCAAGAAGTACAACGGTGCAAGCTGGGTAGGGATCCCCGCAAATACCACCAACCCCGTGGTGGGACAAGGGGCAAGCCATGTGTTCCTGGCCGCGGGAAACAACCTATGCTACTTGTCAATAATCACAGATGCGGGAGTCGTCGATCTTTATAAGTGGGCTAAACAGTAGCAAAGATGCCTCGCGTTGAGCCGCGAGGCATCTTCTGTTTCCTCAACAAGAAAAATCCCGAGGGCATGATCAAAGGGTAACTCCCGTGAGGTCAAGCAATCTTTCCATAGGCGCCTTTGTCAATCGTCTCGGCGTTGTGGATGACTTGTTACCCCGAAAGAATGTCCTCAAACATCATTTTGTGATCTCATCCCTTTACGGCATATTTCCAAATGTGATCTGGAACGACGGTAGAACGCTTTTTCAATACCATTTAAGCATCACCAATGAATGGTACAAGCGGATGAATTACCTTGGTAGCGTCATCGCGTGACTTTTGCCTGATCAGTTTCCCAAAAAGAAAGACCCTCTCACCTTCGAGAGGGTCTCTTTCCATTCGACAAATGCCGAACACGTCCATTTACCTGCTGAGCACCACATCCCCGGAGATCACGGACTTCTGGCCTCTGATCCTCACAACGTAATTGCCTGTCTTTGCAAGGCTGCCGGAATCGGTTCTTCCGTCCCAGAGAATGCGGTTGCTTCCCGAGTTCAGGGCCACAGTACGAACTTTTCTACCCTGGACGCTGAAGATCTCCGCGGACTGGACGGTTTCGCCATTGGAAAGACTGAGTGAGGTATTGAACGGCCTGGCGCCGTTGCCGGATACCGAGATCTGCACGGAATTTTGACGGGTGAGATCTCTATTTTCCTCGGGAAGTGTTGACGTGATGATACCCGAAGCATCAACAATGCCCGGCCCGGCCATGTTTGCCGCTACGGGGGTCATGACTGTCGTAATAGCGGAAGTTGGATATCCGTACCCTGTAACAAATCGGTCGACAATGGGCTGGTTCCAGCCGCTGTTGGCATCAGTTCCGGCATTGAATTTATACTTTCTGATCTTCATTGTCCCAACATAATCGGTAGCCCCGGCAAAGGTGCCCATGACAATCGAATTGGCGTTGTTTTTATCGGCAATACCGCCGTTATAGTCGCCGTTATTGCCCAGCCATAGAGAGTCGATGATACAGAGCTGCTGTAATGCAGGATACGCGGCAGGAATATTGCCTGCAACATAGACACAAGAATTGCTGTTGACCAAACGTTGTGTTCCCAGTACTCCAGGATTAGCAACATTATCATCGCAATGGAACACTATCGTGCCCTTGTGGTTTTTTTGGCACATCGTAACACCGCTATACTCAACCCATTGGTCGTGGCCTTTATTTGCCGATATGTTTATCAAAATGTCAGCACCAACAAGGCAACTCACTGCACCAAAAGTTTCACCTCCTGCGGAAGCAGGCCATGTAAGGTTGTTTGCGTAACCAGTCGAATATATAATTCCACTGGGAATCAGTGTGGCATCTGTCCCGACATAATTCGTGGTATTGTACAGGCCAGGATTCCCATCACCATCATAAATTGTAATATTGCCTGGTAGCGCGCCAAAACCCAAAAGGACTCTGCAAATCTTTGCAAGAATGGGAACGCAAGGATGTGCGTTAAACCTCGAATTTGGCTTTATCGCAATCTTGGCAGTTGCCCATGTCTTTGAAGCTGGAATTTTGAGCAGGGTAGCCCATGCCTGGGTCGCATCCGTTTTGGCTGCAAGGGCGCAAGCCAGTTTGTCCAAATTGGATTGCACAGCCGCATAATTGACCCCTGTCGTAGTGTTTGTGGGGCTGTTGAAGTTGTCAAAACCGGGATAGCTGGTACTCCGAACCATTGACGTTGATGTTACTGTCCCCGCGGGTGCATCCGTTATATAGGCAACGCGCAGGTTATCTACGTCCATGTTGACCGGCGTCGTGCTGAGGTTGACAAGGGTAGTAGAAATGGGAGCCGCAGCGGCCTTTTTGGCCGCCGTCCCGACAAACGCAAACCCTGCCGCGCTTATTGCGGAGGCTTTAAGAAAATTACGCCTGCTTTCCACGATTTTCTTCCCCATAGAAATCCCCCTCGGTGAAAAATGGTTAATCGAACAGCTTTTGGTTACGATCTTATTTTTGAATTATAATACGTCAGGAACGCGCTCGCGTCCGGGACGGCTGCGCTTGACGAATCATAATCATTAAACTGCAATTCTACAAAAATGTTGCTGATATGCGCAAAAACAATCAATCCGCCGCCGACATCGTATCCAATGGCAGTGGTGGGCGAGAACGGAGCAACAGTTTCACTTGGCGTCCCGGAGTTCTTGTTGACCCATACAGTGAACTCTGAATCTGCAGCCGATGCTGATCCATAGTCGAGCACGAATACTTCCAACTCTCGCTTGGCGTTGGCCAGTGGCTCCTTGAAATAGGTACCGAAACCGTCCTTGAGAGCATCGGTCCCATCGCACCTACCGCAATAACTGGTGCACCCGCCATCGACCCACTCATTATTTGCTGTGGCGTTCGTGAAGGGCAGCATCGCACCGCCGAAGACCGACATAGATGAGTCAAGCACCCAGCCGGCCATCTGATTGGTAATAACCAAGCTATCCACCGAAGTCGTTGGTGTCGTCGTCTTTGTCGCTGTCGGCCCCCCGCACGTAAGCGCAATCACCCCCGCACAGCAAATTGCCCCTGCAAGGACTCTAGAGACTAACTTTACAGATACCAATTTCATACCCCTTTTCCCCCTGACTTTAATAGTTAATGAATCCCAACCCTGTTATTAATATAACCGATTTAACCGATCATTACTGCTTTTTCAAAGTCCTACAACCGCCAAACGGCAGGATCTCCCCTTCGTGAAGTGAAACCAGATTTGCACCCTGAAACACCCAAATCGTCGAAGTGAGCTGATTATATCTAATTAGACACTTCACCCCTGGCAACCGGCCAATAAAAATACTACGAGCAATCGAACCCTGATATTTCACCCGTTATGTGAATCCCACAGCGAGTGCATCCCCCGAAGCTTGGTTCGGGGGTTAGCGAGCGAATAAGAGTATTTCTTCCTCCAAAGGGACGGAAGGATTCCCCGCAGCTATTGCTGCGGGGTCCTTCAATTATTTAACAGGGCCCCAGGATTGGTATTCTTCCATGCACCGCCGGGATCAACCCCGGCAACCTCTACTGCGCCAATGCCTTATATGCGGTAAGGAACTTCACCGCGTCCGGTGCAGCAGTTGTCGGGTCTGCATAGCCGGTAAACTCAAGACTGAAAAAATATTTATCAAACGTGGCATAGACATCGATTCCCCCCTGGACACGAACCGCTTGTGCCTCGGCAAGTGAAAAACCGGCAAGTGGGACGGTGTCGGAAAATGTGGTGTCGAGGGAATTTTGGATCACGTGCACGGCTGTGATCTTGTCAAAGATGGCTTTTGCACTTGCCCCGGACCCGTATTCTTCAATATAACCGTTGAAATCGTAATCACCGCTGGTATCTGTGTGGGTGGAACCGCCGTACATATACTCGATAAACCAGTTTTCGAGTCCTGCATTCTGGTAGAGAGCGGCGTCGCCGTCGACTGCATGATACAAGTTTTCAACCGGCAAAATGACAAGAGGGCTGTTTGAAGCCATGACCCAGCCGGCAACCTGGGTGGTGATGTAGAAATCGGCCAATGTGGTCTTAGGGGCTGTTGGAGCAGGGCCTTTGCAGGAAAGGACTCCAACCAACGCACTCAAAGTTGAAAGGACCAAGACTGTCTTTTGCAAACGAGTCAAAGACTTCATTTTTCTTCGTTTCGACCTTTCAATTTGCAACAAAACTACGACAATAACACCTTGGAACTAAACGTCTTACTGCGAGAACCCTTTGGGTAATTCTTCGCCGACAAATGGCTTGTTGGTCTGCTGGTTCTGCGCCGGGGTTGTCGGCTGAGCCGGTTTTGTCCCCGCTTCCCCGCCGGAACCCATTGCATCGGCGCTCACGCCGTTTTCGGCGGCAGATTCCTTCATCGCCCGAAGCTCTTTTTTCCTTTCGGTGATATAGGAACCGTGCTTTATTCTATCCTCGCCTATCGAGTAGACTTCTATTGCCGCCCTGCCCTGTACGGGGCAGGCCTTTTCGCAGTACCCGCACCCGATGCATTTGTCGTCAATCACAAAGGGACGCTTGAACGGGCCTTTAAAGTTGTCGACAACCATGGAGTCAATCGCGTGAATAGGGCAGATTTCGGCGCAGATGAGACAAAGTTTTTCCTGTTCCCAGGCAATGCACCGGGAACGGTCCACAACCGCCGTGCCGAGCTTGACAAATTGCTTTTCGGGAAGCGGGAGCGGCCGGATGGCCTCCGTCGGGCACACGTGGCCGCACATGTTGCATTTGTCTTCGCACGGCCCGTGCCGGGGAACCAGATGCGGGGTCCATAGTCCGTCGAACCCGCATTCCAGGTCGGCGGGCTGGAGCCCGTTTGTCTTGCAGGTCTTCATGCATTCGCCGCAGCGGATACAGCGCGCCAGAAACTCCGGTTCCGGCAGCGATCCGGGAGGGCGGATGAACCGCCCGTTGACGTTCTTCGGGCTGTTGATGCCTGCCTTGACAGTTGCGGCAAGCACCAGTCCGGCGGCGGCGGATTGGATAAACCCGCGGCGTTCGATGTTGAGAGCGCCGTTGNNACGCAATCGCCGCACAGCACGCATTCGGAAAGCACGGTGTTGCGCGGATCGGAATCCACGGCCCGCATGTCACATTTTGCCGAGCACAGTTTGCAGTCGGTGCAGAGTGAGCCGTTCACTTGCCGCTTGACAATACCGAACCGGGAGAACAGGGAAATGAACGCGCCGGTGGGACAAACATACCTGCACCAGAACCGTTTGCGCCAGAAATTGGCAGCCACGATAATGGCGAGAAGAAAAAATGCCGCCACACCGGATGAAAAGAAGTACCGCTGAAAACTAACCTGTGCAAACGTGTCGAGTCCCATTGCCAGCAAAACCGGCCTGAAAAGATCAATGGTACTGTTGATGAGCCAGACCACCGGAGGATACAAGACAAGCGCCGACACCCTCGGCGCAATGGACATGGGGCTCAAAAAAGCCAGAAAATTCGCCCCGAGCAGCGATGCGAAAATCGCGCCGATAAGAACGTAGTACTTGATCCTGCGGTTGGTCTTGGGCTCGACGTTTTCCTTCTTGTGCTTTTTACCATGGATCAGGAAATCCGACAAGTCGATGAGCGTGCCGAGCGGGCAGACATAACCGCAGAAGAACCTGCCGAACAGTAGCGACAGACCGAGCAGCGCCGCTGCCCAGATCATGGTGGCGATAAACGCACGCGAGCCGATCATTGCAACGGTTGCCACAAGCGGGTCGAGCCGCAAAAAAGCATCGACAGGAATCTTGGCGGCATAGGGATAGATGGTGAAAATGAAGAGCACCGCAAATGCGGTAAACGCAATGGCTTGGGTGAGACGGCGGAAGAGTGAGAGTTTCATGAAAGCAAGTTCCTTGCAACGGCTAGAAATTTACGAGCGGAATTGATCCATGCGGAGATTTCATCCTTGGAAAAATCCTTGAAGTAACCGTAGTCCCCCTGGTTGCGCTCATTGAATAGCGTATTGAATAATTCGCCGAATTCAACAGCCAACTTTCCGGACTTGACCAGGTCTCTATTCACCGCTGCTCTGACTGCGGTATGTTTTCCGTATTCCTTGCCGTCTTTCGCCAGCAACGCACATGCTCCGTAGAATACGGCGTAATAAACACGATTTACTGCTGATCCGAGAAGGCCATTTTCAGCAGCAAGCGCGGCCGCTGCCACCGCCTCCTCGCCGCGCGTAAGCCAATAAGCGGGAATTTGGTGTCTAAGCTCATCCCTTGTCATACCAGAACGCCATCCCTCAACACATTGTCATGAAATGGCATAACTGAAGTCATTCCCTCTTCCCATTCGTCGGCATCGATTACGATGTACGAGAAATTCGTGTCGCAAGCAAGATTCACCTCAAAGATCTCATGCGATATCCTTCCCCTGTCCTGTGAAGTGAGCCGGCTGCCGGTTACAATGAGAAGATCAACATCCGAATCTTCGCGGGCATCGCCTCTCGCCTTGGACCCGAAGAGCAGGTATTGGCGCACTTGAAAAACCGCGGAGACTCGGCGCTTTATCTCCGAAAGAGCGTGTTTTTCCTGCGTAGAAAGAAATTCGATCCCATTCGTCATAAAAATTCTTCCGCGGCAAACAAGGAGCGTCCATGATCCCCGAATCGCCGATTATACTATCTTCACATCCATCTTCTCAACGTCGATTTCGCCTAACCCCATGTCATAGGCGTTCTTGATGTGCTTTACCTGGCTGCCTTTGAACTCCTTGTTGTACCAGCGTGCAATGCTTACCATATAGGAATCCGCGGCCACAGGATCGGCGCTGGCAACTACTTTGTCAAGCTGCTCCGTCTTTCCCGGGCCGCTGGGCCCGTTGGTGAGAAGCGCGTATACGGCATTGACAATAGTGAGCTTCGGCTTGATCACCAGGAGCAGGTCGGCGATCGCCTGGTTGAGCTCCACCTGCTGGTGCATGAACTGGCGGTCCCACACCAGCCCCATCAGATTCTTGATGCCCAGACTCACCCCGGCTGCATCATGCGATTTGGCCGTCGGCACGTTGATAATGCAATTTGCGCGAAGGACTTCCTTTGCAATCGAGGTTGTCTTGAGCTGTTTGCCGCCCGGGATGGGAGTGTCCTGGTAGAACTTCTGGTCTTCGAGCAGCGCTATGACTACTCCTTTGATGCCTTCCAGTGCCGCACCGATGCCGCTTTTCTCCTTGCAGACTATGCCGTCGCGCAGCGGATGATCCAGCACGATGACGCGCTGTGCGCCTGCATCCAAGCACAAAAGCGCCGTCGCCTTCACAATATCCGGGTGCGTGGTCGTACCCCATTCGGGCGGGTTGGGGAATCCCATGTTCGCCTTGAGCACTACCCGGTCGCCCTTCTTGACGAAATTCTGAATGCCGCCGAGCGCGTCCACCGCCCTCTTGACGATCTCTTCCGGCTTGCCTTTTGCAACCGCGACAACGGGCTTCTTCTTTTCCTGTCCGAAAACGTTGACCGATGATACCGCGGCGCCTGCCGCGGCAACGCTACCGGTTTTGATGAACTCTCGTCTCGTTATCACGATAAGGCTCCTTTTCTGAGTACTCGCTTTATGCGAATTTTTTAACCTGAATAACGCAGCCCGCGACTTGACAGCGGGATTCTTCAAATATACTTCATCTATTGTGCGCCGATTTTCTTGTCGACATTAAAGTAAAACTGCTCGCCCATATCGAGCGCGAAATCGGATTTTTCCGTCGTGGTTATCTGCATGTAGATGTTCTGTTTCGTATACTGAAGGGAATAGGAGGTCGCGAGCGATTGGTCGACCACCACAAGGGGATCGCTCCGGCTCAGGGTCTGCGAAGACGTGGGCATAAAGTAATTGAAAAGCGTGAGGGCGTTCGCAGGAGTTCCCTGGTTGAAGATCCGGACGTCTATGTCGATGCTGCCGTTGCTGTACAACTGCTCGACGCCCTCCTCAAACCCCTCGTCGATGTACTTTTGGGCCTGGCCGTCGATGGCGTTGAAAATCGACTGCTGGTCGGTCATGAGCGAGGCGCTGCCTTTCTTGACAAAGCCGCTTATATCATTGTCAAGGGGAAGAAAGTCCTGCGGATCGGCGCCCGCACCCGCGTTCGGGCTGATGCGGCACTGGGAGAAAGCGGCAACAAGGAGCGCAACTGCAACCAACGCCGCAAGTTTGGTTCTTGACAGAAACAGACAACGGTTTTCCATAGGCATGTTCCGCAGGTCAAACAACTGGAACCGAAACAACTCTGGGTACAATTGAGCCCAGGTTGTATTCCGGTCTCGTCGCAGTTAAAATGTGACGGGCGGCCCCCGATGGACCGTAGGAATACGGCGCCTTCTTGTTTGCCACCCGGATCGGATTTATCAATTTTGTGAGCACATAGGCGTCGGTTGCAACAGGATCGGTCCCTGCAATCACTTGACAGGGAACAAAACCGCTGCTGGGGGCGCAGGCCGGTCCATTGTTGTAAGCGCCAAGGAAACCGTCGCCGATGGTGAGAATTGAGGTGACTCGGCCGGTAGCATTCCTCAAAGTACCCAACTGCCGCGTCACAAGCTGGTAAACAGTGGGAACCTCAGTTCCCACCATCTCCGGTGCAAGGTTACCCTGATGCAAGCCTCCAGGATTGTCGATGGTGCCAAAGAAATTCTTGAGTGAAAATGTAATCCCTGCGTCATCGTGATCCTTGATTACAGGGACATTGATGATGTAGTCAAGGTTCTGTATGAGGCTGCTGAGGCGAATGGGAACGCCCGAAATTGTGTAGGTATCGGCCCACAGCATCGCCGGCGTCTCAGCTTGACTTGAGGGAATCCCGTTTAAAGTGGTATTATAATTGACGGAAGCAATTCGATAGGAAGTCACGTTTCGCGTAGGGTCATACCCTGCATTGTGCATTTGGCTCATTGGGGCAGGGCCGGTTACACTGTAGCGATCGTCGAAAACAATAATATTGCTGGCGGGAAATGCTCCGTTAAGCATACCCGTCAGCCCCCCAACAATCGCCTCGACAACCTCAATGTGTGTGCATAGTCCATTTGCTGTTGAGGCCGCAAGAGTATTGATCTTGATCCCCACTATGGAATCCTTGGTCACTCCGCCGAAGATGGACTCGTAGGCCCCGCCAATGGTGGAAGGAGTTGTTTGGGTCAAGCCCTGAGCCACGGCCAGGACAGCGGCGTTCACCGTTTTAGAAACCTCGGATGCCACCAGTATCCCATTCGATACAGCGTTGGTGTTTGTAGCCACATAGACCGGACTGGGGCTCATGACATACACGTAGAGTGGTGCGGATAAAGGGCTTATGTTGTTGTCGGAGTCAACTGCTTCAATCCAATAGTAATAGCCGTCCCCAACGGCGATTGAGTTCTTGTCGGTGAAAGTAGTGGCGGTGATGAGTGAGGAGCCGTTAAGCGGGGCTGTTGCCGTTTTCGGAGGATTCGTATCATTTGTTCGGTAGAGGTTATAGCCTGAAATCTGAATATTCGGGTTCACTGTCTTCAGCGGTGCTCCAGTGATGTCCGTAAGATCGTGGGGATCCCAGGAAATAATAACATCGCTTATTTGGTTGGTCTGAGAGTCTATGTCGAAGTCCGGAGCCAATCCCACCGGTGCAGACGGCAGCCGGGAATCCGGCTCCACCAGGGCACGCTTATCGCAGCTAGCCAAGAGGCTGAGCCCAACCGCTGTCTCAAGCGACCTCACGAGAAACTTGCGACGATCTATCCTTTTTGAGCTCATGAAATTCCCCCCGGTCTAAAAACGCCTGCCCGCCTTGCTTCTTCTGCATTTGGGCACAAACCACTCAACTATACAGTACGGCTGTCTTCACCCCATAATTTAGCACCAATACCAATATTTCACCAATCCTAAAATAGCGCCGTAGCCTCCAGCTTTGCCATATCGTAGGTCAGTACTCCGGTATTAAACAGGTAATCAGCCTCAAGCAGCAACCGGACGAAGAAATTGGCTCCGGCCTTGACCTGGATATCGAACTTGTTTTGCCAGGTTCGTTGATAGGTATTAAATGAATAGCCGCTTCCGCTTGAAAGCGCCAGTCCGATATAGTACTGAGTTCGCCACTCTCTTATAGCCTTTCCCTGAACGCGCCAATCGAACAAAATGCCAGGCGTTATGGAATTAAGAAAGCCGGTAGATGTATCGCGGTATATGCCGTTTGCAGCATCATTTATTGCGGAATCAAGACTCTGCCGCGACAAATCGATCGTGGATTCCGTTCTGAGATTCGATGACCAGCGTTCGGTCCATTTTATCAAGAATTCCTGAAAATTGCTCTTAACGTCAAAGGTGTCGAGGCCGTTCTTGTCGTAGTTGGGCATGTTCATGTGGTCAAGAAACACATTCAGATCAATGTCAAACCTGGTCTTTCTGTCGAAAAAGGCAAGACGGGCTTCGTTGTACCATTTGAGGCCGTCGTCGGTTGCATAGTTCAAATTGCTGGAATTCGCCTTTTCCAGCCTGCTGTCGAAATGAAGGTCCTGAGTAAAATCGAATATCGGCTTGATTGTATACGTCTGGTTCGTGGAGTTCGCTCGCGGGACGATCGAGTCACCGGACGGGACTGCGTAAATATCCCGCGAGTCAACCGTTGAATATGCATATCCCAGATTCAGCTGAAATGGGTTGAAGAATTTCACGTACACGCCGGGAACGAGAAGCAAGCTGGCGTTGAGCATAGTAGCATTCGAATCAAGCCAGTCTGAGGACGAAACGACGTCCTCCGAGTTCTGCATCAGGTAATCGCCGTAGACCGTGACGCCAGGGATAAGCTCCTGGGAGAATAGCTTGAACTCGGGTCGCACCGTGTTGCCCCTGTAGCCCATGGCGCTGTCCAGACTGCTCCGCCCCTGGTAGATCCGGAAAACGCTTTTTGTTTCGAGCTGCAGTTTCTTGAAAGGCGAAAACCTTATCCACGCAAAAATGTTGTGATTAAGTCTCTGGTCGAACTGCGGCGCCAGATTGTAGCTTGCGAGGCCGGGAATTTGCGTCAGGTTCGTGTCGACGGAATCGGTGAGGAAATTTACGGAATAGGAAAGATCGAACCATATCCTGTCCATTGTCTTGAACGAATGGCCCCATTCGGTTTCCACAACGCCGTTCCAACGGTCGGATTTGAGGGAGTCACGGTCGTTGCTCTGGACCGTGTCCCGGGGCGTTTGCGTGAGATTGTTCATGGATTGGTGCATTCCGAAAATGCGGAGCGACGGTAGGTCCGGCAGTGACAGTAGATACTGCGCGTATTCGCTCACCTCGCCTCCGCAGGATGCGTTAACGATGGCCGAGCCGACGGTAATGGGCATGTATTGTTTCCACACGTCCCATATCACTTCGTCCTGGCTCTGGTAATTTATTCTTCCGTAGACGGAATTCTGGTCGGCCTGGGTCACGTAGTCGGGCGACTGATAGATGCCGTTCACCTTGAGCTTGACGTTGTGGAGCACCGAGTAGAGGTCGAGTTTCGCGGCTGTGCCCTCTTTCGTGGCCACGATAGAGTCGTTGTAGCTGCCCGAAATCTCGGGAACTGCCCGCAGATACATGGAGTTGTCGGACGATTTCATTTCGATTTTGCTGTTGACGCTGCCTGCGAAGTCGCGGTTCTGCGTGCTGTCGGTTCCTATGCGGCTGGGTTCATTAAACCCGCGGTAGCCGCCGTTTACGCCGAGCGCGACCTTGTCGTTAACCTGTACGACGTTTTCCGCGGTAACCATCTGATTTGTAAATTGGCCGATAACGGGCTGGTACTGGCACGAAACCTCAATGCGTGAATCCGGATTCACCAGTCCTTCGTTTTTGAACGAGAGCAGCCCCATGGTGCGTTCTACGCTGTAGTCGCTCGGGTCAATCAGTTGGCCGTCAACGAGAATTTGCACGGTCTCGGTGACGATGTTCTGCACGCCGAGCTGGTAGAAATTGTCCTCGCGGAACGGAATGAGCTTCCGGAAATATTCCATTTTGCCGAACCCGGCCCACACGCCCGTATTGACGCGCCGGAGTTTCTTGTCGCCGACACGGTCGCCTATTTCCGTGCGAATGCCCGCGCCTTCGAGATAGGTGGGCTGGAGCAGTGTGCTAAACAGGTAGTCGGTCTTCTGGTCGGTGCGCCAGCCGGCTCGGCGCAGGATGTCGTCGCCGAATCCCCGGTACTCGGCGCTGTAGCGCCGGTCGCCGAGCGGATCGGTGTTGTCGTACGTTGCGCGAAAGGTGCGGCCATCGTTGAGGTCCGCGTTGAGGTTGAGCTGTGCCTTTGCCCAGCCATAGAGGAAGTCTTTGTATGTTGCGACCGTGTCCACGACGGTGCGCTTGGCAACGCCTCCAACGGTGTCGTATGCGTAAACCACCGAGTCGAGGTCCTTATTCAAAATGTAATTGGGTATGCTGGTTGTGAGCGGCGAGGGAAACGTGGCCTTGTTTTCGACCTTGTATTCGGCCGTTCCCTGGAGAGCGACACTCTGGCCCGAAGGCGCCTGCACGCCGAGCCCGGTTTCGTCCATGTGCGCCTTCCATTTGGCCTTTGGCCCGCCTCCGGCCACCTTAATGGCAGTGGCATACCAGAGGTCCTGGTCGGTCTTCAAATAGGAAAAGGTCATGTCTTTCCTGCACAGCGTGGTTTGTCCCGAGGTATACACCTCGTCCTGAACGTCGTCGCTCAGGCCGTCCACAGAGGTGTAGGTCTTCCACCTGCGGTTGCTCTCGTCGAAGGTGTACACGCCGTCGGACGTCGTGAACCATTCGGTCGTTCCGGACGTGGAGAGCGAGAGTACGGTTTTTTTATCGATTTCCGTGTTGCGGGAAAAATTTTCCCATGTCTGGTTCGCGCCGTTGAACCTTGCAACTCCTTCGGGCGACACCACCCAGATATATGTTGCATCAACGAGCATGTAGTTTACGGCAGAGCCGACAATGCCGTTGTTGAGCGGATACGAGTTCCACGCCTTCATGCTGATGGAATAGCGGGAAAACCCCTTGTCGGTCTCAACCCAGATGTAGTCGCTGAAGAAGAAAAGCCTGAACGCGGTGTTGGAAATGAGGCCGGTGGCCGTGGTATAGCTTTCCCATTTCTCGAATTTCTTGTCGAAAAAGAAGACGCCCTGATCCGTGGCCACCCACAGTTGCGTCTGGTTGGAATACAAATCGTAAATGCGCTTGTCGGCAAATCTCCCCATGGGTTCCCATTGCATCACGACCTTGTTGAACCGCGCCAGCCCGTGCGGACTCGCCGCGTACACGTAATCGGGGTCCGCCACGATCCGAACAACCGTGTCGGACGGCACGCCCTGCTTGGCGGTATACGACTTCCAGTCGAGATACCGCAGATCGGCGTACAAAACGCCCTGATTGGTGGCCACCCACAGTTCCGGATCGTCAAGGCACAGGTCGTTCACCGATTCGGGGCGGATGTTTCCCCACAGTTCGTTTGTCGTTTGAAACCGGTTGAGACCGAAGGCGGTTCCCCACCAAACAATATTGTTGTATTGGAAAAAGAGTTGCCTTGGGGGCGGCGTTGCTGCTGATGCGCCGGCAAGCAGGCCCGCGGAGAACAGCAAGAACAGGCATTTGGTCAGCATAGGCGAATTATGCATCGGTTCCCGTGGTGATGCAAGATCTTTGTGGACGCAGAATGGAAGATATGACAATTAAATGCGCAAATTCCGCACGAATCTTCCGTTGACATGTTGGTCGATAGGGGGGTGAACCAAACAATGCCACCTAAAATACATGATGATCTGCGGAACGTTCAACAAGGAAAAACCGAGTACTGGCAGGCAATCACACGCAGAAATTGAAAGACCCCGAAGCACCACGACTACAACAGCATACAACACTACAGGAGTAGACGCGACAGCGAACCTTCGGGGTTAGCGCTCGCTGTGAAATTCATTTCCACGATCTCACTGCTTCTACTGCATCCCGCATCTTGTAATTGTTCTTTATTCCAGGCCTTATTTCGACTCCGCTGTTGAATTCAACCGCGTACGGGACCACATTTTCGAGGGCCTCCCGCACATTGGAAGAATTGAGGCCGCCGGCAAGAATGATGTTCGAATACGCCTGCGTTGCCAATCGGGCAATCGACCAGTCGAATGTCGCCCCGCTGCCGCCGCGGCCTTCGGACCATGTATCGAGCAGGTAGCCGCTCACCTTGTAGGACGCGAGCGCGGAGAGGTCGAACCCGGGTCCAACGCCGAACGCCTTCACAACTGAACACCCTATTGAGGCGGCAAATTCCGGAGTCTCGTCGCCGTGAAGCTGCACCGTGTCGATGCCGGCCTGCAAAACAGCCGCCGCGATTCCCTCGGCTGTTTCGTTGACAAACACGCCAACCTTGGAAACAAACGGCGGCAGTTTGCGGATGATGTCGTGGGCCGCCGAGGGATGAATGTAGCGCGGACTCATGGGGTAGAATATGAAACCGAGCGCATCAACGCCCAGACTCACCGCCGTCTTTGCGTCTTCGTACTGCGTGATGCCGCAGATTTTTATTTTGATGATAGACATATTCGTGAAAAAGGAATAAGAAAATAAACAAGAATATTTGGATGGCTGAGCCGGGTGACCGTGCGGTTGCAAAAACAACCGGCAACCCTCACCCCACCCTCTCCCAAGGGGAGAGGGAGAAAATGTGGAGTGAAGATTTCATGGGCACCCACGAGCGACAGCTGAGACAGTGAAATCAAATCTCCATGACTCAAAATACATGTTTGGACAGGGACACTGTTTGCAGCGGTTTGCAGTAGGCCAACAGCGTCGGCCTTTTGAAGATCTTCCGGTGCCCCCTTAGGGGGTTAGGGGGCGAACAGTGGCAATGAAGCATCTTCGCGCCTCTTCGCGTCAGCCTCAGAGGCCGCACAGCTCTCGTATCAGCTTCCCGGGATCCTCCGCTCTCATCAGCGATTCGCCGACCAGTAGCGCCGAAATTCCAGCTTTGTAAAGTTCCTTCGCCTGTGGCGCGCCGGTGACGCCGCTTTCCGACACGAGCGTTACTTCTTTCGGGACATGCGGCGCGATGGACAATGTTGCGGCGATGTCGGTAGCAAACGTTGCGAGGTCGCGGTTGTTGACGCCGATACACGGTGGAAGGGGAGAGAGTCTGAGCACCCGGTCGAGTTCCCGAAGCGAGTGAATCTCGATGAGCATATCGAGCCCGAGTTCACGGCCTGCGCTGTACAGTTCGTCAAGCTGCGATTGCGACAGCGCCGCAACAATGAGCAGCATGGCGTCGGCGTTCATCGACGCGGTTTGCAGCACCTGGATGGGATCGATGATAAAATCCTTGCGCAGCACGGGCAGCGGCACCGCAGTTCTTGCGGCCTCCAGGTACGTTTGCGATCCCATGAAGAATTTTTCATCGGTGAGCACCGACAATGCCGCGGCCCCGCCGGCGTGATATTTCTCTGCAATGGCGGCCGGCTCGAAGTCGCGGGCGATGATGCCCTTGCTGGGGGACGCCTTCTTGATTTCCGCGACAATCGCCGGCCCGGCGTCACGGTGAAGGGACGCGACAAAAGGCCTGGCGTCGTTCGTACGGCCCGAAAATCGGCCGCGCTCCCGGTGAAGCCGCCGTACCTCTTCCTTCTTGGCCGCAAGAATAGTTTCGAGGAACGACGTCATGCTAGAGAATTCCGCTGAGGAAGTTCTTGAGCAGCGTCTTGCCGTCCTGGGTAAGAATGGACTCCGGGTGAAACTGCACGCCTTCTATGGGATATTTCTTGTGCCGCACGCCCATGATGATGCCGTCCTTTGTCTGGCTCGTGATTTCCAGGCAATCCGGGCACGACTTGCGCTCGATGATGAGGCTGTGGTAGCGGGTGGCAATAAAGGGATTCGGAAGCCCGGTGTAGATTTTTTTCCCGTCGTGGTGGATTTCGGACACCTTGCCGTGCATCAGGTATGGCGCACGGATTACCTTGCCGCCAAACGCCGCTCCTATGGACTGATGGCCAAGGCAAACGCCGAGCACCGGAATCTTCGGGCCGAACGTTGTGATGACGTCCATGGAAATTCCGGCTTCCGCGGGCGTGCACGGGCCGGGCGAGATCACAATTGCTTTTGGAGAAAGTTCGCGAATCCGGTCGAGAGAGATCGTGTCGTTCCTCGCAACGCGCACCTCGCCTTTGTACAGTTCTCCCAGGTATTGCACGAGGTTATAGGTGAAAGAATCGTAGTTGTCGATGATAAGGATCATGGCGAATCAGTCTCTTCCGATAATTTGTTCTGCGTCGTTTATGGCGGTAAGCAGTGCTCGCGCCTTGTTCATCGTCTCGTCGTATTCGGTGGATGGAACCGAATCCGCCACGATGCCGGCGCCCGCCTGGATATATGCCATGCCGTCTTTGCAGACAACGGTCCGGATCACGATGCACGTGTCAAGCGCTCCCGAAAAGTCGATATACCCGAGCGCGCCGCCGTAAATGCCGCGGCGCACCGGTTCGAGTTCGTCTATGATCTGCATGGCGCGTATTTTGGGCGCGCCCGACAGAGTGCCGGCCGGAAAACACGCAAACAGCGCGTCGAGGGCATCGCAACCGGGCCGCAGCGTGCCGGATATGTTCGATACGAGGTGCATCACGTGCGAGTACTGCTCAACGTGCATCATTTCTTCCACGCGCACACTGCCGTACTCGCTTACCCGGCCTACATCGTTTCTGCCGAGGTCCACGAGCATCACATGCTCGGCAACTTCCTTCGGATCCTTAGTGAGCTCCTCGGCGAGTCGTTCGTCTTCCACCTCGTTTTTTCCGCGCGGCCGCGATCCGGCAATGGGCCGGTTTTCAACGACCCCGTTCTCAACGCGCACCATCATTTCCGGGGATGAGCCCACCACCTGGGCGCCGCCTAGAGACAGGTAGTACATGTACGGCGAAGGGTTGACGGTTCGCAGAATGCGGTACAGGTCAAAAGGATTCGCGTCGACGCGCATGCCGATGCGCTGCGACGGCACCACCTGAAAAATGTCGCCGGCGCGGATGTATTCCTGGCAGCGTTCAACCGCCAGCTCGTATTGCTCTCGGGTAAATGTCGAGGAGGATTCACTGGCCTCGTGGACGGAAACGGCCGACGAGGCGAGCCGCACCGCGAGTTTGTCTTCCAGGCTGCCCAAGCTGTGGCACGCCTCCTTGTAGGCGTCCGCCAGCGCAACGCCGTCGCCCGTGTGAATAGTGGTGATGAGCAGGAGCTTGTGTTCCCTGTTGTCAAAAGCGATGATGTCTTTGTAAAAGCCGAAGAAAATTTCGTCAAGGAGCGGTTCCCGGGGGTTCTTGTCCGGGATTTTCTCGAACAGCCGCACCGTATCGTACGAAAAATAGCCCACCGCGCCGCCGCACAATCGCGGCAGCCCTTCAACGTGAACGGCCGTAAACCGGGACAGCAGCGAGCGGAGCTTGGCAATCGGATCACCGTTGCCCGTTTCCGCCGTGTCTCCCGAGACTTCCCAGGCAAGGCCGTTGCTCCTGAAGGTCATGAAAGGCCTGCCGCCGATAAACGAGTAGCGTGCGACTTTGTCGCCGCCGGTGACGCTTTCCAGCAGAAAACTGTACGGCTCCTCTTTGTAGAGCTTGAGCCACACCGAAACGGGCGTTTCCGTGTCTGCCAGAATGCGCCGGCACACCGGGATCACGTTGCCTTTCTCGGCGAGTTTTTTTACTTCTTCGAGGGATGGGACGATCATAATATCTTTATCAAATTCTATATTTGGGCGTTCCCCTTTGTAGGGGCACAAAATTTTGTGCCCCTACTCCAAGGAAGCTAGATTGGCCTTGAGTTTTTCCAGGTTCTCCAGAATCCCCTCGTATTTTTCATTTTCCTTCTTGACAACTTCCGGCGGCGCCTTGCCGGCAAAGCTCGGGTTGGAAAGCCTCGCCCTGGTCGATTCGACAAGCTTTTCGGTCCTGGTTATTTCCTTTAAAATCCTGTCGCGCTCCACCTGCTTGTCGATGAGCCCGGCCAGTTCCAAATATACCTGATGACCCATTACAACCGACTGGCCCGAAAACGAAGGCCGCCGCGCTCCCGTGTCGATAACGGTTTCGGAAAGCCTGCAAAACATGTTGATTTCCGCAACATGCGGCAGAAGCATGCGCGCGGCATCGGGGTTCGACGGAACAATGATCGCGCGGCCCTTCTTGTCCGGGGGAATGTTGTTTTCCGACCGAATGGTTCGCAGCGCTGTAATGACGTCCTTGAGAAGCGAGAATTCGCTTTCGATATCGGAATTGACAAGGGATGTCTCGGCGACGGGGAACGAAGCTCTCATGATGGTCTCGCTGTCGAGCAGCGCCGGAAAGTCTATTTTTTCCCCAAGCGCATGCCAGATTTCCTCGGTGATAAAGGGCATGAGCGGGTGCAGCATCTTGAGAATGCTGCCAAGCACCCAGGAGCACATGCAAAGCGCGTTTGCCGCGCGGGCATCGCTGGCGGTCTGGTACAGGTCGGCCTTTTTCGCCTCGATGTACCAGTCGCAGAAGTCGTGCCAGGTAAAGTCGTACAGGCAATGTGCGGCCTCGTTGAACCGGAACGACGACAGGGCCGATGTGACCTCGCCGATCGTGGCGTTGAGGCGAGACAGTATCCACACGTCGAACGGCGCAAGCGCCTCGCCGGCCGGCAGGGCCGCAAAGGAGTGACGCTCTTGGATGTTCTCCAAAAGAAAGCGCGACGCGTTCCACAGCTTATTGCCGAAGTTCCTGCCGATGTCGAAGGTGTCCTGCGCAAGGAAAACGTCCGCGCCCTGGGACGTGATCATGATAAGCGAGAAACGGAGGCTGTCCGCGCCCGACTTTGAGATCACTTCAAGCGGGTCAATGGCATTGCCCAGCGATTTGCTCATCTTGCGGCCGGTTTTGTCGCGCACCGTCGCATTGAGAAAGACGTCCGTAAAAGGCAGTTTGCCCGTGAAATGCAGCCCGGCCATGATCATTCGCGCCACCCAGAAGAACAGGATTTCCGGCGCCGTGACAAGCACGTCGGTGGGATAGAATTTCTCCAGGACTTTTGTGGAATCGGGCCACCCCATCGTGGAGAACGGCCAGAGCCACGACGAAAACCAGGTGTCGAGAACGTCCTCGTCCTGCACGAGCGTGCGTCCGCCGCAATCGCCGCAATTCTCGGGCGTTTCCTCCGCCACAATGGTTTTGCCGCAGTTTGCGCAATACCACACCGGGATGCGGTGGCCCCACCAGATCTGGCGAGAAATGCACCAGTCGCGGATATTCTCCATCCAGTCGATGTAGGTTTTTTTCCACCGGGCCGGATAGAACTTCACGCGGTCTTCGACCGCCGCGGCCAGGGCAGCCTGGGCAAGCGGCTTCATCTTGACGAACCACTGGTTGGAATAGTACGGCTCGACCACGGTGCCGCAACGGTAGCAGTGGCCGACGGCGTGAACGTGGTCCTCTATCTTGTCAACAAGCCCGAGCGCCTCCATGTCGGCCACGATTTCCCTGCGGCAGGCAAACCGGTCCGTGCCGATGTACTTCTGCGGAATGGGGCCGGTCATGTGCCCTGTTTCGTCCATGATCACGACGGGCGCCATGGCGTGGCGAAGCCCCATCTGGAAATCGTTGGGATCGTGCGCGGGGGTCACCTTCACCGCGCCGGTGCCGAACTCGCGGTCAACGAAGTTGTCGGCGATGATGGGGATTTCGCGGTTAACAAGAGGCAATACCAGCAGTTGGCCCACGAGCGACGCGTACCGCTGGTCGGCCGGGTTCACCGCAACCGCGGTGTCCCCGAGCATGGTTTCGGGCCGGGTGGTGGCGACCGTAACAAAGCCGCTCCCGCTCTTGAACGGGTATCTGAAATGGTACAGCTTTCCGTTGGATTCCTTGTGCTCGGCTTCCTCATCCGACAAGGCGGTCTGGCACCGCGGGCACCAGTTGATTATGTATTTGCCGCGGTAAATGAGCCCCTCGTTGTATAACTGAACAAAAACTTTTCGGACGGCGCGCGAGAGACCTTCGTCCATTGTAAAGCGTTCGCGGTCCCAGTCGCAGGAAGAGCCCAGCTTTTTGAGTTGGTTGGTGATGGTGGCATGGTACTGCTCTTTCCATCTCCATACTTCGTCGACAAAGGCCTCGCGGCCGAGATCGTGGCGGGTTTTTTTTTCCTTTGCAAGCTTTTTTTCCACGACGTTCTGCGTGGCGATGCCCGCGTGATCCGTGCCGGGCATCCACAGGGTTTCGAAGCCGGTCATACGCTTGAAACGGATAAGAATATCCTGAATGGCGTTGTTGAGCGCATGCCCCATGTGAAGGATACCCGTGACATTGGGCGGCGGTATGACGATGGAGTATTTCGGCTTCGAGGAATTCTCATCAGCGTGAAATTGCTTCTGGCCGAGCCACGCGCCGTACCATTTGTCTTCAACAAGGGATGGATTGTATTGCTTTTCCATTACGTGTGTTCTCCAAAAGCGATGCACTGAGGAATGAGTTTGCAAAATTCGCATCCGTCCGACGGAAGAACTTGACCGATGGCCGTCGCGGAAAACGGAGCAAGAAATATACAATAGCGCTGGAGATTTTGAGGATTATTAAAGCAGGAAACGGGCCGGGCGCTGTGTCCCGGCCCGTTTGTTTTACTGGATGACGGTAAAGCTGCCGCCGATTGTGGGCTGCAGATCACGCTGCGATGAAGTTCCTACGCGTACGCCGTAGGTTCCCGCAAGGACTTGCCAGGCTCCTGTTGTGCCGTTGTAGTCCGCTCCGTTCGGATTGAACACCCGCATGTCTTCCGGATCCAGGGTAAAATTGACAGTTGCGCTGGCTCCCGGAGCAAGCGTTTGGGTGGGGACGAGCGGCACCTTCTGAAAGCCTCTGAGGTCCTGCACCCGAACGGGAAGCCCCGCCGAGTTGCCCGCCGGCATTGATAAATACAATTCTGCGGTTTCTTTCCCGGGCGCGGAGCCGGTGTTTGTCACCGTAACCCTCACTTGGACCCTGTCGCCGGCCTTGATCGAAGCGGGATAGATGGCGAGATTCGAATAGCCGAACGTAGTGTAGCTGAGTCCGTGTCCGAAATGGAACAAGGGGGTCCAGTTGTTTTTGTCCATACGGAAATAACCGTGCGCCGTGTCGGAGGAAGGATAGTTGAGCTCTATATTATTGGTGAGAGTGAAATTCGGGAGCTGGGACGCGTTGTTTGGAAAGGTCACGGGCAGCTTGCCGCTCGGATTGACATTGCCGAACAGAACATCGGCGATGCAATAGCCTTGCTCCTGACCGGGATAGAATGCAAACAGTATTGCGTTGGCGCTGGACCAGTTTCCGGGCGATGCTGCGCTGCCGCCGGTGTACACCACAATGGTCTTGGCAGTTTTTACCTTGAGCGCCGCTGCCGCGTCGTTGTCTCCGTCGCCCGCCTGCACTGCCAGATATGGCCTGTCGCCGCCCTCGCTCTCGCCTGTGACGCCCACAAAAACCACGATGTAGTCGGCGGTGTTGATGTCGGTGACGATAGTGCAAGGATTCGCGGGCCCTTTCCCGGCATAGGACCCGGTTCCCCCAAGCAATTCGGTTATTGCGGTCTTGGGATCAACTCGATACGCCGGATTAACCGAACTGCTTCCGCCGGGGCCTGTGCGGCATACATTGGCAAATGGCCCGGTAAGGGCTATTTTCTTGCCGGACAAAGGCAATGGCAATACTCTTCCGGTGGCGCTTGCCGCCATGGTGTCGTTGAATCCCAGGACTATGGCCGCTGTTCCAACCTGACGAGCCGCGGCCCGGTGGTCGGTGCCCTTGAAGGTGGACGAAAATGCCGTCACGTTATACCCGGGAAGAAGGTCGCCGAGCCGTTCGTGCGCGTATATTATTCTCCGCACATGCTGATTGATGAGGCTGTCGGCCATCTGCGCCACTGTGCCGGAGTTGTAGGTGTCCGGGTTGGGCATGTCTATGTCGACGCCGTAGTTCATGGCCTGAACAAAGTCCATGTTGGCGCCCCAGTCGGTCATCACCAGATATTTGTAACCCCATTCGTTGCGCAGATTATCGGTCATCAGATATTTGTTCATGCAGCAATATCCCTGGAGGGGCAGCAGATGATTGACCTGGTTGTATGCACCCATCACGCCCCAGCAGCCGTCACCATCGTGCTCGATACAGGGTTTCCAGTTGTAAAGATAGATCTCCTTGAGCGACCGTTCGCTCATGTTCGCACTCAGATTGCCCCGGCTGTTCTCCTTGTTGTTGCAGGCAAAATGCTTAATGGTGGCAATCACGTACTTTGATTGCAGGCCTGCAACGTCGCATGCAGCCATGTGACCGGATTGGTACGGATCCTCGCCGTAATACTCGGACGCTCTGCCGCCCTGCGGGTGATAAACGAGGTCGAGTGCAGGACCAAGAGAGCAATTCTTTCCAAGGGCCCTGAATTCTTCTCCCTTTGATGCACCCTGGACAAACGCCAGCGCCGTGTCCCAGGTACAGGCTTCGCCCGAACAGCACGCATACAGCGTCGCCGCCGCTCCGCTTTGCGGCCTCACGCCGTGCGGGCCGTCGGACATGATGAGTGACGGAACGGTGGAGCCGCCGGCCGTGGCCGTAAATCCGTCGCAGCAGCCGCCCAACATGCCGGCCCGGTCGTTTTTGGACATGGTTTTAAGGAAACCCTCAACCTGATTCTTCATTCCGGATACTACCGCGGTGGCGGTAAGCTGGGCAACGAACTGCGCTCCCGCGACGGGAGTCGACTGGCACTGAAAGTAAATCTCATGCGTTTCCGATACGTACGGCTTTACGATACGGATAAGCCCAATATCGCCGGCCACTTCGCTGAGCGCAAGCGGAGTACCGTCCGTAGTCTTGATGGTGAGCGTTACAAAGACGGAATCGGTGTCGCCGGCCGTGACGGCGTATTCCACGTTGCCGCAGTACCCGGTGCCTGTAGCGGCGTCTGGTCCATGCAGCATCAAGGTCGGAACCGAGATGGAATTGAATCCCGCAAACGCGGAAAACGAAATGATGCAAATGAATCCCAGCAGTCTTCGAGTTTTCATGGTGAGCCCTCCCTTTACTTTACAATGGATACTTGGATCATGGTTTCGAGCGACCCGCAGCGCATCGTCGCCAGGTAAATGCCGGGGGCGATTCTGCGATTCCCAAAGCTCCACACCAGGGAACTGCTTCCCGCGGGCAGATCGAACGACACCATCCGCACACCGGAAAGGTTGTAAATGGAGAGTCTGGCGCTGCCGGCGCCTTCGGGAAGGCTGTATTGGAAAGTGATGAATCCTTTGCTCAGGCCCGGCCTATACGTGAGTGCCGCGCGCGCCTGGCTCACCGGTTTGTCAAACTGCACCACAGAGGTCGGAAACCCGAATGGATCGCTGCTTATGGTCCATTGCGCTGCGCCGACAATCAACGGGGCCGCGACCAGCGCCGCGACCGCCCAAAGACACAATGATTTTTTCATGAAAACCCCTCCCCTTATGTTAAGATTCCCCAATTACTAAAACGCTTAACTTGATTAGTGCAGGAGCAACAGCTCTGTTGACAATGTTCGATAATGTGCTGGTTGGCTTAGACCCGCCATGGTGAAACCCGCAAAGGCTTCATTCGAAACAGCAAAGCCCAACAGATGACTTCCCGCTTGCTGGACTGCGGTCCTCACGCAAGCGCACCAGTTGTAAATATACGTAAACTTTCCAGTAAAGGGGACCTCTAAAAATTGTCCCGATGTCATTGCGAGGAGCGTAGCGACGTGGCAATCTCCCGTAATTCTTTGCAAAAACGCGAGATTCGTTTTGCGGCTACTCCAGTAGCGCTGTATGCAGTCCTAGTCGTGATGCTCCGCTTTGCTCGCAATGACAAACCGCGGTTTTGAATTTATAGAAATTCCCTAACTAATGTCAAATCTTCGGGTTGGAAGAATTCATTTGAAATTGGTTGGCCGGCGGTCACCGGAAAGCTGCGCCAAAATTGTATATTTGAACCACCCTGTCGTATCGAAAGGATTCCCATGCCCATCGTCACGATCAGCCTGCGAAAAGGAAAGACAACCGAACAAAGGAAAGCACTTCTTGATGCCGTGCATGACGCATTGGTTGCTGCGTTCAAGATTCTCGACTCCGACCGCACTCAGAAAATCGTTGAATGTGATGAGGCGAATTTCGAAATCCCGCCCGGCAAGACCGCTCAGTACACGATTATCGAAATCGCGGTTTTCCCCGGCCGCTCAAGGGAGGCGAAAAAGGATCTCTACCGCCTGATCGTGGAAAAACTGGCTGCACTCGGCATCCCCGCAAACGACGTTTTTGTTTTGCTCAACGAACAGCCGCTTGACAACTGGGGTATACGCGGCGGACAGATGGCAAGCGAGATCCGGCTGGGGTATGAGTTGAAGGTGTAGAAGTAAAGCGGGAAATCGCCGCAGAGGTTTGGAGTGCCGGGAAAGCGGGCAGCTCTACTTCTTTTTTTTCCCCGTCGCCGCGTATCTTGCGTTTACCGTTGAGTCAAGCACGGAAAACGCCTGCGCGGGAATGTACCGGGCAAGCAGCGCCTGGTGGTCGGTGTACTGGTCGTGTGCCTTCTGGACTTCTTTCTTTTCCAGAAGCACGTAAATGTCGATCATCTGCTTGTTGGCTCTGTCGACATTCTCCTTCTGCAACTCGTCCTCGCGTTTCCTGAGCAGTTCCTGCGAAACGCGCATGTTGGCGAGACGCACGCCTTCGATGTGGGTCACGTGTCCGCGACCCTCCTGAGCGGCAGCGGCACTGTCGGCCTTTTCCTGCGCCCGTTTCTTTGCAGCGCTCATGAGATCAGAGAACACCGAAGTCGAATCATCAGCCTGCGATGTGGAAATGGAGGCGAGCTGCTTAACAACAGAAGTATCCTGCAGCTTGCGGGACGCCATTGCCTTTTCGAGAATGGCAAGCTCCATCCTGCCGACCTTTTCATGAAAGACGCCGGACTTTTTTACGGTGTTTTCGAGATAGTCGTCCGCAGCCACAACGCCCTGGTCTCTCAGAATAACCGTGTTCACCCGAATCAGGGAGTCTTCCCTGCGGTCAAGCGCCTCGCGCAGATGCTTGTTGCGAAAGTAACAGCGGTCCCATTCGACTTTCCTCATGATGTCGCGGAGGCTTTCCACCCGGTCGTCGAGCACGCCGAGCGACGTTCGCGCTTCGGCAAAGCTGTTTCTTGCAATCTCCGATTCCACGGCATTCGCATTTGTCGCTATGAACTCCCGCTCGTTGTCCACTTTCACCTTTGCCTGCACTTCCGCGGCGAGCATGCTGTACTGCGCGAGCGGGATGCCGAGCGGCGCCATGTTGTTTTTGAGGTACACCAGCTCGCGCCATGCCAGGTCGAAATCGCCGGTAGCCACGCCGCTTTCCAGTGAGGCGACGGCTTCCCGGCGAATACCCCGTTTCCTGCTTTCGAGCGCAGTGCCGAACTCAAAGGCCTTTGACCGGTCGATGGTAAGAGCCTGATTGTACATTTCGGCGAGGTGCGAGAAGTCGGGCCGATGCTTGCCGACCTCGGTGTTGAACGGTCCGACAAGATCGTTTACCTGCCGTTGCCGCTTCTGGTTCTTTTCGAGCAACAGCCCGTTTTCCTCAAGGTAAACCTGGCTTTCGAGCTCGCCTACTTTCCAAAGGATGTATTTCTCGTTGGGATTGCCTTTTGCGATACTCTTGAGCCGGTTGGCCGTCTGCCGGGCGAACGCGATCGCGTCTTCCATCCTCATCCCCATGCCGGCTACGTCGGTGGCGGCGTTCAGATTGTAGAAGGCGCGCTGAATTGAGGTGTCGACGTAGGTTTGACTGGTATATTCCTGGGCGAGGGCATTACGGCTCAGAAGCAACAAGGCAGCGAATGCGAACGCGCAGGAAACCGGCAGGCGGCGCAGGTGTCTGGTCATGGGTATAAACTAAATCATGTCGGACAAAAAGAGAAACTCCGGGATGGAAGCAGAGGGCTGTTCCAATAGTCGCCGAAGCAATTGGGCGCCTGCCTTGAGGCACCGGTTCTCCCTTCGGGCTCGGCCAAGGCCTCGGTGCCGGACCGCCCAATGCGCCTTCGGCGCCGGGTCGGCCGGCCCTGCGCTCTACGCACCGCTCCGGTCCAACCTGGCGCAAGAAACTACCCTGTACACCCTTTTGCATACCGGATTGAGCGACCTATGAGCATACTCAGGTTAAAATTACCTGAAGATATCATCTGCAAATTGCTACGGCAGCGTAAGACAATCTTCCATCAGAGATAATTCTCACAACGTATACTCCGCTGTTCACCCTATTTCCTGCGGCGTCGGCATAGTCCCACACAACCATCCCGGATGATCCGACAATCTCGCGAATCAACCGGCCCTGCTGCGAAAACACAAGGGCTCGCACATCGACGGACCGCAAAATTGACATGATGCAGCGGTTAACTTCTTGGCGGATGGCGAGCGGCGATGCCGTCGGGCCACTACGCGCAGGCGCACCGAAAACCGACTGCGTCGACGAAGGTCCGTACACCTCGAACTCGATTATGGAATAGCCGAAGCCCGACAGGCGCTGCAGGCATCGCACGCGCACGAATCGGGCCTGGGTCTGCGCGATCTTGATGGGCCGCTTCTGCCAGCCGGCGCCGTCGGTGACATGGGCAACGGTGGTCCAGCCCGCGTCGTTGTCCGATGCAGCGTTTGCAATTTGCAGCAGATACTCTTTTGCGCCGGAGTCTTCCCAGTTGAGAAAAACCGAATCTATGGTGCATACCGACTCCAGGTCAACGTAAATCCATGCGGAGTCCTTGTTCGGGTCGGTCTTGTAGTTGGTACCCCATCGAGTGGCCGAATCGTCGTCGAACGCGCTTGCAGCCGTCATGTCCGTGCCTTCGAAGCTGGTGCATTTGCCGGGCTTCTTGCAGGCAAGATTGATCTTGGCCTTCTTAGAAAGAGAAAGCGACGCGGATGCGGTTGTGTCGATTCCGCACGAGGAAGAAACGATGCACCGAAAAAGGGCAGCGCTGTCGGAAATCATGGGCTTAAAGGAATAATAGGCCGTTGTTGCCACAGGAATAGTGAACCACGTGGCATCCATGAGCCGCAGGTGCTGCCACTGATACGACATTCCGGTTCCGTTGGCATAGACGTTAAACGACGTGGTGAGACTGTCAACAAAGGTCCGGTCTTCCGGGCTGGCGGCAATTACCGGAGGTATGCAGGTTGCGGCGTTGCCGTACACTTCGAATTCCCAGATCGAATACGCGAAAATCGATGCGCGCTTGTACCCCCGCAGGCGCACGTAGCGTGTTGACGCAGGAGCAAAGGTGATGGACCGGCTCTCTCCCTGCGCCCCATCGGTGACGTGGGCCACAGTCGTCCAGCCGTTGTCGTTGTCGGAAGGCGTGCTTGCCGTCTGGATTACATAGTCGAGCCCGGCAGCGGTTTCCCAGCGCACGAACACCGAGTCCACACTGTAAACGACGCCGAGGTCAACGTATATCCATTCGGAATCGTCGGTCTGGCTTTCCCACCGGTCGGTGGGTATGCCGTTTACCGCCTTTGCAGGAGGATTGTCTTCACCCGTGCTTGAAGAGAAGACGGGGCGGAATAGAGCAAGATTGGGACGAGCGAAAGTATTGGCGCACAGCAATGAAACGGCAAGAACAACAATCGCGCATTGTACAAGGCGAATACATCAAATAATTCTAATTCCGGTTTTCTGTATTTCCTTCTGAAAACCAATCGGGTCTTTTCCTTTAACAAAAAGACGAGGTTCTATGAGTGTGTCTATTTTTCGTCGTGATTTATAGAGCTTCTTCAGGAGAGTAAAATAGTCGTCTGGTACCGAATAAATAAAGATTCCGATATCAATGTCGTTATCGGGATAAGTGGTACCTGTCACATAAGAACCGAAAATCCAGGCACTTTCAACTTCCACAATACTGCGAATAGCGTTTATACCTGAATCCGTGAGAAGAATTTCACAGGTTTTGCACTATCGATGCCGATCACCTATGAAAACTTGACAATTCGTCGTGACAATGTTCTGCAATAAAATGGATTAAAAACAGGTGCTTGATGGTTGAAATTATTGATTCCTTATACACCGAATGGACATTCCGCTGGCTTTGTTTGCATGATAAATATCGTAAGGTGTATTATAGCCTAATCCAAAATACCATCCATCTGATGAAGAATTCTCATCAGTTAACCACCACATTCCCCATTGACCCATGTTGCCTCCAAAGGTTCCAGCACCGTCATATCTTAAACCACCAGGCAACCCTGTAAACTCAGTTGAGTTTGTTGCGTAAGAATTTGGAGAATTCCAATGCGTAAATCCCGCTTCCTTAAGCTTTCCTGCGCCTGCATCATCAGCGCCAAGGTATGAAAAAAGAGTGCTCCATTCATTCAAAGTAGGAACGTGCCAACCTGTAGGCGCTAGTTTAGTTGTATTTACAGCATACCATGTATATAAAGCACCATACGGATTTTTGAATGTACTGTCATTATTGTACCAGCAATAGGCGGGGGATTGAAGAGTACCCCAACCTATATTATCTACCACATTTGGAATATCACCCCCATCATTGTATTTCGTCGTCTTCAAATTCTCCACCATCCACACCTGAGTCCCAATCGTAACCTCGGTGTAAATATTCCCATCCGCATCCTGAATTTGCCATTTTGCGTACAGCGTTGTCGCCGCTGTCACGGCGGTCGCAAAATTGTAGGCAGTTGTTAATCCAACATCCGAATACCAGCCGGCAAAAACATAACTTGTCTTGGTTGGAGCATTGGGCACTGTCGCCGTGCTTCCATAATTTACGGATTGCGACGCCACAGTGCTGCCGCCGTTGGAATTAAAGATTACGGAATATTGGTTTATGGTCCACTTTGCGTACAATATTACATTCAACGAGCCCATGGCAAACGTGTTTCCGGGGACGCGGTCTGTACCTGTGCCTGCCGCATTGGTGTTCCAGCCTGCAAAGGTGTAGCCGGTCCTGGCGAGATTTCCTGTATTGTCAAGAACAGAAACCGTTACCCCATTTGTGTATTTATTTGTATCGACCGGCACTGTGCCGCTCGTGCTGCTATTGGAATTGTATGTTACGGTGTAAACCGGCGTCCATTTTGCGTACAGGATAATGGAGGCGGTAATGGCGGTTGAAAAATTGTATTGAATCGTGAGCGCCTGGTCGGAATACCATCCTGCAAACAAAAAGCCGCTCTGGGTGGGCGCCCCGGGAGCTGTTGCGGTTCCGCCGTAAGCAATTATCTGGGATGCCACCGTGCTTCCGCCGCTGGAACTAAAGGTTACGGTGTCTTGCTTTATGGTCCATTTTGCATACAGCACGACGTTCGCATTGCCCATGGGAAACGTAGCTGCGGTCGCGTATGATGTTCCGGTTCCGTCCGCCGCAGTGTTCCATCCGTTAAAATTGTACCCGGTTCTTGTCAACCCGCCCGGAGCCTTGACTGTGACCGTTGCACCCTGCGCATAGGTGTTTGCGTCAACCGGGATCATGGTCACATCGCCGCCGTTGGCATTATAGGTGACCGTATACGTCGGTATAAGCGACCATTTCGCAAAAAGTGTCACGTTGGCAGCGCCCATCAAGAATGTTGCCGCGGCGTTATATGACGTCCCGGTCCCGTCCGCCGCCGTGTTCCACCCGGCGAAGGAATAGCCCGTTCTTGTTAATGAGCCTGCGGCCTTAACCGTAACCGTTGCACCCTGCTGATAGGCGTTAGCGTCAACCGGAACAAGTGATGCATCGCCGCCATTGGCGTTGTAGGTGACTGTGTAGGTCACGTTCTGTGTCCAGACCGCGTAGAGCGTAATATTGGCGCCGGGCATCGCAAGGTTAGCGCCAGTCGCGTAGGTCGTTCCTGACCCATCCGCCGCAGTGTTCCAACTCGCAAATGTGTAGCCCGTGCGGGCAAGATTCCCCGAGTTCGTTTTGACGGTCACGATTGCGCCCTGCTGGTAGGCGTTGGCATCCGTGGGCGC
>PLWQ01000019.1 GCA_003165595.1 Fibrobacterota bacterium | reverse complement strand
GCTTGTGCCTTGGCGTCTGCGTCTTCTACCGGAGCCCCGGTGTTCGCAGGCGCTACTGTGCCTGGCACTTCTTCGATATCGTCAGCCATTATTCAACCGTTGTTAAAGTTAACTTGCCATTTCCGCTGCGGGAGACTTGACACTTCCCGGCACTGTCTTTGCCGTCGGATATGTCAATTTCGAATCGCCGATCTTGTATTCCTTCTTCTCAGAATGGATAGTGTATTCTCCGGCCTTGAGCCCGGAGAAGGAGACATAGCCATGATCATCGGTTGTTGCATTATGCGAGGTCGGGCCTTCCAGGGTGACCGTTGCCTGCGGTACGGGTTGATTCGTGGAGTCGACGATCTGCACATTTATACCGTGATATTCGAAATCCTTTGTATCAAGTACCTGATCCAGCCAGGCAGGGTATTCCGTTGATCCGGCAGAAGTGGTCTGTGTCGAAGGTTCCGGGTCAATGGCTCTTTCAAAAAAGAACACTTCAAGTCTTCGGTCATCGGGTTGCAAGCCGTCTTCGGTTGCGGTGTCGTCGAAGTGACCTTCGCAACCGTGCATCACCGGCACTATGTCGGCGCTGAGGCTCGTATCCTCCAGGCTCATGTAGGCTTCGACAAGCGCCTTGCGCATTTCCGGGCCGGCCGTGCCGTCTACCGCAAGACTTGTCCCCTTGTTTTCATTTGAAAATTTCTGGAAGTCCATGATTGCCTGCGTGGTGGTTTTGTCTGTAATCCCCGGCGCAATGCCCGTGTAAAAGGGTTTCTGGCCTTCGGGCAAAACCGAAAGCATAAGCTGTACCTCCCTCGTGCCCCATCGCACCCGCGTTTCTTTTTGTGGAGAAAACCATTCGAGCCAGAGATCGGACTTGTTGGTGAGGAACGCGGACAGCATTTCCGCACGGTCAAGCGCCATATCAAGCCCGGCGAGGTCTTCGTCGCCGCCGGCATGGCCCACGATGAGCACTTCCGCTTTCTTGTATTTCTCATGCATTTCGATGATTGACTTGATTCCTGGCAAACCTTGCGGAAGAAGAAAACATTTGTTTGCGTCAAAGAGCATGCCCACAAGCCGCACGCGATGCACGTCTGTCGGATTGCAGGGCATGGTGATCCGCGGACTTTCCACCTCGTTTCCGGTGGAATGCGACGCCTTGAAAAAGTAATCGAGCGTTGCCGACGGATCGTCGCAGTAGTCGTTGTAATGTGCGTCGTTGTAGAAAAGCGTAAGGTCGGCTTTTGCAATGCCGCCCTGCTCAAAGCCCTCCGCCTGGCAATGCATGTCCTGTTCTTCGTCTTTATATACGGAGAAAAGTTTAAATGTTACCTTCTTCCGGGCGGTAGGTTTCAGGAATTCAACGCTTACTTGCACCCCGCATTTTTTGTTGAATTCAAAGCCTTCGTCCCCTTTGATGAACACGGGGTTCGAAAGGTTGACTTCCAGCGATTTGTCCTCTTGTTCTGTTTGGACAGTGTCGGTCAAATAAGGAGCAGAAGGCTTCTTTTCGACCTTTTTTACAGGTCGAAAAAATCCAGGGTCATTTATATCCCGCCACGGTTCCGACATGAGCGAAACTCCTGTGCGAATATCTCAAATGCGTATTACGGAGCAGCACAAAAGGGCTGTTCGAGAGCATGGGAAAATACTTTGTAGAAGGACGAAATAGAACCAATTCTCGGGTTCCAGTGTAAATAAAAGGGGTATTTCTCGGTATAGTGAAGAAGTGCAGAGCGAATAGAAAAAGTCCTAAGAACCGCGTCAATTGAGTTGGTTTAAGGCTTTTTGCTTATTGCCGAAGGAGAGAATCGAACTCTCATGGCCTTGCGACCGGTGGATTTTGAGTCCACTGCGTCTACCAGTTCCGCCACCTCGGCACGACGAGGTCTAATAAACTAATTGATGTTGGGACTGCATGCAACCCGGAGAGTATAGCATGTGTCAATAAGAAACAGGTCCGTCGTCGTCCGGGGCGTCGAGCGGCGCCGGCGGGCCTTCGGGCAGCTCCTGGTTCATATCGTCGATGGTATTCTGGATGATGTGGTCCGCGTTCTGTTCGACAAAATCGCAGATGTCCGCAGCGTCAACGCTCTTGAATTGCTTGATATATTCCACAATCGAGAGCCCCGTGGCAATCATGATGCTATGTACGAGGTTTTCGTCGTAGAGCTTGCAGCTTTTCCCTTTCATCGCAGGTTCCCAATCTTTGTTGTTGTTCGAAGTCTATTGCATCGGATTTTCGGACAAATACTGCCCCGGGTCGACGCGGTATGCCTTGGGATTGAGCGATATCTCCACATGGTATTTCCGTCCGTCCGAACCCTTTTGTTTCTCTGCGAGATCCCATTCGTACGGTTTTTCGAGCCGTTTCCCCAATTCGTCGAAAATCACCACAATGGACGGCGCCAGCAGGTTGCCCCTGTCGACCCGAACCACAACGCCCATTGCGCCGGAAATCAGTCGCACAAAACTCCCCGCGGGATAAATGCCGAGGTGTTTGGTGAATCGTTCAACTATTCTCCTGGAATAGTCCTCGTCCGCCCCCCTAAAGATGAGCGCCAGCGCCTTTTGCGGCGGCCAGGCTGCGCGGTACACGCGGTTCGAAGTGAGAGCGTCGTACACGTCGGCAACAGCGGCCATGAGTCCTACTTCGTCAATTTGTTCTCCTTTAAGGCCGTACGGATAGCCATTCCCGTTGTAGCGTTCGTGATGCTGGATAATGACGGCCCTGGAAAAATCGGAGACTTTCTTCTTATCTTTGAGGATATCGATGCCGTGCTCGGGATGCTTCTTCATTACCTTGAATTCCCATTCCGTGTACTTGCCGGGCTTGTTGAGGATGCTTTCCGGAACGCGCATCTTCCCGATGTCGTGCAAAAGTCCGCCGATTCCCACCTCCAGCAGGCGTTCTCCTTTGTATCCCATGGCGTTGGCCAGCGACGTAACGAGCACGCTCACACCCACGGAGTGGGTGTAGGTGTATTCGTCGTAGCCTTTGATCTGGCTCAGGCTGATGAGCGTGTCCGGGTTGCGAAGAATGCTCTCCACGACGCCCTCGGCGGCCTTTTCTACCTTTTCCACGGAGAAAGAGCCGCCGCTCTTGATGGAATCGAGCACTTCACGTGCGGTTTCTATGGTCTGGCGGTGAACCAGCTTTGCCCGGTCGAGTTCCTTGTAGTATTCGTGCTCGCGCGTCGTGGGCTCATCGGGGGCGTTCTTTGGCAAAGGCGCGGGCAACGGCGTGTGATCCGGGGAAACGTCTTTCCCCTTTTGCACGTTGATGTGCACATGACGAACACCTTGACGTTTGAGAGATTCGATTTGCGACTGATCCCAAATCATGCTGTTGGCGGAGACCATGAGAACGTCTCGCGCGTTAAACACGTCCTGCACGAACATGCCCACAACCAGATCGTCTATCGAGATTTTCTTCTCCGCCTGTTCCATTGCCACCAGCGTGTGCTGAGAATAAGGATTCTGCGAGGCAACCACGAATTTTTGCCTTTAGATTATACCTATAATCTCCGGAACGGTCAATTGAAATCATGTTCGCGCCGGGCACTATTTACAAGCGAGTATTCCGCGGTGCGCACGACATAGTCCGGGACTCACGCGGGAGCACAATCCGGTCTACCCCGTTTCCGGCGGCATTGATTTCCAACTTCTCCGCAAGGTAGTTTTACGGCATGCTTCCCGTTCCCTACGTCGCCTTCTCCATGCCCTGCGGATCAGAGAACATGGAATTTGTGCGGCCCGCAGACCCGGAGAGCATCCTCGATTCCATGTCGGACGAAGAATACGAAAAGGACAAACTGCTGCCCTATTGGGCCGAACAATGGCCTGCCTCGTTTGCGCTCTTTGATTTTCTCGCGGCCCATAGCGTTGCCGCCGTGCCGTCGCAAGGGCTTGTGTGCGAACTAGGCAGCGGCCTCGGCCTCGTGTCCGCGGTTTTGGCCCGCAACAACATCCGCTGCATTGCGACCGACATTTCGTTTGATGCCTGCCGGTTTTCGCGTCACAACATTCTGTTGCATGGTCCCGGTGCGAGGGTCGCCTGCATCGACTGGCGGCATCTTTGTTTTCGGCCGGTTTTCAATTGCGTCGTGGCCTCGGACGTTATCTACGAGCAACGTTGGGTCGACCCTGTTTTGCTCTTTCTGCGGGACGCGCTGGCGTCCGGGGGCATCGCCTACGTCGCGGACCCGTGCAGGCAATGGTGGGATCTCTTCAAAAAATCGGCATCTGCCGCCGGCTTTGCCTTTGCCCTGGCGTGGGAAGAATTCGTTAATGACGGAAAAACGAGGGTGGAAATCCTGAAGCTTTGGCGTAAGAGAGGGTAAAGAACCGCGGCCATAGCCGCGGCTCATAAATGCAGCACAAAATGAGATTCTGTCCGGAAACCCGCTTTGTTGTCAGTTACCGAAGGTTACAAGCGTTCCGTTTTCCTTCTGGTTCTCGTAATTCAACCTAATCCAATCCGCGCTCTGGGCGCTCCTGAGTATCCGAACTTCGTCTATTTTCCCGTGGGTCTTTTGAGAATCCTTGTCGTAATATCCGATGCCGAGGTCGGTGTTGCTCGTGTCGATTGCTCCCGAGACCGCCTTGCTGCCCACCTGGACTCCGTTGACATAAATCCTGACCATTGCGCCGTCATAGGTGCCTGCGACGTAATACCAGGCGTTGAGCGCAATTGAACCGCCGGTCACGGAATCGGGTTTGGCTGCCGTTGTGACATTCATTGCCAACTGGTTCTTCTCGTTTAACATGAGGGAATACAGCGGTTGTTTTCCGACAACAGGGCCCGTCTTCCCGATGAAATACTGCTTGAGCGATGCCGTGAGTTCGTACAGGTTGACCCACATGCTCAGGGTGATCGCACCGCCCGTGTTGATACTGGGTCCGAGCAAATGGTCATCGTTGTCGTCGAGACTGTCGCAGCCGCCTATGAGGCCGTAGGTCCACTCGTCGCCTTCATAGGTGCCTGGCGCAGGAACCGCGTTGTTGCCGCTTCCGGTGGCATCATGACGGTCATTGAGCGCCCTGTCGTTGAGGTGCCAGACCGCCACATAGCCAAGTGCAGTGTCGAAGACCGTTGACGACATGGACTGAGTAGCTGCGTTGGCGTTTCCCCAGTACACGGAGAGAAATGTGGAATCGTTGCCCTTTACGGTGTCGACAAGTACCCACACATCGGCTATCTGGGCATTGGGGTCGAACCGCTCGATTTCAAACGGTAGATGAATTCCTTTGCTGTTTGCAAAGCGCAGATCCCGGCCGTCGGGCAAACACTGGCCAAACGCAATTGTCGGCGAGCGCAACCGAACCAGCACCGGGATGCCGGTGATCGTGTTTGCGATATTGGCACCGCCGGCCGTGGTATTGAGCTTTATGGATAGAGTGTTGCTCCACAGGCTGTAGTCTTCGCCGTAGAACGGTGCGATCGCGATAGTGTCGATCGTTTTGTCTTCACCATTGGTGCAGGAAATATTGGGAATGGGAACCGGCTTGAATAACTGCGACGAGACGTCGATCTGAAGCTGGTACGTTCCTTCGGGAATGGCGCCGAGCGCGTACCTGCCGGAGACGCTGTCTACCCGCGCGATTCTATCGAGACCGTAGACCCGGACATACGTGGCGTTGTTGGTTTTCGCCTGATTGACCACGATGCCATCTATTTTCGCCGCAGCTTTGATCTGGGTCGCCGCAAGCGTGGTATCTGTAAATACTCCCGCCTGGAATTCCACTTTCCACTTGACGGCCAGAGACTCGCCGCTTGTTGCCGCGATACAGTATTGCCCCGGACCGATGGAGTCGAGTCTAAACCGGCCTTTGCCGTCGGTGACCGCATTTGCCGAAATGTTTCGGGAAGGCAGCGCGCCCGCGGTATCGGCAAGGAAATCGCTTGGCCGCAGGGCCACCTGCACCCCGGCAATCCCCTTGCCGTTGGCGTCTACTACCGTGCCGACCGCCACGTTGCCGCCTTCGGTGACGCTGCCCGCGACATTGTACGTGCACGACACCACGAGGCACGCCCACGCGCCGCACACCACGCACGCAAAAGGAAAGAGGATCTTGTACGTCAATTTATTCATCTGTCGATGCCGCGTCCGGCTTCTTGGAAACCGGGAAAAACTGGATGTTGAGTTGATATACCCTGTCGGGTTTGTCTTCGTCGACCGCTATTTTCGCGATGCGCTTCCTGATGTGCTGGAGCTCCGATTTCACCATTTGAAACGTGTCCTGCGACAATGTCATCGTCAACACCGACACGTCACGGTCTGCAGCGGGAATCCGCTGGATAGCCCGCTTGGCAAGTTCCATGGTGGCGATCTGGAAATTGGTGAGATGAAGAGATCGCACTTCATCGCCGGAAGTTACGGCATTTTCGACCTGCTTGTAGTACCCGCCGGCGTCCTTTTCTATAAGACCCAGCTCCTCCAGATACTCAATGGCGTGTTCCGCTTCGGATTGGCGGATCGTGGGCTCAACCAAGTGTCCCAGACTGGAGGGATTGCTGCCGTTATACCGGTAAAAATACAGCAGTTCCCGCACCACGACGTAGTACCATTTTGAGAAAACCGACATTTTCTTTTTGTCAAGAACCTTGAGGTTTACTTTTTGAAGGGTAACAAGCCGGTTGAAGTACTCGTTCTTTTCGTCGATGAGCTTTGCCTGCGTAAAATAGACCATTGCCTCGAAATACGCGGCTTCGGCCTTGTTCATCTTGAGAATCTTGGCAAGCTTTATGATCTGGATGGGCGTGAGGTTCTTCCTGCCCGCCACGACATTGGAAAGGAATCCGGTCGACGAAATTCCCATCTTGGCAAGAATCATCTTGTGGGAAAAATCGGGCTCGGAGTCTTTCTTGTGATCTGCAAGGAATTCCTGCAGATACAACCGGTAGTTTACGAATTCATAGAGGTTGGGCATAACGGACCCTGACTAGGCTAAGATTGAAACCGGCACGTGAGGTTTTTCCTGGAAAATGCCAAATGCAAAGCATCTTCATGCGCCAGTTCAACGATCCTCTGCATAGTAATATTACCTCATTCCAAGGAATTTTCCACTGTTTTTTTCTTACCTGCGGTAAGAGCAGCGCTGCCGGGGACGATGGATAACGTATTGGCGGGAAAGAATGTATGCGCAGTGACGGGTGCGGCGGGATCGCGCAATTACGTCGGTAACCGGTAAAATGCCCAAGCGGCGACGGCCCGCCGCCGCATCAAACAAAGGTGCCGCAGACAGGTGTCCGCGGCCACCCGGCGGAAATGAGCAAGGTGGCGGGACCTTATCGCTCGGTTATCTCCAGCCCTCCGAATACCACGGTCGCATCGACAATCAGCCCCTTGGCGGTATCGGAATATGCCTTGGTTTTATACACGTATTGCCCAAAGGAAATGATGTTTCCATCTGGCATTCTCGCGCCGGCGAACGCGGAGCTCACGCGTACGAGCGCCGGCACCGCCGGGCTCACCCGGATTTCGCCCGCGCCGAAGATTGTGTTTACCTTCACTCTCTTGCCCTTTTCGGCAAGTGAAGGATCGGCGAGGTTGACCACGCCTTTGCCGAAGATGATGTTGTACTCGGATGAGTCACGCGAAAGTTCGGTCTTCGCCTCGCTGAAAAGAACGGTGGAACCGTTGTTCCCGTTCCATTTGCACCACGAACCTCCAACCAGGACGCGAACGCCAAAATAGATAAGAACAAGCGCGAAGATAACCCGCGCCAGCGGAATGTGGATATGAAACATGATGCGAACTATCACCGAAAGCCCCAGAAGAATAAGGACACTGCCCCAGAAGATGCCCGAGAAGAAAAAGCCCATTTTCACGCTCGCCTCCTGCTAAAGTTGTCGTGCATGATTTGCCCGTTCATTTCTTTTGGAAAACAACAATACTCCCAACTTCCATTTCAACGAAGAATTCCGCCGAATGCCCGGTTCTTATCTCGTTTGCAAGCGTGGTTGGCCCGGGCCAGCCACGATCGTATTCGCTTTCCGGAATATTGGAGACCTGGGGCCTTCGAGAATCGTGCAGCGCGATCCTGCCGCCGGAGGCAACAAAGCCCCGCCATTCCTCGAAATCCCTTTTTACCCCGTCGTATTCATGATCGCCGTCCAGCCACAGCAGATCAATCGGTTGATTCCACCCGGGCGAAACGTGATAGCTATAATCGGCGATCAAACGAAATTTGTGTTTATCGAGCGGTCCAGCATAGGCCGCGATGTTGCGCAGGGCCTGTTTCTCCCCGCCCGCGTTTTCCTTTCCCATGCTATCGGGCACAAAAGGATCAATTGACGTAAAGGGAACAGAATAATTCTTGTTCTCCAGGATAAGAGCCGTGCTGCCGCCGTACAAACAACCGATTTCTACAATGCCAACCCTGCTCTGCTCCGCAAGCCAGGCAAGAAGAGGAATTTCGTCATCGTGCACAAACAGGATCGACTTCCCTCCCGCCAGCCCGCATTTCTGTTCGAGCCTGCGACGCACGGCACGCACAAAATCGGTGACGTTCAGCTTTGTAGGCGAACTGAAGAATGGGAGATTCATTTTGTGCAGCGCAAACGGGTACAGGTGAAAAGCCTATGGCGTTTCTCAAAAGGAGACCACGCCTGTGGGCGTGATGCACAACGTTACGCTAAAGCACGTACGTGCTTTTCTTTGATTTCGGGGTTTTACCCCTCATCAAAGCCACGGCCTATGGCCGTGGTTCTTTACTGTAGTAATATAGCAAATGCGTAGGAGCGTGCCTCGGTCGGCAGCCGTGCCTTTAGAGGGCACCGGACTCCCTTGTCACGGAAAACGGCCCCGAATCCCGAAGCGCGATCTGCGCGCGCCACTCCGGAAGCAGCGGCTGTATGTCGGCAAACAGCCGGTGGATTCCCTCCACCGTGAGAAGGAAGAAGACGACCTTTTCGGGAGAAACTTTTCGCAGGCGGACAAGCCGGAACAATTCCAAAAATACCCGTCGCTTGGCGGGTTCGCCGCGGACAAGGAATCTCCAGATCATTGCAATAGACATTCTTATTTTGTCAAAGGCATGGATGTCCTTGTTTCGTTCGGGCCGCAGATACCAGCCGCTTGAGAACAGCCGGACGATGCGCGGAAGCAGGTCTTCCCAGGAGTAAATTGCGCGCATGGTATTCAAGTAGGCGTCGAAAAGGTCCGACTGCGACATGTGCATATACCGGATCGTGGGAAACATGCCGCCCGTGAACCTGTTGGGCCGGCCGCACCACCGGCCCTGCGCCGCGATCCTCTGGTGAAGCGCGGTTCCCGGAATGGCGTCAAGGAGGTTCAGGTTGACATACCACAGATCCGCGGCATTCATGAATTCGTGAATCCGGTCGAATTCGGCGAGCGTGTCGTTATCGAAGCCGACAATCATGGAGGCATTCACGTGAATGCCCGCATTGTTGATTTTCCGTATGGCCTCGGCGTAGCGCGCGGCGTTGTTCTGCCGTTTGTGCGCTTCTCCAAGGCTGGCCTCGTTTACGGATTCCAGTCCCACCAGAACGTGCATGCACCCCGCGGCCGCCATGTCGGCAAGCAGGTCCGGAAATTCGGCGATTTCAATGCTCACCTGCCCTATCCACGACAGTCCGAGCGGCATAAGACGCTTCATGAGCCCGCGCGCAAAGTTTTTGTTTGCCGTAAGATTGTCGTCAACGAAAAACACCGTCTTCTTGGGAAGGGACTGCACTTCGGCGATAATGTCGTCTATGTCGCGATAGCGCATGGTTTGTCCGAACATCTGCGACACGAGACAAAAATCGCAATGAAACGGGCAGCCGCGCGACACCTGGACCGGAAGTGCCGCCAAATTCCGTGTGTCCACAAGGTCCCACCGAGGAATCGGAGAGTGTTTGTACGCAACGGGTGTTTCGGAGCGGTACACCTGCTCAAGCCTGCCGGATTCCGCTCCATCAAGGATCTCCTTCCACACGTGTTCCGCCTCGCCGATCACCACGCTGTCTGCATGCAGGAGCGCTTCGGAAGAATTATAGGTGACCGTGGGTCCACCCATCACAACCTTGATGCCGCGGCTGCGAAACGAGTCGGCGATCCGGTAGGCGCGGTCGATGGTGGTGGTGAGTGCGGTGATTCCGACAAGATCGGCGGAAATGTCCAGCGGAATCGCCTCGATCTCCTCATCAATGATGCGCACGTCCCAATGGGCCGGCGCATGGGCGGCGAGCAATGGAAGGGCAAGCGGCGTGGTCCCCGCCTTCTTTCCGATAAGCCGCGTAAAGCCGATGTTCGAGGCAAATTGCTTTATTTCCGCGAATGGGTTTACAAGCAGCAACCTCGGCCTCGCCCCTGCCCGCCCGGCTCCTTCGTTTGCCTGCTTCATGGTGATCCTGCCATGGTGCGTTTTGTTCTACTGCCGGACCGTTTGCATCACTCGCTCGGCAGGCACGACACCCTCACGAAGGATCTCAACGGTGTCGTCTTCGGCGATTCTTGCGACCGTTGACGGCATGGACTCGGGCAAGACTCCCGCGTCGATCATGAAATCAACTTTCCCCCGAAATGTGTTGAAAATGGCGTCCGGGTCGTTGGCGTACGGCGTGTCGCTAATGTTGGCGCTCGTGGAAAACAGCGGGACATCGAGACGTGTGTAAAGAGCGGTGATAAAGGGATGGTCGGAGATCCTGATTCCCACGCCGTCGCGTGTACGGGTCGACTGCACAATGAGCGTGAGGTTGCCCGGCCAGAATTTTTCGGCAAGCAGCCGGGCGCTGCGGGTAAAGCGAAGACCGAGGGAATTGAAATGTTTGACGTCCGCGGCAATAAGTATGAGCGGTGAAACCTTGTGCCGCCCTTTTATGGACCTGATGCGCTTCTCGACGTCTTCGCTGTCGGCCCTGCCTCCGATGCCGTAAATGGTTTCGGTCGGGTAGACAAACACCGCACCCTGGTTGATCCGGCCAACAAGCTTGTCCAGGTTTTCGGCGGACTTTCCGGAGTGCGCCAGCGAGGCAAGACTTATCCGCTCAGTCAAGATCGTCACCGTATTGCTTGCGGTACTCTTTCATTTTCTCGCGCAGCTTGAGATTGTGCACCGACAGAATTTGCACGGCGAGCAGCGCGGCGTTTCTTGCATTGCCGATGCCGACCGTGGCAACCGGGATTCCCGGCGGCATCTGGACAATAGAGAGCAGTGCGTCTTCCCCGCAAAGCGGGCCCGACTCAACGGGAACGCCGATCACCGGCAGAACCGTAAGGCTTGCCACAACGCCGGGCAGATGCGCGGCAAGCCCGGCCATGGCGACAATCACACCAAAGCCATTTTCCTCGGCTGCCCTGGCGAATTTTCTTATCTTGTTCGGGTTCCGGTGTGCGGAAATAACGAATGATTCGCAATCCACGCCGAATTCCTTGAGCAAGGCCTCGGCTTTGTCGGCAAGCTCTTTGTCGGATTTAGACCCCATGACAAGGGCGACTTTCATGCCGGACATGAAGACTCCTTCTAACGAGTAGTGACAGAGTAACAAAGTTACAAAGTCAAGAAGCCGACAAAGCGATCAGCTGATTATTTCTATTTCCAACTTTGTCACTATGCCACTTTGTTACTTTCTTTCTATCTACTTTGTTCTTACCGACTCGGCCTCTTTGTTCTTCTTCACCCGGGCCATGCCTTTTGCCGCTATGTCTTTCCTGTATGTCATGCCGTCAAAATGAATGGCGCCGACCGCTTCGTAGGCCTCGGTAATCGCATCGGAAATGGAGTCGGCCCACGCGCTCACCGTGAGCACGCGCCCGCCATTGGTGACGATCTGGCCGTCTTTGTTGAGCGCGGTCCCCGCATGGTAGACGTCGACGTTGCTCTTGTGCCCTTCGGCCTTCTCGATGCCGCCGATGAGCTTGCCCTTTTCGTACTTGCCGGGGTATCCTTTGGACGCCAGCACCACCGACACGCAGTACTCGGGCCTCACGTGCCACTTTACCGACGAAAGTCTTCCGGTGGCGCACGCCAGGAACAGTTCGTACCAGTCGCAATCGACAAGCGGCAGCACCGCCTGGGTCTCCGGGTCGCCGAACCGGCAGTTGTATTCGACCACCCTGGGGCCGCTCTCGGTGACCATCACGCCGACGTACAGAAGCCCGTGATACGGGAAACCGTCCTTTTTCATGCCGTCGAGGGTGGGTACGATTATTTCCTCTTCAATTTGAGCAAGCAGTTTTTTGTCGACGAGCGGACACGGCGCATACGCGCCCATGCCGCCGGTGTTGGGACCGGTGTCTTGGTCGCCGATGCGCTTGTGGTCCTGCGACACGGGCAGGATCTTATACGACTTGCCGTCGGCGAGAACAAAAACCGAAGCCTCTTCGCCGGTCATTTTTTCCTCGATCACAACGGTGCTTCCCGCCTCGCCGAACACCCTGGCGTCGAGCATGCTGCCGATTGCGTCGGTGGCTTCTTTGAGTGTTTCGCACACCACGGCGCCCTTGCCCGCGGCAAGGCCGCTTGCTTTGACCACGATGGGCGCCCCCATTTTCTTAACATAGGCTGTTGCCGCATCCTTGTTGTCGAAAACGGAAAACGCTGCGGTCGGAATGCCGTACTTCTTCATGAATTTCTTGGCAAACGCCTTGTTGCCCTCAATTTGCGCAGCCTTCTTCCCCGGCCCGAAGATGGCGCGGCCTTTCTTCTTGAAGATTTCGACGATGCCCTCCACAAGCGGCGCTTCGGGGCCCACAATGGTAAGATCGATTTCGTTCTTGTCAACCCATTCGGCGAGTTCGTTCCAGCTTTTTATTGTGCCGTCAACGAGCGTGCAACCGTCGTTCTGCATGCCGGGGTTGCCCGGGTACGCATACATGCACAACGGGTGGTCGGAACGCAGAAGAGCCTTCACCATCGCGTGCTCGCGGCCGCCGCCGCCGACAATCAGAACCGAACTCATGTAGTCCATATTTTTCCTCCGGATACCGGACAAACGGGACTTTCCCGGCACAGGTAAATTCTTCGCTCAAAATACATGAAGGCAATCAGCGGTTCATGCTTTTCCCTTTTTGCGCTTGCCGAACCCCAGCGCCTGCCTACCGTACTGCGGCTGCGCGTTTCCCTGGGAACCCTTCTTTCGCCAGCCATCGAGGTCATAGCGAACTCGCGGCGGGCGATACCGGTTGGTTGCCGATTTCATGCGCGCTACTTCTTCCTTGCCAGGGCTTTTACTTTTGCATCAAGCTCCTTGAGCATATCGCTGTCCGGATTGTGGCCCAGACCCTTGATTATCCACCGCTGAGCCTCCTTGACGTTCTTCATTTCAATGTAGATATTCACGAGATTGGCATACGCTTCGGGAATGTCGTGCTGTTTCTCCACGGATTTGAGATAACACTCCACCGCTTTGTCGAGTTCTCCCCTTCCGGAGTATATCGCGCCCAGATTGTTCCAGGCCCGGTAATAGGTGGGGTTCTTCTCGAGGATCTTCTTGTAATAGGCCTCGGCCGTGGTATCGCGGGCGCTGTCCTGCATCGTGACCGCGGTATTGTACCAATAGTCAACGGAATCCATTATCTGTGAAATGCCCGCGCCCTGGGAATGCAGGCTCTGGTATCGTTTTTCGATATCCTTGTTTTCGATCTTCGGGTCGAGCTGGCGCGCCTTTTGGTAGTAGGTCCAGGATTCTTCCATGTTGCCCACATTGTAGCAGATAACCGCGAGGTTATACTGGACGAGCGGATCGCCGTGCTTGAGGTCTTCGAGCTGTTGGTACCATTCGAGCGCCTTTTTCCATTGTTTCTTTCCCATGGCCGCGTTGCCGACCAGCCGGCAAACGTCGGCCCGGTCTTCTCCTTTTGCCCTGGATACGATCTTCTCTCCTATGGCAATGGCGTCGTCGTACGCTTTGGCGTTGAACGCGGCGACGGCCATGTTGTACAGGGCGGCAAAGCTGGAGTCGCCGATGCTTTTCATTTCCGAGAGAGCCTTCGCATAATCACCGGAGACAAAATCCATCTGGGCCATCACGCCTGTTTTCGCCTTTTCCCAGTAGGGTTCCGCCGGAAGCTTTGCAAGAAAGCCCATTGCCTTTGAGGAATTCCTCCGGTTTGCGTAGATGCGCGCCAGCACGACATAGTCTCCCGGATCCTTGTCGGGTACCGCTTCCAGCTTGGCAAGGGCGGTCGCCGTGTCTTTTTTCCACAGACTCATGTCGGCTTGCGCGCGAACAGTATAGGACGATGACGGAAATTCCGACGTCAGAATGGACAGCATTGAGGCGGCGTTTGTCTGGTCGCCGGTCTTTTGTGCAAGCAAAAAGATATTGAATGAAGCCAAATTGCGCTTTGGCGACGTAAGGGCCGCAGTGTAGGCCGTGATTGCCTCGCGATTCTTGTCCATGCAGCCGTATGCATTGCCGATATTGATCTGAATTGCATTGTCGTCGCGCTTGAGCAATTGGGCTTTCTGGTAATACGCGAGCGCCTCTTCGCACCTGCCGTCTTTCTCAAGCGACAGCCCCATGTTGATAAGCAAAGTGAAATTCGACGGGTCTTCCCGAAGCGTCTTTTCCCAAATGTTCCGTGCCTGCGAAACATCGCCTTCCGTATTGAGAATGTATGCCATAAGCCCTTGTGCTGCAAGGTTATCCTGCTTCTTCTTAAGGCTTTGCTCTAAGGCCGATTTCGCTTTTGAAAACTCCTTCATTTCCATGTATGCATAACCGAGCTGATAATAGATTCGCCAGGGATTCTGGTCCCATTTCCCCAGGAGTTCGTTGAGCGCGTCCACGGCCTTGCGATTGTCGCCGGAGAAGAGATAATCTTCGGCCAATTCGTACTCTGTTTGCACGTCCAGAACAAAGAACGTCTTTGCCTTTTCGAGCGTCTTGATTGCCTTGTCCCAGTCGTGAAGATCACGGAAATACAGGGCCAGGTGACGAAAAATGCGTTCGTTCTTCTCTCCATCCGGAAGCGATTCGAGCAGGCGCGCCGCCTTGTCGACCAAACCCTGGTGATAGTACACGATGGAAAGCTTAAGGGCAATATCCTGACACTTGCTCCGGCACTCACTGCGGTCTTTTTCAAGGTCGGCGGCTGACTTTTCGAGATCGTCTTTGGATTGGGAAATAAGCGCCAGATTCAACTGCGCCGAACGAAGATCCGGATCCAGCCTGAGCGCTTTCCTGAAATTGGCCGTTGCCTCGTCGCTGTTTCCTTTTGCATAGAGCAGCACGCCCAACAGGTCGAGGTACTCGGGTCTTTCGTCGCGTCGCAAGGCGCTGCGAATGTAGGTTTCGGCAAGGTCAAGGTTCCCCTTCCGCCGCGCATTGAGGGCGCGCAGATAATAGAGCGAGGGGTCGTTGAGCGAATCACTTACGGTGTTCCACATCGACTCGGCCTGGTCGTATTGTTTCAAGTGAAAATAGACCTGACCAAGGTTGTACCTGAGAATCGCATCCGCAGGATACTTCTCAACTCCCTTTTCGAAAGACGAGCGTGACTCGGCAAGGTCCCCGCACTCCTTTGCGGCGATGCCCGCGTAGAGGTAGGCGTCCGCGGCCTGTACCGACACTTTTGAGGCATACAATTTAAGCGTGGCAAGCGCATCCTTGCATGCCTGTTGGTCGATTTGCGACGAGGCAAGATCCAGCAGCTGATCGGCATTGCCCCCATGCGACACCGCGTCGGAAAAGTACGTCGAGGCGGCTTTATAGTTCTTGCGGAACGATTCTATTTCACCGAGCATTTTGAGTGCCTCGGCATTGCTCTGGTGGCGTGACAGTACCGCAATGGCGCCGGCCGTATCGCCCTCCTGAACCAAACCATAGGCCAAAAATTGCCATGACTCGGCGCGCTCGGGATCGACCTTGAACGCTTCACGAAAATAACCTGCCGCCTCCTTCTTTTTATTGAGCATGAGATCAACGCGTCCGGCCATGATGAGCGCTTCGACGAATTTTCTGTTGATGCCGATGGCCCTTTGAAGAAACGGCACACTCCCCTGATAGTCTTTCTCGTGATAATCAACCACCGCAAGGTTGTAAAACGCGATTGCATAGTCGGGGTCGGTCTCGGTTATCGACTGCCATATCGCGCGCGCCTGCGAAATATTGCCCTTGCGGAAATGCACTACTCCCATGTTGTTGTGCGCGTCGGAATAATTTGGTATCAGCGACATCGCCCTGGAGAAATAAACGGCAGCGCTGTCGAAGTCGCCTCTGTCAAGCGCGTCCAGCCCCTTCATGTTAACGCCATAGGCTTCCTGGGCGCCGCGCAAGAGCGCGGCCGGCAGCGCGTTGATCCCGCCGATTGAATCGGAAAAAAATTGCATCGCCGACGTCCCCGCGAATGCCAGGGATACTGCGCACGCCAACGCAAGCTGCATGATACGTGCTCGTGCCATTACTCCATTCCTTTCGTTTCTTTTTCGCCTTCACTGGAATAAAAGGTCACCCGGGAGGCAAGGTCGTCCCACGACGAAAACGACAGGTCGGGCACAACCTTGCCCGACAGATCATGGACAAAAGCGCTTCTATCGTCGCCGGTGAAGAACGCGGTTTTCATGCCTGCTTCCTGGGCCGGGCGGAGGTCGGTCACGAGATCGTTGCCGACAAAAAGAGTCTGAGAAGGAAGAACATGATATTCGTACAAGGCGTCGAACAGCTTCCGAAAAAGCAGTGGATGCGGTTTCGCGACGCCGTATTCGAACGAGAAGAACATCAAGTTCGGGTCAAACACCCGTATGTAATCGTCGCACTCGCCCTTGCTCTGGTCGCGCAGAAAGAGCGACAGGTCGACAAGGGTATAGAACTGCGCATTCGACACAATGCCGAGCCTGAGGTTGCCCGCCTGCAAACGCGCAAGCGCCCCGTACACGCCCGGGTACAGACCCCGCGCGAACGAAAAAAAGTTGTAGCAATATGCCACGCATTTGACAAAATCGCCTTGCGCGCCCAGTGCCATGCGCGCGGGATCGTAGCCTCGCCGCTTGAGCATGAGCACAATGGCCTCCCACACGCTCTCAATCTTTATTTCCGGAAACTCGATTTTCTTCCCGGCAGCCTGTTCGTGCTTGAGCGCAATGAGACCGTGGTACAAGTCGCTGAGCGTCTTTTCGGCAGGCTCTCCGGGATTCATCCGGACAAGAAATTCCTCCATGCCGAACTTGGCTATGGTCCTGCGAAAGGCCGAAAGAAGAACATCCTGTTTCGCCTGTGCGCTGCCGAATTCGGGACGCCAGTAATTCATGAGGGTGCCGTACATGTCGAATACGACCACCCTGATTCCGCTGAGCCGCACGGTTCGCGACGGGTACTCAATCGGCGCAAGCGTCCGCCCGGTTTGAATGGGAACCGATTCGTGAAGTGTGCGCGCGAATTCCGCTACGATGCTCACCTGCGATGTTCTCCTTTATCAAGTCGACCTCCACGTGCACAACGGCTCCCGCAGCGCCACGTAGGCCGTTTTTCTACCGGCCGAGCAACAGGGCCCGTATTTTTTCCGCATCGATCTTGATTTTTTTCAACTGAGCTTCCGTGACGCACTGCTCCCCGTCGCACAGGGCATGCGCCGGATCGTTGTGGGTCTCAATGATGAGGCCATCCGCGCCGGCAGCCACCGCAGCCATACTCAAGTGATACACGTTGGTCCGGTATCCCGTGGCGTGCGACGGGTCGAAGAAAACGGGAAGGTTTGATTCCTTTTTGAGAACCGGAATCGCCCCGATATCCGCGGTATAGCGCTGGAATTTTTCCTCCTCGAAGGCGCGGATGCCGCGCAGGCAGAGGATGACGTTGGGGTTGCCGTTGGCTACCAGGTATTCCGCGGCAAGGAGAAAGTCTTTGATTGTCGACGACTCCCCGCGCTTGAGCAAAATCGGCTTTTTGCTGTCCTTTGTCAACATGGCGAGTTCCTGGAGAAAACCGTAGGCCTTCATGCTACGGGCGCCCACCTGGATAATGTCGGCATATTCGATAACGTTTTCGAGCACGGTCTTCTCTTCCCTGCCGCCGCCGGCCGTCATATGCCGGTGCAGGCCTGTTGCCTCCGTTACGATTTTGAGTTTGTATTTTTCCCTCATGGCGGCGAGAAGCTTGAGCCCGCCAAGCCCCAGCCCTTGGAACGCATAGGGCGAGGTACGCGGCTTGTAGGCACCGCCGCGCATCACGGCTATGCCCAGCCCCGAAACATAGCGAGCTATGGCCTCCACCTGCGCCTCGTTTTCCAGCGCGCACGGGCCGGCCATCACAACGAGATTGTCTCCGCCGATGGCCAGATCGCCCGCAAAGACGGTTTTGGACGCGCTCGAAAATTCTCGTGAGACAAGTTTGTAGGGCCGCGAAATGCGAATAACCTTGTCCACGCCGGAAAGTTCGAGAAAATACCCTTCTTCGACCGTGCTGGTGTCGCCCAGCACCCCGATAAGAACGGTCCCCGTGGTCGAATGAAGGTCCTCGTACCCGAGACCGGCCGCTTGTATCCTGTCGAGAATGTCCTCTTTGTCTTTGGCCGTTGCATCGCGGGTCAGGTGAATGATCATGGAAGCGGCTCCAGAGGTTTGAACGATATCCGTCGTTTCTTTGTTACTACAATTTCTAAAATATATCGCCGCTCATTGATTGCGCACCGTCCCGGGAAACACAGTAACACCGCATTGCACGGATTCAAAGGCGCGGAAATTTGACTTCTGCGGCGCCAGAATTTATACTTCCGGTATAACCATAAGGAGTTGTCCATGAGTACCATAAAGACCGCCATCTCCATCGACACAAAAACGTTTAGGAAGGTTCAACGTCTCACCAAGAAACTTCACATTTCGAGGAGCCAATTCTTTGGCCAGGCCGCGAAGCACATGATTGACAAAGATGAGAACCTGGATTTGATCCGCAAAATAAATGCCTCTTACGGTGAAGATGCGGAGGACCTTTCGCGCCTCGAAAGTGAAAAAGCCTATTCGCGCCGAAAGCATGCGGACGTATGGTAATCCAGCAGGGAGACATTTTCTGGGTTCAATTGGCCGAACCAAGCGGATCGGAACCAGGGTACAGGCATCCGTACGTGATAATCCAGAATAACGTGTTTAATGCCAGCCGCATCAACACAACCATTGGAATCGCGCTTACCTCCAACCTGTCGCGCTCATCCGTTCCCGGAAATGTTCTTCTGCGAAAAGGCGAAGCCGGGTTGCCAAAGGCCAGCGTAGCCAACGTGACGCAAATGGTTACTTTCGACAAGTCGGATCTCAAGGAAAAAATCGGTCGGGTTACAGCGAGAAGGATTCGGGAAATATTGGAAGGGCTCAAGCTTGTGACGGAACCGAGGGAGGTGTAACTTTTGGGGAGAACGATCGGAAATTTGCACAGTTGCCCGAACAGTATAACGGACCCGTGCCTTCGTTAAACCATTTGCTCCCTTACTCACCCCCGCTTGCCACGACCGATGCTGTTCTCATCGTCCCGTCGGAGAATCGGGTCCGAACAAAGTAGATCCCGCGAGAAATGTCTCTGTCTATTCTCGCAAGGTAAACCGTTTCATCCTGGGAGGCAGCTCGCCGGGTAATGCCCCCGCCGACGCTCCACACGATAGTAACCAGGGATCTTCCTCTTGAATCGTACAGTGCGCTTTCCTCAATGTCGTTGACTTTGCCTCGTACCCGCGCGGTCAAGACAGACCCCTTTATGGAGAATGTTGTCCGCCCGTCCCGAAGAACCGGTATGCCCAGCATCCCTCCCACGCTCAGGCTCTCGGCCGGAACAAAGTCTCTCGCGCATGATCCTTCGCCGAACGTTACCAGGTCGCCCGTTTCCGGATACCGAAAGAGCGTACCCTTTGCGTTCGTAAACGTGAAATAGTAGTTCCTGCACGCGGTGGTCCTGGCAAGGGAGACCGAATACGTGCCGGCCGAATCCGCTCCCATCAGGAGCGTGAGTGAGCTTTTCTGATTGTCAACATAGAGTGATGGATTGGACGGCTTACCCGCGGGGTCGAAATAGTCGGCGAGAAACGTGGTCTTCCCCGTCTCGATGAACAGGTGGGCCGCGGAAACAATCGGATTGACGAATTCCGGTGCGCCCCCGCCCAGATCCTGGCACCAGAAATAATTGTAGGTCTGCGGACCATAGGCGTAGCCCGTGCCCATTTCTCTGTAGGATTTGTTCATGATATTCCACCGGTGTCCGTCGCATCGGGAGGTGCCGCACGTGCTGTTGTCGAGCGGGACTGTTCCGTTTTGCTCGTCGAGCAGCCATTGCTGCATGGTGCCGGATGGATCCGTACTACCGGCGGCAATGTCTTCCCCGATGGTGTAGCTCTTGTTGTTGTAGAAGAGCTCGATCCGAACGTTAAATGCGTCCCCGTTGCAGGAATTGTGGGTCATGCCGCAGGTATCCGCCATCTGGATCGCATGGAACCGCGCAGAGCCATTGAGGGCAAGATTCCAGTAGACCGGCGGCACAGCCGGATAATTTGCCGGAAGGAGAATGTTGTAGGTGGCACCCAGATACGTGTTGCGGTACTGTACGGGCGCCATACGGCACGCGTTGGTAAGCACCAGAATGGCGCGTTCTTGCCAATTAGGAAGACCATTGACCTTGTCGCCGTAGCCCGCGAAGGCCGACGAAGCTCCCATGACAAAGGCACAAGCAATTGCCGGAACGGTTTTCATGTTCTTCCCCACTTCTATTATGGCCCAGCCCCCACTAAGTATATTACAAATTGGACACGAGGACAGTCAACCGCGAACATGAACCTGCTCACCCAAATCCGGGAACTCTACGCCGAACTGCCCCAGGTCGCCTGCGAGCAATGCGGCCGCTGCTGCGTCTCGCCCACCTGCACGCTTGCCGAGTTCATCTATCTTATCCATTACTGCTGCGACAATCTTCCGTCGGCCGATCTGGAGAAATTCATTTTTGCCGCTCCGCGCTTGAGTGAAACGTGTGAAGGCAATCTCGTCTGTGCGTTTTTACAGGATAAGCTCTGCGGCGTTCATCTGTGGAGAACGGGCGCGTGCAGGTTGTTTGGAATTCCGATTCTGGAAAGCCTCGGCGTAGCGGACCTTGTTACCTGCTACAACAGCATCCGGGTCGTGAGCGGTGAAAGCGACGAGGCCTTCGTGAGCATGTGGCTGGGAAAACTCACGCATCTCAATGATACGCTGTATCCTTTCGGCAAGGCGCCCTACCATGTATACGGCCTCAATCTTGAATCCTGGCTCGATGTCTATTTCGACGGCCTGATCACTTCTGACGTGTTTCTGGACATCCGGGAAAAGATGGGCGGGTATTTCGACCTTTCGCGGTACAAATCGCGGTACATTCCCAAGACCGGCATAAAAGAAAAGATCGACAAGATTTCCATATTGTCGCTGTTAATTGACAGCGGAGACAAAGCGACCATCCGCGAATTGCTGGTTTCCATACGCGACGATTATCCGCTCACGGGGACGTACTTCCACAAAGAAGCCGAGACGTTTCTGGCGGCACTTGATAAATAATCTTTAGGGCGCTTCGGGATAGCGCAAGAGTACCGGGGAAAAATCCGGGCGCCCCGCCGCAATATCACCCCAAAAACCCGCTGCCATCAGATTTGACATGGTATGCGGAAATGTCTATATTTTTCCTTGAAGCCGATCAATACGCAGACGGCAAAGGCGGGGCAAAGGGTAAAGTTGTGGAAGTCTGCAAAGAACCTCTTCCTGTCGGTTAAGGAGCACCTATGAAAATCCTCGTCCTCGGCGCCTCGCATGGAACCGGCGCCCTTTGCGTCAAGTCGGCCCTCGCAAAGGGTCACTCGGTGACCGCGTTTTCGCGTTCGCCCGCGAAGCTCGACATTACACACCCCGCGCTGACGAAGGTCGCGGGCGACTTCCACGACGCAGCCTCGGTGCGCAGCTCGGTAGCCGGTCACGACGCCGTGATCATCTGCGTGTCGCCGAGTTCACTGGGCGGGATCAAAGAGAAGCCCGACTATTTCTCGCGCGGCACGAAGTACTGCATCGACGCGATGAAGGAGCACGGCGTAAAGCGCCTGGTGGTCCTCAGCGCGTACGGCGTCGGAGAGAGCAGGCCCGCGGCGAGCTGGTTTCAGAGGACGTTCCTCATTGGCGGTCTCTTAAAGGGCGTCTTCCGCGATCACGACGTTCAGGAGCGCATGACGCAGGCCAGCGGTCTCGACTTCGTCATCGCGCGCCCCATGCGGCTCACGAACGGCAAGGCTAAGGGAAGGTACGTGCGCACGGCAGAGCTGATCGGCATGCCGGCGACGATCTCCCGCGCCGACGTCGCCGACTTCATGGTCGAGGCGTGCGAGTCGACGACGTTTCTAGGCAAACGCGTGCATCTCGGCGGGTGAACGTTCTCCCTCACCCTGCAAAAGATTAGCGGAAATCCAAAGGAGGATTTATGAGATATCTTGTCGTGACACACGAAGTAAAGGAAGAGACTGAGGAAAAGGACCAACAAGAGTTTGAGGATAAAGTATCGGGACTTTTGAGAAATGGTTTCAAATGCGTCGGAGGCGTCTCCACTTCTTTGTCAGTCACCGGCGTTCTCATTTACTCCCAGGCCCTGTTGGAAGGCTGACATCCAGCTTAGCTCTTGACCCTGCACACTTTCGCTGATGCGATCGGCTTCAGGTTTGCGCATCTCAATCGCACGCATCGCGGCCACGCCTTCCGCGGATCTGCTGACTCTTGCTTTAGCCATATTTCTCTTAGCTTCTATTTTGGGAAGCGCCATCGTATTTCTCTTGGTTCCGACCGGCCAACAGGTAACTGGTTGATTTGTTCTTCGCCGCATTTTTGCGGCACTCTTAGGCGTGCTGCTCTTTCTCTCCCTTTTCCGGTGGCGGCTTTCTTCGCTCTGGTGGGCGGTTTTGAGTAAAGGTAAAATTAGTTGATAATTTCGCCTTTGGCATTCGCCAACCTGTCGCGCCATTTTTGGAGTTGCTCGGGTGTTTGTCTCACCCAATCTGTTACTTCGCCAACGATTTTCAGTGGTGCTTGGGTGCGATAGGAACGTGTCGGATTGCCAGGAAATTTCTTGTCTGTAACGTTCGGGTCACTTTCAAAGCTCCCTGTCGGTTCAACTATATAAACACGTTCACGTCCATCACCTTTAGCTAATGCCGCAGCAAGTCCCGCACCATTAACCAAGGCTGTGAAATAAGTGTGATTCATTGTGACTTCCGGGTTGTAATTAGACCTGCTCCCTGCCGTTAGCAAATCGCCAATCTGCAAATCTGCTTTTGTCCCGTGATAAAAGGGACCGCTGTCAGTGAGTTTGCCCGTGAAGGAAATTGCTATTTCATAATTCTTTTTTGCGTTGACTAGGTCGCCGGAGTCTTCATAGCATTTTGCAATGTTCGAATATAGAGAAGGAAAAGCACCCTTAACAGTGTCATCATCTATTCTTGATGCAAATTGCAAAGCTGTTTCCAGCCACTTTAATTTGCCGGAAACATTTGCTTGATGTCGAGCCACATAATGAGCAGCAATAAATCTTTCAAAGTCGTTTGTCGCTTCGTTCCAGGCTAGAAGAAATAGTCTGCTTGCCTCTTCAGGTTTGCCTTTTCCTTCCATGTCCATACCTTGAACACAGAGTTTAACAACATTGTTGTTTGGGTCGAATGCCATTTTACGGAGCCTTTGCAGCAGATGGTGACTTCATTTTGACCTTTTCTTTCGCTGCATTTATGGGGCGCTATTCGATGCATGGCGCGGCTACTTGTGTTGGTGGATCGTTTGGGCGCATTTGTTTTTGAATACGCGCGTATTATGTCAAGTATCCTTGCAGGAAGCAAGGATACCTAGCTAAACGGAAATTCTTTTCTTTTTGCCAGAGAAAAACCAATCAAAACATAGAAGGATGTTATCAGTCCATTCGTCGTTTGGTTGCTTTGGAACCGGCTGGAATTTAAGAAGAAGTTTTTTGTTTTCTTTTCTTGGAAGTAGCCAAGATGAAACGGTATAAAGAAATTCGTTCCAATTTCCTGTTGACGGCTGCATTGATACCGCCAGAATATCAAATTCACCAAAATGATATGGTCGAGTATCGGAATTTGATTTTTTATCTTTGCCGCCTCGGGTACGCTGAGTTTCCACCACAAATTTATCAGCAGAAAGAATTCGATATCCTTCATTTGCCATCATTGGAAGGTGTGCCTTTAAACGCTGCATTTTTACTTGAATGCGTACCTGCTTGTTGTTTTTTGTTAATAAATAATCATATGGAATATCTCCGGGTTTGGTTACATCTGACCAATCATTCAAGGAATTGAGAACGTACTGTTTGAAAGATGCTTCGGCAATTATCCCCCGAATGCCACGAATTGTAAGATCGCTGGCACGATCAATCGCTTCCAATATCACTTCAGCTGAAACATTCAGTTTTTTTTCAATTGGATGAATTGAATATTTCTTCCGTAAGTAGTCAAAAATCCATCGACGTTCACTTTCAGAGCAATTCTCCAGAAATGAAGCTATTTCCTCGGATCTTGACATGATTTTCCCTTCTTAGAAGATTTTCTTCCTGGTGGAAGTTCGGTAAAGTCTTGAATAACCGAACGTTGCACAAATATGGCATTTGAAATTCGCAAACAAGGGAGTCTGCCCCGATTAACCAGATTGGATATACCTTGGCGTGAAATACCTCGAATACGAGCAGCTTCCGCAAGGGAAATCCAATCTTCAGTTTCAATGAGGATTTTTGTCATAAATATGTTGACGCTGACAACCAAATGTGTTATATTATATTAAGGTCTTCTAGAACCAGTATATTAAAACTGGTTTTATAATATACCGTTTTCCCGGTATTGGGGCAATGAACGCTCGTAAATGAGAGGGCTTAATGGCTACGCAACAGGCCTTACAATTTGAATATCCAACGCATGAGGAATTGCTTCATAGCTATCAAGCATATTACAAGACCGAATTTGGAATTGCCTATCATGCAAATTCACTTGATGTTTTGAGGGAATTACCTGAAAAAAGCATTAATTCAGTTATTACTTCGCCACCTTATGCTTTGCATTTCAAAAAAGAATATGGTAATGCAGACAAAAAAGATTATGTAGATTGGTTTCTCCCTTTTGCAGAGAATATTCATCGGGTTTTAAAGGACGATGGAAGTTTTATTTTAAATATTGGCGGAAGCTACAACAAAGGGGAACCAACAAAATCTCTTTATCATTTCAAATTGCTTATAAGATTAGTAGAAGAAATAGGTTTCTATCTTGCTCAAGAATGCTTTTGGTACAATCCAGCAAAAATGCCGGTTCCTGCCGAATGGGTGACAGTAAGAAGAGAGCGAATTAAGGAAGCGGTAGAATATGTCTGGTGGTTGTCAAAAACACCTCACCCTAAAGCAGATAATACAAAAGTGCTAAAACCTTATAGTGCAGATATGATCAGACTGAATCAGAGAGGCCTTAGGGAAACCGTAAGACCTTCTGGACATGCAATCAGGGAAAGTTTCAAAAAAATTGAATCTGGCGGGTCAATTCCACCAAATGTAATAGAAGAAGAATGCCTCCCGAGCGATATGCTGAAGTTCGGAAATAATACAGCAAACGACAAATACACAGTTGCGTGTAAGGAGCAAGGAATCAAAATTCATCCAGCTCGGTTTCCTGCTGCATTGCCTGAGTTTTTTGTTAAGCTCACAACCGATATGAATGATATTGTATTGGATCCTTTTGCGGGATCGAACACAACAGGCTGGGTATCGGAACGACTAAGAAGAAAATGGATTGCTATTGAATCCGAAAGCGAATATCTCCAAGCAAGTAAATTTCGTTTTGGAAATATCCTATCTTAGATTGCTTGCCACGGATGGCAATCAGGTTACTCGCGCGTATTCTCAATTGCTAGCGCCCAAATGCCCACCAGCTACCCGAATGCTATCCTCCCGCAAATTTCCACAATCCCTCCGCAAAGTACGAAATTCATTCCAAATCGGCATGCGTCTCGGTTCTGGTACAAAGCGCTCGATTAGCGTGACTTCAAGTTCCGGCCAGTCCGCCAGGTATTCCGGCTTTTCTCGCGTTAAGCCTCCCCTCACTTGCTCCATACAGTAACCGTAGCAATCATGGCAACCTACTTGTACATACAACGATCATCTTCTACCTTTGGTCAAGTTCGTTGGATGTAACAAATAGAGGGGTTCGCTACGTGCCTGGCCAATAGGCGCACGTGCGAAATGGATCGACAAACCTCGATCCGAAATCGAGGAAGGGGTGGCCTGGAGAGAGGCCGGCCCGGCGCAGTGCGCCGGGTAACCCCCGAGTCCCTATTATTCTATGCAAGGCTAACGAGTGATAAAAAACGATTTCACCCGCGACACCCCATTCTGGTCAAGCCTCACAAAGTGCACGCCCGGGCCGCAATGGCTCAGGGCAATAGTCTGTGTGTGGCTTCCGGACGACCCGCTGCCCTCAATGGCCGGCAGCAGCATTCTGCCGGCGCAATCGAACACCGACAGCGTGGTGCGGCCGGGCTCCTTCAAATCGTAACAGACAGCCAGGTGGTTTCCCACAAGACCTGCCGACAACTGCGCCGAATTCGGACTTATCACCCTGGGCATCACAATGCCTTTGGCCGGCGTGACAAGCTTGAACCTCATGGTGGCCAAGTTCCAGTTGCCTACGTCCAGGTTAACATTGAGGACGTACATCCCGGTGTCGAGCACGATCTTATTGGGAGTATCGTCCCACTTCCAGTCATGATATATCTCAAGATCCCCGGGAGAATCTATGCTGAGCGCCATGTTCACCACGGAGTCGGTGGCGACGCCGCTAAAAGTCACCCTGACGAGATTAGGATATTTCGCATCCGATTCATGAATCTGGAGGCTGTAGGTGCCCGCCGTATCCACGTGCACGGTATAATTCATCCATTCCCAGTCTCCGTTCTTGTTTTCCGTCCAGCCGAGGTAGCAGACATTGGCGTGCTTCACGTCGGTATCGTTGATGCCGCCGGTGGGTCCGGAAAGAAAGTCCCTCCACGCCTGAAACGACTGCATGGGCACGGTTGTGCCCGTGTGGCCCGTTCGAATGCTGCAGTCGCCCTGGTACCCGAACATGTAGTGAAAAGCCACGCCGTCGGCCCCTTCGTCGAAATAGGCCATATGGATGTCGCCGGGAAGATGCTGGGGATGGCCTTTGAGAGTATCGCCTGTAAACACCGTGCCCAGATAATTGGCCGGCATGGCAGCCATGAGGAACGTTGCCAGGCCGAGCGCTGCTAGTGCAAGGAAACATTTGTGAAGCATTGACCCCCCTTTAAAATGTTAGATTAGGAAAATCTCGAAAGAGTATTATGCCAATTGCATATGATATGAAAAAAAACATTCGCATGTAGCGGGGCAACCTGTCTTACTCCTCCTTTTAGGATTAGGAGCGGGCAAATTGTTTTTCGCGGGCAGGTGGGCGAAAGAGAGCTCATTTACATACGCTCACTTGTTTCCCCGCTTTCCCGCTTTACCCCTTCGGGTACTTCGAAGCGTCGCCGCCTTCCACATTGCGAACTGTTTCGAGGAAAAATATAGATATCTCCGGCCACCTTAGGCAAATCGGAGAATACAGGTCGTGGCTTTGATTAGAAGCGTAAGAAAGGCCGGTTTTTCGGGAGCAGGTTTTCCACGCCTTCAAGTACCTCGAAGTTGCATGGTAAGCCTTCCACGGTGGCCTGGACAGGCGGCGTGCAGCGCTCCGGCAAAACCCGGGGCTGGCCACAATACGGAGCTGGGAAGAATCGCACCGGTGCCCTGTATCACCGAAACATTCCTTATGGACGGAGCCCTGCCATGAAGAATGCACAGATATCAGACGCAACCAGCAAGCTTGCCGATACAATGTGGATCTTCGGAATCGCCTTTTCTGCTTTCTTGGAAGCCAGCATCAGGATTCCGGTAACCAGTTGGGTCAAAATCGCCAAACCCATTACGGTGACCGGGACCAGAATTCCCATTGTTGCACTACCCTTTGTAAGAATCGCGTACGCTATGAAGCCATAACCCACGGCGAACCAAAGAACGAAAAACAGGTGAACCGCGAGTTTCACCTTGCCGTAGGGTCTTCCTGCCCTGCCCAGAATAAATCCAAAGGTTCCGGCTATCAAGATCAAGATTCCTTCAACCAGGAGAGGTAACTGCGTAGGATTCATAATAAACTCCCTCCAAACTCAGACGTGATTAGATTAAGGGCGCAAAACACAAGCCGGGCTGCTTCACTTCGGCCCTACTCGCCGCGGCAAGCAGCTCCTAACCCCAAATAGCAGCATATTCCATGCCAAGACCTGATGATCCATCACGCCGTATCCCTCGCCCCCTGTCCCCCTGAGGGGGCACCGGAGAAGATGGCTGAATACGAGTATCTGATTACGACTTGGCAGGACTGTACCGCTCCCACTTCTTCCAAAAAATGAATCCCACCTCGTGTTTTTATGATATATTACCTGTATACTTTCCCGCTCAAAACAAACAACAAACGAGATGCCGATGCTATCAGAAATCAATCGAAGAACATTCATCAAAGATGCCGCCTTGTCGGCATGCGGCGTGGCAGCGGGAATTCACGTGTTTCACTCCCAATCCGATGCAAGGCAGCTCGCAACTGCCGGATATGAAGGACCCTACAGGATCAGTCTGAATTGCTATTCGTTCAACGCGCAGCTTACCGGAACCAATCCCCAGATGACCCTCGCCGACGCGCTCGACTTCTGCGCCAATAACAAGTTTGATGCAATCGATGCCCAGGGATACTACTTTCCCGGCTATCCGACGGTTCCCACGGACGCGGCAATTGCCGCTTTCAAAACAAAAGCCCTTGATCTGGGCATTGCAATAAGCGGCACGGGCGTAAACAATAATTTCGGCAACGCCGATGCGCAGGGCAGGGCGAATGATGTTGCGCTTGTGCAAAAATGGATCGACGTTGCGGTCAAAATGGGCGCGCCGGCAATTCGCGTCTTTAGCGGCAACATGCCGGCCGGATACGAAACGAAATGGGATGAGGTTGCAGCCTGGATTGCCGACAGCATCCGTCAATGCGCGGACTACGGCAAGCCGCTTGGCGTGAAAGTGATCGTGCAGAACCACAACGACATGCTTCAAACGGCGGACCAGATCATCGAACTTTGCACGCTTGTCAATTCCGACAATTTCGGGGTTCTGCTGGATACGGGATCGTTCACCACCACAAACCTGGACGCCGATCTTGCGAAAGCCTTGCCCTATGCGACCAATTTTCTCCTCAAGCAAAATGTGGAGACCACCCTACCGGCCGTGATCCAGCTTGCGCGCAACAGTTCGTTTCAGGGGTATTTGCTCATCGAGGCACTGTCCGGCGATCCGCTTGTTGTGGTGCCGAAATACCTGGCTGAGGTTCGCTCGGCAGTGAGTCAAACAACCGGCATTGCGGGAACCGGCGTGCGTGCGAATCTCAATAATCAATTTGTTCTTGTGCGTAGCTTTGCCGGGTGCGCCGAAATTTCCTATTCCGTGTCCGCGGCTGCAACGCTTTGGTTCCGGCTTTTAGACAGCAGAGGCCGGTACATGGGCAGGATTACTTCGGTCACATCACCGGCGGGCAGAGGAAGCGTGTCGCTTGATCTGCGTCACATTGCGCCGGGCTCCTACACCATCGGTTGCTTTGTAAACGGGATTCAAACGGCATTTGTTCCCATTACCAACTTTCGTTTGTAAACAACCACGGCTAAGGGCCGAGGCTTTATTTCGGTCCTGAGAGGTGCCTAAAGAACAAACCGTGCCCTTCTCACTTCAGGAGCGGGGTCGGGGCGAGGTCGGCGCTTTTGTTATTTTGCTATTGCAGCGGGGCGCTCAAATCCTTATCTTGAAATCGCTGCACCCGTTCGGCAATCCGCAGCCCCGTCTTCCAAACCCATGCCGCGTGGCGCCGGGGCTCTTAAAGGTACGCACGGCAGGCGCAACGGCGCGCCCGGCAGCGCGAAACATTTTCTTCGACAAAATGTGAGCCCCGGTCCCGCATCACCGGCTGGAACCGCAGCAGATTGACCGTGTCGCATTCCGAAAGCGCTGCGAGCGACAGGCTATCGAGCGGCATCATAGCAGATTGACTTCCACTTAGCCTTTCCCACTTTCAACTTCTGAACTTTTCGACCTTCGTTCATCCTCCTGCCCCTTGTACACCACCGCGCCCGGAGGCACCGACCTCGTGATCCAGGTGTTGCCGCCGATAATTGCGCCCTTGCCGATAACCGTCTCACCTCCGAGAATCGTCGCGTTTGCATAGATGATCACTTCATCCTCAATGGTCGGATGGCGTTTGATTCCGCGTTTGGGATTTCCCTGCTTGTCGAAAGGCGATACCGCGCCGAGAGTCACGCCCTGGTACAGCCGTACGTTCTTCCCTATTGACGTGGTCTCGCCGATAACCGTGCCCGTGCCGTGATCGATAAAGAACCCCGGCGCTATGGTTGCGCCCGGGTGGATATCGATGCCGGTCCTCGAATGGGCGTGCTCGGTCATGATCCGCGGCACAAACGGCACTTCCAGTCTGTACAGCAGATTCGCGATGCGGTACGTGGCGATCGCCTCGATGCAGGGGTAACTCAGAATGATCTCCTCGAGGCAGGTGGCGGCGGGATCGCCGGCGTAGGCGGCTTTGACGTCTTCAAACAGCATCGCACGGATCGACGGAAGCGATTCGATGATCGTCTCAAGCGATTTCTGCGCGCGCTCCTCGCACGTGCAGTCGTCGCAACCGTCCTTCTTCTTGCAATGATACTTGAGGATCTCCGTCATCACTCTCACGAGCCGCAGGCTGATATGCCGCAGCATGTCGCCCAGATAGAAATTCATCTCCTTCCTGAGCACCTTGTCTTTGCTGTAAAATCCCGGAAACAGCACGGCGAGAATGTCGTTGAGCACCTCGTATATGGTGTTCCTTCCCGACAAATCGAGCCCTTCTTCGCCTTCGGCGGAGAATCCGTTGAGAACGCCCCGTTCCAGCTTGTCGGCGATGGGCGGTATGTTCTTGTTGATCCATTCGACGGTTTGCATGATGACCGACTTTCCGCTGCGACGAACAAAAAGATTCACTGCAAGGCGCGAAGGACGCAAAGTGAATTTCTGCGGCACTATGCGAAAAAGGTAATTGAAGCACCATGCGGGCGTCTCAGGCAGTCCGCATTTTGATGTCCGCATTCCTCCTGTTTCGCAAGCCGGTTCGCGTCTTCGCGGAGAGCGTGCATTTCGTCCGCGCTAGTATTGTGTTGATTCGTGGACGAACTTGATCCATTGGGAAAAAAATTCGTTTCCATGGGCGCGCCAGACATTAACCGGAGCCTCAAGGTTGACGTTCTTTGGCGCCTCGACGTTCTTTTTGCCGGCCGCGAGGTCCCGTTTGTATTCTTCGACGAGCCGCGACGGCTCGTATTCCAGATGGCCAAGGTGCATGAGAAACCGCTGGTCGGCGCTTTCGAAAATAACGTACCCCGCGTCTTTCGAATATGCGAGAAGGCGGATCTTCCCCTTGTCGCGCTGTTCTTCCAGCACCGCGTCGGGAATTCCTGAATGCCTGCTTTGCGGGCACCAGAACACGTCGTCCATATCGCCTGTTACCCGGTGGCTGCGGTCAAGGTTGACCGTTTCAAACACGCCGAAAAGCTTTTTCGGAAATATTTCCTTCTCCATGCCCAGGAATTTTGCGATGGCAAGGGCGCCCCAGCACAATCCCAGCGTCGAGGCAGCGTTGCGATGTGCGTACCTGAGGATGCGAAGGATCTCCTCCCAATAGGTAACTTGCTCAAAGGGAATCTCCTCCACAGGCGCGCCCGTGACGATGAGCCCGTCGAGCTTCTGGTGTGATACGGCCTCCTCGAACGTTACATACAGCTTGTCGAGATGCGATTGGTCGGTGCTGGTGTACTTGTGGGTTTCCAGGCGAATCCAAATGGGTTCAATCTGCAGCACCGATCTGCCGAGCGGGGCCAGCAGACTCAGCTCGTACCGCTCCGCTTGCGGCATGATGTTGAGCACGCCAATCCGCAAGGCGCGAATGTCTTCCTTGAGAGCATTGTCCTGATCGATTACCAGTACGCGGCGCTTCTGAAGCTCCTGCTTCGCATGGTAGTCCTTTGGTAGAACGATGGTCATCCGGAGTATCCTTCTTTTCTTCTTGTCAATGGATTGCCCGACGCACGAATCCAACACCCTATCGAAAAATACTATATTCCTGCGGCGCTCGAAAGGAATAGAGCGCTGGGGCGCACTGGACTTCGCCGCAGACGCATAATTCCATCGTTGCTCCGGAATAATCCCGGGGAACGGGAATTATATTACCAGCATATTACAACCCTGATGTCCACGGCAAGACTACCCCCTGGCTTGCCTCGGACTGCATCGATCTATTGGAACGTGCATTCCGGTTTATCGAAAGCGATCGAAGCATGATAGGAATTTCCAAGCTCTACTGCGGCACGGTCGAGTCGTCCGATGCGCTCAGGTACGACCGTGACTCAGGCAAACTTCCCTCCCACCTTCTTCAGTTCTCAAAAGACAAGAAGCCGGTGGTGGTGTGGAACGTGACGCGGCGGTGCAACCTCCGTTGCATCCACTGCTATTCACAATCGGCCGACCTGGATTACAAGGGCGAACTTACCACCCCCGAGGGCCTTGCCCTCATCGACGACCTCGCCGCTTTCGGGGTGCCGGTGCTGCTCTTTTCGGGCGGCGAGCCCCTTTTGAGGGACGATCTGCTCACGCTGGTTGCGGCAGCCCGCAAACGCGGCATTCGCGCCGTGATTTCCACCAACGGAACACTCATCACCGACGAACGTGCCGCATCGTTTCGCGATGCCGGACTTTCCTACGTGGGCATCAGCATCGACGGCCTGGAAGCCGTCCACGACCGGTTCCGCGGCGTCTCCGGCGCATACGCACGCGCGCTCGCGGGCATCCGGGCCTGCCGGAAGGCAGGCGTCAAGGTGGGCCTCCGCTTTACCGTCAACCGGATCAACGTCGAAGAAATTCCCGGCGTGTTCGACCTTCTTGAAAAAGAGGGAATTCCCCGAATCTGCTTTTACCATCTGGTCTACACCGGCCGCGCAACCGAGCTCGTTGAAGAAGACCTCGATGCAGCCGCCACCCGCGCCACCGTGGACCTCATTGTGGAGAGAACGGCCGCGCTTCACAAAAAAGGAATTCCCGCCGAGGTGCTCACGGTGGACAACCACGCCGACGGCGTGTATCTCTACCTGAGGTTGCTCAAAGAACAGCCGCAACGCGCCGCGGACGTGCTGCGCCTCCTGCGAATGAACGGCGGCAACAGCACCGGACATGGCATCGGTTGCGTCAGCTGGGACGGCACCGTGCATCCGGACCAGTTCTGGCGCCACTACAGCGTCGGCAACGTTCGTACCCGGCCTTTTAGCGAGCTCTGGGCCTCGGGAGGAGACCGGCTTCTTGCGAATCTTCGCAACCGTAAACAATTGCTTACCGGGAAATGCGGCCGGTGCGCATGGAAAGACATCTGCAACGGCAACCTCCGCGAAAGGGCAGAGGCGGTGCACAGCGATGTGTGGGCCGAAGATCCCGCGTGTTACCTTACCGAAGACGAAATTGCAAACCAACCGTAGCGCGAGGAGTGTTCATGTCCTTTCCACAAACACGTATGCGGCGACTTCGCGCCAGCCCGGCGCTTCGGAGCCTCGTGCAGGAGACCCGTCTTTGCCCGCAACGGCTTGTGATGCCGCTGTTTGCCTGCACGGGCACGGGGAAAAAAATCCCGATAGACTCGATGCCCGGCAATTTCCGTTTCTCGCAGGACTGCCTCGTGGAAGAATGCAAGCGCATTGCCGGCGCCGGGATCGGCGCGGTAATTCTGTTTGGAATTCCCGACCGTAAAGACGAAACCGGCGAGATCGGCGCGCGGGAAGACGGCGTAGTGCAGCAGGCGGTACGGGCCATAAAAGCGGCGGTGCCCCGGCTGCTCGTGATTACGGACGTGTGCAACTGCGAATACACCACCCACGGCCATTGCGGCCCGCTTACCGGCGGCGACGTGGACAACGATCTCACGCTCTCCGTGCTGGCCAGGCAGGCATTGTCGCACGCGGCAGCAGGCGCCGACATGGTTGCGCCCAGCGACATGATGGACGGCCGGGTGGGCGCGATCCGCGGCGCGCTTGACGCGGGCGGCTACACAAACCTGCCGATAATGGCGTATTCGGCGAAATACGCATCCGCGTTTTACGGCCCGTTCCGCGACGCGGCCGATTGCGCTCCCAAAAGCGGCGACCGCGCCACCTATCAGATGAACCCGGCCAATTCCAACGAGGCGCTACGCGAGGTCGAGCTTGATATTTCGGAGGGGGCCGACATCGTGATGATAAAGCCGGCGCTGGCCTACCTCGATATTGTGCGCCGCGTTAAGGACACATTCGGCGTTCCCGTGGCCGCCTATAACGTGAGCGGAGAATTCTCCATGGTAAAGGCCGCCGCGGCGCGGGGCTGGATAGACGAAGACCGGCTCGTGATGGAAATCCTGACCTCCATGCAACGCGCCGGGGCGGACATCATCATCACCTACCACGCGCTCGAAGCCGCCCGTATCCTTTCCAAAGCGGGCGCACTGTGATTCACCGCGCCCCGACGCCCCCTCCCCTGCGGCTGGTTGCATGGGAGCTCACGCGATCGTGCCTGTTGCATTGCCGTCATTGCCGCGCATCGGCGCAGGCCGGCCCGTACCCTCATGAACTCTCCACCGAGGAATGCGAGCGGATCCTGCTGTCGATTGTATCCTTTGCAAAGCCGATAGTGATCCTCACCGGCGGCGAGCCAATGCTTCGTCCCGACATCTACCGTATCGCGCGGCTGGGAAGCGGGCTGGGCGCTCGCATGGTGATGGCGCCGTGCGGACTCCTTCTCACGGCAGATGCGTGCGGCCGCATCGTGGAAGCCGGCATACAGCGGATCAGCGTGAGCATCGACGGCGCCACCGCCGCATCGCATGATTCCTTCCGCGGCATGGACGGCGCCTTCGACACGCTCAAGAAGGGCCTTGCCGCGGCACGGGTCGCCGGGCTTTCGTTCCAGGTGAATACCACCGTCACCAGCCGGAATCTCGCGGAGCTTCCGGCTATTCTCGATTTGTCCATTCAACTGGGCGCCGTGTCGTTTCATCCCTTCCTGCTGGTCCCAACCGGACGCGGCAAGGATATGGAGGCCGAATCGATAACGCCCTTACAGTACGAACAGACGCTGGCTTGGATCAACGAGAAGGCCGCCGTCACGCCCATCTCCATCAAGCCTACCTGTGCGCCTCACTATCATCGAATCATGCGCCAGGCCCGGCGCACCGTTTCCGCAAAAATTGCGCCGGGAGTGACGCATCCGATAAACGCCATGACACGAGGATGCCTGGGAGGGCACGGTTTCGCCTTTATTTCGCATGTCGGCAAGATGCAGATATGCGGGTTTCTCGACAAGGAAGCCGGCGACCTTCGCGCCAACGACTACGATGTAAAGACCATATGGGAGACGTCGGAACTCTTTGCGAGTATTCGCGACCGTCAATCGTATCACGGCAAATGCGGCCGATGCGAATATCATGCGGTATGCGGCGGATGCCGCGCGCGCGCATTCGCCTCTTCGGGCGACTACCTGGGCGACGAACCATTCTGCGTATATCAACCATCGGCGCGAGCGGAAGGGAAACGCCTTGCAACGTCAAAGAAGCGATAGCGCCTTTGCGGCCGCGCAGCGCTGCATTCCCGGCGGGGTAAACTCGCCCGTGCGCGCATTCGGCGGCGTCGGCGGCACCCCGGTATTCTTCGCATCCGGCAAGGGAGCCTTTCTTACCGACCTCGACGGCAACCGCTACCTCGATTTCGTGGGTTCGTGGGGACCGCTTATCGCCGGACACGCCCCCCCGGAGGTTGTGGAGGCTGTCGTCGCGGCCGCGCGCCGCGGCACCACCTTCGGCGCACCCACCGAGGCGGAAACGGAGCTTGCACGGGAAATCGTCGCCCTGGTCCCGTCCGTTAAAATGGTGCGGCTCGTTAATTCCGGCACCGAGGCGACCATGAGCGCGGTCCGGCTTGCCCGCGGGATTACCGGCAGAAGCGCAATTATCAAGTTTGCCGGTTGTTACCACGGTCACGCGGATTCGTTTCTCATTGCGGCGGGGTCCGGCGCCGCAACGCTCGGTGCGCCCGACAGCCCCGGAGTCACCAGGGGAACGGCGGCCGACACCCTGGTTGCGCAGTACAATAACATCAAATCGGTCGACAATCTGTTTGCCGAGCGCGGACCGTCCATTGCCGCGGTGATCGTGGAGCCTGTCGCGGGCAACATGGGCGTTGTCCCTCCGGCGCCGGGATTCCTCCCCGCATTGCGCGATATCACCCGTAAACACGGATCGTTGCTTATTTTCGACGAAGTGATAACCGGATTCCGGCTCTCGGCCGGCGGCGCACAGCAACTTTACAATTGCACACCCGATATCACGACGCTCGGCAAAACCATTGGCGGCGGCCTGCCCGTGGGCGCCTATGGCGCGTCGCAGGAAATAATGCGTTATGTCGCTCCCGCGGGCGCGGTGTACCAGGCGGGCACGCTTTCGGGCAATCCCCTCGCTGTCGCGGCAGGGCTCGCCACGCTTCGCATCATCCGCCGCGACCCGGGGTTTTACGAAAGACTCGACCGGCTCGCCGCGCGTCTGGCTGCGGGGCTGGAGAAGAACTGCCGGGACACGGGCATAAAAGCGGTTGTCAACCGTGTCGGATCGATGCTGACGCTGTTCTTTTCAAACGGCAGCCCCGTTTTCGACTACAACTCGGCTCTCGCGTGCGACCGGCAGGCCTACGCGCGGTACTTTCACGCATCGCTCGACCGCGGCATCTACCTTGCGCCCTCGCAGTTCGAGGCGCTGTTCGTCTCCTCGGCCCATACCGATGAAGACATCGACATCGCGCTCGCCAAAAGCAAACAAGCGTTGGGATGTCTCTCATGACGCATCCGCACAGTACCACAACGCAACTGCACGTCGGCGCTCTCGGCACCGACTTCAAGTCGGCATCGCTGAGCATGCGCGACGCGCTGTACCTCGACAACGAGAAACTGGTCGCATTCTTCAACTCGTTGCCCAAAGACTCCCCTCTCCGCGAAGTCGTTGCGCTGTCGACCTGCAATCGAATAGAAATTTATTACGTGTGCGACGATCATGCCGCGGCCTCATCATGGTTGCGCGATCATCTTGTCAAGTTCCATGGCGTTCCGCGTTCCCACCTCGACCGCGCCTTCAAAGAGTACCGGTGCGCCGAGGCGGTACGACACCTCCTGCAGGTGGTGTCGGGAACCGAATCCATGGTGTTCGGCGAACACGAGATTCTCGGACAGGTCCGCGATGCGTACCACCAGTGCTACCGGAACAAGACTACCGATTCCTATCTCAACAGATTGTTCCAGCACGCCGTTGCAACCGGAAAAAAAGTGCGGGCGCTTACAAGCGCCGGGCGCGGTGCGCTGTCGGTGGGGTCGATTGCCATCGAGCGCATCCTGGAACTGTGCGGTAACATTGACAACTCGGACATCCTTGTGGTGGGCGCAGGCACAATGGGAATCCGGGCTGTCAAGCGGCTCACGTCTGCCGGCGCACACTCCCTCACGCTTGCCAACCGCACAAACGAGCGGGCGCAAAAATATTGCGGGCATTTCGGCCTCCATTTTCTCCCCTATTCCGAGTTGCGCAACCGCTTTGCGGCATTCGACATCGTCATTCTCGCGACCGCTTCCAAGAGCCCTATTGTCTCTCGGGACAACATTCCGAATGACCGGGACAATGCGCGGCGGATGGTGGTCGTCGATCTCGGGGCGCCGAGGAACGCCGACCCTGCCATCGGCGCGGCGCCCGGCGTAACGCTGGTGTGCGTGGACGATCTCAAGGAAATTTCACAGCGACGTCTTGCCGATCGAAGGAAAGACATGGACCTTATTTCGGCGATTATCGAAGAACAGGCGGACAAATTCACAAAATGGTACAACGTAAAAACGAGGCTGGTTTGCGAAGCACCGTAATACTGGGAACGCGGGGCTCCGCTTTGGCGCGCGCCCAGGCCGACATTGCGAGGCAACGGCTTGAGAAGGCAAACCCCTCCCTCACTATCGAAACACGCGTTATCGCAACCGCCGGCGACCGCGACCAGCACAGTTCCCTTTTGGTAATGGGCGGCAAGGGCGTTTTTATCCGCGAGATTGAACAGGCATTGTTCGATACTACCATAGACGTTGCCGTCCACAGTTTCAAAGACGTCACCGCCGCAACCGCCCCGGGGCTCCAGCTCTGCGCCTTCTTCTCCCCCGAATCGCAGGCCGACGCTCTGGTGCTCCGCGAAGGTTTTACTTTCGCCGCGCTTCCGCGCGGCGCTCTTATCGGCACCGGCAGCATGCGGCGGCGAGCCCTGCTCACACGGCTTCGCCCCGATCTTGACATCAGAGATATTCGCGGGAATGTGGAGACGCGACTCGCAAAACTCGACAGCGGCCTATACCATGGCGTTCTCCTTTCGAAGGCCGGCCTCATCCGGCTCAACCTGGACCACCGGGTCTCGCACGAATTCGACCCGGCGGTCTTTTATCCCGCGCCGGGGCAGGGTGTGATTGCACTGGAAATCCGTAGCGGCGACCGGAGGTCGCAGGCGGCCTGCGAGGCCGCAGGCGACCCCGACCAGCGGACCAGATCGCTCGCCGATCTCGGCCTGCTGCGCGCAGTGGGATTCGACTGCCGCGCGCCGCTCGGCGTGCATACCACGCTGGCCGGAAACGATATTCTCATGCGTGGATTTATCGTCACAACGTCCGGCAACGCCTTTGTCGAGCGAGAGATGCGTGGAAGTGCGGACGATCCTTCGTCTGTGGGCGCACGGCTGGGCGCGATGTTCTTGTCGGCACCGGAAACCTGACTATGCCCTACTACTCCATTTCAATCGATCTCGCCAGCAAACCCTGCCTCGTGGTGGGCGGCGGCAGGGTCGCATTCCGTAAAGTCGTCGGCCTTCTGCGCGCCGGCGCCAAAGTCACCGTTATTGCCAAGCGGTTCATTCCGAGATTCACGATGCTCGGGGAGCGCGTATGCTGCCTGGAGCGGTGCTTCGCAGAAGGCGACGTTGTTCGGGAATTCGCCCTTGTCATCGGCGCAACCGATTCCCTCGATGTCAACATGGCTATTGCAGCCGCGTGCGCCGAGGCGCGGGTATTGTGCAACATTGTAGACAATCCGGAGCTGTGCGGGTTTATTGTCCCCTCAGTGCTTCGCCGCGGGCCCGTGAGCATTGCGGTTTCCACCGGCGGAGCGAGCCCCTTTCTTGCCCGCGCGATCCGCAAGCGGATCGCCGAGAACATCGGCCCCGAGTACGGCGCTCTCGGAGCCGTTCTCTCGCGCCTGCGCGTCGCCCTGCGGCGGCGGATCAAGGAGCCCGGCGTCCGCGCCAGGTTCTGGGAATCCTTCTTCGCGGTTGATCCGGTCGCGCTTGTCGGTGATCGCGGCGCTGCCCACGTGGAGGCACTGGGACTCGATCTCATGGAATCATTACTGGACGGCCGGGGCAATTCGTGAAGAAACAGCGTGGCACCGTGTATCTCATCGGCGCAGGGCCGGGCGACCCCGGCCTCATTTCGGTCCGCGGCCGCGATCTGCTTCTAAAAGCCGACGTCGTGGTGTACGACGCGCTTGTAAACACGCAGATCGTTGATTCGCTCCCCTCTGCGGTACGGCGCATTTTTGCCGGCAAACGCGGCGGAAAACCGTCCAAAACGCAGGATGCCATCAACAGGATTCTTGAGCGTGAAGCCACAAGAGGCCTGCGCGTGGCACGTCTCAAGGGCGGCGACCCGCTCCTTTTTGGCCGCGGAAGCGAAGAAATGGAATTTCTCCGCACCCGTGCCATACCCTTTGAAATAGTCCCCGGCATTACGTCGGCCATTGCCGCGCCCGCCTTTGCCGGAATCCCGGTAACCCACCGAAGCGTGTCCCGCTCGGTCGCATTTGTCACCGGGCACCTCAAGAGCGGCGATTCAATAGCCTCGCTCGCAATTCCCAGGGCCGACACGCTCGTGTTTCTCATGGCCATGGAGAACCTTGAGAAAATTGTGGCCGCCATGCTTGCCGGCGGCCAGTTTACACAGGCGACCCCCGCAGCGATCATTCAAGACGGAACCCTGCCCGTACAGAAGACGGTTTCGGGAACGCTCGGCAGGATGGTCGCGCTTCGAGACTCGCACCAAATCCGTCCGCCCGCGATTCTCGTGGTGGGCAACGTAGTGCGGCTTGCAAAATCACTTTCGTGGTACAAAACGCCGCCTTTGGCGGGAAAGCGTGTCGTGGTTCTCCGCACCTCCGGGCAATCAGCCGAAATCACGGGTCTGCTAACGGAGCTGGGCGCCACGGTGGTACAACGTCCGCTTATTGCCATCCGGCCGCGTTCCGCTTCGCTTGGACGCATCGACAAGCTGTGGCTGGCTCCTTTTACTTCCATTGCCTTTACAAGCCCCAACGCGGTCGATATCTTCTTCCGCGCGCTTTTCGGAAAAGGCCACGACTCCCGCTTGTTTGCGGGCAAACGGGTCTACGCGATAGGAAGCGGCACTGCGGCGGCCCTCGGCCGCTTCGGTATTGTTCCCGACGCCGTTCCCCGGCGATTTGTTGCCGAAGGACTGCTGGCCGTCTTTCCAAAAGACTTGCGCAATGAGAATATTCTGATTCCCCGGGCTTCCGCTGCCCGCGAGATCCTGCCGGAAACCCTGCGGCGCCGTGGAGCAGCCGTGACAATACTTCCACTGTACGATACCATAAGGGTTGCCGCACCGCAGTGCCCGGTGCAAAACGATGATGTTGTACTGTTCACCAGTTCGTCGATGGTGGAATCGTACTACTCCGACAAACAACGCTCCAGGGTTCGAATAGTTCCCTGCTGTCTGGGCCATATTACCGCCGCAACGCTTCGCCGCCATTATCGCGGACGCATGTTTGTGGCGCCTTCGGCCACCATGAAGTCGCTGGTCGCCACGGTTGTGAAAGCAGTACGCAGAACAAGGCGCGGAGAATCACGATGACGCCTCTCGAACGCCGCCTGCTCAATGAAGTGCAAAAGGACTTTCCGCTCCAGATCCGGCCGTTTCGCTCTCTCGGAAAACGGCTCGGCATTTCCGAGAAACGCTGCATCAGTTTGCTCGGAGCGCTTACCGAGCGCGGCATCCTCCGCGCAATCAAACCGGTCTTTGCGTGGAAGAAACTCGGCTTCGAAAGCGTTCTTGTGGGAATGGAAGTGGACGATTCAAGCGTGACCGCCGTTGCGGACGTTGTTGGCCGAGCCCCGGGCGTCACGCACAACTATCTTCGCAAGGGGCCGCTTAATCTCTGGTTTACCTTCACCTGCGAAAGCAAACGCGATGCGTCTCACTTTGTCAAAGCCGTCCGGGCACTTCCAGGCGTGAAACGATGCCGGAAATTTCCGAGCCTTGCAATTTACAAAATAGGATTGGTGCTGGATGTCTAGAAGGGCACGGAAAGCCGAACGTTTGCTTGCGTCTGTGCTTTCCGCGCCGCTGCCGCTTGCGGCCGAGCCCTTCGCGGTTGCGGCGGAGCGTCTCGGAATGTCGCAGCAGGGCGTGGTTGATGCGCTGGCCGGCCTCATCCGCCGTGGCGTGGTGCGGCGTGTCGCCGGCATTCTCAAACATGACAAGGCAGGGTTTCGCAGCAACGCCATGGTGGCCTTCCTTGTACCGCCGCGTTTGTGCAAAAAGGCCGGGGCCGCGGCCGCCGCTTTCCCGTTTGTCACACACTGCTATTGGCGGAAATCGTATCCCGACTGGCCGTACACCCTGTATGCCATGGTTCACGCCAAAAGCAAGACGGAGTTGAAGCGGAATATTGCGAGCTTGAAAGCTGCGGTGCAAGGCAAAGACATGCTCGTGTTGCCGACGGTGAAGGAGTTCAAGAAGACGTCGTTTGATTCGCGGGCATCACTTTAGCATCATGGACCTCGAAGCGGATTATCGTGTGCTGTCCCCTAAATTCCCTCACTATATCCTGCTGCTGTCATGCCCGTGAAAACGGGCATCCAGCGATAACCAACGGCTGGATTGGCAAGAGCCTCTGCTCCATGAGCGCTGTATGCTGGTGAAGTCGCGGCCCCGCTTTCGCGGCAATGATTTTTGTGCAGGCATTTCCGGGACATAACTCTAGATCCCGCTTGCCGTCGCCGTCCGCAAGGTGTGAATCCACGACATCACCGCGCCCAGCGTGAGCATCAAGCCGAAATACAGCACGGCAAAAGTGATTCGCGTCGACTTTGAGACCGAGAAGTATTCCTTGTTGGGCGAACGCCACATCTTGAATGCCTGGAAGGCGCCGAGAATGACAAAAAGGATCACAATCGGATTGGGATACCGGATGGCCACATAGGCCAGCACCGGAATTCCCACAATCCACATCATGGGCGATATGGCGGTCACGATTCGCCCGCCGTCAAGCGGATGCACGGGCACAAGGTTGAAGAGATTGAGAAGGCAGCCGGTATAGGCAAGTGCCAGAAATAATTGGCTATTGAGCGCGATCCCCAGCGCCAGGCACGCAAACGCGCCGATGCTGCCCACCACGGGCCCTCCCGCGGCAACGATCGCCTCAGTGCGGGCATTGGTGGGCTGCTGTTTCATTGAAATAAAGGCCCCTATAAAGGGAATGAAAATGGGCATGGACACCTTGAGCCCGGCGCCGCGCGCCGCTAGCACGTGACCGCTTTCGTGCACGGCGATGAGAATCACAAATCCCGCGGCGTACCACCACCCGAACTGCGTGGCATAGACCCATATCATCACGAACATCGAGATTATGGTGGCCGCAAACTTGCCGAACTTGAGCGCGACGATAACGGCTTTGAGTTTGTAAAGAACGACTCCTATTCCGGCAAGCACGGCCCATATGCCGCCGCGTTTCTTTTTGGAGCCGGCCCCGGATGAAAACTCGTGCGGCTGCGGCTTGAAAGTGGTGAACGTGCGGTTGTGCTTTGCCGAGGGTGTTTCCAGCACGGAGTCGTCGTCGCGAAGAGTTTCCATTGTGGTCGCCTTTTGCACGATTTGGGATTGTGTACGTGATTCCCCGTACGAAAGAAGGATTTTGGGCGGCGATTGGAACCGCACGCGTCCTGATCGAGGTCGCCTCACGCGATGGCCTTAAAATATGCCCGGCAAAACACTTAGGCAATACCAAAGGGGCCTAAAGGCAAAGAATCGGGACCTATGCGGCAACATGCCTCTTTGTCAACCCAAGGCGGCCGATCATCTCGTCGTCCGCCTCAACGCCGCGGCCTTTTGTGGTAAGGTAATCACCCGAGATGTACCCGTTGGCGCCGGCGTAGAAAATGAGCGCCTGCATCGCACCCAGGTTCTTTTCCCTCCCGCCGCAAACCTTGATGGTCTTTTTCGGATGAGCGAGCCGGAACATCGATACGATCTTGAGAAATTCCAAGGGTGATTCCCTGGGCGGTTCGAGGCGGATGCCGGGAATGGGGATAAGGAAGTTGATCGGTATGGTGTCGACGTCAAGCTCCCGCAGCTCCAGGCACAGGGCTTTCCGGTCGTCCCAGGTTTCCCCCATGCCGAATATCCCGCCGCAGCACACCCGCAAACCAGCCTTCTTCGCCGCCCGCACGGTGTTCACGCGGTCGTCGTAACGGTGCGTCGACACGATTGACGAATAATACCGTCTGCTGGTTTCCAGGTTGTGGTTGTAGCACGATACGCCTGCCGCCTTGAGCAAGCGGAATTCTTCTTCCGAAAGAATGCCGAGCGATGCGTGCAGTTCTCCTTTGCATTGCCCAAGAGCCGCTGCAACTTCCCGCAGCTCTGCCGGCGAAACGCGCCTGCCGCTTGACACAACACAAAAGGCGAGGTTCTTTTCCGCGGCGGCGGCGTTGCCCGCGACTATTTCGGCCGTGCCGGCAAGATCGCGAACCGCCACATCCGCCTTGTTGTGTGACGACTGGCTGCAGTATGCGCAGTCCTCGCTGCAGTTTCCCGACTTGATGTTCATGAGAGCGCATGGATCTACCACGTTCTCGAAATGCGCCCGCCGCACAAGGTCGGCGCAGGCGAAGAGAAGCGAAATTTCGCTCGCGGGCCAGGCGACAATGGCATCGAGGTCGTCGGATGTTATGGCGTTATCCAGAGAGGTCCGATACAGGCGCTGCGCTTTTTCGAAGGGATTCATAGAGTGCGGAAAAAATAGCTGGGGGAAAAGGGTTTGTCAAACGCAGAGAATTTGGCCGCACCCGCGCCCCGGCGCTGTTCGAACTTTCAACTGACATTGCCTCTCAACTTTTCGAGTACGGAGAACAGGATCTTACCGTACACCCTGCCCGAAAGCAGTGAGAGCACCTTCCGCAGGTCTTTAAGCATTGGCGGCGGAGAGGTGATCAGCGAGTCGTTCGATACGGCGTAGTCCCAGTCCATGGCCGGTGCGGAGCCGTCGACCCGGGTGACCGATTGTTCCTTCATTTTGTCGAGGAATACGTCGGCGACAAGTCCGTACATGATGGTGGTGGGATGCACGCCGTCGAGGCCAAACAGACCACCGCGCCTTATCTTTTCCTCTTTGTCAAGTTCAATGTACCGGGTATCCAGCGTGGCGGCGTTGCCCCGCACCAGATACGACGCCCGTCCGTCTTTGGCGAGCGCCGCCAGCGCCCCGGAAGGCCAGCGATACGACACCGCGCCGTGCAGCCTGCGATACGCCAGACTGTCGAGAAAGGCGCAGAAGTCAACGACGTGCCAGCCGTTGTCCCGCGCTACACCGCGTATCGATTCGTTGTAATAATCCACGAATTCGTCCAGGAGCATCATGTCGTTTCCGGTCAGGTGCGGGTGGATATCGCCATCGAACGTACGGTCCCATATCCACGGCCGCGTGTAATACTCGTAATACTTGTGCGTATGCTGGGGCGGCGTGCCGCGCGTCACGGGAGGGATGGTAACGTGGGGCACGGTCGAGACAAAAACATTCTTCACGGAGAGCGACCGGATGCGTCGTGCGAGCTCGACGATGCAGGCTTCAAAATGCCGGGGCAGCCACAGATTGCATTTCCGCTCGTGCGGCTGACGATACAGATCGGCCTCTTCGGAGAATTTTATCGACAGGTCGATAATCGCGCCGAGGCAGTTGTTGGCCCCGATCGCCACAATCAGATTCTCGACTCCCCCGTCGGCGCAGAGCTGTTCCAGTCGCGAAAGCGCGGTAACCCGACTCTGCTTCGAGGCGAGCGTTGCGAGCGCCGCCCGATACAGGGGGAATTCCGGCACCTGATCAAACAAAAAGAACTGGTTCTTGGGGTGAGCAATCTCTTTGGCGCAAATATCTGCCGAAAGACGATATGCCTCCTGCACCGTGTAGCTGAGCACGGCCAGATTGTTGAACGGTTGCGCCTCGGCGTGGAACCAATGCCCTCGTTCCCAGAACTTTTCCACCGAATGCATGAACCAGTTAATAGTCCACAACGACCCCACAAACCGCACCGGACTAATGCCGTGCGGATAATCCTTCTGCAGCATCCTGAGAAGGGTCTCAAGGTTGAGCGGAAAACCGCCGGTAGAACCTTTGTCGATGTCGAACGCCGGCGCGCGGAAGGAATCCTGCGCACCCAGGGCACGCGCAATCATGGCGGGATAGGAGTATTGCGTCTTGTAAATGGCGCCCGACGAAAATCCCATGGTGAGAGAATCGCCGAGCGCGGCCAGTTTATGCATCTGCGGGCCTTTCTTTGGGTGCGTCCCCGGCGGCCGGCTGCGCCACCGCTTTCACAAACGCGTCAAGTTCGAAAGGCTTCTTGACAATAGCGGAAACGCCGCGATCAAGAAGCTGGTCGCATTCGCGCCGGTCCGACGCATCCGTAATGAGTACGGCACGAATGCCGGGGTTAATTTTCTTGAGTCCCTCAAAACTGCACAGTGCATTGCCATTTTCCGCTTTTGCGTCGATTACCACAAGGTCGACGGCATCAACATTTCGCCGGTAGTACTCATTTCCCTTGTCAATGCCTCGCACGTGCACCACGAAATACCCGATGTCTACGAGTGCTTCGGTAATCATGTCCTTCATCATTTCGTCGTCGTTGATTAGTAGCACCGTGCCACCGGCGGCTTTCGTCCGGGAAACGGCTGCGGCCCCCGTGTCGCCCGGGCCGGGCTTCGCTTTTTGAAAATACAACGCAAAGGTGCTCCCCTTGCCGATTTCGCTCGCTACCGTGACGCAACCGCAGTGGCTCTTGACGCAGCCGTATACGCTTGCGAGTCCGAGCCCGGTGCCTTTGCCCGCACCCTTTGTAGTAAAGAACGGCTCAAAGATTCTGCCCATGATCTCGGGCGGGATGCCCGTACCTGTGTCGCTCACCGATACCACCACGTAGTCGCCCGCCGGAGCGCTGAACTTCCTGAGAAGATCATTTTCGCCGCCAAGCGTTTCGCCCCTCACCTCAAACGACACGGTTCCGCCCGCAGGCATTGCGTCAACCGCGTTGAGTCCGAGATTGAGGAGCGCATTCTGGAATGACGAAGGATCACCCAGGACCCATGCATCGGCGACGTGCGTTGCGGTCGTCACAGCTATGCCATGCCGCGTGCCGTGACGCAACAGCGACGTCACATCGCTCACGATGCCGTCCATCTTGACCGGCACGGACATCTTCGGCTTTTTTCTCGAAAAGTCAAGCAGCTTCATCACCAATTCCCGCGTTTTGTCGGCGGCCGCGTACAGCCCGTCGGCATGCTGCTTGATTTGGGGATTGTCGGCGGCTTTCATCCGTATAAGGTCGGCGTAGCCGAAAAGCGGCGTAAGAAGGTTCTTGAGGTCGTGGCAGACGCCGCTTACAAGGTGGCCTATAGCCTCCATCGTGCGGGCATGCGAAAGTTCTTCTTCGAGTTTTGCCTTTTCCTCTTTATACTGCAATATCTGTTCAAGATTATGGACGGCTTCGGAATACGCCGAATTCCTTTCGAGCTGGATCGTGAGAATACGCTGCGCAATACCCACCGAGAAAAGGAGAATCGTGAAGACGAAACAGATATTCGGAATAAAGTATACGACAAAACTAAAGGGAAACAGGTTGAAACCATACATAAGATTGTAGAGGACAATACCGAAGACCAGCACGCCCACTCCCCACAGGAAATACAATCCAGGGCTGTATTTTCTTCTGAGCACCAAAACCGCCGCAGCAGTCATGACCGCAGATACTGCCAAATTCATAATCACCAGGATTTGTTCGGAGGCAATAAACCCCAGCGCCGGAGACGCGGCTCCTATTCCCGCGCAGATTGCGGCAACCGCCACAAGAGCCAAATTTGTCCGAGGCGCCAACCTGCGCGTGTCGAGAAGGGCGCGTGCAAAGAGCAGCGCCACAGCGCACGCGCCGAAGTTGATAATGTGCAAATACGGAAACGCCGTCCGAGCGAATCGCGACGAATCCTGTCCCACCAGGAAGCCGTACACCGACGTCATTTGCCCCGCCGCAAACAGGACGATGAACAGCGCGTAGTAGACGAAACTCGCGTCGCGCAGGAACGCAAACACAATGAGGTGGTACAGTGCCATGATGAAGAGTGCACCGAAGTAGACCGCAAGCACGGTTTGTACCGCCCGGTCGTGCTTGGCATACGCGCTTTCCCGGTACAAGGTGAGCGGCAGCATAAGCGGCGTTTCGCTTTCGTACCTGAGATAGACCGTCAGTTCTCCGTTCGGGACGGACGGAAGTGTAAAGCACGGATACAAAAATTGCAGAGCGCGTTGCGGTCCGCGGCGCAAAAATCCGGATCGCTGCATCACGATTCCCGTGTCGGCCACCCAGAAACAGTCTACTTTGTGAATGCAGGGGACCCCGGTTTCAAGGACCCACCTGTCGCCCTGCACGGAGCTGTCGCGCAGAACCAGGCGTGCCCAATACACAGACCGCGAGAACCCGAAATTGGGAGTACCGGAAGTCGTGACGCCAAATGAATCGGCAAAAGAAGGGGAAACAATCTCGTGCGGGGATTTCGACCGCGTCTTGTCGCAGTAGAATCGAGCCGCCGCGTTGACCGGACATGCATTGCGCGAGGACCCTACAGAAAAAGCCTGCTGCGCTCCTGCTATCGGCAACGCGCATCCGATCACGAGAGCGGCAACGAGAAACCGGTTGAATCCCAAAGTTTGCGCATTACAGGCTGCTCTCCGAGGTGTACATCCGGTCGTAATCGCGGTCCCCGAAGCAAGCTTCGGGGCTGGCAAACGACTACAATTGTCTTCTTCCTTAGCGATGGAAGATGCCCCGCAGCTTGCTGCGGGGTTCTTCACTCGACCGTGGGAAATCGGCATGGCGGTCCTGACACTTGTGACGGTTGTCGGATCGCACTTGTGAGGGGGGTGCTTGCAAGTGCAAAGTAAAATTATAAACTGGCGGGGAGCTTTTTACAACAATAAAATGATACCCGTTTCTGAAATGTACCGAGTCTTTCCCGGGAAATTTCGTTTACAGAACATAGCGTCCTCGTAGAGAGTCATCCAGCAAGCGGTCGATTTTGCCCCGTCCCCACCCGGCGAAAAACGCATGTCCGCCGTCAACCAGCCGGAACTGCGCGCCCATCGAGCGCGCCAAGGCTGCTCCAGCCTGGTGCGGAACGATTTCGTCCCTGTTACCGTGAAGTACGAAGGACGGGCAGCTCACCGTCGAAGCAATGTTGAGAAGGCATGCTTGTTCGAGGAAAACAAGTCCTGCAATGAGCGTATCCGCGCTGTACACTGCGCGGCCCGCATAGTCGGGCGGCAGGCCCGCCGCGGCCACGAAATCGCCCAGCACCGTATTGTGCGGTACGGCGAGCCGTTCGCGCATAGCAACTAATACGCCCGGCTTCCACCCGAACCTGAAGCCTTCCCGCCTGCAAAACGACGGTGTGGCAGACAGCAAGACCATTTTGCTTGTCCGAACCCGCTTCGCCAGCGAACAGGCCACGATCGCGCCTGTCGACCAGCCGGCGATTCGGCCCGTTGCCTTGAACTCCCGTGCATATTCGCGTTCAACGATGCATCCCCAGTCGGGCCGCAGCGTTGCACCGTTGAGCAGCGACGGCATCAAGGGATTCACGTCAACATATATGCTGCTGTCGCCAAAGAGCGGACGAAGCAGTCCCGCGTCCATGCCCCAACCGCCGAACACGAGCCACTTGTCAGCCATGAGATCTCTTCCAATCGGTCAACGCATCCGTGACAAGCGCGATATCTCCCTCGGTGTGCCCGCTGCACAAGGAGAACCGGATTCGCGATGTCCCGACGGGAACCGTTGGGGGCCGGATGGCCGGCGCCTTGATTCCACGCGACAGCAGGAAGGCGGAAAGCTCGACGGCTTCGCTGTCGCTTTTTACAAGGCACGGGATGATTTGCGTTGAGGTATTGAGCGTGTCGAAGCCGAGGGAACGGATTGTTTCACGCATCCTCCGCGCTTTGGCCAACAGCATCCTTCCCGCTTCGGGATGTCTTCGAATATGGCGGATTGCCGCGAGGTCGTGCGCCAGAACCGACTGCGGCAGGCCGGTAGAATAAATGAGGCTGCGCGCCTTGTTGACAAAACAGTCTCTGAGCGCGGTGCTACCGGCAAAAAAACCGCCCAGCCCCGCAACTGCCTTGGAAAGCGTTCCCATTACCACGTCGACCCCGGACTCGACTCCGCATTCCTCGACCAGACCGGATAGCGTTCCCCCAAAAACCCCGGTTGCATGCGCTTCATCGACCATCACCATGCAGCGAAAACGCCGTGCAAGCTCGCAGATATCGGCTAGCGGAGCAATGTCGCCGTCCATGCTGAACACCGAGTCGGTCACAATGAGCCGTTCCGTTTTCGCGGAAGCCGCAAGCCGTGTCTTGAGGTCAAACATGTCGCAATGACGGTAGCGCGTCAGCGTCGCTCCCGCCAGCCTGATTCCGTCCACAATTGACGCATGATTGAGCCTGTCGCAGAACACCTCGGTTTGCCGCGTGCACAGCGCCCCGATCATGCCGAGATTCGCCACATAGCCCGAGTTGAACACGAGCGCGCATCGCGTCCTCTTCCATTCGGCAAGTTCCGCTTCGAGCGTCTCGAAAAGAGGCGACCGGGTCTCGATGATTCTCGATGCCAGATTTCCCGAATAGCAACAGTCGGCAAGGTACTCCGCTTCCGATTGCACGTCGGGATCGGCATGCAGAGACAGGTAACTGTTGGTCGCCATGTCGACGGCAGCGCCGAGCGGCGACGGGCCCGACGTGCGGAACAGGCCGCGCGATTTCTTGTCTTCAAGCTCCGCGCCCAGGCGCGAATACAGGGGCGACTCATTCATGCAGCGCGTCCTTGATGGAATCGCGGGCCGTGTCGATCATCGTGCAGATTTCATCCTCGGTGATTATATAGGCCGGAACAAAGTATACCACGTCCCCCAGCGGCCTCAGCAGCAACCCTTTGTCAAGAGCCTTCCGGGCAAGCTTGAACCCGATGCGTTTCTCCGGTGCAAACGGCCGTTTCGTGCGACGGTCGGCCACGAGCTCCAGGGCGCCGATCATGCCGAGAACGCGAACGTCCCCCACCTCCTCGATTTCCCGGCACGATTCGAGTTTCGACGCAAGAAGCGCCGACTTTGTCGCAAGCGACTGCGGAATGCCCTCTTCCCTCAGAATGGCAAGCGTCTCGCAAGCGGCTGCGGCGGCAAGCGGGTTGCCGGTAAACGTGTGTCCATGCGTCAGTTCCCTGTTTGACGAATAATCGCCGCAGAATTCGGCGTAGATTTCCTCGCGCGCAACCGTGGCGGCCATGGGCAGGTATCCGCCGGTGAGGCCTTTGGCCACGCACATGATGTCGGGAGTCACTCCCGCATGTTCGCACGCGAAAAGCTTCCCGGTGCGGCCGAAACCGGTGGCAACCTCGTCGGCGATGGTGAGCACGCCGTACGCTTTGCAAGCGGCAAACAGCCGGTTGAGCACCTTGGCCGGATACACGCGCATTCCCCCCGCTCCCTGAAGCATGGGCTCAAACACGCATGCCGCAATAGTTTCGCCCTTGGCTGCAAGGATGCGTTCGAGAGACTCCATGCATTCGGCGTTGCATGATGCCTTGTTCCTGCCGCATGGACAGCGATAGCAATAGGGCGCGTCGGTATACAATTGCGACTTGAATGTGTCGTGAAACAGCGAGTGGTATGCCGGGATGTTTCCCACCGACATCGCCCCGAGCGTGTCGCCGTGATACCCGCCGCCCAGCGACACAAAGGCGGTGCGGCGCCTGCCGCGCGCCGCCCAGTATTGCAGAGCGATCTTGAGCGCCGCTTCCACGGCGGTGGACCCGTCGTCGGAATAGAATATCCTTGTGAGGCCCGGGGGCAGCATCGCCGCAAGCGAGGTCGAAAGATTCAGCGCCGCATCGGACACGAACCCTGCCATGAGCACATGTTCAAGCTTGTCGAGCTGGCGCCCGACCGCCGCGTTAATCCGCGGATGCCGGTGCCCCAGGATCGACACCCACCACGACCCGATGGCATCCAGATACCGCCTGCCTTCCCTGTCGTAAAGGTACAGGCCTTCGCCGCGCGTGATGACACGCGGGGGAAAATCGCTCAGGTCCTGCGAACAGGTAAAGGGAAACCAGAGGTGGTCCAAAGAGCTATCGGAGGATTTCATTGCAGAACTCCACTACGTCGCCGGAGCAGGATGCACCACGCCGAATTTCCAGAACCGGAACAGCGGAAGCGTAGGCGCGCAGCGTCCTCACATTGTCGCGGTGGATAAAATCCCGGAGGCAGGGCTTAGCGCAATTGACAACAAGGCCGGCACAACGAAGACCCGCGCTGGCCAGCGCACACATGGTGAGAAAAGTGTGATTGAGCGTGCCCAGGCCGGGCGTTGCGACGAGGACGACGGGAAGCCCAAGGCGAACCATAAGATGAATCATCGATTCGGACGGCCCGAGCGGAACCAACACCCCGCCCGCACCTTCAACAACAACGCACCCGCCCCGCATCATCGGCAACTTTGCTATTTTGTCAAGGCATATCCCGATGCGCGGCAGCGAAATCTTCCTGCGAGCGAACCGTGCAGCCAGATGAGGAGAACATGCCGGCACAAACCGGTACGGCACGTGGATTTCCTCCGGTCCGAGCACAAGCATCCCCCACTTCTTGACATACTCAAAATCGGGCGCAAGCAGCCCGGAACCTTTGTACGCCTTGCAGCCGGTTTGCACGGGTTTCATGTACGACACCGGCCCCCTGCGCGACAACGCCTCTACGAGCAACCGGCTCACAAACGTTTTCCCGACGCCGGTATCAGTCCCTGTTACGAAAAATCCTCTGGCCATGGTCTTTATATCTCGTTTGCTTTCAAGGCTGTTCCCAGGATCGTTTTGACCGACAGAGTGACTCCACGGGAGCACCCATACCTGTCTTCGTAGCTCCGGCATAATTCGAGGATTTCCCGTGGAGAAAACAGCCGGCCGGAAACCGCAGTGGTGCCCGTGCCGCTCATGTATTTGAGCACATCCAGCGCCGAGGCAAAATAATATTCCTTTGAGAAAGTCGAGAGGCGCGGGATTCGGAATCCGCACGTCTGCAACAGCGCCTCAAATTCTCCGGCCGACGGCAGAATCACGGGCACGGAGCGATTCCGCTCCAGGCGCAGCGACAGCACTTCGCCGAATGAACCCTTTGTGAACATGGAAAATACAAGTGCGCCTCCGGGCACAAGAACGCGTTGAATTTCCGCTAAACCCTTAGCCGGATCTGCCAGCCAATGCAGAACCGACGAGGCCACCACGCCGCCAAATGCGCGCGATGCAAACGGCAGAGCCTCGATGTCCGACTGCACCGCCGGACAACGGGGGCCGGAGCGCAGTGTACCTCGGCCGAGGTCCGTTTGCATGAGATGCACGGGAATGTTTCCGTCTTTCAGCAGGTCACAAAGCCCCCCCGCCCCGCAACCGGCATCGAGCCACGGCGCCCGAAAGCGTCCAACGAACTCGACATGCGGTACGAGCATGGTGAGGATCTGCCGCTGAATGAAAGCGCCGGTCCTGTAGCCTTTTGCTTTAGCGGAGAATGCCGCGGCAATGCGCCGTTTTGTGGGGACTTCGGTTGTCATGGTCACGCTACAAAATAACTCGCGCGAACCCCGGAATTGCCGGTCGAAGATTCCAGCTCTCTTGGCACAAATTCCAGGCTGCATGCCGCGGATATTGTTTGTTAATGGGACTTCCGGGTGCCCTTAAGATGTGGTCCGGACTTTCACCCGCAGTGTTACCTGTACGAATCCGCTCACACATCCGTGCATCCATGATTAAGAGCCACTGCGGGCTTACCTCGAAGTATTTCCACATGTGAAATTTTTACCAATTCCTCAAAACGGTTTCTATTTGCAAATCAACAAGATAGCCTGCAAAAATCCATACTGTTTTCCCTTACCGAGAGGAAGAAAAAAACCATAGGTGTTTTGCAAAAGATGTTATAAATTATTCAGGGAAAAAATCGATTGGAACCATGGAAAGTAGCCGCAGGTTACTTCGCGATTATGCTGGAATCCCGCACCAAATCTAATATATAATGGAAAGTCATGAACTATTTTAAGCGGTTGTGCTCTTTGCTCGCGGGAATCAAACCGTCCCCCACGACCGTTCCCGTCGTTCTCATAAGCGGCATTTTCCGGGTTGCTTTGCAGCAACGCCGGCGGGACGCATCTCTATGACAAATCGCACCTCATCCGTCAGAAATATTTGCCTGCTCGGCTGCGGCGGGTTCATCGGATCGCACCTTGCGGAGCGCATCCTCGCCGACACCGACTGGCACGTGTTCGGCATCGACAGGAACCCGGCCAAGATCTCGGCGTTTCTCACCAATCCAAAATTCACCTACGCGAACATCGATATCGATTCGGCTGAGGCGGTCGACGAATACCTTAATCGCAGCGACACCGTCGTCTCGCTCGTTGCCCTCTGCAATCCATCTCTGTACAATACGGTTCCCTTGCAGGTGATAGACAGCAATTTTACCCGCCCGCTCAAGATCGTCGAGCGCTGCGCCGCGCTCAGAAAGCGGCTCGTGCATTTTTCCACCTGCGAAGTCTACGGGACCACGATTTCGTACCGCGCCGGCATGCCGTTCAATTCGACCACCGACATTTTCCGGGAGGAATCGACACCGCTTGTTCTGGGACCGATCAGCGCCCAGCGATGGACCTATGCCTGCGCCAAACAGCTGCTCGAACGCGCGATTTTCGCGCACGGCAAGGAAAACGGCCTCGACTACACCATCGTGCGGCCGTTCAATTTTATCGGCCCGCGGATGGATTTTCTCCCGGGCATCGACGGCGAGGGAGTCCCGCGGGTGCTCGCCTGCTTCATGGACGCGCTCCTGTCGCACAAGCCGCTCAAGCTTGTCGACGGCGGAAGAAACCGCCGCACGTTTACCGCAATAACCGACGCCATCGACGCGCTCATGGCCATACTCGCGCAGCCGAAAAATTCTTCGCGACGCATTTTCAACATCGGCAATCCTGCAAACGAAATTTCAATTGCCGGTCTTGCAAAAATCATGATCGACCTCTACAGCGAACTGCGGCCCGAATGCGCCGACGTTTCCTTTTGCACGCAAACGGTTTCCTCAATGGAATTCTACGGCCCGGGGTACGAAGACTCAGACCGGCGCGTGCCGGATATTTCGCTGGCAAAGAAACTCCTGGGCTGGAGCCCGTCCGTCTGCCTCACCGATGCACTCCGTGTCGCCATCGGGTTCTACATCAAGGAATACAGCGGCGCGCTCGCATGCAGGGAGGTCGTCTGATTGACAAAACAGTATCGATCTTCATGCCCGCATACAATGCGGCCCGCCACCTGGAAAACGTCATCTCGCGAATTCCGCGGGAATTGTGGGAGATCATCCGTTATGTGTGGATCGTGGATGACGGATCCCGCGACGCTACCGGCCAGGTTGTCCAGCGGTTGTGCAGCGCAAATGCAAAAATCCGGTCGGCGCGTTTCGGTTTCAATCGCGGCTACGGCAAGGCGGTGCGCGAAGGGCTTGCTCGCTGTCAACAGGACAAATGCGACTTTGCCGTCTGCCTGCATGCCGACGGCCAGTATCCGCCTGAGGCTGTTTTGGGTTTTGTCGAAGCAATGGCGGCGCTGGGCATCGACTTGCTTCAGGGCTCGCGCATCGCTTCCGGCACGGCCCTGTCGGGCGGCATGCCGTTATACAAGTACGTTGCAAACAGGGTTCTAACGTTCTTTGAAAATATCGTTTTTGGCCTTTCGATGACCGATTACCACAGCGGCATGCTGCTTTACAGCAGAAAAGCGCTCGACACGCTGCCGTTCGACCGCCTGAGCGCAAGCTTCGATTTCGACCTCGAAGTGATCGCCCGGTGCCGCGCGCAGGGGCTTGCGATAGCGGAACGGCCCATTCCAACAAGGTATGCCGGCGAGACATCGCATCTCAACCCGGTAACCTACGGGCTTCGGGTTCTCGCCGTGCTGGCGAAATATCTGGCCGGGAGGTACGACAGGCAATGATTCTTGTAACGGGCGGAACCGGCGCCATGGGCAGCGTGCTCGTGCGAAGGCTGTACCAGCGAGGAGACAGTGTTCGCGTGCTGTGCATGCCCGGTGATCCCTTTGTTTCCCGGGTGAAGGACTATGCCGCAGACATACGCTGCGCCGACATTGCCAACCGGGAACAATGCCAAGGAGTGTGTGACGGCGTAGCAGCCGTGATCCATCTGGCGGCGGTCATCGTCTCGAACAACGAAACCGCCTTCCGGCAAGTCAATGTCGAAGGTACGCGAAACATCATTGAAGAAGCGAAAAGAGCACGGCTCGGCCAGTTCATCTATGTGTCGTCTGCCTCGATTGTCTATCCCCGCCCTACTCCGTATTCGCTTTCCAAGCAGGAGGCCGAAGATATTGTGAAAGAATCCGGGCTGGCATACACCATAGCGCGGCCAACTCTGGTGTACGGCGCTGAAGGCGGCCAGGAATTCGACATGTATCTTGCCTACCTGGCCAGGTTTCCCGTGGTTCCGTTTATCGGCCGAGGCGAGTCGCTCAAGCGTCCCGTGTATGTTGACGATGTCAACGACGGGCTGCTCGCCATGTGCGGAAACGAAAAAGCGTTTCGAAAAACATATAACCTGAGCGGCGGTGAAGCGATAAGCATTGTCGATTTCTCCAGACTGTGCCTGCGAATGCTGGGCCATCGGCACAAGCCTATCCTGCATGTACCGGTGTGGCTGTGCAAGATGATAGCTGCGGCAATGGGTCTGGCGATGAACAATCCTCCGCTCACGTGGCAAGTGATCGCCGGCATCACGCAGGATGCGAACCTCGATCCGACGGACGCGATGAAAGACCTCGGATATTCGCCGAAAAGGGTTTCCGAACAATTGCCGAAGGTGTTTCCGAGAAATGCCGGTTGATTTTTTGAACTCCGTTACTCTGTAACTCTGTCACTTTTTTTTCAAGGAGGTTTTCATGAAACGTTTCACTATCACGGTTGCTGCCGTTCTGTGCAGCGCATTTCTGTATTCGGCGGCCTTTGCTCAGACCGATTCGTCGTCCGCACCCAAAAAGGCGAAGGCCGATAAAGCCGCACCCGCAAAACAAGCGGCCGCATCAAAGCGGACCGGCGATACCCTGGTGGTAATCGCGCGCGTCACGGAAATACCGGGCAAATTTGCCGCCAACGACCTCTACAACTATGTTTACGTCATGAAATACCGGGTTCTTTCTGTCGTGAAAGGCACCTACAAACCGCAGGAAATTCTGGTGGGACACTACAATCCCCTTATTCCGCGCGCCCAGATCAAGGACGCCATGAAGAAGAACGTTTCCGGTAGTGTAGAGAAATTCGAAGTGGGCGCCAAGCAGAAGCTATGGCTCGTTACGCCGATAGAAAAGGTATGGAAAGACGCCGTTGACGACGAATATTCCGATTCGGACCTTGCCAAATACTATGCCGTGCGGGCCGACGTCGCACAGTAGCACGATCCAAAACACCAGACATCGCAGGGAGAAACTCGCATGGTTTTTTCATCACAGATATTTCTATTCTATTTTCTTCCGTTCTTCTTGACGGTCTATTTCCTGCTTCCGTTCAAATGGAAGGGAATGTACGTCCGGAACATCTGGATTACGGTGATGAGCTATGTCTTTTACGGCTGGCTCGTTCCGTGGTTTACCCTACTTCTGTTCATAACCTCCTATAAAGACTATCTGTGCGCACAGGTAATTGTAAAGCCGGGCATTGCGCAGAAACAGCGCAAATTCGCGCTTGTCTTCGCGATTGTCACCGACTTGGCGCTGCTCGGTTTCTTCAAGTACTACATGTTCTTCATGGGCGGCGTCAACGGGCTTCTTCACGTGTGCGGCGGGCCAACGCACACCTTCCACATTCTGCAGGTCCTTTTGCCCTCGGGCATATCGTTCTACACCTTCGTGGCGCTCTCGTACGTGATCGACGTTTACAGAGGCGATGCAAAACAGGCGCCCTCGTTTGGCGCGTTCTCGTGCTTCCTCGGGCTGTATCCCCACCTTATTGCCGGCCCCATCATCCGGTATCAGACCGTGGCCGACCAGCTTATGGAACGCGAGCATTCGGTGGACAAGTTCACCAGCGGCACGGCAATCTTTATCCTGGGATTCGCAAAGAAGATTCTGCTGGCCGACCCGTCGGCAGGCATCGCCGACGCCGCGTTCGGCGCGGACGCGCCGGGCATGCTCAACGCCTGGTGGGGCGTTCTCGCCTATTCGTTCCAGATCTACTTTGACTTCTGCGGGTATTCGGACATGGCAGTGGGCCTGGCTCGTATGCTGGGCATCGAATTTATCAAAAACTTCAGCGCGCCGTATCTTTCAAAGAGCATTTCCATCTTCTGGAAAAGATGGCACATCTCTCTTTCATCATTTATCATGGATTATTTGTATATTGCGCTGCTTGGCGGCAACCGGAAAGGAACGTTGCGTACCTATTTCAACCTCGCGCTTACCTTTTTCCTGTGCGGTCTCTGGCACGGCGCGAGCATGGCCTTTATCGTCTGGGGCCTGTATCAGGGCGCATTTCTCATCATAGAACGCATTCAGGGTAAGAAGACGATATATTCCCGGGCTCCATCCTGGCTGCAGGTCGCCATAACGTTTGTAATAGTCCTGTTCGGCTGGGTAGTGTTCCGTGCTCCCACGTTGCACCAGGCAGTCCTGTACTGGGGCGCGATGATCGGCATCATCCATGGCTCGGCCTCCGCCCCGCTGCTTACGGCTCAGATCTTTTCCATGCGCCACCTTTGCGAGATGGCGATATGCGCAGTCTTCGTCTGGCAGCCCGTGCAGGCATACGACTGGGTAGGCAAAGGCATGACCCCAGTCAAGCTCGCGCTGTGCGGCGCGCTCTTTCTGTATGCGATTCTCGGCATGTTTACACAGTCGTTCAGCCCGTTTCTTTACTTCCAGTTCTGACCGGGAGTTTCAGGATGGAAGACCGATAACCGGGATTTCAGGAAAATGACAAACCGATTTCAAATTTTGCGTCCGAATATTTCACTATCTTCGCCGATTGCATCGGGCGAAGGATTTAAGCCGGAGATACAAACGACATGAAAAAATCAAAGTTCATTTTCACGCTGTTCTTCCTGTTTATCATATTTGCGCTTCCGGTGTCCCAGGCGATCTACGAAGTGACAAGCGGCAAGCGCATCCAGGTGCTCGATCTGATCGAAGACACGTTCCTAACGCCGGTGAAACGCGCCGCGATCGAAAGAAGCCTCATTGCCCGCATCGGCGCGAGGATCGATTCGATCTCCGCCGAAATTGCGGCCGCTCCCGCGGATTCCACCGGTGCGCGGGATTCCCAGCGGCAGCAGGCCCAGACCGACGAAGCCATGGTTGACGCCGCCGAACTCCATAAGACGTTGCTCACCTACAACCGCCATGTGAAGGCTGCGGAGTCGTCGAAACCTGTCGCTGCAATCGCCCTGTACCAGCAGTCGTTCGATTCTCTCATGGCAAACCTCCGCGCCGGCGACAGGCCGGCAGCTCTGCGCTTTATTGCCATTCTGCGGGAATCCACCGGGCGGCTTGCGGCGCAGTACCGCAAACCCGCGCCTGCACACGACCTGGTCCTTATTGTTAAGAACCTGCCCGTTATCTTCTGGGACGCTAAGTACCTGCGGCCATTCGAGAAGGAAATCGAAAACACCTCCATTTTCACCACAGCAACCAGGCCCGTGATGTTTTTTCTCAAGTATGCCCTATACGGGGATCTGGGCGAAAAGGGCGTGCTTGGCAAGAACGGATGGTTCTTTTACAAACAGGATGTCGATTATCTGATTCGCCCCTACGTGCTCGACAAACGCGCCCTCAAGGTGGATCCGAACGACAAGGTCGTCTCCGACAACCCCATTCAAGCGGCGGTCACGTTCAAGAAGCAGCTTGCCGAATTCGGCGTCGATCTTCTGGTTGCCATCATTCCCGGCAAGCCGAGCATTTATCCGGACATGCTGGCGGGTAATGCAGACCCGCGCCTGGTGACAACCCGCGGCAACTCGCTCAAAGCAATCAACGACCTGCGGGCCGCGGGCGTCGAGGCGGTCGATCTTTTCTCGCCCTTCCTCGCCGAACGCGCAAACGATTCAATCGCCGGCGATTCCCTGTATCTGTCGAAGGACACGCACTGGCGCGCGCGCGGAGCCCGCACCGCCGCCCACGTAGTGGCCGAACGCATCAAGCAGTATTCGTGGTATCGCCCGGGAACTACGGAATATGTTGTCGATTCCACTTTTATCGACCGCGTTGGCGACGTGGGCGTTATGACAACGCTCCCGTCCGTAAAGGTCCACGAACTTGCGCTCAGTTTTCCCACCGAAAGGACGAAATGTTATCAGGTGTATCAGGTGGCACGCGACGACAAAGGCAACGAAACGGAACGTCACCTTTACAAAGACGATCCGAAGAACGCGCAGGTGGTTCTCCTCGGCGACAGCTACTCGCGCATTTATCAGTCCGACGAGCCCAGATCGGCGGGATGGATTTCCCACATCGCGCTGGAGCTCAAACAGCCCATCACCTCCATCGTGAGCGATGGCGGCGCATCCACGCTGGTCCGCGAGTCGCTGGCGCGAAAACCCGGCCTGCTCAAGGGAAAGAAACTTGTTGTCTGGGAAATCGTCGAACGCGATTTTAGATATGGAAACGAAGGCTGGCAAGACGTTCCCCTCACCGTGGCATCAAAACAGTAAGAAAGGGCACCCCTAATGATTCGACACGCCAAGGCAATCGCGCTTATCACCGCAGGTGCGGCTATCTTCGGTTCGCTGTCCGCTGCACCGTTTGAAACCGTACTCAAGAACTACAATCGAGTGACCTCGCGCGTCATGATCCGCACAATCGCGACGCCGACGCTCGCGAACCTCGACTATGCGGCATACACGGCGAACCCGATCCGGTTCGATCACCAGGCGGTAACGCCGAAAAAGCCTGCAAGGAAAGTTGGCATCACCAACCTCACCTTCGGCGGCGCGCTGGCTTCGGCGTGCGTTTCACTTTCGCAAACGCCTCTATCGGCCGCAGAAAAAGATATGCCGATGGCATGGGATCCGCTCCAAAACAAGCTGTGGGAAATCACAAAATCCGATGCCTTCTCAAAGGTGGGCGCAAAGATAAACGGCGAAAAATGGGCCGACCCAGACGTGTTCATGGCCTATCAGGAGATCGCCGCCGTCTACCTGCACGGCCGGGGCGACAGTACGCAGGTATGGGTGAAGATCGAATTCAAGCCTTGGGTCAAATTCCTGGACCCGGGCATTCCCGACGAGGCAAAAGACGGTTTTCACGAGATCTACGGCCGCCTTGTATTGGACAATGTGGACAAGACACTGCGTCAAAAAGCGTTCGACTGGATCCGCAACGACTATACCAGAACCGTGTTGACAAAAGACCAAGTGGTGGATTGGGCAAACCTGCTTGCCTCCTACTGGTACCCGAAGCTCAACACGGATGTGGTGGACCTTACCGGCCAGTCGCAATGGCCCACGCCTGACGCCGACAAGGATGCGATCGGGGAACTCAAGGGATACACGGCTAAAAACCCCCTGGTGGTCATTCGCGGCAATCCCTACGGAACCATCCTCTACAACGTATTTCTTGTTGATTTCAAGGAAGAGAAGCCCGCTGTGAACGCGGCGCCTGCGGCTCAGCAAACGGCCCCGCCCGTGCCGTTCGACGCTTCGGTCTCGGCCGCCTTCAAGGACAACAATGCACGGTTCGATTCGGAAGTCAAGACCTTCGGCGATTACGCGTCCTGGGCGAAAAAAGACGAGCCGTTCCGGCTTGCTGCGGCCTCCTTCGTGAAATCGCTGCCCGAAAAGCAAATGGGGTTCAAGGGTAAAAACGACTGGCTGTTCTTCCGCGGCGAAGTGTCCTACCTCAATTGCGGCGACATGTCGCTGCAGGCGGCCGACAAGAACCCCATCCCGCACCTCGTTGAATTCGCAAAATTCCTCAAGAGCAAAAACATTTCGCTTCTCTTTGTCCCGGTGCCAAACAAATCCGACGTCTACTTCGACAAACTGCCCGTAGACAACCCGCCCAAGGATGAGTACGGAATTGTCAATCCGTACGCTAGAAAGTTCCTGCACGACCTGCAGAACGCGGGCGTGGAGGTTGTCGATCTCCTCCCCTCTTTTCTCGCGGCAAAGAAGGATGATCCAAAGAATAAGGAAGCGTTGTACCAGCGACAGGACACCCACTGGACCGACCGCGGCCTCGAAATCGCCGCGAAGCTTATCGCCGACCGCATCAGGCAATATTCGTGGTATCCGGGCCTTTCAAAAAACGATGTGTCCTTCACTGTGAAAGACACATCGTTCATGCGCCAGGGTGATCTTGTTGACAAACTCGCAGAAGCCGACAAGACAGCATTCCCGGCAGTTGAAATCGCCGCGAAGCAGGTGCACAATCCGGATGGTTCGCTGTACAAAGGCGCCAATCCGGAATCGCCCGTCATGCTCATCGGCGACAGCTTTACCGGCGTGTTCGAGCTTATCGATTGCAAAGCCGCCGGCGTTGGCGCGCACATCTCCGCCAATACTGGCATTCCGCTCGACATCGTTACAAGTTGGGGCGGCGGTCCGCTCGTGCGCGACAAATTCTACCGCGCACGCAAGAACAACCTCGACAAGAAACGAGTTGTTATCTACATGATGGTGGCGCGCGATTTATTTAATTACAGCCAGTTGTGGCAGCCGCTAGAAATGAAATAGAACCAAAAGTTGAAGGGTTGAGAAGTTGAAGTTTTGATGGTTGACAGTTCGAAATTGCAATACGTTCAATTCCTGGAAATAAACCGATAACCATTAACCGTAGAGGAGAGACTCATGAACAAGCGTTTACTTTTGATTGTCGGGTGCGCTATCGTCTCTTTTTCCCTTTTCGTGCGGGCCCAGGAAGCCCCGACCGGCGCCACGGTCCAGCCCACAAAGGACGAACAGAAGGCGCTTGACGGTCTCAAGGGAAAAATAACCGGCAAAATCTGCTGGTCCACGTCCCGTGTTCATTCCAAGCACGATATCTGGATTATGAACGCGGACGGCACCGACCTGAAACCGGTCACCAACAGTCCGGATAACGTCGATTGGTTCCCGCGATTTTCACCCGATGGCGCCACAATCCTTTTCTGCCGGAGTAAGTCCGGCTGGGCCGCCGAGAACGACGCGGAAATGAACGACAAATGGGACCTGTGGACCGTCAAGCCCGATGGCACCGGAGAAAAGAAAGTGGCCGAGGGCGCGGTATGGGGTACCTGGCGGCCAACGGGCGATTCCATCGTCTTTGCGCGGGCGTCAAAGGTGTTTATCAAGTGCCTTGCCACCAATGAGGAAAAGGAAATTTTCGACGCGGAGAAACAGTTCAAGAAGAGTACCTGGGCGCAGCAACCTGAAATGTCGCCCAGCGGCAAGTTTCTTGCGATAACCCTCCGCGGCACCACGCGTCAGACCGGCATCTGGAATTTTGAAAAGAAAGAATGGTACACCACCGGCGCAGGATGCGAAATCAGCTGGTTCCCCGATAACAAATCGGTGGTGAGGATGAACGAAGGTCAGGGCAACGGCAGCACCGAAGAACTCAAGTTCGATCTTGACGACAATGGAAAACCTCTTGCCATTCCGGGGGGCGTCTCCATCGACAACAAATTCCGGTTCATGGATCTGCCCGGACGCCGCTCGCACGAGTACTTCCCCACGATAAGTTCCGACGGCCAGTGGATGGTCTGGTGCGCAACCATTTACGGTCAGGAACACGACATTTACGACTACGAAGTATATGTATGGAAAATCGGCACACCGCAGAAGGACGCGGTACGGTTGACGTTCCATACGGGGAACGACCGGTGGCCGGACATCCATATTGCAAAGTAGCCGGCACATTGCCGGTGCTGCATGAAAAAGGCCCGCCTGCGCGGGCCTTTTTCTATTCACGCTTTGCGTCGACCTTCTTCCGGAACGCGACAATTTTTCCCGTATGGCGTTCTCCTGATTTTCTTTTCCCGATTCGCCCCCGTGCAACCGCTTCGCGGTCGCGCACGGCTCCGGGGTCCTGTCCGGTTGCGATCTTTAGAATGCGGAACTCGATTTTGCGGTCCGGGCTCTGAAACCGTCCCTTGGCAATATGGGGTGGCTGAAGCTTGAGCGTCTGCGAAGTCGGCGGGAACGCCGCCAGGCTCACAAAACGCATCCACAGCCATTTGCCTGCGGGTATTTCCGTCTCATCAATTGCGTAGCCGGAGCATATTCCATATCCCGCAAACGTCCATCCCTTGTCGTCCGCGAGCACGGCGTTGTCCGGCAACGCGCGTTGCAACAGGCAGAACAGGTCGCCGTCGTGGGGAAAATCGACGACCTCCTCCGGAGAAGTATACCGCGATGCAAAATCGATGATTTCCTGTCTGGAAAGTAGGGGCGCTTTGTCCATGTTGTCGGGAACCTCTCAATCTGATAGGTAATTGCTTTTTTCGCAAGTGGGTGGGTGTATAAAAACGGTTTCTTTACAGACGCTCAAATATTTCCCCGGTTTCCCGCTTACTCCGTGCGCATCTTGATTGGCTTCAAGGAAAAATATAGGTATTTCCGCTGCCAATTGTCAATTCTGTGTATACCCGTCTCGTGGCTCCGGTGCAAGCAAAAAATATTCGAGGATGTCAGGCGCATGTTTTCTCAATGAATTCGTAGTCGAGGACCGACTCTTTGACCTCAGGCGGCGGCTTATCTTCCGGCGGCGGACGCGGCGACTGTTCTTTCCAGAGCCCACCGGTTCTTTGTAGGGGGTATTTACGATGAGTTTGTCTATGGTTTGAGTCATGCTATTTCCGGTCCTTTTCATCTATCATTTTTCGGGATTGGGCTGGAGGAAGAAAATTCTCACCGGTTACGACTTTTCTGCCCGTTTTATCCTCAAGGTCTTTTCGCGCCCGTCGTGCGACTCCACCGCCCTTTTTACCGGCATCGGCATTTTCCGTCATTCCGGTAGCTTGAATACTTTCGGCAAATTGACGGGTAGAAAGTTCGGCAAGGGCTGTGAAAATCAATTCTGCTTCGTTCATGTGATCGCGGAGGTTCTGGTCTTTCAAACCTTTTATTTGTTTGTGCTTCTGGACCGATATGCCCGACCACTCCTTGTGGATGATATTGGTTAAAATTGCATATTCAGATTCTTCCTTAATCTCGTGATCTTTCCAATAATCTGTCAACTTATTGCGGGTTTCCTGCCCCATCATGCGCTGTTGAATCCATTTTTCACTTCGCCCGCGCTGCTGCCAGTATTCCCGCGCGCGGTCAACGGATCGGGCCGGATCGGCCATGTCCTGCAGCCGTTCGTATCCGACCTTAGCCAGCCATAACTTCACCGGTTCGGCTTTAGGACTTGGAACAGTTTGAATAATCCGAAGGAGGGTTTCAGCGTCGGCCACGTCCGTAAGGTAGCTTTTGCCGTCGGCAGCCGATAATTTCAGTCGGTTACATTTTGTAACCGACTCGCTGCCTTCTTTTCTTAATCGGTTTTTCAACACCTTCCAGTAATTTCTGGCAGCCTGATAATCCGGCTGTTGGAGCAATACTTGAAGGATGTCCACAACGGAGAAAAACCATTCTACAGCTTTTTCATCATAAATTCGCCGAATCTTAAAATTTTCAAAAAGAGCTATCCCGGAATTCATATCCACATCCTCTACAGTCTGATAATTTTTAAACTTTCGATGCCGCGGTCATCGACGATCTTGATGGCAACCTGTTTTCTACTACCAAGTTCAAAAGGTAGTGGTACTGTTTCCTTGAAAGCTTCAATCTTCTCTTCGTCTATTTCCCCCCGTAGATTTCTAGCGAGCGTTGCCCATCCTTCATTTGCACCAGCCATGGGAATCTGATAGGTAATTGCTCTTTTCGCAAGCGGGTGGGTGTATAAAAACCGTTTCTTTACAGACGCTCAAATATTTCCCCGGTTTCCCCCGCATTACCCCTTCGGGTACTTCGAAGCGTCGCCATCGCCGTATTTTGAACGGCCTCACGGGAAAATATAGGCATTTCCGCCCGCCATTGTCAAATCCGGAAAGGGCCGGTTTTTCAGGTGCAGGTTCTTTCCGAGAAACGATAATCGAGCTAAGGGGTGGATGTAAGGTGCCACCTCAATAAAAATACTAACCACCTTCTAGCGGTAGCATTGTTTAATAGGCGCGTGTGACAGCACCTACCACCATACCGATCCGCAAACTGCTCTTTGGTTGCCGAAAATACCATAAGCAAGCACTATTTGCTTGCCAAAAATACCCGTCGATGGTATATTATGCAACATGAAGCGAGAAATCCTGAAAAGCCTGTCAGAATGGAAGAACTCCGCGAATCGCAAACCGCTCATCCTTCGCGGAGCGCGCCAGGTCGGGAAAACATATTCCCTCAAAGAATTCGGTGAAAACGAATTCAAGAATTTCCATTACGTAAATTTTGAAGAAGACGAACGGATTTCCCGGATATTTGATGGCGACCTGCGGCCGCAGCGTATCATGGATGAACTGCGTTTCTACTTTAACCGGAATATTGATCCGGCATCCGACCTTGTTATTTTCGACGAGATCCAGCGTTGCGGACGCGCGCTTACGAGTTTGAAATACTTCTGCGAAGAGGCCCCCCGCCTTGCGCTTTGCGCCGCCGGCTCGCTGCTTGGCGTGATTTTTGATGCCGAATCTTTTCCCGTAGGCAAAGTAACGTTCCTCGACTTGCAGCCAATGAATTTCTCGGAGTTTCTCGAAGGGGCGGGTGAAGAGGAACTTTTCATTCTCGTACGCGATCATGACCCGGAAGAACACTATCCGGCGATTGCCCACGACCGGCTTTGGGAACTGTGGAAACAGTACCTTGTCGTGGGAGGTCTTCCCGCGGTTGTAAAGGAGTACGCGGCCAACAGAGCCAACCTGTTCGAAGCAACGAATCTGGTCAGGAGGATGCAGCGGGATATTTTTCATGCCTATCTCGCAGACATCGCGAAGCACAGCGGAAAACCAAACGCGCTCCATATAGAACGGCTATGGCGCAATGTCCCGCAGCAGCTTGCCAGAAACATCGATGGATCCGCCCCAAAATTCAGGTTCAAAGACGCTGTTCGGGGAATGCGCGGCTTTGAGCGGTTGTCCGGACCGATAAGCTGGCTTAAGAGCGCGGGTCTGATTATTAATACATCCATTATCGAACAGACAGCCGTTCCCCTTTCCGCTTGTGCATCGGAGAATAATTTTAAACTCTACATGTTTGACGTTGGAATACTGGGCGCGGTCAGTGATATACAACCGGGAAATTTTCTGCACTATGGCTTCGGCAGTTATCAGGGATACGTGGCTGAAAATTTTGTCGCCCAGGAACTGAGAGCCGCAGGTTTTTCCGAACTATATTGTTGGCAGGGAAAAACTGCCGAAATAGAATTTGTGGTTGATACCGTGCAGGGAATAGTTCCGATCGAAGTCAAATCGGGCCGGGTAACGCATTCGAAAAGCCTGGGAGTTTATGAAAATCGTTTTCGGCCGGGGCGCTCGTACATTCTTTCCGCCAGAAACAGCGAACTCAGAGGCAACCGCCGTATGCTGCCCATATATTGCGCGGGAAAATTGGCCAACCTGATGAAAAAACCGGGTTCAAACCGATGAAATCCGATACTCTCAGAAAACCTTCCGCCTGGTGCTTCACCACCTATTTTGCCGAAGGATTTCCCTTCGGAATCGTACGCATGATGACCTCGGTGTTCTTCACCGACATCGGCATGCGTGAGCGTTACCTGGGGTACCTCAACGCGCTGGGACTGCCGTGGAACGCCAAATTCTTGTGGGCGCCGCTTGTCGACATTTTCGGCGGCAAACGCCGGTGGATGCAGAGCGTGCAGGCGGCAGTCGCAGTGCTTGCATTACTCGCCGCAGCGCTATGCTCAGTGGCAGGCAAGGCACATGGCATTGCGGTTCCCGATTCCATTTTCGTGTTCCTGTTTGTCATAATGGCGTTTGTCGCCGCCACCAACGACGTGGTCATCGACGGCTATTACATGGAAGGTCTCACCGACACCAAGGAACAGGCCGCCTACACGGGCTACCGGGTTTTCGCCTACCGCCTGGCGCTTGTAGTGGCAAAGTTCGGTATCATCTACGCCGTCGGCATGACCGCCAAACGCGTCGCGGGCGGCAGCATTTACACGGCCTGGAGCTTCGGCTTCGCCGCGGCGGCGGCCATCATGGGATTGTTCGCCGTCTATCATCTGTTTGCGCTTCCGGACTTCGGCACGGCGCAGAAACCCGGCGCCACCATACGCAAGGCCGCGGACGATTTTCTCACCTCGTTTTCTTCCTACCTGGAAATATCAAGGCGGCAGTCATTCACCGCCCTTGCAAGCGGCGTCGGCGCCGCCATGGCGACGTTCGCGGTGCTTCTCATATGCAAGACGGAAGCCGTACCAGCCATGAATTTCGGCATCCTGGCGCTCCTCGTTGTCATGGCAGTTCAGGCAAAGCCGGCCGTTGCGCTCAGTCTTCTTTTCATTATTTGCTATAAGATCGGCGACGAAATCATCTTTTCCATGGGCACCCCGTTTCTCAAACGCTATCTGTTGGTCACCAATATTCAGCTGGCATGGATGAGCGGACTCGTGGGACTTTTCGGTTCCATTGTCGGTACTACCGTAGGCGGGTTGTGGATAAAGAAAACGGGGCTTGCAAGGGCGATCTGGCCGCTCACCCTGCTGATGAACGTAAACATTCTCGCCTACGTATGGCTCGCCTGGCAGCGGCCCTACGCGACGTCGCTTTCGGGCATGCTCACCATCGGCGGCGTGTACTGTTACGAACAGATTGCGGCCGGCCTGGGCAACGCCGTGCTTATCGTTTACATATTGCAAACGTGCAAGAAGGAATTCAAGGCGGGGCACTATGCCATCGGGTCTGCGTTCATGTCGGTTTTCTCAACGATCTTCGGGACGTTCAGCGGGATAATCGTGGAGCACCTTGGCTATACCAACCTTTTCGTGATCGGCTTTTGCGCCACTATTCCGGCAATGGCGCTGATGTTCTTTGTGAAGATTCGGGAGTGAATATCAGGGGAGTCCGCGGTATTTCACTCCCAGTCCTTGCCGCTCTGCGATTCGACCTTCATCTCACGGGTCTCGCCGGACTTTATTTGCACCGTTTTCTGGTACGGCGCAAATCCAGGACGCTTGAAAACAACCGCGTGTTCCCCTTCCGCAAGTGCGATGGGCGCGGAGGTCGGCGTATTTCCTTTGAACTCTCCATCGATGTAAATCTCGGCGGCAATGTCCGAAAATATCTGGAGCGCGCCGGGCTTCTTCTCCAGCGGCGTCAGCCCGATCATCACAGTCTGCGTATCGCTTCCGGACACGGCAATCGATGTGGTTGCAGGACCAAATCCTTCGGCGGCTGCCGAGAACTGATGCACGCCTTTGGCAAGGAACACGCCCCCGCTTCGCTCCTTGGGCGCCATGATTTCCTTGTTGTCTATCTTGACTTCCGCCGATGCAGGATTCACCTCTACCCTCACCAGCCCCGGCAAGGGGCCGGGGACCTGCAGGTTCTGAGGACGATTGCCCGCCGCTGCAGCGGTCGCTCCGGAATCCGTCTTAGCAACGACGCGCGCTGCGACCGCACTGTTTGCAACCGTGGCCGGCTGCCCCCTGCCCGCGACGCGCTGAGAAACGTCCGGCTGCGCTTCCCGGATACGGTTTGCCAACTTCACCATGTGCTCTCCCGTGTTTCCCACTGTTCTCCAGATTGTTTGCCATGGCGCAGAATGCGCCAGCTTGTGCGCCGACTGCAGTCCGGGTACTGCTCTCAATGCGTCGGGAAGGGGTTGATAAGCGAAAACAAACCCGGCCACAAGAAGCGCAGCAACAACGCCAACCATCCGGCCAACGGATCTTCGTGCCTTGCCTGCACGCCTTTTTGCACGAACCTGGGTCACAACATACTGCTGCACGTTTGCGGTCCTGGTGGTGAGCGTGGCTGCCACATAGTCTTCGGCCGTTGCAACCGCCTGTGCAATCTCATTACTCTTCGGATCGCGTTTGAGAGCTTCTTTGTAGTGCGCCAGGGCAGCGACATGCTTCCCGTCGCCGACAAGTTCGTTGCCTTTGTTCCAGTGATACCGCGCACACAGTGCCTGCAATTCCCCGACAGCCGCATCCTTGTCGGCAAAATACCGTTTGATCATGTCGACAGGGTCGCGAACGCCAAGCTCAAAGAAATAGTCCTGCAGGGCCTGGATGAGCGGCGCAAGCGTCGAGAGACGCTTGGTGTGGTCTTTTTCGAGACAGTCGTGGAGGTGGCCTGCCACGGAGGCGGGCAACGTCTTGTCGATCTCTTCGGCCGGTTTTTCCTTGTTCTGGATTATGTTGATGAGCGTCGAAGGGACATTCTCTCCTGTAAATGGAAACTCGCCGGTTATCAAACGATACAGAAGCACACCGGCGGCCCAGATGTCCATGCGCGGGTTCTTGGTTTCTTCGCCGTTTACAAGCTCGGGAGACATGTACACCGGCGTACCCACGATCGCGCCGGTGGACGTGAGCTGCGCGGACCGCGCGCCCGCGTATGCAAGACCGAAATCGACCACCTTCACCGCGCCGGTACTCCCCACCAGGATATTGGCCGCCTTGACATCGCGATGAACGACGCCCTTTTCGTGCGCATAGGCCAGACCGCGCAGCGCCTGCTGCAGGATCATCAACCCTATCTCGCGGGGAAAATCCTGTTGCCGCAGGAGGCGGTCAAGGTCCAATCCGTCAACAAACTCCATCGCGATGTAAAACGACCCTTTTTCCTCGCCGAAGTCGTAGATCCGGATGATGTTGTCGTGGGAGAGCGACGCGCCGGCCTGCGCCTCGTTTTCGAACCGTTTGATCTCGCTGGTGGTGGTGACAAGACCGGCGGCCATTTCCTTGATCACGACCTGCCTCTTGAGTGAAATCTGGGTGGCGCAGTATATCCTGCTCATGCCGCCCTTGGCAAGCTCCCTGATGTCGGAATAGTCCTTGAGAGTGAACGGCATTGATCAGACTGTCCATGAAGAAGGAAACGGATTCCAGCGCAGCGACCGCCGGTTCGTTACGAGATTATACTCCCCCGGCCGCGGAGTGTCAAACCCGGGTAATCTATTTTGTAAAAAGGACGTTGAACTTGCGAAGGCTCTGGGTAAAATTGCCCCACGACCGCAGCGACCGCCTCACCATCATCCAGAGATACCTGGGCCTGCGGTAATACCGGCGATAGAAGGTCGACAGATAACCGTTGATGAGGTCATTTGACAAATGCGGCAGCTCGACCGCGGAATGGTGCACGCTGTCGTGCTTGTCCCAATCCTCGGTGAGCAGACAATTGTTATCCTTGAGCAATTTGAAGTAGTCGGTTCCCGGCAGGGGCGTGGGCGCCGACACCTGGGTAAATTCCGCATTAAGCTCGAACGCGAAAGCCATCGATTCTTCCATGGTTTCCTTGGTGTCCCAGTAAAACCCCAGCATGATGCAGTTGAGGACATCCAGGCCGTGTTTCTTGGCAAGAGCGACCCCGCGCCTTATTTCGTCCTTGGTGGTGTTCTTGCGCATGTGCTTGAGTACCTCTTCGTTGCCCGATTCCACGCCGAAAAGCACCATGCGGCACCCGGATTTCTTGAGCCAGTAGGCGGTCTCCTCGGTCATGAGCTGCGCCCGCGCCTGTACCGAATACAGCACACGAACCTTCCGTTCCACCATGAGCTTGCATATATCAACAACGCGCTGGCGGTCCACGTTGAAGGTGTCGTCGTCGATGCGGATTTCCCGGACGCCCCGGTCGTTCACCAGAAACTCGATCTCGCGTACAACGCGCTCGGGCGACATGGCGCGGTATTTGTGTCCGTAAATGGTCTGCGGGTAGGAGCAGAAGATGCAGTTGAACGGGCATCCTCTCGAGGTGATCATGGTTGCCGCGGGAAACGCAACGAACACGCTTTCGTAGAACTTGCTCAAGTCGAGAAGATCGTAGGCAGGAATGGGAAGACTGTCGAGGTCGGCTATGGGGTCGACGTCCGGGTTCACGCGCGAGCCGCCGGCCCGGTCCTTCCAGGTGAGTCCCTTTACCGTTGCGAGATCTTCTCCGGCGATAACCGCGTGCGCCAGCGCCCCAACCGAATAGTCCCATTCCTTTCGCAGGATAAAATCGACGCACGCGCGTTTGATTTCGTTTTCGTGCAGCGACGTCACGAACGGCCCCACCCACACAACCGTCACGCCATTGTCCTTTGCGTGCCTGCTCACCTCCCACGCCACGGGTGCGTTGATATGCTCCACCATGATAACGAGCATGCCGGGCTTGCGCTTCGAAATTTCCTCTTTTGTCATAGGGAGATCGAGCCGCTGCGTGGGACAATGGAGGTACTCCACCGCATGCCCGGCATTGCGAAGCACGGCTGCGCACGAAAGGTTCTGGTAGCTGTAAACCTGCTCGCCGGTCTCGTTGAGGCACGGATGACGCCTGCCCGCCTTCGATACCTTGGAACCAACGGTCCAATCGAGCGTCGGCGGAGGCTCTACAAAAAGGATTTTTGACATTGGTGTTTCCGGAGACATCAGTTGATGATGACCCACGTCCTGCCCCGCCTGACTTTCCAGTGGCCGGGGACCCATTGATAGCGGTGGGCCCAGGGGCGCCATTTGTAATGCCCCGTAACCCACACCGCGTCGGCATGGGGCCGCGCCGGCATTACCACGGCAGGAGGAGGTGGCGGCGGCATCACGGGCGCACAGCCGGTGCTAAGAAGCACAATGGCGAATATAGTGCTCATGAAGGATTTTCGCACCCGAAGTCCCTTTCGATCCCAACAACTTTTAGAACTTTTCCCACTGCAAAATACATCAGCCCTGTCATGATTTCAACGGACGGCAGGATAGACTGATCGCGCAAGTGTCGGGGTTGAAAGTCTTTAGCAGGATGCAGTCTTCCGGTTGAAGCAGTAATTGGGCTGATGTCAAGATCGGGTCGTGCCTTTGCCATCTTGACAAATGTGGCATTCATCCTCTGCCCAGCGCCAGGCTGGACTGGAGAGTGCGCTGGAGCGCAGGGCCGCCTGACCGCGGCCGCAGGCCGTTGCGGCAGGCGGCACCGAGGCTATTGGCCGAGCTCGCAAGGAGAGCCGCCGCGGCGAAGCCGCGGGGCGCCCAAGTACCGACCAAAAAGAATTAGACAAAACTTTCTATTTTGCAAGCTATGAAACCCTTGCCTGTTTCCTCGCCTTTGCCTTTTCCCGCCAGCTTTCCCACGCATAGTAGAAGGTGGGCGTCACCACGAGCACAAGCAGTGTGTTGAAGAGCAGGCCCCAGAAGATCGCCCATGCCATGGGAGCCCACCATTGCGTGGTCTCGGACCTCGTTACAAAGCCAAGATGGAGAAAATCGAGACCCACGCCCGTTGCTATCGGCAGAAGCCCTATCATGGCGGTGATGGCAGTCAGGAGAACCGGGCGCAAGCGGGTTGCGCCGCCCTCGATAACCGCCTCGCGAAGCGGACGCCCGCTCTTCCTGAGCCTGTTCATGAAGTCTATGAGCACGATGCCGTTTTTCGCGACAACTCCCGCAAGCGCGATAATTCCGACACCGCTCATAAGAACAGCGAAGGTGACGTCTCGAAGGTCTGCGGTGCCGCCGGTAAACAAATTGACAAGTGCAGATATCTTGTTGGTTATCAGCAGACCCCAGAACACGCCGCCCAGCGACAAAGCGATCCCAATGAGGATAAGGAATGGCTGGAACAGCGAGTTGAACTGGAACACCATGGTAAGAAACACAAGTCCCATTGCGATAAAGAACGCCTTTACGATAAAACCCTGGGATTCAGCCTGCATCCTGTTGCCGCTTCCGGGCCGCACCGAATACCCGGGCGGCGTGCTGATCTTCTTGATGGCCGCATAGGCAAGACTCTTGGGCCCCCGCTCGTCCTTTTGTCCCGGCGCCAGTTCGGCGGTCACCTGGATTGATCTCTTGCCGTCGATATGCTTTATTGACGCGATGTTGGCGCCCTGGGTGATAGTGGCGACGCTCGACAGGGGCGCTTCCTTGCCGTCTTTGGAAACGACGATCCGACTTAGACCGTTGAGGTTTTCGCGCACCTCGGGCGGCAGACGGACCATTATCTTGTATTCGTCCTTGCCCACGCGGTACTTGGCGGCTTCGTTTCCATAAATGGCACCGCGGACCGCGCTGGCAACGTCAAGCGTGGAGAATCCGAGGCGCTTGGCCTGTTCGCGGTCCACATTCACGCGTATCTCCGGCCGCGCCGGATCGTAGTCGGTTGTTACATTTGTCAAGCCCGGTACCTTCTGTATCACCGTCTTGAGGCTGTCGGCAAGCCGACTCAATTGCGCGTAGTCGTCGCCGCCTATTTCAAGCTCCACCGGTTTTCCCGTGGGCGGGCCCATGGCCTGTTTTATCACCTGCAGCTTCCACCCGGGAACGAGGCCGGGCAAGGTGTCTTCGAGCCATTTCATGGTTTTGTACGACGAGACCTTTCTCGTCTCGTAATCATCGAATACCAGGTCCAGGTACCCCTTGTTGCTTTCCGCCTGACCGGACGAAACCATCCGTGACGACTTTCCCGAACCGACGATTGTGTTGACTGTCTTGACCGAGGCGATTTTTTGAGACATCGACATGGCGACAGCCTCCGGCGTCTTGATTGTTGCGTCGGTAATGTCAATATCCTGAGACAGAGGGCCTTCGATCTGGACAGATGCGACATCAGGCTCTATGATGGGAAAGAAGACGACGCCCGGCCCGAACTTCCCGTACATGAAAATGCCGGAGACCACAAAAACGATGCAAAGAACCGCCAGCAGCCACGGATGGTTGAGCGTGCGCTGCAGGAGCCCGCGGTAAATATCCTTGAAACGTTCGAACCATCCCTTTTGTCCGCCTTCAAGCTTTTGCGCTTCTTTGTTGGTCATGGTGAGTGAGGCGAACACCGGGTTGAAAATGAACGCGACAAACAGAGAACCCGACAAGGTGATGCCGACGGTTAACGGAAGATATTTCATGAATTCGCCCATCACGCCCGGCATGAACAATACCGGCCCAAAGGCCGCTACGGTTGTGACTGTCGCGGTAAACACCGGTACCATCACTTCCTTTGTGCCGTCCAGAGCCGCCTGGTACCTGCTTTTCCCCATTCCAAGATGGCGATAGATGTTCTCAACAACCACGATGCCGTCGTCCACCAGCATTCCCAGTACCATCACCAGTGAAAACAGCACAACCATATTGAGGGTGACGCCCATGTAGTTGAGAATGATAAAGCCCATGGACATGGAAAAGGGAATTGCCGTGGAAATAAAGAGCGAGTTGCGCACGCCCAGGAAGAAGCTGAGCACCAGCAGCACCAGCAGGATGCCCATGAGAAGATGGTTTTGAAGTTCGTCCACCATCTGCCGGATGTTCTTCGACATGTCGTAGGTGATTTCATAATGCGTGCCCGCCGGCCAGTGCGCCTGGTCTTCGGCGATGATCTTCTTCGCCTCGTCCACGATGCGCACGATATCTTCGCCGGTGCGTTTCGCAACCGTGAGCGTGAGCGACGGTTTGCCGTTGGTGCGGGAAATTGTCTGCCGGTCGCGCGTGTAGGTGAACGCCACCTTCGCGACGTCCCTGATGCGGATCATCTTGTCGTTGACGGAGCGGACTATCAGGTCGTTGAACTGGTCCGGGCTGGTGAGTTCGCCCGTCACCTTGATGGAGAACCTGAAACCGGACGTGATCATGGTCCCACCCGGCACGTTGGTATGCTGGGTGGAAATCGCCTTGGAAATGTCCGACAAGGTCAACCCGTACTGCTGCAGGAGAGCCGGGTCAACGTCCACGGCGATTTCCTTGTCCTGCTTGCCAAGAACCTTTGCTTCCAAAACGCCCGGGATTTTGGCCATGCGGTCTTTCAGATTGTCGGCCAGGCTTTCGAGGCGTTCGAGATCGTAATCGGCGTACAGCGCTATATTGACGATCGGTATGGTGTTGAAGTTGAGTTCCTGGGTGATCGGATCTTCTGCGTCAAGCGGCAGGTCGCCCTTGGCCTGATCGACCTTGTCCTTGACGCGCCGGAGCGCATCCTCCACCTGCACCGACGGTTCGAATTCGAGAAAGATGTTCGAATAGCTCTCGTTGCTCGAACTCGTCATCTGCTTGACGCCGTCGATACCGTCGAGCTTGTCTTCGATCTTCTGCGTGATGAGGTTTTCGACCTCGGGCGGATTGGCGCCGGGATACACCGTGGTCACGAAGATATAGGGAATCTTGATTTCGGGGAATGATTCCCTGCGCATGCCGCCGAAGCTCATCAGGCCCGTTATAAACAGCAGCGCCGCGAGCACGATTACCGACACCGGATTCTTTAGTGCGAACTTGGTCATTCAATTTCTCCTTCAAAGCAGAATTAGTCTGAAGTTGAAAGTTGGAAGTTGGAAGTTGAAAGTTAAGAAAATACCCTGGAGATAGACTGCCGAAGATGCTAGGTATCCAATTGCTTTCAACTTAAAACTTTAAACTTTCAACTCTCTTTTAGAACGTTACTTTCGTCCCGTCGGTCACCTCAAACGCGCCGGTCACGATCAGTTTTTCGCCGGAGCGAAGCCCCTCGCTGATGAGCGAACTGTCGACGTTGGAGGCTGCCACCTTCACCACGCGCTGCCTGGCAACGCCGTTTTCAACGATCATGGCAGAGATCCCGGTCTGGAGACGCACCAGTGCCGTTGACGGAACGACAATGGCCTTCGCGTATTTCTTCCGCAGGATGCTGGCCTTTCCGACCATGCCCGGCGTGAGAGAGCCGTCGTGATTGTTGACCACGATACGCGCGGTGACCGTCCTGGACTTGGTGTCCACGGCCCGATCGAGGCTGGTGAGCCTGCCCTCGTAGGCTTTTTCCGGATGCTGCAGCAGCCGGAATTCGGTTTTCATTCCTTCCTCGTAGCTATACGCCTCGGTTTCCGGTATGGCAATCACGGCCTCCAATTGACTGACCCTCGAAACCCGCACGGTGTTTACACCCGGAGCAACGGTTTGGTATTTCTCGATGTTGCGGCTCACCAGGATCCCGTCGAACGGCGCCTGGCACTGGCAATCTTCGTAGGCCCGCTTCGCCGTTGCCAGCATCACCTTGGCGTTCTGGTAGGCGAGGTTGGCGGCGTCCTGCGCAGATCGACCCAACGAGCCGTTCTCAACATTGGCGGTTGCCCGGTCGAGATCGCCTTTCGTAACCGCGACCTGTGCTTTTGCCGCCTCAAGCGCGGCGCCGTATTTGTCGCCGTCGATGTCGCACAGGGCTTCGCCGGCCTTGAAATAGGTGCCCACGGGCTTGAGCGAATTGACACGGCCTCCCTGACTGGGCGCGATAAGATTCGCGTCTTCGATGCCGCGCAGGTCGGCCGAGTAGCTGCCCCAGTCCTCAAACGCACTCTCGTTGACATCGGCGACTACCACCTTTACCGCCACGGAATCGGCGGCCTGTTTTGCCGAGGCAGCAGGCGCCTTCTTCGCTTCGGAGCCGCATTTGGCGCCGGTGAGCACGAGCATCGTGACGAATGCGATGCTCAGGGCGATATACGATTTCTTTGTTCGCAACATAGGAACCTCCTATTTGGATTTTTGATCGTTGTTAAGTGCAACTATTTCCTTGCCCATGGCGATAAGGAGAGCGGCGCGGGAGCGTACCTGACGATAGCGCGCATTGATCACTCCCAGTTCAGCCTGCTTCAGAGTTTCGTCAGACAGCTGCACATCGGCGAACTGACCGCTTCCTTGTTTGAAATTGTTATTTGTCAGTAGGTATCCTTCCTGGGCCGACGTGAGCATTTCCCTCGAAGAGTTCAGATTGCTGTCGGCAGCCGCACATTCGAGTATCGCGGAACGGACTTCGATTTCAACCATTTTCTGCATTGTGGAAACGAAAATCTCGAACTTGTTGGCGTCGCTCTGGTACTGGGCAGCCTTGGCGCTGTTGGCAAAGCCGTCAAAAAGCGTCCATTGCGCGCCGACGCCAAGAGTCCAGCTTGGACTACCGTTATTGCTGAGCAGTGACAAATCGGAGTTCATTCTTGTGTAACCGGCGGATCCGGTTGCCGCGATCGAGGGAAGATACATGGCTCTGTAGATCTTTGCGCCGCCCTTGTTGGTTTCGGCCAAAAACTTTATTGCCTTGATGTCGGTCCGGTCCGAGAGTGCCGCCTTTACAGCGTCTTCCGGTTGCGGGATGCTCATGGTGACGATCTGACCAAGCATCGAAACCGTGTCCAGGCTCATCGTGTCGGTGAGCGGTCGCCCCATCATCGCATTAAGATTCATCCGAGCAACCTTTGCATCCCGAATTGCGATTATGGTCTGGGCGTCCTGATCAGCCACATCCGCCCTCGTTTTGAGGACCTGCGCCTTGCTGCCGGATCCATTCTGAAAATTCCTTTCGAGGAAACTGTCCAACTCCTTTTTGCGATCAAGCGAGTGGTCCGCGATTTCGGCCCTCTTGTGAATAATTACCGTGCCAAAAAACACATCGAGTGCGCCGAGCTGAAGCGTCTGCATGTTGCGGGCATAGGAACACTTCGCGGACTTGTTGTAGTCACTCGCAACGCTTATGGCATTTCCCACCTTGCCAAAAGTGTAGATGGGCTGACTGAACGAGATCCCGGCGGTATAAATATTGGAATGAACCGGATTTGAAAGGTCGCTAAAAGATTTCAGCATGGGCACAATACTCGCAAGTGCCGACACCAAACCGGAGTCCATGGGAGTAAAGGTACTAGCTTCTTTGGCAAGCGGCCGGGAAGAACCGGAGCTGCTGCCGCTGCTGCTGCTAAAGGGAGACCCGTATTCATGGACATATGCGCCGGTGGCCGAAACATAGGGCAACGCGTTCGCCCAGTTTTCGCGCACCATTTCATTTGATTTTTTGATGGTTTCCTTCATCATTTTCACCGAATCGCTATTGGTGCAGACTTCTCGTATTGCCTGCTCAACAGTCAGACTCTGAGCTTGCGCACGGCCTAGAAAGAATACCACGGCACCAATGCCAAGAATCAACAACGTTCGTCTTTCGCGCATGATTGATCTCCATCTGCTTATCAGAATTCGTACATTATCCGTCATCAAAATCCGTGCCATCTCACGTCTGCTTGAATCACTCTCGTCCTTCATAAGTCTTTTCACTTTGCTGCCGGCAGATTCGCAAACCCAATCCCATGCGACAGGAACTCCATGATGCTTCGGGAATGAACTTCCAAATCGCCAAGCTTACGCTCGGCTTTGCAATCAAACAAAACTCCGCGGACAATTGCGGTTACATACTGCGAAAGGGTCTTGTCATCAAGGGATGATACTATTTCTCCCCGTTTTCTGCCGAGCGCAAAAGCAGCGATGGATAAGTCGGTCATTTCTTTCGCATAATGCTTGAACCTTGCCATTAGTTGCTGGTGTCTTTCCTGAAACCTTTGCATGCTGCTGGGAGCCATGGTTTTCAAATCGGTCATGCTCATTGAAAACGAGAAGTTATCTCCATATACCTTGAGAATTGAACGAAGCATGGCAAGAAGGTTGTCCCGGATGTGGCGGTCTTCCCTTAATTCATTTCTAAGTGCATCAATGATCTTCTCATGCATTCTGATGAGAATGTGAAGAAAGATCTCTTCCTTGTCTTCATAGTAGTTATATAGAGAAGCCTTTGAAAAGCCAGCGGTTGCAGCAATATCCTCAAGTCTTGATTCGTGAAATCCTTTTTCCGCAAATACCTTGAGGGCCGCGTCAAGAATCAAGCTGCTCTTTGCGTCGTGAACCAGCTGGCCTCTTGCTTCTCTTGCATTAAGTTCCATTATGACTCCATGGTCAAAGAAATAACTCTGCAGTTAAATATAGCGATTTCTGAGTCAGCTGTCAATACTTTTGTGTCAGATTATTACGTCTGTTTGTCACACGTATTGTCCCGGATTCGAAAAACTGCTTGGCAGGACAACCACCACGCTTGGTGACGGATTTTCCGAAATATTATTGCAAACCCAAACACTCTCTTTTCAAAAAGACACCGCAGGTTTCTCTCGCACACCTACACATGCGGCACAAAATGATTGGTTAGCCGCATTTATATTATGATTCTGTCCGCTGGGGCGCTTGCGGCGAGCCAACCGATTTGCAGACCCGTAGCGTTGGCCATGTATGATTGGCAGTTGGAATCTGCTGCAGGCAGAAAAATAATGATGAATGCCGGAGCGTATACCTCAGATCACGCAATTTGCTTTTCATTATTGCAAGTCTTTATTATTACAAATATTGCATCAATATGCTAACATGGCTTCTTAAGGTATTTGGTTTGTTCTTGAGGGTAAGTTGCGCCCTGTCTCTTGTTGCATTGTCCGCCAACGCCTCAAATGTGGAGCCCCGGAAGCCTGCATTCGTAATTCATCAGAGTCCTGCCGAGTCCTTGACGATTGTCGCGGGAGAGCCGCAGTTTCTCCCGCTCAATCCTCCACGATCACCTTTGTTCAACGAATGCGCGTTCTGTGAATCGGGCAGGGCCGAATGGCACTACGACCTCAGCATGCTCAAACACATGGCCTACGAATGCGGCTTCGACTATCTTCTCATGCGATTCGACCGAATCTACAGGTTCGATACGCTTGTGGTCTCGGCAACCTATTTTTTTTCCGCCACCCCGCAAGCTCTCAGGTTCGACTCCTCCATCGTCCGGTATGGCACGGCGACTCGCACAAAGACGCTTTTCTTCCCCTGCGCCTCGTGCAACACCACGCAGACGATGTGGGCGGCGTCCATTGCAGATACCTCATTTGCGGCCAAGCTGCAGCTAGTTGACAAAGCGGAGGAATTCTCAAAGAGCTTTTCGTCCGCCATGCTGGCGAGAAACCGGGAAGACGGGTTGCGCATCGCATTTTCGTTCGGTCTGGCCGGCACATCCTTTGTTCTGGACGAACGTTCGGGCGTGAGCACGCTGCCCTTGCCCGTCAACGTGCACGGCATCGACACGGGGTGCGCCGCCTACAAGCTCGCATTCTTTTTTAACCCCTCGCAAGTTTCTTCCATTGACAAGGACCGCGGCGCCGGGCCGGCCATTCGCGACGTGACGCTCTCCTATACCGAAACCCAGCAGGTTTCGGTCACGTTTACAGCAACAAGCGATGTGGGCCTGCGGGAAGCGCAGTTCGGCGCGGATTCCTGCCGGGAAAGCATTTACTTCAAAGGATCAAAGCGCGAAGGCATCACAAAGACTTTGCAGATTGACTCATCGAATTACGTGCTGGCGATATCCGTGTTCGACCTTCACGGCAATTCCTCCACGGCGTATTATCCCATCTTCGAGGCGAAACGCGACGCGGGAAGGCAGCAGACGGCGCACAGGTACCGCCTTACCCAGGAACGAATCTGGGCCGGGAAGAACGCCGTCAACCAGGCCCTGTACACTCTTGGACAATTCGATGGGAACATCGGCCAGTGGTTCAAGGCAATTGCGGATGCGCTGGTGGACCAGGATGTTCACCGGGATTCGCTGAGAGATGCGGCCATGAAAGATGCGGTAATGAGAAAGGCGGCGCGGCATGACACCGCTATTCCACCGCAGCCGCGGACGGATACGCAGCAAACCGGGGTTGAAGTGATCGGAGAGTAAACAACCGCGGCCGCAGGCGAAGCTTTGCTGATTAAAGTCTCATCATCTCCAACCCGGCAATCGTAGAACAGAGTATTTTTCCACCATGTTTGATTACGACAAAAACGAGCATCTGCGGGAAATATTCTTCAAAACCAATATTGTCCGCAAGCCTATTTCCGGCATTGTGTCCGGCTATCACGAACTTCCCTACATCCTCGTCGCTCCCGATGAAACCAACGAGTCGGCATCCATCGAAATCAACGGCAAGATTAATGTGTCTCCCAAGTTCGTGATCACACCCAACATGCTTGGCGACACATTCGGCGACGTGTTCGACCCGGAAACGTTCGATAAGGAACTTCAGGGCAGGATGTTCTCATTTGCCATCGCGCACAAAAAGAGCGTCAAAATCGAAAGCGAGTATTTCAACATCAAGTCATGCGAGGAAAAACCCCAGGAGCACGTGGACAGGGTCAACGACCAGCTGGGAAGTCAGGAAAACATCCGGACCGGCCTTATCTTCGGCCCCATGTTCAAGTATTACCCCGTGTCAATAGACAGGTTCATTAACGAAATCGTTGAAAGGGAATTCAGGGTATAGTACAATAATGGTACGGGCCCTTGCCGAAGACGGAGGTCGTCGCATGTTCGAAAAACCCCAGTATCTCACCGCACACGGCTACAAGCGGCTCGACAAAAACCCCTGTCGAAAAGACTCGCTTCCCGCAACCACAAAAGCGCAGAAGATCAGGAATGTTCAGGCCAGAATTCCCCACAAAGGTAAAGGCCTCAGCGAAGAAGCGGCAAAGATGATTGCCGGCGTTCTCAAGGAAATGCTCAAGGAAAAGAAGTGACCAGGCATTCTTGCTGATCGTGGGCGTACCTCGGATTGTTTCTTCGCATTCCGCTGCGCCTTCCTCCCAAGAATCTCCTGTGGCGCCATAGCCCAGAAAAGGTCTTGTACATGTGGCTCGTCGGATTTTACAGGTTCTACTTCGCACTGGCGTGCGGAATCGCCTTCTACCTGTTTGCCGTGAGGTCGATATGGCTGGCGGTCCTTGCAGCGGCACTGGAGCGCACAGTCTGGCTCGTCATCGAACGCCTCGCTATGCGAATAGGCACCGACCGTGACTTTAAGCGTCACGTCTATTCCTTCAAACAGCAGCTCGGGCCCTACGGAATCCGTGTTGCCAACCAGGCGGAGAACGATTTCCGAACAAAAAAAAGCCTTGCGGAGGTCTTTGTTTCCAATCCCGCAAGGCTCAAGAAGAACGTAGAGCAGCTCAAGATGATGGACACATTGTTCCAGGCCGGCATGCGGCCCGACGGCGACGCCTACCTGTTGCACGACTGTAAGCTCAAATACGGTATCTTCCGGGCGGAACACCTCGACAAGCCTGCCTGACCATAATCGGATACCGCGCTTGCCGATCACGGGCCGCGCTGGCGGAACCCGCCGTTCCTGCGCAGGAGTCGCTACCTTGCCATCGCAGACTTGTCCAGCTTGTATGACGTGTCTGCGTACTCTATTTTCGCGCCGACCATGAGACTGTCGATAAAATGTTTTACCATATCATTCTGTTTCTTGAGCGTCAGCATCTTTACGATCTGGTCCTTCGCCTTCTCGAACGGCTCGGGCGGCAGCATCTCCTCACCCGTTTTCTTTGCAATGTGAAATCCCGCATCGGTTTCGAACACGTTGCTCACCTCGTTCTGCTTGAGGGGCGTGGCAACCACATCGAATTCTTTCTTGAGATCCCCCTTCTTGAACCAGCCGATATCGCCGCCGGCCTTGGCCGTTGACGGATCTTCGGAATACTTCTTGGCTTCCGCCGCGAAATCTTTTCCAGCCTTGACTTCCGCGAGAACCTTTGCCGCCTTGTCGGCCGCCGCTCTCTTTTGCGCGGCAGAGGCGTCTTTCTTGACTACAAAGAGTATCTGGCTCACCCGGAAACGTTTTTCCGAGGCGAATTGGGGCTGGTTGCCGTCGTAGTACTCCTTGCAGGCCTTCTCGCTCACGGAGTCGGAAGGCTTGCTGAGCGACTTGATGAGGGTGTCGATGAGGAGTCCGTCGCGAACCTGATTGTGCATGTCCTGGCGCGTTTGTCCCATCTTCGCAAGCTCCCGGTCGAGAGCGGCGGAGTCCGGGAATTGCTTCTTTATCCCTTCAAGCATCTGTTCCAGCCGCGCGGAGTCGCACGGCATCTTGCGCTTGCGGGCTTCCTGCAATACCAGTTCGTTCGCGATGAGCTGCTGTGCGATGTTCTTCTTGACCGTTGGAGGAATGCCCTCAAGTGATTTCTGGGGGAACGCCGCGAGCATCTGTTGCCGGTACAACTCCACCACCTTGTCGATATTGTCTTTCTTGATCCAGGTACCGTTGACGCGTATGGCGCCGTCCTGCGGCTTGTTTTCGTTGGCGCAGCAAACGAGAAGCATGAGAAACACGAGCATGCACTTCTTCATACGAAGACCTTTCGCGTTGAAAATTGATAAGATGGGAATTAACGAAATCGGGAATAACCAATATATATTATTGCGGCTTTGACATTCGGAAGAAACTGGTCGGGGGACGAATATTACTGTGATCAAGGAACGAGATTCCCAAGGGGAAAAACGAGACCAAGCAACCCCTACCCAACGTCCGATTCTTCCAGCCACTTCTTCTTTCGCGCCACCCGCAGAAACGCTTCAACCACGTCGGGGTCGAATTCAACGTTGCTACCTTCCTTGAGGCGTTTTACAGCCTCTTTCTTGCCGAGGCTGTTTCTGTAGGGCCGGTTAGAGGTCATTGCCTCAAAGGCGTCGGCGACGCGGATGATGCGTGCGCCAAAGGGGATCATTTCGCCCCTGAGACCGTCCGGGTAACCGCTGCCGTTGTAGTTCTCGTGGTGATAGAGAATAAGCTTATACAAATCTTGGAGAAACGGCACATCTTTAACGATGTTTGCGCCCAGCGAGGAATGGGTCTTCATGATGCCGTTGAATTCTTCGTAGGTGAGCGATCCGTGTTTGTTAAGAATGTAGCCCGGAATGCCGATCTTGCCGATGTCGTGAAGCAGTCCCGCGTCGCGAATGCTGCTTGCTTTCTTTGCGTCCACGCCCAGTTCACGGGAAATCTCCTCGGCAATGTTCATGACGTTTTCCGAATGCCCGTGAGTGTAGGTGTCTTTTGCGTCAACCGCGATGGCAAGCGCCTTGATGGTGCGGATGTAATTCTCTTTCATGTCGCTGTAGAGTTTGGAGTTGGTAAGCGCAATCCGCGTCTGGCTCACGATGCTCGACAGCAGCGTGAGCTGTTCGTGCCTGTCCGGCAGATCCTTCATTGCCCCGAAATAAAGACCGCCGTAGTCGAACGCCTCCCCCACGATGGGCACGGCATACTTGAAGCCGAGGGGCAAAATGATGTTCGGCGCGAATTCCATGGGCGGCATGAGCTGGCGATACGTCACACGCTTCTGTTGGACCCTGCTGTGGGTGGCCCGATTGTATTCCAGAATCACTTCGGCGCAGATTTTGTCGGCATCCTGCTGGCTCAGCGCGCCCCGCGACCAATAGAGAAGCTCGTGGTTGCGCTTCTGGACAATGAGGAACGCGATGACATCGATCGGAAAATGCTTCTGCACCGTGGTAAACAGGCTCCGGATAACGTCATTCTCGTCGACCAGCCCCATGAGCTGTTCGGAGTAGGTGCTGATGAGCGACAACTCGTCGAGCTTCTGACGGATTGACGACAGCAGGTTGGCGTTATTGATGGCGATGCTTGCCTGCGTGGCGAGCATGTTGATGATATTGAGTTCAACCATGGAGAACTGTTCTTTGTTCCTGCCGCGGTTGAGATTGATGACGCCGATGACTTCATCGGACACCTTGAGCGGAACCGACAGCGAGGAGCCGATGTCCTGCCGGTTGAGCGAAATGGAGAGGTCGGGAAGCTTTTCGGTGTCGGAGATGAGCAGCGAGCGCCCGTTTTTAAGCACCCACTTCGAAATCGCCCATTCGTCCGTCTTGTTGAGCGGCGACCGGACCTGTGTAAGCTGAATTCCCTTTTGACGTACAATGACGAGTTCATCGGTATCCTTGTGCACCAGTTGAATGGAGCCGCTTTCCGCCTTGCAAACCGTGAGGCAGTAGTGGAAGGTAACGTCGAGCAGCTCTTCGATATCGTGCGTGCTCGTGAGCTTATTCGTGATTTCGTGAAGCGAAACGAGCTGGGTAAGCAGCGTGTTTTCGCGGACGAGCTTGGTGGTCTGCAGAGCTCGGGTCACCTTCTGCTGGAGTACATCCAGCTCAAAGGGCTTTACAATGTAGTCGAATGCGCCGCTTTGAATGGCCTCGATGGCGGTATTGATATCCGGATGCGCCGTGGTGACGATGACGGGGACGCTCGTGCCGTTCTTTCGCGTTCTGTTAAGGAATTGAATGCCGTCCATCACCGGCATGTGGATGTCGAGGATCACCAGGTGCGGCCGGAGTTCGTCGAACATCTCAACTGCCTGGAGCCCATTGAAGGCCAGCACCGTTTTGTATCCAAGCTCGGAAAAGAACTTGGAAAGCGCGTTGCAGAGGGTGTGGTCGTCGTCGACAATGAGAATAAGGTATTCTTCACCGATGTTCATCGGTCACGGTTCCACTTCGGCTTCGCTTGTTATGGCAGAATGGTGCCGCAGGGCTCAGGCGAGGGCGCCCGCGAACACCGGAATGATTCAGGCCTCACAACGCTTGTTTGAGCGCGCCCAAAGTATTAGTATAACATTTTTAGTGTCGATATGTCACGCTTAATTGATAGGTTGGGGCCAGCTCATGCGTAAGATATGCGAAGTCGAAACCGAGCCTTTTCTTGAGCATGGAGACCCCGCAGCCGAAAGTCCACGTGTTGACCATGCTGTGGCCCACGCGCACCGCGAATACGTCCATGACCCGGTATTCAAGGCCGATGTTCCCGCTCAGGAGAAACCACCATGGATCGGACTGAAGCGATGCCGTCGCCGCTTCGCTCTGGGGCACCGACAGGCTCTGGTCCGCAGCCGTGGTCGACGAATCCGATGTTCCGAAAACCGTTGAGGAGCTTATGGTATTTGCACCCTCGCTGGAAAGCATGTCGAGCGTTCTGTAGTGGATCTTGATATGCCCGTAAATATAGGGAATTTCCTTTTCCCAGCCTATGCCGAACATCAGATGCGGATAGGCCTTCTCGGAATAGGTCGGGCTCCAGCGGGTATACTCCGAGGTGATATTCTCGCACAGCAATCCGAGCCTGATTTCCGGCCGTGGAAAGTTGAGTATGAGGCCCCCGTCGAATCCCATGCCGTATCCTTTATACTCCCCAAAAGGAAGACAGTGCCGCATCGCGTTGAGCGCGGCCCCTACTCCGATCTCAAACCGGCGGCTCACGTCGAACCTGCGACCGTAGGCTGCGTGAAAGTAAACAACCGATTCGTTTGAGTACACGAAACGGGACGGATCCCACACCGGCATGCCGTCGGACCCGACTTCGAGATTCTGCGTCCCTGCGATTCCCGGATCGTAAAGATAGCTCAGCGAAAGCGAAAACCCCGAAACGCGGTCTATGACGCCTGCGTAGGAAAGAATCGACGTGCTGAAGGTATTCTCGTAATAGGAGGCGTAAGAAAGAGTGAGCTCGTTTACGGAATCGAAGGGAATGGCGCCTGCATTCGATTGTGAGCTGCCGTCCCTGGCAAAAACGATATCCGAGGCCCCGGAAGCGGCCTCACGCGGGGGCACGAAGGTCTCACGCGTATTGTCCGAATAGTAGTTCCAGTCGGCCCCGGAAACATGCGCAACCGGCAGAAAGGCACACATACACAGCTTGAGCGCTAAACGGTTGCGTTTCATGTGTTGTTTACGGTCAACCAATAACGAATATTTTCGTTTACGGGAAGAAAATCATCGAAATCGTTTGCGACGCGACCCGTCTTTGCGTCCTAAAATAGTTGATTTGCCGATGCCCGGGGGCCGGTAATTGTATGGATACGAGCCTCCCGGGGCGCGGCGATAACAAAAAGAGTCAAAGTCCTTGATTGAATGCAACCAGTCTTCTATTTTTACCTGTCACGGGCGTATGGCTCAGCTGGTTAAAGCGCTGCGTTCACATCGCAGAGATCCCTGGTTCGAATCCAGGTGCGCCCATTTTCCCTTCGTGCCGGCTGTTACGGCCCGTCTCGTTGAGACTCCTCCGAATTTTAAACGATGCTAGAAAATTCTATGGGACGTTTTCTTCCTGTTGTGGGCGGTATCCTGGCGGCGGGCTGCTTCGTATACGTCAATGCGTCCGCCGATTCTTCCTGCGTCACCATCGATTCGCCGCGCCAGGGAATTGTCGTTACCACGCCCCTGTGCACCGTTTCCGTCGCCGCCTGCGATCAGGTGGCCGCCGTCGGTTTCACGGCACATTTTGCCGTGCCAAACGCCAAAGGAGATACTGCACTCCTGCTGGGCCGCATAACCCATCCCCCGTTCAAGCTCATCTGGAATACCGACGACCTGCCCAATCAGCTTTACAAGGGGATGTCATTTTCGATCGATGCGTCGTTCAAGAACGGGCAGCGGATTTCCCGTTCGGTAAGCGGCATTTTTGTCGCCAACAAGTCGGCCGTGTGTCCCGTCGCTTCCATCCCATTCTCCGGCAGCACCGGCTTCCCCCTGTTTACTCGAACGGCATCAAGTTCGCGGAGTTCCCTTGACGTTCGCGTTTCGGCGTGCTGGAACCGAGAGGGCATACGCTTTCTCGCCGAGGCGGAAGCGCCGGCCATTTTCAACGGAGCGGCCAAGGGGAAGCTCGGCGAGGCGGGACTTGAAATCTGCATCGATCCCGGGCTTTCGCGAAAACCGTATCCTCCGCAAAACGCTTTTTCTCTCGTTATACCGCTTGAAGGCACACCGTTCAAGACGCTGTACCGCCCGATGCCGGGTCCCAGCGGCTCCTTCGATATAGCAACAAGCAAAGAACCATGCACGTGCCGGTACGAGATAAGCAAACTGGACGTGAAAGGATTCAGGGCGAGTGTCGTGGTCCCGGTCTCGTTCTTTGGCCGGGAAATCCCCGATTCGTTCGGATGCAATGTGGTGGTGCGCTTGCCCGATGAGAACAACCAGATCGTCCGCCTGTCCTGGGTGGAGGCGCCAGCGGGAGCAATGTTCAGCCCGTATTTGTGGGCGTCCGTTTTGTTGCTGCCGCGTCCCTTCTACAGCGACCCGCTCACCCTGTTGCTGCTGAGCTTCGGGGCCGGCCTCACTTGCACGCTTCTGATAGGACTCATCGTACTTTTCGTGCGCAGGAAATCGGTCTCATTCGAGAAATTCGAACAATCCGAAGAAGAAAAGAAATTGTCCGATCAGATTTATCAGATAATCGACGAATCGGTAACCAGAAAAGACATTACGCTGGGCGGCGTGGCCGAAAAGCTTGCAATGCCGCCGGGCAGGGTGGAAAAGCTCATTCGCAAACACAAGGGAAAGACGTTCAAGGAGTTTATCACGTTCCTGCGGATCGAAATCGCCAAGGAACGTCTGCGTTCTTCGCATTCGAGCGAGACCTCGATCGCGGAATCGTGCGGGTTCAAGAACGTGGCCGAGATGGAGAAATATTTCAAGAAGCTGTGCCGGACGACCGCGCTGGAGTTCCGCAAGGAAAACCAGGTGGCCTAGCGGCGTTGGCCAGGGCGGCAGGGGCCGATACTTTCTCACTCACTCCATGCGCTGTTTCTGCTTGACGGCGCCTTTTTTCGAAAAGTAAAGCGCCTTCTGGATTTCGAGATCGAGCTGGTTCTTGTCGTACGGTTTCGTAACCCACTTCCATATCTTTAGTTCCTCAACGGCCTTCTGCTCCGCCGGATACCCGGACACCACGATCACGATGAGCGACGGCTTGATGAGCCGCAGGCGGCTGATCGCCTGGTGCGGATCGTCTCTCCCCAGCTTCCAGTCCATGATAACCACTTCGCATTCTTCAAGGTGCTTCTGCAGTTCGCGTACCCCTTCGTCCAGCGTTGAAGCCTCGCACACCGAGTATTTGAACTCTTTCATAAAGAACCGGAGAATGCCGCGAATCTTCGGATCGTCATCGAGCAGGAGCACCATGGTGGGCTTGCGGTTGAGCAGCACCACCGTGGTGTCGTGATCCACTTCGCCGCCTTCACTTTCGGGAATTTCAATCCTGAACGAGGTGCCGTGACGGTCGGTCTTTTCCACGGAAATCCGCCCGTTGTGCAGCGACACGATCCGCTGCACAAGCGCCAGCCCCAGGCCGGTGCCTTTGCCGGACTTCTTTGTCGTAAAGAACGGGTCGAACACCTTCTCCACGATCTCGTGCGGGATGCCGGTTCCCGTGTCGGAGAACCGGATCACCGCGGTGCCTATTTTCCCGTCGTTTCGTTCCGGGAAGCACTCGATGGTAATGGTGCCGCCCTTTGGCATGGCATCCCGCGAATTGCCGATAAGATTCTGGAAAATCCGTTTGAAATAATCGACATCTCCCTGAATCCATAGCGGTTCATCGGGCGCCTTGAGCACGATTTCAAACGTTGAACCCAGTTGTGCGCCATAGAGCGGGATGATCTCCTCGAAAAAATCCTGCAGGTGGATGGATTTGTAATCGAGAAGCTTCTTCCTTCCCAGCGCCAGCAGTTCGGAAATGAGGATCTTCGCTTCAACGAGCGTCTCCGAAATAACTTCCATGCGGTTCTTGGTTTCCGGTTCACCGGTGTCCTTCTCCACAAGGGCGGTGATGTCGCCGACGGTCTGAAGGATATTATTGAAATCGTGCGCCATGCCGCTGGCCAGGGTACCGAGTGATTCCATTTTCTGGTATTGATAGAGCCGGTTTACCATTTCTTCCCGCTGGGAGAGCGCCAGCTCGCGGTCGCTCACGTCGGTCATAATTCCTTCGTAAATGGTTCCCTTGTCCCCTTCCTCGCGCGGTTGCAGAAGACAGTCGACGAATTTACTCTGCCCATGGAAGTCTTTGATCTGAATGGTGTTCTTGAATTCCGTTTTGTCGAGTTTGAGGGATTCCTGGCTGGCAAGGAAATCGAAAATGCTCCTTCCCGGAATCACCTTGGCGGGCAGCCCGAGCAGGGCATACGAGGTGCTGTTTGCCCACTGGAACCGCCCTTTCTCGTCGAGGGTAAACAACATTTCGGGAAGCCGGTGCACGAGGTTCTGATACCGCAACTCCGAGGTAATCACCTTGTTGATCGTCGTGTTGTTCTTGCGGGAAATGATGCCCGCTATTGCCGAAACCATCAGGAGCAGCATTACGCGTATTGTCATATCGGAAACCCACGAGTCGTGAGGCATTGCATTGTTATTCAACGCGTACACGTAGTAGGCGGCGTAACAGACTGCCGACATGATGCCGCTGAACAGAGACAGGCTCAGTTTGTTGTGAAGCGCCGTAAAAATAATGGCGATGTAATACATGCCGAACAGCGAGCTTCTGAACGGCATCGACGGCATGCCCATAAACGAATACGACCACAACACGGCTGTCATGACGGCCACATCCAGAGCAACCAGGATAAAAGAGGTATAGGCGTGCAGCCGAGCCCTGCTGTATCTGGTAAGGTAGAATCCGCTGCAGGTGAGCAAAACGAGCACGGCAACCATCTGCACTGCGAACGCGTGCACCGACAGTTCATCGAGGGAATAACAGTAGAAAGCAAGAAACGAATACCCGATTGCTATCCCAAGCCGGATCCACGAGCTCCACCGCTCCGACTCGATCTCGGCCATCAGAATCGTCTGAGTTTTCCCGAGGAAGTTCTTTTGGGTTTCAAAGGCCACTCGTCTACTCCATGTTTGCGCGCTTGCGCCGCTCATGCGAAAACCGGAGCACGGCAATTTTCCGCGCAGCAATTATATTGGCTGTGCTTGCTTGTGCATCCGGCGGTTTTAACGTGAAAAATTATACTATGGACAACCGAAAAGAGCCACACATTTCAGCGGCGGCGGCCGGACAAAGGCCTCCCGACGCAAGCATCGGGGAATGCGCTCGCTGTGGGATTGAAAGACCTCGCAGCAAGCTGCGAGGAATCTTCCATCCCTATGGAATAAAACATACTCATAGTCGCTTAGTCGCTCGCTAACCCCGGAGCAAACTCCGAGGACGCCCTCGCTGTGGGATTCAATATAAATTGCCAGTCGAGCCGCCCCAATCTCTTTTTTTGACGGAAACCCCATGTCGTTTCGCGCACTGGTTGTAAATCCATGGGTCACCGACTTCAAGCTTTACGACGAATGGATGCACCCCGTCGGGCTGTATTTTCTCATCGCAATGCTCAAACAGAACGGGGCACAAGTTCTCTATGTAGACTGTCTCCAGCGCCCGCCCGATGCGTTAGGACGTGCCAACGGCACCGGCGCTTTTCCTCACCGCCCGTTTCCCAAGCCGGCGATCTACGGGACCATGTTGCGCCGCTACAAGCTGTACGGTAGTACGGAAAGCGATCTCTGCACCCGTCTTTCGGGCATACCCGCTCCCGATGCCGTCTTTGTCGGTTCATCCATGACCTACTGGCTGCCCGGACTGCGGGAAACGGTGCGCGTGGTGAGGAGCGTTGTGCCGGGCACGCCGGTGGTAATCGGAGGGACTTCCGCCCAATTGATCCCGTCGGCGGTGCGGGAAGCGTGCCCCGACGCGTTTGTATACGGCGGAACATTGTTCGATCAGACGGCGATCCGCGCATCGAATATTCCGTATCTGTCAAGTCTCAAATCGCTTTCCGCATGCGATTCGCTGCTGCCTGCCCTCGAGGTGCTCTCCCGTGCCTTCCATGGGCCCGCGCTTTCGTCTCTTGGTTGCCCCTTGAGCTGTTCCTATTGCGCCTCGCGATTCCTGCACCCCGGGTATGTTCCGAGGCCCGCCCCGGTTGTGGCGGAAGAACTGGCGTTTCTGCAGAATCGCCTCGGCGTGGGCAACTTCGCCTGGTACGACGACGCGCTGCTGCACAATAACGGCGAACACTTCCTCCTCGTCGCACGCGCGCTTTCCCGCGCAGGCGTCACCGGGGCCTTTCACACTCCCAACGGTCTGCACGTGCGTTGGGCCACGCCCGAGGTACTTGACGGAATGAAATCGGCAGGTTTTGAGACCCTGCGTTTCGGCTACGAGACCGGCGGCGACGCCTTCCTCCGGGACACCGGCGGAAAAACATCGAGGAAGGGGCTTGCCCGCGCCGTATCGGCTGCGAAACAGGCGGGATTCGGCGGCGCGTCGATCGGCGTGTATGTGATGGCCGGGCTTGCCGGCCAGACCCGGGACCAGGTCGAGGATGAAATGGAATTCGTGGCTTCGCTTTCGGTAAAGACGAAGCCGGTATTTGTGTCTCCCGTTCCCCGCACTCCCCTCTTCGAACGCTATGCCGCGGCGTATCCTGTCCTCCGGCAGACGCCGCTGTCCCATAACGACTCTTATTTCATCACCCTGCTTCCCGGCTGGGACGCCCCGGCAGTGCAGCAAGTGATGGACTTGGCAAAAGCGAATAACGCCTCGGTCTCGTGAGGATGCTCTGCCGCGCGGGGAACTATAAAGTATTTTGAGCATACCCATGACTATCCGAACCCCAACCATTTGTGCGCTACTCTGTGCCATCGCGATCGCCGGGGCCGCGGCCCGTCCGCCCGGCCGCCTTGCCGAATTCGACTACGCCTTCGTGGAGAATCAATTGCGGTCCGGATCGGACAACCGCGTGGAATTCCAGCAATTGTCCGACACGCCCGTGGTGTACCGCGCCTGGGGAGTGTGGAGCCTGCCGTATCCGGCACCGCAGGTCGGACGCGTTGCGCTTGACTTGAGCAACTATGAGCACATCTTCCGGAATGTATACCAGTGCCGCCGCATCAACGAGCCGCGCGCCCGGCTCCGGAGAGGTCTAAGCACATGGTATGTTGAAGGACGGGCCGCCATAGCGCGCGTGTGGAGTATCGGCATCGTCGACACCATCTCCTGGACCGATTCCACTCATCTCCGCTTCTTTGCAAGCCAGACCGAGGACCCGGTACTGGAGGCAAAATGGAGCAGCCAGCTGTCGGGCTGGCTCAACTACAGAACACACGGCGTGCGCCTTGCCGCGTTTGTCGTCCCGGCAGGGCGCGACTCGTGCAGGCTGGGCATCGTGGCCCAGGGTTGGGTGTGGCAGCCCATGCCCCAGTGGCTCGTGCGGCTTGCCACCGCCCTCATTCTTCCGCGGCTGCTCTCCGATCTCGACAAAGAGGTTGCGCGGCGAATGGCGGCAACGGCGCCTCCCAATCCGCCGTGGTACAAGTCCTGGTATCATGCGATACGACGGTTCGTGATTTTCTAAGAGGACGAAAGATCCACCACAGAGGCGCAGAGGGCACAGAGAAAAAGGAAACAGGGGGAAGAAAGAATGGAACAAGTCATCAGTGTTTCGCTGCCGGGAGGCACAAAAGTGGAAGCGACGATCCGGGGCTTCACAATTACGACAGATCAACCCGAGGCCGACGGAGGAACCAACGCCGCGCCGTCGCCTTTTGAACTGTTTCTCGCGTCTATTGCCACGTGCGCCGGATACTTCGTGGCATTGTTCTGCCGGGCGCGGTCGATTGCAACCGAAAATATCCGGCTCACGCAGACGGTATTCCGCAATGACGCTACGCACTTCGTGGAACGAATCGATATCGCAATCCTGCTCCCGCCCGATTTTCCCGTAAAGTATAAAGAGGCCGTAGTCCGAGCCGCGGAGTCCTGCACGGTCAAGAAGCACCTGGCGGCGCCTCCAGTCATAGCGGTGAGCGCTGTAACGGCCGGCGAGTAAAGAACCACGGCCACAGGCTTCTCTCTAATGCTTGTTCGCGCTGCACGAAATCACCCGCGCCGTGACTCACGCGCTTCGCGCGCGGTTTTTACATAGCGAGCGCGAACCCGCTGGAGAAATTCGAGAAAGGCCGGCTCGCGGTAATCGGGAAACGTCCAGGAAAAAAACCGGTAGATCCCCTTGCGGTAATGAAGCGTGACCTCGGCGAAAATTCCCTGCGAGAGGTACACGCGGTGATAAAAATCCTTGGTGCTCGCGAGCACGAGCTTGTCGGCTGCAATATACCCCGGATCTATATTGACCGCACGCCTGCCTTTCGCGGCATACCGACATTCCAGGTCGTTGGTGAAGACCTTAACGCCCGACAGCGCTTCGCGTTCCGCGGGAGTTTCAAATGTCAAGTACATTTTCCTGAGGCCCCGCCCCATTTCATCTCCATAGTAGTCGGTAAAATCAAAGGGAACCGGACCATAGGAAAAGTCAACGGAGCCAAAGGAACGCGCCAGAGCCGACGTTACCTCCGCGATGCGCGCCTCCGGCGCGAACGTGATCGCCGCAAACAGTTTGACTTTGTCCGGTATCGTTGCCGCTCCCACAGCCACTCCTCTTTGCGATTGTCTGTGCCCCGGCGGCCATGCAGCACAAAATGAAGATCTAGCTGCGCAACCTGCAATGGAAAAAATCGAAGTCTCCAACTGATGAGAAAATACATGCGGGCGGAATTCGCAATTACCTGCCGATTCTGATTTCCGCTGCGCGGGGCAAATACGATTTTATAGTTGTTTCCTCAAACATAAAGGCTGCCATGCAATTTGTACTTACCCCGGAAAAGAAAAACGACCGTCTCTTTTTCCATCTGAGCGGCGACCTCGATTACGACGGTTCCCGCCAGCTCAAGGTGGCGTTTGGAGAACATCTCAGCCTCGGTGAAAAGGCTTTTGTACTCAATATGAGCGGGCTCAAGATCATTGCAAGCTATTCTTTGTCAACCATTCTCAAGCTGTCGTACCTCGCGAAGAAAAGCGGCGCGACAATGGCGATTATTTGCCCGGCGGGAAACGTGTGGGACGTATTCTATGTCCTTGAAATCGGCAAAGTGATCCCTCTTTTTTCATCAGAAGACGCGTTCTGGAAAGAGGCGGAAAACAACACGCTATAGATCGTCTCGGGCGCACGGCTGCCCGAAGATTTTACCTTGACTTCATGTCGCACCGGACGTACTTTAATTTCACCAAATTTGATAGAGCGTCCGGCATGCGGGCAATGCGCGGAGCACTATCGTTTCTTCTCGCACTTCTCACATCAAAGGACAAAGGTATTGTTCCGGTCACTCGGTTTTCGCGGTGGCATTCACCCTCCCAAGTACAAAAACCCCACGGCAGACTCACCCATAGAAGTGCTGCCGCCGCCCGCCAAAGTCATAATCCCGGTTCTACAGCACACGGGCCCCTGCGCCAGCATCCTTGTGAAACGCGGGGACAGGGTGCGCCTGGGCCAATTGATCGCGGAACCATCGTCTCCTGATTCGGCAGCTGTACATTCGTCGGTATCCGGCGTCGTGCTTTCGGTGGCGAACTTTCCCCACCCGCTGGGCGCGCACGTTCTCGCCGCAGAAATAGAAAATGACGGCCAGGATTTGGCCGTCGAGACGGCCGGCATCGACACCCCCTGGAAAGAGGCCGCTCCACAGGAAATTGTGCGGAAAATCTTTTCCTGTGGAGTTGTGGGAATGGGCGGGACGGGCGTTCCGGCCCAGGTGAATCTCCTTCCGCCGGCGAATAATCCGGTGGACACGGTTATCGTCGATTGCACCGGGTGTGAGCCCTTCGCGGTCGCCGACTTGCGCCTCGTAAAAGAACACACCGACGAAATTCTTACCGGCGCCCTTATCGTCAGGAAGATTCTGGGAGCGAAACGGGCAATCGTTGTAGCGGACAGTTCCGCCGCCGATGTTGCGTCCTCGCTTTCGGACGCGTGCAAGGATGAGAAATTTCACGATCTATCCGTCGCCCTGGTAAGACCGAAATACCCGCAGAGCGACGAGAAGATCCTTGTTCGCACATTGACAAAGAGAGAAATCCCCTCGGGCGGGACTCCGGCGGACGCCGGCTGCGCCGTGCATAACGCCGCCACCATTCTCGCCATCGCGCGGTCCGTGCTGAGCGGCACTCCCCTGTACCAGCGTACCCTCACTGCCGGGGGACCCTGCGTTTCCACACCCAAAAACCTCCTGGTTCGCCTGGGGACGCCGGTAAGAAACGTTCTCGAATTCTGCGGTACGGACCTGCAGCGGACAAAGAAAGTGGTGATGGGCGGTCCCATGCGCGGCAGCGCCCAGGCCGAACTTGACGCGCCGGTGCTCAAAACCACCTACGGCGTCTTCGCCTTTGATACGCTTGTTCCGGGCGTACGGAACTATAACTGCATCGGCTGCGGCAGGTGTACGCGCGCCTGCCCCATGCGCTTGTCTCCGGCCTACCTCATGCGGTTTACTGATAAGAACAACGTAATTGACGCGCAGCACTGGGGCGTTGCGGACTGCATCGAATGCGGTTCCTGCGCGTACGTGTGCCCGGCGAAAATCAATCTGGTTCACTTTATGAAACTGGGGAAATACCGGGTGAAAAACGCCGCAGCGTCCCGCGCGGCGCCGGGAGCAGCGGCATGAACGAACCCGTTTCCGAAAGCCCGCAACCGCTTTTGCACCTTTCCACGCCGCCCCACATCCGGCAGAGCGAAAGCGTGCACACCATTATGCTGTCGGTGATCATCGCGCTCATTCCCGCGTTTGTCGCGTCGATGGTGTTCTTCGGGATGCGCGCACTGGCTCTGACCCTCGTGTGCACGGCCGCCGCCGTCGGTACCGAGGCGCTCCTCTGTATTCTTTTCCGTAAACAACTTTCCACAAGCGATTTGAGCGCGGTGGTTACGGGACTTCTGTTCGCCTTTACCCTGCCGGCGCACCTGCCGTTCTGGATGGGAGCCGCGGGGAGCGTGTTTGCCATTGCTGTTGTCAAGATGGCGTTCGGAGGGCTTGGCAACAACCTGGTAAATCCCGCCCTGGCCGCCCGCGCATTCCTCATGGTGTCCTTCCCCGCCGCCATGACCTCGTTTACCGCTCCCGCGCACGGAACGATGTTCGGCTTGTCCAGAGCGCTCGACGGAGTCACCGAAGCTACCCCGCTTGTTTACTTCAAGAACGCTCTGGCAACCGGCAATTTCCATCCGCTCGACCTCCAGGATGCCATCGGCAGCCTCCTTGTGGGCAATGTCGGCGGAAGCCTCGGAGCCACATCGGGCATTGCAATACTTCTTGGCGCAATCTTCCTTTTGTATAAAGGCATTATCCGCTTCCGCACGCCCTTCTCCTTTATCGGGAGCATTTTCCTGTTGTCTTGGATTTTCAACGGGACCGGCGACGTTTTATCAACGGAAGCGTTCATTGTTCCCCTGTATCAAGTGTTCGGCGGCGGCGTCATGCTCGGGGCTTTCTTCCTGGCGGCCGATCCCGTTACCTCTCCCATGACGCCATGGGGGCGGATTTTGTTCGGCATCGGATGCGGCGTGATCACCTTTCTCATCAGAAAATACGGCGGCTATGCGGACGGGGTGTGTTGGGCCATTCTGTTGATGAATTTCTGCGTGCCGATCCTCGACCGGTACTGCCGGCCCCGGCCGTACGGCGAAAGGAAGAAGCGTGAATGACGTTGTGAAGTCGGCCCTCGCAATGATGGGAGTTGCGGTGTTTGCGGGAATGCTCATCATCTTGACTCATGCGTCGCTCAGTGCAAGCGCACCCGGCGGCGCGGCCTCCTCCGCCTCAAACGGGGTGACTTTGGCAAAAGACAGTGCTGCGTCTCATCCGGCGGAGGTCAAATGACGGCAGGCGAATTCGGACGAGGCATTTTTGCCCAAAACCCGGTGTTCCGGGTTGCCCTTGGCGTGTGCCCGGCCCTTGCCGTGACCGCAACCATGGCCGACGCGCTTGTCATGAGCGGCCTGGTGATGGCCGTTCTTGCGGCATCGAACCTGGCGGTTTCGATTACGCGGAACCTCATTGCGCAGCGGGTGCGGATTCCCTGCCAGATCCTTATCATAACCGCTTTCGCATCCATGGCCAACATGCTGCTTCTAAACAGGTCCCCGCATTTTAGCGCCGCGCTCGGAATCTACGTTCCTCTTATCGCGGTCAATTGTCTCATTCTCAACAGAGCGGACGCCTTTGCGGCCAAGAATAAACCGATTGCCTCCCTGCTCGACGCCATTGTTGTCGGGATCGGATTTACCGTTGCGCTTCTCGCCTGCTCCATGATACGGGAACTGTTCGGTAATTTCAGCCTGATGGGTCAGAAAGTGATTCCGGGCCACCAGCCGTTCCTCGCGCTTACCACCGCGTGCGGCGCGTTTTTCAGCCTTGCGTTTGTGCTTGGACTGTACAATTACTTCATGGCGCAAAAAGGAAAGGAAAAGGCATAATGAACGCCGGTCCGTTGCTCGAACTTTCCGTCGCATCGATCCTCGTGAATAACATCGTGCTGTCGCGCTGCATCGGCGTATGCCCCCTGTGCGGCGCGGCATACAAGCTGCCGGGCGCTCTGGGCATGGGTTTGTCGGCAACGGTGGTGATGGCGATCGCATCGGCCCTTGCGTGGATCATCGACCACGGTATTCTGCTGCCCCTGAGGGCAGAGTACCTGCAGATTTTCGTATTTGTCATGGTCATCGTGTCGCTCACCTTGATCGCTGAAATGGCGCTGCAAAAACTATCTCCGGCCCTGCACGAACGGACCGGGGTCTATCTTCCGATGCTGGCGTCCAATTGCGTTGTTATCGCGGCGGCGCTCATGGCGGTACAGGCAAATCCGATCACCAACCGCCCCATGACGCTGGTGTCTGCATTTGTCAATGGCTGCGCCACGGGCGTGGGTTACACACTTGCGCTCGTGCTGATGGTTGCGATACGGGAACGGCTCGAATACGCCGAATTGCCCCGCCCTCTCCGGGGACTGCCGGCCGCTTTCTTAAGCGCCGGCCTGTTGTCGCTTGCATTCCTGGGATTCAGCGGATTTCACATTCTTAAAGGAATCGGCGGGTAGCCATGGCGATTACACTTCCGCTCCTCTTTCTCGGGATTCTCGGTCTCATTTTCGGCGCCGCGCTCGGAGCCTTGTCGAGAACTTCCTACGCCCATGCCGACGCGAATATTAAAAAGATCATCCTCGCGCTGCCGAACGTCGATTGCGGCGCATGTGGGTATGCCACCTGCGCCGACTTTGCGCGCGCGGTCGCCGAAGGCAAGGCCGAAGCCACAGGCTGCATTCCCGGAGGAGCCAAATCCGCGCATGAAATCGCCGACATCCTGGGGATAGCAATAACGCCGCTGGACCCCGTGATGGCCGTTGTCCACTGCAAGGGCGGCGACAAGGAGGCGGCGCACCGTTGCGTGTACGACGGTATCAAGGATTGCCATGCGGCAATCCTTGCGGGCAACGGCCACAAGACCTGCGCCGATAGCTGCCTTGGCCTTGAAAGCTGCGTTACCGCGTGTCCCTTCGACGCGATTCACGTGAGCGGCAACGGGGTCGCCGTGGTGGACCCGGACGCCTGCACCGGCTGCGGGTTGTGCGTGCGCGCCTGCCCACGAAGCGTCATCGACCTGATTCCAAGGGTGCACAAGATATATCTCTCGTGCGTCAACCACGACCGCGGTACGCGCGTCAAGAAATATTGCGCCGTCGGCTGTACCGCCTGTACTCTGTGCGTCAAGGCAACTCCCTCCGGCGCCATCACCATGGGAAACAACCTTCCCGTGCTTGACTACTCTCTTGGGGAGAACTTCGTCGTAGCCGCACACACCTGTCCGTCCAACTGTTTTGTCGATCTCGTCAAATTCCGCCCGAAGGTGAACATCGACGCCAATTGCACCGGCTGCGGCGACTGCGTGCCTTCGTGCCCCACCGATGCCATCGCCGGAGAAAAGGGACGCCGCCATGTTGTCAACAAGGAAAAGTGCATCGGCTGCGGCCTCTGCCTCAATACCTGCCCCGTCCACGCCATCGCCATGTGGGGCGGTCTGGGATACGTTGAAGACAGCAGGAGAAGGGTGATGAGGGTCTAGTTGGAGCCGGGGCGGGAACTGCTCGCAGGCATTTCGGATTGCCGGCCGGGTGCAGCGTGAAAAATGGAGCGAGAGATCAGACGGAAAGTTTCTCCACCGAGATGACATTTTCCAAAAGGAAAATTGTGTCCCTATCACCAAAATAAATTTGGTCCAAAGATACCTTGCATTTTTCAGCATTAATTATCTCGGGCTCCGGCCTGTCCTTTAGCGTAACCTTGAACGTTTTCACGGATTCTCCTGGTTTAGGCAAGGGATCTGAACCATCAATTCTACAATTGATGTGCAGACAATGCAAGGAATACGCGGCAGGCGCCGGCACAGTGGGAATGCCGGGCAAAACCCTCCCCACAATTGTCAAGTTCAGCTTTGCAAGATAAGATGGTTTATGAAGAGATTGTGCTTGCTTGAATCCTGGAAAACCGCATTCTCGATGGTCATGTAAACAAGGTATTCCCCAAAAATGCCGGCCTGGGTAATGCTTGATCACCCGACCTGCCTTTCGCCAGTATCACTCCGCCACCGCTATCGCCTCCACCGGACAACGCCCCGCGGCATCGGCGCAGCACGGTTCGTGCTCTGCAGGAACGGGCCATGGCGGAGCTTTGGGACAAGGGCCCTCTTCCATTGTAAAGACCAGCGGGCAAATGTCCACGCACAATTCACACCCTGTACATAATGTTTCGTCGATTGAAACCTTCATGGGGAACTCCTTGGTTCCGGGGATATGGTTTTGTTGGGCGGCGCGGCTGACGCATTCATTACGCGCTACCTCGAATTTCCTTTTGTGGCTGTGCCTATGGCGGCGGTCGCTTACTCCGTGATGAGGATCGCTTCCATCGGGCAGTTCTCGTCGGCCAGCCTGCAAATGTCTTCGTGTTCCGGCTTGACGGGCCGCGAGGGGCCCAGAGCAAAACCGTCTTCACCCATCGAAAAAACCGCCGGGCAAATTTGCGAGCATGATTCACACCCGAGGCATCTCTTCCTGTCCACGGCGGCTTCCATTGTTTCTCCTTCTTTCAAGCAACAAACAATTTCTTCCTGCGGCCGACAACGCTCCTATGGAACATCCTTGGGCGGCGCAGCCGGTTCCGCTGAATGTAAGAGCCAGCTATTACCATGCCATTGTTCTCCCGTCTCAAGAAACGGCGCGTGACCCGCCGGTAAAGAACCAGGCTTCCCTCTGATGCTTGTTCGCGCTGGACAAAATCAATGGTGAATCCGGGAATCAATAATCATTCCTGCCAAAAGTCTCGCGCTCCATACGGGAACCGAGCGCACCCCCGTGAACGGCCAACATCACCGTCGTTTCACCCCCCTTTTTCACCCTCGATCTTGAATGGCATCGTAGTTGCTTCCTTATGATCTGTTAATTTGATTTACAACATCTGAAGGCGCGGAAAGGTGTTCCAGGAGAGGATTTTCCTACCTCAAAAAGATGCGAAGGGAGGCACGATGCATATCCGGAACGTTGGAATAATTCTATTGACGGCAACGGTGCTTATTGTCAAGGCCCAACCATTCAGTCAGGGATTGTTTGGCGCGGGAAAAATCCTTTCGGTAAGTTGCGATACGGCCGGGGTTTCGGAAGGCCCTGCCGGCGCCAACGTGACTTGGACGATTCCGTTGACGGTACGCGATACCATAAACTCAGATGCCCAGGCGCTCCCGGCGGCAGGCACTCCCTATTTCTCGAAATTCCCGTCGGCAACCGACGCCCTCCTTTCCCGGGGTACCCTTACCGAGTACACCTATTACCATATTGCCAACGATAGCCTCATGCTTTTGGGGTTTGCCGACAGCCTTCAAACCGTTGTCTATTTCAATCCGGAATTGATGGACTTACGCACACTTGCATTTGGTAATTCATTCACCGACGTCTTCGGGTACCGCGACACCACCCCGGCTTTGAATACGGCACTTGTGTCGAAAATCGACGGGATAAGAACGGTAACGTTCGATGGCACAGGAAAACTCGTGTTGCCCTGGAAGACTTTTTCCCAAGCACTGCGTTTCAAAAGTGTAACTACACAAACCGACTCGACCTGGCTGGGCACGGTGCTCACTTCGGCATATACGATGACTACGACGAATTTCAGTTGGGAAGACACGACTCTGCCGAAGAATACAAGCTTCTCGATATCGAGAATAGCTACCACGGTAGGCGGCATTTCCGTTCTAAACAGTGTGGTTACTTTTCTGGAGCCTGCGCCGTCCGCCGTTATCAGGACCATCGGGAATGGAGCGGGAGAAGCGACAAATCTCACGGTAGTTTCTCAAATTGACAATTCTGTTGCGATAAAGGTCCCCTCGTCCATGACCTTGGAAAAACTTTCGTTCGTTGTCTATGATTTGGACGGAAGAGTCGCCGCTGTCACGTCTTTGCAATCCGGCCCCGCCGGTCTTGCGCACGGGCATATCATGGAGCGTTTGTCAAAAGGCATTTACCTATTTGCTATCAAGGGAGGCAAGGGGATTTTGGGCGCGGGAAAAATGGTTGTCCGCTGACAGAAGTCCGTGAATCCGGGATACGATTTGGGATTGCTGAGCGCGTGCAGGGCGGGCACGCCTGCCGCAACAAGTAGGTGAGGAGTTGGGCATCGGGCCGATTGTAACACGCCCTTGCTATCGGGCGTTTCTCCAATAACTTCCACTGTCGACTTTGAACTGCCCACCCCTTTCAGGGGTGAAATAATGCCACGGTCTCTGGCCGTGGTTGTTTACTCCACAGCCGCACCGCAAAGACATCACCTTTTTTGGCTCAAGCCGTTGTTCTTGAGAAACACAAAGATCCGGGGAGGCCGCATATATATTGTTGTAAAGGGGAAAATCATGAACCTTGGAACTCCACCCGTAACGTTTGCCCCCGAGGCGGCTGTTACTTTTCGCGAAAGCCCGGTTCCTTTTGATCAAATAATCATGGACTGGCTTCGCGACAACCCTAAGTATCAAGAAGTGTCGAGGGACCGGTCGCTAAGGCTGGTCACTTTCAAAAACCCCGGCAACCGCGACACCGGCACCAGCCCATGCCCCGAACTGTTGGAAGCTGTCGCCGAGAACAGGCTTAAATGCCCGAAATGCGGCCGTCAGGTTCGAACCGCGGAAAATTACAAAGCAAAATTTACCGATAAAATTCTGGCCGGGGGACAACCAACAAGGCAGTTTCTGGGCGAAGAAGTGACTCTGATTTGTTACAAATGCGGTGCGGAGACCAGAGTCGATAATTGGAGAGATTTTCTGGCGGCGTGACGAGCCGGCCCCGTACCCTCACACGCTGGCAGATTCTTCATTTCCTCACCTCAAAATGACAAGAACAGATTGTTCCAGCATCCTCTCCTGTTGACTAAATACCTTGTCTTTTTTAACAAGCCGTGTTACAATCGTATTCTGTTACAGCCCGAGGTCTTACTCCAGAGAAAAATCGGCATTTACGTACAGATACCTTCCCAAAAGGGTTTTGTCATGATGGAAACACTGCGTTTGCATTTTTCCCGGGCTCCCGTGCGCCTGAAATCATCTTTCCTTTACAACGGTCTTCTTCTTCTGAACCTTTTTGCATTGGGGGCTTCATCGCAAACCAAGACGAACATTGCGGTTTCCGATCTCGTCGGCCGGGGCGTGGACCAGGAATCGGCTGCCATCGTGAGCGACCGGCTGCGCACCAATCTGTTCAAGGCCGGCACGTTCAATGTTCTCGAACGTCAATCAATGCAGGACATTCTCAAGGAACAGGGCTTTCAGCACGCCGGCTGCACCTCCGACCAATGCCTGGTGGAGATAGGCCAGGTTCTCGGCGTTTCACAGATCGTTGCCGGCACCGTGGGCAAACTCGGAAGCATGTATACGCTCGATATCCGCATCATAGACGTACGGACCGCCCAGATCATCTACACAACCAGCGTCGATTGCCGGTGCTCCATCGAAGACGTTCTCACGAAGTCCGTTCCTTCGATTGCCGAAAAGATAGCCGCGAGCACGGGCAAAAGCGGCGCAGTGGCTTCAATGGCGCCTCCGGAAGCCCCGTCCCCGGCCCCAGGCTCCCTGCGCGTCCGGACCGTTCCTCCCGGAGCGAGGATCTTTGTGGACAAGGTTGACAATGGTGTGACACCGTACTCCAGGGACACGCTGGACGCCGGCAGCCATTCCCTCGCCATCCAGCTTGACGGATACAATGGGCTCGATACGGTCGTTTCCGTTTCTTCCGGTGAGCAGGTGGCCGACACGTTCAACCTGAACCATACAAAAGTCTGGAAGGATTCCGTCGAATCCGCCGGCAGGACGGCGGCTGAGGCTGCAAAGCCCGCACCGGTGAAGACCGTAGCGGCGAAGGGCTCAGGCGAACCGCGCAAAAAGCACAGCGTTGCCCCAAAGATTGTTTTCGGCCTGCTAGCCGCCGGGTCAGCGGTCGCGGGCGTGGTGTTCAACTCCATGGAACAGGATAGAATCAACCATGACGCGGATTTGAAAAAGCAGTACGTGAATTCCGGCTATTCCAATACGAGTGATTATCAGGGCCAACTCAACACGAACGCCGCAGATGCGCGGAATTTCAACACAATCAGAAATGTGTGTTATATCGCCGCCGGCGTATTCGCGGCCGGATTTGCAATCAGTTTCGCATTTTGACAAAGGGACTGTAGCCAAAGGATACTTTCATGACACGATCGTCCTGCGTTCCGTGGCTCTTGTTGTTGTTCCCGTTGTTTTTCGGATGCGCAAAACTGCCGGGAGATCTGGGCGTGCTGCCGACGCCGGCTCCCGCAATTACCGGCGTGACGCCGGGAGACGGCACCGCCACCGTATTCTGGACTACGGTTGACGGAGCGTCCTCGTATGACCTGTATTATAATGCGGGAACAACCATTGATATCGCGAGCGCAATTAAGCTTTCGGGAGTGAATTCTCCAAAGCTGGTGATTGGATTGACAAACGGCACGACGTATGCGTTCGCGGTGTCCACGGTGAACGGCGCCGGCGAGTCGAAATTGAGCGTGGTGCAGACCACGATTCCGCAGGCGGCATTGGTCATTCCTTCCGCTCCCGCAATTTCAAACGCAACGGCAGGAGACGGCAGCGTGACGGTGAGTTGGAACACCGTAAGCGGCGCATCTTCATACAATCTTTATTACGCCGCCGGAACAACCGTTCCCCTAACAACCGCTACGAAGCTCGCGGGAGTGACCTCTCCAAAGCAAGTGACAGGATTGACAAACGGCACACAGTACGCGTTCGCGGTTTCGGCGGTGAATGCGTCGGGAGAATCGGTATTGAGTGCGGTGCTGACCGCGACGCCCCAGGCGGGAGGCGACACCGGTACGGTCACCGATACCGATGGAAATGTGTATCAAACCGTTACTATCGGAACGCAAATATGGATGAAAGAGAACTTGAAAACTACGAGATATAATGACGGTTCACCAATACCGTTGGTAACTGCCAATGTCGCGTGGAGCAATCTTGCGGCGGGCGGATATTGCTGGTATGACGATTCGGCAACATATGGAAATTCTTTCGGCGCATTATACAATGGCTATGTCGTTCAAACAGGAAAGCTTGCTCCCAAAGGCTGGCACGTGCCCACGGATTCAGAATGGCTCGTATTGACCGCTTTCGTTGGCGGCCTGAACGCAGCCGGAGGGCCGCTCAAAGAAACCGGTACGGCGCATTGGGCTCCTCCCAATATAGCTGCCAGCAATACCAGCGGCTTTTCGGCGCTTGGGGGCGGTTATCGTTTCGGCAACGGCAGCTTCAGCAACGTTGATTCCGGCGGCTACTGGTGGTCTTCAGCGCGGAACAGTACATCGGGCTTGTGGAGGCTTGTTGTGAGCTACATATTTGAGTATGTATTGAATGACTCTGTCCCCACAGCCTACTACACCTGGGGTTATAGTGTCCGATGCGTCAAGAATACCAATCCCACTTCCCCCTCCGCGCCCGTGATGGATTCCGCGGTCGCCGCCGGCGCCGGTGTGACCATAAGCTGGAACACGGTAAGCGGCGCGACATCGTACAATCTGTACTACAAGGCAGGGACAACGGTAGACAAGACGACCGGGACGAAAGTGACCGGAGTGACGTCACCCAAACAGGTGACGACTTTGACAAATGGCACACAGTACGCGTTCGCGGTTTCGGCGGTGAACGCGGCGGGGGAATCGGGATTGAGCGCGGTGGCTACCGCGACGCCGCAAGCAACAGCAACGGCGCCGACAATCACTCTGCAACCGCAATCACAGGCCGTACCGGCCGGCAGGAGCATGACACTAAGCGTGACGGCGACGGGCGCTTCTCCCCTTTCCTATCAATGGTTCCTGGGGGGTAACGCAATTTCCGGAGCGACTTCATCGAGCTATTCGATACTAAGCGTCCAGACAACCAATGCGGGAACATATACGGTGAGGGTATCGAACGGTAATTTACCGAATGCAACAAGCAACGGCGCGCTGGTCACCGTCATTTCCACCGGCGCGGTAACCGATACGGACGGGAACGTGTACGACGCTGTTACCATAGGGACGCAGGTTTGGACGGTGCAGAATCTTAAGACCAGAAAATACAACGATGGGGCTCCAATACCGTTGGTAACGGACAACGCTGCCTGGGCCGCATTAACAACGCCGGGGTATTGCTGGTACGAGAATGAGACGCCAGCAGGCCTTTCAAAAAGGACCCAGATCCCCACCAATATTTATGGAGCGTTATACAATGGGTATGCCGTAAGCACCGGCAAACTTGCCCCAAAAGGCTGGCATGTGCCCACCGACTCCGATTGGATCACGCTCACAACATTCCTTGGCGGGGAGAGTGTGGCCGGCGGCCCGCTCAAAGAAGCCGGTACGGCGGATTTTGCCTCCCCGAACGTCGGCGCCACGAATTCAACCGGTTTTACGGCGCTTCCCTGCGGTACCCGCAGCATCGACGGGACATACTACGGCGTTTACAACGACGGAGATTGGTGGTCGTCAACGGTGTATAATATAACCAGCCCATGGAGCTGCAACATGAACTGCAGGTCCGCGGCAGCAACCCGCAACGCCAGCAACTTTATTGACGGGTACAGTGTCCGATGCGTCAAGAATACCAATGCCAATCCGCCAGCGCTGTCCGGGCTGCAAAGGCCAATTGTAATGAAGAATATCCCGGCCGGCATGTTTGTCATGGGATCAGACAGTTCCGACGATTATGAGGCGGCACCGCCGCATCAGGTCACTTTGAGTGCTTTTGCAATGCAGGAGACGGATGTAACGCAAGAACAGTACCAGGCGGTGATGGGAACGAATCCGGCATATTACACAGGCAACCTTCTAAAGCCGGTTGAGCAGGTAACCTGGTACGACGCAATTCAATTCTGCAATGCCTTAAGTAAACTTACTGGTTTGGATACCGTTTACAATACCAACACAGGGGCGGCCGATTTTACCAAAGACGGATACCGTTTGCCAACCGAGGCCCAATGGGAATACGCCTGTCGCGCAGGCTCCGCCACAGAGTATTGGTGGGGACCCGACACCACCGGCATAGACGCCCGCGCATGGACGTATTCCAATAGCCCCAACCTTACTCAGCCGGTCGCGACAAAACTGGCAAATGCATGGGGGCTTTACGACATGACCGGTGATGTCTGGCAGTGGTGCAACGACTGGCTCGGGCCTTATGCCGCACCGCCGGCAACCAATCCGACGGGGGCGACTTCGGGAAGCTCCCGTATTGTGCGTGGAGGCTCGTGGTTTGATGACAAAGTCGGCTTCGTTATCTACCGTTCAGCGTTCCGCGGCGTCGACACCCCGACCAAGAGGACCTACGACTACGGGTTTCGTGTCGTTTTGCCCCGGTAAACGCCGCCGCGGACTCGGCCCCATCTTTATTCCACCGCTTACAGGGGTGATACAAAGCCTTGTCCCCTGGTTCGTTTTGCTCGCAATGACAAAACGCGTTTTTGAACATTTAGAGGTCCCCTCAATCTCTATTCATATCCCGGATGTATTCCCCCGAATTTACCATCCTACTTGTAAATTATCACTTCATTCCTGCATTCTATCACCTTATTCTCTACAAGCGCCTGTATAATCGCATCCGCCTCAGATTCGCTTATCTTTCTTTTGCAAATGCTGATGATCTGGTTCCGCAGGGTTTTCTTGTTCTTGGGTTTGTGGCCTCTTGCATTGGTCAATTTTCCTTTGACCAGCGCATACCAGTCCTCACCCGACTTTGCCACGACGGGCCTGGGCGCAGGCGAAACCGGTTTCGCCGCGGGCGCAGCCGGCTTGAGAAGCGGAATGTCTGCAATGGACGGCACTACCCTACAGGGGGTGCCTTGCACCTGATTCAAAAAATCCGCCAGTACCTTGAACCCCGTGTCTCTTGAAATTATGTGGAAGAGCGAATCCGGGATCTCTTTTGAAAGCTTCCCGATAAAGTACGCGATGTGAAAATCGGCCGCGTTCTTGCCCTGCCCCTTGATTCCAACCAGCTCAAATTTCTCCTTGCCGAATTCCAGGGCAAGCCTGGTAAACTCACTCGTGAACTTCTGGTTTTCGCTGTGAAAAACCTTTATCAGAACGTCTTGATCGAGCAGCGGCCTCAGATCGTGCTTCTGAACATTCTCATAATCGATCAGGATGATATTCTTCTTCATAAGATCCTTTCCATCAGGAACAGAGTTGGTTGACGCCTCGCCGCACTTCTAACCGTTTGCGACAAAGCCATTTGTATGGGTTGGTTGTGCGAAGGCCGGGATTTGCGCAGGGAGGAATTCGAACAACATCGCAGTCTAAATATATCCTTCCATACTCTTCAAGTCAACAGACTGTTACATTTGTCTTTGCCACAATTTTGTTAGCCATTTGTTTTGGGCGCCCCGCGCTAGTATTAAGTGGAAGACATGGGCGCCCCGCTGCAATATCAAGTGGAAGACGTGGGCGCCCCGCTGCTGCGCGGCGGCGGCTCTCCCTATAGGCTCGGCCTAGGACCTCGGTGCCGGACCGCCCTCTGCGCCTATGGCGCGGGTCGGCCGGCCCTGCGCTCTGGCGCACCTGCCGGTCCAGCCTGGCGCGGCGCAAAAGTGTGTTTGCCATTCGTCAATCATGGCTTTCGCGGGTTCGTTCTTATGTTTTCTTTTGTCTACCGCCATCAGCGACGGCCCAACAGCCTCCGGATTGGCCGCTTGTGCTGTCCGAGCCCGGCATCTTGTTCAGATTTTGCGATTGTCCTGCCGGGTGAGTTCACAAGCGGCCCGGAGGCTGTTGGACAAGCCGGCACTGCAGGCGCGGCGCGGAGGTCCAGGGGGGCCTCGCTGCAGAGGCCTCCCTGGTCGGGGGTGCCGGGGGGCGACCCTCCTGACTCTGAACATGCGGAGGCCTGCTCCCATGATGGCAGTTGAGTCCGTAAACAACGGTCAACCGCACTGCCGGGGCGGCAGTGGCACACTGCGGACATTGGCCACAACAAATGCGGAAACACCGCATGTCGTATCGGTAGTATATTCGTATGATTATGGTTTCATACTACTCAGAAGCTTCACGCACGTGAAAAGCAGAAACAAAGGGCAGTTCAGTAACGATGCAGGCTTTTCCGACCGCAGCCACAAAGTCGATGAAGGCCTTTTCCTGGTTTCTCCATGAACATTCTCGCGCAGACATTCCCGGACTTTTCCGCTTCAGTCAAGATGCAGCATGGAACCGGTTCAGCCGCGGCCCTGTACCGCAACTTCTTCAAGAACGGAACCGTTCCTGAAGCCCTGCCCGACCTGCAACTGCCCGACTGCAAAATAGTCGCGCAAGAAGATGCCGACGTGCTTAAATTTGCCTCCCGCCTTGCCGACGGCACTATCATTGAATCGGTGATAATTCCGGGTAAAGGCCGGACAACGTTGTGCGTTTCGTCTCAAGTCGGCTGCAGGATGGGGTGTGCGTTCTGCGCAACCGGCGTTGGCGGATTCGTGCGCAACTGCACCGCCGAAGAAATCGTGTGGCAGGCGTTTGCCGCCCGTTTTGAACTGCGGCACGCAATCGACAACATCGTATTCATGGGCATGGGCGAGCCGCTTGACAATTTCGACAATGTGATCCAGGCGGTGCGGGTCCTCTGCGACCAGCGCGGACTCAACATCCCCCAGAGCCGCATAACCATTTCCACTGCCGGCCATGTTGAAGGGATCAACAGGCTTGCCGCCCCGGGAATGCCGAAGGTGCGTCTGGCGCTTTCGCTCAACGCCCCGACCGACGCAGTCCGCAGCGAAATTATGCCCCTCAACAGGAAATACCCGCTACGGGCTCTCCGAAAAGCCTTACAATCTTTTCCTCTCGGCAAAGGCGGTCTGTTCTTTGTGGAATATGTTCTTATCGCAGGAGTCAATGATTCCGTGGAAATGGCCGCTTCCCTTGCGGAGTTTCTGGCCGGACTCCCGGTCCGCGTGAATCTCATCGCCTGCAACGGGAACGATTCGCTGCCCTTTGGCCCGCCGGAAATGGATCAGGTGAAGCGCTTCCGCGACCGGCTCGTGAGGGAAAAACTGTTTGTGCGTGTGCGTCAATCTCAAGGACTCGGCATACGGGCAGCCTGCGGGCAACTGCGGGCATCACTGCGCGCGTAACGGCTTTCCGGTCCCCTCGCACTTCCGCAGCAGATCTCCCGCCGCCAGCTCCGTCCCCTCCTCCGCATCCACAATCACGATTCTGTTGGTGAGCGCCCGTTCTACAGGGCGCCCCTGCGTGTCCCGTATTTCCCGGATTGTCGCCTCGTAGGGCATTCTTTCCTTCCGAACGGGCAGCACATTGAGCCGATCCCCTTTGTTAAAGGGATTCCTGACGTCGACAACCGCGGTCCTCCCGGCGACAATTTCCCGCACGAGGCCCACAATCCGCACGGCGGGCAGGGGCCGGCTGTCCTCCACATCCTGCAGCAGGTACTCGCCCGCGTAAAAACCGGTGGTGTAGGGCCGGTGATCGAGCCTGTCGAGTTCCTCCCGCCATTCCTGTTTCACCGCATACTCGCCGCCCTGCGCAAGGCTGTCGAGCGCCGCCCGGTACACCTTGACAACAGACGAAACATAATGCATGCTCCGGTTGCGGCCTTCAATCTTTACAGACGCAACGCCGGCGCGAACGATGCGGTCGAGAATGGGCAAACAGCACAGGTCTTTGGAGTTGAACACAAACGCCCGCACCGGCGTGCCGGACTCGGCCTCGTCTTCCTCGACGGTGTACCATTCCCCGCTTTCGGTCTCGTTGTCGTACAGAGGCGACACGCGGTAGCGCAAGCGGCACGGCTGAGGGCAGTCGCCCTGGTTGGGATGCCGTTTCGCCGTGTAAACGCCGAGCAGGCATCTGCCGGAGATCGACACGCACATGGCGCCGTGAACAAACACTTCCATTTCCGTTTGTGAACCGCTGCACAGCGCCCGAACCTGGCCCAGCGCGAGTTCGCGTGGAAGCACGATGCGGCCGATTCCCTGGCGCGCCCAGAAGGCCGCGGCGGCGCCGTTGAAGGTTCCGGTCTGCGTGCTCAGGTGAAGCGCCACCGACGCGGCATGCGTGCGGCACAGGGAAATAACGCCCGGATCGCTCACGATAAACGCGTGGGGCGCGATCTTCCGTTTTACAAGCGAAACAATCAGGGATTCGATGCCGGGCAGTGCATCGTCGCCGGGCATGGTGTTGAGGGCGACGTACACCCTTCGTTTCTTTTCAAGCGCGAACTCGAGAAGGCCCTGGAGTTCGTCCGGCGTGGCGTTCTTTGAGCGGGCGCGGAGGTTATGCGGACCCACGCCTATGTACACGGCGTCCGCGCCGTGATCGAAGGCCGCGCGCGCGCATTGGACGGTCGCGGCAGGGGCAAGGAGTTCGGGGAGAGCCATCATACGGCAAGGAGACGTGCAAGCGGCACAGCCGTTCCCGACTTTTCCGGCACTGGCGCGTCTCCGGGTTCCTGGTGAGCACGCAGCGTATTCCGTCTTTCCATCAAAGCCGCGGCCTAGGGCCGCGGTTCTTTACTTTTGCGGCCCTCATTTGCGACGTTATCGCTTCCCGGGGTGCGCTGCTGCTTTTGCAGCGTGCTGTCCGCAGGCGCCGGTTTCATTTCCAGAACCTGCTTGATCGCGGATTCGTAATCTTCCTTGGGCCGTAACCCCTGCAGGTACAGCATGACGGCTTTGTCCTTGACGAGAAAAACGGCCGGAATCGCCGACACCCGGAAATAGGAGGAGATTTTCCTGTTGACATCCACGTTTATTTTCATCACGCGTATCTTGCCCGCGTACTTCTTCTTGAGGTCTTCCACCGTAGGCCCGAGCATCCTGCACGGCATGCACCAGGTTGCCCAGAAATCGATGAGCACGGGCACCTTGGACTTCAGCAGCTGATCCGCAATAATGTCGGAAGAATCAAAGGGTGCAGTTTCTTCCATTATCGGGGGAGGAAATTGTCCAAAGGCAAGGCTGCACAAAATGCCAAGCATCGCGAAAGGTTTGAAGGTCATCATGCTCCAGTGTTGATGTGTCGACAGCAGCGGCCGCGTCTATTTCTTTTCCCGCGCAGCCTGTGATTTCCTGATTTCGTTCATTCGACGAATCTCGTTCTTCTTTCTCTCATGTTCTTTGTTGGTGATGGAAAAATCGTGAGCGCCCGAGCCGTCCCACTTTGCCACAAAGTAAAGCTCCTTGGTCTTTTCCGGAAACAACGCCGCTCGCAGCGACGCAAGCCCCGGAGAGCATATGGGACCCGGCGGAAGCCCCGTGTGGCGGCGGGTGTTGTACGGGGTCTCGGTTGCCAGATCGGACTCAAGCAGCGGCCCCGAAAACTTTCGCAGAGCATACCGTATGGTGGGGTCCGCGCCGAGCGCCATTTTCCTGGTGAGACGATTGTGGAATACTCCGGACACCAGCGGCCGTTCCGAAGCGAGCGTAGCCTCCTTCTCCACGATTGAGGCAAGCGTTACGATTTCCTGCTTCGAAAACCCCTGCACCGAGGAATCGGGCACGAGTGTGGCGTACATTTCTATGCCATGGTTCACCATGCGCATTACAATGTCGGATGCCTTGACATCCGGCGGAAATCGGTAGGTGTCGGGAAACAAATACCCTTCCGGTGACTGAGCGGGAATACCGAGACGGCGCAGCGTTTCCTGATCGGCGCAGGCGCTCAGGAACGCGGCCGAATCGATGCCGAAGGTCGCACCGACTATTGCGGCGGTCTGCTCCAGCGTGAGCCCCTCGGGCACGGTCATCGTGATTTCGATCGGTTCGGCGTGAAGCAGCTTCCGGGACGCGGACATAATGCCTTCGCCCCGGTACAGCGAAACCCGGCCCGCCTGCATTTTCTTGTCTATCCCAAGCATCTCCAGCCAAAGGACAAACGCGTGCGATGAAGGCACCACGCGCTCCTGCTTGAGCTTGCGGGCGACGGCATGGATGGTTGTGCCCTTCCCGATCACAATTTCAACGGGGATGGTTGTAGCGCGGAAAGGGATAAGGAGGTAGGCCGCGGCCGCTATTGCAAGCACCACGGGCGCGACGACCGCAAGAAAAAGGACTTTGAATTTTTGCATGAATCTAAATGTCCACAACAGTCCGTAAAAAACATACCCCACTGCCGCCAGGCAATAGAGCGCACCGGTAAACCACGTGCGAAAAAGCGCTTCCGCGACGGGGTTCTTCATGAGGCCCGCGGCGAGCCCGACGCGGACAGGGGGTGCTGCATCCTTTTAGTCAACACATTACGCCGTTCTTTTCCCGTCGGGTTCACCAATCGGCTTTGGCATCCTGCTTCCCGGCCGGAGTCTTGCCGCCGCTCGAGGTCTTTTGCAAGACGAAATTGTACAGGCTCTTGATTTTCTCGTCATCCGGGCTGAGTTTCTCCGCTTTTTCGAGCAGCGGCATCGCATCGGCAAGCCGGTCGGTCTTTACGTACCCGCGGGCGAGCTGATACATGAATTCGGGCGTATTGGCCTTGAGCGCGTTTGCCATTTCCAGAAATACCATGGCGTCGTTAAATTCACGTTTGTTAAGAAGGACTACCCCGATTTCCGCGCAGGCGTCGGGATTTGTTGCGTCATGTTGAATATAGCTCTGGTACGCCTCAGTCTCCAGTTTGGGTTTTCCGAGTTTCCCGTATATCGTGCCCACCTCTATCCACAGAAGCGGCAGCGTATCCTTGAGCGAAAGCCCCTTCTTGAGGTACGCGGCGGCCTTTTCGAGATTGGCCGGCTGTTTTGCGTACTGCAGGCCTGCCCCGAAATAGTTCCGGTAGTCCCGCGGGGACTTGAGCAGATTTTCCTCGTACATTTTTGCGGCCGCCGGGCCGTTCACCGCTTCTTCGAGCTGCGCCTTCCGCAACGACGCCTCGGGGTCGTTTACTTCGGGCAATTTTGTATAGGCCGCCAGAGCGTTTGCCGCGTTGGCATTATCGCCGATCTTGTCGTACGAGTCGGCGAGCATTCGCAGCGTCGCCGCATTATGCGGGTTCTTGACCTTGCCCGTCCTCACCAGGCCGTGCAACCGTTCAAAGATATCCGCGCTCTTCCTGTAATCTTTCGCGTAGTAGTATGCGCGACCGTACAGGTACAGGAATTCCACGTCCTGTCCCTTGTCCTTTACGGCCCTGTTGAGCAGCTTGATCGTCTCTTCGTATTCCTTTTTCTTGAACGCGTCGTCGGCGACCAGCATCGCGATCTCGGGATCGTCGGTAGTGGACTTTGCGAGGTACTTCTTGTACGCATCGAGCGCCTCGTCCTTCTTGTGCTGCTTCATGTAGAGGTCGCCAAGGACCTTACACTCCTGCGTCGCATCCGGGTTGATGGCCACCACCTGCTGGTACGACACGATGGCGTCGGCCGTGTTTCCGCTCTTGAGCTGGCACCGCGCAAGCGACGTCAGCAGCGACGTATTGCGCTGATCGAGCGATAACGCCTTGTTGTAGTTGGCCATGGCCTTGGGATACAGCAATTTCTTCTCGTAAATGGATCCCAGGGTCGCGTAGGTCGATGCGTCGGCCTCCCCCGCGCTTACCACCTTGGTGAGCACGGCGAGCACTTCGTCGGGGGTTCCCCTGGCGACCACGAGTTCGGCATACCTTTTGTAAACTCCCTTGATGGACGGGTCGATCGAAAGCGCCGTCCGGTAGGCCAGAAACGCGCCGCTCAGGTCTTTCTGGTCGTAGAGGTAGTCGGCCATGTCTTTCTGGGCCTGCGCGTCGCGCGGGTTGAGCGCGATGTACTTCCGGAGATAGGATATCGCCGTTTCCTTTTCGTTGTTGTGAAGCGAGATCTCGTACAGGCTTCTGTAAACATCAGAATTTCCCGGTTCCATCGCCACGAGCTGCCGCAGCAGTTCCTTGGCCTTTTCGTAATCTTTCTTCTGGAGGCAGGCCTGGGAATACATGTTGAGGAAAGCGGACTTCCGGGCATCTTCTCCGGCAATCATTCCGAAATACTTGACTGCCTCGTCGTAGTTCTTGTCTTTAAACGCGTCCTGACCCACAAAGTATGCGATGGCATAATCTTTCGGCTGCTTTTCGAGGTATTTCTTGTAGACCGAAACCGCCTGATCCTGTTTCTTCTGCTGCAGGTACATTTCGCCGAGCATTTTGTACACCCGTATCTCCTGCGGATTGACGGCAAGAACCTGCTCGTAGGTGACCGAGGCATCGGTGGTGTTGCCGGTCTTTACCTGGCATGTTCCGAGCGCCATCAGCAGCGCCGTGTTCTTGGGGTCCATGGCAAGCGCTTTCTGGTACATCTGGATCGCCTGCGGATATAACGCTTCCCGCTGATACACCGCACCCTGCGCATTGTACATCGCCGCATCGGCCTCGCCTGCGTTCACCGCACCCTTGATTGCAACGGCGGCATCGGCGGCCAGTCCAAGGGCCGTGGCCATTTCGTAGCACCGTTTGTAAATGCCCTTGATCGTCGGATCGAGCGCAAGCGCCTTCTTGTAGGCGGCGAGCGCGCCCGCGAATTCCTTCCTGTCGTACAGAAGATCACCCAGGTTCTTCTGGGCCGCCGCATCCGAAGGCTTGAGCGCAAGGTACTTCTTGAGGTATCCGGCGGCTGCGGCCTTCTGGGCGGTATCCTGCGACGAAATCGTATACAAGATCCTGTACACGTCGGGGTTTGCCGGCGTCAACAAGGCCAACTGAGAGTATAATTCCTTTGCTTTGTCGTAATCTTTTTTCTGATAGCAGGAGAATGCGTACATGGTAAGAAATGCCGACGACTTTGCCTCGGTGCCGACCACCATGCCAAGATATTTCTCGGCCTCGTCGTAGTTCTTATTTGTGTAGGCGTATTCGCCGATGATGGAGGCGACCGCATAGTCCTTCGGCTGTTTGTCGAGATACTTCTTGTAAACCCCGATCGCCTGGTCTTTCTTGTTCTGGTGGACATACATATCACCCAGCATCTTGTAGACGCGAGCGTCCTGCGGACTCAGCGCGAGTACCTGTTCGTACGTGACGGAAGCTTCGGTCGTGTTGCCGGCCTTCACCTGGCACGTTCCGAGCGACATGAGCACCGACGTGTTCTTGGGGTCGGCCGCAAGCGCCTTCTGGTACATCTGGATGGCCTTGGGATACTGGGCCTCACGCTGATAGGTGTTCCCCTGCGCGGCATACATTCCCGCGTCGGCTTCGCCGGCATTGATGGCGCCGGTGAGCGCCGCGGCGATGTCGGCCGAAACGCCCAGAGCACTTGCCAGATCGAAATATCTTTTGTAAATCCCCTTGATGGACGGATCGAGCGCAAGCGCCTTGCGGTACGCCGAAAGCGCGCCCGCATTTTCCTTCTGCGCATAGAGCAGGTCGCCCAGGTTCTTCTGGGCAGCCGCGTCGGACGGCTTGAGGGCCAGATACTTGCGGAGGTAGCCGGACGCATCGGCCGCCTGGGCCGTGTCCTGTTGCGAAATCGTGTACAGCAGCCTGAACACCTCGGGATTGAGAGGCGTGAGCACGGCGAGCTGGCCCAGGATCGCGGAAGCTTTCCGGTAGTTTTTGGCATAGTAACAGGCCTGGCCGTATTCCATCAGAAAGGAAGAGCGCTTGGTCTCCTCCCCGCTTACCATGCCGAAATATTTTGCGGCGTCGTCGTAGTTCTTCTGCTTGAATGCATACGACCCGACCGCCAGGGCAACCTTACTGTCGTCTTTCCGTTTATCGAGGTACTTTTTGTAAATTGCCGACGCTTCGGCATCCTTGTTCTGCTTGGTGTACAGGTCGCCGAGCGCCTTGAGTTCTTCCACCGCCGACGGGTTGAGCGCAATCACCTGTTCGTAGGATACCACGGCCGCATCCACGGCCCCGGTTTTCGCCTGGCATTGCGCCAGACCGGCGAGCACCGGAACGTCCTTGGGATTCTTCGCGAGAGCGTTCTGGTAGAGGTCGATCGCCTTGGCGCAATTTCCCTGCCGCTGATACGTGAGCGCGAGGGTCGAATACATGCCTGCGTCGGCCTCGCCCGCGGCAACGGCGCCCGCGAGCGCCGCCGAAAGTTCCTCTTTGGGGCCGCGCGCCAGGATGATTTCCGCGTACGGTTTGTAAACCCCCTTGATTGTCGGGTCGAGCTTGATGGCCGAGTGGAACGCGAGAAGCGCCGATTCGTAGTTCTTGACCTCGAAATACAGAAGGCCCAGGTTGCGCTGGGCAACCGGGTCCGACGGATTGAAAGCGATGTATTTCTTGAGATAGGACGCCGCCGAGGCCTTGTCGCCGCTGTTGAGCGTTATTTCGTACAGGCTCTTGAAAACTTCCGGGTTCTGCGGCGTGAGCACCGCAAGCTCTTTGTAAATGTCGAACGCGGTCTTGTATTCCCGCTGGGAAAGCTCGTAGGCGCCCAGCCGCTGTCGCGATTCCACGTTGGACTTGTCGAGCTCGACCACTTTCTTGTCGGCATAGGCCATGTTTACCGGGTCGTTCAGTTTCTTGTAGCAGTAGGCAAGCTGCTTCCAGTACTCGATTTCGAACGGCTTCTTTCCAACCAGGAAATCGAGCTGCTCCTTGGCCTCCCGGAACTTGTCGCTGCGCAGATATGCCTTGGAAAGCACCACGCGCGGATCCACGAGCGTCGGATCGATCCGTATCGCGGATTCCGCCGCGTCAATTGCTTTGTCCCATTGTTCGAGCGCCGACGCGGCCATGGCGATGCCCGCCGCGGCCTTGACGTTTCTGTCTATGATGTAGCTCTTCTCGTAATACTTGAGCGCCTCGGTGTATTTCTTCGATTTGAGGCTGTAATCTCCGAGCGTCACGAAAATCTTGGGGTCGTTAGGGCTTATGGCGGTGATTTTTTCGTACACCTTGGCCGCCTTTTCGGGCATACCGCTCTTCTGATACAGATCGGCCAGCCGGGCGTAGGCCTCGACGTTCTTGCTGTCGGCTGTGAGGGCTTTTTCCAGGCTCGAAATTGCCTTGGTGAGATTGCCCGCCCCGCTGTAGGCGTCGGCAAGAAGAAACAGGATGTCCGGAACCCTGGTTCCGTCGGTGTCCGCGAGGGCGACCGCCCGGAAATGGACAAGCGCGGATTCGTAATTCTTCTTTTCGAGGTCCGCGTTTCCGACTTTCAGGTTCGACGAGATTGCCTCGGGTGACTTTTCCGCGCCGAACGCCTCTGCCGCGGCCCGGTACGCCTTGAGCGCGCTTTCCGCGCTGCCTGTTTTTTCCTGCGAAATGGCGCGATAGTATTGATCGTCTGCGGTAAGCTTGATCTTGCCGGCGATCTTTTCAAATTCGTTTGCCGCTGCAAGGAACTTGTCTTTCTGATAATAGGCCCGCGCAAGATCCAGGTTTGCCGCATACAGGCCGGGGTTCCTGGCTATGGCGTCCTTGAGGTAGTAAATGGCGGAGTCGAGCCGGTTGGCTTCGAGAAGCGACTTTCCTATTTTGTAGGCATCGTCGGCGTTCGGCTGAGAGACATACGCAACCTTGAGAAGCGGTATGGCCTTCTTGTATTCCTGTTCCTGCCAGTAAATCTCGGCCAGTCCCCTGCTCGCGGCCGCATTCGACGGATCGGATTGGATGACCCGTTCGAGCGCCTCTTTCGCGTCGGCAGGCCGCTTGATCGCCATGCACGCCTTGGCATATTCCCAACTCGCCTCGCCCGTAGATTGAAGATCGAGCGCCTTCTTCGCGAACACCACGGCATTGTCGGGCTGCGAAAGCTTGTTGTAAACGCGTGCTATGCCCAGTTCCGCTTCGTAGCTTTTCTGGTCCATTCGCGACGCGACAAGAAAACACGCAAGCGCCTTTTCCGTAGTTCCGAGCTCTTCGTTGGCGATACCGAGCCTCACCCATACGTCGGCGGTGCGCACGTTGGACGGCAGCTTCGCATCGGCGTATGCAACGGCGTCCTGGTACTTCTTCGACCGCACAAGCTGATCGAGGGTCGAGTCCGCGTCCACGCTGGACGCCACCCACCCGATGCACAGGAAAAGAAAAAATGCGCGAACAAACCCCCGGCTCATATTCATAGCACTCCCCTTTGGAAACTAGCAGATCGAGACTCGTGTATCATGGCAAAAAGGACTCAAAAAGGCGTTCCTAACTAAAATTAATTTATTATATCGGTTAACTACTATAAGATTCTTCATTATGCATTATGCCGTTCTTGCGAACGCCCGAAGAATCTGCCCTCTATCCGTTCGAATGCAGCTTGAATCCCTCCTCCCGTCCGGGAACCGTTATTTTACCAGTACAATCCGGAAACGGTAGTGAGAGAACTGTACGGCGAATGCAGCCTGGTGCTGAATCTCGTTACGCAAGAGGAGAACGAGGACCGTGTCTAGGCGCGGAGTGGTACGGTAAACGCGGCAATGGGAACCGTCGACACCATCAGAAGCATGTGGAAAGGAAAATCCGTGGATCAGCAAAATCGCGGCGTAGAGGGAATACTCCTGGTTCCGTATCGGGCCTTTGTTGTCCTCTGGATCGGCATAAGTTCGCTCGTCTATTGCACCACGGTCTTGTCGCTGGCGCCTCTTGCCGGCACCATGGCCAAACGGGTGGCGCGTTTGTGGATGATTCACCTGCTGTATTTTTCCCGTGTACATATCAAAACAATAGGCAAAGAAAAACTCGACAAGGACTGTCATTACGTCTTTGTGGCCAATCATCAGAGCTATTACGATATTCCGGCGCTTTCGGCAGGGCTTCCCTTTTTGTTAAGCTTTATTGCAAAGAAGGAATTGTTTCGTATTCCGCTGTTCGGTTGGGCCATGAGCGCGGCGGGCCATGTCTGGATCAGCCGCGATAATGCAAGAGAGGCGAGAAAGTCGATTTCGCGGGCGGTTGATCGCATCAACAAGGGAAGCATTTCGCTTGTATTGTTTCCGGAAGGCACACGAAGCTGCACCGACGTTATGGGGACTTTTAAACGGGCAAGCTTTACTCTTGCAATAGAGGCCGGCGTGCCGGTCGTACCGGTTTCCATCGTTGGCGCCAGGAGCATTATGGCAAAACGGTCGCTGAGCCTTGTGCCCGGCACGGTTTTCGTGGTTGTGGGAGACCCGATCCCGGCTGCATCCGTGGCGCGACTTGATAAAAAGGAATTATCCGCGCTCATGGCGGAAAAAATGAACGCCGGTATCGAGCGCGGAATATCAGCTTGGGAAGAAAACGAACGACAAGGGTAGGCGTTTGGAAGCCGGTGTTCGGCATCCAGCCTCGGGTCTTTTGCGCCACTGGCGCGACAAAGCAACGCCCTCGTCCTACTTCCCCGCCGCGATGTCCTCTGCAAGCAATACCGCCTGCTTGAGGAAAGTTTCGGTTGCCAACAACGGGGTCGGGAGCTTCACTCCCGAACCCAGACTTACTTTCTGTGTCACTTCCGTTCCCCAAGGCAAAGTAGTTGGTGCTTCGCACCAGATATTGTGTCGTTTGCCTTGTCTGCAGCGAAAGAAAGTAAGCAAAGAACGCCGCGCCTGCAGCGCCGCCTGATCGCTCGGCCTGCGGGCCGCTCGTGAACTTACCCGGCAGGACAACGTGCGATTTTGTTCAAAGATGCCGGGCTCGGGCAGCACGAGCGGGCCAATCCTCTGGCCGAGCGGGCGGCGCTGATGGCGGAAGAAAAACAAAACAACACAAGCCTTTCTCCGCGAGCGGACCAACCCTCCGGGCTCACATGCCACGTCTTGTTCCTTTTTGGGATTGCTGAGCCTGTGCAGCGTGACGGTGCTGTTGCGAGACAGAAACTCCTGCTGCACGCACGGAAGAGGCACCCGGTTAAAAAATTCTTTTAGGAAAATGTGAACTTGCATTTGTTAGCCGCGAAGCGGCCACCAATGAGAAGGCGTTGCGGAAACGTGACGCTCGCAACGTGTAAACGTTGCGAATAGCGCACGTTTCTGCTGGATGGGGTGTGCCTCCGGATCACCAGCGCATAGCGCTGGAAGCCGGAGGCCAGGGATTTCGCGCGCCCAAACAGGAAGGGCGCAAAAGCGACCGCTTGCGGGTTCCCCACCAGGTTCATACTTGATTCGGTGCCAGCCCCAAAACCACAGGTTCTCCGGTGTGACAATGGTACGCGGAAGTATATTTTTTCCCTGGAGCCGAACAAGGCGCGGACGGTGTGGGCTCGGGAAAGGGCGAAAAGATGAGCATCTCTAAAGAAACTCTCTTTATACGCCCCACCTCTTGCGAAAAAAGAAAATTTCTATCAGTCGGTCAGTAGCGAAGGATTGCCGGAACCGGTTTTTATGGTTCTATAAAGGGGAAAACCGCAATGAAAAAAACATGGGTACTATTGCTCGCAGCAATCGTGGTTGCAGGGTGCGCAATGAAACCGAACCACCCGACCGCAACGGGAAAACTGAGCATCCTTAACGGTCCGACCGCGGCAGCGCCGGCAAGGGGGCTGTCCAAGAAAATCTCTCTCTCTTCTTTGGGAGGGGATTATCGTCTGTCACCATCAAAAATGACGATCACCATCACCGGTGTCGGTTTTTTTCCGGTGGGCGGAAACCCGATGAATTCCGCTATCAGCGCGGTATCCGGATTTACCGCAACGTATGATCGGTCAATGGGTTCGCTCGCCACGCTGAATACAGACGGTGTCGTGGTGCAGACCGGGACCTTCGGCGGTGTGGTAATCAACTACAGTAATACTTATACCGTGGTCATCGACGATTCGGCAGCGGGAATTTATTCGGATCCGACCTCACCGGGCAAACTGGACACGACACCGCCGTCCGGCGGCGCCCAACCCATCCAGGTGACCGACCAGAACGCCGGCTCGGAAGACGGCACATCCTTCGTCTGCTTCGCCTCTCCCGTTACGATCGACACAGACTCGACTCCCCAGGTCTATGTCGTTTTCGATCCGACGCACTGGCTCATGACCACCTTCTCCAACGGCTCGTTCTCGCCGCCCCGAACGTCCGGCAGCCCGCCGATAAGCCCCTCGATCAGCAAATTCGGGAAAGCCGCTTTCTACAGCAATATAGGGACGGCAATGGCTTACAAATGGGGAGTGGGCGCCGGAGGGAACGTGAGCCTGCTCTTTCTCTACGGCGATTCGGCGACTCCCGTTTCCGTGACCTGGCAGGACCAGGCCGTTTGTCCGAGCAGCAGTGATATGGACTGGGTGGTGGCCTTCAACGGAAATGGAATATCGTTCGGAACCTATGGGATGCTCGGGCTCGATGCCAACCACACGCTCGCATGGGCTTCGCCGAGCGCGGCGTCTGCCGACCGGGCGTCGATTACCGGGTACGACGGCGTCTTCAGGATGCCGGAAATTTCAACCGTCGGACAAACGACCGTTCTGAGCTATTTGTGCACCTCCACTATCCCGCAACCGGTCTCGGGCCCGAACTATTCGACCGGGGCGCCCAATTTCGCACCGGCAGCCACCCTGACTATGACGCTGCTCGAAGACTGAGATTCCGGCAGAGGTCACCCGGCGGTACCAAGGCGAGCCGGAGCACAGGATGTGGCTTGAGAACCTCTCGTGCATTTCTCCCCTACAGGTAGCCGTAGTACCTCATCTTCGACCAGCAGTCAAACCCGAGTGCGTTCATGATCTGCCCGGCCGGCTGGACAATCTCCAGCGATCTTTTTACGCCGCCAATCTGCAGGTAGGCGGCACCCGAGGTCATGTCCGGGAAATAGGCAATTGCCTGCTGACCGTCTATCGCGAAGGAAATCCTTGAGGATGAGCCGCGCGCGATTCCGTAAAATTGTTCTTTGGCCATGTCGCCGGGCTGGCCGAAATCTATTATAAGCGTCCCGTCCCAGTCATTAGTCGCGCGTGTCGCAAGGAAATAATTGCCAAGGCTGTCGCGGGCAAGATACTCTATAAAAATGGAAGCGGAGAAATTCCTGAGCGGATACACGGGCAGTTGCGCGCTCTCTCCCCCGCAATCAACTCCGCCTGCTTCAAGAAGGTAACCGCGCCTCCGGCAACCTCGGAATTCCTGAGCATCACATTCCTTGTTCCAAAAGCGCATCCGCCGATCATTGGCAGGCCGGCCGTTGCGAGGATCAGGCAAAACCATTTTTTCTTCATTGAATACCGCGAGATGTGCTTTGTTCCGGCATGTGCTCTTTTTTCCTTCTCTGGGCCGATTCTCATCGATTTCTCCGGCTTACTCTCACCTCGACACTGCCAGCTTTTCCGAGACCGTTTTCACACCGTCAAGGAGTCTGATCACATATGTTCCGATGGGTAAATTGGACGCTATTTCCTTCATCGCATTCTCGCCGGGTTTCAGGCGTCTTACCATATCGGTATAGTCGCCCATTAGACGGCCCTGGAGATTATATACTCTCAGTTGGGCTGCAGAGGGATTCGGCAGGGTAATATTCATTCGCTTCGGAGGGTTTGCAACTGTCTGCGTGCTCTTCTGGTAGACGCGGACGTAGTCGATGTACATCTTCTGGGGGAAAATAGTTGTATCAGTTATATAGCCATAAACGACGAGATTGGCGTTAAGGAAGTATGGTTGATGAAAAGTAGAAGAATTATAACTCGCATTGATAGTGTCGTATTCCAAAAATTGGTTGCCATCGAAAGAATATTTTATTCCGAGAGAATCCCATTCAATAGCATATAAGTGATAGTCGTTGGACAGACGGTCTGTATATTTGTGCACTGCTGACTCAAAGACTTGCGGATTTGAGGCTCCCTTAAAATAGCAACCTGCGACATAGCCACTGTCGCCGGGATCTGTAATAAAGTTCTGAGGCCCTGTCATTTGATCATATAATTCAATAGCCCCGCATTCCGGCCAGGGATAATTTTTGCCCCACAGCGAGAAGAATGGCCATGGCCCGCGGCCACAGGGTCCTTTCAGCCTCACTTCGATATAGCCGTATTTGAATTCTCGTTTGCCCTGTGTGGTGATGTAGCAAGAAGTGTAGGCACTTAGGCCGTATGTCTGCTTTTTCGCCCAAAGGATCGCAGAGCCGTTTTCAAAAGACATATTAAGGCCGTTGGTATAGAATTGTTGCTGTCCAGAAGGCCAATTTCCGCCTGTATCATAACTCCAATTGTTTGTATCAAGTGCCGTGCCGTTGAACTCATCAGACCAGACAAGAGTATATCCAGGCGGCGGGGCAGCAAAAGCGGCTGAAATAAGACCCAGCAACATACAAAATGCGATGGGCTTGTTCAAATGAAACCTCCCAGGTCAACCCGCTCAGCGATCCAGAGGCATTTGCATTGATTTTGGATTGAATTGATTTTGCATTTCATTCATCCTTCATCCTCTTCCCTCGCCCCGTTCAACTGGCGTAAAACCATACTGTGTTGTCATAGGTACCGTACACGAGCCGAACACCATACACTCTGTAGTCTTTACTATTTTGAATCAAGATCGTGTAATTTCCTTTCGACAAACTTTGTTTGAGAATAGTCCTTATTACGTATCCATCCTGGTTCAGCAGTTCAAGTAGCACATCGCAACTGTATTGCAATGGCCATTTTATTGAAATAGTGTCGCCCAGGGTATCCTTAAAGCACAGATCCAGAAGCCTGAACTGTCCTCGCTGTAAACTATCAAACCGCACAGCTCTTTGAGTCGTGTCTGACGTTCCATTTGTTACACTTGCGATTGAATCAATGCCATCACCGCAATATGTTAGGTGAATAACATCGTGCCCGCTCGAACAAAATAGGAGCGAACTCAACATGACCGCAAAGAGGAATTTTGTCATACCCTCATCCTTGGTGCGCCATTATTCACTGTTTACTTCCCCTTTGCCCCGCAGCCAAATGCCCCCCGCCAATTGAACGACCCCGCAGCAAGCTGCGGGGAATCTTCCGTCCCTGCGGAAAAAGAAATATTTTGATTCGCTCGCTAACCCCGAAGCA
>PLWQ01000010.1 GCA_003165595.1 Fibrobacterota bacterium | reverse complement strand
TTTTCATGCGGCGGCCCGACGGCAGATCGATTGCGGCGGGAGCAACGGAATCCACGAATCGCCGCTGCTGCGTACTCAAAAGTTCCTCGAGAAAGGGCAGCGCAGGTTTGTCCTTGACTTTTTCGTACCTTCGCTCGCCTTCACACAACGCGTGGATCACGAGCGCGCGATCGTCGCCGGTAAAATGAGGCAGCGGCTCGTTTGGGAACTGCCCGCTCACCCATCGCACACGGTTGACAAAGTCGTCCGCTGCCTGGTCCCAGCCTGGCTCCGACATGTTCTTCTCGATGATCGTGTCCGCGAGAAGAGCCGAGGCCTTTGCCAAATCAACGTCCAGGCCTATCCTTTCCTCAACGAGCACGCCCAGACACCACGACCGTTCGCTGTTTTCCACGGATTGCGTAACAGGGTTCCATGCCACGCCCGATTCGACACGCCACTCGTTTCCAAAATGGCGCTGGAGCCACTCCCGCTTGATTTCCGTTGCAAGTGAAAGCACGGTTTTCAGTTTCTGTTTCTGGTCCTTGGTCTCACGGATCTCGGCAGCCACGAGTATGTCCGCGCTCCGCGCCAGGCTGTCTTTTGCCAGTTCCCCGTGCCGGTCGTTCTTCAGCCTGCACACGAGCGTACCTGCGTCTTTGCGAACGGCAAGATGGTCGGGATACGCCAGCAGCAGGGTTTCTGCGAGGACAAGCGGCGCATCGTCGGCGTCCCTCGTGTGCAGGCCCAGCCGCCTGCAATGCTGGAGGAAAAGCGCTTGCGTTCTGAGCACGTTGCGCGCCGCGCCCGCGTTTACCGCGTACCTAAGGCACAGCGCAGGGTCGAATCCGCTTTGCCGGATCTTCTCGAACAGGCAATACTGTCCGTAAAAATCGGAAGCTATCTCCTGCCGGTGCGCCTCTTCCGGATAGTCCGGCTTGCCTGCCAGTGCGGAGCGCTCGGACAGCAGCGCCGCGCTGAACGTCGCAAGCCGGGCTGCTCCCCGCTTCCCGGCCTCAAGGAGAAGCCGCGCAAGCCTCGGGTGCATTGGCAGCTGGGCCATTTCTTTTCCGGAATCGGTGATTTCGCCCGATGAGTCAACGGCGCCCAGAAGCAGCAGGAGCTCGTGCGCCGCCGACAGCGCGGACTGCGGCGGCCGTTCGAACCACCCGAATTCATCGGGCGACGCGTAGCCGGTCATTCGCAGGTGCAAAGCAGTTTCTGCCAGATCGACCCGCAGCACTTCGGGCGTCGTTCGGCGCGGCCGGCCGGCCTGATACGCGGCCGTCCAGAGCCGCACGCAGATGCCCGCCGCCTCGCGGCCGGCACGTCCCGCACGCTGGTCGGCCGAATCCATGCTGACGGGCTCGGTATACAGCGTGTTGAATCCGCGGCCCGAATCGTACCGGCTCACGCGCGCGAGTCCGCTGTCCACGACGTGCCGCACGCCGGGGATGGTGAGCGAGGTTTCGGCGATGTTCGTGGCCACGATGATCTTCCTTCGCGTCACTTGTTCCATCACCTGGTGCTGACGGTTGGCGGGGAGGTCCCCGTACAGCGGCAGCACGGTCACGCTTTCGGAGCGCACGCTCCGTTGGACAGCCTCCACGGTTTTCCTTATTTCGTATGCGCCCGGCAAGAACACCAGCACGTCGCCGCTTTCGCCACTGCGAACGAGTCCCGCTACTGCGTCGGCAGCCATGTTCCAAACGGGCGTTGCTGCAGACGGCATATATGCACTGTACCGGATTTCTATGGGGAAAACACGGCCCGAGGACTCAATCACTGCCGGCTTCTCCAGGTACGCGGCAAGCGGGCCCGCGTCGATGGTCGCCGACATCACTACAATGGCGAGATCGGGCCTTGCGTGGAGTTGCAGGTCCTTCACAAGAGCGAGACCGAGATCCGTGGCGAGACTGCGCTCGTGGAACTCGTCGAAGATCACCGCAGACACGCCGGCAAGCGTTCTGTTCGACAAAAGCATTCTGGGCAGGATTCCTTCGGTGATGAACCGCACGCGCGTTTCACTTGACACGAGCGTCTCGAAGCGCGTCTGAAACCCGACTTCCTTTCCCAGTTCGCTCCCCCGCTCTTCGGCAACGCGCGCCGCAAGCATGCGCGCGGCAAGCCGGCGAGGCTGCAGAACGAGAATCTGGCCGCCAAACAAGCCCGATTCGAGGAGCATTTGCGGCACCTGGGTTGATTTACCGGAGCCGGTGGGCGCGCGGATAATGAGGGTCTTGTGGTCTCGCATTGCGGCGAGAATGATCGACTTGTGTTCGTAAATGGGAAGCTGGGGCATCATAGGGCGTCCGATGAACCTGTTGGTTGAGAGATGCGCTGAATTGAGTAGTTCAGAAAAATAGGTCTCTCACAAACGTGCAATGCAGAATTGGGCGCCCCGACGGCCGAGGCGTCAGGCGGCGCTGCAGGCGCGGCGTTCTTTGCTTACTTTCTTTCGCTGCAGAAAGAAAGTAAGTCTGGGTTCGGGAGTGAAGCTCCCGACTCCCTTGAAGCAAGGGCCAACTGATTGACGTATGTAGTCTCTGCCGCTCACCACACAAACGGCAGCAACGCCTTCCTTGTGCGGGGAAAGTCCGCAAATTTCTCCCGGTACCACCGGAGGTTGCTCACGGCCCGCGGCAGCAGATTCGCAATTGTGAACACCGCAAACGCGGCGCCGGCCAAAGACCACGTGGCCACGGCCCAGCCGGCCCATTCGACTATTTCGCCAAGGTAATTGGGGCTGGCAACAAACTTGAACATCCCGCCTCCCGGCAGCAGGTAATCGCCGTTTCCCTTGCGACGGAGTCGCCTGAGAATCCGGTCCGAATGGCCATGAATGGCGAACCCGGCCGCGAACATGCAGCAGCCGATCCACAGCCGGGGATCAGTTGCCCAGTTGCGAATGCCGTACTGCGGGCCCAACGCGATCAAGCTTTGGCCGTTGATGGTCCCGTTGATCGTATTAAAGCAAATCGCGAAAAAGACGAGCAGGAGCGGAAAAGGCTTGCTCGGTGAGGTCAGAAGGAAGGGATACACCCACACCCGATACACGTAATGCGCCTCCCACATGAGAAGGAACAGGATGCCGTAGGGTCCGGCCGCATGCTCATTTGTCAAAAGCAGCCCGGCTATCACGGCAAACGCGGGGAACTCCATGATCATCCACCCGAACCGGGCCGGGATTGTTGGCCCCCAGCCTTTGCGGATATACCTGCCGTAGGGAGCGTTGATAAAAAAGAGCAGGACAAGGACGATAAGCGCCAGGGAGAATTCGGCGATGATGAGAATGCCGGGCACGACCGTATAACTCCATCCGCTGAGGGTTCTACACAAAAACGTGATGTAACAAATTAGGTGGTCAATCGCAGAGAAGCAAGTGGAAACAGCGGTCCTCATTCCTGCCTCAACCGGGCCATCATTCATCCTGATTCCCGGCAAAAGTGGTATATTATCACAAGCCCCATGAAAAACCTTCGCGCCAAGCCTGACATCAGTCGGTTCCACGGTCTCGCGGTCATTCTCGCCATGTTCGCAATTTCCTCTGGCCACGCAGCCGACACCGTTCATGTATCCTGTGTGGGCAACAGCATCACCGACGGCACTGGCTTGGCCGGCCGCGATACCGCGTGCTACCCGGTCCGGCTCCAGCAAATGCTCGGGCCCGGCTACGACGTACTTAATTGCGGCGTTGCCGGCGCCACCATGCTCAAGAACGGCAATAAGCCGTACTGGACATTCGGCCTGGCGCAACTCGCCGCTGCGATGGCATTCGAGCCGCAAGTCGTGATCATCGAGCTCGGCACCAATGATTCAAAATCGAGCGGGGGCGTTGACAACTGGCCGTCCCATAAGGACGAATTCGTCGGCGACTACGAAGCCATGGTCGATACCTTCGCCGCGCTCACGTCCCGGCCGAAAGTATGGGCGTGCTACCCCACTCCCGCGTACAGCACCGCCTATCTCATTGACAGCATGGTGCTTCACTACGAGATTCTGCCGAAGATCAAAACCGTGGTTCTCAACAGGGGAATTCCGCTCATCGACCTTTTCGCGGCAATGAGCAACCAGCCGAGCCTTTTTGCCGACGGCATCCATCCCACGGCGGCCGGCTATGTCATCCTGGCACGGAAGGTATTTCAGATGTTGACAAAAGATACCCTCACGATTGTTCAGCAGAAGAACAGGCTTGAGGCTCCGCAAAACGGAGCCTTCTACCAATGGTACTGGCAGGACAAACCCGTTGCGGCGCTGTCCGGCGGAACAGGCCAGGTGCTCACGGCAAGGGATACCGGGCTTTACAAAGTATCGGTCGGCCAGAACGCGACGACCGACGACATACTTGTATCTTCGGTTGTCCATGTCGGGCCCCCGGACTTGGTTTCGGACGTTTCCCGGTCAGCCGACCCGGCTGTTTCTCGCTCGGTCAAGGGATTTGTCCGTTTGTTCCGTCCAAACGGCGAGCTTGCATCTTCCTTGTTTGTTCCGGCGACTACCTCTTTTGAACGCACGCTGCCGCATTGCTCGCCGGGTGTGTACTTCGCAATAACGGAGACTTCGGTATTCAAAGTGCTGATTCCCTAGATTCTTCGCCGTTACGTAACATTTTACGTCCGCCGCTGCTCCGGCAGCGGGGCGCCCGATTCAATGCATCAGCCAGTATCGACGGCGCGCGTTGTTTGAGCCCGGCCCGGAAGTTTCATGTATCTTTCCTACCATGAACTTCAAACTCGTCGCGGATTTCAAACCCGCGGGCGACCAGCCCGAGGCAATAGACCAGCTCGTGGACGGCATTCGCCGCGGGGCAAAGCACCAGACCCTCCTCGGCGTCACCGGCTCCGGCAAGACATTTGCAATGGCGAACGTGATCGAACGCGTCCAGCTTCCCACCCTCATTATTTCGCACAACAAGACCCTTGCCGGCCAGTTGTTCCAGGAATTCAAGGGGTATTTCCCGGAAAACGCCGTGGAGTATTTCGTCAGCTTCTACGACTATTACCAGCCGGAAGCCTATATCCCGTCCACGGACACCTACATCGAAAAAACGTCCGAGATCAACGACGAAATAGACCGGCTTCGGCTCAAGGCAACAAGTTCGCTTTTGTCCAGAAAAGACGTCATCATCGTGGCGAGCGTCTCGTGCATTTACAACATCGGATCGCCGGACTCGTACGCGGCCGCCAGCATGCGCATCGCAGCAGGAAAGGACCTGGGCCGCGACGAATTCTTCCGCAGCCTCAACCGGATGCAGTACGACCGCAACGACATGCTGCTGTCCCGGGGCACGTTCCGGGTTCGCGGCGACAGCATTGAGCTGCAACCCGCCTACGACGAGACCGCGCTGCGTATCGAGCTGTTCGGGGACCATATCGAAGCAATCAAACGGATCCAGCCCCTTACGGGCAAAGTGATATCATCGATCGACGCAATCACCATTTTTCCCGCCAAGCACTTTACCGCCTCGCGCATGGGAATCGAGGCGGCCGTGCAGCAGATCCACGCGGAGCTGCAGGAGCAGCTCGAAAAGTTCCGGGCCGCAGGCAAGCTGCTCGAAGCCCAACGGCTGGAGCAGCGTACGCTCTACGATATTGAGATGCTGCGCGAAATCGGGTTCGTGTCGGGCATAGAAAATTATTCGCGCATCCTTGACGGCCGCGAACCAGGCAGCAGACCCTACACGCTCATCGATTTCTATAAGCCGCCGTACCTGCTCATCATCGACGAATCGCATGCCTCCATCCCCCAGATCAACGGCATGTTCAACGGCGACCGCGCTCGCAAGGAAACGCTCGTGGAACACGGGTTCCGTATTCCCTGCGCGCTCGACAACCGGCCGCTGCGCTTCACCGAATTCGAATCCATGACCGATAACGTGATTTACGCCTCTGCAACCCCCGCCGATTACGAGCTGCGCAAAAGCGGCGGCATGGTGGTTGAACTGGTGATACGGCCAACGGGCCTGGTTGATCCCGTCATCGAAATCAAGCCCGCCGTCAACCAGGTGGACGACCTGGTTGAGCAGCTCAGAAGAATCGTGGAGAAAGGTCAGCGCAGCCTGGTCACCACGCTTACCAAAAAGACAGCGGAAGACCTTACCGAATACCTGACCACACTCGACTTCCGGGTCCGTTATCTGCATTCCGAAATAGAGACCCTCGAACGATCGGACATCATCCGCGACCTGCGGCTCGGCGAGTTCGACGTGCTGGTGGGCATCAACCTGCTCCGGGAGGGGCTTGACCTTCCGGAAGTTGCGCTCGTGGCGATTCTCGACGCCGACAAAGAGGGGTTTTTGCGGTCGGCACGGTCGCTCATTCAAATCGCGGGCCGCGCGGCCCGCAACGTTGAGGGTAGGATCGTGCTGTACGCGGATGTCATGACGGACTCCATCAAAAAAACCATGGACGAAACCTCGCGCAGGCGCACCAAACAGATTGCGTACAACAAGGAACACGGCATCACGCCGACCACGATCCGGCGAAAAATCCAGGAGCGGCTTTTTACGCCCGCCGAAGAAGAATTGGCGCCTGAGGTCCGCGAGAAGACCATATCGTATTCGCCGAAAGGTCTTGATAAATTCGCTTCCGATGGCGATAATATTCAGCAGATAATCACCAAGCTCGAAAACGAGATGCGGGACGCGGCAAAGAGGCTGGAGTTCGAAAAAGCGGCCAAGATCCGCGACCGCATTGAGGAACTCCGGAGAATGGCGTGAACGCCGACAACCCGAAACCCAACCTGCATTCGACCAACCCCGACGAAGTCGCACAGGGGCTGCGTGAACTCGGCAAGACAGGCAAGCTCACGGATCTGCCCGGGGTACTCTCCTTCTCCAAGCATGCAAACCCCGTTGTCAAGATCGCGGCAGTGGCCGCGGCATCCGACCTTATCCGGGGCAATCTCATCACTCATTTCCATGAGCTCGAACCCAAGATGCGTCAGAAGCTCGGCGTCATCATGGAGACGCTCGACCCGCCGGTGATTGACGATATCGTAAAAGACCTCTACTGCGAGGACAACGACCGCCGCGTGCGCGCGATCCAGATTCTGGGGCTTCTCAAGAAAAACCCCAAAATCCGGGAAATCCTTGCAAACCTCATCCAGGACCGCAACGAGAAGATCCGCGCCACCGCGGTGAATCTGCTTGGACGAGTGGTGGGACCGGAAGACCAGGATCTGGTGCTCTCGTTGCTCAACGACAAGGACAAGCGAGTTCGGGCCAATACCGTGGAGGCGCTCGAAGCCGTGGGGAACAGGAGACTCACGGCGGTTCTTTTGCGGTTCCGCAAAGACCCGGTAAACCGCATCAGGGGCAACGTGCTTAAGGCGCTCTATAACCTGGGCTTTACGGATATCGAAGCGGATCTTATGGCCATGCTCACGAGCAACGACAACTTTATGCGTGCTTCGGCCCTGTGGGTCGTGTCAAAAACAAAATTCCCGTCCCGTAAAGTTGAAGACCAGGCGGGTTTCTTTGTCCTGTCGGACAACGAGATGGTGTACTCCAATGCGCGCGCCGCGCTCACCGCACTCGCTTCACCCAGGGCGAAGGGATATTTGCGTTACCTCGACAAAGGGACGATTACTGGACGGCAGGCGTAAGGAGCGAAGGCGGGAAGAATTGCAAATTTCAGATTCCAGATTGAGCCGCGATCAACTCCTTTTTGTAAATAATCGTCTGCAATCGGTCCCCGGCGCACCAGCAGCCATCCGCATCGGCACAGCTATGGTTCCACGCCCTGTCGCATTCATTCCAAATTCCTGTTAAAGCGATCGTTCCCGGGTACCGATAAAGATAATGGTATTAGGGATACCCCCTTACCAGGGACGGTAAAACTAAGATCGGGGCGGGACCAGGGATGGACAGACTTCCAGGGATGGAAGAATACCCCCTCATCTCAATACCAAAAGAAGGTTTTTATGGACATAAAATCAGTATCAGCTGCCTACGGGGCAATGGTCTACGACTCGACTGCCAAAAGCGGCAAGAAGGCCGAGACAGCCAAGCCGGTTGTAGGATCTTCCGCAGTGGTAGCGATTTCCGACGAATCGCTTAATCTCAAGAAAGTGAAGGATGCGGTGTATAGTGCGCCGGACATCAGGCTGCCGATTGTAGAAAAAATCCGTGAAAGGATTGCCAACGACAGCTATCCGGTCGATTTGAAGGCACAATCGGCCTTGGATGAAATGCTCAAGCTCAAGATCCTGTAAGAACCTGATTCTTCGGCTCACATGCCCCCGCCAGCCATACCCGGCTGCGGGGGTTTTTTCTTGCCCCCCACCTCAGCCCGTTTTGACCGGGATTTACTTGATTGCCGAGTGATTTTCAGGATTCCAACTGTGGAAGAAAACGCGGCAATTATTTTCTTTGCGGAACAGTTCCGTTGCCAAGCCTCCATCATTGAAAAAAAATACTAGGCCCGGGTGGTGGAATAGGTAGACACAAAGGACTTAAAATCCTTCGCTTAGCTTTAGTGCGGCGTACCGGTTCGATTCCGGTCCCGGGCAGGTTTTCCAAGGATTCGCGTGCATGGCCTTCTTGACAAAAACTTGACAAAGTACATAAGCCTCGCGTTTTTTCAATGACCACGCGTCATTTTTGACACCTTTTGCCTCGCCAACTCCCTCAGTTAATCGCCGGATAGATTCCTCAAGACAATTCAGAAGTTTTAGAAAATCAAATCAGCTCCTAAACACTTTGGGAGTAGTTCCCGTGAATTCCTTGAAGATCTTGTAGAAATATGACACATCTTCAAACCCTGTTTCAAAGCAGACCGAAGTAATTTTCGAATTGTTCCTTTGCAGAAGCTGCTTGGCATAATTGACCCGTATACCATTCAAGAACCTCACGAAAGTCTTCCCGGACAGTCTCTTGAAAATGCGGATATATTGGCGATTGCTTATGCATGCCATGCGGGCCATCGTATCCAACGTGAGCTTTTTGTAATAATTGATCTCAATATAGCGAATGGTGTCGAGTACTTTCTTTTCCGTTGCGGACGTATGGTGTTGTTCCGTGAAGGGCACGGTTTTTTCACTTCGGTATCTTTTTAACAAAAGAAATATTTCGAGCAGCTTTAGAATGGTCAACTGCTGGCATTCCTTGACCTCGCCCTTGATTTCAAAAAGCATTTCCTTAAGCAGAAGAGGCACATCTATCAGCCGGTAATTGTTGGTGGAAACGACAGCCTTTTCTTCCTTGAGCGTTCTCAAAAAGCTTAGCAGCGATTTCCCAAAGGAAAAACCGTCGAAAATATCGTCCGAAAAATTGATGACGCTCACCGTCGGCTGGCATTTTGCCTTGTATGAAAGCTGATGGCGCACGTTTTTCATCATTATGATCAAATCGTGTTTTCTGATGTCCAAGTCTTTCTTCTTGAGGTGCAGCTGTCCTTCCCCATCTATCACATATAACAACTGGTTTGTGAGGTGATAGTGATAATGGTAGGGCCGATTAACAAAATGTTTCTTTTCGTAAATCTGGACGTGCCGGTTCAGGGGAAGGACGTTGTCGATAAGCACTTCCCGGGCACACAACAAGGACCTGCGAGCAGGCCCTGGTGTGCCGGTATTTTTTCTTGCAATACTCATTTAAAGTCCCCCGTGTCGCTCATCCCTTCATTTTAAATATGGTTATAAGGGTGCCAAAATGCAAGTTTCCGATCTTCCTCCTTTGCCGGCAATTGAATCAGGCTTTCACGTAGTCGTTTTTTCCCACTATTTTGTCACTTTCGTTAAGAACTTCTTCAAAGAGATCTTATACATTTAATGACATTGAGATCCCCCAAGCCATGCGGCGGAGGGTTGAAACGGAAAGTCATGCAGGCCATTTCCAGGAGTACCGGGACGATTTCATGAATCCCAATACGAGCCTATTCCCCGCATCGTGCGGCGGACACGATGCGCGAGGAATATCCTAATGAATGTTGCCGGAAGCGTTACCGAAGGAGGGAATGCGGGAATCGCCTTTGTAGGAGTTTGACCCACTGGATATCCCGGCAGAAGTCATCCCACACATACCGCGGCTTTTTTGCTGCATACCGATTCCGGTCCCGGGTACATTCTTCATCTCCACTCACCCACTCTTCCCCATACCTACTACAAAACGTCTTGGCTCTCTGGGCTTTCTGCCGGAAGAAGGTCTTCTCTAGCGGACCTTTAGAAATTGCCCTGGGGGCGTTGCGAGAAGCGTGGCAGTCGTAGTCGTGCTGCTGCGGGGTCGTTCAATATTTGAAGGTACCCTTTAGAGAAATTCGGTTTTTGTTTGATAGCGACATTCTAAAGGCGTATTTTATCAATTGGAACAACGAACGGGCGATTGTCAAGAATTCCGGCAAGCGGAGAAGGGAGAACAACACGTGGGCTCGTCCAACAAGAAAGTGATCGCTATTTCGGGAAGTCCCAAGAAGAACGGCAATACGGACAAACTGATCCAATGGTTTTCCGAGGGTGCCGCCGGCCTTGGCGCGCAGGTTACTGTTCTTCGCGCTTCTGAGCTGAAATCAAGCGTGGCGGGATGCCAGTCGTGCCGGGCATGTCAGAAGAAAGAGGAGTACGGCTGCGTTTTCAAGGACGACGTTGCCGAAGCGTTGTTGGGAATGAACGAAGCGGACGTCATCGTCATGGCCACGCCTCTCTACTTTTTCGCAATGAGTTCGCAACTGAAGGCAGTGGTGGACCGGATGTTTTCACTCTACAAGTGGGACAACGACAAGAACACCATGGAAACAAAACTCAAGGGAAAAACACTTGTCCTGCTGGCGAGCGCCTATGAGGATGCGGGACTCAAAGAGCTGGAAGCGCCCTTTCGTCTGACTGCCGACTACACCGGAATGATCTACAAGTCGATGCTGGTTCCAAATGCCGGAGTATCCGGCGACATCACGAAGAGGCCCGACGTGCGCGGGCGTGCCGTTGCCCTGGGAGCACAGGCAGTTACCGGAAGGTGAAACCGAGGATTTACTCCGGTGAGCGGGAAAAGCCGTTTCGAGCCGGTAACGAGAAGACACCTGAAAACAAGAAGAGGCATCAGGTTCATAACGGCGAGCTGAATATTCCAATAGCCGGATTGTCAAGCGGCCTGTATCTAATGTCAATTACGGGCGACGCCTTTGCTCTGTCTTCGCCGTTTGTTGCAACGAAGTAAGCGTGAGACCGCGAAAGGAAAATGATCCGGGAAACGTCGCATACTTATGCGGGACCGCAATCTGATTTCCCCGATAGAATGGCGCACCATCGGGAGATTGCAAGTCCGCAAAGCCCGGCGGCCATCGGGACAAAAGGCACATACCAGACGATGGTGTCGAGATGCGGGTGAACGAATGCGTGCGCCTTGAAAAGCACGATCCACGACAGCGGCGCCGCAATCGAAATGCCGGTAGAGGCAACTGCCGCGATAATGCGGCGCCGCTCAGATCCGCAGCGCCGCGCCGACCAGAGCAATACGCACGATGCAAGCAAGGTGAGAATGATCAGGTGCGCAAATCTCACCGAGCTGCGCAGCCATCGCCAGGGAACCACCTCTCCCCGTTCCCAGTTGATGAGTCCGTACTCGAACATGCGTCCCCTCAGATACAGAGAAACCACGCTTGCCGTTGACGCATGCAAACTTGCCGATATCGATTCCACATGCTTTTCCGGATTCCCGTACATTCGTTCTTCGGCTGTTTGCAGCAGGTAGTCTATTCCCGCTTTGGGCGAACCTTTTACCGCGGAGATTTGTCCTACCAGAATAACGCAGGTGATGGCGATCGCGCAGGCCGCGCCGCCCAGGGCGCTCCCGGCCTGCGCGGCAATGTGTTTGAGACTGCGTTGCCGCAGACACCAGTCGTACACGTAGGGCGAAAGAATCGCGAGGACCGCCGTTGTCACATATTCGTAACCGTTCAACATACATTTGACAAGTACCGCCGCACCAACAACCAGGAAATCCGTGCGAAATGAGATGGGCGCGTTCGGCCGCATCCGCTTTATTCTCCAGGCAACGGCAAAGAAGGGAAGCAGATAGGTCCACGACTGAAACCAGAGATTGCGTCCAAAGACGGTGATGAAGGGAGAGCTGATAACCGAACAAAACGCCAGCACCGCGGCCACGGCGCCGAATTTCCTGTGGATCCAGTACACCAGGAGCATGAACGACAGGGTTGCCAGCAAAGCGGTAGTAGCACGGAACAGCGCGAATCGCTGATAAGGCGCGAGAGGAAGAATCCTGTCTGCCAGCGATAGAAGAACAGTTTGGAAACAAGACTGGGACATGTATGGAGAGTACCGGGAGGCCGCACTGTCTATAACCGAAGCGTTGAAAAAACAATCGTATTGAGCCTCGTACCGCGGATAAATGCCCGTAATGCTGCCGGCCAACCCCCCGTCGGCAAACAGACAGCCATGTTGACGAGCGAGATTGCAACGTCCGAGAACCAGATATTCGGTATCCAGAAAATGCTTCCCGAACCAATACGGACTCACAACGTGCCAGCAATCGGCGTATAAACTTGCCCACACAAGGATTGCACCGGCAACTGCAAGAATACGCCATCGCAGGCGACGCAGCCGCGGGAAAAACGTTCTTTTTACAAACACAAGTTCCTCCGTTGTCCCGCACAGTGTCGGTAACGAAACAGAAAATAGAGTCTACCGTGCGGATTGTCAAACCCCGCCTTAACTGCGCACGGCCCAACGGATTTAGATGACGAAATCCACCACTTATGATACCATTAAACTGATGCGCAGGAACCCCAGGAGGCTTGCTTTACCCATGACAGAGACCCAAGCCCATCCGGCTGCGGGCGCAAACCTGCGGATCAATTATGCCTCCCTTTGCTTCCTGGTCTGCGGAATCGTCATCGCGGCATGCGGCGTTCCCGATCGCATCACCGGAACGCTCGGCTGGCTGCTTGTTGCGGCCGCAGTCGCAGCGAGCTGCGCCGTTATTGTTTGCGATCTGAACATTCTCAGGCGGTGCGATTCCGCTCAGCGCAAGCGTCTCGCATTAAGCAATTTTCCGGCAATCGCGCTGTATCTGATGCCCGTTGCGATGCGCTGTCCCAAAGGCTCGGCAATCAACGCCTGGATTGACCTGCTGTGCTACGCGGGCTGCGTTTGCCTCTGCGCCTACGGGTGCGCCGCGCGGATCGAACCGCTTGTCAAAAAAGCCCGGAGCCTCCGCGCCGCGCTCACGGCGCTGTTTGCGGTGTCTGTGGCCGTCTATGTGGTCCTGCTCGGGTTCCAGCTCACCGCACTCTACAATGCCTACACGATCGAATGGGTCGATTTCTCGTTCGAATTTCCGCCTTTCTGGCAAAGCCTGCGGGCATGGCCCTTCCGGATCATCGATATGATGTCGCATGAGACGAGTTTCCTGCAATGGCATTGGCCCCTTATCTACCTGGTGCTTTCACCTTTGAGCTTCCTGTGGAACGATCCGCGCTGGCTGCTCTGGCTGGAGACCCTGTTTGTGGGCGCCGCTGCGGGCGCGGCATTCCTCCTTGCAAAGCAACGCACGGGCGCCGCTTCAGCCGCGGTGATCGGCATCGTGTTTCTGCTGTATCTCCCCGTACATTGCGTGAATCTCGAGGCCGTACATTCGGACGTGTTTGCCATGGTGTTTATGCTGCTGAGTTTCTATAGCGCAGACAGCAAGCGATGGGGCATGTTTGCGGTCACGGCCGGGCTTGCTCTTATGTGTAAAGAATACGCGGGTCTTGCGTATGCGGGCTACGGCATCTACCTTTTCGGGAAGAACCGGAAAGCGGGCATGGCGACAACCGTGGCCGGCCTTGCCTGGTTTTTCTTTGTCGTCAAGGTCGGGGTGCCCTTTTTCAACCGCGGATTCCAGCCGGTGGTCATCGGCGACAATTACGGGTTTCTCCCGCACGGCGGCGGGCTGGCGGCATTGGTCCTGTTTCCCTTTCTTCACCCGGGAGTCATCGCCTCGGTTCTTTTCCGTCCTAACAACGTGATCGGCTTTACGTCGATGCTCCTTCCCTTTGCCCTGGTACCGGTGCTGAGGCCGTACATTCTTGCCGCAGGAATTTTGATCGAACTGAAAGACGGGCTTTCGGCAAGCGGCATCGAACTTCTCCTCCACCGCGAAGCGCTGTTTGTGCCGTTTGTGGTGTACGCGTTTATTTCGTTTGTCGGCTCGCTCACCAACCAGTCGCGTCGCAGGTTCGTTTTGATCGCGGCGACCGTTGCCGCGCTCCTCACCTTCCTGCTGCAGGGGCATGCATTTCCGGCACGGTGTTTCTGGATAGAGCGCCAGCGGTTCGTTGCTACCGCGCACGACCGGATATGCGATCAGTTGATAAGGAAGATCCCGCCGGACGCGCCGGTGATGAGCTCCAGCCGATTCAGCTCGCATCTTCTCACCAGAAAATGGTATTTCCTTTTCCCCCGTTTTTCCCCGTCCATCCAACCGGACTATGTGCTTGTCGACACACTGAGACAACAATGGTGGGATTGGTATACTCCCGAAGAGCAACGGGCGGGATTCGAAGCGCTCCAGAAAAACGGCTCGTATAACCTGCTGGAAGCGCAGGACGGGGTCTTTCTCCTCCAAAGGACGGGTGCGAAGGACAAAGAGGCCGGCGGCGGATCAAAGGATCGCTGACTTAGTCGCGCACCTCGGGCGGCCGTTCAAATCCGAAGTCGCGCCGGACAATGTACCGCGGCCGCCGCTTTACTTCTTCGTAAATGCGGCCGATATAGAGCCCGATCACACCGAGAGACAGGAGGATCGTGCTGCCGAAAATAAGGAGAACGCACATGAGCGAGGTCCAACCGGGCTCCACGTGTTCGCCGAGAGCAAAAAGCACGGTGATGTGCACGGCGTAGGCCAGCACCAGGAGCATGGCGAGCGACCCGGCGACAATGGCCAGCTTCAAGGGAAGTTCGCTAAAAGAAAGCAGCGCGTCTTCGGCCAGGGACAGCATCTTCTTATAGGTGTACTTGGACTTTCCCGCAAACCGCGGTGTGGCCGCATATTCCAGCGGAATCTGGCGAAACCCCACCCAGTTTACCAGGCCGCGGTAAAACAGGTGACGTTCGTGAAACCCTCCCAGGCATTCCACCACGGCGCGGTCGAGCAGCCGGAAATCCGCAGCGCCCGCGCGCACGTCGATTCGCGAAAGGCGCCGCAGAACCCTGTAGAAAAGGTTCGACGTGAGACGTTTGAGCCACCCCGCCCCTGCCGCGCCTTTACGGACAGTAAACACTACTTCGTAACCGCCGCGCCACAACCGAACCATCTCCTTGAGCACCTCGGGCGGGTGCTGCAAATCGGCGTCCATGGTGATCACGGATCTTCCGCGCGCATAATCCATGCCTGCGCACAACGCGGCCTGCTGGCCGAAATTCCGAGAAAGGACCACGAGCTTAACGCGCGTGTCAAGCCGCGAGGCCTCCTGCAGGAGCGCATCGGTCCGGTCGGTCGACCCGTCGCTCACCAGCACCAGTTCCCATGTGCCGCCGATTTCTTCCAGTGTGGACTTCACAGAAGCGACGAGTTCTTCCGCGGTCTTCTCCTCATTGTAAAGAGGCACGACCACCGAAATTTCCGGGGCGGTTTCCATCGCGCGACTCTCCTTGTGACCGGTTGTGATTCGCACCATTGAGGGCGCTCCCGCTTTGTCGTCCCGGGAGACACGGTTAAGCCTCTGGCAACCCGGTGGCATGGGGCCACGAACCCGAAGCCCGGGCCTCTGTTCTTCCGAAGATACTCTGTGCCTCCTTGCGCCTGCAAGAGAACATCGTGTAGTGCAAGGCCCCTTAGTCTCCCTACTTTTGTCGCCCGGTTCACCTCCCTGCAAAGCGCATTTCCCTGTTTTGCAACGGGTATATTGAAGATGCCCCGCAGCAAGCTGCGGGGCATCTTCCATCCCTAAGGAAGAAGAAGTTTATAGTCGTTTGCTAANNCGCGACAGCGAACCTTCGGGGAATGTGCAAACTTTGGGATTCAGCATCTGACCGAGTGCGCGTCTCGTCCCGTTTTCCCGAATAAGGAACTCATGCGAACTCTCCTGTTTGTCCTGCTGCTCGTTGCAACATCCTCCTCAGCGGGTTCAAACGACATTGCGAGTCTTTTTTTCAGCAACACCACCCTGTTTGCCGGGTATTCCTTCACGGACGGGACCTCGGATCTTTTCGGCAAGGAAAAATCCTATTCCAATGATTTCCTTTTCGGCGCCGGTGTCCTGAGTTTCAACAAACTCCTGGAGGTGTCGGTTTCCTGCGGTCTTCCGTTTAGCACCAACGACAATCGTACGCTGGGAGACGCATGGTCGTCAACCCGCGATACGCGAAACACCGCGGACCCCGTTCTCGTTGACACCGTCCGGTTCGACAGCGCAATCGGCAGAACCGAAAGAAAACGGGTATGCAGTATTGACGAAGGAGTATCGCTGCTCCTTGGCGGCTTCCTTGTTCGCTGCTCCTATTACACCTATCTCATGAACGTAACGGAATACCAAAGCGACAGCGTGACCACCTACTACCGGGATAATGCCGATTTGGCGTATCTGGGAAACAGCGGCTGGCACAGCGTGAAATCGTCCGGGATACGCTGGAGCCATAACCTCTGCGTCGGCACCGGGTACAAATATGAAGGGTTCGAAATACTGGTTGACGCATACTATGGAGACTTTACCGGTTTCGGGCTCAGGGTGAATTATCATTTGTGGTGATGCGACGAGGCGTGCTCGATCCGGCCTCGCTCAAAAAGCAACTTTCTCTTTGCTTTCCATTGTCTTCCCCCGCGCAATAAGTTATATTCCCATCCAGGCAAAACGTGCCGATGAGCCGGGTGGCTCTTTACAATCACAGTTTCAAGAGAGGTGTTTCGTATGAACATTTATGTTGGTAATTTGTCGTTCGATGCCGGCGAGAGTGACCTTCGGCAGCTTTTTGAGGCCCACGGACAAGTCGCTTCCGTATCGATCATCGAAGACAAATTTACCGGTAGGCCCAGGGGATTCGCGTTTGTCGAAATGCCTCAGGACGCCGAAGCGCAAGCCGCAATCGCGGCCCTGAACAGCAAGGATTTCAAAGGCCGTCCGCTCACGGTGAACGAGGCCCGACCCCGCACCGAGAATCGTGGCGGTGGTGGCGGCGGCGGTTTCCGCGGCAACAGAGGCGGCGGTCAGCGCGCGTGGTAAGCACACGGAAATTTAGTTAGCATTTAGCAAATCCGTTTGATTGATCAATACAACGGGCGCTCGATTGCGCAAAGCAGTCGAGCGCCCGTCGCATTTGTATTCCGGTTCGGTCAATAGCTGTTTTCCCCCGCCACCGTCCAATAGTATCCATTCGTGTAGGCCGTTATTGTTCCCTCCAGGGCGGTCTGGTGCAGGGCTACGTGCATTTGAAACAGCATGTCCAGCACGATGGCCGCGGGATGGCCGTACGCATTCTGGGCGGCGCAGGAAATGATGCCGATGGATGGCGCCACAGAGCCGTAGAACACCGGGCTCACCGACCCGCCCGACCCGTGATGCGGAACGACGATGATATCGGCCATGAGGCCGAATCCGTCCCGCGCGGCAAGTTCCTGTTCGGCGATTGTATCGATGTCCGAGGTAATAAGCACCGATGTCGATTGATATTGCGCAAGAAAGCAGAGACTGTACGTATTCTTGTCATCGTCAAGAAGGGGCAGCTGGACAGACAGGTTTCTGGGCGGCCACAGGCAGCGTGCGGCCGATTCACCGGGCAATGCAACCGTGTCGCCGCGGGCAATGGTCTTGAACCGAACGCGGGGCGCCCACGCGCCGCACGTGGAGCGAATGAGCGCGGTGTCTTCGAAGATGCTGGCGGCAATGTCGCCGGAAAAGCGCAGCGAGTCGGGCAGCGCCCGCAGGCCGCCCATGTGGTCGACATGGCTGTGCGATATCACAATGGTGCGGATATGCGGCGCGCCCAGGCGGCCGTAGGCTTCCATCCATTGTTTCGAAGCGCCGGTGTCGCCCATGTCAAAGACAACCGCTTCACCCCCCGAAGTTACAATTTGCGACAGTCCCTCGCCTACGTCCACCACAACGAATTGCAGACCGGGGCCGCCGGAGGCGGGCCCTTGCGTGCCGCACGATGAGCACACCAGTGCGCACGCCGCCGCACACCTAAAAACAGAAATAAGCCCTCGCATTGATGTTCCACTCCTGTGCGTTGGTTTGATCCAGAGACGTTGACGCATCGCAATTGCACCACGTTCTGTCGGAAATATGGAGTTCCTCTTTGAGTCCCGCCGTGTACGATCTCGCCTGCGACGTGTTCGCATACACTTCGGCATACGGCGTCACAAGCAGCACGCCCGGCCACGACACAGTCATCGGCAGCCGGCCGCGAACGCTGCCGAATCCCGCGCTGGTGAGGTAACAGTCGCCCAAGATCCCGGGTCTAACAAATCGTGACAGGGACCGCTCGATTGAAAAACTTGCCTTGTGGGTTTCCTGCTGCGAGGCCGTGGACATATGATACGCATACGATACCCGGTAATCCACCCATCCCTTTCCGGACGCGCCGGCGCCCGCCGCAAGGGCCTCACGGTTTTCCGAAGCTATGTAGGACATCGACAACGACGTAGCAAAGGCGCGGGAGAGCGTGAGGGAGGTGCGGCAATCGGCGACCGTAAGGTCACCCCGGGCCGCACTGTCGCTCATGTCAAGTTCGTTGCGGCAGTCGAACGCGATCTTGCTCCGCGACAGGACAAGGCCGCCCGGAATGCGCGCGACAAGCACGCTGAATGACGCGCTTCCGCTTTTGCGGCCGCATTGCGCGGTGACGGGAACCGCCAGCGGATTGCTCTTGGCCGAGCCCCCGTTTACGGAGTAGTCGAAGCCCGACGCCGAGCCGGACAGGCCGCAGTGAAAATAGATATCGTTTGCGGGCGGCATGCTGTCGGACGCGCCGTGTGCGATCCTGGAAACACCGGTAGTTACCCGCAGCGCTTCCGACGGCCCTGCGTCGCAAAACATGCCAAGGGCCTGCTCCGTGAAACGTTCATGGTAAAAAGCCGAGACCCGGGCCGCTTTCCAGCGGTCGGACCGGATGCACAACCCGTTCCAGGCGCGGGAGCCGGAGTATTTCCAGTTTGAAAAGGTGGTGACCGGGCCGGACCCGCCGGGAAAATAGCCATAAAACAGTCCGTTATCCTCGGCCATTGCAAAATTGCCGGCCACGATGGAGAGGATGTTCGGCACCGATACCGAAACGCTTCGCTTGACCCACAAATCCGCGGTATCGCCGTGGCCGATGCTGCCGTTCACGAGCACGCCGGCGGCAGGCTGCACCGAAAACCGGGACGATGCCGTGGCGCGCAACCGGTTATCCGCCGATACGGCCATGCCCGCGGTTGCATCATGCCGGACCCCGGTCCGGGAAAACGAAAGGATCGGTTCGTATTTGACAAGCTCAGGATAGTCGGCAAAGAAACGGTCCCGCGCGGCCGTGTCCCAGGGCTGGTACACGGAGAGCTGCTCCTGCGACACGGGAAGGTTCCCCAGCCGCATGTCGAACAGGTCGCACAGAAGGGCCAGTTCGCCCTGCGGCACATTGATGGGCGCAACATAATACGGTTGCAAAAGATCCCATTCGAGGGAATCGAGCGAGCCTTCCCTGAGCATGATTTCGGCCTCGTGCATATCGCGCGGAAGCACTGTTGTGCGGATTGACAGAGGCCATGCGGCGCAGCAGAACGTGAGCGCGAAAAGCTGCGCGACAGGCCAACGGCGCCGATGCGGAGACTCTATGATCTTCACGATTTTTCCCCCGGGGGCGATCTCTGATGGAAAATACGAAAAGTTTTCCATTAACAAAAGGCATTTCACGCCGCGCCGGATAGTATTTTTTTTTGACCATTTGATGCCGGCGTGCAAACGGGCATCTCCCCCTTAAAGGAACGCGGGGTTCGTATAAACAGGCAACCGGATAACACCTCATCGCTGTTCGAAACCGCGCGACCGGATTCCAAGCGTACCGACATCCTCGTTTACGCGCTGCTTGCCGCCCTGTTCGTCTTTCGGCTGGTGTACGCAGGCTTTCTGGGTCTCCTGCCCGACGAAGCTTACTACTGGGAATGGTCGAGGAGCCCCGCCTTCGGCTATTTCGACCACCCGCCCATGATTGCATGGTTTATAGCCTTGTCGCGCGCGCTGTTCGGAGACACGGTCCTGGGCGTCAGGTTCCTCATGTGCGGAGCCGCGCTGGGCGCCTCGGTGGCTTCGTACCTTCTCCTCAAGAAATTCGTGCGAACTGCCTTTCCCCTTATCACCTGGGCAGTATTGTCCAATGTCATCCTTCTTTTCGGCGTCGGTTCGATGCTTGCAACGCCGGACATCCCGCTCGTGCTTTTCTGGTCGCTGTCGCTCCTCGCCGGGTACAAGGCCGTGTTCGAATCAAAAACCTTCTGGTGGCTTTTGCTGGGCGTATTGTGCGGCCTGGGCATGCTTTCGAAATACACCTTCGTACTTTTCCCGGCATCGCTCGTCGTCTTTATCATTATATCAAGAGACCACCGTCGTTGGATTGGGCGATGGCAACCCTGGATCTCCTTCGCCATCGGCGCGCTGGTGTGGATGCCCAACCTCGTCTGGAACCATCGTCATCACTGGGAAAGCATTCTCTTCCAATTGCAGCACGGCGTTGATTCGCACGCGGCGCTGCATTTCGATCTGCTTGGCGAATTTGTCGCCGGCCAGTTGGGCGTGCTATCGCTTGTCCCGATGATACTCCTGGGGTTCGCTCTGGATTCGATTCTCAGAAAGAAAGCCGGAGGAGCGCACGCTTTGTATCCGGTTGTATTCTTTCTCGTTCCATTTTGCTTTTTCCTTCTCTCCAGCCTTCAAAAAAAGGTCGAGGCGAACTGGGCCGCAGGCGCATACATGAGCGGGCTCATGCTTATTCCGATTGTCCTTGAGCACCTTGACACAAAGAAAAGCGTGTTCCTCCGGCGGTTCACCGTGTTCTCAATCGTCTTTGCGGCCGTCACCACCGCCGCCGTCCTCGTGGAGATCCGTGTACCGTTTTTGCCGCTTGCCGCGCAAAACGATCCTGGTGCGCAGGCACGCGGATGGAAGGCGCTGGCCGGCGAGATAAACATGGTACGGACCCGCATCGATCCGAGCCACACCCTTCCCGTCTGTGCCAACAGGTATCAGGATGCGGCACTGTTGGCATTTTATCTCCCCGATCATCCCCGGACATTTACTCTCAACTTCGCGTCGCGCGGGAGCCAATACGCCCTATGGCCCGAAAGGCGGCCGCCGGTGGCGGCCAAGGTTATCTTCCTTCATTCCACGGATGACCCCAATCTCACGAACCTTTGCGAAAAGAATTTTTCGTCCTACGCGCTGTGGGACAAGGTGAATCTCTACCAGGGGCCCAAAGAAATTGTTGCCTGGGGAATTCTCACCGGGACATTGAGGTAAGGGTATTATGGGGACCTCTAAATATTCAAAAACGCGTTTTGTCATTGCGAGCAAAGCGAAGCAATCTCGCGTTTTTGCAAAGAACTACGGGAGATTGCCGCGTCGCTATGCTCCTCGCAATGACATCGCGACAATTTTTAGAGGTCCCCTTATGTCATTGTTTCGCCACCCTGTTAATCTGCTCCCCGCGGTCTTACTGTTTGCGTCGGCATTCGCCGCGCCTGCCGAATCGGCACAAAAGAAATGCGTCGCTCTCGTGTTGAGTGGCGGCGGCGCCCGGGGACTCGCCCAGATCGGAACGATACGGGCACTGGAGCAGCAGGGAATCAGGCCGGATGCAATTGTTGGAACGAGCATGGGCGCAATTATCGGCAGCCTCTATGCAGCCGGTTACAGTTCGGACAGCATCCTTCGTTTCGCCAAGACTCTTGACTGGAGCAGTGTTTACGTAAACTCGGTGCCCCGCAAAGACCTTCTCATGAGCCAGAAGGATGCGTCGGGGAACTACCTTTTTGAGGTGCGGTTCGACAAGAACCTCACCATGCTCCTGCCGCAATCCATTTCCGACGGCCAGGTGTTTTACAACGTGCTGGGACCAAGATTCGCGTCTGTCCAATACCTCGCCGGCAAAGACTTCGACAGCCTGCCCATCCCGCTGCGCATCGTGTCGACGAATATCCTCACCGGCGCCAGGGTGATCTTCTCCCGGGGCGACCTGACTACCGCCGTGCGCGCATCTTGCGGGTTTCCGCTCATTTTCTCACCCGTAAAAATTGACACCATGCTCCTTATGGACGGCGGACTGCTCTCCAACATTCCGGTGGAAACCTGCCGCGAGCAGTTTCCCGGCTACGCAGTTGTCGCCGTGGACGTCACGTCTCCCCTGTGGAACAGGCAGGAGCTGGACAATCCGGTGCGCCTCATGGACCAGGTAGTCAATATTGGATTGAAAAAACAGAAGGCTGCCGAACGCGCCCTCGCTTCCGCAGTGATCACGCCCGACCTCGCCGGATTTGTGAACACCGACTTTTCGCGCATCGATACCATGGTCGCCCGCGGCTACGCTGCCACGATGCAGCGCATGGCCGACATCCGCGCCGCAATTTCGGCCGATACCGGCGTATCGGCCCCCGGGTGCCGCAGCGCCGATGCGCTTGCCCTGCCCCTGCGATTCCGCGGCGTTCCTCCGGCAACGGCAGCAGCGCTGTCGGCGGCCCTGAGTGAGGCGCGCGGACCTTTGACAGGAGATGCCTCTCGGAAGACGGCTCTCCGCATCCTGGGTGAGAAAGGATTCCCGTTTGCTCATATGTATTTTACGCCCGGAATCGACTCCGGCACCATCGTCACCTTTTCTCCGGCCACGGTCCACAGGGTCGCGGTACACGGAAACGCCGCAACGCGACTCTCCACCGTTCAGTCCATGATCGGCATCAGGGTCGGCGATACCATCACAACGCATGCGCTGTCCAAAGCGATTTCGGCCTTGTATGCTTCGGGCCTGTTCAGGAATGTGGAAGTAAGTCCGGATTCAAACGGCGTTGTCGAAGTTACCGTTACCGAAAAGGAATTCTGGCGCGCAAGGGTGGGCCTGCGGTTCGATGAGTATCACCTGCTGGAAGGTTATATCCAGCCGGCCTACGAAAATCTCTTCGGACTCGGCATTCTTACCACGTTGCATATCCAATACGGGCTTCTGCGCGAAAAGTATGCGTTGGCGCTGCAGCAATCGCATGTCTTCTCCTCTGCGTTCGCAAACATGGTACAGGTGCAGGGGTACATTTCCCGCGAAGGAGTAGTGACGCGTAAGCAATCCCCGGACCCGATTGATTCAACCATCACCCGGGTAACACTGGAAGAACAGACTTTGGTACGAGGCGGCGTGCTGGCGCTCGCGGGAATGCAACTCGATCGGTTCCTGATGCTGGAAGGCGGCATACGGGCCGAAAAATTCTCGGTGTACGAGTCGTCCGGGCTCAAAAACCCCTTCGGCGGGTTCGAAAAGGGCATGCAGTATGTGATGGTGCGGCTCACCGGCGACGACCTTGACAGATTTCCCTTTCCAGAAAAAGGGCAAAAGACCTATATTACCTTAGGCTTTGCGCACGACGTGGTTACCGGTACCGAAACATTTGCCAAGCTCGACGGCGGGACGACTCCATACTTTACAGTGGCGAAGATTCATACGTTTTCGCCCCAGTTGCACTTCGTCTGGGCGTCCTCGTCGATGCCCGACGTCGAAAAGGTGTACCTTGGCGGAACAGTACCGGAAGAACAATTCAAAGACATAGACGTTTATAACTGTCTTCCGTTTTTCGGTCTGCGGCAGAGGACCCTGCCCGGCGACATCGCGCTTCTCCTGCGCGGCAATTACCGCTTGCAAATTCAGCAGGGGATATATTTCTTGTGTTCCATCGACTGGGGATATGCCTGGCCGTGGGACGACCGGTGGAAGCTCGACAAGCTGGCAAGCGGAAGCATCGGAGTACTCGGTAGTGAGTTCCTGAGCGATGCACCCGTGGGAATGGGTCTCGGGATTGCCTGGATAACGCCGGTGGGGCCGCTCCGTTTTTCGTGGGGAAGGCTCCTGAGGAACAATCTCAACCCGGACCTTAACATTCTTTCCGAGAACCTGTTTTATCTTTCGGCGGGGCACGATTTTTGAGATGAACTTTTGCCGCGCCGCGGCCCTGCTCACTTAAGCGCTGAGGTTTGCCCGACATCGCTATGCGTCTCACAATTTCTTCCAAGCTGTTTCTGGGATTTCTCTTTGTTATCCTCCTCAACGTCACATATGTCGTGATTGTCAATAAGCTGTCCGACTTGAACGGCGTCGCCAACATCCTCAAGCGGCAGGACGAGGTGAAAAACGGCCTCCTGCGGGTCGCCAATCTCCAAAGCGACAAGCGACGGAGCCTCACCTCGTATGAGGCCATTGGCAAGTCGGAATCGGTGGAGAATTTCCGGCAGACGGGCAGAATCGTGCTGCAGCTGCTCGATTCCGTGAGCGACGAAATGAGCGTGATTTCCACTCTCGATTCCGCGGTGTTCCACAAAAACGTTGCGGGCTCCTCGCATTACGAAAACCACATGAAGCTCCTGTCCCTCATGACAACCATGGTCAACAACATAGAACTGTACGATAAGTCGTTTGCGCAGCTCGCATTCTCGGGCAAGCCGCCCGATTCCATGAAGCTCATCTCCAACGACAAGGGCGTTCCGCTTACCCTCGTGCTCGATTCGGCCGACCAAATGGTCAACAAGTCCCTCAAGGAAACCGATGCCCTTATCGATGAGCAGACCAAGAGCGTCATCAAAGACGCCGAACGGCGGATCACCGAAATCAAACAGATGACGATGATCATTCTGGGGATCGTGATCTTCGTCGCGGTCTGGTTTGCCTTGTTTTTCTCACGCCTCATGACCAATTCGCTGCGCCGCCTCAAGGTGTCGGCGAGCGCCATCGGCAAAGGCGACTTCTCCTTCGACCCTTCGGGCTACCCTGGCGACGAGATCGGTGACCTGGCCGGCGCGTTCCACGACATGGCCCTCGATCTGAGAAAAGCGCAGGAAGAACTGGTGAAATCCAAGCGGCTGGCCGCAATCGGCGAAGTAGTTGCATCGGTAAATCACGAAATCAACAATCCCCTCATGATTATTTCGGGTAACGCGCAGTTTCTCGAAATGTCGATGACCGACTATCCCGAAGAAATGAAGGAACGGGTGAAGGTGATCCTGGAAGAAACCGAGCGGATATCCAACGTCACGCGCAAACTCCGCGAAATACGCAATCCCATCGTGGAAGAATACACGTCGAGCGGTGAACAGATGATCAACCTCGACAAGTCGGCGGAAAATTGACCGCCTTGACTCCATGCAGGTAAGGAAACAGCGATGCCCTCGAGAACAACAGCACTCGTGACGTCTGTACTGAGGTTTACGGTCGTGCTCGCATGCATCACCGTGTGCGGCTGCGCGGCCAATCGCGTGGCGCAGTACACCTACGAGCGCCGGCTTCTGGCGGATGCCGATGAGAAATTCGACCAGAAGCGGTATGCCGAAGCTCTCAAGATTTATCAGGAACTCGTTAGCTCTCCGTCGTATTCGCAAACCGAGGCCGCCAAGCAGGCATTGTTCAAAATCGGTTACATCAATATTTATTACGACAATCCCAAGGCAGATCCGAAGGCTTCGCTGGATGCATTCAATTCGTACCGGGTGAGGTACGCCGATGACAAACTCATCGGCGAGGTAAACACCTATTCCAAAATACTGGTGGTCCTCAAAAGCTTCGAAGAGCAATACGACGAAACAACGGCCCGGGTGAAACGGCTCCAGTACAAGTCCGCAGCCGCGACCGGCAGTCTCGACACTTTACTCGAATCTATCCAGCGGTGCTCAACCGAGCGCGATTCGCTTGACCTGGAGAAATCGGCCCTGCTCAAGAAGATCAGCGAACTCGAACAGACAATTGTCAAAATGGAAAAGACCCGCTGACCATGCTCCCGGCGGCGCCAGTCGCAAAGGCCGTACCGACCAGCCGCCAGACAAGAGATTCCTTTCCGGAGCGTCTTTCACCTCGTTGCGGAGAAGCATTCGGCGTCCAACAGATTATAAACCGAAAGGTTTTTCTCACGTGTTTCGACAGGAAATCGCACACAGCACAACCATAGTCGTCAAAGTCGGCAGCAGGATCCTCACGTCACCGGACAATGTGCCGCACACCAGGCGTCTCCGCTCTCTTGTCGACTCCATTGCAATACTCAAGCGTTCGGGAAAGCGGGTCCTGCTCGTGTCGTCGGGCGCAATCGCCCACGGCATGCAGGTGCTGGGACTCGCAAAACGGCCCGCAACCATCCCGGCGAAACAGGCATGCGCGGCCGTGGGCCAGATCCGGCTCATGAACGGCTACGACACCCATTTCACCCGGCACCATATTCCCATCGGCCAGGTGCTGCTCACCTGGGACGACCTGCGGGACAAGCAACGGTATCTCAACCTGCGGAACACGCTCTTCCAGCTCCTCGACTGCGGCGCAGTCCCCATTATCAACGAGAACGATTCGGTGGGCGTGGAAGAAATCCGTTTCGGGGAGAACGACACGCTCGCCGCGCAGATTTCGCTGCTCGTGCAGGCCGACCTTTTTGTCAACCTCACCGACATCAACGGATTGTACGACGCCAACCCGACCACCACGCCCGGCGCACAGCAGATTCCCCTGGTGGAGAACATCACGGCTGCCGTCCACAAGCTTGCTTCCGGCAGCGTGAGCGACATAAGCGTGGGCGGCATGGCCACCAAACTCCGCGCCGCGGAAATCGCCTCGAAAGCGGGCATTTTCGCACTCATCGGAGACGGGTACCACCGCACGCTGCTCGAAGCGCTCCTCGATCCGAAGGCCGGCACGCTGTTTCTTCCGAGGGCGAAAAAGATGCCGGCGCGCCACCGGTGGATCGCATTTACCGGTCAGCCCGCCGGCGTGCTCATTATAGACGATGGCGCCGCGCACGCCATTGCAAAACAGGGAAAAAGCCTTTTGCCGGCGGGTATCAGAAATATCGTCGGCAGCTTCAAGCCGGGCGACATGGTGGACATCCAGACCGAGAATAGGCAGGCGGTCGCTCGCGGCCTTGTCAATTATTCCTCCGACGAGGCGGAAAAAATCGCCGGCTGCAAAACAGTTGACATAGCGCAACGGCTCGGCCAGAAGACGTTCGACGAAATCGTCCACCGCGACAATCTGGTTATCCTGTAACCCCGCACACGAGGTATTTTTACCCGCGTCGCCGACGGCGACCCCAAAGGCGCCGCGCCGCGGCGCCCCCCGCGATCGATACCTGTACCGGACGGAGGCCATTGTGTCTTCCTTGACGCTTGCGAAAACCATCGATGCCATCGCGAAGAAGGCGCGCGCGGCAAGCCGCCTGCTGATGAACGTGGACCCGGACAAAATCGGCGATTGCCTGCGCATTGTGGCCACGCTTCTCGACGAGCAGAAAGCCGCAATCGCAAAGGCAAACCGCAAGGACCTGGCGCTCACCAAAGACAAGAGGCTCAGCGGCCCCATGATCGAACGGCTCACCATTTCCGACAAAACCTTCGAGTCCATGAAGCGCGGCCTCAAGGAAGTGGCGGCGCTTTCCACTCCAGTCGGCGCAACCTTCGACGAGCGAGTGCGGCCCAACGGCCTCACCATTTACAAAATGCGCGTACCCATCGGCGTCATCGCAATCATCTACGAATCGCGTCCGAACGTGACCGTCGACGCCGCGTCGCTGTGCCTCAAATCCGGCAACGCGGTGATACTCCGCGGCGGGAGCGAAGCGTTCTTTACCAATAAGGCGCTCGCCGCGCTGTTCGGCAGGGCCTGCGAACGCGCGGGCCTCCCCCTCGGCGTTGTCCAGCTCGTGCCAACCACGGACCGGAAGGCGATCGATCTTCTTCTTTGCAAAGACCAGGAAATAGACCTTGTGATTCCCCGCGGCGGCGAAGGCTTGATCCGGGCAGTTGTGGAAAAATCGCGGATTCCGGTGATTAAGCACTATAAGGGCGTGTGCCACGTGTTTGTGTCCCGGCGCGCCGACATCAGCAAAGCCCTTCCCATTGTCGTGAATGCCAAGGTGCAGCGACCTTCCGTGTGCAACGCCATGGAGACGCTCCTGCTCGACGCGTCGCTGCCGGACGCAAGCAAGAAGCGGCTCCTCGACGCGCTCATCGACAAAGGCGTTGTGCTGTTCGGCGACTACGCGACGCGGAAACTCGTCGTTGGCGTCAAGCGCGCCACAGAAGACGACTGGCGCGCCGAATACCTCGACTTGCGGCTCGCGGTCCGTGTTGTGCGGGACGTGAACGAGGCAATCCAGCATATCAACACCTTCGGCTCGCATCACACCGATGCCATCGTCACGGAGGCGAAAAAGGAAGCCGACCTGTTCTTGCGCCTGGTTGACTCTTCGAGCGTCATGGTCAACGCCAGCACCCGTTTCTCAGACGGTGGCGAATACGGCCTGGGCGCCGAAATCGGCATTTCCACCGACAAACTCCACGCCCGCGGCCCCATGGGCGTGGCGGACTTGACGACGTACAAATGGATCGTGAAGGGGAACGGGCAGATAAGAAGTTAAAAGTTGAAAGTTAAAAGAAAGTGATTTACCTTGAATCTTATCGACTCTATTAAATTCGACGCAAACGGGCTTGTGACGGCCATCGCTCAGGACGCCGCGACAAACCGCGTGCTTATGGTTGCATACATGAATCGTGAAACGCTCCAGGAAACGCTTTCCACAGGGAAAATGGTTTATTACAGCCGCTCCCGAAAGAAGCGCTGGCTCAAGGGCGAGACCTCCGGGCACTTTCAGACCGTACGTGAAGTTCGCATCGACTGCGACGGCGACGCGGTGCTGTTTCTGATAGATCAGGCGGGAGCGGCGTGCCACGAGGGGTATTTCTCGTGCTTCTTTAGAAGAAAAACCGGCGAGGATTGGAAAATCGCCGACGCAAAACCGTCGTAACAAGGGCCGGCGACTCGCATGACACATTCCGACACCTTTGCCCGCCTTCTTGACACCGGCATCATCCCCATCATGCGGATATCCGACGCGGCCAAGGCCGCAGCCGTTGCAAACGCTCTTATTGCGGGTAACATTCCGGTCCTGGAAATATCCCTGTCGCCTCCCGGATCGCTTGCACTGCTCGAAGCAATCGCCAACACCTTGGGCGACACGCTGCTTCTGGGCGCCGGGACCGTGCTCGACGCGAGCACGGTTCGGGATGCCACGGCCGCGGGCGCCCGCTATATTGTAGCCCCGAATCTCGACGTGGCAGTTATTGACGAATGCAAGAGGTGCGGTGTACCGGTGTTCCCCGGCGCTCTCACTCCTACCGAAATCGCCCGGGCAATGCAGGCGGGCGCCGACGCGGTAAAGGTGTTCCCGTGCAACGCGGTGGGCGGACCTGACTACATCCGCGCACTGCTCGCCCCGTTTCCCCTCGCGCGTCTGTTTCCGTGCGGCGGGGTCAACGCCGCAAACGCGGCGGCGTACTTTGCCGCCGGCGCCAGGGCGATCTTTGCCGGATCCTCGCTTATCAACAAACGCCTTATCGACGAGGGCCGCTTCGATCAAATCACGCAGCAGGCCCGCAGCCTTGCGGCCGCGGTGGCTGCATCACGAAGGATAGTTCCATGAACCGGCCGCCGCCCTCCACTCCCCGCATCGAAGTTTCGCTCGACAACATTCTAAACAACCTTGCCGAAATCCGCGGTGCAATTGGTCCTGCAAAAGGCATCATGGCCGTTGTCAAGGACCTCGCCTACGGGTGCGGCTCTGTGGCCGTGAGCAGGACGCTTGAAGCCAACGGCGTTTCGTGGCTCACGGTGGCAACCGCGGCCGAGGCACGCACGATCCGCGACGGCGGGATCGCCCTGCCGGTGCTGGTGCTCGGCGCATGCGACAAAGACGAATTGGCCTGGGCCTGCGAAAACAACGTGAGCATTTCCCTCAACGATGCGCAGGACCTTGCCGGCTTTGCCGGTCCTGGCGGGACAGTCCGCTTTCACGTGAACATCGACACCGGGATGGGAAGGCTCGGCCTGCTTTCATCCGAACTTTCCGAGGCGGTCGGGAAAATTCGCAGCACACCGAGGCTGGTGTGCGAAGGCGCATACACGCACCTTGCCTGCGCCGATGGCCCGTCGGCAAGCCCGGTAGAGGCCCAGTTGAAGAAATTCCGCGCCGCGCTCGACCTGTTCCGCCAGAACGGCATATCCCCGCGCTACATCCATTATGCCAACAGCGCCGCCCTCATGCGATATCCCATTACCCCGGAATGCAATCTGGTGAGGCCGGGCATTACCCTGTACGGGTGCAAGCCGGACCCGGCCCAGGAATTTCCGCTCCTGCTGCGGCCGGCAGTGTCGCTCAAGGCAGCTGTCTCCAAAATCAAGCTGGTCCCGGCGGGCACGCCGGTGAGCTACGGCGGCAGATACGTAACGACCCGGGAAACCCATATCGCCACGATCCCCCTCGGCTACGGCATCGGCCTTCCCCGAAAGCTCACGGGCGTCGGATCGGTGCTCCTGGGCGGCAGGCGCTATGCGATGACGGGCACGGTCACCATGGACTATGTAATGGCCGACATCGGGCCGTCAACCGATATCCGCGTCGGCGACGAGGCGGTCGCCATCGGCTGCCAGGGAACAGAATGCATCACGCCCGACGAGGTCGCTCTGCAGTGCGGCACCATCGCCTACGAAATCCTGTGCGGGCTGAGCACGAGACTTGACAGATACTATATTCTCGGCGGCGAGGTGGTTGAGCACGTGCAAGGGCATTACTTCTGAGAACCGCGAGGGACTCACTATCATTTCGTATTCGGCTGCCGAGCAATAATCTTTTTCTGTGTAGGTCGCCAAGGAATATAAAGAGCGGCCTTCGCACAAACCATGTCGGGAGCTTCACCCCCGAACCCCGACCAAGGGGAGTTCTGCAGCGAACTCCCCTTGGAACCCCGCGCCGCGCCCGCAGCGCCGCCAATTCCTGAGGCCGCCAGGCCGCTCGCAAACGCGTCCGGCAGGATATCTTCCCAATCCTCAAAAGATGCCGGCCTTGAACGACGCGAGCGGACCAATCTGCCGGCCTCAGGGGCGTCGCTGATGGCGGAATACGAAAGAGAAAATCAAAGCGAATCGGAAAAAGCAGTGATTGGCGTATAGCCAACATTCCTCTGCGCCGCGTTAGTTGGACCGGAGTGGTGCGCGAGAGCGCAGGGCTGCCTGACCCGGGCCGACAGGCCATAGGGCAGGCAGCACCGAGGCGAATAGCCGAGCCCGCAGGGAGAACGACCCGAGCATAGCGAGGGTAACGCCCAACCCTTCATTTTGTTGATGCAGCGGGGCGCCCATATCTTCTAATTGATATTTGCGTTATGGTTTCTTAAACGCGTCGAGATTGTTCCCACTCGTTCCGAAAATCACCAGCGTGTCGCTTGAGCTTGTGGGTACATAGATCCAGGGCCCCGCGTTGGCGTTGCCGCTTGCTCCCGTACGGGGCCAGTTTGTCTTTACACCATGCGACACATCGTCTAGTGCGTAATAATACCCGGTGCTCGTTCCGAAATAGATCGTTTTCCCGTAGGAGGTGGCTCCCGAGTTTACCGTGCCGCTGGCGCCGAACTGCCACACCAGACTGCCGGACACCCCCCCATCGCTCACTTTTACCACGTAGCTTCCGGCCGATGCATAGACTGAACCATTGTCGTAAAATGCCGGACCGGTGTTGGCAGCGGGAAGCGTAAAAGCGCTCGTCCACTTGGAGGCCATGCTTGAAGTCTTCACCGCATACAGCTTGTTATTGTTCGGCGTCACATACATCGTCGAATCGAGCACCAGAAGCGGCAAGGCAATAGTCGAGCCCGTGTTGTAGGCGGACATCGGGGTGAGATCATACGCATCTGCCTTGACAACCGAATCAGTCGCCGCAAAATATACCAGGTCCCGAAAGACCGCGATGTCGGCATTGGCGCTGATATTGCCAACGGCAACGGTCCACAGTTGTGATCCGTCTTTCAATCTCCTCTTAGTCAAGTTACCCGTGTACGGAACGTAGAAACTGCTGTCGTCCGGACTCGCGTAAGGCACTCCCACCGTCACCGCCCCCAGGTTGAGCGGTGCAAACAACTGCGTTGCATTCCCGCCATTGTCGGTGAGTCCAACCACCGTGCTTCCAACACTCTCCAGAACTTTGTAACTCCCGCCGTAATAGGTCATGGTCGGATAACCCGGCGTCCCATAGCCTCCTACGTAGTAGGACCAATTCTCTGCGCCGGTCGCCGCGTTTATGCTGTAGATGCTGTCTGCGGAACCAGACCCGATTCCCGAGATGTACAGAGCGTTCTGCCCCATCGCCCCGCCGGCAATCGCACCGAGGGTGTTCACGCTCCACTTGGACGCTACCGTCGGCGTCGTGCTCGCGCTGGTGTCCTTCACCGTGGAACCGTTGCCCCAACTGTCAAACGCCCACAGTTTGAAATAGTACTTTGTCGTCAGCCCCAATCCCGTTATCGTGGTTGCCGATGTCGTCGCGGTGATAAAGGCCGGGTCATTTGTCTGATTCCAGGTGTTTCCGGCGTGAGTGACCGCTTTGAGCGAGTCGGTGTCGTACCAGATTTCGTAGTGATCGAAATGTGGGTCTGCGGCGGAAGTCCACCCGAGCGTTATGCTTGACACACCTTCCAGGGTGGGACGGAAATTCGCCAGGCCGACGGGCGGCCGCGTGTCGATGTAAAACGAAGAACTCGTGCTTGTGTCCCGGTTGCCGCCGGCGTCAACCGCGATAACACGAATGCTATAGTAACCTTCCGCCGTGTCGACAAGCTGGCTGCGGACGCTCCATTTGATCGTTCGATCCGTAGAATATGCTGTGTCAACCGGTCCGCTGTTTCCCGCGGTGTTGGTCACTCCGAACCACGTGCCGCCGGCGGTAACTTTCACCTGCGCGGAAACCGTGTCCGTCTTGGTGTCCGGATCGTCCATGCGATAAAGCAACGCAACGGTATCCTTTGTCGTTTGAAACGCCGAATCGTTGGTTACGCCGCCCGGCCCGAACACTACGGGTTTCTGGTAATTTACGGGCGGTTGTCCGTTGCACTGCGTTCCGTAACTCAAAGCGATCCAGTCTGTGCTACGCGCCGAGGTCTCCATGCGGACTTCGTCAAGCGTCCCGTTGAAATAGGTGGAGCCCGGAGTCGGGGTCCATCCGCCAAGCGCATCCTGACCCACGCGCCAATAGGGCGCCGATCCATAGGTGTAGGCGGTCGTGTTGCCGCTCGAACTCACCTGTTGCCCGTCGATGTACAAAAACTGTCCTGATGACGACAGTGTCGCGGCCGCATAGTGCCAGTTCCCGTCTTTATACGCGGAAGAGCTCCCGACGGTTGACGCGCTGCCGATCCAGCACCCGAAGTAGATTTTGCCGTCATCGTGGATCCATATGTGCCGGTCGTAAGAACCGCTGTTGCCGGTACTGCTGGTCCCCAGACCGATCAGTTTGCCGCCGGTCGAGAAGGACGCGCCGGTCTTGAACCAGGTGGAAATCGTGAAAGGATTTGGATTGACGGCGGCGGTTTTCAGGCCATAGAGGTACTGGCTCGAACCGTTGAGCGTGAGTGCCTGGCCGACAACTCCCGTTGCCGCCACGGGAGCATTCTGCGCCTTGCCGGTATCCCCGTTGCTGGTTGCGTCAAGCATGTTGGGAGTGGCTTGCGTCATGTGCCACACCCCGAAGTAGCCGCTCCCGGTGTTGAATACCGTTGACGGACTGGAACGGTCGACACCGCTGCCGGACCCCCAGTACATGATAATGAACTGCGTCTTGATATTTGCCTGCACGGTAGGCAACAGCACCCAGAGAGCCGCCGTGGAGGAAGCCTTGTTCCAGTATTCTTTTTCGTAACTCAAGTGCGTCCCGTCCGGCAGGGAAAAACGCATGTCGGCGCCGTTGGGGTCGGAGGGCTGGGTAAAATCGAAGTTGGAACCGCTCAGCTTTATGCAAACGGGAAACTGGGATATCGATGAAGATATCTTTGTCCCTTGCACCGTGGTGTTGAGGAATACCGCGCGCCGGTAGCTCCAGCTACCGTAATTGTCGGGATCGAAGTTCCAATGATAGTTATGCGTCCCGTCAATGCTGTTTGACACGTATCCCTGGGAGATTTTCGCGTAATTATAATCGATGGAATCGTAGGTTCCCGTGAGTGTTCCGGTAACCGCCATGGTATCGTACCCCGCGGATGCCATATACAAAAGCGTCGTGCTCGACAAGCCGTTGAGCGTGGCGTTCCCTCCCACCGAAATCGTGCGACCGGTGGCGTAGCCCGCGAAACTCGTGTGGGTGCCGTTGGCGATGGAGAAATTCCCGGTCACCTGGATGTCGTGGCCGTTGAGATCGATGGTGCCCGCTGTTTGCGAAAACGAAGCGGCGCTCAGGTTGGCGCCGGCGATCTGGAGAGTTCCGGATCCGGAATGAACGATTGACGGCAGGGTGAGTCCGCTCTTAAGAGTCAACGTCTGGCTGTTGTTTCTGGCAAACGCAAGCGTTCCGCTTCCGGCGGTTACCGAAGAGAACGTGCTCAGGTCGAGACTCGCGCCGGTATCGGTGAGCGATGACGATCCAAAGTCGAGAGCGCCCGATCCCGAGATCGCAACCACCGTGTGGGCAAGCCCGACGCCGAGCGAAAAGGTGCCAGCCTGGACAATCACGCTTGACGCCACAAGCCCGGTTGTTTGCAGCGTCGTTGTTCCCGCCCCCGATCGCAGGACGGTTGGGAATGTCTGTCCCGTTGCGGGAATAAAAACCTGCGAGTTCACGAATTTGAGAACGCCCGTGCCGGCCGAAACAGCCCCTCCTGTCGAGAAACTTGCGGCACCGTACACCGCAAGCGTATCGTTTGTGAAGCAGAAATTGCCCGTGTACTGGCCTGTAAAGGTGATCGTTTTTGCTTTTCCCGTTACGTCAAGACTACATGTCTTGCTCGACGTCACATCGAATTTGACGTTCATGGTTGAATCGGGCACCACCTGCCCGTACCAGTTATTGGCGGTACTCCATTTGCAATCGGCGCCGTTGCCCACCCAGGTAATGTACTGCGGAACATTGGCGACTTCCGCGCCGATGGCAATGGCGTTGGAGCCGGGTTTTTGTGAACCATAGCACAAGGCGACCCAGCTGGAACTGCGAGCGACAGCGGCAATGCTCACTTCATCAAGGGAACCGTTGAAATACCAGTTTCCGGAAGGCGTCGGAGCCCAACTATTGAGATTGTCCTGGCCAACCCTCCAGTAAGGAGCAGTGTAATTGGGCCAGGCCGCGGTTGTCGTAGCATCGATGCCGACTTGCTGCCCGTCGACGTACAGGATTTCGCCGGCGGTTGACAAAGTTCCAACAACGTAGTGCCATGCACCGTCCTTGTAGGTTGACGTGCTGCCTATGGTCTTGGCGGAATTCGGATAGCAACCGTAGTAAAGCTTTCCGTCATCATTGATCCAGATGTGGCGGTCGTAGGAGGAGCTGTTGCCGACATTGCTGCTTCCCAGCCCAATGATTTTTCCGCCGGAGCTGAACGAGGCCGCGGTCTTGAACCAGGCCGACAGGGTAAAAGGATTGGGGTTGGCCGACGTTTGTTTCGATCCATAGAAGTACGCGCTGTTTCCGTCGAGAACAAGGCCGTTGCCTATCACGCAACGGGCGACCGAGGCGGTTCCCTGCACCATGCCGGTGCTCGCGTTCGCCGTTGCGTCGAGGATGGACGGCGACTGGTTGCAATGCCACAATGAATAAAAACCGTTTCCTGTATCGAATACCGCGCTGCCGCTGGAGCTATCGACCGCGGCGGAATTGCCGTAATAGATAAAGAACGCAAAGGACGAATCGTTTCCCTTTGCCGAGTCGATTCTGACCCATACTTCTGCGGAATCATTGTAGCTCCAGCGTTCCAGTTGATACGGCAGATGTTTCCCGGTCGTGTCGGCAAACCGCAGATCGCCGCCGCTGGCAAGTGCATGTGCAAAGCTGAAATTGGAAGCAGTAAGCCGCACCAGCAGGGGAAAACGGCCAACCCCGCCGGGCACATTGGCGCCGCTTGCTTTGGTGTTGATGGAACATTTGCAATAATAGCTCCAGTTGCCGTAGTTTTCCTGGGCAGAACTCGACAGGAATACGCAGGGGACAATAATTACCGCAATGGAAAGAGAATGGCGGAAATGCCTTTTCGCGAATTGTATTTTGTCTAGGCATTTCGATTTCATGAATCGGGTATTTCTACTGTGCGCGCAAACAAATATTTTTTTGAAAAATAGAGATCTGGGCGCCCCGCCGCGTTGCGGCGGCGGGCCTCCGTACGAGCTCGGCCAAGGCCTCGGTGCTGCCTGCCGCTAGGCCTCACGGCGCGGTCAGGCAGCCCTGCGCTCCAGCGCACTCTGCCGTCCGCCCTGGCGCTGGACAAACGGGTTAATGCCAAACCGTTGAGCTTGGCAAAGCAGAATATCAAACTCGGAAATAGTTGTCTTTGATCTTGTTTCACCGGGCGTTTCTATCGTGCGCGCAGCAGAAGTTTTGGTCTCGCAGCGGTCCCTACCACGCCGCACGGGCTCAGCAATCCAGATGAATCTTTTTCTAATTTAATATTCTCGCTACTCGATTCTCGCTCCTTTTTCTAATGCAGCACCGCCACCTTCAGAACTTTCTTTTCGCTGGTGCCGTCGGCGTATTTCACCTTCACAAGAGCGAAGTACACGCCGTTGGCGACATGCGAGATGTCCCAGTCGCAGGGAGATTTCTCCCCCGCCGAATACGGGCGCGAAATTGTGACCACGGCCTTGTCTGCGGAATTGTAGACCGTTATGTCTACGGTTGCAGACCGGGAAACGTACACCTGGACATGCGAAACCGTACCCCTGGCCGGATTCGGATAGCAGTAGGTGCTTCTTTGAAAATCGAGTCCGGGTGCGGTAGCGGCAAGATTGTAGGAATAGAGGTAACCGTTCATCGTGGCGACATACAGCCTGCCGCCGGCGATGGCCGGAGAAGAAATGATGTCGCCGGCCAGTGTGTCGGACCACATGCATTTTCCGCTTTCCTTGTCCACCGCGTGAAGCATGCCGCCGCCCCAGCCTGCGAAAATTATGTGATCCGTAACCACCGGCGACGAGGAATATCCCACCCTCACGCAGTTTGCGAGTTCGGAAAAACGCCACTTCTCGGAACCGGTCTTTTTGTCAAGAGCCAGAAGAGTAAAACGGGGCATGTACGAAAGACCTGTTCCCTGTGTATCGTTCGTTTGAAGCAGGCCAAGGGCTTTCTGCACCACGTACACATTCCGGTCGTCAACGGCGACTGAGGAGGTTTTGGCGCCGCCGGTGGCGATCCAGCTGTCGGCATCCGCAAGGGCCGAAAGTTTCCCCTGGGTTTTGCCGAGGGCTTGCCGGCGGTCCTTGGGGCTCAGACGAAGCAGGCTCTCCATCCGGGAATAGGAAATCGGACTGGCGCGGAGTCTCTTGGACAGGGCCCGGGCCGGCGCACCTTCGCTTTGCCACAACAGCTTACCGTCTGTCAAGCGCACGGCGTACACGGAGTAATCTTCCTCACCGGGAGCGAAATACACGGCAAGTTCCCGCGTGTCGATGGCGGGCGTGGACAAGTACACGCCTCCGCCCGTGGGAAGACTCCACACTATTCTCCCTTCCTGTCCGTCAAGCCCGTACAGCCTTCCGTCATCCGCCCCGATCGCCGCGAACTGGCCGTACGTCGCGGCCGACGAGTACGACATCTGCGGGAGGCTGAGGGACCATGCCGCCTGCACGCGCTGGGCCTTTGACCTTTTTTCCAGTCCCCGTATGTAGCCCGATACCCCGGCAAAAGGCGGTCCGAGGCCCGTTATGATCACTCCGCTGGCAAGAACCGCAGGGGAAGAAAGCTGTATCCCGCCTTCCAGCAGCGACACCTGGGCGCCGCTGCGGGAATCGAGCATATACACCGTTGCGTCACGGCTGCCTACAACGACATTGTCGTCGAAGAGGAGCGGGGATGAGTCGACCCAGCCCGCGGTTTTTTTCTTCCATACCACGTTTCCGTTTGTTGCATCCACCGCATACAACGTGCTGTCTCGTGCCCCTATATAAAGAATGCCGCTTACGACCGACGGAGACGAAACGAACGGCACGGACGGCAGATGCAAAAGGAGAGTCTTATCCTGGGGATATCCGGCCGGATCCGGATAATATCCCGTTCGCTGAGGGTTTCCCCGGAACGTGGGCCAGTCTGCAGCCATGCACGTAGCCGTTGCAAGCGCCACTGTCAGAAAAATCATCCTGCAGATTGCAATACTCATGCGAATACCCTAGTCTACGCAAACCGCGTTAAGGGAGTGAGGAAACGGGGCAGTTCTCGTATGGGGACCTACAAAGATTCAAAAACGCGTTTTGTCATTGCGAACGAAGTGAAGCACCACGACTAAAACTGCATACAGCACTACGGGAGTAGACGCGTCCGCGAATCTTGCGTTTTTGTAATGAATTACGGGAGATTGCCGCGTCGCTTCGCTCCTCGCAATGACATTGCGGCAATTTCCAGGTTCCCCTATGACTACAATTATACCGCTAGTAAGCCGCGAAATCAACAAGAGTCGGTTGTACTGGGTTGATTTTTCACATAATGCGGGCGATTTCCCTTGTCGATCGGCGTAATTTGCCCTATAATAGAGCAAAGTGTCCGTTGTCCGCACAATGCGTCATAATCGTCCAGGGTTACTTGCATGAGCGCGAAATTTGCGTGCGCCGCACTCCTCTTTTTCTCGCTGGTTGCGGTCCAAACGGCCGCTCAGGACAACTACGGGGCGTGGAACTATTACCGCAAGTGCTCCATCAACACCAAGGCGAGCGGTGCAAACATTACCACTCCCGTAACCCGTTTCCCTTTCCTGGTACGGCTCAACACCTCAAACTTCTCTTTTAGCAATGCGCAGGCAAACGGCGGCGACATTCGATTCGCCGACACCAACGGCAACCATATTCCCTATCAGATCGAGCGCTGGGTAAGCAATGACTCGGCTGAAATCTGGGTTCGGATAGACTCGGTCCACGCCAGCGATTCGGTGTACATGTTCCAAATGTTCTATGGGAAAGGCTCCGCGGCCGACAGTTCGAACGGCAAGGTTGTGTTCGACACCGGAAGCGGCTATGTAGGCGCTTGGCATCTTTCGGACACCACCGACGCAACTGCCAACGGGTACAAGGCGTCGTCTTCCTCGCCCGCGCCGACATCAGCCGCCGGCGATGTCGCCAAAGGATATTCGTTTAACGGCTCCACGCAATACTTTACCGGCATTGCGGCGCCGCCAGCGAACATGAGCGACTGGACGGAAGCCGCCTGGGTAAAAACGTCGAGCACTTCCGCAGGCATGGTAATCACCAATCGCCAGAATGCCAATGACCGTTCCCTGAGCCTGCACGTCGGATGGTGGGCTGGAGTCGCCGCGTCCAACGGCAACGCGTACTTTTCCAACGACGGCGCGGGCTGCGAATACGGAGCCCAGGGCACAACGAATATCGCCGATGGGAACTGGCATTTTGTCGCCGGGACAAGAAGCGGCAGCACAAACTACTCGATCTACGTCGATGGCGCTCTTCAGGCGACCAACAACGCGTCTGCGGGCAGCGGCTGCAATACAGCTTCCGCCACGGCTTTAACAACCTGGGAAATCGGCCGCGGGCTCGCGTGGGCGGTCGAATTCAACGGATCGATCGATGAGTTGAGCATGTCCAAGGTGGCGCGATCGGCCGACTGGATCACGCTGGCGTACAATACCCAGAAAGCAACGGCAAACGCGCTTGTTATAGGGTCCGAAACTGCCGTTATGCCGCAGTACAAAACGTGGACCGGTTCGGGAACCGGCGGCAAATGGAGTGACGCGAACAACTGGTTCGGCCAGACCGTTCCCGATTCGACCAGCAACGTTCTTTTCGACATCACATCCGCAAAGAGCTGTACGCTCGACGTCAACGCCAAAGCGTTCACCGTCACTTTCAAACCGGCATACGCCGGAACGTTCGTCTTTACAACCGATACTCTTACCGTTCTGAGCAGCGCCGACTTTTCCACCGGAGGATCAATCATTCCGGCTTCGGGAGTTCTTCAATTCAGGTACTCGGAAAACTTTACGCCCAAGCCGGGACAGCTTTTCCCCGAAATCGTGAGGGCGGGGACAGGCGCAACCACGGTCACCGGCGCGGGGTTCAGCACGGTTAAGCTCACCATCCTTTCCGGAACCTTCGGCCTGGGCAGCGGGTTTCTTGACACTGCGGGAAGTATTTCCGGCTCGGGAACGCTGGACTTCGGTTCTTCGATCCTTGTCGACACGGGAGCATCCGTCAATTTTGCGGGCATGTCCATAACGTCCGGCGGCGGCACGCTGTGGTTTGCCGGCAGCGGCACACAAGTGCTCACGCTCGCTTCCGGCCAAACGCTTCCCGGCATTGTGCAATCCGGCCCGGGCACGCTGCAGATTTCCGGCGCGAATTTGAGCGCGGCCTCGTTTTCGCAAACCGCGGGCACCCTCAATCTCAACGGACATGATATTTCGGTAACCGGTAACTTTGCAATTGCGAACGGCAACCACACTTCCCTGGCCGGGTTTACCACCGGCCGGAAAATCACCGCGGGCGGAAACGCGACGCTCACGGGTCAAAGCAGTTCCACGCTGCTGTATCTGGCGTCGGCCGGGTACGACACTCTCGCCGTTTCCGGTACGCTTTCGGCGACCTACGATTCTATAAGCTACAACTACGCGAAGGTTTCCCCGGGCAACGGATACGTTTGCCAAAACGGCGGAAACAATACCAATTGGAACTTCGATTTCGACGACTATTCCACGTGGCAGCATCGTCAAAAGGTGTATTTCAACACCACAAGCCAGGGCACGGCCATAGGCGTCACCGTCGCCAATTTTCCGGTTTGCGTTCAGCTCAATGCCGCGAATTTCTCCACCGGGTTCGGACAGTGCCAGGCCAGCGGCCAGGACATACGATTTTCGCTTCTCGACGGAACACACCTCAAGTACCAGAAAGAGTTTTGGAACAGCGGAACGCAAACCGCGGCATGCTGGGTGCTCGTTCCTTCCATTGTGAAATCGTCGAAGATTCAGGCGATTGTCATGTACTGGGGCAAGGGCTCCGCAACCGATATGACAAACGGTCCCGCCGTATTCGACACCGCAAACGGATTCAGGGGCGTCTGGCATCTCACCGACACCACCGATGCCACCTTCAACGCATTCAAGGCAAGCAGTTCCTCCCCCGCCCCTGCCTCCTCGGCAGGGAACATTGGAAACGCGTACAGTTTTAACGGAACGACCCAGTACTTCACCGGAATCGCCGCTCCCGCTGCAAACTTGAGCGATTGGACCGAAGGCGCGTGGGTGAAAACGTCCAGCACCAGCGCCGGCATGGTATTGACAAATCGACAAAACGCCGCTGACCGTTCCTTGAGCCTCGACGTCGGATACTACGGCAGCACCAACAACGCCAACGGAAACGTGTATTATTCGAGCGACGGTCCCACCTGCGAATACGGAGCCCAGGGCAGCACAAATATCGCGGACGGCAACTGGCATCTGATTACGGGCGTGCGAAGCGGGACATCCAACTATCTGGTGTACGTGGACGGCGTGTTGCAGGCAACGAACAATGCGTCAATCGGCGCCGGATGTTCGGGCACCACGGCCAATTCCGCGACCGCGTGGGAAATCGGGCGGGGACTCGCCTGGGGCATAAAGTGGACCGGCTCGCTTGACGAAGTCACCATGGCGGGCGTCGCGCGTTCGGCGGACTGGATCGCCCTGTGCTACGGGACCCAGGTGCAGAACTCCCGAACGGTGAATCTTGTCAACCCGATCGTGTGGGGTATCAACGATTCCAGCGCGGCCACCGCCTATCAGCGCGACAAGGACACGGGTGTCGCAAGCTACCGCACCACCGACCCCAACAATTCCAGTGTAACGATATCGGCGCAATACAAGACGGCAGTTGGAGGTTCTTGGACGGCAATATCGACGGCGACCGGAGCCGCGGGTGCCGGCATCGACACCATCGTCACCTCGAACAAATCCCTGCGATGGAAGGTGAGCTCGGAACCCGGAGCCGGCGTGGAGGCAAATTACGTTGTGCGTGTAATCGCATCCGACGGAACCAATAAGGACACCAGTCAGACTTCGCCGTTCTTTGTCGACACCAAGGCGCCTTCCGGCCTTGCCAATCTCAGACCGACTGCCGTCGGCGTGTACAGCGTGACGCTGGGCTGGACCCCGGCCACGGACGTGAATTTCAAGAACTACGAGTTGCGGTACGACACCATAGAAAGCAACGTCCAGAACAGGCTGGGAAACCTGTGGGACAACACCAAGGAGCCGGCCCTGGGCACCGCGACTGATTCGACCACCTCCATCACCGGATTGCTTTCCCAGAAGAAATACTATTTCAAGATCTGGGCGATCGACTCCTGGGGAAACACGGTAGCGCTTCCGGATACCAACGCAACCACGGTGTCGTCGATAACCGCGGTGTGGAGCAAAACCAATCTGGGAGCGATTCGGGGCGGTTCCCTGGGGCAAAGCGTGATGTATATAACCGGAAGTAAAGACAGCATCTACAGCATCACCGCCGCCACGGGCGCCCAGAACTGGGCCGCCTACACGGGCACCTACGGCACCACGGGCATGCCCACCTACGTCTTTGTGGGCGGCAAATATGTGGTGGTCGTGAACGCCGGCACCTACGTGCTGGGCAGGCGCGACGACGGTTCGTCCTGCGCCGACCTGTTCGACCTGAACCTGTCCTCCGCTACCGGCACGCCCTACACCAGTCCCGACGATTCGAGCTTCTACGTGGCATACGGCGGGAACTTGACAAAACGGCGAATCGCCGACGGCGGAGCCATTGCGAACTTTCCGGTGGCGGTGCCGAACATCAGCACGGCGGCCGACATGGTAGTGCAAAAGGACAACGTGTATGTGGGAACCACCGACGGAAAGCTGCTCAAGGGAGATTCGTACGATTTTACGCCTTTGTCAACGTTCGACCCCGGCACGGGCGCCGCGATCCAGTTGCCGCTCATGCTCGTAGGCACCACGCTCTATGCCACCCCCAATGTTAGCAAGTTGTACGCCGTCAACTCATCCAACATGGCCCGCAAGTGGGCAAGCGACCTGCTTCTCCCGGCGCCCAATACCGGACCCTTGTTCATGGATTCGGCCAGCAAGCATGTTTACCTCGCGGCAGGCACAAACGTTTGCCGCGCAACGGACAACGGGGCCGGCGGAAGCCTGGATTGGACCTACACCGCGGCAGGCACGGTCTCGTCCGGACCGATACCCATCAAGGGATATATCTACTTCGGCGCAGGCAACGGCTGGTACTACGCGGTGAACGATACCTCGCACGGCGCCAAGACCAATTGGCCGTACACAGGCGCGAGCGGAAATTCAAATACCGGGCCATGGATATATCTTCCCACCGGGTCCGATTCGCTGGTAATCTTCGGGACGTCGGGAAATAATCTCGATGCGTTTAAGATTCAATGAAGAATTAATGCAAATCCTGGGCGCCCCGCTGCTGCGCAGCGGCGGCCCTCGTTCACACTCCGCATCCAGCTACGCGCCCGTTGGGCGCACTTCGTGCGTGGTCTCCGGCTTTCACGCTCGGCCGCATAGCCTCGGTACCGCCTGCCACAAAGGCCCTGCGGGCCGTGGTCAGGCGGCACTGCGCTCCGCGCACGTTCCAGTCCTACCTGGCGCTGGGCAACGGGTTTGATTGCCACACGTCAACTAAATCGCTTTAGAAAATCTGATTCCATTTCTTCTTTGCGGCCTTCTCTGTGTTCTCTGTGGTGAATCTTTTCTTCTTTGCGTTCTTTTGCGTCCTTAGCGCCTTTGCGGTGAATCTTCCTTTTTTTTCCTCTTCTCTGTGTCCTCTGTGTCTCTGTGGTGAATCTTCTCTTCTTCTCTGTGTTAATGCAGCACCGCCACCTTGACGAGCTTCCTGTCGCTTAAGCCGTCCGCGTATTGCACCTTTACCAATGCAAAATACACCCCGTTGGCGACACGCGAGATGTCCCAGTCGTAGACGTCCTTTTCGCCCGCAGCGAGCTGGCGGGAGAACCTGAGCACGGGCTTTTCGGCGGTGTTGTACAGCGTCACGTCCGCAACGCCTGCCTTGTTCACGTACATCTGCAAATGGGAAACGCTGCCGCGTGCAGGATTGGGATAGCAATAGGTGCTGGTTTGAAAATCGAGGCCGGGAGCGGTAGCATCGAGATTGTAGGCATACACAAATCCGTCCATCGTTGCAACGAAAAGACGTCCCGAAGAAATTGCCGGAGATGAGATGACATTTCCCTGAACGGAATCCATCCAAAGCACCTCACCGGTCTGTGCGGCAAGCCCGTACAGCCTGCCTTCTCCCCAGCCGAAAAAAACCGTATTCTTCGTTGCAACGGGGGAAGAGCAATAGCCCAGATGGATGCAGCTGCGGCACTCGCTAAAACTCCACACGGATGTACCTGTCTTTTTGTCAAGAGCTTGCATCCTGAATTCCTGCTTGTCGTCAACCGTACTGTCGTTTGCGAGCACGTATCCAAGTTGTTTCTGGATGACGAAGACGTTTTCCTGATTCACGGCGACGGATGACGTCTTTATCTCATCGAGCGCAATGAAAGTCCGGCTGCTGTCTTCTGACTTCTTGCCCAGACCCACAGCCCCCGGCCCCGGCAGCTCAAAGCCCAGGTTGCGAAGACGTTCTATTGTTTGCCTGCGATTTGCCGGGCTCATTCTCGGCAGTTGCGCCAGGAACGAGGATGGAACGGTCCCTGCGGCGACCTTCTTTCCCAATACATTCGACATCGTTTCCGGCTGTGTTGCGGTTTGACTTTTCCAGACAACCCTGCCTGTCAAAAGGTCCGCGGCATACACGCATTTGTCCGCATCGCCTGGCGCGAAATACACAGTTGTATTGTCTATCGCAGGTGTTGAGAGATAGGTCCCGCCTGCCGTCGGCAGGCTCCAGATCGTATCCATTCCGCCCACGTCGATGCCATAAAGGAATCCGTTTGTCGAGCCGACCACGGCGGCCTGACCGAACACCGCCGGCGACGAATAGGTGTATTGCGGAAGAGATATCGACGATAGGGCCTTTGCCTTTTTCAGTTGCGACGGATCGATGCCGAAGGCGGCAACGCCGCCCGCCGGCAGACCGATCCCGGAGAGCAGCATGCCGGCATCCGTGATGCATGGCGAAGACAGTTGTATCCCGGCAGGCAGGCGGCCCGCAACGTTTCCCGTGAGCTTGTCAACGACGTAGATGCTGTTGTCTCTGCTCCCGACAATCACGCTGTTTCCATGCACAAGCGGCGAAGCGTCAACCCAGTTGCCGGTCTTGCATCTCCATTGTACGGTTCCGTCGGCGGCGCTGATTGCGTACAGCGCACTGTCCCTGCCGCCGATGTACAGCACGCCATCAACCACCGACGGTGAACTGACCAGATTGCAACCCAGGGCAAGTTTCCACGCAGGCTTTCCAGACGGGATTCCAACTGTTTCGCGGCAAAAGCCGGTACGTTGCGGGTTGCCCCGAAAACAGGGCCAGGAATCCGCGAATGCATGAGCGCCGGCAAATGCCAGAGTGAACAGGCTGGTGCCAAGGATTTTTCGAGTGATGCTCGGTCCGCGGAAACGTACCATAGAAATCATTCTCCGATTACTGTCCGTCAAATACCCGCACAGTCTATTTCTCTCCCCTACTGCAGCGGGAACGCATCAAGGTTGCCGCCGTCGGTGCTGAAAATTACCCGGCTGTTCGTTTGATCGATCCACACGCAGGTGCAGCTTCCCGACGCGGTAGTCACCGGCCACTTGGCAACGGCGGCATACGTTGCGCCATTGTCACGCGCGGCATAATATTTGCCGGTACTTGTGCCGAAATAGACGACGCCGTTCATCATGATGGGCCCGCCGGTTATCGTCGCACCCACATCGTACGTCCACACCACGGACCCGCCCTGCACTTTCTGAACTGCGGTCCCGGCGCCTACATAAACACTGCTCGAGTTGTATACGGGAAAAGCAGGAGCGGAGTTGGTTGCCCCGAGTGTCGCTTGCCAATAGAGAGTCGTCATGTTCGTCACGCTCACGCCATACAGCTTATTGCTGTTCGGGGTAACATACAGCGTGTCGTGCATAACCGAAAGCGGCAGGTTGATGCCGGGATTTCCGGCTATGGTATATTTGGAAAGCGGCGTAAAATCGACCACATCCCCCTTGACAACGCCATCGGAAGCCGGTGCGTAAATGTAGTCGCTGGAGACGACGATATCGGATCCGGTCGAAGCGTTGGACAGGGGCGCCGTCCACAAGGTGGCGCCCGTGGCAAGGCTCTTTGCGTACATCGTGTTGTTGCATACGAAAAAGAACGAGCTGTTGTCGATGCTGATGTAGGGATTGCCAACTGCGAATCCGAGATTCTTTGGTGTAAACAGTTCAGTGTAACTTCCACCGTTGTCCTGTACGCCGACTACATAGGTTCCATTCGCTGCAACGAGGTCGTAGTTTGAACCGACAAAAGCATAGCTCGGTGAACCGCAATTTCCATTTGGCGTTGCATAGGACCAGAGGGAATTACCGTTAGAAAGCTGTCGTGACAGAAGCTGCTTGGCGGACCCGGTGCCGAGGAAGAGCGAGTTATCGCCTATTGCGCCGCCCAAAATGGCCCCGAGCGAGGTCATGCTCCAGACCGAAGAAATTTGATTCATCGGGCCGCGGAGCGCACTTTCCACCGGTGTGCCCGTGGTCGGCGCGACAGAAGACACCGGTGTCACCTCAAAGCTGATGTACTTGGCGTCATCCGAACTCGTGAGAGTGTAGGTAAGGCTTGTTGCGCCGGCAATTGCGGTCTTCCCCGTACCGAGCGCGTCGTTGGACCGGTACCATTTGAAGGTTGAGGTTGCCTGGGGATCACCGTTGCCGTCGGAATAGGTGTACGATCCTGTTTCGACGCTGCCGATACTGAACGCTCCGCTGAAAGAAACGTTCGAGGCGGTTGGTGCCACGGGAACGATCCCGAAATAGTTCTTCTGGCTGGTTTCTATAGTTCCCCGATCCGGGTCCGAAAGTGCGGAGCCGAAAAGGATCACCTCGGATTCCATGACTACCGGGAAGCGGTTGCTGGTCCCGTTGGCGAGATAGCCGCCCACATACAAGTTGCCGATGATAGTGGTTCCGTTGGTGGCGGTTGTCGCACTTGTCAATGGCACGGCAGTGCCGTTGAGATAATCCGTAAGGCCGCTGCCCCCTGCCACGCTTTGCTGGATGGCGACCAGGGTAAACGCCGCCGCCGGATAATTGACCACCGGATTGGACGGACACCAGGCGGCATTTTCCTTGAGGCCGATCACGGCTGTCCCGGCAGCGTCCAAGGTGCCGTTTCCAATGCCGATGCCTATTCCGCAATTGGGCGACGCGTCCTGCCCTATCTTTATAAACGCGCCGTTAGACGAACCGCCGGACGTGTTCGCCAGAATGGAAACCGTGAGGGGATATGCCGTCACCGGCACGGCAACGGCCAGATTTTGAGAAGGTCCGCTAAAGTAAAGCGTGGGTCTGTTGCCGATCTGATCCACGACACCGGCGTTGACGATCCTCGGTTGATTTGCCGTTGTTGCCTGAACGATATGATTGCCGTTGCCGCTCTGGTCATACCATTTGACAACATACCCGCTGCTCGACCCGACAAATGCGAGCAATGCGGCCTGATTCAGATCGCCGCCCGCCGTAAAACCGATATCCTGCGTTGCGTTGTCGCTGCTGCGCCGCACCGTGAGGGCATTGCCGCTGTAGCAGCCGGCTATTTTTCGCACCGAATAGGCGGCCGCGGCGTTCTGGGTTGTTCCCAGAACCGGATTACTTATGGTGATCACCGCCGACCCGGTGAGTCCGGAAGGCTGGGCCGAACAGCTGGCATCCGTGAGCGCCGTTACCGTATAGGTCTTTGTGACCGTCGGCGCCACACCGAAAACATAGGGCGAAGCGACGATTCCGGTCACATTCGTCGAGGTGGTCCCGTCAAAGTACGTAAGGCTCCAGGGCGACGTTCCGGTGAGCGCGACCGAGACGTTGGTTGCAGCGCCCGGGCATATCGATGCGCTGCCGGTGACGTTGGCGGTAGGCAGCGTGCCCGAGCCGAGAAAATTGACGGTAATGTCGGCGGAGCTTGTACAGGTGTTGTAGGTGATTGTCCAGCGCAGCACATAGGTTCCGGACACGCTCGCCGTGGCCGTGGAATTCCCCGCCGCAGGCGCGCTGAAAATAACGGTCCCCGGGCCGGACACCTTGCTCCATGCGCCGCTGCCCGGGGCCGGGGTGTTGCCGCCAAGACTATTGCTTGTCAAGGAACCGCATATGGATTGGGCCACTCCCGCCGCGGCTTTTGCAGTGATACCGTAATACGACTGCTGGCTGCACTCGACGGTCTGACGGTCTCCGTCGGAAAGCGCTGAGCCGAATACAATCACTTCCGATTCCCAGCCCACCGGATACCTGTTGTTCGATCCGTTTGCCAGGTATCCTCCCACATACAAGTTGCCGGTGATCGTGATTCCGTTCGTGGCGGTTGCGGCACTGTTCAGGGTGACGGCTGCGCCGTTCAGATACGCGGTAAGGCCGCTTCCGCCCGCCGCGCTCTGCTGGATGGCAACCATGGTGAATGCCGATGCAGGGTAAGCCACGGTCGGATTCGACGGGCACCAGGAGGCGTTTTCCTTGAGGCCTATCACGGCGGTTCCCGAGGCGTCCATGGTCCCGTTTCCAATGCCGATTCCTATCCCGCAATTGGGCGCCTGATCCTGCCCGACCTTTACAAATGCACCATTCGACGAGCCGCCGACCGTGTTTCCCAGAATCGACACCGTAATCGGGTACGCTGCTACCGGCACGGAAACAAACAGATTCTGGGAAGGACCGCCAAAGTAAACCGCGGGCTTGCCGTTGATCGTTTCTACTATCCCGGCATTGACAACCCTCGGCTGATTTGCCGCCGTTGCCTGGGTGATATCCGCGCCATTGCCGCTCTGGTCATACCATTTGGCAACGTATCCGCTGCCCGCTCCGACAAAGGAAAGCAGAGCCGGCTGATTCAGGTCGCCGCCTGCGGTAAACCCGATGTCCTGCGTGGTGTTGTCGCTGCTGCGCCGTACCGTTATGGCATAGCCGGCGTAGCAACTGTTCACCTTCCGCAACGAATAGGCTCCTGCTGCATTCTGGGTTGTTCCAAGCGTACCGTTGACGATGGTTATTGCCGCGGAGCCGGTGAGGCCGGATGGTTGTGCCGAACAGGAAGCATCAGTCAATGCCGTGACCGTGTATGTCTTTGCCGTCGTTGGCGCCACGCTGAAAATATACGGCGAACTCGCGATCCCGGTCACATTGGTCGGGTTGGTGCCGTCGCTGTACGTGAGGCTCCAGGGTGCAGTTCCGGTCAACGACACGGATACATTTGTGGGGACGCCGGGACAAATCGACGCGCTGCCGGTTACATTGGCCGTGGGCAGCGTGCCCGAGCCAAGAAAATTGACGGTAATGTCGGCGGAGCTTGCGCAGGTGTTGTAGGTGATTGTCCAGCGCAGCACATAGGTTCCCGACACGCTCGCCGTGGCCGTGGAATTCCCCGCCGCAGGCGCGCTGAAACTAGCAGTCCCCGGGCCGGACACCTTGCTCCATGCGCCGCTGCCCAGGCTCGGCGTGTTGCCGCCAAGACTGTTGCTTGTGAGCGAACCGCAAATGGATTGCGCGACCCCAACCGTTGCAGGCGCCACGATGGCATAATAAGATTGCTGGTTGCACTCAATGGTCTGCCGGTCCGCGTTGGACAGCGCAGACCCGAAAATGAGTACCTCGGATTGCCAGGCCAGGGCGAACCTGTTGGTTGGCGTATTGCTCACGTAACCGCCAACATACAGATTGCCGGCTATGGTCCCGTTGGGAGCGGTCGTCGCGCCGTTCAAAGGAACATTGGCGCCGTCCAGATAGGCCGAGAAGGTGTTCCCGCCTGCGGCGTTCTGGTGGATGGCAACCATGGTGAAAGGCGATGCCGGATAACTGACGGTCGGATTGGATTCACACCAGGCCGAGTATTCCTTGAGTCCAACCACGAAAGTCCCCGCGCCGTCAAGATCCGGATTGCCGACGCCGATTGCTATTCCGCAATTGGGCGCGGCAGGTTGCCCAATTTTCACAAAAGCGCCGTTTGTCGAGCCGCCCGCAGTACTTGCCATGACGGAAATGGAAACGGGGTATGTGCTCACCGGAGTTGCAACCGTCAAGTTTTGGACAGCGCCGCCGAAACGAACGGCAGGCCTGATATTGTTTGTTTCAATCACCCCGCCGGCAATAATCCTCGGCTGATTTGCGGCGGTTGCCTGGGTTATGTCGGCGCCGTTACCGCTCTGGTCGTACCAGGTGGCGACATAGCCGCTGCCCGACCCCACAAAGGAAAGCAATACCGCCTGATTCAGGTCGCCGCCGGCCGTAAACCCGATGTCCTGCGCCGTGTTGTCGCTGCTGCGCCGCACCGAGATTGCATTGCCGGCATAACTGCTGCTCAATTTCCGGACGGAATATGCCCCGGCAGCCGGAGTCCCTGAACTCAGCCCCAGGTTGTCAAGGGTATTTGCCGCCATGATCGGACCCGGCAGCATAGCCAGCACAACCAGCGATAAAGCGAACAGCGGCCGGAAAATGGCGGCGTCTAGCATTGGGTCGTCTCGAGAAAGCAGCTATGATACGGCTGGGCACGCACAGGGAAATGAGGTTGCTTCGCTGATGCAATGGCTGATCGTATTGCCATCCCTTTATTATACCATGAAGCAGTGATTCAGACAACCTCAAATCAATTACGGTACCTTTGTTGCAAAGCGATGAACAAATGACAATTTGTGGGGATTCCCGGCGCTGCCGGTGGGCACTACCCTGTTGCGTTCGGGCTGATAAGAGGGAAGTAAAACGGCCTTCGCATATTCGGAGCCGGGAGGGTCGCCCCCCGGCACCTGCGACCAACAGAGTCGGGAGCTTCACTCCCGAACCCAGACTCACTTTCTTTCTGCAGCGAAAGAAAGTGAGCAAAAAACGCCGCCCCGCAGCGTCGGCTGATCCTTCGGCCGTCGGGCCGCTTGTGAATTCACGCTCCGCATCCAGCTCCGCGCCCTCCGGGCTGCCTTCGGCAGTGGTCTCCGCACATCCTGTGCTCCGGCTCACCCGGCAGGACAACAGCAGACTTTGTACCAAGATGCCGAACTCGGACAACACAAGGCGGCCAAACCTCCGGCCTCCGGGCCGCCGCTGAGGGGGAACACAAGACCAAATGCACGATGCCCGAGAACATCGGAGGTATCGACGTCGAAAAAAGGATTGGGCAAAAACCAATTGCGCCGTCTTCTCTTCCTCCATCAGTGGCGAAACCGCGCTTGCAGTGCCGCTGGTGCAAACAGCGCGAGCGGACCAATCTGCCGGTCTCATGGGGCGGCGCTGATGGCGGAAATCAAGCCCAAGAATAGACAAATCTAAATCGCATTGGCCTTCATTGACGATTGGCCAACACTCCTCTGCGCCGCGTTAGCTGGACCGGAGTGCGCGCTGGAGCGCGTTGCCGGCCGGCCCGCGCCAAAGGCGCATAGGGCGGACCGGCAACGAGGCCGCATGGCCGAGCACGGAGATTCAACACGCCCAACAGGAAGGGCGTGTTATAAACGACCCGAGCGTGGCGAGGGCAACGCCCAAGCCTTCATTTTGTTGATGCAGCGGGGCGCCCAATTCTCTTAACTAAACCAAGCGCCGGACTACTAAGATTGACAATCACTCCAAGCAATGCTATATTGTAATGTTGATCCAGTACCGTTGCCGGATGATACTTCTGCCGCGATTCTTTGACAAAACCCCCTGATGGGCGCCATGCCTCCAAAAGCAATCAAAACCATAGAAGAAGAAATATTCTACGAGTATGCCAAGCGTGCAAAATACAGGTGCACCATTCGGAAAAGACCCCGCACAGGCGTTAACGACATAATGAATGTATTTTAGTAACAAGCTTGGAGGAATGTATGAAAATGGACAGGACAGATGTCGGATTCACTGACCAGAAAACCATCGGGACCTGAAGGGCGCGGAGCTGGATGCGGAGCGTGAACGCCATAGTGGTAGGCGGCACCGAGGCTGACCAGCCGAGCCTGAGCCGAAGCACAGGATGTGCGAAGACCACTGCCGAAGGCAGCCCGAGGCTTGGTCGCGCCAGTGGCGCAAAGGACCCGGAGCTGGATGCGAAGCATGAACGGAGGACCGCCGCCGAAGGCGGGGGGCCCATATTTCTTAATTACGACAAGATCAGGCGTTGGACCACTAAGATTGACAATAACCCAAAGCAATGGTATATTGGCGGTTGGGCCGTTGGAATTTATGGAGCGCCGCGAGCAACCGGCGATATGGATGTTTTTATCGCCGTTGACGACCAGCACATTGCACTGCAAGCCAAGCCCGCAACGCTTCTCATTTGACTTGTTCTTGTCGTAGACGTAAATCTCCATATATTGGCCTCGCGCTGTCGTGCAAATCGTGCAATTGGAGAACCCCGCAACAAGCTGTGTAGGCTGGCATCCCGGTTTATCGGGCGCACCCCAGGGCGATAAATAGTATTTTGATTGAAGGCATACTCATGAAAACCTTATCCGAAATAAAATCAATCCTCCGTGCGCATGCCTCCGAACTCCACGAGAAGTATGGTATATCCGAACTTTCAGTGTTCGGGTCAGTGGTTCGTTGCGAGGCAAATGCGGACAGTGACGTGGATCTTCTGGCGGTTTTCGACCGTCCGATCGGGTTGTTTAAACTCTGCTCCGCTGAGAACTACCTTATTGCCCTCCTGGGCGTAGAAGTCGATCTGGTTCCGCGAGAGGATGTTCGTCCTGCGCTCAAGGAAAGCATTTATGCAGAGGCTGTGCGGGTATGATGCGGGATTATTCTGTTTACCTTTCAGATATCGTCGAAAATATGGCTCAGGCTGTCAGTTTTATCGGGCCTATGTCATTTGAAGAATTTACTGCGGACCGAAAGACTGCCTATGCGGTTATCCGGTGTTTTGAAATTATCGGTGAAGCAACAAAAAGCATTCCCGCAGCCATACAAGGAATGCGTCCCGACATACCCTGGTCCGACATGTCCCGCATGCGGGACAAATGTATTCATGCATATTGGGGAATAAATTACAAAATAGTCTGGTCAGCGGTAAAAGACGAATTGCCCGTTTTCCAACCGAAGATTCAATTGTTCCTTGCCGACCTTAAGAAGCCGTCTGTATAGGGTTTTTGTTTACCAAAGCATGTATCACAATAATTTGACGCTTTTTTTATGAAACGATAATTTCTTATTTGAAAAGTACTTCGATGCCTTCGCCCATCCTTGGGTCAGGCGAAGACCGGCGCAAGAATCAAGAGTTCAAGACCCGTGCCGCAACGCACGCATAATTTTTATTTCTTATTTTATTTCCGAGCAGCCGATCTCCTCCTCGTCCTTCTCGCCCTCGCCTTCCCCATCACATCGCTAATCGCCCCGTTGAGCTGTGCCACCATGGGCGGGAACGACGGAAATCTATTGTAGCAGGCGTCAACATAGCTCAAGAGGCCGGTAAGGTAGTAGGCGGTTTCCGGGCGTTGTCATCGTATGGTGAGGGACGGATCGCGTTTCACGCCGGCGGTTATCCTTTTCCGGTACGTTTGTTCGAACGCGTTTTGCGCAGTTGCCAACGCGGAAACGAGGTCTTGAATTTGCAGGCTGACGATACAGGTCTTGGCTTCGGGTTTGTTTAGTGCGCTAAGGATCATGGAGATCGCGCCGCTTCTTCTTGCGTAGCTGATCCTGTCGATTCTCGCCCGCTCTCCCCTGATGATTCTTAAGAGAAAGGTTGCGCTCTGCTTTGACTGCGGCCTGCTCTCAAGACGCGCCATTTCTGCGAGAAAACCGGAAAGGGTCTTGAGCGCAGAGCACCGGGCGGCGTCGTTGGACGCGAGGTCTTTTGTCAACGGGTTGGCCTTTGGAGATTGCAGCGCCTTTCCCAGGCACACCACCGAGGCTTGTATCCGCTCGACGAACGTATTAACGACTTTGTCGTCCGGCGCGTGCGCGGCCGCAATGCGGCAGAGCCTGACGGAAATAGCGACAAGCTCTTGCGCGGAAAGAATGGTTGGAGCGAAGTTCTTGATGTATTTGTTCATGCTGTCTTGCTTTATAAATAACGATTTGCCGCGGCTTTACGCAAATGGCACTGTGGAAACCAAATTATTAATCTCCGTGATCTCGTGGAGTGAGATCGGCGAACAAAGTGAAGGGCGGTTGCGCGGTTGGAGAGCCTTCCTCTTCATAACTTCCGCGCATCCGCGCCATCGATGATGGCAATAAATCGCAGTGAAGTCGGCCTTCGCGTATGCAGAGCCGGGGCCTTCTGCCCCGGCACCCCGACCTAGGGGAGTTCTTCAGCGAACTCCCCTTGGAACCCCGCGCCGCGCCTGCAGCACCGCCGGTATCCATGAGGCCGGCAGGCCGCTCGCAAACGCGTCCGGCAGGACATTTTTCCAATCCTCAAAAGATGCCGGCCTTGAACGACGCGAGCGGACCAATCTGCCGGTCTCATGAGGCGGCGCTGATGGCGGAATACAAAGACCAATGCAATTCGGATTGATTCGCGAGAGCCATTGTTGACGATTGGCAGTCTTTCGCCTGCGCCGCGCCAGGTTGGACCGGCGGGTGCTCTAGAGAGCAGTACCGCCTGACCACGGTCCAAAGGACCATAGTGGCAGGCGGTACCGAGGCTGATCAGCCGAGCCCAGAGATTCAACACGCCCAACAGGAAGGGCGTGTTATAAACGACCCGAGCGTAGCGAGGGGAACGCCCAAGTCTTCATTTTGTTGATGCTGCGGGGCGCCCAAATCTTTATCTTGTTATTACCGATTTATCAATGAAATCTACTGCATATGCAAAAACCGCGATTCGGCTGTGATGCCGTTCTGCTCCAACCGCAGCACATAGACGCCGTGGAGTATTCCGGCGATCGGAAGCACCAGTTCATGCGCGCCGGCGGAAGGGAGAAGCTGCTGCGTCTTCAAAACGGTTCTGCCCTCGCAATCCACGAGGAAAATCTTCACCGGACCGGCTGCATTGCAGGAAACCGACAGCCGGCCGTTTGCGATTGCCTCCAGCTTGAGGCCGGCCTGGGCGGCGTGCGCCGGCGCTGCCGTCCGGATGCCGGTTCCGCCGGCGAGCCGGAATCGCGCCCAATCGGAATTCCAGCCTCCTTGAGCAAACGTAATTTGAACAACCTGCAGCCCCGTGTCGAGCTTGACGGAATCAACATTGAAGTTGACGGTCCAATTATGCCAGATTTCCGTTACTCCGCCGGGCGGAGGAACCACAAGCACGACCGCGGGAAGGTTTTTAACCGAATCACTATGAACCTTTGCCCCGTCGTAGTAGGTGAGCGTGATGAGGTTCGGGGGAGCGTTGACATTAGCAAGTTTGAAGTCGACGTAGTAGGTGCCTGCCGTGTTGACGTGGACCGTATATTTCGGATTCAGCCCCGCGTTCATATATGCAAGATGCGAGGTTGGGTGCGTGGCATTTACCGAAGAATCGAGCTGCCCGTTGTTTCCGTAGCCAAGGCAGTCGTAATCCCAGTTGCTGTAGGCCTGCGTGGTTACGCTGCCGCCGCCGACATCGACGAATATTTCCTTGATGACGCCCGGAAGCTGTTCCGGTTTGCCCAGGAGCGTGTCGCCTGCGTACGGCGTGCCCGTGTATCCGGTTGGAATGGCGGCGCCGGCCATGGAGGCGAACAAAAAGCAGACAATGGCTTGGAAGTAAAATCTAACGTGATGTAACATATCGGTAGCTCCTTTTCTTGGAATAGTGCTTTCCCCCTTTTTTCAAAGACCATCCTGGCATACCGGACCATTTCTTTTTTTGGGAAGTTCACCTCCTGTGATGTATTGAGGGTTTCCATGGGACAAATATAGATGAAGACGGACGGCTTCGGCTATCGTTGGCAGTTCATTGTGAGAACGCTAGCGGCGGGACAGGGCACATTTCTTGCTGCTTTTGAAGAACCTGATTGCTAATGGCAAAGGGAAGCCCAACAAGAAAGAAAAGGTCATTGCCTAAGAAAAGGGAGGGAGGCGCACTGTTCCCGCGGTTCGGCTTCTCCAGCAGCGGAACGCCCAGTTCTTCATCTTATTGATGTAGCTGGGCGCCCATGGCAACAAATCGGCTGCTGCCGGCGTAATATATACACAGTGAAGCGGGCAACCTATGGATATATCGGCTCTTTCAAACGCAACAAACAGCGGAGGGTTTCAACTGGGGCAAGACACGAATAGTGCCGCTGCTCCGGTTAACCACAACGTTAGCGATCAGGCAATTGCTGCACCGAACCCAAATGTCGGTCTAAATGCCTCAACCACGCTTGCCTACCGATTAAGACAAAAAGCGAACGATGCCCTGGTTGCCGCTCATGCTCAAAATATCGCCCCGTCGTATGTTCCTGCGGACAACCGGAATACTGTTCCGCTGTTTGCCAACCCGAAAACTGCCGATATTTCAAGCGCAGCAAACAGCCCCGTTTCTCCAGCTATACAAAAGACAAACGGAACAGTTGTTCCCGAGGCTATCAAAATCGCTGTCCCGCCTCCCGCTTCCTTGAACCAAACCGGCGGTCCAAGGGCAGCGGTCGATCAGGTTTTTCAACCGGTTCTAAACGTGAACCCCGCTGTGGTTACCGGTGCTGCTGAACCTGTTGTCGCGCCACCAGCCTCTCTAAACACATTTCAAGCTGGAACTGATGCGATGAGCCCGCTTATTCCACAAGCAAGAAGTTTGGACGTCGCCGCGGTTCCTGTAAATACTGTGGGGACCGTGTTAACGCCTCCAGGTTTGAACGCCTCTCCCGCTGGAGCGGCTGCCAACAATATCGTCTCTCCACCGGTGCAGAACACCAACGCCTTCGCGGTTCGCGAGAATGCTCCAGGAATTGCCCAGCCTCCTTCTTCTCTTAACATTGCCGGAAGTGCGGGTGCTGAAAACGGTCCCGGCGCTTCGACCACACAAAATACGAACGTTACCTTTATTCCCGATGAGGCCCAGGTTAATGTCCCGCCGCCCAGTCCTTCTGAGGCCTCCGGTATTCCGGGTGCCATAAACAACACCGGCGCACAAACAAGAGAAGATTCGAACGTTGCGTTTGTCCCCGATTACGCAGAAGTCATCGTCTCGCTGCCTGCGCCTGCCGACACAAATGGTCTTCCAACAGCTGCGCCTGCTCCTGTTGCCCCGCAGGCCCAAAATGCGAGTACTATCACGGTTCCCGGCAATGCTCAACTTTTTGCCCAGACACTCGCGGCCGTCAATACGGCCGGTCTCTCAATTGCCGAAGCCGCGCCTGTCTTCCCACCGGTGCAATATGCGAATGAAGCGGTGGTTCCGCCTGCTACCGGAGCCGGTATCCCTACGCCTGCGGCCGTTGTCACTGCCGGGGTTTCAACGAGTGCAGCCGGCCCTGTTGCTTCACCGGTGCAAAACACGAATGCTGCGGTGGTCCCATCTGCTCCCGCAGCCGGCATCCCGCCGACCGCGGCCACTGTTGGCGTTTCAACGAATGCAGCCGGTCCCGTCACTCCACCCGCGGAAATTACCGGCGAAATAACCGTTCCCGATACGAGTATTACGGCTGCAACCGATACTACGCAATCCACGATACCCCCGCTCGCTGCATTCAACATCATGGGCGGAGAATCCGTGGTCGTAGTCCCGGCGCCGCGGGAAGACGCGGGTGGAATCGGTGGTCACGGAGAAGTGGCCGCGGTTTTGCCCCCGCAGCCGGCTCTCAACAATGTTCCCGGAAACCCGGCTCAGGCCACATTTACAAATAGCGCAATGCCCTCCCGAAGACCTTCGGCCGGCAAACGCGCGCAGGACTACCTTCGCACCATTAGTACAAGGGCGCAGGCCACGGATCTTGAATTCCAGCGACGACATCTACCCTATCGGTTCAAGGTGCTTACCGACAACAATGAAAACGTCCTGATCGACCTTTCAATCCTGGACGGACAGGGAAAGGTCATAAAGCATGAAACGCGCAATGTAACAAATGATAATTTTGGCGAGCTCATGGACGACATATCCACCGGAAAGGGTCTGCTCATCGATGACCTTCCGCAAAGATAGCCTGCGTGCGGCATCTGCATTTCTCAGACCGTTCGCGGGGGGAATATCGATGCCATGATTTCGTTGCCGGCGTGGGATTTCTTTAGAGGAATATTCTCTCCTGTAAAATGTACACGGCGGCGCCCGCGATATACCCGGCCAGCGCCAGCGGCGTAATCTTCTTCAGGTACCAGAAAAAATCGATCCTGGCCATTCCCATGGCGGCGACGCCGGCGGCCGATCCGATCACAAGCATGCTGCCGCCCGTCCCTGCGCAATACGACAAGAACGACCAGAAATGATGATCCGCGCCGAACTGTGACAGCGGATACATCTTGATTGCACCGGCAACAAGCGGAACATTATCCACGATTGCGGAGAGAAGCCCGATTGCCAGGACAATGATTTTGGTATTGCCGACGAAACGATCAAGCCACAGGGCGAGAGCCGGAAGGACGCCGACAGACTGCAACGCCGAAATACAGAGGAGAATTCCCAAAAAAAACATGACGCTCGGCATGTCGATACGCTGCAACGCCCTGGTTGCCGAATGCCTGTGCCTTTTTTCTTCGTCGCCCTTTCGATGCAGAACCTCGGTAAAGACCCACAAAATCCCAAGCCCGAATATCATGCCGATAAACGGCGGGAGGTGCGTGACGGCCTTGAAAACCGGTACCAGGAGCAGGACCCCGACGCCGACCAGAAAGACGAGCCTGCCCGCGCGTTGTTCCTGCACCGTCAAGAGGTTTTCCCCCCGGAATTTGATCTTATCCTTGCCGTCCTTAAAACGAAAGGAAATCCACAGCAGGGGAACCGCCGCGCACACCAGGCTGGGCGCCAGCAGGATTTTGATAATGGCGAAGCTGGATATGCGGCCGCCGATCCACAGCATCGTGGTGGTGACGTCGCCGATGGGGGTCCATGCGCCGCCCGCGTTCACCGCAATGATCACCAGGCCGGTGAACAGCAGGAGGTCTTCGCGTTTCGACAGAATCTTTGACAAGAGCGAAACCATGACGATGGTGGTAGTCAGGTTGTCGAGCACCGCGGACAAAAAGAAACCGGCGATGGTCGTGAGCCACAGCAACCGCAGCTTGCTTCCTGCGGACAGGATTGCGGTGACGGTCTCGAATCCGTTGTGCGCATCGATTATTTCCACGATGGTCATGGCGCCCATGAGGAAGAAGAGAATGCCCGTAATGTCCGCGACCTGTCCCATAAGCTGCGTTCCCGCGTCATGACCGCCGGGCGCGCCCAGCGCATACACAGTCCAGCATACCACCCCGGTGAGAAGTGCCGCGGCCGACTTGTTGATTTTAGTGAAATGCTCGGTCGCGATGAAAATGTATCCGACTACAAAAGCCGCAGTTATCACGAATGCCATTCAAATCCCTCTTGAAGCGAAAGATGGAACCGGCGGCTTTGCCACAAATACAAAGCCTGGTCTTACACGATGAGCTATCACACCGGAAATGGTGAACGAGAAACCCGAGCAGGCGAGATTGGCAACGGATGATGCCGGGGAATGAGAATTCAAACTTTCTTGCACGGGGCACATCCAATCTATCCTTTTAAGATAAACCGGATGGCGGCCCGACCATCCCGAAAAACCTGCACCGGTCGAATCCGGCGCACCCTTGAGTTGTTTGCGAGACAAAGATAAGATACTATCTACCGGCGTGAAAGCGTGTGAATCCTAAATTCCAAAGATAATTCTCACCGCAAAGACGCAAAGCCCGCAAAGAAATAGTCTCATGACGTTTTTACCGTTGCCGACGCTTAATCCGATAGGGTTTTGAAGTCTCATTTTCGTTGTCTGCAAATTATTGACTTTCAATCCACTTTCCTTTGCGTACCTTAGCGTACTTCGCGCCTTTGCGGTGAACTGGATTTTTCAGGATGAATTGCAAGTTGCGTTTGGCGGGGATCATGTTGTGGTGGTGGGAAAACCGCTTCGCGTCGCTGTGCGGCCTGCACAGGCTGGTGGCAGGCAAATACCTCAAAGAACTCCACGCACTGCACGAACAAAAGGGCACGCTATCGAAATCAATTCTTGAACGTGAGGAACTGTGCAGGAATTGCAGGAACCCGAAAACGTGCAAAGAATGGGATAGTGTGGGGGAATTGAGTTGCTTTTGTCTAGAAAGCATCTTTTGAGGCCGGAAGGATTGCGTTTTTGAAAATTCATCCTTCATCCTTCCGCCTTCAGCCTTTGTTCCGGCTGGGAGAATTTACGGACGAGGAACAAGAATTACTTACCGTACAGGTCTTCACGAGCTTTAAAATTGAGTCTGTAAAAAAGACCGTTCATCTGGTAATCGATTGTAACTTCCTCCAGAATGAAACTGGATGCACTGTGATCGGCGCCCACGGCCCAGGAATGCGACAGGCTGCCTATACTGATAGGACCAATTTCATAAGAAGTATTATCGTTTATGGAATGGGTATAATTATTGAGGCCTACCCCAACCTTGCCTTGTATCATGCTTGCAAGAAGCTGGGGATCGGAAATTTCCTCGTAGCCGTTATGAGAGTATCCGTACCACTTTATATCCACGGCGGTTACAATACTGTCGGATCCTATGGTCAGGCGGGGGGCGGGAATGAATATTTTCGGCAAGCCCATGCTGTCGGTCTGATAGGCGCAACCGATATCGAAAACCGCAACCTGTTGGCCGCTTACTTTGAGTGTCCAATAACCCGCTGGGATTGCATCCGTAAAATACGGAGATTCGCATGAGTTCTTGTTTGGCCCAAACAGGAAATAGTTACCTCCGACCGACGTTCCAAGGTTTTCTTTTGTGCCATCGAGCAAATTAAGTAGGAGGCTCACGGGCCCGGGTGCTTCCAGACTCACGGTTGAAGAGTCGAACGCTAAATTGGTGTCGGTGATGCCAAAGTAATACATCTTAACCGCAGAGGCTATAAGAGTGGGGTCGTAGTATGTATTTGTAATAGCCGGAATATAGGCCGCGTTCCAACGGAAAGTCGGCGTCATCGCTATATACGATCCATCTGCCGGGTTATAATTAAGATAGACATTTTTTATCGCGCGAAGGCTTTCGTCATTACGGGCGATTCTAAGCAGGTCCTCTGCCGACAAGGTGAATTGCTGTGAAAGAGATGTATCAGACGCGAATTCCTCCGGATGTGTGCTATTGTTGAGGTTGCCCAAGTTGAGGCTGTCTCCCGACATTTTGTCAATGGGCAGCCTCAACATGCATGCATCCCCCATACCCACGGTAACGTAACCCTGCACCTGCATTGTTTTATCAGTTTGTTTCGAATCGATAAGAAGAAGCAGGTAATTTCCGAACGACTTGTTGATGTCGAGGGCAAAATTTCCGGCCGAGTCGATATCGCAAAGTTTGCTACTGCCCAGAAGCGATGAAATGGCGGTGACATTTCCTCCCGGCAGAGGTGTTGCCCATATTCTATCGAAGGTCATGGTCGCCTTGCTTTTTGCCAGGCCTGTCCGGTTGAGCCTTCCTGTAATTGTCGCGATACCAGTCGTGTTCTTCGCCTGGTCTATGCCTGGGCTGGTCTTGGTGCAACTCAATACAACCAAGAGCGATACAGCTAGCAAGAATCGAGACGCATAATAAAGCATGTCAATATCCTCCTATAAAGCACAAGTATTCACACAATTATCCAATCTGTGTCGCCAGCCGTCAATATTTATTTTGAGTGTTCTTGTTTCACGTTCATCTGGTTTTGTGCCCGCGCGTTTTATTCGACACTATAATCGTGAGCTCTGTTGCGGTCCATGCCTGCAAAAAGCTCATTATTTGCAATTATCAATATTCCCTTTTTCACAAGCAATATGCCCGCCGACGCAGTTCCATACACCGGCGAATCAATGCTAAGAGGGACGCTGCAAAACAAAGGCAGAAGACCGCGGCGGCAAATACCGAAAACGCGGGCGGTTTACATTAATGCCAGAATTTGGGCGGTCCTCGGAATAATTGTCGCTTCGGCTGGTGGATTCTTCTTCCCAAGGGACGTTTCACATTTGTTTTCTTCGAATTCCACCAGCATACGCATTCTCGCATCCACCCATTCACGCTCGAACACTCCAACTCTCTGGCGCTCCAACTCTACAACGGATCAGTTTGCGGCCTGCGCATTTGAGATCTGGGACAATTGTCCCGGAAGAGAATTCAGATAAACCTCACTCTTGCCTCGTTTCCAGCGACACAACAATGCTTATACATCCCTGTACGAGGATTGGCGTGCTAGTTGCATGCAATAATTACCATGGAAGTCGACGCCGGCATGCTCACAACGAAAAATAATCCGCCGCTGGAAAGAGGGGAAAGTAGCGAATTGCCGTGTCCGGACGCCCCTGAGGACGATCAGATTGTCATCCAGAACATTTCGATACCCGGTGCGCTGATTCGGCTCTATTGGTTTCTTGTCGGCAACGTCTTGCTGGTAATCCTGGCCATCGTCATCGGGTCGGCGTACTTCAAATCCACTCTTTTCCTGCACGTTCTATATTGGATGTGTGTCGTGAGCCTCTTGGCCGCGCGGTATTCAGATATTAGATTCCTGGAAGAGCGTTCCACCGACGGAGCGCGATTGACAGTGAAGTATTGGTTGCGCTATTCGGCGGTCGTTGTGCCCGTTTCCGCCATAGTGTGGGCAATCGCCCTGCTAACGGCATATTTCAAGAATCCGCGATAGCCCGATTTTCAACACCCCATGTTCCATTTTCTAAGGTGGCCGGGACAAAATTTGCACAGGAGATGATACCGTGAGAAGCCTTGCATGCGCTCCTGCTCATCGTTTGTGCGGTCGTCGCGGTAGCGCCGGCACCGCAGAATTTTCCCGACGCGGACGAGATTGTGCGTCGGGCCGACGCCAACATGCGCGGCTCAACCAACTACAGCGATATGACCATGACGGTAATCCGCCCCGACTGGAGCAGAACGGTGAGCATGAAGGGATGGGATAAGGGCCGCACGTATTCCCTTACCCTCATCACCGCGCCCGCAAAGCAGCAGGGCCAGGCGTTCCTCAAGCGCGGCGTGGAAATGTGGAACTGGGTTCCCGCAATAGACCGTGTCATCAAGATTCCGCCGTCCATGATGTCGCAATCGTGGATGGGCTCCGATTTCACCAACGACGACCTGATCAAGGAATCGTCCACCGTGAAGGATTATTCCCACGCCGTCACCGGCCGTGACACAATTGACGGACGCGCATGCTGGCGCGTGGCGCTTGCGCCGCTGGCCAACGCCGCGGTGGTGTGGGGCAAGGTTGTGGCGTGGATCACCGTGCAGGGCGACATCGAGGTAAAAGCGGAATACTACGACGAAGACGGAGCGCTTGTCAATACCGAGCGCTTCTCCGATATCCGTGCCTTGGGCGGTAGGACCATTCCCGCGCGCATGGAAATGACGCCGGCGGCCAAGCCGGGATGCAAAACCGTGCTTGCCATCACGTCGATCTGGTTCGACAAGCCCATTGCCGACGATTTCTTCTCCCTGCAGAACCTCAAACGCGCGCGGTAGGCATATGGAGCTCTTGTCACTTGCATGGCGAAACATCTGGCGCAACAAGCGGAGGACCCTTCTCACCGCCGCGTCCATCTTTACCGCGGTGTTCCTCGCGCTCATCATGCGGTCGATGCAGCTCGGATCGTACGACAAGATCGTGAGCAACGTGGTGGAATTCTACACCGGCTACATCCAGGTCCACGCACAAGGCTATTGGGACGACAAGAGCCTCGACCGCAGCTTTGTCGCCGATACCGCGCTTGTCCGTAAAGTCGAGCATGTCAAGGGCGTGTCCTGTCCCATTCCTCGTCTCGAATCGTTCGCGCTCGCCTCGGCCGGCGTCCGGACGAAAGGAGTTCTGGTGGTGGGTACCGACCCTGCGCTGGACAACCGTCTCACGGCAGTGGCCTCGCGCATCAGGCGCGGGACAATGCTCACCGGCGACGACCGCGGCGCGCTGCTCGCCGAAGGAGCGGCACATGACCTCGGTCTTTCCGTGGGAGATTCTCTTGTTTTACTCGGCCAGGGATTCCACGGCATGAGCGCCGCCGGCGCGTTTCCGGTGCGCGGCATCGTTCATTTCGGGTCTCCGGACCTTAACAACCGGATGGTGTACATGACGCTTGGCGCATGCCGCGATTTCTATTCCGCGCCCGGAAGAGTCACGTCGCTGGCGCTGGTGGTTGACCGGCCCAAACACGCGCACGCAATCGCAGGCGATTTGCGAAAGATCCTTGATCCCTCGGCGTACGAGGTTATGACCTGGGACCAGATGCTGCTGGAAGTTGTGCAGGAGATACAGTCGGACAATGCCGCCGGACTCATCATGCTCGGAGTCCTGTATGTCATCGTCATATTCGGGATTTTCGGAACAATATCCATGATGACAGTGGAGCGCCGCAGGGAATTCGGCGTCGTTGTCGCCCTTGGCATGGACAAGGCGCTTCTCGCAGGCACCGTCCTGCTTGAAACCTTGATGATTTCGCTGGTAGGCATCGCCGTCGGCATGTTGGGCGCCACGCCGGTGGTCTGGTACTTTCATTCGCACCCCATACGCCTTACCGGCGAAGCCGCCACAATGATGGTGCAGTTCGGCATTGAGCCCGTAATGCCGTTTCTGTTCGATCCGTCAATGTATGCGGCGCATGCGGGAATTGTCCTGGCCGCCACCCTGGTATGCGCCCTGTTTCCGCTGTGGGTGATAGGGCGGCTGAGGGTGGCAAGCGCGTTGCGGTCGTGAAGAGGTGGAGAAAAAGAGTCAAAAGGTCTAAAAGTCAGAATGTCTGAAAGTCTTGTCGCGAATCGTAGATTTCCTTTTCAACCTTGAATTTGCGATCTGCAATTTTGACTTTTGACTTTGAACCTTTAGACCTTTGGACGTTTAGACCGGACAAAAGGAATGATTCCATGATCTTCTCCATTGCATGGCGCAACATCTGGCGCTCGCCGCAGCGAAGCCTTGTGGTGCTGTGCGCCATTTGCCTGGGGCTCTTTGGCGGCGTGTTTTCCATGGCCTTCACAAATGGCATGAGCCTGCAGCGCATCCGCAGCGCAATATCCACCGAGGTGGCCGATATCCAGATTCACTCGCCGGAGTTTCTGGCAAAGGGTGAGATCCTCGATACCATTCCGGCGCCCCGGGCTGTGATCGCGCGGCTGTCCGCGCTGCCGGGAGTTTCGCATTGGTCCAGTCGTATTAAGATTAACGCCATGGCGGCCAGCGCAACTACGGGCACGGGGGTTGTGCTGTACGGCATCGACCCCGCGGACGAGCGTGCCGTTTCCTCGATTGCGGACCGGGTTGGGCAAGGCGGCTATCTTGCGGACGGCGGCCGCAACGATATCGTGGTCGGCGCGAAGCTGGCGCAGAAGCTCAGGGTGCGCCTGGGGTCGAAAATCGTGCTCACCATGCAAGCCGCGGACGGCGCCATAACCGGCGGCGCCTTCAAGATCGCTGGAATTTACAAAACAGATAATTCCGCCTTTGACGAGACCGCCGTTTTCTCCGTTGCCGCCGATCTGCGGGTCTTGACGGGACTAAGCAAGGACGCGGTGCAGGAGATAGCGGTCCGCACTGCCGATTCACGCGCCGCCCCGGCCGCGGCGGCGCGGCTGCAGGCGATGTTCGGGAGCCTCGTAGTGGAATCGTGGGAAAAGTCGAGCCCGGAGCTGGCGCTTCTGGAAAGCATCATGACCTATATGATGTTCCTGTTTCTGGTCATCATTCTGGTTGCGCTGGCGTTCGGCATTGTCAACACAATGCTCATGGCGATACTGGAACGGACGCGCGAGCTCGGCATGCTCATGGCTATCGGCATGACCAAGACGCGGATTTTCGCGATGATCATGGTGGAAACGGTGCTCTTGTGCCTCACCGGCGGCGCAGCCGGTATGGCCGCGTCCGCGGCCGCCATCGCCTACTTTGGGAACAAAGGCATCGACTTGTCGTCGGTGTCGCGGGGTCTGTCGGCCCTGGGATACGGGTCGCTGGTATATCCCCAGATGGACGTTGCGTTCTATGTGGCGCTGAGCATTCTCATCATGGCCACCGGCATCGCATCATCGGTGTATCCCGCGCTGCGCGCCCTGCGGCTGCAACCGGCAAAGGCGATAAGGACTATTTAGAGGAAGAAGAAAAGATTCACCACAGAGACTCAGAGATCACAGAGAAGAAACTTGGACTTTCGACCTTAAGACCTTTAGACCTCAGACTATGCAATTTGGAATCTGGAATCTGGAATCTTCAATTAGTACCGGAGAACGCTCATGAGCATCATCACTATCAAGAATCTTACCAAGGTATACGACGAAACATCGGTCCCGGTGTATGCCCTCAACGGGATAGACTTGACATTTGAGGAGGGCGAGTTCACCGCGATCGTGGGGCCGTCCGGCTCGGGAAAGACCACCCTGCTCAACATTCTGGGCGGCCTGGACGTTCCCAGCGGCGGCGCCATCGACATCGCGGGAACAAACATGGGAACGTTGTCGTCCCGGGACCTCACGCGCTTCCGGCTGCACAACATCGGGTTTGTGTTCCAGTCGTACAATCTTATTCCGGTCCTTTCCGCCCAGGAGAATATCGAGTTCATTATGCAGCTCCAGGGTAAGCCCAGGGCGCAGCGCTCGGCACGCGCGCAGGAGCTTCTTGCGCAGGTTGGTATACCGGACCGGGCGGCAAGCAGGCCGGGCCAGTTGTCCGGCGGCCAGCAGCAGCGCGTGGCCGTGGCGCGGGCGCTCGCGTCGAGGCCGCGCTTCGTGCTCGCCGACGAGCCCACGGCCAACCTCGATTCAAAGTCGGCGGAGAACCTGCTCGACATCATGGGCAAACTTAACAAAGACGAAAACGTCACCTTTATCTTCTCCACGCACGACGCGCGCGTGATGCACAAGGCGAGGCGCATTATAACCCTGGAAGACGGAAAAGTGCTCAAGGACCAGACGGTATGACCGCGCTGCGCCGCGGCCTGCAGACGCTTCTTGTCGCGTGGGCCGTTGGGCACGCCGCGGCGCCCGATTCTTCTCGCCTGTCCGATTTCGTGACCGCAAAAGGATATGTGAAAGTCCTCCAGATCACCGTGGGCCAGGGCCTGCACGACCCGTGGGCGGTGTTCGGGCTGCTGCACAACCGGTTCGACGTGACCGTGCTGCCCAACGGACCGTTCTCCATCACCGCCGGCATGCGCAACCTTCTGCTCTACGGCGATACCGCCGCCGGCGGGGCCGGCCCGGCCCAGCTCACCGCGGTGACGCCGGGATTCTTCGGCCTCAACCGGACGTTTTCGAGCGGCCCCTCCTATCGGTTGACAAGCGAGCTGGACCGTTTGTACGCGCAATACGCGTCCGACAGGTTCCAGGCGCGCGCGGGCCGCGCCCGCGTCAACTGGGGCATGAACCTGGTGTGGAATCCCAACGACGTATTCAACCCCTCGTCGTACCTGGATTTCGACTACGAGGAAAAGCAGGGCACCGACGGCGCGAGCGTCACCTGGTACCCGGCCGCCACGTCGCAGGTTTCGGCAGTGTACGAGGCAGGCGATTCGCTCGCCGCAATGGGCGGCGCGGCATTGGCGCGGTGGAACGTGTGGAACTACGACATGCAGGTCCTGGCAGGTGTTGTCAAAAGCGACGGGTGCGCCGGACTCGGATGGTCGGGCCAGATCGGCGGCGGCGCGTTCCGCGGCGAGCTCACCTATTTTCGTCCGGTGCTTGACAAGGCCGGCCGCCGCGAATCGGTCGCGGCGAGCGTGTCCGGCGACTACACGTTTCCCCACAACGTGTACGCGCAGGGAAGCGCGCTTTACAATAGCGCAGGCAGTTCAAAGAAGCGCGATACCTATGCGGCAATTCCCATGGACGGCCCGCTGGCCAAGCATCTTTCGCCCGCCGCCCTCACGCTGTTCGGCGAATGCGCCGACCAGATTACGCCGCTTGTGCACCTCGACGCGTTCGCAATGGCAAATCCGATCGACGGATCCGGCGTGGCCGGGCCCAGTGTCACCTTTTCCATCACCGACAATATCGATCTCGACCTCGTGTGCCAGGGATTCTTCGGTGAAAGGAACACTGCGTTCGGCGGATACGGCACCGTTGCCGTGATCCGGGGAAAATGGAGTTTCTAGGAACGGCGGCGCGAAAAAACAAATAGCCGGGGACATAAGATCGTAAACGAATTCTTATCGATTGAGATCATATTCCAACCAAATAACAGGAGAAACAAATGGCCAAGAAAAGGAAACAGCAATCGAAGACTCCGTCTAAAACCGCACCGGCGAAGACAAAGTCTTTATGGAAGATTGAGGCTGCGATCGCGGTCGCCATAATCGCGGGAGGCATTATTACCGTGAAGATAGTGACATCGTCTCCTGAGCCTGTGCGTCAGGTAGAGGCTGCCCTTCCTGCGCCGGCAGAGCCGATCGATACGTTCAAAACCAACGACCTCTGGCTCCAGCGAGCGTTGGCCGTGACTGCGCAGTTTCATCGCGTATATACGCCATGCTGGGAAGGAGCCTACGGCGCGATTGGGGACGCCTACCTGTTTGCCGCAACCGGCGACTCCGCTCTGCTGCGGTTTCACCTGGTCGATCACGATCTCAAAAAGATGTGTGAAGGCAGATGGGTCGACGATCGCGCCTGGGTTTGCCTCGCCGAGCTCAAGTGGTGGAACGTAACCGGGAAAACGCGCCAGGATCTCGTTGCCGATGCGATTTACCGGTACGACGAAGCCAAAACGCAGGGCCGGCTCTCATCGCACGAAGGGTTCTGGAGTTGGTACAACTGGCCCCCGCAATCCGGCGTAAACGAGCACATCTATACCAACTCCAACATGAACCAAATGGTAACCGTGGCCTGCAAATTGTATGAAGCTACCAACAACCGGCGGTTCCTCGACGATGCTCTTAAAATATGGAACGGTGATGGCCATATACCCGGCATCGAAAAGACATTCTACCGTGGCAATGGCAGGTGGGAGGGCTCCGGCACTTCGGCGGCATTCAGCAAACAACTCCCCTGGGACGGAACCGGATACTGTTCGGTCCTGGCTGCCCTGTACAAGGCAACACACAACGAAAAATACCGGACCATCGCTGTGGCCACCGCCCGACGCATTATGGACCCCAAGACCGGCTGGGTTGCGCCCAAGGACTATTACCAGCTTCGGATGGACGGCGGCGGGGCTTTCGTGAACTTTCTGCTTGATGCGTATGAAATCGCGCCGGACAAACTGCAGGATATTCTGCCCAAGGTCCAGGCAATGCTGGAACACGTCTGGACCAACAACCATGGAAAAGCGGTGGTGGTACTCCATCGAACAAGCGATGACGGCATCCGCAACGGGTGGAATCCTGTTGGCGGAGAGGACGGTTATGGCGTTGGAGAAGTGGGCACGGTTCATGCGCAAGGCGAAGCGGCCCGTGCGTTCGGCGTATTCGCCTATTTCCATACGCGCGGGATTGAAAAAACGAAAGACGCCGCCGCGTCAGCAGAGAATAAACAGAATCGCTAAATAGGCTGAAGACGTGGGCGGGAACAACGCGCCTCTCTTGACACAAGGGTTGATGTAGCCCAACAGGTCGATAGCGCAGTACTCGGTGTTCGGCCGTTGCCCGCGAACGGTACGGGCGGCGTCGCGCTGCGTTATTATATTGCTCTTCTCAACCAACCTCTTCCCATAAATCTTGGAACAGAATTTGCGGGCTATCTTGGGCGCGTAGAAACTCTGGGTTTTGAAATCCCAATTTATCCACCCAAGGAGGTCTTGTATGAAGTCGACCAAAATTCTGATCGCGGCAGCTGTTTGCCTTGCAATGATTTCAACGGCAAGTTGGGCTGGAAGTAAATCCGGCGCAACGCATGAATTGCACGGCACTGTGGAGTTCTATAGTATGATGGACAGTTCTTTAATCGTTAAGGACAAGGTGGAGGACACCATCAAGATCACCCCGAATACAAAATTCCTGATGGGCAAGATGAAGATGAGCGCCGATGATCTCAAGCCCGACATGAAGGTCAACGTTTGGTATGCGATGAAGAACGGGCAGAAATTGGCGACAAAGGTGACGGGAATGACGATGAAGACCAAACCAAACTAGCCGACGTGAACTTTGCTCGTTTCCACGAAGTTAAAGAGACAATAGAGTTCCTCGCGATGCGATTTGAGTGAAGATTGAGGCGCCCCGATCCGCAGGAAGCCTCAATCTCTTGCCATCCTGGGACAAAAGTCCCAGCATACCGCCTCGTAGGGGAATTTTGTCCTTTTTCCGCATTCACCAAATCGGTGCATCGTACCAAATACGAACCAGTAGCCGGAGACGTCTGGCATATTTGTTGCATTGTTTTAAGAGCGTGCTTATCGTGCCCCGGACCAAACACCTGGCCGAGCACAGCCGAAGGGAGTGAGCCGATGAACACACGGGGAAATTTCGCATTGAAGAACCTCGCAGCAAGCTGCGAGGTATCTTCCATCCCTCTGGAAAAAAGACATACTTATAGTCGCTCGCTAGCCCCGGAGCAAGCTCCGAGGCATGCGGTCGCTGTGGGATTCATTCTTTTCGCTGTCGCCTCCGCGTGGCTTCCCGCCCAGGCGGATCAACAGACCGTTGATCCCACCATAGCAAATTACGACAGTTTTCCTGATGTGAAGGCCGGCGCGAAGTTCTTTGTCGACGTGGTAAGCGACACCGTTCGCGGCCGGGCCGATTCCGGGCTGGTGGGCTATGTGCACACCCGGCTGGGTCATCCGAGGGCGATAATTTGCCATCCGCTGCCCGCGGCGGCAGTCGAGCAGTCGCTGCAAACGTTTCTCGAAAAGAAAGGGGCCGCCGCCCTGGATCGCAATTCCGCAACATATCTCATCCGTGTTTCCATTCTGGGCTTTTCTCTAAAAGAAACGCCGCATTTCTTCTATCAAACCATTGCGGCTTCCGTGCAATTGAGAGTGGGGTTGGTCGATGCACGCACGTCGCAGGTCGTGCGCAGTTTTGACATTGACAGTGAAAGATCCCGCGCCGTTTTCAATTCGGGCCGAAATTCCGGGAAGCTGATTCGCAGCGCGCTGGGGAATGCACTCATCGAGACCCTACAGAGTTTGAACGGCCTGTAGGGGCGGAAGGGAATTGGCGGGAAGTAAGATGTTTTACTAACGGGCTATTGTAACCGCAATCACTCACACACACTTATTTCAAGGGAGGCCAAATGTTTCGTAGAATCGTCGTTTATAGCGCAGTGCTGTGCGCAGCTCTGGTATTCTCGGTCGGCTGCAACAAGAAGGTTGTAAAGGTTGAAGCGAATGCAGGTCCGCAGGCGAGCGCTTCAAAGGCTCCTGAGCCTTCAGTTCAAGCACTGAGCGACTCATTCGAAACGGTAGCCCTCAACGCCAAAATGAAAGGCATATTTGTGCCCATTTACTTCAAATTCAACGATTACTCATTGTCTGATGTCGCAATCGCTTCACTTGGCAAAATAGGGTCCTTTCTTCAGCAAAATCCCGACGTTCGTATCTTGATTGAAGGCAATGCCGACGAAATCGGCTCAGACGAGTACAATATGGGGCTCGGAGAACGCCGCGCGCGTGCCTCAAAGGAGTATCTCGTCACGTATGGAATAAAGGGCGACAGGCTGGAAATTACTTCCTACGGCAAAGAACGGCCGGCCGTTCCCAACTGTCCCGTGTCGGACGACATTTGCCGCGGCAAGAACAGACGCGACGAATGGAAGGCCCTTGCGAAGTAGACGGCGGGCGTGTGCGGAAACCATGTTGACATGTGCAATCCCGGAAAAGGACCGGGGCGGCGGGGAAAACCGTCGCGGGCTTGCCCTGTCAATACAACTCGTTAAACGCCTGGCCTTACCGAGCCGATAATAAGTGAGATAAGGCCATAAATAACGTTCTGCATGAACATGATTACAGGATTGAGCAGGCCGGTGAAAAGGAAAATAGCCAAAATATAGAATCCATACGGCTCTATGCGCGCCAGGGCCTCCTGGCCGGCCGGCGGAAGGAGACGCATCAAGACTCTCGATCCGTCAAGCGGTGGAATCGGGATCAAATTGAACGCTCCAAGGATGATGTTTATCCGCGCAACAACCGAGAGAATGGTTGAAAGCTCCGGCATGGCGGCGATGGCGGAAAATTGCAGGACAGCCATGGCCGCGAAGGCGATCAAAATGTTTGTTGCGCAACCGGCCAAGGCAACGGCAATCAGTCCGAACCGTGACCTTTCCAGGGCCCCGTAGTTCACGGGCACGGGTTTTGCCCAGCCGAAGCCCACAAAGAACAGCATCAGTGTTCCTATGATATCAAGATGCGGCAGCGGGTTGAACGTGAGGCGCCCATAGCGCAGCGCCGTGTCGTCTCCGAACAGGTGAGCCACCCATCCGTGCGCCACTTCATGGGCGATGACGGAATACAACAGCGCCACCGCGACTGCGGCAAACAGGAGCGGATTCTGAAACAGCAAATGCGTCAAGCCCATTCAATGTCCCTTCTTTGAAGAGTGTGTGATGCTAAAATCATTTAGACACGTTTGCGGATCGTTTCCAATTCCCGCCGTCGTTTCGACGTGGTTTTGGGGTACGACATCTCGAGATCGTTGAGCGCGTCAAGAACGATGCGGGAAACAATCAGCCGTGCATTCTCTTTGTCATCGGCCGGGACGACATACCAGGGCGCGTGATGCGTGCTCGTCGCATGCAGGCACGCTTCATATGCATTCATGTAATCCTTCCAGTAACCCCGTTCTTGAATGTCCGCCAGGCTAAACTTCCAATTCTTGTCCGGCTCATCGATGCGTTCGATGAACCGTCGTCGCTGTTCGTCCTTTGACAAGTTAAGAAACACCTTGATGATTCGCGTGCCGTTGCGGTGGAGATGATCTTCCATGTCCACGATGGATCGAAACCGTTCCTTCCAAATTGTCTTCTCGTCGAGCAAGTCATCGGGAAGCCCCTGGCTCTTGAGAATCTCCGGGTGCACGCGGACGATGAGCACCTCCTCGTAGTAGGAACGGTTGAACACGCCGATGCGGCCGCGCTCGGGAAGCCTGCATGTGGTGCGCCACAAAAAATCGTGCTTCAAATCCTCTGCGCTCGGCTGCTTGAAGCTGAAGACTTCGCAGCCCTGTGGATTGACACCCGATAGCACGTGCTTAATGACGCCGTCCTTGCCCGCCGCATCCATGGCCTGGAAAATAAGCAGAACCGAATAGCGGCCATATGCATAGAGCATGCTCTGCAGCGCGCTCATTTCCCTCACGTGCTCGACGAGGATTTCCTGATAGTGTTCCTTGGATTTGTAGTAAGGCTTGATCCGCGTGCGCCATTTCTTAAGTCTTACTTTTTCTCCCGGCCGAACGCGAAAATCACTCGAATCGATTTTCATGCTCTCCCCTTTTGTTGCATCGAATGGGCGAGTTGCACGCTTTTACCTATGCAACTTGTCCTTACGAATTTCCCTCTCCGCCTTTTCCCAGTCCCCGGCGGCGTTTCCTTCGCGTCGTCCTTCCTGTTCGTAAAGTTCATAGGCCCGTGCCGCAATCTGCGGCGTCAAATCGGACGTTATTGGCGAGATCTTGGACTTGACCGGATCGAAAATCCGGTACGCAAGCAGCTTGATCCGGTCATTCAGGAAAAACCACAGCAACGCATAGCCCCATACGAACCCGGCCCAGCCCCAGCCCAGCGGCGGCATGAGAAACCCATAGACCGCGATTAACGTGGCCAGCACCTGCGTGCCGAGCACGGCCATCCACAAAATTCGCGCTGGGCGAATGCTCCAGAACGGACCGCGCGTTCGCGTAAGAAATATAGTCAAATGTCCGGCCACCGACAGCATCAGATACATCATGGGTTGGAGATGCGGATGATCGAGGTGGAAAACACGGTCGCCGAGGAAAAACAGACCGAACGCGGCGATAGGGCCGATAACGCCGAGCACCGCTGCGATCCCCAGCACCATGCGCATGTTCCAGGCCTCCGGCTGGTTCTTGTAATGAACGTTGTCGTATGCGATTGACAGAATGGCGCCGTCGTTGAGCAGCGCCAGCATCACGATCATCACCGCAGTGAGCGGATAGAAGTTGAAGACCAATATCGCCGCCGTCATGAACAACAGTACGCGAAGCGTCTCGGCAATGCGGTAGATCGCGTAGCTGTTCATGCGTTGGAAAATTTTCCTGCTTTCCTTGATCGCGTCGATGATCACCGACAAGCCCGGCGTCATCAGAACGATTGCCGCTGCGGCACGCGCCGCGTCCGTCGCCCCGGAAACCGCGATGCCGCAGTCCGCTTTCTTGAGCGCAGGAGCGTCATTCACCCCGTCGCCGGTCATGCCCACAATATGACCTCGTTTCTGCAGCACATCTACAATGTGGAATTTGTGCTCGGGAAAAACCTGGGCGAAACCATCGGCCTTGACAATGGACTCCGAAGTCTCTGCATTCTCTTCCTTTTTCGAATCGCCCAGACCGGCGGCATCGAGGATGTTTGCGCCCATGCCGAGCTTCTTGGCGGTCTCCTGTGCAATTGCCAATGCATCACCGGTAACCATCTTGACTTTCACGCCCATGTTCCTTGCGGTTTCGATGGTCGCCTTGGCATCGTCCCGTGGAGGGTCGAACAAGGGCAACACGCCAAGAAATTCCCATTGGCCGTTTCCCTGCGCCCGAGCTACACCAAGAGATCGAAAACCCCGGGCGGCAAATTCGGTTACTGCCTTATCCACCGCCGCCTTCACCTGGCCGGCATTGGCGGACAATTCGAGAATCACCTGGGGCGCACCCTTTGTCGCCTTGAATTCTTTTCCGTCCGAGCCCTTGACAGTTGCTTCGGTGCGTTTATGCACCGCGTCAAACGGCTGGAAATGAACCACTTTATAGGATTTTAACGCTTCTTTTTCCTTGAGTCCGCCCAGGACAGCCAGGTCAATGGTGTCGTTGTTTTCCGCGCGCGACGCCAGCGCCGCATTAAGAATGACTTGATCGCTAGGAATTCCATTCACGCCGAATGGGTCTCCAAGCGTCAACTTGTTCTGCGTCAACGTTCCGGTCTTGTCCGAACATAGTATGTCGACCCCAGCCAGTTCCTCGATGGCGGTTAACTTGCTCACAATCGCCTTTTTCTTCGCAAGCAGCCGGGCGCCGACCGCCATGGTGACGGACAGCACCGTGGGCATTGCAACCGGTATCGCGGCCACAGTCAGGACCAAAGCGAACTGAATAGTCGTGAGAATCTTATCGCCGCGGACAAGGGCGACCGTAATAATCACGGCAACCAAAGCCACAGCGAGAATAATCAGGTAATTGCCGATCTTCAAAACCGCTTTTTGAAAGTGGCTGACGGTGTGCGCTTCCTGCACCAACTGCGCGGTTTTTCCGAAGTATGTCTTTGCGCCCGTGGCGTATACCATTGCGCCGGCTTCACCTTGACGTATAACAGAACCGGAAAACACGGCATCGCCCGGCTTTCGCGTTGCGGGTAAGGACTCTCCTGTCAAGGCGGACTGGTCCACTTCCACCGGATCACCGTCGAGCAATCGCGCGTCGGCCGGAACAATGTCTCCCAGACGCAAACGTATAACGTCGCCCGGAACCAGTTCGCGCGCCGCAGGCGTTGTCCACTTCCCGTCGCGTTTCACTCGGGCCTTAACCGCCAGCTTGGACTTGAGCGCGGCGATCGCATTGCCCGCCTCGCGTTCTTCCCAGAATCCCACCAGTGCATTGGCTAGCAGCAAGACAAGTATGATGAAAAAATCCGGCCAATGCCTCACCACGCCCGATAGAATCACAGCAGCTTCGATCATCCAGGGAATTGGTCCCCAAAAGTACGAAAGGAATTTGAGCAGCGGATTGGTCTTCTTTTCCTGGATTTCGTTTGGCCCGTATTCAGCCAGCCGTTTCTGGGCTTCGGCTTGGGTGAGTCCCTCCGGCGACGATCCCAGTTTTTTTTCCACTTCGGGAAGGGGCAGGGATTTCAAATCGTCTTTTGTGTTCGAATTTGACTCGGGGACCTTTGGTTTCATAATAGATAGCCTTTCAGTTCTTTGCAGTTTTGCGGAGTGTGCCCTGGGCCGCCATTGAACCTGCGGTTGTGGCTTTTCCTTTGAGAACCCATTCGAAAGCAACCCCGATAAGAGCACCAACAAAGGGTCCGACGATATAGATCCATGTAATGCTCAAATTGCCGCGAACAAAGTCAGGCGCAAAAGACCGAATCGGATTCATCGATGCTCCACTGATCGGCGCAGCCCAGAGCCCCGCGAGGGCAATATATCCGCCCACGGCAATAGCGCCGTTGGTGCCGATATTGCGGGCTCCCGATGCGGTACCGAGGATTGTGCTTACCAACCCCGTGGTCAAAACGATTTCGATGGCAAGTGCTGTAAAATCGTTCACTTGTTTTCCGGGCAAAGTTGCACCCAAAGCAGCGGTTGTGCCAAACAACGTTTTGAGAAAAAATGCCGCTGCGATACCCCCGGCTATCTGCGCGAGGATATACCCAGGCACGCGCCGCCAGGGGAAATTTCTGCGCAAAGCAAAAGCAAAAGTGACGGCCGGATTCAGATGCGCCCCGCTCACTGTTCCCATGAAGTAAATAATTGCCATCACCATGAGTCCTGGAGCGACAACTGCCATCTCCAAAGTTACCGCGCCACCGGATTTTGCGGCAACCACACCCGCGCCGGCCGCCACCATGACAAGTAAGAAAGTGCCCCAAGCCTCGGCAAACAAACGACGCCATTCAAGCGAATAGTCGAGGAAATCGGGCGGCCTCTGGCGGTGTAGCATGTGCTCATTCGACATAAATTTGAAGTCTGTCTCGTCACTGATTTCACACCGCATTCCTCTTCCATAAAGTGAAAACCTTTTGCTATTTCTTGAGTTGTTTGACAATAACGACGATCAGCAGGACAACCACGAGTACGCCTATCGTCGTCCAAAGCCACGTTCCTCCACCCATCCAGCCGCCCATCCATCCGTTTGAAAAGTTCATCATATGGTTCATACGAGATGTCCTTTTGTTGCACCATTTTGAAAATTCATGATTCCTCCCCCATAATCTTAAATGGCAAAATCCATTCGCGGCAGTATATTCGCTCGTGGCGACCTGCACGGTTGCATCTGGCGCGATGAAGCAAAGCCGCCTGTGGGGTCAAGACGATTGAGTCGACCGCTAAACTATAGCGAATGCAATACCTGTGCCACAGCATTTGTTCACATATCTGTCGAGTGGTTGTTCACAGATTCAGAAGAATCATTGTTTCCCGGAATTCCTTTCCAGTTAATAAGAATCCCTTCGACTCGTTTCCAAATTCCTTTTCGATTCGTTCCAATCACCAACTGCCCGGGTGTTCCACGTCAGGACCTTTTGCAGGCTCAACATCGGAGCTGTTCTTGACCGATTCTCGCATGCGATCCACAAAGGTGCAGGAAACAGCCCGGATGAGATTCTTAATCCACGTCGGCCTCCAGCGACCCGCGGAGATACCGCACCGGACGGGTCGCACAAAGGCCGAAGATCCCGTCACCTGAGCGTGAACGCAGTGAAGAATGTGGTTTCTCCCCGCGCGACAAGGAGCATCACCGAGTCGTCCTTCTTGACACTCTTGACGATCGCGTCGAATTCATTTACCGATACGACTGTCTGGAAGTCGCTGTTCTTCACCTTGACCTGCTCGATGACGTCCCCTTCCTTGAGACCGGCACGGGCGTCGGCCAGCAATTGGTCCACGGTCTCGATCACCACACCGCGTATGTTTTCGCCGATTCCGTATTTCTTCCTGAGTTCCGAGGTGAGGTTCGCGACCGAAAATCCAAGGCGCTGTTCCTTCACTACGGAGGCGGCACTCTCGTTCTTTCCCGCCTCGCCCCGGTTGAGCGCGGCGATTTCCTTCTCATTGCGCTCCCTCGGCGTTAGTGTTATCGTCTGTTCCCGGCCGTTGCGGATGATAACCACCGGCACGCCCTTGCCCGGCGCGAGGTCGGCCACGGAGTTGCGGAGCTGATTCGAATTCTCAACATTCTTTCCGCCTATCGAAATGATGACGTCCCCGCGCTTGATTCCCGCCTCGAAAGCAGGCTGATTCTTGTAAACGTCGCTCACCAAGACACCTTTGTGTTCCCCGAGGTTGAGGGCCTCGCGCGTCGCCTCGTTGATGTTCTGAATAGAAACGCCGATCCACCCGCGCGTCACCTTCCCTTTATGGATTATGTCGTCCATCACCTTTTGCGCCATGTTAATGGGAATGGCGAATCCGATTCCCATGAATCCGCCGGTCTGGGTGTAGATCATGGCATTGATGCCTATCACCTTTCCGTCAATGTTGACAAGCGCACCGCCTGAATTGCCCGGATTGATTGCCGCGTCGGTCTGGATGTAGTTCTGATACAGGTTCGGGTTGCCTACTTCGCGTCCGAGAGCCGACACGATTCCCAGCGTCACGGTGGAGGTGAGGCTGAAAGGATTACCTATTGCGAGCACCCAATCTCCGGGCCGCAGTTGTGAGGCGTCGCCAAGCTCGGCCACGGGCAGATGGTGCACCTTTTCCTTGATCTTGATAACCGCGACATCTGACAGCGAGTCCGTGCCGACAATTTTTGCCTCATACGCGCGATCGTCGGACAGTTTCACCCGGATCTCGCTCGCGCCGGAAACCACGTGGTAGTTTGTAAGGATGTACCCATCCTCCGAGACGATAACTCCCGAGCCGAGCCCCTGCTGCCGGAATTCGCGTTTTTCAACTCCCGGGCCCCTTTTGTTTTGGGGCTGCTGCTGTGGCGCGCCAAAAAAGAATTGAAACGGGTTGTCCATTGAGCTGTCGTTGAAAAAATTGTAGAACGGATTCTGGGAATAAGCGACCGTGTCGATCTTGGTAAGAATTACGGACACTACGCTCGGCGTTATCTTCGCCGCGATATCCGCGAATATGGTCTTGAAATTGTCCGATCCAATTGCTTTTGCGATCGGACCGGACACCGCCGGCGGTGAAGCCGGTACCGGCGTTTGGGAATTGCCCGGAGAACAAAGGAGACTGGAGGACAATAGACAAACAACAAACAAACTTGCGCTTCTGCTGTGGGAAAAGGCGCGTTTCATAGGATTTTCCTCCTTCCACTATCTCTTCCTGGAAACAACCGAGACCGCCTTTTCAAACGCTTGTTCCAACTCTTTTACGTCCTTGACGGTACCGGATTCTACTTTTGATGCCATTTCCTTTAAAGCATTTTCCGCCGAATCCATTTCGGTATTTGCCACGTGGCCCATGTACGCGCCATTAAGCCTCAGGAATGCGGCGACTCTCCGGAGTTCGGAAGCGGATCCGGCCCTGTCGTTTTCCTGCAGTTTTGATTTTGCCATGTCGAAATGGTACCTGTACGCATCCTCAAAAACGGAAGTCGCGTCAATTTCAACCGGAATCATGGCATACTTGCGGTTGACGATGTTGAGCGCCGTCGATGTCTCGGCATCCAGCTTGGCAAGGTCCTTTTCCTTACCGGATGATATGCCATTCGATAACGCCTCGATTTGCTTTTCCGCAAAAGAAATGCGGTTCTTTTCAAAATTCAAGAATGTATTTCCCCTTTTCAATTCGGCGGCCGCCTTCGATTTGTCGCCTTTTTGCAGGTATTCTCTGGCAAGTGCAAAGTGGTACGCAGGGGCGTCCATAAAGACCGCCCAATCCGATTCGTCAACCTGAAGGCCCGCGTTGGCCTTGCCACTGGACTGTGCCGCGGGCGATTTCTGTTCGGCAGGACAAGCCGAGAAGACCACGAGACAAACGAGAAGCGCGGCTGGAGAGACGAATTTGAAATGGAACATGGCAAGCCTCCTTTTAGCTCTTTACCGTTGACCGCTTTCATATCCGCAAGCAGTCAAAGCGCAACAACTATGCCAGCCCCCTCAACAGGGTGCGCGGACCTTTTTCGATTCCGACTTTGTAGCCGCATGTCCCTCAAGGGACAAATGTCTCTCACATGCCGTCATTGGCCTCACAAAGGATTGAAGAACGCCGCAGCACCGCGATTGCAACCGAATACACGCCACAGCGAGCAGCCTGCAATGCGCACGCCGTAGGATCGGAAGCCTGCCCAACTTAAGTTTGCGAACAATAGAGCCTGGCATGACCATTGCATCATAGCAAAACAGCCGGCGGGGTATCCAGTTTGAGAGGTTCCTTAAAAAGCATTCTAAGATTTTGTATCCAAGAAACCGCCACCGCATATTCCAAGGAGGTCTTTCTATGCGAATATCCTCAATCATTCCTCATGTGGTCCTGATTTGTTGTTGTGTACCCTCCCTTGTTTTTCCTCAGGCGGACTCCGCCTACAAACGGCTCTATTTGCAGGGCATGCAGGCCGTAATCGCCATTCTCAATGCCAACAAGATCACAAACGCAGACCCCGACGAAATAGTCAAGATAGACAGCGGGCGGATCGTGGGACTGTATCTCAAGAACACAAACTATGATGAACCGCTGATCCGAACCCTTCCGGCGGACATAGGCAAACTCACCTCCCTCAAAGAGCTCACTCTTTCGGGGAATTTTCTCAATCAGCTTCCGCCCGAGATCGGGCTATTGACGGAACTGAGGGTATTGAAGCTTGGAGACAATAGGTTGGCAACGCTTCCGGAAAGTATGAAGAACCTTATTAAGCTTGAGGTTTTTGATCTGCGCTACAACAACTTTACAGCATTGCCCGCGGTTTGCATGTCGATGAAGAACCTCAGGAAGCTCCAGTTGTGGGGAAACAAACTCAGCACGCTTCCAGAAAATTTCTGTGAGCTCGACAGTTTGCGCGAACTCTATCTGCAACGCAACCGCTTGCAAACCTTGCCGTCATGCATCATGAGAATGGGTAATCTGGTGTATGTGGATTTTGGTTTTAACAACCTGTGCAGCGTTTCGCCTGAAATCCGGACATGGCTCAAGAAATGGAACGACCAGTATCCCGCGGCACAGTTTTGCCGGTGACGCCTTCTTGGGAAAACGCATAAGAGTTGTTTTGCATGCGCACCGAAAACCTACGCGCTTTGTCCAAAGAGCGATGATGGAATTTATATTTCTTCTGGGTCAGAAGGCGGCCGTTATGCCGCCTTTTGACGAGCGAAGAAATTTGCTGTTGGGCCAAGACATTTGAGACAGGTTTTGGGACGCAGGAATCGAAATCATTTCACCTCACCGCAGAGCCGTACACACTGGTGACCAAGCTACAATTCCGCAGGTCTAATAATGTTGGGGGCTCCGCTCCAATCAAGGGAAGCATGTCGAACAAGATCGACCGTGCGGAGGACTCTACCTATTGTCTTCACCTCGCACGGAAGGAACCAGAGCGGTATCTATGAGTCTTCGCATCAAGCTTCCTCTACTTACTCTCCTCTTCGTATTCCTGGCGGCCGTTGCGATTCTATGGATTTCGCTGCAACAAACCTACAAACGAGGAGAGAAGAACATTGCGGAAATCCGGACGTTTGAAACCGCGCGCATCAAGAATGTGATCAGGGAGCAGGTCAATTTCGTTTATTCGCTTATCAGCGCCCAGAGCCAGCGATCCATAACAAGGAAAGAACTGATAGCCAGGCTGGAGAGCATAAAGAACGTCACCTACGACAACGGCAGGGGCTATTTCTGGATTGCCGACACGTGCACGCCGCCCGAACTCCTCATCCATCCGTATGTCGGAAACCTAGCCGACACCCAAAGGCTCAAAGTGCTTTCTCTCGTTGAGTCCGTCAACGTCATGGTGCGCGGTAATGGAGAGGGATATTCCCAGCCCGATTGGCCGAGGCTAGACCAAACAGGGTTATCCGATTCGCTGTTTCCGATGCTCTGCTACGCCAAACTGTACGGGCCGCGGGGATGGACAGTTGCCTCGGCGCGGTATACCGACGATATTGAAGCGATCATAAACAAACGCGTAGCCCAGACCAAGGGCGAAATCGCGGCCATCATCCGCGAACGGATTATTTTTGCCGCCGTCGTCATGGTTCTCTGCATGATAGCCATCGTCATTTTTACCGGCATGATCACCAGCCCCATCAATAGGTTTGCCGCGCTGACGGAGGAGATAACTTCAGAGCGAAAGGGATACTCCGAACGAATCGGCATTACATCGCGCGACGAAATCGGCAGGCTTGCCCGCAGTTTCAATCTTATGCTCGGCCACATCGAATCCGCCATGAAGAAGCTGGAGGCAAACGGTCGCAAATACCAGGAGCTCGTCGAAAATGCCAACAGCGCCATCATACGTATTGACAAAAAGGGCAACGTGCTTTTCTTCAACGAATACGCGCAGCGTCTGTTCGGGTATGCATTCGAGGAAATACGGGACAAGACTATCTCCGACATCATCGCCACGCCCGTGGGCGCAGCGAATCTCCTGGCGCACACAGTCCTACAGGAGGCTCTCAGCTCACCGGAAAGAGGCCTCTACTACGAAGAGGAAGTGATTACAAAGAACGGCCAGAGGAAATGGGTAGCGTGGGCCATCAGGCCGATCTACGACGAGGCAGGGGTATTAAAGGAAATTCTATGTGTGGGCAGTGATATTACCGCCCGAAAGAGGGCTGAGGAGCTTGCGCAGACTCAGCAGCGCACGCTGATCCAGACCGACAAGATGGCGACCCTGGGAATTCTGGTATCCGGCATAGCTCACGAAATCAACAATCCGAACAACTTCATCATCCTCAACGGCGAGAATCTCACGGACATGTGGAAGGATATCTGGCCGGTACTCGACGAACATTACCGGCAAGATCCGGGGTACAAACTGGCCGGACTTTCCTACAAGGAAATGCGTGAGGAGCTTCCAAGTCTTTTGAGCGGCATCACCGACGGAGCGCAGCGCATCAAGAAAATCGTTCAGAGCCTCAAGGATTTTGCCCGCAAAGAACCCGGCGACCCGAACCAGCTCGTTGACATGGGGCGCGTTGTCGAGGCCGCCTTGGTGATTATCGGCAGCCTCATCAAAAAATCAACAAGCCATTTCGAGGTGATTCAAGAAGAAAGAGTCCCCGAAGTAAAGGGCAATTTCCAGCGTCTCGAACAGGTCGTCATCAATCTCATCGAAAACGCTTGCGAAGCTAACGAGGATGCCGCCAAGCCTATAACCGTGACCATATCGTTGCTGCAGGAAACCAACAAAGTCTCGGTGGCCATACGAGACCAGGGACCGGGCATCAAGCCGGAGAATTTGAAATATATAATGGACCCCTTCTTCACCACCAAGAGAGACAAGGGCGGCACGGGCCTCGGGCTTGCAATATCGTACAGCATAATAAAGGACCACCGCGGCGAGCTTGTTGTCGAATCGGCGGCCGGCAAGGGCACCTGCGTCACCATGTTGCTTCCTGTATCTTGAGGCGCAGCGGAAGTATTTTATAATCATGGAAACTCACATTGCTCCCCCACTGCCCATACTGCTGGTTGATGACGAAATCAATTTCCTAAAGAGCGCGAGCATCACCCTGCGCGTTGCGGGCTTTGAGGTTTCCACCTGCTCGCGGAGCCAAGAGGTTCTCTCGCTTATGGTACAACAGCGGTTTGCGCTGGTGCTCCTCGACGTGATGATGCCGGGCACGCCGGGCACTGCATTGCTTCCGGAAATCGTGAAGGGTTTTCCCGAATCGCCGGTGATCATGCTCACCGCGATCAACAGCGTGGAAACCGCGGTGGAATGCATGCGGTCGGGTGCTTTCGATTACCTGGTAAAACCGGTGGAAAAGGACAGGCTTGTTACAAGCGTGCGCCGGGCGATGGACTTTGTCGAGATCCGAAACGAGAACAGCAGGCTCACTCGGTATCTGCTCGACGATAGGCTCAAGCGGCCCGAGTTGTTCGAGCGCATCGTCACACGGAACAGGAAGATGTCCGCAATTTTCCAATATGTCGAGGCCATCGCCCAAACGCCCATGCCGGTGCTCATTACCGGCGAGACCGGAGTCGGCAAGGAAATGATCGCCCGGATCATTCATGATGCGAGCGGCCGCGGTGGCGAATATGTCTCCGTCAACATCGCCGGGCTCGATGACGCGATGATAAGCGACACCCTGTTCGGTCATGAAAAGGGCGCGTTCACAGGCGCGGCTGCGCACCGCGACGGACTCGTTGCCAAGGCTTCCGGCGGCACCCTGTTTCTTGACGAAATAGGAGACCTGGCGCGTGAGTCGCAGGTGAAACTGCTGCGCCTTCTTGAAGACAGAACGTATTACCCGGTCGGGTCGGATTCGGTGCGAACGTCCAGCGCCCGGGTGATCGTGGCGACGAACAAGGACATGCAGGCATTGCGCAAGGAAGGCGTTTTCAGAAACGATCTGTACTTCCGGCTGCAGAGTCACCAAATCGACATTCCGCCGTTGCGTGACCGAAAGGAAGATATTCCCCTGCTTATTGACACCTTCTACGAACAGACAACCCGTGATCTGGGCAGGACCGATCCTGTGGCTCCTCCGCCCGAACTGTACGAAGTTCTTTCGACCTACAGCTTCCCGGGAAACATCCGTGAGCTGAAGAACCTGGTGTTTGACGCGCTAAGCAGGGACCGGGCCGGAGCCGTTTCGGTATCCTATGTAAAGGATCGGCTCGACAAGACCCCGGTATCGCCGGGCCCGGACTCTTCGGCGGCGGAACAGTTCACAAAAGATAACCTTCCGCGCTGGCAGTGTCTGCCGGCCCTCAAGGACGCGGAGCAGATGCTCATCGACGAAGCCCTGCGCCGGTCAAGCGGCAATCAGACGCTTGCCGCGCAATTGCTCGGCATGACCCGTTCGGCTCTCAATAAGCGGCTTGTGCGAGGACGTCAGTTCGACTCCCCTTCCGATGACGCCCAACCGCCTTCATAGGAACCTAACTGCGGATTTCGGCTCACGTCCCGGCCTCTACGATTCCTACCCTGCTCTGCCTCCAGGGAAACTGCTGTGAGCGGGACATTTGTCCCGCAAACTACCACACCCCCAGCTATGATTACCTCTACAGCTTTGTCCAAGAGCGACAATTGTCCCTCCATTTGACAATGAGGAATTACGCCGGCCACCTGTAACTGCAAGTGGCGTTGGAGGTTAGCTCCACTTTGAAACGTTGGCACAATTCTTGTTTTGAGATATGGACCGGATGATGGAAGTTCGAGCGACAATGATCAAGGCATAGCATCATGAAACCAAAAAGAATCCTCATAGTCGACGATGAACGCGACCTCCTGAAATCAATTGATCTGACGCTGCGGATAAACGGCTACACTGTTGTCGCGGTTGATAACGGGGCGGATGCGTTTGCGAAGATCGTTACCGCACACGAGATGAAAGAGCAGTTCGATCTCGTCATTACCGACCACCATCTGCCTGTCATTTCCGGCATCGAATTGATCGATCATGTCAAAGCCGAAGGCGTCACGGTTCCGTTCGGCATGATCACCGCATATGGGTCCAAAGAGCTGCAGCAGGAACTCAAAGACCGCGGCAGCCTGTTTTGCCTTGATAAGCCATTCAACATACGGGAGCTGGTTGCCGCCGTTTCCCTGGCCCTAACAACCAACGACTACTCCGCAGGCACGCCTGGAGCGGACAATGAAGTGGGTAGTTCTCATACCGCAAAACCATCGGCAAGCAAGAACTCTATACATACCTAACCAAGGAGGAGCGTATGCGCAAACATCTTCTCGTTTCGGTAGTCCTTGCAGGTACCGCGGTACTTTCGCTGACTGCGGTGTCGTGCTCAAAGAAAATCACGAAACTGAGTGTGGAGCATCCGGCAGTTGCGGAGAAACCGGTTTCCCCGCCCGCTCCCTACGATTCATCGACGTTCAAAGAGGCCCAGCTTCAGGGAGAAATGGCGCAACAGGCAAAGGAGGCGTTGCAGAACATCTACTTTGATTTCAACAAATCAACCGTCAAGCCGGAAGGCGAAACCAGGCTGACGACAATCGGCAAGTTCATGAACGACCACCCTGTTCTTAGGATCATGGTCGCGGGAAACTGCGATGAACGGGGTTCAAGCGAATATAACATCGGCCTTGGACAGAGGCGCGCACAGAGTGCAAAGGATTTTCTCGTGAACGACGGCGTCCCGGCAAGCCGCATCGAAGTGACATCGTATGGCAAGGAGCGCCTCGCGATAACGGGATGCACCGACGAAGCCTGCCATGCAAAGAACAGGCGGGATGAGTTTTCCGTGCTGGAAAATACCGAGAAACCCTTGAGCCGGGCTGAGTAGCGTCTTTAAAGACCTGAGATTCCTTGATTGAACTGCCGCATTTGCGCGGGAAGGGGATTTAAGATGAACTTTGAATTTCGCATTGTCGTTGTGATCGCATGCGCCGGGGCCGCGTTCTGGGGATGTGCGCCATCCATTGTGTCACGCTCGTCTCAAAAACCCGTCGCGGAAGCAATTCCGCACGAGAAGAATGTCTCCTTCGGCCCCGTATATTTCGACCGGGCGCGCACGCTCTTGAGCCCTGAAACCATGGATGTTCTCAATGAGGTCGGCCGATTTCTGGCAGTCCATGGTTCCGCCCAGCTTGTTATAGACGCCTATGCGGATGAAGGAAATTCTCCCGAGAACGACAGCTTGTTTGCCGGCGACCGGGCCAAGGCGGCAAGCGACTGGCTTGTTTCCTATGGTCCGTTTCACATCGACCCCGCCCGGATCAGTGTCCGGTTGCATGGCGGAGATCCCAAGGCAATTCAGGCTTGCGCGGAAGACCTGGTTTGCCATGCTAAAAACAGGCGGGTGGAGTTTACGGTTACCAAGAGCGTTGCATAGGAAGATTGGAAAATATGCATAAGGGTCCGAAGTGGTTTGCGGCAGGCGCACGCGCCTGGTGCGCCGCAGGGAGTGCGGCTCTTGTGTGTTGCTGCAGTGCGCAGGCCGGCGCAGTTGTTGTGAGAGTCGGCATTTTTGACGACCCTCCGAAAATGTTTACGGATGCGCAGGGAATGCCGCAGGGCATTCTGGTTGACATCACAAATGCCGTTGCCAGCAAGGAGGGCTGGACAGTCCGGTACATTCGGGCAACGATGTCCGAATCTCTGAAGAATCTGGAAAACGGTTCCATCGATCTGTTGCCCGACGTGCTGTTCTCGGAAGAACGGTCAAAGAGGTTCTATCTGAACAGAATCCCCGTGCTTTCCGACTGGCTCGACGTTTACAAAAGGACCAGCGACCCTTTCGACCGTTTCGATCAACTTGACCGGAAGAAAATAGCAGTGGTCGACAAATCGGCGGAACAGGAAATGCTGTACATCCGGATCCTGCAGCTCGGCATCAAACCTGATGTAAAAACCGCGCCCGATTACGCGGGATGCCTCAAACTGGTGCAAAATGGACAAGCCGATGCCGCTTTGGCAAGCCGCTTCTTCCAGCATTCGGGCGACTGTCCGGGGAATGTGGCGCAGGCCGGCATCATATTCTATCCAGCGAGCGTATTTTTTGCGGCTTCCTCCTATCAGAACAAGAAGTTGCTTGACGCAATTGACAACCGGATGAGGATCATCAAGAACGATTTCGGCTCCACCTACTACAAGTCTCTCGGCCGATGGCTTGGAGGGAATGAATTCGTAGCGTCACCCGTACCCGCGGTGTTCGTGGAAAACATCGAGGCTGCCGGGCTCATTATTGCGGCAGTCGTGATCATCCTTCTCGCCCGCCAGGTTTCAAAGTACCGTGCGGAGCTGCGGCACAAAGTGTTTCTCCTGCAGCAGGCGCAAATGCTTGCCAGGACACCGGTGAAAAAGCCGTCAAATGTTTTGTAGGGCGGTTGGAGCAGGGCGCGAGGTCCCCGGGCGCGGAAGACGGCAAGCTCGTCCTCGCCGCTGATCCTCCGGCGGCGGAGACCACGCACAAAGTGCGTCCAAGGGGCGCGTAGCTGGATGCGAAACATGAACGAGAACCGCCGCCGTCTTCGGCGGGGCGCCCAGATCTTCGTATTACCGATTTCTATATTGGTAATGCGCCGGCGTGCCCCCTTCCTCAATATACCGGCAGCATCACCGACGAAATTCCCGCCTGCGAATACAGGTGTACGAAGTATATGCCTGTCGCAAGATCGTTTTTCCCAATCATGCATGAAGAAGAGAACACAGGCCGGGAATAGACTATTTTCCCATGACCATTGACAATGTCCAAACGGCTCCTGCCTGCGCCCAGACCCGAAATCATATACCCTTCCCGGGTCTTTGAAATGCGAAGCGCGCTGCGAAAGCCCGGGTCTCGCCGTGCCGGGCCCGCCGTCTCTGTCAGAAGGGAATTGCCGAACGTCACACTCATGCTGTCATATTTGGTGAAAGACTGACCGCTGGCGGGCCAGACAATTAGCCCCAAAACGATCCTGTCGATTCGCAGGGGAACGTAATTGCCGGATCTTGTTCGAAAAACAAGGAGACGCGTGGAAAGGGAATCAACGCCGCCCGGAACAAGGTTTGGATAGCCCACAAGAGCAGTGGAGGAAAAGGAACATCCATAGAACGGATATGATACGGACGTCGTACATTTCATAAAAGCGGTCGTGTCGGCCAGCTTTGCAATATCACCCTTGTAGTCGCTGTAATTCATAGCCTTCCTTGATAGGTAAAAGGGTCTTTTGGATGCAACCGCAAGGCACGGGCAGCAAGGTGTCATGCAGGTGCAGCCATCGTAGTACGTCCAGTAAAAATCGGTGCTGTCCGTGATGGATGCGCATGACGGGTTACCCGATGGATCGTGATATACGGCGCAGGAGAAATCGTAGAGGTTTAGGGGCCGAAAACTCGCCCACGACTGACTGGGCAGGGATGCCGTACCGGCATACGACGACAGACATAGCGTTACTGCAAGAACAATACCTGGAATAATACGCATAGATACCCTCCTTCTTGTAGGTCGCATCACAAAAGGTCTTGCTTCCATTTAAGAATATAGAGCTTCCAAAGCCCAACGTCAAGAGAATGTGGAGAAAGTGTTTTCTGTGAGAAAACAATTGCTTCCGGCCGCCGGGCGGCGCTGATGGCGGAAGACAAAAGACAAAATGAAAACAAATCTGCGAAAGCCGTGATTGACGTATGGCCACCATTCCTCTGCGCCGCGCCAGGTTGGACTGGCGGGTGCGCGAGAGCGCAGGGCAGCCTGACCGCGGCCGCAGGCCTTGGCGGCAGGCTGCACCGAGGCTGACCAGCCGAGCCCAGAAGGAGAACCGCCGCCGAAGGCGGGGCGCCCGGATCTTTATCTTAATGATGTTGAAACATCTTCCCCCGTAATCCGCAATCAAATACTAGCTTTCCCGGCCCAAGCCTCAATTATTTTTGCCCCGGAGGCGGAGTAATCCCATGGACGAATGGCTCGAATTGCAGGATTTAGTCGACCGTATCCAGGAGTTTCTGGAACTCGGGCTGTACGAGGACGCGCTTTCGCTTTTGGACAGCTATGCATCTTTCTATCAGGACGAATGGGAGATTTACTTCCTCTATTCCCGCGTTTACCTCGAGCAGGATGATCCGCATAAGGCTATCCCCAACCTTCAAAAGGCCCTCAAAATCGACAAGAAGAATGTCGACGTTCTACTCGGGCTGTTCTATGCATATAGCCAGCTCGGCGGCCTCAAGAAAGCCGGCAAGTACCTTACCCGCGCGGACAATTATAATCCCGGCACCGAGTCCGTTTTCTGCGCGATGATCTGGTATTACACCGAAATAAGTCAGTTTGACACGGCGATCCTTTACTTCGAAAAGGCACTGAAGGCGGGGACCGACAATCCCGAAACGTTTCGCAACGGCGGCATTGCCTACGAGCGGACCGGAGATTTTGAGAACGCCGAGCGCTGCTTCCGGACCGCGCTCCAGCTCAATCCGCAATTCGACGAGGTACGTGACCTCCTTGCCGACCATTACATTTTTCTCGGGGAAACCGAGAAAAGCGTAACGCTGTACGGGGAATATCTCAAGGACTCCCCGAGAAATATTCGGACCCTGTCGCGCCTGGTGTTCTGTCTCTCGCAAAACAACCAGGCCGACGACGCGCTTGCACTGGCCCAGGAGACCATACGGCTGTACCCTAATTCGCCGGTCGGCTACGTGGACCTTGCTTATGTCCACCTCAACGCCGGGAACGCGGACCTGGCGCTGGCCGCGGCCGAAAAGGCGCTGGATGTGTCTCCGCTGGACGCCGAGGCGCTGCGCGTTAAGGCAATTGCTTATTCGGAAAAGCGGCAGGACAAGGACGCGCAAAAATCGTTTGACGCGGCGCTGGCCATTGAGCCCGAGAACCCCGAGATCCTGCGGGACTACTATCATTTTCTTCGCGACACCGGCAGTCTCGCGAAAATGGAAAAATACGTGCAACGGGTGATCAGGCTGGAACGCCCCTACTGCATCGAAGATTATTGGTTTCTCGCCGACTATTACCGGGAAAACGGTGAAAACCTGAAGGCATTCAGCTATTTGCACCGGGCGTACGAAAGCATGCCCGGCGAAAAGGAACTCATTCCGCCCATGGTCAACATCATGCTCGATATGGGGCATGTTTCGTACACCACGCCTTTCCTCATGCGATATGTGGAGAAAAGCGGATGGAACGACGTGATGACCCAGTTTGCCCGCCACAAACGCCTCAGGCGGAAAAGGCTCCAGGAAGGCGTGCGTTTCCTCCGGTTCTACGGTCAGCCCCCCACGGATTTTCGCAGATATGTCTTCTTAGTTTACTTCGAGAAGTTCACCATTGTTTCGCTGCTCATGCTGTTTCCGTTCCTCGCGGTTCTTCTGTTCTTTATTGCCGGCGTTCCCGGGGTTGCGGGCCTTACCCTGCTCGCGGGATCCCTTGCGCTCGGATGGAAGACCGCAAAGATTTTGATAAACAGGAGATTGACATAATTCCCTGTTTGTCATGTGCCCACGCACTATTCGATTGCCGCATCTGTTGATGTATCGTATATTTCTTGACCATGGCCGATGGTGCGGTTCAGCGCAGTTTGCCAGGATTCACCTCAAACGACTGGCGCCGGTTTCGAGACCGGACAAACATTTACGACATCCCATGAACCCTCTGAACGTTCTCAAAACCGCCTCGCAGCCTTTGCTCGTTGCTCTCTATCTCGGGCTGATCGGGCTGTTCCTGGTTCTTGATATAGTCACCGGACCCGACCTTTCATTCATAATTTTCTACCTTCTCCCCATCCTCCTTGCCGCATGGTTCTCCGGAAGACGAATCGCCTATGCCATGGCGTTTGCCGGCGCGTGCGCCTGGTTCTACGCGGACGTGGTTTCTCACTCCAGCTACTCCCACCCGATCGTTCCTTACTGGAATGTATCGGTCAAGCTCTGCGTATTTCTCATTTGCGCGGGAATCCTTTCGCGCCTCAAGGAAACCGTGGACCGCGAAAAGGATCTGGCGAGAAAGGACATGCTCACGGGAGCGGCCAACCGCAGGGCATTTTTCGAAGCGGCGCAAACCGAGATTGACCGCTTGCACCGCTATAAGCACCCGTTCACCCTCGCCTACATCGATTGTGACAATTTCAAGGAAATCAACGACACCCTGGGACACGAGGTTGGCGACATGGTTCTCAGAACCATTGCAACCACGGTGCCCCGCAACATCCGCTCCTCCGACATCTTCGCGCGCATCGGCGGCGACGAATTCGTGCTCCTTTTGGCCGAGACCGGCGCAGAACAGGCCACGGCTGTTATCGAGAAAATCAACACAGCCCTCCTGGACCGCATGCAGACGGAACAGTGGCCCGTTACCTTCTCAATCGGGGTCATCACCTACCTGCGATCACCGGCAAACGTCGACGAACTCATCAAGAAGGCCGACAACCTTATGTACGGCGCAAAGCGCGAGGGAAAAGGCAGCGTCAATTACGCCGTATGGAAGGAATCGGCTTCCGCGAGATAGTCGAGAACCGAAGTCCGGCCCCGGTCCCCGCGAGTTTTCTGCCAGAAAACACATTCTGTCCTCTCCTATTTACAAATGGCCCCGGTTTAGGTAGATTAGATATCAGCAGACCTGGCCTTCCGGCCGATGGATTCTTCAAGGTTGGCACCCTTTCCCCACGAGGCGGTTCCCATGGCGCAGAAAAAGAACGTTTTTGGCAGGCTCCTGTTCCCCCTGGCCGGACTGGCGTCGCTTCTCTGGTTCCTTTCACGAGTCATTCCCAAACCCAGCCGCGCTGCATATCCGTGCATGCGCGTGGCGGCGCCGATCGCGTCCACTTTCGTGCTCTGGCTGCTGGGCCTGGCAGCTTCTTTTGCATTTATCAGGCGGGCGCGCGCTTCCCTGGCACGATCGCGCTATGTCGTGGCGGCCCTCTGCCTCGCCGCCGGCGGAATAGTCGGAGGAATCATTATTTCCCTGCCTAATGCTCCGGCGCATGCCGCGACAAAGGCCGCCGCGCCCGTGGGCGACGCCAAAGGCGCGAACCCGGGCCGCGTTGTGTGGGTGCACGATTCCAGCGCCACCCCCTGGAAAGGGCTGGGCGACGGTCACTGGTGGGAAAGCACGCATACGAACCAGACCGCTGTGGACAGGATGATGTCGCAGTCGCTCACCGCGCTCGCCGGGAAGACAACCGATGCATCTGCGTGGGACACACTGTTCAGGTATTACAACGGAAGTCACGGCCGGGGCGGCGCAGGGTACACGGCAGGCGAAAAAATCGCGATCAAGGTGAACTTCACGATGTGCAATGCCTTCCCCGCCTACTGCTGCGTCGACAGCATCACCTATTCCCTCAACAAGGAACTCGACTACATGAACACCTCGCCCCAGATGATCCGGTCTCTGCTTCGTCAACTGGTTGACGTGGTGGGAGTGAATCAGGCCGACATCTCGGTGGGAGATCCGACCGGGTATTATCCGAACGAGTATTACGATTCGTGCCACGCGGAATTCCCCAATGTCCATTACATGGATCATGCAGGCAAGTTCAACCGAACAAGAGTCGAGTTTTCAACCTCGCCGGTATATTGGAGCTGCCGTCCGTCAGGACTAAAACAAGACTACGTTGCGAAGCACTATGCCGAGGCAACCTATGTAATCAACCTGGCGAACATGAAATCGCATGTGGGCGGCGGCGTCACGCTGTGCGCAAAGAATCACTACGGCTCGCTCATACGTCTGCCTACCGACAGCGGCTATTACGACCTGCACCAAAGCCTGGCATTCATGTCGCCGAACATGGGCAGCTACCGCGCGCTGGTGGATCTCATGGGGCACTCGGACCTGGGAGGCAAGACCGTACTGTATCTCATTGACGGTTTGTATTCCGGCAACCACAACAACGATACCGTGCCCCACCGCTGGAGCGTGGAGCCGTTTGGCGGCGGCTGGACCGCAAGTGTATTCGCCTCACAGGACCCTGTCGCGCTCGAAAGCGTGCTCTTTGACCTGTTTCAGCTCGACAACGACCCGTACCAGTACCCCAAGATTCCCGGGGCATCGGACTATCTGATTGAGGCGGCCATGGCCGGCAATCCCCCGTCGGGAACGTTTTACGATCCCAATCATGCCACGCCCACGCAAAGGCTCCAGAGCCTGGGCGTTTTCGAGCATTGGAACAACGATGTTGACAGGAAGTACTCGCGCAGCCTGGGTACGGGAAACGGCATCGAGCTCGTTTTTATCAATCTCGGTCCGAGCGTGGTCCGGTCCCCAAACCGGTCACCTGCCCGATCCTCGGGTTATTGCATACGCCCGCTTGCCAAATCGGCCATGCTTGAGTTTTCGGTTCCGGCGAGTGAGGCCGTGCTGCTGGCGCTTTTTGACGGCCGGGGTCGAAAAATAAGGACGATTGTCGACGGAGTGGCGCCGGCGGGCCGGTGCGAGGCGGATGTCGCACAAGGAGCAGCCCTGCCGCCCGGATCGTACGTTGCCGCTCTCTACGGTAAAGGCAGCGGGATTCCAAAATTGGTCGCATCGGCCACCGTATCGGTGGTTGCAAAATGACTAGTGCAAAGCGGCGTGGAAAAGGCCGGGTTAGAACGACACGCTCACGGTGAGCCTCGTGTCCCACGCGCCGTTAAAGAAGGTGTATTCGGTATTGCTTGCGCCGAAGTAGCCATCGGCGGTGATTCCGAAGGTCAAGTTGCTCAGCGTCGTGTACGCATAGGAAAGCGATACCACGCCGCAGCGCTGTTCGAGGTTCGCGAGCGCGTTGAGGTTGAGGGTCATGTCGCTCAGAAGAAACCGGCTGATGCCGGTGAAGATTGCGGCATAGTACCGCGAGTGGTAATTGGGTTCGTACAGGCCGTTGGCCAGCAGAAACATTTCCCTGGTGCCCGCCGCGGTCTTTACAGGCGCGTGTTGCGGAACCGCCACGGTCACCGTGTCGCGAAAAAAGAACATCCTGCTGTCGTTGAAAATATTGCCGGAATATCCTCCACCGTTATAAAAGACCTCCGCCCCCACGGTAATGCCGTCTTTGATGTCGAAGAAGTCGAACGGCCTGTTGAGCCCGAGGCTCACGCGAGGCGTCCATCCGTACGACACGGTATCGATATGTAAAAAGCCGCCGCTCTCTTTCATCTTTGCGGTGTTGTCGCCATTGGAGATGGTTGCCTCGCCATAGAAATTGATGTTGAACGCCTGCGCGGAGAAATCGTAGCCGGCGACGGGCGGCCGATTCTTCTTGCCCCATGCCGAGAATGCCATTTCCGTACCGCCGGCGAGAAATTCGAACTTGAGAGCTGCCGCCGTTTTGTCGACACGGTCCACCGAATTCAAATTGATAAAGGAATAAAGGTTCATTTTGGTGCCGAAGGGCGCATGCACGCGCAGGCCATAGGTCCCTTCGCGCGACCCGATTTTGTCGATAAACGGCTTCTTCTCCACGTTGACGAGGTCAGTGGGGTTCCACAGAAAGCACCTTCCCCATTGCAGCACCTGCTTGCCGGCCCTGAAATAGACCTCCTTGTTGATATTCGCGTCCAAGAAGAGCTCGCGCAGGTCAACGCCTATCGTATCGGACGACGGCGAATAGTCCACTTCTCCGTTGCCGAACGCCTTCACGTTGTCCAGCAGCCGCGCGTCGAGCAGAATGTTGCCGACAAGGAGGCTGGTGAGGTACGTGTCGGAGGTATGATGGCCTTTAAACAGCCAGTCGCGCGTCGCGGTACCGATTGCTGCGGCAATCACATTGCCGCCGATGCTTGTTCCCTTTTTCTCCGTGGCGTCCTTCATGTGCGCGGAATCCACCAGCCCTTTTTGTTGCACCACCGTTGCGGTGTCGGCGAACAGGGCGTTCTCGTCTATGGCCGGATCGCCTGCTAGGGCGAGATTGCAGAATGCAAAGGATAGCGCAAGGATGACTGAAAATGTTCTATTCACTGCGATCTCCAAAAGACACCTCAACAAGATGCATATTGAGAAGATTAGCGCCGAGATTAGGGATGCCAGCATCTTTCCATAAGACGAACAACGGTAGATTGCTTTGCTCCGCTCGCAATGACACCTTTTCTTTATTCCACTCTTGATGAGACAAAGTAAACGCCCAACCGGCTTCCTTTCAACTATCGCTCGTGGGTGCCCCCACACAGCCGATTGCTTCTTGCAACCGCATCCACAGGGGGGTTACCCAGGAAGGGGTAGCGGAAGACTTTGCGTAGCAAAGGCTGAAGCGAGGGGGAAACCTCCCCCTTCAAACATACCCACTTTTCGGGGACTCATCACTTGCTAAGATTCTCCAGATACGCCTTTGTAAAAATCTTGTCGTCAAGCTTTTCCGTTGATATGCCGCTTATCTCCACCTTGGTCTTGTTCCCTTTTTCGAATTCGTCGATAAACATCTGCGTAACCGGGATAAATTTTCCGTTGACAGTTGTGTATTTGAGGTCATAGGCGGTCTGCATGAGCGTACCCGAGGATGAATAGTCTTCTTCCTTGAGCAGGAGCGCGTTGTCGGTGCGTACCCAGAAACGCTTCTTTGGATAATCCACATCCTTTACTTTTGCCTTAACATCGAATTTGTACACGGGGATCTGGCCGAGTTTCTCCTCGGTAACGGTCTCCTTGCCGGATGAGTCCTTTGCCGCTTCGTACAGCTCGTTGAGCGGCCTGCGTTCGAAGTCCTCGCCCTTCGCGTTGGAGCCGGCGATACTCTCATCGCGGTTGATATGCTGAAAGGTGCGGGTGTTGGTGCGATACATCCAGAAATTGTCTTCCACCCGCAGATAGCCGTTGCCCTTTTCCGATTCCGGCGCGGTCATGATGATCAGGTACGAATCGTCGGCGTCGCGGCGGTAGTACAGCACGTCGAACTGCTTGATGCCCTGGCCCGTCTTCTGCTGCGTGAGCGTGACGTTTGCCTTGACATCGGATGTCATTTTGTGGCTGGCCTCGATTTTCTGAAGCAATTCGCCTATCGTGGGTGCGGCGAGCACGGGCATGCACAGCGCAAGCAAAGCTAGTACTATGTTTTTCACGGGTAGTCCTCTCTTTGGTACATTTAGCGTTCTCAAAATAATTGATGATGGGCTTGCACCTCTGCCTAAAGTCAAAAGCACGAACGGAATCGGGAGATTCACCCCCGAACCCCGACCAAGGGGCGCTCTCCAGCAAGCGCCCCTTGGATCCCCCTGCCGCGCCTGCAGCGCCGCCTGATCCTGAGGCCGTTGGACCGCTCGTGAACTCACCCGGCAAGTATCCTGCGGGAACCTTTTGCATCGGCACATTTCCATGCCTTTTGTCCATGCCAGACCATGCCGGGCTCGAACAGCACGAGCGGTCGATCCAACAGCCTCAGGGGCGTCGCTGATGGCGAAAAACAAACTAACATGTCCGATTTTGAAAGTCACACTACCGGACCAAACTCGCTTATGCTGAATTGACAAATGTTGCAAAAAGCCTTCTGCCAAGCGTTAGGGGGACCGAAGGGCGCGCTAGAGCGCGGTGCCGGGCGACCCAGCCGAAGGCATAGGGCGGCCCGGCACCGAGGCCGACGGCCGAGCCCGCAGAGAGACCGGCCCCATGCAGGGGCGCATTTCAATCGCGCCCCTGCATGGGGAAACGCCCGAATTACTATCTAAGGATGGCGGCGGGGCGCCCAATTTCTTATTGATAACATAGAAATTCCTCTCGCGCTATTCGTAGTGCCTAAACGCCGCCGCGGCAGACATCCTGGCCGCCCGGCGGGCAGGGAAATAGGCCGTAGCAACGGCGATGAGCTGGATCAGGATGAGGTAGCCCACGGTTGCCGCCACGGTGGGGGCGAAATTGAGATGGCCGTTAACCAGAAGCATTCCCAGCGGATTGTCCTGGGCGTCGATCTTCACAAAGGACAATGCTGCTATGATGCCGAACGCCAACGCCGTGCCGGCGAGCGTGGAAAAAAGCGCAAGAAAATAGGTCTCGAACAGAAAGGAATTCCGGACGTCATTCTTCTGCATGCCGATGGCGCGCATGGTGCCGATCTCGCGGGTGCGCTCGCGGATGGTCATGCGCAGAGTATTTACCACGCCGATAAGGATGATAAAGAACAGGACAAGCACCGCGCCCAGGGTAATAAGATTGAGCGCGTGCTCGAGGTTCACCACCATACTGGCGCTCTCGTACATCGACTGCACCTTCACGGTAAACGCCGACGACCTGAGCTTGGATATCTCCTTTGTCTGCTTCTGCATTTCGGTAGTAGTCTTTGTCCGGGCAAGCAGGATCCATTCAGGAGAAAGCGCGTTGTAAAACAGGCTCCCCTTTGCGGGAAGCCCCGCGAGAACGGCAGAATCCAATGGACGCGGCCAGTGGTCGTAGAAGAACCGGTAGAACCGGGTCTCGTTGACGAGAAGGACATTGTCCGGCACGAGTTTCGACGGAGCGAGCACCGCGGAAACCGGCAAGCGCTCAACATAGTCCTGTTCCTCGTATTTGGGCCTGTACGAAAGCGAGCAGGTGTCTCCGGGCCGCACGCCCAATGCGGCGGCCAGCCCGGCGCCCAGCACCACGGATTCCCTGCCGAGGAGCCGTTGTCCGGGAAGTGCCGCGCTGGTCTTGAGCGAATCGGACAAGAGCACGCGCTCGACCGAATCATTCTTGAAACACAGTGCCACGGCCCGCGCGTTTGCGTGGCCGAAAGAGGCTGTGCCGGACACCGCTGCAAGCCCGGGTTCGAGAGCCGCGTGCAGTTTGTCGGCATAGGTAACGGCGAACTTTCTCGGGTCTTTGTTGAGCATGATGTACAGCTGGCCGATGTCGTGCGGCCCGTAGCCGCCGAGCCGCTTGAGATCGTGGATGTTAAGGAAAATTGGCGCAGACATGAAGACGTTCGCGGGCTTGAAAATGCCCACCACGGTGAGACGGCCGGCCTGGTTCTGCCCGTTGACATCCTGGAACCGCACGCGGAGGATGTCGTCCTTTTTGACATTAAGCGATTTTGCCTTGGATTCCGCGAGCAGCACCGGGTTTTCCACGTCGGTGCGCGTAAGATCCTTGAATGATCCGGTGATCATTTTGAAATTCTCGGCCGCCTCTTCCTTGTCCTTTTTCGATCCCGTGCCCTTGGGATCCATGCCGACCATGATCACATTGTCGTTCGCCCCGTTGCCGATGGCGCGCGCCATGATGCCGATTGCCTCCTGCATGCCGGCGACATCGGGGATCGTTTGCTTTGCAATGGCCATCATGCGGTCACCGTCCTTGAAGAGCATCCGGTATATGTTGCCGTTCCGGCTGAATGCCACGCTCACGTGCCCGGAGGTATACCGCAGGATCTTATTGAAGATAACGTCCGATATCCCGTGCGAAAACGAGTTGGCCAGCACCAGGATCATCATGCCGAAGGCTATAGCGATGCCCAGCAGGATGTTCCGGCGCTTCTGCCGCAGCAGGTTGCGCAGGGCGATTGTGATTATGGTGGTCATAACAAGGCTCCGGAAGAAGGATTCACCACAGAGACACAGAGAACACAGAGTAGAAATCTGGCTATCTACAAGACGAAGCGTTTAATCCCGTTTTTCAACATCGGGACATTGAAGTTTATGAGTAGTCCCATGCGAATGTTTGACAATTTCATGTATGTGAGGAGCTGGGCTTCATGAACAGGCTCGACGCATTCGATGGATTTCAATTCAACAATTACCGTGCGATCCACGACTAAATCCATCCTGTAGCCGCAATCAAGTTTGATACCCTTGTACGCGATCGGTAATGTCCTTTGTCGTTCAAAGGAAATCCTTCGAAGAGTCAGTTCGTGACTCAGACACTCTTCGTACGCACTTTCAAGCAATCCCGGACCAAGTTCCTTGTGCACATCTATTGCCGCCCCGATAATCTGGCCGGTTAATTCACCATCATTCTTCTTTTCCATCTCTGTGTACTCTGTGTCTCTGTGGTGAATCTTTTCTTCAGTCTCTCGTCACCGCGTCCAGCGGCGTGATGCTCCGGGCAACACGGGTCGGGTAGATCACCGCGATGAGCGTCACGATGGCAAGCTGGCCGATGCTCACCATGATGTCGGCGGCCGTGAGCAGTGGATGGAACGTGTCGCCGCCGAACAGCAGTTGGATCATGTCGTTTGTGCTTGTGATATTGAATACCGCGAAAACGTTGACGCCGATGATCCCCGCGACGATGCCCGCACCGCCGAACACAAACGCCAGCATCGCGGTTTCGGCGAGGAACATCACCGAGATGAACCCTTTCTTCGCGCCGACGGCGCGCATCATGCCGATTTCCGTGGTGCGCTCGATTGCCGCCATGCTCAGGGTGTTGACGATGATGATGATGGCGACGAAAAACAGGAACATGACAAACACGAACAGCGCGCCCTTGATGATGGTTGCCATGCTGCCCACGGCGCCCATGGCCTTCTTCCATGAAACTGCCCGGAAACCGAGCTTCCGTTCTTTGGACAACTTGTTGAGCTTTCCGATGCAGTCCGGGGCGCTCTGGCCCTTCTTAAGAAGAACGCACACCAGGTTGTACGCGCCCGCGTCCACGTCGACCCGCGGGGGTGCGGCCGTCCGGATAGCGGCGGGTTTGGCCGCGGCTGCGCGCACGGTATGCGCACCGCGGGCGCTTGTCATGAGCGAATCCTGCGTGAACATTGCGTCGAGGTTTTCATCCGCCAGCGAAAACAGTTTCTGCTCCGAGGCCGGCACGTCCACCTTGTCGCTCGCGGCGAAATAGCCCAGGCAGCGGCGGTACGATTCTATGTCGATCACCACGAACTGTCCCCAGAGCGAATTGAGCGCCCGGTATTTGATAATGCCCTTGATACCCAGCCGGATGTCCGTCGTTGAATTGTCCTCGTTGAAGCCCATGAGCACGGCGTTTGTCTTGGGAATGAGCGCGGCGTAATCGGGCTTCACTTCCTTTGGAAGCCGTGCCGAATCGAGCACGGTGCTTTCGGGCATGAACCAGATATTGGTATAGGCCTCGAATTCCTTCTGAGCGTAGACCGGCACCAGGGCACCCTGATCGCCCGGCTCCAGCATGCGCCCCTCGACCACGGTAACGCTTCCCGGGAACATCTTCCTGTACCGGCCGATGTCCACGCCGAGAAGGTTCGCATTTCCCGGCGCGCCGCCTTCCTCGTTGAGCACCATCGCCATGTTCTTCCCCTCGGGCAGGGCGCGTTCCACATAGGGCAGGGAATCGAGAGCTTTCTTTATGTCAACGTAGTTGTAGATGGGCGCGACGGCCTTGCCCATGAACTCGACGAACACGTTGTCGTTTTCCTGTTTGTCGGACACCAGGACGATATCGCCGGTAAAGCTGTTGACCACGGTCCGGTTGAGGCCTGCGTCCATGCCCGACATCACGCCGTTGCCCATGGTCATGATAAACGCGCCCACAAACAGGATCGCGCCGATGATAAGGCTTTTCCCCCGGTGCCGCATGATGTTGCGCCAGGCGATTTTTACGATGAGGTTCATGCTCTATTCCTTGGTGATGAGGCCGTCTTTGATCTTGATAACGTGGCTCGCGTACTTGAGCACGTTTGCGTCGTGCGTGGAAAAAATGAACGTGGTGTGTTCCCGCTTGTTCATTTCCCGCATCGAGTCGAGAATCGACGCGCCGGTCACGGAATCCAGGTTGGCGGTGGGCTCGTCGGCAAGGATGATGTCGGGGTTGGTCACCAGCGCACGCGCAATGGCAACGCGCTGCCGCTGTCCGCCGGACAGCTCGGCGGGCTTGTGCTTCATATAGTCCGCCAGTCCCACTGCGTCAAGCAATTGTTCCGACTTCTTCTTTACGTCGACCCTCGAATGGTCTTTCATGAGCAGGAGAGGAAATTCCACGTTCTCAAGGGCGTTGAGCACCGGAATCAGGTTGAAGGTCTGGAAGATGAACCCGATCTTGTGCAGGCGGATATCGGTGATCTGCCGGTCGGACAGCGACGTAATCTCCAGGTCACCCACCCGCACGCTTCCTTCGGTTGCAAAGTCTATGCATCCGATAATATTGAGCAGCGTGGTCTTGCCGCTGCCCGACGGCCCGACGATGCTGAGGAAATCTCCCTTCTCTATGGCCAGGTCTATCCCGCGCAGCGCGTGCACCGTGGTAGTTCCCAGCGCATAGTTCTTCTTGAGACCGCGAGTTTCGATGATATTCACAAACGCCTCCGATTGTTGGCACTCATATTTCAATATTGGTTCCAAAGCACACCCAAGCAGCTTTGTAAAATAGTATTTAGCTGGAGGTCTTGACACTCTTTACTAGAGAGTATTGGGCGTTCCGCCTCGCGGCCAGTAACCCGCCCTTCCGGTTGGGCGGGTTGAATCTCCGGGCTCGGCCCCAAGGCCTCGGTGCCGGGTCGCCCCCACGCGTGGCGGCGGGGCGCCCAAATTCATTGACCACGACCGCAAACACAAATAAAAAAGCGGGCATATCCTAGAGGGGGTCAAGGAAAATGCCCGCTTTGCATTGTTGAAGGTTTGACCCGTTCAACAGATTCTTATTTAGGGTTAGAGGGAGTAAGAATCTGTGTAGTAATTTACCTGAATCTTTGCGATCCACCCAGCCTTTTTTTCTTCCTCTCGGTAAGAATCACCACTTCTACTGCGGGCGATTCCGTCACCGGACGAGCGCAGATCCGGCGCCAGCTTTCCCTGCAAGCGTTGACTCGATGTAATAGCCCGACGCTACCCCTGCGCAGGCGACCGGCGTGACGCGGGACACGAGCCTTCCCCGCAGGTCGGTTCGAGCGGTTTGCCGCCACGAAGAAGCCTTGACAATAGCGACAGTATTGAAGACCGCTGCGCTCGCGCCGTTCTTCCATTCGTAAGCGCCGTTATCCGGTTTCCCGGCAAAGGTCCGCTTGAAAAATCCCAGCGGCAATGCAAAGGCTTCCACAGGGCGTCCCGCAATCTGCGGCGGCAACGAAATTGACGAATAGTCGAGCCCCGCGTCCACAATGCCGGCGCTGCTGTCGGCCAGACCGTAGTCTCCGGAGGCGGCATTGACGAACTTCGGCACAACGCCCGCCGCGCCGGTGAAGCCGTGGTCGAAAACGCCGCCCGCAGGAGCGGAAAACCCGTGAGAAATCCAGAGGTACCGGCCTGCCGCGTTGGACATCAGCGCGCCGTTGCGTGCATTGACAAGCACCTGGCCGCTTGCCGAACCGGAGGGGTCCGTGACAATTGTATTTGTGAAGCTCACGCCCGCGCCGGGCGCGCTCAGGTCCACCACGGGGGAAACGTAGGGAGTGACGATTGTGCAGTGAACCACAAACAGCGTGCCGACATGGTCGTTGCCGCCGTCCTGCCCGAAGTGCATGACGGTTTTGTTCCCGCTCGCATTGGCCGCCTTGACAATCACGCACCCGGCCACAAGGGCGTGGCTGCCGGGCGCCGTGGTGTTGGTCGCATCGTCCACGAGATCGAATTCCCTGTTCTGGCAATCGTGGACAAAGCACCCTTCCACGATGGTAATGTGCGCCCTGCTCTTGATGTCGTGACCCGTGGTAGCCGCATACACGTTGCACCCCCGGATGATCACGCTGGTTCCGCCCATGTAGAAATTGTGGTTGTAGCCGGCATCATTTGCATTGCCGTTGTCATGGACAATGCAGTCTTCTATAAGCTGGTTTGCGGCGCTGTTGTCAACCACCGAGCCGTTCGACATGAGGCCCATGTCGTTGGCGTGTATCTCGCAGTTGCGGATCGTGATGTCGTTCACTTGATTGATGCGACAAGCTGCGCCGTTGTACGAATCGTTGCTGCAACCCGAGATGTCGAAGTTCTCCACATCACAACTGTCCGCTCCCGGATTGAATTGAAACATGGCGCGCGGGACCGAGCCGGCGCCGGTATAATTGTATCCGTTGCCGTGCAGAACAACACGCTGGCCGGAAGCTGCGACGCCGAGGATCGCGAGATTCCTCTTGGTCAGGTACACTGCCACGGAGTCGTACGATGCGCCGGCATCTTTGGGGTACACGAGAATCGAGTCGCCGGCAGCGGCGGCCTGGTACGCTGCCTCGATGCGGGAATAGGTTTTCCCGGGGCCGACGGAAAGGGTTGAGGAGAGGCCACAGGTAGCAAGGGCCAAGAGGAAAATCATCACGGCGGAATTTCCGGACATTTAGGGCTCCTTGTTCTTAAGGGCATCTCTAAATATTGTCTAAAACATCCTTGTCATCCCCGACGCCGATCGGGGATCCATCTTTTCAATAGGAGAAATGGATTGGCAAAGCCTCTGCTCCCGCCGTTCGTGTGCGGTCAAAGTCGCGGTCCCACTTTCGCGGGAATGACACCATATGAAACGGTTTTTGAATAAATAGAGGTCCCCATAAGTCAAAATCTCAGTACTTCACCAGAATTCTTCCTTTGTTGCCGACCTGCGTCTCAACTGTCTCAACATAAAATCCCGCCGCAAAAGGCATTCTTCCAAGCGAACCGCCGTCTGCTCCAACAACCCTTCCCCTCAAATCAACAATTGCCATTCCTCCGGGCCAACGAACAATGGCATGTGTAACGATCCGATTGACAACCCTCCCCGCTCCGCTCCACCACTCATATGCCCCGATGTCCCAGCCTTTTCCCTGCGGCCTGGCCCTGCCGTCGATGTCTTGGGCCGGAGCGTCCGCCGATGTCCCCTTGTCCACGGCTGCGCATGTATCAAGAAGATGGTAATCGTTTCCCGCCGGATTGACGAACAGTTGCGCCGGTATTGCAACCCCGGAATGAGCGTCCTGGCCCGTTGCCGCGCGCCAAGCCGCAAGCGTCAGGGTGGTATTGTCATCGGCAGTGAGCCTGTCCATCACAATGTTGTAGTCGCTCTTGAGGCCCTGCATGCTGGCTGCGTCAAAATCGATGCTGCCGTGCGACGGATGGTAGTTGTAGAGAATGTTGTTGTACAAGATTGTGCCTGTGGAACCGTTCTTGACGTTGATACACCATCGCGCGTCTACGGCCTCGATAATGGTGTTGTTGACAACAGTGTCATTGACGGATGGGCCGCTCGCATCGATCTGATACAGGGATATCCCGCTCGCGTGGTTGTTGTACAGAAGGTTGTTCTGGATGCGGGAATTCTTGACGCCGTCGCAGTTTATGCCCGACCCGCCGGCGCGGCCGTTGTCGAAAATGATGTTGTTTTCCACCAGTGCGTTGGCAATGATGCCGTCCCCGCCCTGGGATACGTCACCGTTCATGTGAATGCCATTGGCATTGTTGGAAAAAACCGTGTTGCCGCGGATCACGGGATTGTCCGCGCTGTTGCTGAAGTAAATGCCGTGCTGGACAACCGACCGAGAGCAGGTATTATTCTGGATAACGATGTTCTGGCTGAAGCCCGTGATAATGCCCCACGTTCCGCAGCTGTCAATAATGTCATTGCGGATTACCACGCCCGTGTCGGTGACCGCCCTAATCCCGGCCCGCGTGATGGTGCCTGCATTCCTGACGGTGAAACCGTCCAGAACGATGTAGCTCGCGCCTTCGAGGTCGATTCCGTCTGCGGTCTTGGCATTGCGGCTATTCACAACTGCGCCCCTTTGAGCGAGAAATACGATAGGCGATGCGGCCGTGCCGTTTTGCGGGTTGTCCCAGCCCATTTCAAATCCCGCGTACGTCCCCGGCTTCACGATCACGGTGTCGCCGGCAACGGCGTTGTCCGCAGCGTGCTGAAGGGTTTTCCATGGCGAGAGAGAGGTGCCGGCGTAGGCGTCGAGGCCGGTGGAATCGGCCACATACCTTGTCCGGGAATTTGCGGTCGTGAAGACAATCGTTAAGCAGAGAAAAACATACAAGTGGAAAGATGTTTTCATTGCTTCCCCTTCACGTAATGCCGATTTACTGAAGTATCATCGGGAGATTGCTTCGCTTCGCTCGCAATGACGTTGATATTTCTTGTCTTCCCAAATGACCATTGACTTGTTCTTCTCTGTGTCCTCTGTGCCTCTGTGGTGAATGTTCTTTTCTTTGCGCTCCTTAGCGTCCTTTGCGCCTTTGCGGTGAATGTTCCTATTGCGTTACCATTCCCCGCATCTTGACAACCTCAAAATCCCCGCCCTTTATCTGTTTGAGCGTATTCAGTTCATTGTCGTCGAACCGAGAGTCCGGCGCACCCGACACATACCAGTTGCTGCCGTTGTCGGCCATGATCATGCCGTAGGTTTTGAGCGCTTTCAGGATCACCTGCATGCTGGCGGAATATCCCGAAATATCCACGCTCGCCTTGAGCCGAACGCGCATGCCCATGGGCGGCAGGGTATCGGCGGCCTTGCTGCTTGCGTAATGCGTTGCGGGCGGGAGGTAGGCATGACGTGAATTGACAACCGTGAACCGCACGGCGTGAAGGATCGCCTTTTGTTCCACCACTTCGTCGTAGCGCACCAGACCCGGGAAAACAGGCAGTCCGGCCGCGTCGGCCGATGTCCAGCCCGCCTGCCGCAGGCTGTCCGAACCGAGCCTGAAAATCGCGCCCGAACCCGCGGTCCAGCCTGTGCCGGGCGGATACGCGGACCATAATTCGTACAGGATCCAGCTGTCTCTTTCAATAATCAAGATATGCCGGTCGCCCGTTGATGTCGCCCCGCCTTCGATGGGCGCGTCCGCTGGAATGGGATACGGACCCGGATCGCTTTCGTCGGCGTAGTCGAAGGTTACGTTGACTTTGGGCGTTTTCGCGGTTACCACGACATAGGGAATCCCGCATACGCCGTTGTTATACTGGCCGCAGAAATCCGGGTGCAGAGACACGCTGATACCGATGCCGGCGATAATCTGACTTGACTTCGGGTCAAGGGAGTCTTTGTCGACGGGCGTGTTCCAGGGATTGTCGTCCGGAAAGGGCCGAACGCCGTGCAGGTTCGCGCCGATACCGGTGTCGACGAGAGAAGCGATAACGAGCGAAAGGTTCGATTGCGAGTAGCTGTCCAGTCCCCGGGCCAGGGGCTTGTACCGCGCTGCCGTTACCAGGAGGGAGTCGACAGCGGCGGCATTTTTTGCAAGCGCAGGCGAATCGACGCCCGCGGAGGCGTTCAAGCCGCGGCCATCGTGCAGAGTGTTGACCGATCGAAACGTGTGCGACGTGGAGCCGACAACAACTTGCACGATTTCCAACCCGGCAAAACCGGCACCACAGTCAACGGAGCAGAGTCCGGGACCGCGCGTTCCGCTGCACGGCGTTGCAATTAACCGGCCCCTGCAGTCGCACACGAACACAACCACGCGCTCGCTCTTCGCAAGGTTCAGTCGGAGCACGCCGTTGCGTATGAGAATCGTTCCGGGCACCAGCGCCGGCAGCGGGGAAACTACGCCGGCGTTTCCCGACAGGGAAAATTCGCCCTTGGCATCGGTGACTGCGGAGAGCCCGCCTCTTTGCAGGGCCACGGTTGCGCCCTTGACTGACAGTTGGTCGTCGTTGGTGACGGTGCCCGTAATGGAGACCGTTTGAGCCCGGAGGGAAGCGCTCGCCACGCACAGCGCGAAAATCACGGCGGCCACGAAGACAAGTCTCGCCTCTTTGGTCATGACACGCCTCCTTTGTCAATAGAAGTCCGCAGCCGCATGTCGGGAAAGCTTTCGAGGTTTGCAGTGCGTTGGCAAATCAGGGCAGGAAACGGGACATGGGCTTTGATGTTATTGTATCATGCGGGCGGGCGCAAATAAAGGGGATTTCCAGGCGTGCTCCGCGAAAATGCGCAGGGCATTGTCTCCTATTGCTCAGCAGCTTATGGCGAAGGCAGGCCTAAAATATTTGTGGGGAGACTTTGCGCCAGTTCCACCATCAGCGTACCGGCCCGAAGGTCACACCGTCGCCCTCAAAACGAGGTGAGGATTCTCGCAAGATCGAGCAGACCAAACCCTTCGGGATACTTGAGCAGGTAGGAAGGCTCGGCGACAGTTGCGTGGAACTTATTCCTGAAGTGATACAGTTTGTGCAGATTGAACACCTTGTTCGCAACCTGAACGCCGACGTTGGCGACAAACCGCGACGGTCCCGACAGCGTGGTCACGTCGAGTCTGGGGGATATGCCGAAGGTGAGCATTTTGCCGCCATGCAGCTTTAGATCGTCGATAATCGTGAGGGTAATCAGCTCAATGACCCCGTATGGCGCGTGAGGATCACGAATGGCATCTTCGAGGAGGACGCCGTCGCGGCCGTAAATGGGAATGCACGTGATGAAAGCAACGGGTTTGCCGCCGACTTCGGCATAAAAATACCGCTTGAGTTCCCGGTGGTCGAACAAATTGAGGCCAAGAATGTGCGCCTTGAACCGGGCCGTCTTCTTGAGCCAGCGCACAGAGACTTCCGTAAGTTCTCTTTCCAGGTCCAAATCCGGGCCCTTGCTGCAATCATATTCCTTCACAACCGCGCCGGCTCGCAATGCATGATTCCTTGCCAGCCGCACCATCTTGCCCTTGTCGCCCTTGGGCGCGTAGCTTGCGGTGTCGAAAATAAAGTCCTCGCCTATGCGGATGGAACTGAACCCGAGGTCTTCCACCTCGTTCTTGAATTTCTCGCCGCAGCAAATGAATATGGACTGGTATCCCTTGGTCTTGCAAAACGCGTTGAATTCCTGGATGGCGACGCGATAGTCCTTGGGATCACAAATGGGTTCTCCAAACACCACCAGCAGCTGACGTCCGTTTCGGTATCCTATGAATCCCTCGGTTGAAGTGAGGGGGAATGCCGTAACGTCATCGTACAGGAGCAGCGTTGAAAAGGAATTGATGCCGAATTTCTTGGTGTGAGCCAGCCTTGTGGAGTAGTCTGGAACGGTCATGCTGTTGGGACTCTTTCCGGCAGATGGCATACGTGCTGAATCCCCCAGCGGTCGCATTTCAGGCTGCTCACTGGGGTGTACATCCGGTTGTAATCGCGGTCCTCGCAGGTTCGCAAGAGTATCTACTCCTGTAGTGCCGTATGCGGTCGTAATCGTGGTGCTGCGGGGTTCTTCAATGCGACAGGCATAAAATAATATAATGGCCTGGACGGCGTGGTGATTGGTATATTACATGGTCTTTGAGCTGCTAGCTTAATTGGTAAAGCACGACATTCTTTCTGTCGGAGATCGGGGTTCGAATCCTTGGCGGCTCAATCCTTTCTTCACTATTAATTAGAAAGTGATTGTCCCGCCCGCACGAACGAGAAGGGCGCCCCCGAGTTCCGCCGTACCTGCCGACCAGCCGCCGGACTTCGCCTCAAGTTCCGCATACGCACTTGTGAATCCAGTTAGTTTCACGTCCAGCCTTTGAGTCGTGAGCAGGCCCGGCTCCGCAGTCCGGCTGTCGAATCGCTCATCCCGCGGCTGCAACCAGAGCGAAAGCCGCGGCGACCACAGGAGCGCGGAGGCCGCGCTGCCAAGCGGAATTTCCAACAGCGATACGTCGATACCGGGAAGCGCAAGGTTGTTGTTGGCGTACACATTGACGCTCGCGACAGCGCCGAAGCGCATGCGCGCCATTGCGTAGGCGCCCGCCTCGAACCCGAACGGCGTGAGACAATGTCTGAGTCCCGCCGTGACATCGGCCTGCTCGCCGAAAACGCCGCACCGCCACGGCTTTGCAAAATAGAGCTGAGGCCGGGCGAAATTGAGCAACGAGAGAGCGGCCTGCAGCCGAAGGTAGGCTTGTTCGGACGGCGAGAGTTGCGACCAGGTGATGTATCGGTTGATGCCGACGCCGCCCGGGTGAATGCCGCGGGCCGCATAGGCTTCGCTGGGCCGGTGCAGGTCGTAGGTCCACGAGGAAAAGTCCCATCCGACAATATCACGCTGCGCAACCGTTGTCTCGCGTTGGTTGAACTCGGCAATCTCCTCATCCGCCTCGGCAGAGGTATTGTACCAAATGTAAAACGAGTTGGAAAACAACGCATATAACGCCATGGGTTCAACCAGGCGGCTGCCGTGCATCAGTGCGTCCTGCAGCAATCCGTCCGCAAGGTCGATCTGGCCTTCGTAACCGGCTTCCTCGCAGCGTACCAGATCTTCGGGATGGCTTGCTTTAAGCTGCTCGAGCGCCTCGTCAGTTACGTGAGAAACCGAAATCGCGGTTACATCGATGTTGAAATCGTATACGCCGTCGTACGACGAAATGCCGCGGTTCGATAGAACGGCGCGATGATACTCCTCGTGCATCCAGGTGACGCCGAACGGCAGATAGGCATTCACCAGAAGCGCGCATGCCTCCAGGCCCAGCGTGGCGCTTGCCTGCGCAAACGGGTTGCGAATGCGCGACACCGCCAGCGCGACGCAGGAATTGCTGAGTTCGCAAAACGCAAGGGTGGAGGATTTCGTTTGCGCCATGGTGGGCCAGTATGCGCCGGGCCCGGCATTGGCCGGAAAATCAACGAGAGTAAGGTCCAGACGGAACAGCGGCGCCGCGGACGAATCGGGCCGGGCCGCCCATGCGATTGCAAATGTCAATACAATCGTCCAGCAGCAGCCTGAGAGAGCGGCACGCACCTAGCGGCCTCCGGTTGCGGAGAAGGCTTTGGACGCGATGCTTTCGCGCAGATCGTACAACAGCCATGTGCCGGCCAGAATGCCGTCCCTGTGAGCGCGGACGAGATCGAAGAACCGGCGGATGCCATAGGGCTCGTTGCCGTTGGCATGGACCAGCACGATGGATCCGCTCCCGGGTGATTGATTTTTGGCAAGCCAGGCATCGGTGCCCACCGGAACAAGACCGTAGGCGGTGATCCGGGCAAACAGGGTGCTGTCGGAAACCAGGCCGGGGAACCGAAAGAACACCGAAGGCGTGAGCCCGTATTCCATCATTTTCCGCTCGGTCTTGAGCACTTCCAGGTCCAGATTCGTTTCCTTGTTCGCAAGAAAGTTTTCCTGCATTGGCACGCTATCGTACCAGCGGTGGTTGTACGAATGGTTGATCCAGGTGATGTTGAGTTTTCCTGAGTCCCGAAGACCGATGAGCCATTGCAGGTCTTCCCGGTGTCCGTATATCCAATTTCCCGTTACCGCAAGCGCGATGGGGATCGGCTTTTCTTCCGGGAGGAACTGGCCGATGAGACCGGTAAAGAACTTTCTGTCCATAGGAAGTTTAGTTGGACACAGATCTGCGGTAAGATTGATACCATTTTGGCCCGGACGGCCGCGAATAATCCCCGCGTCCTGGACCAGCGCCGACCGCTTTTCCGCACTGTCAAGCGCAAGTACATAAGGAGTGCTCCGGAAACGCCGCCTCATTTTCCCGATCGTCGATGTGTCGCAGCGCACGCTGTCGCGGTCCACGACGCGTGTGACAAGGGTTGCAAGGTTCACCGTGAGAAAGTATCGTTTGTTCTCCCGTGCAAACGAGCGCATGGCCATACACGGGACAGTGTCGCCCGGCATTTGGCAGGAACCGAAGAAGACCGAGTATTTCTCGATGCGCTGCGCGGATACCCACAGAGGCAGCAACAGAAAGGAAGCGACGATTGGGGCGATGGGGCGCAACGATCTTTTCATTCGGGGCTGGTCCTGGATGCGTTTGTCGGTTCCAGGGAAGCACTAACGGCATTTTCGCATCCAAAATACATTATACTATCACGTTCGCTGATCATGTAAAGAGGCCACCGCACTGAGAAAATCATGTCGCCTGCGCATTCACAAAATCGGGAGCTTCGCCCCCGAGCCCCGACCAAGGGGTGCCCAGCTCTTTTTGGTGCTGAATATGGTACAATTGTTCCGTGAAATCCTTCCCGAATTCGTGTATATTTCCAACGACAGCCGGCAACCACCCCTATTCCGCAACTAACGGGCGCCAAGATGTTCCCCACCCCGCTTAAACGCATCGTAAAATCGGTTCTCCTGCCGCTGTGGGGCATCTCGTGTTCCGCGTCTCTCGTATGCTCGCCAATGTATGCGGGCGGCGGATCCGACACCGAGGTGTCGGGAAAGATCGTAACGCCAAGCGGCAGAGGTTTGTCCGGCGTGCAGGTGATGCTCTTGCGAAACGATTATGACCCTGCGTTCGGCGGCCGGATTCCTGCCAACGATATCGAAACAACAGACACCAGCGGCGGCTACCGGTTTGCAAACGTGTCAGCCGGCACATACGACATTCAGGCAGCCGATCCTGCGTCCGGCGCCCGCATTCTCATGGGCAATGTCGGCGTCGCCCGCGGCGCTGCAACGCTGTTACTCGCCGCGGATTCTCTCAGGAAGCCCGTCCTTCTCATGGTGAATCTCCCGGACAGTATCGCCGCGATGCAGGGATATGTTGTGGCAAGGGGCACCACCATGTACAAGCGAAAAAACGCGGGCGATACGTCCCTGTTCTTCGATTCAGTCGCCCAAGGCACCATTCCCGCGCTTATGTTCGAGACTTCGGCGTCGTCGCCCGGTGTGCGACTCCTTACAAACGCGACGATCGGGCCGTTTGACACCACAACCCTTAATCCGTTTCCGGGGTGGCTGCATTCCGCGAAGATTCTCGTGAACACGTCGATTACCGGCGTGATCCTTACGACGCCTGCTACGGGTTTCGCCCTGGCCGTGCGGCTCTCAGCCGCGACATTCCCCTTTTCGCAGGCACGGCACGGCGGCGCGGACATCAGATTTACAACAGCCGCCGGAAAGCCGGTTCCGTTCGAGATTGCGCAATGGGACTCGGCCAACTCGCAGGCGGTTGTATGGGTGGGCCTGGACACCGTGCTTCCGAATAGCACGGACCAGTTCGTGCGCATGTTCTGGGGAAACGCAGCAGCTTCGTCCGCGTCGAATCCGCAGGCGGTTTTCGATACTGCCCGCGGATACGCCGGCGTGTGGCACTTTGAGGAATCGCAAGCCGGCGTCGGAACCGCCGGACTTTACAAAGACGCAACACCCGACGCCGCAAACGGCGACGACTCCGTCGCGTCGACGGCGCAGGCCAGCTGGGTCGGAAACGCGGCCTCCTTTGCCGCTCCGGACAAAATCGTGGTTTCGCGCCCGGTGGCCGACCTGGCCGCGGCGGCGTTTACAATCTGCGTCTGGGTGAACTTTTCCGCGCCGGGCGGCGTGGTGTTCTCAAAAAACAAAACCGGTGTCACGGCCGACACCGGCGACAAGGAACTGTGGTTCGGCGACAGCGCAGCATCCGGCGCACCCGGGTTGCGGCCCACATTCGGCGGCATCGGCCAGGGCACGCTCACCGCACAGCGCGACATGGGGATCAATCAATGGCATTTCTACTCTCTGCGCTGGATGCCCGCAGCGGCGGCCTTCTTCATCGACGGCGGCCTGTGCGGTTTTACCGGATCGTACACGCCGCAAGCGGCGGACGATCCGGCCGACAAATTTATTATCGGCTCCGACGGCACCCATTACCTCAGCGGCGCGATCGACGAGCTGCACGTGTCGAGGACGGCGCGGTCCGATGATTGGATCATGCTGGCGTTTGAGAATCAGCGCCAGGATCAGCATCTTGTGACTATTGAGATTGAGAAGTAAAAGGTAAAATCTGCACCCGCTGCCAGATTGAGATAAAGGTTTGGGCATTCCCCTTTGGCGTGGGCGCAGCGCGCCCCTGCCAAAGGGTCGGTCTCCTTGCCGGCTCGGCCGTTCGGCCTCGGTGCCGGTCCGCCCGATGCCTGCGGCCGGGTACCCCGTCGGGTACTTCCAAGGGTCGTCGGCCGGCACTGCACTCCCGCGCACCGCTCCAGTCCACCTAACGCTTGGCAGAGGCGAATTTGCACAATTGTCAAGACTGGGGCACAAGAGGGCTAACGATGCCCTACCGGTTTTGGATTGGTCTTGTCGTAGAGAACTCCCAAGAATGATCCTGCATCCTCGACAGACTTCTCTAGTTTTTCGTACCCGGTGAGAACCAGTTCGAAGTAAAAATTCCCGCTGCTCGCATAGGCGACGCACCCGCCGATAACCTCGTCGGTAAAACTGTTTTTTGGCGCCCCGGGCAGCGGCTTTGGATCGGAGGCCGTCTTCCGCTTGGTTTTTTCCATGGCTTGCGCCCGCGCCTGCGTGCCGAAATCCTCTATGTAAATCTTGACTGATCTGTTGCCCGAAGCGGTTAATTCCATCACGATGCCGGCAACCAGCCCGGGTTTTTCGTACTCCACTGCCCCGCCGTCGATGAGTTCGTACAACTCCCTGGTGCCAAAGGAATGGAACCCGTCTCTTTGTTCGTTCCAGCCGGCAACGCTGTCCACAGCCGAACGATACGCATTGAGTTTCAGGGAATCCGGACGCGCCGCAATCGAGCCGGATGCGCATATGCAAAGGAATGCCCAAGCCAGGCCGACCACACCCCAAGATTGTTTCATACTTCTCCCCTTTTTCTTCTAGGCCGGAGGCTCAACTTTCACCATGTCCAACGTCTCGAAATTCGCGTAGCCGAATTCGGACATGATCTTGCTGAGCTCCGGCGGGTGCTTGCAACCCATAAGCGGCTCCCGGACCCGCCTGGCCATAACATAGTCAACCGCGGGGGAAAAGGCTCCCATGGCCAGCATACACGGCCGTTTGTTGGGTACTCCGAAAGGTCCTCCCGTGTTGGCCCAGATGGAGTCCACAATGCACAGCTGCTGCCGTACCGGATCGCCTCCGAGCAGCGCTTCCGACTTGCTGAATGCGATAATGTAGTTGAGCCCGCCGCCCAAATGGATCGGCATGGGCTCAAACGTGCCGGCATGGTTCTTCATTGTCATGGTCATGCCGGCAATCGGCGTTCCCTTATTGACCGCGATATTCACCAGAATGTCGATGGTCCCGTTTGCAATCGCGGCCGTGCATTTGAACGAGCCGGCGTGCGGCTTCGGGACCTGCGTAGAGGTCGTTCCGCCGAGCAATTCATTCTTGTCGCTCACCGCCACGCCCGACACGATACCGGAGCCTACAAGAGACCGGTAGAGGGGTCCGGCGTTTCCGACGCCGTCGTAGAGAACGATGTTGCCGGGCGCTATGCCAAGCGACACAAGCGCCCGGCACACGGAGTTGACGACAGCGACTCTCGGGTGGTTGTCGCCGAGACAATTGAGCTTGATCGCGACCTTGACATCCTGCCACTCCTTGGAGGCGGGCTTGCGGAAAATGCTCCCCCAGGCTTCATGGGCGGTTTTCTTCTGCGCCAGGCCGCATGCCAGAGCGTCCATGTTTGCCTGAACGCGCTCGGCGATAACCGGCGCATTCTGTGACGCCATGTCCCATTTGCGGGGATCGGCGGAAATCATCTTCGGGTCACAGCAGCTTACGACGCGCAAGTTGTCTATGTTCGGGTTGATTTGCTTTTTGTCAAACCAGCCGCTTTTCTCCTCGGTTGCAAGTACGGGCAGTGCGCCGGCGGCAAGAAGCGTACCCGCTCCTGTTGCGGCGGAAGACAGGAAATTTCGGCGGGAAATGGGATCGGACTTTTTCATGCATGGTCTCCGGGAAGGTGGTGAAACAAGGTACCTCTGGGGAAAAAATATATCAGCCGGAGGAACTTGTGTCCAAACAGGCCAATTGTGCTTTACGGCCCTTCAAATCAAGTGTTTAGTCATGACAAGCAGGAATGGTTCTGGATCGGGCGCTACCCCGGCCCGCGCAAATCTTATTTCTCTCCCGGCACGGTCTCTGCTTCCGCAGAAGGACTAATACACCGGCTTGGGCTGTTTTCCGCGCGACAGGGGTTTGGTTTCGCGGGTGTAATAGATTGCGGTGGAGCTTCCGGTCCGTAAAGCAGTACCGATCCTGAATGTCGGGAACCATGTCTTGTCGTACAATTTGCTGCCGTCGGCGAACTGCGTGCCGTTGATACTGTACGCTGCGCCAAGTTCGGCGAAGAAGCTCGCGTGATTTCCAACCATGGCCTCAAACCCGAGTATCGCGGGCATCACATAGTAATCGGTCTGGCGCCGCGGCGAATGAAGGTCGTAGTCGACATACAGCTCGTTCAGCAGATAAATCGACGCGCGACGCGCCGGTCCCATCCGATAGGCAAGCGAGTTATCAAAGGTTCCCACCAGCGACTTGTCGTCGAACCGCACGTTGTCGCGCAACGCGATATCGTGGATCTTGTATCCGGCGCTCCATTCGTTGGACCAGAAAAAGGCCTCCGATTTCCGGGTCTTGAGGTTCTCCATGCGCGTGCGGACAAACGTCTGGAAGACGCCGGCGTTGGCGCCTACGTCGTACCCGATGTCCCACCAATAAAATATCCCGTATCGGTATCCCAGCATTGTGGGCTGCGGAATAAGGTCGCCGTCGGAATACAGCACGAACGAATGCTCTCCTTTGTTAAGCGTGCCGGCTCCGCGCACAAACGATGGCTGACGCACAAACCCGATGGGAGTATAATCGGTTGGCAGGCGGCTCTTGGGAAGCTCGGCCCGGAATCGGGTACCGTTTCCCGCAACGTAGCTGAAGGAATCGCAATCTTTGCCCGCGGTGATATGGTCTTTTAGCGAGTCCGGCGGCGATTCGGCGAAAACCGACAGAGCCAGGCCGATCAGGACAAGTATTGAACGGTTCATGAATGCCCCTTGTTGTGGTTTCTATAAATACGGAGCAACAGCCGTGCCCGGATCCGGCGATACGGTTCAGCCGATACAAATGCTGCGGAAAGAATGCGGCAATCGATGTCTTGGCAAGATCAATGCAAACTCAAAGCAGGCAATTTCCGAACCACACTGTTATTTCCATTTGTTATTCTGCAAAAACAGACTCCCGTCACCTGCGCATGGCCGCCAATCGATATTCGATGCAGCCCGGTACCCAGGAGTCGCCACTGGCCCACGATTTTGCCGGCGATTGTACTGAGCGTGACTTCGGTTTCCGGAAGATAACTTTCGGGGATCGCTATCATGAGATCGCTCGTTGAAGATCGCGGCGAGAAAAATACTCTTAGTTGATGGATCCCCGAAATTCCGGCCCACCGGGAAGCCGTGGAGGCAACTGCAAATCGCGAAACAAGCGACCATGGACCTGTTCCTGCGGCATCCCTTGCACAAACCCGCCAGTAGTAGGTGCTGTCGTTGGCAAGGGTTCCAGGCTTCACCGAATCGGCGGTCAAAGCGGAATCATCAAAAAGAATCGTGGAGAAATCGTTGATGGTTGACACCTGCGCACGGTACGCCGACGCGTTCTTTACGGAGGTCCAGGCAAGCGTCGGAGTGGGATTCACGCCGGGCTCCCCGTAGGCGGGCCTCATGAGGATGGGCGCGGCCGGAGGCCAAAGCGCGGTTGTAAAGCTCCAGGTTGCCGAGTATCCGCTGGAACCGTTTTGGTTTGAGGCGTTGACACGCCAATAATAAGTCGTGTTGACCGACAGAGACAACGGCTGGTCCGTACCAATAACCGTAAAGATGGAATCGTTTGATGAAAAATCCTTGGCGGTTGACACCTGCAGTGTGCAAACTTTTGCCCCGGGTGCGCTCCATCCCAGCACAGGATCCTGGGATTCATTTGCGGCGCCGTTGGGAGGATTGGGTGTTGTTGGCGCGCACGGAATCGCATAGAGATACCCTGCCCACATTTGCACCGGGGAGCCGCATGGCCCGCTCACCATGCAATAGAATCCGGTTGCGGTGTCCAGCATCATTGAGGTTGCAGTTGCTGTGTAGGAGCCTGATGTAGCCCCTTGAATCGACGCGGCTGTCGACCCGCCGTACGGCACCAAATCGGAGCGCTGGAACCACTGCAACGTCCGCGGCAAGGCGCCGGCGGCCGAGACCGAAAACGTTGCCGTGTCTCCAACCTTGACATACCGGTCTCTGGGCTGAGAAGTGGCCCAAATACATGTGTCGGTGGTCACGGTTAGTCTTGCTGCCTGCGAGGTATCGGCGGTTCCGCAGGCGTCCTTCACGATACACCGGATGAGATAACCGTCATACTTGGTGGTTATTTCCGGCGTCGTAAATGTAGGGGTCGTTGCTCCTTGGTAGCAGCAGGCGGTATCGAAACCATCCTGTGCAATTACCCAGGTTAAACCATTACAATCGCTGGTTTGCCACTGATACGTCAACGGTTCCACGCCTGCGGCGACAACTGAGAAGGACACGATCACCGCCGTATCAAAAGTTGATGATCTTCCCCTGACAGTTTGACTTGCGGGCTGAGTGGTTATCGAAAACGGGCCGCAAGAAACCGTGAGAATCGCATTACTCGACTGGACGCTTCCACAAGAATCCGTCACAATGCAATAGATCTTGAATGGTCCCCTATCGGTGGTCTTGGCCGCCGGTGTTGTATAGGAAGGTAACCCGCCGCCCACAAGCGTGCCGTTCCTGAACCACAAGTAGCTGAGCGGAGGAGTTCCGGTTGCCGCAACGGTAAAGGTGACTGTGGAGCCGACCACGACGGTTTGACTTGCAGGCTGGAGCAAAATTGACGGCGGAATACAGGTGGCGGCAGCGTCGCCCAATATCATCACCAGAACTGCAAGTAGTGTGCCCAGTGTTTTCATATGATAGCGAGCCTTTCCCGTCTACTGTTGCAGAACGACGATCTTCCTTACCTCAAGAGCGGCGGCCCCGACTCTGAGCCGGCAAAAATAGACGCCCTCCGGCAATGTGCCCCACGACACCTCATGCGTCCCGGACGCAACCTCCTGGTGCAGCGGTCGCATCCGTTCGATGCCTCTTGCATCGTACAGTCTCAGGTCGACCAATTCCTGTTTGCCAACAGAAAACCTCAGGGAATGTCCTTTTGAAATTGCCGAAAAAACCTGTTTGTCTCTCGTCACAGCCTGCGTTGAAGCTGCATATTCGTAGAGCCCCGTATCGGTTCCCACGACCGGCATCATTGCTCCGGGAGTGCCGACGCCCAAAGCAGTTATGTGGTTTGGCAATCCGGGGCCTCCGAGCTGAACCCAACTCCAGCCATGATCCACAGAGAAATATGCTCCGTAGTTGGTTCCGACAAAGATGCGGGAATCCAGGCCGACTGCAAGAGCTGTGATCTGGCTGTCGGGCAACATTGCGGTTCCGGTATTAACGCTGTCCCAGTATCCGCCAACATAGCGAAAGACCCCCCTGCTTGTGCCTGCAAGAAGATTGTTGCTTGTATCAACCGCCAGTGCTGTCGCGGATACGGGAGGGACGGAAGTCGGTTTTCCAATCCCTATCCATGCTCTTCCGCTGTCAAAAGAACACGACACTGTGTAGTTGCCGTTTGCGGTGGGACTGGAAATTACGTAAAGAAAGCCTCTGGTATCCCTTGTGAGAGCCCTCACATACATGTTTGTCAACCCGGTGCCGGTTCTGGCTCCGTTGCTGATCTTAAGCAGACCGAGTCCATTTGTGCCGGCAAAAACGGTGCTGCCCAACGAATCGGTGACAAGGCACGTTGCGCGGATATTGGACAAGCGCGACCAACTAAGATTGCTGTACACGTACGAAAAGTTGGTGCGCCATATGCCGCTGTCGTTTCCCACGACAATGAGCCCCGGGGAAAAGACAGCCAAAGCTGAGATATTCCCATTGCTGTCCGGCGGATTGACCCGTCCCCAGCCCGAAAGGCAATCGGCGCTCAGACATTGAGATTCTTTCTCTTGCCCTGCCCAAATAGTCATTGCACAAAGCAAGGCGAGAAGACACGGACCCGCACTACCCGATGTTCTTTTCATTGGCAGGCTCCTTAAGCAATAGACATACACAGCCAAAGGCCGAGAACCACGCCCGAAGGACAAAAGACATAAGTGTCTCAGTGCTGAAAACGCTGCACTACCTTACCCTTGCCCAAGCGGCAGCGACAAAACTCCCGAAGGGATTTCGGCCAATCTAACGATAACGAATTAAAGAGCCGCTACCCAGATTCGAACTGGGGATTGTCTGTATTGCGAACAGAGGCCTTTACCAAACTTGGCTATAGCGGCTAGTGATGTCATCGAACGCTGGAGCCAGCCCGCCGATGCCGGTTGCCGCTGAGACTGGATCGTGTTCTTTTCGACTGTCGTCCTTGACTGTTGGCTGTCGAACCGGCAGTCAAGCATAATATCGTATGGGAGCGCCCATGTGTGCAAGAAGATTGACAAAAAAGTGTTTTCTTCAAGAAAACATCACGTGTTATGCGCTGGTCTTCGCCAAGAGCCGACAGCATCACCTCCAAGGCACAGCACGCAAGCACGGGTATGCAATCCGCCTTTACATCGGCCCGCCGATGCGGTATTTTTCATGGGAATTTGCCGGCGGACCCACTACCAACCGGAGCTTAGCCTTCATGACAACCGTCAAACCGTTCATTTTTGCAGCAGTCCTGCTGGCGTTCTCCTGCGCCAAACCCACATTCCGGGAAATGGCGCAACCCACGGTCGACCGGTTTTGCAGGCTGTACTCCTCGTCAGCCTACGATTCGATAATAACCATGCTGCGCACACGCAATGCACAAACCCTCGATGCGGCCGCACAACACCGTCTGTCGGTGATGCTCCGGATGTTCCGCCGGAAGCTCGGACCAGTCAAGGGCGGCAGCATCTCCGACGTGGAATTTATCCCGGTATCGGACAAAGACAGCATCATTCGAGTGGAGTTTGAAGGAGACTTTGAGGCCGGCCCCGGCTACATACGGTTCGACTTCAGTCCGGCTGCGAGGGGTCTTGTGCTTGACAAGTTCGAATTCAGCAGCAATCTCCTGGGCCCCGACTTCATGCAATTATACAAGAAGGAACTCGCAAAACCGGACGTCCCCGGCGCAGCGCAACCAGCCCCGATGGGTACGCGTCCGTGAGCGCCGGGCGCTTCGAATTGTCCCTTGTCGTCTCACCAGACGGCCCTTCCGGCATTATTTATTGCTCGTCTTTGTGAACAAAGAGGTTTCCGCCCAATGCCATCATTTATGACAGTTACACGAATTGATAACACTTAATTTCCTGCCCTGTTGACGTGAGCCCCCTGTTCGCCTATATTGACTCCCAAAGCGCGCGCTAACCCCGAAGCGTGCTTCGGGGTTAGCGCGCGAATACAAAAATTTCTTTTTCCACAGGGATGGAAGGATTGCAGGCTGCTCACTGGGGCGTACATCCGGTTGTAATCGCGGTCCCCGCAGGTTCGCAAGAGCGGCTACTCCTGTAGTGTCGCATGCAGTCGTAGTCGTGGTGCGGCGGGGTCCTTCAATTCTTGATTGGTAGTCATTCTCGAGTTTTTCGGCCCTGTCTTAGGCGATACGCCCCGGCAGGCGGGTCCTCGCTTTGGGCAACAAAAGTAAAAATTTGACAAGAAATGGACTATCACGCTGCTCTTTGCTCCAATTGCCCTTAATCGTTTCGAAGGGGGAATCGTGGTTTCAAAAACATTTATGTCAATGCTGATTGCCGCGGCCATCGCCGCTTTTTCGTGTCATGCTGAGACCTATTTCCCGGAGCAGAGCAACCGGGTGAAAATCAACATGGGAGTCACACCTTGGAAATTCATCAAATCCGACCCGGTGGGAGCGCAAGCGCCGGGCTTTTCCGACGCCGGCTGGACCACGGTGGGTGTACCCTACTGCTGGAACGAAAACGACACCTATGTCAATTCGCCCGACGGGGTGACCGGCGCATACGCGGGCATGGCCTGGTACCGGAAGCACTTCACGCTCGACAACGCCTATGAATCGCGGAAAATCTTTATCGAATTCGAGGGGGCGCATATCGGCGCCGCGGTCTACATTAACGGAACCTTCATTCCCGGCAACAGCAAGATAAACCCTCAGGCCACCCACGTGATCGGGTTCATCCCCTTTATCGTGGATGTCACGGGGAAGGTAATCTTCGGCGGCGGCGACAATGTGCTCGCGGTGCGCATGAGCAACAGCTCCGGCGTGTTCTTTGAAGACCCGGGCTTTTCCGGGTCCTTTCGGTTCGGCCAGGGCTCCGGCGGCCTGTTCCGTCCCGTATACATGCACATCACCGACAAGGTGTATGTCCCGGCCAACGTGTACTCGGTTGTCAACAACTGGGGCACCTGCGTAGGCACGGTGACCGCCACCGACGCCTCCGCCACGGTTCGGATGATGACCCATGTGCAGAACGAGAGCGGTGCGGTCCAGACGGTCTCCCTCACTACGAAGGTCGTTGACGCAAACAACACCGTTGTTTTGACAAAACAGAGTTCCCAGGCTATTTCCGCAGACTCCGCTTTCGTGTTCGACCAGTCCGGCGACATCGCCAACCCGCACCTGTGGTACCCGGCGAACAGTCTCTATGGAATACCATATCTGTATAAGGTGTATCACATCGTAAAAGTCGGCACCGTAACCACGGACGTGTTCGAGAGCCCGCTGGGCATACGCACGGTCACCTGGGACAAGAACTTCCCCTATATCAACGGCCACAAGCACCTGCTGTGGGGAGTTGCCAGCCGCTACGACTACCCGGCGCTCGGCACCGCGATCCCCGAGGAGCAGCAGTGGCGCGACGTGTCGCTCGCAGCGGCCTGCGGCGGCAGGCTCTGGAGGCCGGGGCATTCCACGCACAGCCCTGAGCTGGTGGCGGCGGCCGACGCGTTCGGGGTCATGGTCGTCCAGCCCAGCGGCGAAGGCGAAGGGTCGTTCGGCACCGTGACCGGAACCGAAGATAAATGCGTGCTCAAGAGCGAGTGCCACAGGGACATGATTGTGCGGGACAGGAACAACCCTTCCATTCTCGCATGGGAAGTAAGCAATGCCGGCATCAGCCCGGGATTCTCCCTCACGCTCAAGAACCTTGCTAAGCAATGGGACCCTATAACACAGCACCCGCAATCCGACAGAGGAATTCTGCAGGCCTGCACCGACGGCATATCCGACCTCATGTCGTGCTCGCTCACCGGTTGCGAAGCAGGAATGAAAATGACCACGCAATGCACGCCCTATCCCGTGTGGGGCGCGGAGGGCTGGGGCACGAAGACGGCGCGGTTCGACTACGACAACGAACTTTTGTTTGCGGGCGAGTACCTGCAGAACTGGAAAAACGACGTCAAGGCGAACACGTTCGGGCTTGCCCACTGGTACATGGCGGATTCGCCCGGCGAAACCGGCCTGGGCAGGTCGTTCGGTACCTCGCTCATGGATTTCTCCCGCATCCCCAAGCTGCTCTACTATATCTACAGGGTATGCTGGATCGACTATGCGGTGAAACCCTCCGTATGCCTTGCGCATCACTGGAACCGATCGGGCACGGTGAGGGTAAACGCGTTCAGCAACTGCCCCAAAGTACGGCTCCTGCTTAACGGCACAGACCTGGGCCAGAAAACGCCCAACCCCTGGAACACGACAAGCGACGACAAGACCAATACGTCAACGTCTTTGCCCTACCAGTGCTGGTGGGATAATATCACGTGGGTACCGGGCACGCTGCGGGCCGAAGGGCTCGATTCGCTCGGCAACGTCGTCTGCTTCGACGAAAAGAAAACGGCCGGCGCGCCGCACCATGTCCAGCTCACCATTGAGCCAGCTCTTGTCAAGCCAAACGGCGAGAAATTCAACATAACGGCCAATGGCTCAGACTGCGCCTTTATCCTGGCCACGGTGGTTGACTCGCTCGGCATCTGGTGCCCCACCGCGAGCAACAGGATCAACTTCAGCGTTTCCGGGCCTTGCATATACCGAGGCGGCGCGGACAACTTCGACGGAGGCAGTCCGGGAGATCCCTATCTGCTCGCCGAAGGCGGTATGTGCAAAATTGCGGTGCGGGCTTCATTCGATGCGGGTACGGTCACCATCACCGCTACTGCGGACGGACTGGGCCAGGGAAATGCCACGTTTACCACGGTCGCCGCAGATCAGCAGGTAGCTTTACAACAGCCTGTACGGCTCAGCGGCCTTTCGCCGGCGACGCCGGACATTTTCGCGGCCGCCGTGGGCGGCGAGATCCGCTGGTTTATCGGCAGGCAATCGAACGTTGAAATACAAATTCTCGACGCGCAGGGCAGGATCGTCGCCGGTGTTCCGCGCTCGCTCGCGGCCGCCGGGTGGCACCGACTTCTGCCGGGCCCGTCGTCGCGCATGGGCATGACAAAGGGCAACGGCGTGTACTTCTTCCGCTGCGTCCTTGACGGCGGATACAAGTATGTCAAACGCATCGTCATGGTACGGTGAGTCGGCGCCGAGTAGGGGCAGGTTTGAAACCCGCCCCTAAAGCCCGATCAATCTCATGACCACGTTGCACGGTACGCGGCTTGCGGTTACCTATCATGCCGTCGCGGGTGCTTCGGCAAGAATTTCCCTTGTGGATATCGCGGGCAAAACGGTACGGTCGTTCGTTGACGAAAACAGCGCGGTTGGAAGCCGCAGCGTCAGCCTTGACGTACGCAACCTACGCCGGGGTACATATTTTGTTACCGTCGAACGCAATGGCAGCAGGGAAACACAATCGATTACGATCGTTCACTAATTACTATTTCGCAAGGAGCCTTCCACATGAACATGTTAAGCAGGATTGTCGCCGCAACAGCGCCGTGCCTCCTCATTGCCTCTCTCCTCAACGCCGCGATTCCGTCCGGGTACGCGGGAAAGGTCTTTACCGGTGATACGCTCAAGGGTCATCCACAGGCCATTCCCGGCGTGGTAAAAGCGGTGTTTTTCGACGAGGGAGGAAGGGAAGTTGGATTTCATGATGATCGGATTGTCCCGTTCGGCTCGATACGTGTGGACACGGCCGAAATGACGGTAGGAATGCAGCCATTCGGCAGTGGCGACAGGAATGCAGACGGATCCGTACCGCCGCAAGGATCATATCATCTTGGATGGATCGCAGCCGGCGAATGGGTTAAATCCACGGTTCATGTAAAGACCGCCGGCGTGTACAATATCACCACCTATGAAGCAGTTGCGTCTACCCCAAATACGCAGACAATTTCATTTAACGATGGAACGCCGGTTACAATTTCCAACCTGGCGCCAACCACGGCTCCGGCAGGCAACGAGATCTGGCACAACTGGAACACCTTCAGCAATGTCGCAACGGTGACCCTCGATACCGGCCTCTGGGTATTGAAACTTACTTTTGTCAACGAACCGTTTAATTGCGACAAGCTCATTTTCACCCTTAAAAGCGAAACCGGCTCCATGCCGATGCGTACCGGCGGGGACATGGGCCCTTCATGCGCGCTTCGCGCAAATTGCGTGAACAACAGGCTTGCGGTTTCTTATGACCTTCCGCAGGCCGGAAAAGCAAGTTTATCTATTGTCAACTGTCACGGCAGGACCGTTTCGAATCTCCAGGAAGGTCCGCTTTGCACAGGCGCGCACGTGGAAAACGTGCCGATCAAGGGATTATGCCCCGGCTTCTATTTCCTGAGATTGGAGAGCAGTGGAATATCCGAGGAAACCAGGTTTATGATTGGCCGGTAGTGGTTTGCCTGCTGAATGATGATGTTTCGGGGGAGATTTATCTGTAAGCGTTCTGTAAACCTATCTTTTCATGCGCCATTCCTTTCCCGATTTTACAAGACGAGAGGAGGCGATCCATGCAACATTCCCCTAAGGATATCAAGAAACATCTGCAGGCACAACGGAAGAGCGGCCTGTCAATCCACCCGTATTGTCAGCACCAGGGCCTGAATTACTGGACGTTCAGGGAGTGGCGGAAAAGGCGATTTCCCGCGGTTAGGTCTTCTGTTGCTCCGCAGTTCGTAAAGCTCGATGTACCGCAGTCGTCCTTTCCGGAGATCGTTACCGGAACTAACGCGACGATCCGTATTTCTGCGCAGATGGATGCCGTTGCCTTGCGGCAGATTCTTTGCGCAGTGAAGCACAGCCGAATCGAATAATCGCCGATTTTCAGGTTGCCCTCGGCGGTTCTGGTTTTTGTCTGCCTGCAGCCGACCGATCTGCGCAAAAGCTTCGACAGCCTTGCTGCGCTGACCGAGTCTGTTATCCGGCAAAGTCCTCTGTCAGGCCATCTATTCGTTTTCATCAACCGCTCACGCAACCGGATAAAAGTTCTATTCTGGGACCGCACCGGCTATTGCCTTTATCATAAACGACTCGAAGCAGGTACGTTCGTCGTTGCGCCGCAGTACGATACGGGAACGTCCGCGACGATGTAGATTCCAGAGGTGACGCTTGTGCTGGAAGGCATCGACCTGTCCGGCGCACGGCGCAGGAAAAGATTTGTTCTTCCTTCCGCATGATTTCTTGCCAAACCGGAAATATATTCCCTATATTATTTGTTAATCAGGGCAACGAATGATCCCGCAATTCCCGCAACCTAGCGGACCGGTATTTGCTGTCGGACGGCTATGCCAGGTACAACGATGTTGTCAAAAAGCAACGGCTGACCCATCTGATGTGCTGGGCGCATGCGCGGCGAAAGTTCTTCGAGCAGAAAGACCTTGCTCCTGCATCCACAGGAGCAGTGCTTGAACGTATCAATCCAACGCTTCACGTCCTTTCCAACATGATTGGCGAATTGTCCGTCAAGAAGCTGGCTTTTTCTCGTAAAAGCCATTTGAAAGAATACGGCTCATGAAGTCGGTTTCCGGGGCAAAGAGACAACAGGGGTCTATCGAGTTCACAGGCAATCTGCGCGCCGAACGCAATTGGTGCATCTGCAAAAATCGAACGCAAACAAGGGCATTACGCTATGAAGTTCCCGAAGGCGCTGGGAATCTGCGGACATTTACGATAGTCTACTCAATCACCGTCTCCCAAGCAAAAATGGGGTGGCACTAATTCGGCTCGCCCCATCGTTGTCTATTACACAATTGTTACGGATTAGTACTCTTCACTTTATTCTTGACAACGCCTTCCACTAGCACTATATTGATAATCGAGCATGACATAATTGACACAGCGATTATCACCAAGTGCGAACACCTTTGACCGATGCATTCGAGCTATTCAATGCTCGTTAGCCATCACCCCCTGCATCGGAAGCAAGCCAAGCACGCGGCTTTGCCATCTACCACGCTCAAGGTCTTGCGAGAAATTCTATCGATTTGCCGTTGGGGACTGCGGGGAGATAATTTCGGCAAGGCAAATGTGTTGGTGAAGATTGGAAATGATGGTTTCCTGTGGATAACGGTCTTTGGGGGGAGGCAGTTTCAGAGAGATTTCTGAAGAGATATATTGGCATCAGAGTCAGGAATTGTTTGCTGCGGCAAAATGGGAAGTGCTAGATAAAACAGGGAGACAGTTAGCCGGCAGCAGGATTTTGTAATCTTTCTTGGTTTTACATAGACCCACCTTTCAAGTGGACAGTAGGGACGTTTTTTCGTATGGACAACTTTTCGTTTTTCAAAGGAGGGCACAGTGAGAGGGATTCGTGCAAGTCGGAGTAGGAGCTTGAATGTTGTGGTGGGGAATATCCGAAACTGCGGCCTGAACTTCTTTGGGTTGGCGGTGATCTGTATCGTGGGGAGTTCGCTTGCACAGTGGAGCCGGACTGCGCCGTACATCTATCCGACCACCATAACGGACAAAGTTGGCATTGGCACCACCACAGCAGCGTTTCCTCTTCAAGTTAAGGGATCAACGGGAAACATTGCAAATATCACGGACGGAACCAATGGCGTGCATTTTCAAACTTTGGCGGACTGCGGAGGAATGCTTGGCTATAATGGATCGGCTTACAATAGTCTCGAAATCAGGGCAACAACTGGCGAGGGTACTGGTATATTTCTGCCAAAAACCGGCTACGTTGGTATCGGAACAACGACTCCATTTTACATGTTAGAGGTGATGAGTACAGGTTCGGGGTCCGAAACAATTCCAATAGTTGTTCACAATAATAGCAGCACAAATGGGACAGCTGTTGCCATAGGTTTTGAGGCTGTAAGTGGCAATACTATGACGGGAAAGATTACGAACGTCAGGGTCGGAACAGGAGACTATCGAACGGACTTTTACAATTACTCAACAACTTTTCAGAATGCTATGTCGATTTATCAAGGGCGGTTGGGAATCGGAACGACGACACCAGGCAGCACGCTGCAGGTCAGTGGTGGGGCCGCGATCGGTTATTCTACGAGTACGGCCGCCCCATCGAATGGGTTGCTTGTGAATGGTGTAGTAGGCATCGGCACAACCAACCCTGGCACTTCCTACCAGCTCGCCGTCAAAGGCAAGATCGGCGCAAAGGAAGTTGTTGTTACTCAAACCGGCTGGTCAGACTTCGTTTTCAAAGACGATTACAACCTCAAGCCTCTCGAAAAGGTCGCCGAATACGTCAAAAAGAACAAACATCTTGAAGGCATACCCACGCGAGCAGATGTGAAGAAAAATGGGGTGTCCGTGGGCGACATGCAGGCGAAGCTTTTGCAAAAAATTGAGGAACTCACTCTTTACACGATTGCGATAAAGAAAGAAAATGACGAGCTTAGGGCGAGGATGAGCGGACTTGAAGAAGAAATGAACACAAAATAACCGGTGGGAATCGATCATCGAAAGGATGATGTTATGGGCAAAGATATATTTGCCCCGGTTGTCATGCTTTTTTGGCTGCTTGCCGCCGTCTCGGCAGAATGTCAAATTACATGGCCGGGTGAGAAGGCTTTTCAAGGGTATTCTACCCTGGACCAGCTTGCTCCAGCATTTACCAAAGATACTACAACCTATGGTCGCAAATACTTGATCCAAGCTTTGGTGCCATTTGTTGAAAAGAACGGAATAACTGCTCCAGCGCCGGATTGGTTGGTACAACAAATTGCGAAGGCCACTATGTCTCATGATCCGTATCTCGTCTATGAAGCCATCGTGGCAGCCCAAGAACTCAAGATCTATTCCTTGTCAGACACACTTGTGAAGGTGTACCAAGCATCGAGGCGCAGACATGGTGGTGTAATGCAACTCATCCACACGTCAATTGCAGGCTGCCTGATGAAGTTCAATAACCCAAGCTCAAGGCATGCACTGGCGAATATCGCGGCTACCCCCCTGCCTCCCAAGATTGCTTGCGACATCATTCCAGCCCTCAAGGCTCTGAGCCAAGTGGGAGACAGCACGACCACCACCACACTCTCCACTCTGTCTTCCAGGGTACAGTTCACGCGAGATTCGCTGACGACTTCCAGAATCGCAGCGGACACAGGAAGTGTAAAAAGCATGGGCATGGTTGTTGCCGCTGTCGAGAGAACAAGGCAAATGATTTTGGCGAGAGGAGGCGCTCGATGAAGAAGCCGTTCTTAAAAATCGTGATAGCAGCACTTGTATTTGCCTCCGTCGCGAACGCAAAGGTTCTGGTTGTAGTCGACACTGGTTACTATTATTACGGCACTGATAGCACGTACGTGAATCGTTACATTGACGATGTGCGAAAGGTGGATTTCAAGAATGTCGATATGCGGATTTCCTGGTTCAACGATGAAGCTGACGTGCAGGACAGATGCGAGCCGCTGTGGGATACTATTAGCGCTGAATACAAAAGCAGTCTTTCCTCGAGCGACACCTTGGAAGGAGTTGTAATGGTCGGTGATTTGCCATTTGCCTGGAGAGTTGATTCCCTATGGAATTACATACAAGCTACCTGGGGCAAGTATGCCATCCCCGAGATTACCACTGATGATCGATATTTTATGGATCTCTACAACAACAGTACAGGAAAATGTTATACCAATGCGAATCAGGTATTTGCTTTCGATACGACAGCAAATCTTTACACGACATATAAAGGTGATGGGCAGATGGATGTTTGGGTCTCTCGGATCATGGCAAATCAAATTAGAGGCCTCAGAAATGGCTTAACCGCGATGGACGAATACACTATTATCAACAACTATCTTGATCGGCTCCATCAGCGCATGACCATGCCTGCAAAAGTTCCTCCAAGAGGCTTCGCTATGGGGGGCATCACCGAATGGCCATATCATGATGCATTTGATGAGTTTGGAATGAAGAATCTTCATCTTAGAAATGTTTTCGATTTTATTGACACGGCCAGCACACCTGGCAACTGGCTTCTTCAGTTAACAAAAGGCCCTTATGGCGGCACAACGCTTGGTGCGTTCAATGGAACTCGATATCAGGACCTAAGCAGTTATGGCTGTCCTAAGAACAACATTACGATTACCAACTCCCACCTTTGGGACAGCCTCATACCAGGAGGAAACCTAATTCCCATACAGCCACAGGATACGTTTGGATATGAATGGGCAGGAATCTATGAACATTCACTGTTTTCTTTGCATGGTTTCAATTTAGACCCAAGCGGTTGGCCGCATGCTGCAAACGGCACCTTCAGATCTCAAACCAACGGGATTCAATATTCGGCAGCAAACTGGCTCAGAACTGGCCAAGGTTGGGCTGGCGGCTATTTCTTGGATAGCCTCGATTATCGCCTCAATCCTATGAATTTGCCGAACTATGAAAGAGATCAGCACGCAATTTTTAAGGCTCCGATTATGGCGACTGGCAACTATTCTGTGTGGCAATACTTCAAGCCGAGTCCGGCAAATTCTCGCATGGTAGCGGGCATGGCATATTCTTGGCCTCCATATCAGAACTTCGGACAAAGCCAAGGAACCGCCATTGACTTCGGTCTGGACAGTCAGACTGACACCAGTTCTTTCGATACGAATTGGCGCTGGGGATACCTGGTTACAAACAACTTCATTGCTGGCGACACTGCATGGATCTGGATCAGTAATGAACCTCCACCTTACCCACAATTTCCGCAATACGATTCCATATATCATGCAGATACGGCTGGCTACTTCATTGCCGACGCCATTATGCTTGCCCCGGTGCCAGGGCAGTGT
>PLWQ01000008.1 GCA_003165595.1 Fibrobacterota bacterium | reverse complement strand
GGCCGCACCGGCGAGCCGTTCGACCGGGAAATAACCGTTGGGCCCATTTACATGATGAAGCTGTGCCATCTCGTTGACGATAAGATCCATGCCCGGTCCATCGGCCCGTATTCGCTGGTGACGCAGCAGCCGCTCGGCGGGAAATCGCAGTTCGGCGGCCAGCGCTTCGGCGAAATGGAAGTGTGGGCGCTGGAAGCCTACGGCGCCGCCTTCACGCTGCAGCAGATCCTGACGGTCAAGAGCGACGATCTCACCGGACGGTCCAAGATATACGAATCTATTGTCAAAGGTGAAAATTCCCCGCAATCCGGGGTCCCGGAATCGTTCAAGGTTCTCATACGCGAAATCAAGGCGCTTGCTCTTGACATAGACGTAAAAATGGGTGATGAATTGTACAAGGCCATGTAACGCATGGTTTGGTACTCATTACTAAGGAGGAATATAGGTGGCCGAAAATAACGGTTCTGTCAGCGCGAAGTCGCAGGAAATCACCGAAGTCGACATCAGGCTCGCTTCGCCGGATATCATAAGGAACTGGTCGTACGGCGAGGTGACAAAGCCCGAGACCATCAACTACCGTTCCTTCAAGCCGGAGCGCGACGGTCTGTTCTGCGAAAAGATTTTCGGGCCGGTGCGCAACTGGGAATGCAACTGCGGAAAGTACAAGCGCATCAGGTATCGCGGCGTTGTGTGCGACCGGTGCGGCGTGGAAGTGACGCATTCCAAGGTGCGGCGCGAGCGCATGGGCCATATCGAGCTGGCCGTTCCCATCATCCACATCTGGTTTCTCAAGAGCGTGCCGTCGCATATCAGCTATCTGCTCGGCCTGCCCAATACGGTGCTCGAACGCATCGTGTACTACGAGTCATACGTGGTGATAGACCCCGGCGACACAAATTTACGCAAGGGAATGCTCCTTACCGAAGACGAATTCATCGAACTGGAAGAGCAGAAGAAGCAGTTCGTGGCCAAGATGGGCGGGGAAGCAATCCTGGAGATGCTCGCCACGCTCGACCTCGAAGAACTGTCGATCGACCTGCGTTCCAAGATAAAGCTCGAATCGTCCGAACAGAGAAAACAGGAGCATCTCAAGCGGCTCCGCATCGTCGAGGCGTTCCTCAAGTCGGGCAACAAGCCCGAGTACATGGTGCTCCGCGTGTTGCCGGTGCTGCCGCCGGACCTGCGGCCGCTGGTTCCGCTCGAGGGCGGCCGGTTCGCAACGTCCGACCTCAACGATCTTTACAGAAGGGTAATCAACCGGAACAACCGCCTCAAGAAGCTCATGGAGATCAAGGCGCCCGAGGTGATCCTCCGCAACGAGATGCGTATGCTGCAGGAAGCGGTCGACACCTTGTTCGACAACGGCCGCCGCACCTTCTCGGTCAAAGGCGAAGGCAAGCGTCCGCTCAAGTCGCTCTCCGACTTGCTTAAAGGAAAACAGGGCCGGTTCCGCCAGAACCTGCTCGGCAAGCGCGTCGACTATTCTGGCCGCAGCGTCATCGTGGTGGGCCCCGAACTCAAAATTCACCAGTGCGGGCTTCCCAAGACCATGGCCCTCGAACTGTTCAAGCCGTTCGTCATTCAGCGGCTCGAAGAGAAGAACCTTGTGCAAACCGTCAAGAGCGCGAAGCGGTTTGTGGAAAAAGAGCGTCCCGAGGTATGGGACATTCTCGAAGACGTCATCAAAGACCATCCGGTGCTTCTCAACCGCGCGCCCACGCTTCACCGGCTCGGCATTCAGGCTTTCTTCCCGGTGCTCGTGGAAGGAAAAGCCATTCGCCTGCACCCGCTCGTATGCGCCGCGTTCAACGCCGACTTCGACNNACGGCGACCAGATGGCCGTGCACGTGCCGCTGTCATTCGAATCCCAGATCGAGTGCCGTCTGCTCATGCTCAGCAGCAATAACCTGCTCAATCCGGCGTCGGGCATGCCCATCATGGTGCCCAGCCAGGATATCGTCCTGGGTATATACTACCTCACAAAGATGGGCGCGGCCCGCAAAGGCGAAGGAAGAATATTCTCCGACGCCGACGAAGTGCTGCACGCCATGTTCAACAAGCAGATCGACATTCACGCCAAGATCAAGGTGCGCGTCGCGGGCAAGCGGGTCGAAACCACGGCAGGCCGCGTGATCCTCAACCAGATCATGCCCCAGGGCGTCGACTACTGCAACGAGCTGCTTAACAAAAAGAGAATCCAGGGCCTGGTGGCCGACATCATCAAGAAGAAGGGTAATGAGGTGGCGTGCAAGTTTCTCGACGACATCAAGAGTCTCGGGTACGAATACGCCACGCGCGCCGGAATCACGTTCGGCGCCGACGACCTCGTGGTGCCCGACGCAAAAGTTGCTATTGTCAAGAAGTCGCTTGAGGAAGGAAACCGCATCCGCAAGCAATACGACCGCGGTATCATCACCGAGGGCGAGCGGTACAACAAGATCATCGACCTGTGGACGCATACCACGGGCATGGTGGCCGATGCGTTGCGCGAATCGCTCGCAAAAGACAAGGACGGGTTCAACCCCGTGTACCTTATGCTCGACTCGGGCGCGCGCGGATCCAACGACCAGATCAAGCAGCTCGCCGGCATGCGCGGTCTCATGCAAAAACCGCAGAAGAAGATCACCGGTGCGGTGGGCGAAATCATCGAGAACCCGATTATTTCCAATTTCAAGGACGGTCTGTCGGTGCTCGAATACTTCATCTCAACGCACGGTGCCCGCAAGGGATTGGCCGACACCGCCCTCAAGACGGCCGACGCCGGCTACCTTACGCGCCGCCTTATCGACGTGGTGCAGGACGTGGTCGTCAACCAGGAAGATTGCGGCACCATCAAGGGCATCGAAATCGAAGACCTGCGCGAGGGCGACGAGGTAATGGAAGCGCTTTCCGGCCGCATCCTGGGCCGCGTTGCGCAGGAAGACATCTTTGACCCCGTCACCGAAGAGCTTATTTGCCCCAGCAACAGCATTATCGACGAAATAATGGCCAAGCGCATCGAGGAAGCCGGAATACAGCGTATCAAGATACGCTCGGTCCTCACGTGCGACTCGCGGGAAGGCACGTGCGCAAAGTGCTACGGCCGCAATCTCGCAACAGGCAAGGACGTCGACATGGGGGAAGCGGTAGGGATCATGGCCGCGCAGAGCATCGGCGAGCCCGGCACGCAGCTTACCCTCCGGACCTTCCACATCGGCGGCACGGCCTCTCGTCTTATCGCGCAGTCGCGCGAAACCACCAAGATAGACGGCGTTGTCAAGTATTTCAATATAGAGACCGTAAATCACAAGGACGGCACGGTCGTCATGAACCGCACCGGTGAAATCATCGTGTGCGATGAGCAGGACCGGGAGCGCTACCGCTACAACGTCCCCTACGGCGTGTTCCTGCGCGTCACCGACAATCAGAAGGTTACCAAAACGCAAGCTCTGTTCGAATGGGACCCCTATAACAACGTGATATTGGCCTCAAAGTCCGGGAAAGTGGAGCTGGTCGACCTCGTGGAAGGTGAAACCACGCGCGAGCTGTACGACGAGCGGACGGGCGTAAGCAACGTGGTTGTCGTGGAGCACCGCGACAAAAAACTGCATCCGCACATCCAGATCTTCGACGACAAGACGAAGCGGCTCGCCAACATCGCCGTGCCCACGGGCTCCTATTTGCAAATAAGAAACGGCGCCGCGGTGATGGAGGGAGACATTCTCATCAAGATCCCGCGCGAAACCGGCAAGAGCAAGGACATCACCGGCGGTCTGCCGAGGGTGGCCGAGTTGTTCGAGGCCCGGCGTCCCAAGGACGCCGCGGTGGTGTCGGAAATCGACGGCATCGTGGAGTTCGGCGGCACCGAGCGCGGCAACCGGAAGATCGTCGTGCGCGACGACCAGGGCGCCGGTCACGAGTATCTTGTTCCCATGGGTAAACACCTCCGGGTGCACGAGGGCGACCGCGTCAAGGCGGGCGACCGGCTCAGCGAAGGCGCCATTGACCCGCACGACATCCTGCGGATCATGGGGGAAAACGCGGTGCAGCGCTACCTGCTTGACGAAATACAATCGGTGTACCGTCTGCAGGGCGTTACCATCAACGACAAGCACATCGAAGTAATCGTCACCCAGATGCTCAAGAAAGTAAAGCTCGAAAATCCGGGCGACACGCGGTTCCTTGAAGGCGACGATGTTGACAAAAGGATCCTCCGCGAGGAAAACCAACTCGTTTCCTCGGAAGGCGGCGAGCCTGCTACGTTCAAGCCCATATTGCTGGGCATTACGCGGGCGTCCCTTACCACGGAGTCGTTCCTCTCCGCGGCGTCGTTTCAGGAAACCACCAAGGTGCTTTCCAAAGCGGCAGTCGAGGGCAAGGCCGATCATCTGCGGGGCCTCAAGGAAAACTTGATAATGGGTAATCTCATCCCCGCGGGGACCGGTTGCAAGCTCTATAGGGATATCAAGATCAAGGACTTAAGCACCGAAACGGTGGTTGCGGAAAAGGCCGAGGCCGACGAGGACTTTCTGGACCTCGGTGCCCAGGTGCAGTAGGAGATTTGTGTTGGGGCGTGGCATATATTATTTTTGAAAAATTGTCTTTTTCTGGAGGATAGCAGGTGCCCACAATCAGTCAGTTAATACGGAACGGAAGGAACATTCTTTCTTCCCGAAGCAAGGCAGGCGCGCTGCAGAAATGTCCGCAGCGGCGTGGCGTATGTATCAGGGTTTTCACCACCACGCCCAAGAAGCCCAATTCCGCGCTCCGCAAGGTTGCGCGCGTGCGTCTCACCAATCACATTGAGGTGAACGCCTATATTCCGGGCGAGGGCCATAATCTGCAGGAGCATTCAATCGTTCTCACGCGCGGCGGCCGCGTCAAAGACGTGCCCGGCGTACGGTATCATATCATCCGTGGCGCGCTCGATACGCAGGGCGTGGAAGACCGCAGACGCGGACGGTCGAAATACGGCGCAAAGAAACCGAAGAAGAAATAGGAACATCACACCATGTCAAGAAGAAGAAGTTCGCACAGAAAAGATTTTGTTCCCGATCCGAAGTACAAGAGCGTGCTGGTGACCCAGTTCATCAACAACCTTCTTCGCCGGGGAAAGAAACGTCTTGCCGAGACCGTGGTGTACAACGCAATTGAGCTCTCGGGCCAACGTACGAACCAGGACGGCGTGACCGTGTTCAAGAAAGCGGTCGACAATGTCAAGCCCACGGTTGAGGTCAAGTCGCGCCGCGTCGGCGGTGCAAACTACCAGGTTCCCGTGGAAGTGCCGCAAGACCGCCGGACGTCGCTGGCCATACGGTGGCTCATCACCTATGCCAAAGAGCGGACCGAAAAGAGCATGGCCGAAAAACTCGCCAACGAGTTCGTCCAGGCATCCAAGAACGAGGGCGGCGCGGTTCGCAAGAAGATCGATACGCACAAGATGGCCGAGGCGAACAAGGCATTTGTGATTTTCAGATGGTAGTTGCGTCCCTTCGGGGGATGCGGAGCGCAAAGGTTCTTTTACAGTCCGGGAGTCAACTAATACGAAGTTGCGTTCAAGATAATTGTTGCAGGGGTTCAAAATTTTGAGCCCGTACGGGTTGCGCGAAACAATCATTTTGATTGCAAGTGCGTAGAGGTCTCAGCCAGCAAGGATATGGGGCGGAATTATTCATGGACAAGGCATTTCCATTAAGCAACGTGCGAAACATCGGAATCATGGCCCACATCGATGCGGGGAAGACCACCACCACCGAACGGATCCTGTTTTATACGGGAATCATCCATCGGATCGGTGAAGTCGATGACGGCAATACCGTCATGGACTGGATGCAGCAGGAGCGTGAGCGGGGAATCACCATCACGTCCGCGGCAATCACCACCGAGTGGAAAGGCGTTCGGATCAACATCATCGATACTCCCGGGCACGTCGATTTTACGATTGAAGTAGAGCGTTCTTTGAGAGTTTTGGATGGCGCAGTAGCCATATTCGATTCGGTTGGAGGCGTGGAACCTCAGTCCGAGACGGTCTGGAGACAGGCCGATAAGTACAACGTTCCCCGAATCGCGTTTGTGAATAAAATGGATCGTGTTGGCGCCGATTTCCTCAATGTGGTCGCAATGATGGAACAGAAGCTTTCTTCGGTGGCCGTGCCCCTCCAGTTGCCCGTGGGCAAGGAGGATACGTTTGCCGGGGTCATCGACCTCGTGAGAATGAAACGGTACCAATACGGAGAAGAGGACATGGGCGCAACGGTTGCCGAAGACGATATTCCGGCGGCCTGCCTCAAGGAAGCGGAACACTACAGGCACCTGATGCTCGAAAGAATCTGCGATTTCGACGAGGAACTCATGCATCAGCTTCTGGAGGACAAACAGCCCGATCAGGCGATCGTCAAGCGCGCGATCAGGACTGCGGTGCTTGCCGGGAAAATCAACCCCGTCCTGTGCGGGTCCTCGTTCAAGAACAAGGGAGTGCAGCAGTTGATTGATGCAATAATCGACTATCTCCCGAGTCCCATGGACAGGTCTACGGTGCACGGGTTCGACCCGAAGGCCAGTCAGCAGGTGGTGCGTTCCGCTCAAGACGACGAACCGTTTTGCGCTCTGGTATTCAAGATCGTCGCCGACCCGCACATTGGCAGGCTGGCGTTTGCGCGGGCCTATTCGGGCGTTATCGATCTCAAGAGCACGCTCCTTAATCCGCGTACAAATTCCAGAGAGCGCATTACCCGGATATTCCGGATGCACTCGAACAAGCGGAAGCCGGAACAAAGCATGCACGCTGGTGATATCATGGGGCTGGCGGGACTCAAGGACACATCAACGGGAGACACCATTTGCGATCCGGAGCACCCCATATCGCTCGAGCAGATGACGTTTCCGCAACCGGTAATATCCCGGTCCATAGAGCCCAAGAGTACGAGTGATGAAGAACGGCTCAACGCAGCGCTTGCGCGGTTGGCCGACGAAGATCCGACCTGTACGGTCAAGCTCGACCCGGAAACGGGTCAGACAATCATCTCCGGGATGGGTGAGCTTCATCTGGAGATTCTTATCGACAGACTGATACGCGAGTTCAACGTCGAAGCCCATATCGGAAAACCGCAGGTTTCCTATAGAGAGACGATTACGGGGAGAACGGTCGAAACATTCGAATTGTCGCAGCTCATTGGCGGCAAGAACCAGTACGCAAAACTCGTGCTTTCCGTTGAGCCCATAGATCCCGCGAAAGGGACCGAATTCGAGATCAAGATCTCCGAGAAGTCAGTTCCCGCCGAATTTCTGAACGCGGCGCGACAGGGAATCGTCGAAACGTCGAGCGGCGGCGTGATGTCGGGATATCCGCTCACGGGCGTCAAGACCTCGCTTGTGGGGCTCACGTTCCGCGAAGACGAATCAACGGAAATGGCGTTCAAGATCGCCGGGTCAATGGCTTTCAAGAATGCATGCGTCAAGTGCACGCCGACACTTCTGGAACCGGCCATGAAGCTTGAGGTCGTGGTGCCTCCCGACTACATGGGCGCCGTCATCAACGATCTCAACGCCAGGCGAGGCAAGATTCTCGGTATCAGCGCGCGGAAGGACGTGCAGATCATCGCGGGAGAAGCGCCGCTGTCCGAGATGTTCGGGTATGCAACCATGCTGCGGTCTTTGACACAGGGAAGAGCCGTTTACACCATGCAATTCGATCATTACGAACAGACCACCAAGGGTGTGCAGGCCGAGATTCTCAAACGCATTGGAAGAATATGGTGACCTCACCCCAACACCCCGCCCTTTGGGTTGGGGGTGAAGAGGTGAGGTGAGAAGGCGAAAATAATCCAGACAGAATTCTCGACAAAAAAATTCGGTTATTAAAAGGAGACACCGTGCCGGGCGAAAGAATCAGAATCAGGCTCAAGTCGTTCGATCACAACATTCTCGACAAGTCGACGTCAGACATCGTGCGGACGGCCAAAGGAACGGGGGCGAGAATTTCCGGCCCTATCCCGCTGCCCACCGAGAAATCGATTTATACGGTGTTGCGATCGCCTCATGTCAATAAGAAGTCGCGTGAGCAGTTCGAAATCAGAATTCACAAACGTCTTATTGATATTCTCGAATCGACGCCGCAGACCGTGGACTCGCTCATGAAGCTCGATTTGCCGGCAGGCGTGGACGTCGAAATTAAGGTGTAGGCCTCGCCTCTCCATCCCTACCCCTCCTCCCCTCTCCTTGGTAAGGAGAGGGGAGGAGGGGTGGCCGAAGGCCAGGGTGATGGGGTGAGGTCAGAAATCTGGAACTAGACAAACGATATATACAAACATACAATGGGTACCAAAATGCAAGGAATAATTGGCAAGAAAATCGGGATGACCCAGATGTTCGCGGCGGACTCGGGTAAGTATATCCCGATCACCGTGATTCAGGCCGGCGCCAATGTGGTGCACCAGGTGAAGACCGTTGAGATCGACGGCTACAGCGCGGTGCAGCTCGGCTTCGACGTCGTGTCCGATAAGAAGGTTACCAAGCCTCTCGCCGGACATTTCAAGAAGCACAATTCGGTGCCCACGCGGGTGGTCAAGGAATTCGACCTGGATTCACCAGAGGAGAAAGTCACGCCGGGACAGAAAATCGGCGTGGAGGTGCTCGATAACATCAAGTTTGTCAATGTTGTCGGAATTACCAAGGGCCGCGGCTTTACGGGCGGCATCAAACGTCACAATTTTCAGCGCGGCCGCGAAACGCACGGCTGCAAGGCGCACCGCATTCGCGGATCGTCGGGCGCAAACACCACGCCCGGTCACGTCTGGAAAGGCCTCCGCATGGAAGGTCACTACGGCAACGAGCAGGTGACCGTCAGAAACCTTGAGGTGGTGGCTCTGGACAAGGAAGCGGGCCTGGTTCTTATCAAGGGCGCGGTGCCCGGACCAAACAAGGGAATCGTGTTTATCAACAAGATCATCACAAAATAGCAGGTTTGTAAAGGCGCAGTACACATGAAAGCCAAAGTTTATTCTCAGGACGGAAAAGTAAAAGGCGACATAGACCTTGCCGACAGCGTTTTTAACGCAGCTGTCAACGAGCAGGTGATGTACCTTGTTGTCAAGACGTACCTCGCGAATCAGCGCCAGGGAACCGCCAAGACAAAAGGCAGGTCCGAAGTGAGCGGCGGCGGCCGCAAGCCGTGGAAGCAGAAGCACACGGGCAATGCCCGCGCCGGCTCCAATACCTCACCCCTGTGGGTTCGCGGCGGCAAGGCGTTTGGGCCTTCTCCCCGGGACTACTATCGTTCGATTCCCAAGACGATGCGCAGGATCGCGCTCACCTCCGCCCTGTCGGCGCGGGCGAAGGAAGAGAAGATATCCGTAGTGTCGGGCATTACCTGCGATGCGCCCAAGACAAAAACCGTCGCTTCCATGATCGATGCGCTTTCGCTCAGCGGAAAGAGAATCCTTCTCGTTATCGACCTGGCGAGCAAGAACGTGTATCTTTCGGGGAGAAACATCAAGAACCTGACGGTGAAACCGGTTTCCGAAATCAACGCCTACGATGTGCTCAACAACGATGCAATAGTATTCGGGTCCGAAGAGATCGTCAAGAAGATCGAGGAGGCCGTAGCACTGTGATTAACCATCATTCAATAATACGTTATCCTTCCATTACCGAGAAGAACACCCAGCTCAGAACCTCCCAGAACAAATACGTGTTTGAGGTTCTGCTGACGGCAACAAAGCCGCAGATCAAGGCGGCGGTGGAAAAACTGTTCAGTGTTTCGGTGCTCTCGGTAAACACCATGGTGGTGCAGGGAAAGTTCAAACGGGTGGGCAAATCCGCGGGTTACCGTTCGGATTGGAAAAAGGCAATAGTCAAGTTGGCTGCGGGCCAGACCATCAGCAAGTTCGGGGAAGTGTAACCGGGATTCACCGGATTAACAGGATTCAAGTACAGAAGATAGATAGTACGGAGAAACTATGCCACTCAAGTCATACAGGCCGCTTACACCGGTCCTTCGGTACAAGACAAGCATCGACTATTCGCTGCTGACAACGGACTCGCCGTACAAGCCGCTGTGCGTCGCCAAGAAAAGAATGGGCGGCCGCAACGCCGATGGTCACATGACCGTGCGGCACCGGGGCGGCGGATCGAAAAAGTATTACCGCATCATCGATTTCAAGCGGAACAAGCGCGATATCGCCGGGGTCGTCGAAACAATCGAGTACGATCCCAACCGGACGTGCTTCATAGCTCTTGTCAAGTACATCGACGGCGAGCGCCGGTATATTCTCGCCACCACAAACATGAAGGTCGGCATGAAGGTGTCGGCCGGTGAGACCACCGAGATAGCCGAAGGCAACTGCATGCCTCTTGTCAATATTCCCTCTGGGACCATGGTGCACAACGTCGAGCTCAAGGAAGGCAAGGGCGGCCAGATCGTCCGGAGCGCCGGGGCATACGCCCAGATCGTGGCGCGCGAAAACAACATGGTGCAGCTGCGGCTTCCCTCGGGCGAGATCCGCAATGTTCGCGAGCGCTGCGTCGCGACAATCGGTCAGGTGAGCAACATCGAGCACATGAACGTGGTGTTAGGCTCCGCGGGACGCAAACGCTGGCTCGGCATACGGCCGCACGTTCGCGGCGTCGCCATGAATCCGGTCGATCATCCGATGGGCGGCGGCGAGGCAAAATCCAAGGGCGGCAATCACCCGATGTCGCCGTGGGCCCAGAAGGCAAAGGGCCTCAAGACCAGAACCAAGAAGAATCTTACAAGCAAGTACATTATCAGCCGGAGAACGAAATAGGTTTTCCCCCTGTCCCCCTGAGGGGACACAAAAACCGCTCCCGCAGGGAGTCGGATGGGTACGGAAACGCAACAACAGGAATCGTAAGGAAATCACATGGCGCGCTCAATTAAGAAGGGTCCTTTTATCGACGGTCATCTCGCAAAGAAAGTAACGGAGATGAACACGTCCGGACAAAAGAAAGTCATCAAGACGTGGTCCCGGCGGTCAACCATTCTGCCCGAATTCGTCGGGCTCACCTTTGCCGTTCACAACGGGAATAAGTTCATTCCGGTGTACGTCACCGAAAACATGGTCGGCCACAAACTCGGAGAGTTTTCTCCGACCCGGACCTTTCGGGGACACAGCGGCCATATCAAGACTGATAAAGTTGCAGAAGTAGCGCCGGCAGCGGCATAGCGCCAAAAACGTGTCCTGAGTTCTGGGAGGAACAATTGTGGAAGCAGTAGCAACCTGTAAATATCTTCGAAAAACCGCGAGAAAATCACGTCTCGTTGCCGACGAACTGCGCGGCAAGATGGTGGGCGAGGCGCTGAGCCTCCTCGAATTCGGCATCAGAAAGGCTGTTGCCAAGGATTTCTCGAAGGTGATCAAGTCGGCGGTGGCCAATTTACAACATAAGAATGCCGAGGCCCATGTCGATGTCGACGAACTTTTTATCAAGGAAATACAAGTGGGAGTCGGGCCGACGCTCAAGCGGTTCCGGCCGCGCGCGCAGGGCCGGGCCTACCGGATACTCAAGCGAATGTGTCACATCAAAGTTATCGTGTCGAATGTAAGGGGGTAACAGTTGGGTCAGAAAACGAATCCGGTCGGACTAAGGCTTGGCATCACAAGAACCTGGATTTCTAACTGGTTCACCAAAGATAAGGTTGCCGACTATATTTACGAAGATCTCCTTATCCGGAACTATCTCAGGAAACGGCTTGACCATGGCGGCATCTCGTTTATCGAGATAGAGAGAACCGCGAAGCGCGTCACGGTCACCATCCACACGTCGCGTCCGGGTATCGTCATAGGAAAGAAAGGCGAGGAGGTCGAACGTCTCAAGGGTGAACTCCAGCACCTTACCCAGAAAGAGATTCAGATTAACATAAAGGAAGTCAAGAAACCGGAAATGGACGCCCAGCTCGTGGGCGACAACATCGCGCGGCAGCTCGAAAAGCGCGTGTCGTACAAAAAGGCCATCAAGAAGGCGATTGCAACGGCCATCAGGATGGGGGCCGAGGGAATAAAAATCGGGGTCAGCGGGAGGCTCAACGGTGCGGAAATCGCCCGCAGGGAAATGTTCAAGGAAGGCCGCGTTCCCCTTCACACTCTGCGCGCATTAATTGATTATGCCTCGTCAACCGCGATGACCACCTACGGGTGCATCGGAGTCAAGGTGTGGATTTGCAAGGGCGAAGTCATCAACCGCATGGAGAATAACGCCCCAAAACAGAAAGAAGCCGCGCGCGCCGCGTAGGGAGGATACACAATGTTAGCGCCCAAGAAAGTAAAGTGGAGAAAGCAGCAGCGAGGCCGCATGAGAGGGCAGGCCACCAGGTGCAACACGCTTGCATTCGGCGAATTCGGGCTGCAATCGATTCAGCCGGGCTGGGTCGACAGCAAGCAAATAGAGGCCGCGCGTATCGCCATGGCGCGCTATCTCAAGCGCGGAGGCAAGATATTCATTCGCGTGTTTCCCGATAAGCCGTATACCAAACATCCGGCTGAGTCACGAATGGGAAAAGGCAAAGGCATTCCCGAAGGGTGGGTTGCGGTTGTCAGGCCGGGAACGGTGATGTTCGAGATGGCGGGGGTCAAGGCCGATGTCGCGAAAGACGCAATCCGTCTCGCGTCGCACAAGCTCCCCATCCTCACGCGTTTTATCGAGATAGAAGAGTAGGACCATACCATGAAGACACACGAGCTACGGCAATTGTCGGTCAAAGAGCTTTCGGAAAAGGCGGCGAGTCTCGAAGAGGAAATTTTCAATCTGCGGTTTCAGGCAAAATTGGGGCAGCTTTCAAATCCGCTCCGCCTGAGGATCGTTCGCAAGGACATCGCGCGCGCGCAAACCGTGCTCACCGAAAAAAAACGCAGCGAAAAAACAGCGGCGCCTAAAGAACCAGCGAAGTAGGGGAACACATGGAAGATCGGAACATGAGGAAATCTCGAGTCGGCGTCGTCATCAGCGACAAGATGGACAAGACGGTCATCGTGAGCGTGGAGAGAAGCTATATCCACACTCAGTACGGCAAGGTCATCCGCAAGAACAAGAAATATGTGGCGCACGACGAAAAGGACGAATGCGGCATGGGCGATATCGTAAACATCGTGGAGACGCGTCCGATGTCCAAAACCAAGCGGTGGCGCGTCAGCGAGATACTTACAAAAGCGAAGTAGCCCCCGGCCCCCGCAGGGGCGCGCAGAAATCGGAGCGACGGCGCTTCTTCGGAGAGGGCGCCGATAGTTAACAGATGCAACAGAGTGCGGTTTTGTATATCAGCATGATGAGGACACAATGATTCAGGTTCTAACCAGACTCAATGTCGCCGACAACTCCGGGGCCAAGCAGGTGCAGTGCATCAGGATCCTTGGGGCAACGAGGCGGCGGTACGCCTACGTAGGCGACGTCATTATAGTAGCAGTCAAGAGCGCGCTTCCGAACGCCGCGGTCAAGAAAGGCGAAGTGGCGCGCGCGGTGATCGTTCGCACCACCAAAGAATGGGGCCGCAACGACGGCACGTTCATCAGGTTCAGCGACAACGCAGCCGTTCTCATTAACGATACAAACGAGCCTCGCGGCACGCGTATTTTTGGGCCCGTTGCGCGGGAGCTGCGCGATAAGCAGTTCATGCGCATCGTGTCGCTTGCACCGGAAGTGCTGTAACAAGGGAGAAAACTGGCTATGCCGTTACGCTTGAAGAAGAACGACACGGTAATGATCGTGTCGGGAGATAATAAAGGACAAACGGGACGTATCATCAAGGTGCTCACCGGGAAGAATCGTGCCCTGGTCGAAGCGAAGAACATGGTGAAGCGTCATACGAAGCCCAGCCGCAAGGTGCAGCAGGGCGGGATAATCGAAAAAGAGGCATCCATCCACCTTTCCAACCTTATGCTTTTGTGCCCAAAAACGGGCAAGGCCACCAGGGTTGGAATGCGGATTCTTGACACAGGGAAAAGGGTAAGATTTTCCAAAAAGGCTAAGGAGTTGATCGATTGAGCCCCGACAAAAAAAAGACACTATCACGCATGCGGGAATTCTACCAGAAACAGGTGATCCCCGCGCTCATGACCAAGTATGGCCTGAAAAACGTCATGCAGGTGCCCCGGCTGGAAAAGATCGTGCTTAACATGGGCGTCGGCAAGGCGGTACAGGATTCCAAGCTCATTGACGAAGCGGTAGCGGTGCTGCAGAACATCAGCGGCCAGAAACCCGTCGTCACCAAGGCGAAGAAGGCGATATCCAATTTCAAGCTGCGCAAGAATCTTCCCATCGGCACAAAGGTGACCCTGCGCGGTGAACGGATGTACGAATTCTTCGACCGGCTGGTGTCGATTACCATGCCCCGTATCCGCGACTTCAAGGGCATATCCCGGAAATCGTTCGACGGGCACGGCAATTACACGCTGGGAATCAAAGAACAGATCGTGTTTGCCGAGGTCGACCGCGACAAGATAACCAATATTGCCGGTATGGACATCTGCATATGCACCACGGCCGGCAAGGACGAGTTGGGACTTGCGTTGCTCGAAGAAATGGGTATGCCGTTTCGGAAGTAAGGTCATTCATCTACAGGAGAGTCGATAGTGGCACGAAAAGCGATGATGGAAAAATGCAGGAAACCTGCGAAGTTCAAGACCAGAAAATACAATCGTTGCCGGCGGTGCGGACGACAGCGCGGATACCTTCGCCGTTTCGGCCTGTGCAGGATCTGCTTCAGGCAAATGGCGCTGAGCGGTTTGATACCCGGCGTGGTTAAGGCGAGCTGGTAATTTTCGGTTCTTCAACGTCGAAAACGCGGTAGTGAAGGGGAATAAGGCATGACGGATCAGATTGCTGACATGTTTACAAGGATACGGAACGCCATTCAGGCGAAGAAGAGAACGGTGAGCATTCCTGCGTCGAACATCAAGAAGGAAGTGACGCGACTGCTTTTCGAAAACCACTTCGTTGCCAAATACGCGTTTGTCGACGACGGCGGGCAGGGAGTCATCAAAATTCTCCTCAAGTACGATGAAAAAATGCAAAACGCGATACAGGGGCTGCGCCGGGTGAGTACGCCCGGGCTTCGCAATTATGCCAAGGTGGCAAAAGTTCCCCGCGTCATGAGCGGCATGGGAATCGCAATTGTTTCCACTTCCAAAGGCCTCATGACCGATGCGGATTGCAAGAAGCTCAATATCGGCGGCGAAGTCGTCGGCACTGTCTGGTGAGCACAAGGAAGTTTAAAGTTCAAAGTTGAAAGCCAAGAACAGACGAGTGCGGCTGCAAATTTGGAATCTGGAATTTGGAATCTGGAACTTTTAATAGGGGAGTTTTTCTTTGTCTCGCATAGGTAAAAAACCGGTCCCGATTCCCAAGGGAGTCGAAGTCAAAATAGACGGCCAGAAAATATCCGTCAAGGGGCCCAAGGGCTCGCTCACAAAGACGGTCCATCCCGGAATCAAAGTCGCTGTTGAAAACGACGCGGTCCAATGCACCGGCGATATCGCAGACCGTTTGTCCAAGTCCGTGTGGGGCCTGTGGAGGATGCTCATTGCCAACATGGTAGAAGGCGTGACCACCGGCTACCGGGAGACGCTGGACATCCAGGGCGTTGGTTACAAGGCCGAGATGAAGGGCAAGGATCTCAACATCGCGGTCGGCTATTCCCATCCGGTCCTCATTCAGCCTCTCAGCGGCATCAGCTTCAGAACCGAGACCGCCACGAGAATCATCGTGGAAGGGATTGACAAACAGACAGTCGGACAGGTTACCGCCGACATCCGCCTCATCCGGGGTCCCGAGCCGTACAAGGGCAAGGGAATCAGGTATCTCGACGAACACGTCCGCCGCAAGGTGGGCAAGGCCGCAGGCAAGTAAACCGGGTTGTTGATACACATTACGTGGAGACCAGGAAAGCGTTATGAACAAGAAATTGGATAAACGGCAGAAGCGGGCCCAGCGGATTCGCAAGAAGATCGCGGGAACATCGGAACGGCCCAGACTGTGCGTGAGAAGAAGCCTTAGCCATATATATGCGCAGATCGTCGACGACATCACCGGGAAAACCCTCGTCCAGACCGGCAGCACGTCCAAGGACATCGTCGGCAAGATCACCGACAAGGCCAAGACCTCCAAGACCGATGTTGCCAGGCTGGTGGGAGAACTCGTGGCCGAAAAGGCAAAGGAAAAGGGCGTCGACAAAGTCGTTTTCGACAGAAAAGGATATGCCTACCACGGCCGCGTCAAAGCGCTGGCCGAAGCGGCGCGCAAAAAAGGTTTGCAGTTTTAGAGCATTGACGAAAGGGGACCTCAGTTGGATCACGAAGGAAAAATAACCGGCGGCGGCGAAGAATCGAAGCTCGTTGACAGGCTCATTGCGGTCACCAGGGTCGCAAAAGTGGTCAAGGGCGGACGCAGGTTCGGGTTCAACGCGCTTGTCGCCGTTGGAGATTCGGCCGGCACAGTCGGCATCGGCATGGGAAAAGCAAACGACGTCACCGATGCGATACGCAAGGCCGTCGAAAACGCCAAGAAGAACCTCTGCACCGTGAGCGTGGTTCACGGCACCATTCCCCACGAAATCGTGGGTAAATTCGGCGCCGGCAGGATCCTTCTCAAGCCCGCGGGGCCGGGTACCGGCGTGATCGCGGGAGGGCCGGCGCGCGCCGTGCTCGAACTGGTGGGCATTCACAACATCCTTACAAAGTGCATCGGCACAACCAACGCGCACAATGTAGTGAAAGCAACCATGAACGGTTTGCTTCGTCTCAAGACACGGGACCAGATCAACCAACTCCGCCAGGTGGCGGTTCAGCAGTCGTAGGCAGGAAACCATGGCAAAGAAACTGAGAATTCAGCAGGTAAAGAGCGATATCGGGAACATCAAGTCGCAAAAGCGGACGCTTAAGGCGCTCGGCCTGCGGCGGATACGGCATGCAAGGGTGTACGACGACTCGCCGGCGCTGCGCGGCATGATCAATGTCGTCAAGCATCTTGTCAAAGTTGAAGAAGTCAAGGAAGGCAACTAACTATGTTCAGACTCAACGAACTCCGGCCCGCCGAAGGTTCTACCCGGGATACCAAGCGCCGCGGTCGCGGCGAAGGATCGGGCAACGGGAAGACCGCAGGTCGCGGCCACAAGGGCGCGGGCTCGCGGTCCGGCACAAAGAAAAAGCTGTATTTCGAAGGCGGCCAGACGCCCCTCACCCGCAGGATTCCCAAACGCGGATTTGTAAGCGTCTTCAAGAAACGGTTCCAAGTTGTCAATCTTGGGGCCATCGTGAAGATGGAACCGCAGGACAAGGAAGTCACGGCCCAATGGCTGTTCGACAACGGCCTCATTCATTCGAAAACAGCCCCTGTCAAGATCCTGGGTAACGGCGACTGCGCAAAGAGCATCACGGTGAAGGCCGACTCATTTTCAAAATCGGCTCGTGAGAAAATCGAAAAAGCAAAAGGGAAAGCTGAGGTAGTTGCGAGTGCTTGACACCTTTAAGAACGTCTTTCGGATACCGGACCTCCGGAAGAAGGTTTTGTTTACCCTTCTCATCATCTTCATATACCGGATCGGCGGCCATATTCCAACGCCGGGCATCAACTCCGGCGTCCTGGCCGAATTCTGGTCGCAGTCGCGTAACAATCTGTTCGGACTTTACGACATGTTCGTGGGAGGCGCATTCGGCAAGGCTACGGTGTTCGCCATGGGCGTCATGCCGTACATCAGCGCATCAATTATTATCCAGCTCCTCGCGACCGTGTTTCCGTATTTCCACAAGCTGCAGCGTGAAGGCGGAGAGGGCCGGAAGAAAATAACGCAGTATACCCGGTACGGAACCGTGCTCCTGTCATTTGTCCAGGCAGTGGGCGTGAGCGTGTTCCTCCAGAGCATCGTGTCGCCCACAACGGGCCAGCACGCGGTTCTTCCTGCCATTTCGGGTCCGATATTTACGTTCGTCACGGCCATCAGCCTCACAACCGGGACGATATTCATCATGTGGCTGGGCGAGCAGATTACCAACAAGGGAATCGGCAACGGGATTTCCTTCATTATCTTCATAGGCATTGTCGACCGTCTTCCCACCGCGGTATTCGGCGAAATTCAGCAGGTTGCCGCGGGCACGCGCAACGCATTTGTCGAGATCCTCGTGCTTGGCATAATCTTCCTGATGACCGCTTTTATCGTTCTCGTGACACAGGCAACCAGGCGCATTCCCATCCAGACTCCCAAGAAAGTGGTGGGAACGAAAATGTATGCGGGGCAGAATACGGTGCTGCCGCTTCGCGTGAACATGGCGGGCGTGATTCCCATAATCTTCGCCTCGTCGCTCATGTTCCTGCCCAGCATGCTCAAGAATTTCTTTCCGGAATCGCAGGTCATGGAAGATTTCACCAACCTGTTTCTTCCCGGCCGTCCCGTGCACGACGTACTGTATGCGCTGCTTATCGTTTTCTTCACGTACTTTTATACGGCCATCATTTTTAACCCTATGGACATTGCCGACAATCTTAAGAAATCCGGCGGTTTCGTGCCGGGAATACGGCCGGGCAAAAAAACCGCTGAATTTCTCGACACGGTGCTCTCGCGAATCACCTTGCCGGGATCCTTTTTCCTCGCCTTTGTCGCGGTGGTGCCGTTCCTTATCATGGGCGCTTTTAATGTCACGTTCTACTTCGGCGGGACCAGCGTTCTCATCGTGGTCGGCGTCGCCCTCGACACGTTGCAACAGCTCGAATATCATTTGCAAATGCATAATTACGAAGGTTTTCTTAAGAAGGGCCGCTTGCGCGGCAGACGAACCTATTAATTTTCACCGGACGAGGTGCGAAAAGGTCTATGTCGAAGCAGGAATCAATACAGGTCGAGGGAACCGTTGTTGAAACCCTGCCCAACGCGTCTTTTCATGTGAAACTCGAGAACGACCACGTGATTCTTGCGCACATTTCAGGAAAAATGAGAATGAATTATATCCGGATTCTTCCCGGCGACAAGGTGCTCATAGAGCTTTCGCCGTACGACCTGACAAGGGGAAGAATCGTGTATAGGTACAAGTGAAAAGTTTAAAGTTGAAAGTTAAAAGCAAGACGATGCAGAATTCGTAATTTGGAATCTGCAATCTGGACTTTGGAATCTTCTTTTCGGGGAGAGTTACTTTGAAAGTCAGAGCGTCGGTAAAGAAGTTGTGTAACGGCTGCAAGGTTGTAAGGCGGCGGGGCGTTGTTCGCATCATCTGCTCCAAGAATCCCAAACACAAGCAGCGCCAGGGCTAAGCCGGGAAAACGAAAGGAGTCCTATTTTGGCACGTGTAGCAGGAGTCGAAATACCGAACAATAAACGGTGCGAGATCGCTCTCACCTATATCTTCGGTGTTGGAAGACCGTCTTCGTTGAAAATCTGCGCAAAGGCGAATGTCGATAAGAACAAGAAGATCCGCGACCTCTCGGAAGACGAGCTCGACAGGATAAGAAAAATCCTCGACAGCGAATTTACCGTAGAGGGTAACCTTCGGTCGAACGTCCGTCTCAATATCAAGCGTCTCATGGACATCGGGTGCTATCGCGGGCTAAGGCACCGCAAACAGCTGCCGGTTCGCGGGCAGCGGACTCGTACGAATGCGCGCACGCGTAAAGGACCACGCAAGACCATCGCGGGAAAGAAGAAAGCTCCGAGCAAAGGATAATTACTACCATAAGGGGTATCACGACAATGGCAGAAAGCAAGTCAGACAGCAAAGCCGATAGCAAGCCCGAAGGCAAAGGTGAAGGCAAGGGCGAGGGCAAGAGTGAAGGCAAAGGTGAAGGACGGCCCGAAGGCAAGGAAAAGCCTGCAGTAAAGAAGATCAGAAAGAAGGCAGCGGCCGACGGCATAGCGCATATCAGGGCGACCTTCAACAACACGCTCATCAACGTTTCGGATACGCACGGCAATGTGGTTGCATGGGGCTCGCCGGGCAAGTCCGGGTTCAAAGGCTCGCGCAAGAGCACGCCTTTTGCGGCGCAGATTGCGGCCGAGTCGGTCGGCAAGGCTGCCTTCGACGCCGGCGTCAGGAAAATAGAAGTTCATATCAAGGGCGCCGGAAACGGACGCGAGAGTTCGATCCGGGCGCTCGCCTCAGCCGGCCTCAAGATAACGGCAATCAAAGACTATACGGCAATTCCGCACAACGGTTGCCGTCCACCCAAGCGAAGAAGAGTGTAAGGAGAGAAAAGCACATGGCAGTTTATCACGGCCCCCGATGCAGGCAATGCCGCAGGGAAGGGGTCAAGTTAATGCTCAAAGGCGAGCGCTGCAAGAGTGAGAAATGCGCGGTGGAACGCAGGCCGTTTCCCCCGGGCATGAGGATGACCAAGCGGCGCCGTTCCACATCCGAATACAATACGCAGCTGCGGGAAAAGCAGAAGATGCGCCGCATGTACGGAATTCTTGAACGTCAATTTCATAACTACTTCAAAAAGGCCGCGCAGAGCACGGGCGTTACGGGCGAACTCCTGCTCCAAATGCTCGAGCTGCGGCTCGACAACATCGTGTACCGGTTCGGTTTTGCTCCGTCGCGGAGCGCGGCGCGTTTGCTTGTCCTGCACAACCATTTCCGCGTTAACAACAAAAGGGTGAACATGCCGTCCTTCCAAGTTTCGGAGGGAGACGTGGTAACCGTGCGCGACAAAAGCAAGACGCTCGAAACCATCCACAGCGCGCTCAAGAACGCCAAGGACGTTCCCGAGTGGTTGTCTGTAGACAAAGTGCAACTCTCGGGCACCGTCGTGCGGCTGCCGGCCCGCGCCGATATCCCGGTTACGGTCCAGGAACAATTGGTTGTAGAACTATACTCCAAATAAAAGAGGAGAGCAGGATACATGAAGTGGAAAAGCTTATTGATGCCCAAAGCCATCAAGATCGAGAATCCCGACGATGTTCCTAATTATGGCAAGGTGATCGTCGAACCGCTCGAACGCGGCTGGGGACACACCATAGGAAATTCGATCCGGCGCATCCTGCTGTCGTCGCTGCAAGGCGCCGCCGTGATATCGGTGCGGATTGAAAACGTCCTCCACGAGTATTCGACCGTCGAAGGCGTGGTGGAAGACGTCACCGACATTATCCTCAATATCAAGAAACTGCGAGTCAAGCTCAACGCCGACGAGGACGCCACCATCCGCCTCGAAGTGAGCGGGGAGGGCGAGGTCAAGGCGTCCGATATCGAAAAGAATCCGGACGTCCAGATTCTCAACCCGGACCTTCACATCGCCACCATCAATTCCGACGCCAAGCTCAAGATCGAGATGCGGGTGTCGGATGGGCGCGGCTATGTGCCCGCCGAACAGAATAAGCGCGACGACGACCCCATCGGCACCATTCCCATCGACGCGATCTTTTCTCCTGTCAGTAAAGTAAACTACTCGGTGGAAAATGCGCGTGTCGGACAGCGCACCGATCTCGACAAGCTGATCCTCGACGTATGGACCGACGGCAGCATTTCGGTGGAAGACTCGGTGGCCTACGCCGCCAAACTCGTGTCCGACCATCTTGCCATCTTCATCAATTTCGAGGGTGAGCTGGAGCCGGTGGAGGAAGTGGTGAAAGACGAGAAGGCCGACAAGCTGCGCCAGCTTCTCAAGATGCGTGTTGACGAACTGGAACTTTCGGTTCGCTCGGCGAACTGCCTGCGGGCCGCAAATATCCACACGCTCGCCGACCTGGTGAAGAATCAGGAATCAGACATGCTCAAATACAAGAATTTCGGCCGGAAGTCCCTCATCGAACTCAACCAGATCCTTTCCAACCTCGGATTATCCTTTGGTATGGACGTTGAGAAACTGGTGGGAGTTGCCGAACCCAAAGACAAGTAATTAACAACCGGGATTGCGACAGTTGTAAAGGAAGACGTACATCATGCGACATTTGAATTCTGTAAACAAGTTAAACCGGACAGCGGAGCATCGCGGCGCGATGCTCGCGAATCTGGCCATGTCGGTGCTCGATAAAGAACGCGTAATCACGACTCTCGCAAAGGCGAAGGCGGCGCGGGGCACCATTGAGCGCCTCATTACGTTTGCAAAAAAGGGCGGTCTCAATTCCATACGGGTTGCCGCCAAGACCGTACAGGACAAAGACATCCTCAAGAAGCTGTTCTCCGATATCGGGCCGTCATACAAGACGCGCGAGGGCGGTTACACGCGCATTCTCAAACTGGGCCGGCGTGCGGGCGACGACGCCCAGACTTGCATCCTGGAGTTGACGGGAAGGAACAGCGGGGAAACCGCGCGCATGAGGAAAAAGAGACGGAAAGCGGCCGAAAAAACACCCGAGGCGGCAACACCGGCCAAGGAAGCGCCTGCTCCCAAGGAAAAACCGGCAGCGGAAGCCGCGGAAAAGAAGTCCGAGAAACCTGCCGCCGAGCCGAAAGCCGAGAAGCCCAAGGCGGCGCCAAAAAAGAAAAAGAAAACCGAACCAAAGGCCGATGACTCGGCCAAGGATGCAAAGTAAGGTCCATAACGTCAAGAAGGGGTGATGCCATGTCTCTCGTACCAATGAAACTCATTCTCGATGAGGCCAACAAAGCCGGCTACGGCGTTGGAGCGTTCAACGTCAACAACATGGAACAGTTGCAGGCCATCTGCGCCGCAGCTGCCGAAACCAGCTCGCCGGTTATTATCCAGGTGAGCCGCAACGCGCTCAAGTATGCAGACAAGGGTCTTCTCGCAGCCATGGTCTCCTACATGGCCGAAAAGAAATACCCGCAGATTCCCATGTCGCTCCACCTCGACCACGGTCCGGACCTCGAGACCGTTGCCGAATGCGTAAAGCTCGGATTCACGTCCGTGATGATCGACGGTTCGCTTGACTACAGCAGAAAAGACGAGAAAGGCAAGCATCCGGCCCGCTCCTTCGAGGAAAACGTAGCAATAACAAAGGCAGCCGTGAAAATCGCCCACGCTGCCGGCGTCACCGTCGAAGGTGAAATAGGCACGCTCGGCGGCATCGAAGACGACACGGTTGCCGGCGCAGTACATCTTACCGACCCCGTGGAAGCAGAAGAGTTTGTCAAGCAGACCGGCGTGGACGCCCTGGCACTTGCCATCGGCACATCGCACGGTGCATATAAGTTCCCGGTAGGCCACGAAATCAAGCTCGCGCTCGACATCATCGACGACGTTCATCGCCGGTCGCCCAAAACCGCACTCGTGATGCACGGCAGCTCATCGGTGCCCAAGCAGATGGTTGATCTTGTCAATCAATACGGCGGCAAGGTCCCCAACGCAGTGGGCGTTCCCACCGCCATGATCCAGGACGCCATCAAGCGGGGCATGCGCAAGGTGAACATCGATACCGACGGACGCCTCGCCATCACCGGCGCGATCCGCAAGGTGTTTGTGGAACAGCCGCAGAAATTCGACCCCCGCGACTATCTCGGGCCCGCCCGCGAAGCGGTGAAGGCCTGGATGCTCGAAGAAATGAAGGCATTCGGCACGGCTGGCCATGCAGGCGACTACAAGCCGGTTTCCACCAAAGACATGCTCAAGGTCTATTTCCCGGCAAAGAAGAAGGCCGCGCCCAAGAAAGCGGCGAAGCCGGTCAAGAAGGCTGCAAAAAGGAAAAAGTAACTATCCGCAATAAAACAGCGGTTTACACGAAGGCATGACGGACGTCCGTTGTGCCTTTTTCAGTTGAGGAAATACCCCGCGCATTAATTATATTTTGTCGGTTGAGATTTGGAGAAAAGGGGGCTCCGCGGTTTGCCCGCACCCCCATGATATAAACGACAGATCAGCCGAGGAGAAGGAAGGACAATGCGTATGAAAGCGATTTGTGCAGGATTCGTGAGTGTCGTGTGCGCAACGTGGTTTGCGGGATCGGCCTTTGGCGACATCGTGACGTTCAACAGCCCCGGGCAGTGGGTAACGGAACGCTCCGACAATATCGTCCTCAAGGTGCAGCTTGACACGTCGAAAATTCCGCAGAAGAAAGTGTCGGTGCTTCTTACCAGGGTGGAGGGCGGCAAGAAAAAGCTGGTGGCCAATAAGACCTTCAAGGTAACCGACTATTCTCAGGAATTCGCGCTCGGTTCCGTGGGCACCAGTCTTCTGGGCGGCAAGGACTTTCTCAAGGTCGAATGGTCCATTCCCGGTACCAAGGACAAAGGGTCGCTTTTTCCCGTCGGCATCGTCAATATCGATAAGCTTGGCAAAGTGGAACCGCTCCACGCGTTAAAAGTCGCAGCGCTGGTAGACCAGAATTCGGTTGCCGATCTCGCCGCCAAGGCAAAGTTCACGTCGGTCAAGGGCAGCGACTTCGCCCTGTTCTGGAGCCCCAAGATCCTGTCGATCGTGTGCAAGAAGGCACAGGCGGCGGGCGTGCTTCGGTTCGCCTTTGACGGCAAGAACGGCAAGAACGCCTTTATCGCCTATTCGGACCGCGTGGCAGACCTGTTTACGGCAAAGGATTCGGTGAATTCCTTTCTTCACAACCGTATCGCGGTCACCGACAGCATCAGCTTCCCGACAAAGCCCTGGGCAAACGAAATCAAGACGTTCTCCACCAAAGACTTTGTGGTTCTGAACATCCCGATGTACGACATCGGCCTTGTTGGCCAGGACGACCGGGTCATCGGATTCTCTGCCTACGCGCTTGACGATAAGGGTGCGGTCCAGGCCGAAGTGCCGGCCAAGGCCAACCTGCTGATGCCGGGATCGTGGACCAGCGTGGTGTTCGACAAATAAGTATTATGGTGGCTGTAGTTCAATAGGCTAGAGCTCTGGATTGTGGTTCCAGTGATTGCGGGTTCGAGCCCCGTCAGCCACCCCAATAAAATATTCAATAGTCCTCGGATTCCGAGGGGAAAGGCCGGGCAGAGATGCCCGGCCTTTTTTGTTGGAGGCCGGGTTTTCAGGTTTTATCACGTTAATACATTCTTCCCCGCCAGCTTTTCTAACCCACATATGTATTAGGCGGCAGTATCGCATTAATCCTGAGCGGCAGGCACAATCCGTGACCGGTTTCAGAAAAAGGAGTAAACAACCACGGCCAAAGGCTGTGGCTTTGTTTCACCCCTGAAAGGGGTGGAATAAAGAAAAGCCGCGTCAAGCGGCGAGGTTTAGCATTGCCCCACGGCCGTACAGACCGTGTCGTAATTGACAAATGTGTCTTATCGGTAAACGCAAGGTGCCCTTTTCATGCAAATTTCGCCATTTACTTTTCTAAATACGGCCCAAAAATGAATTATGACACAGTCTGGTAGGCCGTGGTCCACGCCGGAAACTCCCGAAGGAATTTCCGCTAATCTTTTGCGCGGGCAATGAATTGAGACATTGAAAAGCAATAGCAAATATGCTATACTAAAGGAGTGAGCATGAACGTATGTTACTACAGAACATCGTCGGGCAGGGAGCCGGTGCGGGAATATATCGAAGGCCTGCCGGTGGAAGACCGGGTTTCAATTGCGGGCGACATAAGGCTTATTGCGCAGTTCGGTATATTTGACGTGCCGATAATTACTCGAAAATTGCAGGAAAATTATGGGAGATAAAAACAGGCACGCGGCACCAGCAAAGAATATTCTATTGTGTTGTCAGCGGAAAGGGCGTGATATTTCTTCATGCTTGCAAGAAACAAAAACAGGGATCGCAACGCGGAGACGTTGATCTTGCTTACAAGAGAATGAAGGAGGTGCTATGAACAAGAAACATATCGGGTCTTCAGTTTTTGAAACCATCAAGGAATGGGAAAAGGACCCGGCTTTCAGGAAAGCCGTCGATGAGCATGTCGAGAAAACAAAACTGGCAAAAATGCTCAAAGATATTCGGAAACAGGAGAATATTTCACAGTTGCAGCTTGCGGAAAAAGCGAATGTCACGCAATCGGTAATTGCGCGGATAGAAACGGGAACATCCAAGACGCTGCCAAGGCTTGACCTGTTCAACCGGATTCTCCATTCGGTGGGGTACGAAACACTTATCGTCGCAAGGAAGAAAGGCCGGACAATTCAGGTGACACTTGCGGCTTGAAACGTGGACTAAATTTCATTTATCAATAGGAGGTTGCGACATGAATTGCAAGGTCATCTATCATACCACAACCGGAAACACCCGGAAGGTCGCCGAAGCGATTGCTGCGGCTGTCGGAACGGTGGCATTGCCTATTGAGAACTCCCCGCCTGCGGATGCCGCGGATTTGCTTTTCATCGGCGATGGATTTTACGCCGGGACTGTTCACAAAGAAATGAAAGAGTTCATCAAATCTCTCAAGGGATCGAGCATCAAGAAAGCGGCCGTGTTCAGTACTTTCGGCGGGCAGGACAAGGCAAACGCGGTCCTGAAGAAATTGCTCGGCGATCAAGGCATCCCGGTTGCGCCGGAATGCTTCTCCTGCCCGGGGAAAGCGTGGTGGATATTCAACAGGAAGCATCCCACCGGACAGGAATTGTCTGCTGCAAAGGACTTTGCCCTCAAGCTGGCAAAATCCCAGCAACTTGCTACCCTTAAAGAGACCGGCGTTTTCCCATGACGAGTCCGGTATCTGCCGAGTTTTCCAACGGGGCTGATGTATCGCCCGCTATTGATTAATGCGAATTGCCCGCCGAAGCCCTGGGCCTATTTCCCGCCCGCGGAGCCGACAGGCCCTGCGCTGTGGATTGAAATCCTTTAGAAAAACCAATTTTTTTACCGGTACCCCCTCTGCCGGACATATATTATAATTCCAGCTATAATGATACTCTACCTCATAAATCCAAGTAATCCGCTTGTCAGTCTGGCCAAATCCAAGGAAAGTCATTGGAACAGGTTTACTGCGTGGAAACCGCTGGGTCTTCTCGTGCTCGCGGGCCTTACTCCCAAGGAATGGGACATCACGGTATTTGACGAGAATTTCGGCAAGCCCGATTACTCGAAACTCCCGCAGCCCGACCTCGTGGGCATTTCGGCGTTTACGTCGCAGGCGCAGCGGGCCTATGCCGTGGCCGCCGAATTTCGCGCACGCAAAGTCCCCGTGGTCATGGGCGGCATCCACGCCTCCATGTGCGCCGAGGAGGCAGGGAAGAACGTGGACTCCGTGGTGTGCGGGGAAGCGGAAGGCGTCTGGTCGCAGGTGCTTGCCGATGTCCGCAACGGCTCGCTCAAACCTGTGTACAAAGGAGAACGCCAGGACCTGGCCTGCGTTCCCGCGGCCCGGCACGACCTGCTGCCGCACGGTTATTTCTTCGGCTCCATCCAGATTTCCCGCGGGTGCCCGCTTGCGTGCAGCTTCTGCAGCGTTACTGCCTTTAACGGCGGGCATTTCAGACGGCGGCCCATTGCAAACGTGATTGAAGAATTCAAATTGATGAAGGAAAAACATATCCTGATCGTTGACGACAACCTGATCGGCACGCGGGCCGATCAGGTTGAACATACCAAAGAGATGTTCCGGCAGATGATTGCGGCAAAGCTCAACAAAAAATGGATTGCGCAGGTCACCATCAACATGGCGGATGATGACGAACTTCTCAGGCTTGCCGCGGCAGCCGGCTGTTTCGGCGTGTTCATCGGGTTTGAATCGGTCAAGAAGGAAGGCCTCGAGGAAATCCACAAGAAATTCAACATCCAGCACGGCAGGAACATGAAGGCCTCCATACGCCGCATCCAGAAACACGGCATTAATGCGGTTGGATCGTTCATCATAGGGCTTGATATTGACAAAAAGTACATCGGCAGGGATATCGCGCGCGCCGCGCGGAGCTACGGTCTCGACGCGCTCAACGTGATGTTTCTCACCCCGCTGCCGGGCACCGACCTGTGGAACAAGATGCTATCGGAAAACCGGATCACCGCGAACGATTTTCCCAACGACTGGAAGTATTACACGCTCACGTTCCCTGTTGCAAAGTACATGCACCTCACCTGGAGTGACATGCTCAGCGAAAAGGACAGTTGCTACAGGAATTTCTACGCATACCCGCATATTCTGAGGCGCACGAACAGCAGCCTGTGGCATTTTCGAAATCCATTCGTCACCCTTATCAGCAATATGGTGTTTCGGATCAACACGCTCCGCTTCGACCGGAAGACCTACGAGAATTTCGACGTGTCCAGGGGTCATTCGAATGCGGTGCCCGGATAAGAGGGACCGGACCGGATAGCCAGCTCAATCTCCTGCCGATTTCCGCACAAAGCGTCTCCCTGTTGATTTTGTGCAGCGCGAACAAGCATCAGAGAGAAGCCTGTGGCGCTTTCTCGAAAACAGACCACGCCGTCAGCAAATGCGCAGGGAACATGAAGGGAAACGTAAATTGGAACCACTCGCCTCTGTGCGCTGGCTATTCGGTTTGCCAGCCTCGCCATTCGGGCTTCTTGATCTGCTCAAGGAGCGTTCTGTCGAGAAACCATTCAACCGTCTCGGCGCTGCGGATGGTCGCCAGCTTTTCGGGCCAGGTGGGTTTTATCTGGAACAGGATTCCCGGATCAAGCTCCGCTTTGTAAAACGATTTGACGGTCTTGAGGTCGGCTTTCCAAAAGTGAACTTCCCGGATGCGGGCTTTGGACAGATCGGCCCCGCAAAGGTTGGCTCCCCTGAGGTCGGCTCCGCTCAGGTCGACTCCCTCAAGGTTGGCGCCTTCGAGATTCGTGCCGCGAAGATCGGCTCCGGAAAGATTTGCCTCCCAGAGGCTGGTTCTCGAAAGGTCAGCTTTTCGCAAATTGGCTTTTGAAAGATCTGCTTCCCACAGGTTCGCCCCGGAACAATTTGCTTCACTGAGATCGGCTCTTGCAAGGTCGGCTCCCCAGAGGCTTGCTTCTACCAAATTAGCCCCGCAAAGGTCTGCTCCCCACAGGTTTGCTTCTCCGAGGTTGGCTCCGGAAAGATCAGCTGACCGCAAATTTGCTTTTGAAAAATCGGCATTCCTCAGGTCTGCGCCTTTCAGGTCGGCCCCCTGCAGCAGGGCGTTTCCGAAATCTGCCTTGCCGGCATTGTTAAGGGCTCTCCACATGTTCCAATTCTTTGATCCGGATTTGAGTATGACAATCTGGTTTTGCACTGCCATGGCTAAGGTCCTCCTTTTGGCGATCGATCGGGTCTGCCGCGAGTTGTGCATTGCGACTGGTACGAAACTCGGTTCGAGGCTCGCTGCCCCCCTGCTTTGGCAGAACGCGGTCCTCTCCTTGTTTGCTGATCGGACACCAATTCGGTTTGCTTCAGCTTTTCTTAGTAACAAGGTGCCTCGTAGTGGGTCCAATAAATGGCAATATCCGTCATCCGTGCCCCAGTTTCGTGTATTTTTGGGTAGCGACAAACCCGAGAGGAGCCTCGATGAAAAAGAGAAAAGTGTTTGTGTTTGCCATCCTGCTGATCCCATTGATTCTCATTCTTCTCAGCTGCACAAACGACTCGGAAAAAGTCACTATTCCCGTGCAACCGGGTGGTCAGCCTACCACACTCAAAGCCAAGGTCATGGCTGCCGCTGATTCGATTCGGCTGGCGGTCCAGCGTTTCAGGGGTAAGAATTACAAACGGAAGGTCTTTGTAAGCGTCTTTACCCAGTCACAATATGCGGCCCAGGTGGGCAATCAGTTCGACACGATTCCGCAAAGCACCAAGAATCTTTACAACAACATACTCAGGCTCGAAGGCCTGCTGCGGCCCGGCGCCGACTACTATTCGAGTTACGACTCAACCATTGCGAGCGGGACCGCCGGCTTCTACGTTCCCGGTACGGATTCCCTTTATGTGATTCTCGCCGATACGGCAACCGGGTTGGCATTCGAAGATTCCCTCACGCTGTTCCACGAATTCGTCCATGCACTGCAAGACCAGTATTTCGGTCTTGACACTATCAATAATCCCTATGCGCCTTCCGACATGTATTATGCCACCGACTACGTGATCGAGGGCGAAGCTGAGCTTCTGATGGATTACTATTATTTTTTCCTGAATAGCGGCGCCTATCCCACGACGTCAACGCCCGTAGTCAACTTCCTCAACCAGGAACAAATCGGTGCGGATGCGGATCTGGATACCATGCATCAGCACGGCGAGCCCATGCTCACGAATATGCCCTTGCAGTGGGAATATTTTTCGTACGGCCCCAGATTCATTAACGCGATTGCCGGCATGAACTGGTCCATCATCGACAATACCATTTTTCCCGTGCTTCCGCTGCGGATGCTGGAAGTCCTTCACCCACAGGAATATTCCGCCACCAACGAGTATGTTCTCAATACGCAAGCATTGGACAGCGTCATCGTGCAATCGAACTTAATCGAGGACGATGATCAGCTCGGGGAATTGCTGGCGGACGTCATGTTCAGGGAATGGGATTTTGCCGCTTTCCGGGATATCCCGAACGGGATGACGGCCGACGAGTCGTTCGTGTTCCGGGACCTGCAGACGGACACCCTGCGAATGGTATGGTATACGTACTGGCGCGATTCATCGGCTGCTGCTGCGGCGACGTTCTTTGCAAATTACGCGAGCCTTGTCAACAAGAAACGGAATATCGTACTGCCACCCGCCGTCGATTCGACCGGATTTGCGTATATCAACGATACGGTCAACAATATCTATATCGAGCAGGCAACCAGTTATGTTTTCACCATAGAGAACTACAAGAAATCGGCATTGAGCAGCCTCACAGCCGCCTGCCGCACGGTACAACCCGCTTCGGCATGGGGGTTGGCAAAAGCGCGTGCACGCACGTCGGCAAGATTCTCGCGTGTCGACAAGCATCGGCTGCTGGACCGCGGCATCCGGCGGTTCCCGCCTGCGCGCGGCCCGATGCTGGCGGCTCGGCATTTTCTGCATCCGGGCCGGTAACACCCGCTTCCTGCGCAGGCCGGCCGAAGATCCTCTCCTACCGCGCTCTCAAGGCCGGCGTAGACCGTCAGCTGTCAACTGCAAACTTTCAACTCCATAACTTGTTCTTCACGCCATTGCGGTAAGATATTTTCTGCTGTATGAAATGCCTCGTCATGTTTTCCGGCGGCCTCGACTCCACGATTGCGGTGCACCTGATGCAGCGCCTGGGCTTCGACGTTCTGGCCCTCCACTATGTACTGCCCTTCTATTCCGGCCTCGGCCTCAGCCACGAGGTCATCAAGGCCCGCGCAGCTTCGCTTGCCGTTCCCTTGCGAATCGAAGAGGAGGGCCAAGAATATCTGGAAATGTTCAAGGGGAGACAATTCGGATTCGGCAAGAACGTCAATCCCTGTCTCGACTGCAGGATCCACAGGATCAAGAAGGCCGCGGTTGTGATGGACGAGGTTGGCGCGTCGTTTATCGTCACCGGCGAGGTGGTGGGCCAGCGTCCCATGTCGCAGCGCCGGGAATGTTTTGACATAATAGAAAAGCAGACCGGCCTCAAGGGAATGATCCTGCGGCCCCTGTGCGCGAAGATTCTCAAGGTCACTATTCCGGAGGAACGGGGCTGGGTACGGCGCGAGGATATGCTTGACTTCTGGGGACGCGGCCGCAAGGGACAAATGGCCTACGCGGCAAAGTTCAACCTTTCCTATCCCATGCCCGCGGGCGGGTGCCTGCTCACGCACGTGCGCACAGCCGAGCGGTATGCCGATCTGGCAAACAACAATCCGGATTTTTCCCTCAACGATTTCAAGCTGCTCGCCTACGGCAGGCATTTCCGGATAAGTTCTGCGCTCCGTTTTGTGCAGGCGCGTGACGACACGGAAAACGATCCCCTGGGTGCGTTGCGCCTTCCGGACGATACCGAAATCCTGCTGCGCGACGCCCTTGGTCCGGCGGGACTCGTGCGCGGCGAGGGCAGTGAGGAAGAAATGCTGCTCGCATGTTCGATATTCGTCAAGTATACCCGCGAAAGGACAAAAGACCTTGCCGCCGTGGTTTTGACAAAGGGAGATACCATGAGGGTTATTGAGACTGCGCCGGCGAGTGAAGAAGTGTGTGAGAAGTTTCGAATATAGTTGTGAGGCCGTTCCCCGCGCAGCTCCCACCGTCAATCATTCCGCTGTTCCCACTTGAGTTCAGGAATCTTCTTGATGTTTATCAGGAAGTAGTATCCCGGATTATACCCCGACGGCCGCCAGTCGAAGCGCATGTCCCAGCATTCCTGTTCGTAGTGGAAATGTACGTCGTGGTCAACGAACTGGTTCGTGACGAAATTGTAAGTGCTGCTCCACGACATCGACCAGTTGCGCGTGAAATTGATGGATGCGGATGTGCTCAAACTGTATTGCTTTGTAGTAATGAACGGATCGGTGGGAGAGTTGCGCGATTGCGAGAACGTGTACTGCGGGCTTATGCCCGCTTGCCACTGCTGCGGGCCGGCCCGAAGGTAATGAAGGTCGAATTTAGGCTGCAGGCTGTCCGCGGCAATCTTGTCTCCCTCCCACAAGGAGCCATGGAGCGACAGGGAGTTTGACGGCGAAATGGAAACACTGTACTGATGCAGGAGCGGCAGCGAAAGCCGGTCGTTCTGGTCGTACATCCAGAACGTGGAGCTGTACCCCACGCGCACGACCTCGTACCCCGTGTTTGCCGAAACGGAGAGATCGCTAAATTTCCTCGTCGGCGCCTCGAAATCGTAGGCTGTGGAAACGGCCGCGGTGAGAAGCTGGATTTTCTTCTCCGCCGGTTTGTCTCCGGGTGCGGCCGGTTTGTCAAGCAATTTTCCCTGGAATTCGTTGTTGATGTTGATGCCGACGCTCTGGCTGGGTTTATCCTTGGCCGGAGCATAGGACACGAGGGGGGTGTATTGTTTATCAAGATCGTGTTTCGGCGTATAGGTGTAACTGAGGGAGGGCGTGAAAGTATGCCGCAGTCCCGCAAAATTGAAAATGTGAATCGGGAAGACCCCGTATAAGTTCGTGCCCACGCTCACGCCCGCGTTCCATGAATAATCGGTACTCCAATCATTGTGCTGCTTGTATTGCGGTCTCTTTATGGTTGCCACGCTGTCGACCGCCTTGAGCGTGGTATCGATCTTTTGAGTCTGGCTGTTGAACGTGTAGACGGTATCGGAGACATGGGGCTGTGGAGACTTCGCATACCACTGCGCCCGAGTCAAGGTGTCATAAATTGTGTCGGGGATATACTGTGTATCATTCTTCGCCGTCCCCGCGGAGGTGTCCATCCACATGTCGAACGTTGATGCCTGCGCATTGAAACTCGGAGTCACGGTGATGTACTTGAAAAAGTTTTGCGGCGACGAAAGCGAGAACGACTGAAGCAGCGCCTTTCTCTGGTAGTTCTGGCCCGTGTCTCCCGCCGCGAAATAGTTGCGCAGCAGCCCGTTTGCCGAATAGGAATAATCGATTTTGTTGTACCAGGCCTCTTCTTCCTTGTCTTTGTCGGTGGCGTTCTCCTTCGGTGTAAAAGGAATAAGGGGGCGCGACGGCAGGCTGAAACTGGCACTCGGGAGATCTTCGCTCACTTCTCCGGTGGAAAGGTTCATATTCCTGTTCCACGTAATATTCGCGCTCCCGTTGATTGACGGTATTCTCTGCGACAGCGACATGTTGGCGTTGAGGTTCTGGTTGAGGATCTGGGTTGAATCTTCGGAGTAGGTAGTGTAGAACGAATTGGTGCCAACCATGCTTCCGCGGCCGGACAGCGTTGTGTTGCCGTCGGGGGTAATGTTCTGGTTGTGCGTATAATCCAGAGACCATTGCTGGCTTCTGCTCAGAAACGTGCCGGCGTTGGCGTATTGTCCCGTGAGCGAGCCGCTCAGCCAGTATTTCATCGCGTATCGCGTGGCGCCGTTGAAAACGAAGTTGTTGAATTCCTGGATCCGCATCCAGGCCGTGGCGTCAATGTAATCGTTGGGAACAAAATAGTATCCCAGGTTGTCAAGATAGCCGCCCGATTCCGGGTGACCGCCCCAGATGGGCGTGAGAAGCCCGCTCTTGCGGTTGCGCTCGAGCGGGAATGCAAAGTAGGGGAGCCATGCAACGGGCGCGTCGCCGAGCGCAAACACAACGGGACGGCTTATCACCTCGCTGTTGGGGATCACCTTGATGGTTTTTCCATAGAAAAAGTAGTCGGGAGTGTCGACAAAGGCGCAGGTGGTGTAGTTACCCTCTTCGATGTACAGGTCGTTGTTTTCCGCTTTGACAATCTTGTTGCCGTTAAAATACGCGTCGTCCATGTGCGCGCTGGCGTACTTCACCCTGCCGCGTTTGGTCTTTATGTTGTAAATCATGGATTCCCCGACCGTGGTGTCGTGTTTCTCAACGAGCTGCGGCTTGCCCTTTGCGATAAGCAGGCCGTCTTCCATGTAGTAGGTAATCGAGTCGGCGTTGAGCGTGATGTCCTGATACTTTACAACCGCGTTATTGATAAGCTTGAGCTGCTTGTTCTCGACGTCGTAGTCGATATAGCCGCCGTCGGCGCCGTAGTACACGGTATCGTACACGGCTGGGCCTTTTGATTTTGAGGTGTCGCCGGGGGCCTTTCCCTTGGCGGGCTTTACCGGTGCGATCGGCGGGCCTGCCGCTGTCCGAGTCGTATCGGTGTGCAGCACAGGCGACCCGCGCACGGCTCCCGTGTCGGCGAGTGCGGCAGGCGCCTTGACCGCGGTGTCCGATGGGGCTGCGGCAAACGATGCGGCGCAGAACGCGGTGCAAACACACGCGAAAAATGCCGCGTATCTGGAATAGTGGAAAGCAGGCATGATGGTTCGAACGGGACTTCCTTTGAGCAATAAAATACTTTAGAGCGCGGAAGGACTACGACGAAACAAAAGGAAGATTGTCCGGATGCAAACCACGAATTGCGGCGCATGCGGCCGCAGGATTTTCCCTATCTTGAATCCCGCAGCGCGCGCATTGCAGGCTGCTCACCGGGGTGTACATCCGGTCGTAATCGAGGTCCCCGCAGCTTGCTGCGGGGTCTTTCAATCCCAAAGTTTGCGAATTGCAGGGTGCTCACGCGGGCGTACATCCGGCTGTATTCGCGGTCCCAGTCGTGGTGCTGCGGGGGTTCTTGAATGCCGAATCTTCGGATGTCAGGGCCGCAACCGTCAATCGTCGTTTTGGGGCGCCCCATCCGTACCGGAAAGTGCCCTTCTACGCGTAGGTTTCTTTCTTTTTCTCGCCCGCCGCTGCAAATAATAGAGAACAATCATCATGCCGCCCAGCAGGAGAAGCTTGAGGTACACGCCGCCCCATGGCGCGGGCTTGGGATGGTACACGCGTCCGGCAAAAATAGTCGGTTGAATCGTATCTCCGCAGGTGTCAAACGCGAAAAGGCCAACCTGATAGGCGCCTGTTGAATCGTGCCAGATGCTGTCCCAGGGAACCACCCATTCGGCGGCAATGCCTCCCTGCACAGCGCCAGGGAGCGGCGCGGTCCGGTAGAAGGGGCGCAGCGAATCGAGAGAAGCCTGCAGTTCCATGGAGGAATAGGGAGATAAGCGGTGCGGCAGGAACCGGAATTTCCACAACCCGCAGGGCGCCTTCTTGCCGGTTGCGAAATAGCCAGTAAGGCCCTCTCGTGTGTTAAGCACATCGTAGAGCCACAACGAGTCTTTGGCCAGATACGCCGCGTCACTTTTCTTCCATTCAAGCAGAAAGCCGTCAAGTTGTATGGCCCGGCCGTCGCGGTCGACGCTGTGCACCTGAACCGCCCGAGCCGGGCCCCAGAGCGAAAGCAGCGCCCCGCACGAAAAAACAAATGTCATTGTCAACGCGCGCATCTGAACCCCACACTCACTTCCCCGAAATTCGGCTCGAACCAGTGGCGGTTCTTGATTTTGAGCTGCGATGCCGTGGAGTACCAGCCGCCGCCCCTGATAACCCGGTACTGGCCGACCTCGGCGCCCTGCGGGTCGGATTGCGGGGAGACCGTGTAGTAGTCGGGATCATAGTGATCCGCAGTCCATTCCCACACGTTACCGGTCATATCGTACAATCCCCACGGATTCGGAGTAAACGACGCGGTCTTTTCCGGACGATTTGCCGGAGGCTGCGGGCAGCGCGAGGCCGAAGGAGATTCGTTCCCCCAGGAATATTGCGCGGAATGTCCGGCCAGAGCCGCATATTCCCACTGGGCTTCGGTTGGCAGCCGCTTGCCGTGCGCCTGGCAAAAGCCCTGCGCCTGATACCAGGTGACGCAAACCACAGGGTAGCGGCCGTTGCGAAGCGCAGGCGGTACTCTCACGTTTCTGAATCCCTGTTGCGTCCAGATGACGCATGCGCCGTCGTCGTAGTGCGCCGGCGTGCAGGCGCCCAAGCGCACGCATGAGTCGTACTGCAAAAACGTCACTTCTGTTTTGTCAATGTGAAACGGAGAGATCGAAACCGCGTGGGCGGGCGCCTGGTTCTGCTCGCCGCCATCGATTCCCATTGTAAAGGAGCCGCCCGGCACCGGTGCCATCTGGGCGCAAAGCGGCGCCGCGACAGCGGCAATAACAGGTACGAGGCGAAACAAAGCGGTCATCGGTTTTTTCTTGACATTGCGGGACAGGTCTGTTTCCTACTGGGCGGCTTCGTGCATTTCCACGCCAAGGATGACGACGCCGAATACCACAAAAACGCCCACTGCGACGAGTGCGGCGACTCTGTCGAACCCCTTTTTCTTCGGCATCACCGGCGCCGGCTTCTTTTCCGTGCCACTTGAAGGAACCTGCCGCAGAACAACCGACAGGGAATCGGTCTTGCCTTCAGTCAAAGTAATGCGTTTTTCCGCCGATACAAAGCCGGTCTTATCGATCTTGACAGTATGTTCGCCCGGCTTGAGGCGGGGGTTGTCGCACGGGGTAAGGCCAAGCTCTTTATCGTCGAGAAACGCGGCGGCTCCCGCGGGCTCGCTCACAACCACGAGGTGGGAAGGCAGCACCAGGGCTACGTTCAGGCTCAGGGTGCTGTCACCCGGGATCTCCACACTTATCTTCTTGCCGAAATATCCCGTTGCCTTGACAATGAGCACATGGAGTCCGGGAGTAAGGCTGTCAACCGTGACCGGGCACAGGCCCTTTGGCACGCTATCGACGGTTACTTCCGCGCCAGCGGGCGTGGTGACAATCGAGAGCCGGCCAAAATGTGTGTGCTTTGCGGTGTCGGCGGCCGCGAGGGATATTTGCTTCGTCGCGAGTGAATCGGTCTTTGCAGCAGGCGCTGCGGCGAAGGCCGATAGCGCACCGGCGAGCAGAATGGAAACGAAAGCAGGAATAGCGGCTCGTTTACTCATGAAACCCTCTATGGAGGTTAGATAACGGCATGAACCTCTAGCGGAAATCCCGCCTGGTAGAAAATACTTTGGGAAGCAGCATACGGCGATTGATTTGTTTGAGGCGATTGCGCGCAACGTTCAAACAAATCGGGAAGAATACACTATGCGCCGAACTGCTCGGCCGGGATGGCCTCGTCGATCAACATGATCGGAATGTCTTCCCGTATGGGATAGAGAAACTTCTTGTCTTCCCGCAACAGGCCGGCGTCTATCGCCTCTTTGACAACTTCACCGCCCCGGTTCTTGAGCGTACCTTCCTTGATTTTTGCGTTGATCTTCTTGATGATGTCGCCCTCGACCAGGGTGACATCCTGCTTTGTCTCAGGGCAGCAGAGGATATCGAGAAGTTCTTTGTCGACCATGCGGGTGCTCCTTTTTTGCGAGGTTATTTCGTTAAAATATATCGCACAGGTGGCCTGCACAACCAAAAGCCACGCCCGGCAATCCCCTTTTCGTGCGGATGGTCGCGGCAGGCTCCGCAACGCCTGAGCACCGTATCCACCATCAATCTGGCGAACGATCCGGCCGGCCGTCTTTATGTCATGGTGGGACAAACCGACTTCAAGGACCCGCCAACGTCCCGGCCCTCGGCTCGGCGCTCAACAGGCACGTCGCGGACCTTGACCAATCGAAATGGATGGACGGAACCCTTTTCTACCAGAAGACCCCCTGCAATTTCTACTCCCGGTACATGCACCGGCGTTCGCTCAGGAATAAATGCTACGGCTTTCCTTACGACGATTACGGAAACTGGGCTGCGTTCGCCTCTCACGGCGGAGCGCAATGGCTGATTATCGCGGTGGGGTATTGAGAGGCGGCGCAGGATCGGGGTGCGGGGGGCACGGGTTTACATGGTGAGATTACGATTTTGGACTAGGCACTCGGCAAGTTCCTTATGTCCATAAACGACTGCTGAGGGCGGCGAAGCCGGCCGAGGCCGGGGGAGACGACCCTTGGAAGTCCCCTTCGGGGGAGAAGCCACGAAACCTGTATTCTCAGGTTTGACAATGTTGCGCGGACTACCTATATTTTTCGGTAAAGCCGTTAAAGCTGGGACGACGGGAACGGAGAAACGGGGGCCAAAATGAGCGCCTGTAAAGAAACTCTCTTTATACGCCCAGCAGCCCACGAAAAGAGATAATCCCTATCAGTTAATTTTTACAGCAGCCTATTTGCTTCCCATATTACTGCCACAGGACTTACCTTGCAGGGGCACTTATGAAATATTCGAGGATGGTAGTGGTTCTTGTGATGCTGTCCTTTGTTTATCAAGGATGCGGTCTATTCTATCCTCGAAATAAAAGTATCTTACGAGGCGATGACTGCAAAGCGCCAGGCCTTGAATGGATGGAAGCGGTCGAAGGCTATGACAAACAAGAAGTAATTGATCTTGCAACTAAGTTTGCGCTTGCTGCGCAGGTAGATGCAAAGTTGATAAAGAATGCGTCTGGGGATGTTTCTATAGTGGCTAGTCTAAGAGATATTGCACGCAATACGTCTGGAAAAACTGTAAAAGTATCACAAGAATTTTATGTGAAAGCAAATGCCTACCGAGCGACAATCTGCAATATTGAGAGATGGTTAAAAGAGAAAACTATATCAGACTCTTCCACTCGTGTGAGAGCGGAAAACTCACTGATTTCGTTAAGTGAGGCTTTTGATTCAATTGTATTAAAAGGGACATCTCTACCAACAAATGGACAACAGCCAGATCAATTAACTGGTGGGAATGTTGTTTCCCTTAATCAATCTGGTGAACAAACCACAAGAAACATAATCAATGAACGCCCAACTGCCAGAACTATTAAAGGCCACCGGGACCTGGTAATCCAGGAATTAAAAAGGGTTGAACCTATTGATTATGATATACAGGCGCTGATGAACGACATGGAGTCTTATAATCTGGCGTGTGAGATCAAGAGCGCAATGGATTCTGCTGGATGGCGGAACGGACAAATAATCCGGGGATTGGGAGGTGTTTACCCACAAGGATTTGGTGTAGCTTATGACAAACCAACTTCACAAAGTGAAACAATTACTGCGGCTTTAGTCGATGCAGGTCTCTTTGGTGGTATATGTCCTGACTGGAAGCAACAGAAGCTAGAAATATTCATTGGTCCTAATCCAGATAACTATGCCGAACCAAAGCCAAAACTAGAATGGGTTCGAAGAAAATTTATTGGAAAATAGTTGGAGTTGTTCAAAAGCAAAATATCCTAGGCTAACCCCTGCCGCGTTTTGGGTGCAGCGGGTGGGCGAGATAAGAAATGATTAAGAGCCGGCGGCGACGATTACAATGACAAATTCCTTCTCATGCCCACGGTCGATCATAAAGACCCGAACTCGGTCACGCTGGAATTCGAAATCGTCTCGTGGCTCGTCAACGACTGCAAGAGCGGGCTTAGCCCGGAGCAGTTCGTGAATCTGTGCAAGAAAATGGTGGCGCACCGTAAGGGGCAGTGAGCAGCGTTTTGTCTTGCTTTTTGTCCTGAGACGTCTTTATATTCATCAGATCAGGATTATCCGGGTAAAAAACGTGACGAGGCGGTCGAATGATTAAGAGAGTCTACATAGACAATTCGGTGATTGGCGGCATGTTCGATGAAGAATTTGCCCGATATACGAAGCGGCTTTTCCATGAGTTTGAATTGGGCCTGTTTCGTCCGGTCATTTCCTCCGTAACCGTGGAAGAAATCCAGGGCGCTCCGCAGAACGTCATGGCTTTTTTCAAAAAAGTGGAGGCGACGGCGGAAATCATCACACTGTCCGAGGATGTCGTCGAATTATCAAACGTCTATCTCAAAGAAGGGAAATTCTCACCGCAACTTCGCGTTGATACGCTTCATATCGCCGTTGCGACGGTAAATCATGTGGAGCTTATTGCCAGTTGGAATTTCAAGCATATCGTTAATCTTGATAGAATCAGAATTTATAACGCGGTAAATTTGAAAATGGGCTATCCCGTTGTTGAAATACGAAGCCCGAGGGAGATAATTCATGAATAAAAAATTCGATTCAGTGGCGTTTCAACGCAAACGGCGTGAAGCGTTGTCGAGACGTATTTGTAAAATGACGCCATCGCAAATGGTGATGCTTTTCAACGGGAAAATAAAAGTTAATCGGAGTTCTCCGGCAAACAAATCACGGGCCGCCGCATAAATTTCACGGAACAAGGTGAGATTCTTTATCCACTTCGCGCGCGAAGGGGACGCCCGATTTTGTTGGCGGACAAGAACTAAAGTTTTTTGTCCGCCTTCTTACGTGGACCATAGAGATCTGAAAGCGGGCACGATGGAATTCGAAATCGTGTCGTGGCTCATCAACGACTGCAAAGCGGGCTTGGCCCTGACCAGTTCGTGGATCTTTGCAGAAGAATCGTCGTTCATCGGGGAAATGAAGAAAAATAAAATAATATTTGACATTCCACTTTTTTCGCCGTATATTTAACACGCTTCTAACGCAAAGTTCTTTTAAAACCCCCTGATTTCCTTCCGATGCTACGGGTAAGACCAGGGTCAAAAAAATATTTTTTTTGAATATTGACAACGATTCCGTTGTTTAGTATATTTAAAAAACTGCCCCAAAATAGGGCAGATGCTCTTTGAAAGTTTGGATGTGTGTGATCGGGTTCTCTGATTACATTCTTTTTTTTTATTACGTTGGGATAATGAACTTTTCATAAATCTATGGAGAGTTTGATCCTGGCTCAGAACGAACGCTGGCGGCGTGNNAAGTTATCGTTTAGAGATGGACTTGCGCCTCATTAGCTAGTTGGTAGGGTAATGGCCTACCAAGGCTTTGATGGGTAGCCGGCCTGAGAGGGTGTACGGCCACATTGGGACTGAGATACGGCCCAGACTCCTACGGGAGGCAGCAGTAGGGAATTTTGCGCAATGGACGAAAGTCTGACGCAGCAACGCCGCGTGAGTGATGAAGGTCTTCGGATTGTAAAGCTCTGTTGAGTGGGAAGAAAAGTTTCGGGAATAACACCTCGAGACCTGACGGTACCACTTGAGGAAGCCCCGGCTAACTACGTGCCAGCAGCCGCGGTAATACGTAGGGGGCAAGCGTTGTTCGGAATCACTGGGCGTAAAGGGAGCGTAGGCGGAGGAATAAGTTAGAAGTTTAATGTACGGGCTTAACCCGTAATCTGCTTCTAATACTGTTCTTCTTGAGTATGGGAGAGGGAGATGGAATTCCAGGTGTAGCGGTGGAATGCGTAGATATCTGGAAGAACACCAGCTGCGAAGGCGGTCTCCTGGCCCAATACTGACGCTGAGGCTCGAAAGCTAGGGGAGCAAACAGGATTAGATACCCTGGTAGTCCTAGCCGTAAACGATGGACACTAGATGCTGGAGGAGTCAATCCTTTCGGTGTCGTAGCTAACGCGTTAAGTGTCCCGCCTGGGGAGTACGCTCGCAAGGGTGAAACTCAAAGGAATTGACGGGGGCCCGCACAAGCGGTGGANNTGTTGGGTTAAGTCCCGCAACGAGCGCAACCCCCGTCCTTAGTTGCCATCAGGTCAAGCTGGGAACTCTAGGGATACTGCCTGGTTTAACCAGGAGGAAGGTGGGGATGACGTCAAGTCATCATGGCTCTTACGTCCAGGGCCAGACACGTGCTACAATGGTCGGTACAGAGGGTCGCAAAACCGCAAGGTCAAGCTAATCCCACAAAACCGATCTCAGTTAGGATTGGAGTCTGCAATTCGACTCCATGAATTTGGAATCGCTAGTAATCGCGGATCAGAACGCCGCGGTGAATACGTTCCCGGGCCTTGTACACACCGCCCGTCAAGCCATGAAAGATGGGAGTACCCAAAGTCGTTCATCCAACCGCAAGGGGGAGGACGCCTAAGGTAAGACCATTGATTGGGGCTAAGTCGTAACAAGGTA
>PLWQ01000009.1 GCA_003165595.1 Fibrobacterota bacterium | reverse complement strand
ATTATGGTGGGGAAGAGAAGGTAGGCAGGGAGGAATTGGAGATTGACCAATAGATAATTCCTCGTTTCAAAGAAGGAAGAAGAACATGTCACTGTTTCGGAAACACTATGTTCTGGTCTCGACGCTTGTTGGCGGGTTAGCGGGATATTTCGTCTTTCACCCAGTGAGTGATATCATATACACGTTGTTCGAAAAAAATGAACACCTTGGCATTTACGGCAATAAGTTTGGTTTTCACCTAGTCTGGGATGTTGTCAGAAATACTATCGGCTTGCACGACCGTCTTGATGCTCTTGCGTACGTTGTTCTTTCCAGCCTTTTAGGCTACTTTTTCGGCTTGATCATGCGCAACCACGAGAAGATGGAGGAGCACCTGAATGGCTTTTCGATTATCGGCATGAACACCTCATTTATCCTCCATGATTTGGGCAGTCCCGTCACCGCCTTTACAATTGCAAGAAGATTATAGAAGCTCATGGAGGTACGATCCGCATTGATTCGGACCCGACATGCGTTGTAGTGAGGGTTCCTGCGGCCAACAGTCCCCAAACCGTGGCGAAACACGGCGTACTTTAGGTATTTGGGAGTAGAATGGCGAACCGTGTGGGTGCTTCGAAGCGTCGCAGGGTGTCGCTGATGCCATCTTCCCTCGTTAATTCTTCCCTAAATTCCCTGAACTTCACAGTGGCAAAAAATTCCCCCAGCTAGGTAAATAACTCCCCGCCGTATCGGCAATTTCTTTTCCGTACTTTAGCATATTTTCCAGGTGCAAAGACATTCTGGAATTTGTCGATTGCAACTCATTGATAACAAGGAGGATGCAAAATTGGCCATTTTAAATCATGTCCTTTGGCTCCTTTGCTTGTACTTTGGCATCCTTGTTGCACAAAGGAAGGGTCGGAGAATCACGCCCGGTTGAAATCCGGCTGTCATCAAGTGGGGAATGTATGCTCGGCGAAACCATTTTCAACAACTCGTCGATACCGCTTCTTTCAAAGAGTCTTGACGCGGGCATGCTTCGCCAGCGCGTGATTGCAAACAACATCGCGAATGTGAATACACCCGGGTATCAACGGCTTGAAGTGAACTTCGAAAGCGAACTGCGCAAGGCAATGGACAACAGCAGGCTCATTGGCACGCGGACCAACGATAAGCACATGCAGCTGGGAAGACCCGATTTTTCCTCGTTGCAGCCTACGGTGCAGAAGCCGGTTGATCCCACTCTGGCGAGCGGTGTGAACAACGTTGATATCGATACCGAAATGGCGAAACTGGCCGAGAACCAGATTCTGTACAATTTCGGGGCCAAGTTTCTCAACGGAAAATTCAAGAAGCTGAATGCCGCCATCCAGGCCAAGAGCATTCAGTAGTAATCGTTTGTAAAAGGAGAAGCGATGCCGCTCGTGGGACTTTTCTCGGACCTCAATATCTCCGCGTCGGGGCTTCGCGCAGAGCGAATCCGTCTCAACACCATTTCGTCGAACCTTGCCAATGTCGAGACCACGCGCACCGAAAAGGGCGGGCCCTACAAGCGGCAGTTTCCCGTTTTCGCGGCCGACAGCGACGAGCACGACACCAGTGTCGTCAACCAGGAAGTAAAGCTCACCGGCACCGTGACGCAACCGGATCACATCGATATCCCGCCGATGTCGTTTCCCAAGGACGAGCGGTTCTTCGGCAACGGCGTGCGGGTTGACGAAATAAGAGAAGACTCGCGACCGCCCAAACTGGTGTACGATCCGTCTCATCCGGATGCCGACAAAAACGGCTATGTGGCAATGCCCAATATCAACGTTGTTGAGGAAATGACCAACATGATCTCCGCCACGCGCGCCTACGAGGCGAACGTGACCGCGTTCAACGCGTCGAAGAACATGTACATGCAGGCGTTGCAGATTTAACGGCGAGGAAACTCTATGGCAGTGCAATCTGTGTCCGGTCTCGATACTCTTTCGCAGTTCATGCAACTGGTGAGCGCGGCGCGCGCGCGGAACAACGGAACAGTGACCCCGCATTCCGGAGCGCAGAAAGCCGCGTTTGCTTCGCAGGCTGGTGGGGCCGTTGGCATGCAGGCGTCGATGGAAACAAAGGCGCTTGGCAAGGTTACGGGCGCGGCGACAATGCAAAGAACCGGTTCCGCTCGTCATTTGGGCACGCGGTTCGACGCCTATGCATGACCGTGTTGCGTGCAAAGGGCGCTCATAGTACACTTGAACAAAGGCAGTTTTGGTACCAGTTTTTCAAACGAGGTTTGTACGATGGATTCAATCAACGCAATCGGCCCGATCCAGGAAGGGGCGGCCGCACAGGAATCGTCAAGGATCCAGACGGGCAAGACCACGGGGCCCTCGTTCAAGGACACGCTCAACACGTTCCTCAAGGACGTCAACGATCTGCAGAACAAGGCGGACGTTTCTATCGACAAGATGGTGGCGGGCGAAATCACCGATGTTCACCAGGTGATGACGGCCGTCGAAGAAGCCAACACAGCGTTCAATATGATGATGGAAATCCGCAACAAGGTGATGGACGCGTATCAGCAGGTTTCGCAGATGAGGTTATGATAGTTCAAAGTTGAAAGTTGAAAGTTCAAAGCAAGAAGAAAAATAGAAGTTACTACTTTCAACTTTTAACTTTAATCTTTTAACTTTAGCGCACACAAGGGTAGAGTCGGAGGCGGCACAGTACCCGGACAGGCAGCGACGCAATGCCCGGCGAACCTCAAAGGAGTATAGAATGTCTGAGTTCTTCAAGCAGCTCATCTCCCAGCTGTCGGCCATCTGGCAGCGTCTTACGCTCCAGCAGAAGATCATCACCAGTTCTCTCGTTATCTTTACGTTCCTCGGGCTGGTGAGCCTGATGGTCTGGTCCAAGGGAACCCCTGCCGGAAACGCATACCGTCCTTTGTACTCCAACCTCGAAACCGAGGACGCCGCCGCGGTCACGGAACAACTCACCAAGGCCAACTACAAGTACAAATTGGAAAACGACGGCCGCACGATCCTCGTTGACAAGAACAAGGTCTATGAGGCGAGAATGGCCCTGGCCAAGGCCGGCCTCCCCAAGGCGCACGGCGTGGGGTACGAACTCTTCGACAAGACCAACCTCGGCATGACCGATTTTGTCCAGAAAGTAAACGCGCGCCGCGCGCTCGAAGGTGAACTGCAGCGCACCATTGAGGGACTCGAAGAAGTAAAATCGGCGCGTGTTCATATCGTGCTGCCGGAACCCACCATTTTCCTCGACAACCAGAAGGACACCAAGGCGTCGGTGGTGGTTCGCATGGCGCCCGGCCGTGAGCTCAACAAGGAACAGATTCGCGGCATTACATTTCTCGTCTCGTCAAGCGTGGACGGACTCAAGCCGCAGAATATTTCCATCATAGATTTCGAAGGTAAACTCCTGTCGAACCCGTTCGGCGGCGACGAAACCGCAATGAGCAGTTCCCAGAACGTGGAACTTCAGCAGAACGTTGAGAAATACCTTGAGACAAAGGCCGACCAGATCCTCAGCGGCGTGCTTGGCTCGGGAAAATGCAAAGTGAAGGTGTCGGTGCTGATGGACTTCGACAAGGCCGAAAAGACCATGGAGAAATACGACCCGGAAAGCCGCGTGGTGCGGTCCGAAGAGCGCGAGGACGAAAACATGAAGAACGCGCCCAACGGAGACCAGAACAAGGAAAAGTCCCTCACCAACTACGAAATCGACAAGACCATTGAGCATGTCGTGGCCGAAGTGGGCAACATCAAGAGGCAAACGATATCGGTGGTGCTCGACGGTAAATACACCGCCGACAAATCCGGCAAGGAAACGTATGTTCCGCGTACGGCGCAGGAACTGCAGCAGGTGGAAGACGTGGTGAAGAACTCGCTTGGATACGATCTTGCGCGCGGAGACCAGATCAGCGTGACCAACATGCAGTTCGATAACGAGTTCCTGCGCAAGGAACAGCAGGAATTGCGGGATCGTGACCTGTGGCAGAACCGGATGATGATGGCGAAGTACGGCGCAGTCGTTCTTATCGCCATCCTGTTTATTTTCTTCCTGCGCTTTCTGGCAAAGACCATTGCGGATGCGCTCAATCCGCCGCTTCCGAAACTGGAGCCGCTGGGCGTCGTCGAAGAAGTGCCCGATGAAATTCCGGAACATGTCAAGAAGAGTTCGGCAATACTCGAACGCGTGGAAATGCTCACGCGCGAGGAACCCATAAACATCGCGCTTATCATCCGTCAATGGTTATCGGAACCCGTGGCGCCTGCGAGGAAAAAGGGCGCATAGACATCCTTTTTGCGGCGCGACGACTATAGCTCGAACATATTGTCTCGCGTGCGCGACAACGCTATAATAGTAATGGGCCTGCAAGCAACGATTCATGGACGGGAGACCAACTGATGCCGGCAAAGAAGGCGACCGCGGAGAATCCGCCTCAGAAGACGGGCTTCTACAAAGACAGGTACGAGCAGGGGCAGGAACCTCTGCGGGGTGCGTCGCTCGACGCGATCAAGAACATTCCCGGTCCCAAAAAGGCCGCAATCGTGATGGTCGCGCTCGGATCCGATGCTTCCTCACAGATACTCAAGAATCTTGAAGAACCGGAAATTGAGCGGTTGTCAACAGAGATCGCGCGCCTCGACAACGTGACCCCGGAAATCCGCGAGGCCGTGCTCGAAGAATTTCATAACATCGCAATCGCCCAGCAGTACGTTTCGCAGGGCGGCATCGAGTATGCACGGGAAATACTCGAACAGGCGCTGGGCCCCAGAAAGGCCAACGAAATTCTCGAAAAGGTCCAGCAGACCATACGTACTACCGGGTTCAACCTGCTGGAAAACGTTGATCCAAAGCAGCTCGTCAATTTTATCCAGAAGGAACATCCGCAAACCATTGCCTTGCTTTTGGCGCATATGGAACCGGGAAATGCCGCGGCGATCGTTTCCGCGCTGCCGCAGGAACTGCAGGTGGACGTTGCCACCCGAATCGCCACCATGGAAAGCATCTCGCCCGACACGCTCGATCAGGTCGAAGAAGTTCTCGTCGGCCAGGTGAAGTCGCTGTTCGGCGGCGACGTATCGGAGATCGGCGGCGTCAAGGCGGTTGCGGAAATGCTCAACAGCGTTGACCGCGGCACCGAGAAAAACATTCTGGGCAACCTGGAACGCGAAAACCCCGAACTTGCTACGGAAATCAAGAGCCTCATGTTCGTGTTCGAAGACGTGCTGCTCATCGACGACCGCTCCATGCAGCGGGTGCTCAAGGAAATCGATACGAAAGAACTTGCCATGGCGCTCAAGGGCGCGTCGGAGGAGCTGCAGACGAAGTTCTTCCGCAACATGTCGTCACGCGCGGCGGAGATGATCAAAGAAGATATGGAATACATGGGGCCGGTGCGCCTCAAGGACGTGGAAGAGGTTCAGCAGCGCATTGTAGACGTTATCCGTCGGTTGGAAGAAGACGGCGAGATCGTGATAAGCGGCCGCGGCGGCGACGAAGAAATCGTGGTATAGGGGACACCGTATGGCAACACCGTCATTGTCCTCCGGCGACGTTTCCGCCCTTATCGACCATTTGCTCAAGTCGAAGGACCCGGCCACGGTCGGCGTCCGGAAAATCCTCAAAAGCAAGTTAGAAAAGGCCGGCGACTACCCGCTTCACCCGCTCGAATACGAAGAATTCTACGTCAAGGGAAAAACCAAAGAGCAGTTTTCCGAGCACGAACGCCAGACGCTCGACCTGGAAAAACAGGTGAGCGACCTTCGGTCCGAGCTTGCGGCGCAGGAAGCAAAAGGCAAGGCTGCCGCTGCCGCAGCGTACGAGAAGGGCGTGGCCGAAGGGATGGCACGCGGGGAACAGGACGGTCGCGCTGCGGCAAAGGCCGAGTACGACCGCCAGGTGCAGCAGATGCAGGAGCGCATTGGTTCGTTTCTGGCGGCAATGGAGCGTTCCAAGAAAGACATCTATGGCAACGCACACGGCATCCTGCTCCGGCTGTGCATGGAATTGACAAAAGCAATCGTTCACGCGGAAGCCGTCACCAATTCGGACTTGGTGCTGGCGGTTATCAAGAAAAGTCTCTCGTACATAGCCGACAGGGAACGGATTGTCGTGCGTGTGGCCCGTGACGATCTGGAAACCGTATCGAAACACCGGGACTTCTGGCTTCCCGTTTCGGAACGTGTTGACTCTATATCAATAGAGCCGGACGATCGCATTGAAAAGGGCGGCTGTATCATCGAATCGAATTCCGGCGTTGCGGACGCGCGCCTTGGCGTGCAGTTTGAGGAACTGCGCGAGCTTGTGGAACGAATATGGGAAAGTGTCGTGCACGCTGTAAATCCCTCCTCCGAGTAGCATTCCATGAACACAGATTCCTATTTTGAACCCGTTCTGTCCGCGCTGACGAATGCGGAGCCGATACGGATTTGCGGAAAGGTCACCGAGGTGATCGGCCTTCTCATCGAATCCACCGGACCGGCCGCGTCGGTGGGCGACGTGTGCCTCATCGAGCAGAGCGGTGAGTGCGTGGGCCGTGCCGAGGTTGTTGGCTTCAGAAAGAACCGCACCCTGCTCATGCCGCTGGGCCCCATAGAGGGAATTCATCCGGGGCTTACCGTGGTAGGCACCAAGAAACCACTGACGGCGGGAATGGGGCCGCATCTCCTGGGTAGGGTTCTTGACGGATTGGGAAACCCGCTTGACGACAAAGGCGCCATTGCCGCTGAATCGTATCGATCGATCTTTTCCCGCGTACCCAACCCGCTCACGCGAAAGAGAATTAGCGAACCCTTCGAAACCGGCATCCGGGCAGTCGACTCGCTTGCGACAATCGGTAAAGGCCAACGCATGGGCATTTTTGCCGGCAGCGGGGTTGGGAAGAGCATCCTTCTCGGCATGATGGCAAAGAACTGCAAGTCGGACGTGAATGTCATCGCACTGGTGGGCGAGCGCGGCCGCGAGGTGCGCGAATTCATAGAACGCGATTTGGGCGAAGAAGGCCTTTCACGATCCGTGGTCGTCGTCGCGACGTCGGATCAGCCCGCGCTCATCAGGCTCAAGGGTGCATTTGTGGCGGCCGCAATCGCGGAGTACTTTCGCGACGCGGGCAAAGACGTGCTGTTTATGGTGGACTCGATCACCCGTTTGGCAACCGCACAGCGGGAGATAGGATTGGCTATAGGTGAACCGCCGGCAACCAAGGGGTTTACACCTTCGGTATTCTCCATGCTTCCCCGGTTTCTCGAACGGGCAGGGACTTCCGATACCGGAACAATAACGGGGCTGTTTACCGTGCTTGTCGAAGGCGACGATATGGACGAGCCCATCTCCGACGCGGCCCGCAGTATTCTCGATGGCCACATAGCGCTGTCGCGCCAGCTCGCGCACCGCAATCACTACCCGGCCATCGACGTGCTCGAGAGCATTTCCCGCTGCATGCCCGATGTCATCAGCAAGGAGCATCTGGGGCTTTCGGGCCGCATCAAGGACCTGATGGCAGCCTTCCGCGAAAACGAGGATTTGATTCAGATAGGCGCGTACACGCCCGGCACGAGCGACAGAGTCGACAAGAGCATCAAGGCGCATGACGCACTGGAATCGTTCCTGCGACAGGATCGGGCCGAGAAAAGCGATTTCGGCACCACGCTCAAGCGTCTCCGGGAGATCGATGCGCTGGTGGCGTCCGCGAAGCCCAAGCAGAATCAGGCGCAACAGTCAAAATAAACCACCGCTTTTGCAGGACCGGACCATGAAACGCTTCCTCTTCCGGCTCGAATCGATTCTTGACATCAGAAAGCGGGCCGAAGAAGAAATAAAAAAGGAACTCGCGAAGAAAAACGGCGAAATTATTGCCGCAAGGCGCCGGCATGAGGGCATGTGCCGCGCGCTGGATTCGTTTTTCGCAGAGGAAAAGGAGCACCGACTTCGCGTACTCGATCTCATGGCGCTTAGGCTTTCCGTTTCCTACCATCAACAGCTGAAAAGCGACGCCGAGGAAGCGCTTCGAGCCGTCCAGCGGCTTGGAAAAGAAAGAGACGCGATCCGGCAGCGCCTTGCGCAGGCGAGGAAAGAAACAAGGGTGCTGGAAATCCTCAAGGAAAAAAGACTCTCGGAATGGAAAAAAGAGTATAAGTCGGAAGAACAGAAATTCGTGGACGATGTTTCCCAGAAGGGATATATCCGCAGAATGCGCACGGTGTCGCGGACCGATGCATGATGCGGCATTCGCAAAGGGAAACAACGGCGTGCGGGATGCCGTAGCACAGATGTGCCGGCGGGGTAGCATGGTGCGGTATTTTCGATTCACAGTGTTTGTTCTAACGCTTGCGGCCGCTTCTTCGTGGGGCGGCGTCCTGGTCGATTCCCTTTTCCGCTCGCCGGCGTCATCCCAGAACCTTACCGTAAGCGACAGCCTCATGCTTGCCGTTCGCGCAAGCATTCTTGCCAAAGTGGAAAACATATCGCGGCCCAGTCTCGCCAATTCGCGGATGCGCACGCCGGACGTCGCGGCCGCGGCCACGGGCGACTTCGCCTTTTTCTGGGCCGATTCGTCCCGCACCACCGCCCATGTCTTCGACAAGATATACAGGCGCGAAATCAAGATCACCCCCTCGGGCGTGGATACGTCGCTTCCTATGGTGGAAATGTGCAGTTCGGTAAAGGCGCCTTCCAATTATCTGCACAGCGCCATGGGTCAGAGCAGGTACCTTGTGGCATTTGTCGACAAGAATCTTGATACGCTCAAAGCCTATGGCGACCTTCCGCTATTCGGACGCGACAGCATCGATGGGGCGGGCGGCGTTACAAGGGCTGCAATGTGCGCGTGGAAGGCCGACACGTTTCTGGTCGTTTTTCAAAGGGACGACGGGCACATGTTCATGCGGAGACTTTATTTTGTCAACAATTCGGTCACCCAGTCGCTCAAGCGCGACACCGTCACCATAGCCGTAGGATGGCCCGCAGCATGGCAACTGTCGATATCCAACCCAAGCATAGCGGCCGACAACGCCGGCAATTTCGTTGTCCGGTGGTTGGAGGGGGTTATCGGATTCCCGCGCACTTCAAAGCTCCTGGTGTACGACGCAACCCGTTCCAAGGTCGACAGCGCCGAGTTTACCAGCGCGGTGGACACGCCCGGCATGTCGAACTATTACGACGACGCGCCTTTGGCATCCTACGGGACCGGCATGTTCGGCATGGTGAGCTGGGACAACAGCGGAATCTTGTTCCGGTCCATTGGACTGGGGACGCCGCTCGACACCCACACCACCGTACGGCTCGCGCCGGGCCCGAGTTCGCGGTATCCGTCCATTTCGTCCAACGGCAAATATATCGCCGCCGTATGGATGAGCGATTCCCTAACGGGAGGTACGCATGTCAAGGTATCAGGTGTTCGTGATACCGTGAAACCCGGATACGTTCCGTTTTCATCCACGGCGGCCATGCTCCGGTTCGACGACGGTTGGTTGACAAGCGCAAAGATACCCGGGGCCGCGAACCCCACAAGCTCATTTGCCCTTAATTGCGCGGTCGATTCGCTTGGCAATGTTGCGGCAACGTGGCCCATAGACAGCTTTGTCGTTGCCCGCATGTGGGCCAACCGGGGGGTGCGCCAGGACAGCGGAAAATGGGTATCTTCCGGCGTGAAGTTCATGGACAACAGTCAGGACTCCATTGTGGTGCTGCCGGGCTCGGTGACCTGGAGCGACCAGGTGTATGTACCGCCCAGCAACGATTCGCTCCGCACGTCTGTTCGCGTGTGCTGGGACACCACGAACCAGTCCCAATGGAACCCATGGACGCTGGTGACCGATTCTTTGGGGCTTGTGGCAAATACAAAAGGCACGTTCAGATTCCTGCAATACCGGTGTGTCTTGTACCAAGGGCAGGACACACTGGCGACGCCGGTTGTCAAAAGATGTTCCCTGCGTTGGAATGCCAAACCTGCCGTGATGCCGCTCGACTCGCTGCACCTGAATGGAAAAAGGGTGCAAGGCTTTGCCTTTGGAGCAACCGACACCTGTTTTTCGCGCAGCGACGGCNNCGTTCCGATACGACAATTACCCTGGTGTTATCCTGCCGTGACAAAGGCGGATGGAATGCCGCCCCGCAGAGTTTTGCCCTCCATACCCGCAATTCGATTCCGCAGCTCCGCGTGACTGCCGCCACCGACACCAACAGGGACGGAAAGACCGACACGTTTGCCGTTGCGTCGGCAAAGTCGTGCAACATCACGGAGACCGATTCCATCGACATCGCGTATACCCCGAAGGACACAAATGACCCCGGGTACCGCGCCGTTGTAAAGGTCAACGGGTCCCGCGAAGATTCGGCCGCGCAGACAGGAACCGCGCATTTTGTGTTTCGCGGCTCCCGGGCAAGACCAATGGGCGACACCGTTGCGATCTCTCTTTCCGATCCGGACACCACGGTGATCCGATATGTATACGTGCGCACCAATCACGCTCCTCATATTCTCTCCGTGACAAGCGGGGCGAAGACTCTGCATGCCGGCGACACGCTGGCCGTTGCCATCGGCGTTTCCCTGTCGCTGGCGGTCAACGCCAGCGATTCCGACGTGGCGTACTGGGACCGGCTTGCGTTCCGGTTCACCTATGCCTCAAAGGACACATCGCAGGCGGCGGCAGTCTACACCTTTGCTCCGCTACGCGCCGACTCGGTTATGCGCATCAAGGTAACCGATTCGTTCGGCGCTTCCGATTCGTTACGCCTGTTTCTCAAAAGTCCGTGGCTGGCGCTGGACACCGGCGCAAACAAGGCTTATACGCTTGCAAAGAACTTTCTGCGCGACAGCATTTCACTTGTCGTTGGCCCTGTGAAGACCGACTCGGTTCCCATACCGCTTGTAAATACCGGCAACGACACGCTGCTGCTCACTTCGCTGCGGTTCAGCGGCTCCGCCTCCGCGTGGCTTCGCGTAGCGGTTCCGTTGAAGAGCGGGACCGTTGTGTATGATTCGCTCAGGACCGGGAAGATCGACACGCTTGCGATTGCGCCCGGACAAACCGCCACGATATTGGCGATCGTTTCCACAGGCGTTCTTTCGGGAGACGGCGTTGTTCACGACACCCTGATGTTCTTTACAAGCGATGGAAGCCATCCGTCGGACACGGTGCCTGTCAACCTTGAATACAACCAGCTGCCGAGGATAGCGTCCATCAGTCTCGATTTTCCGGCAAACAAGCCCTATTGGCTTGCCAAGAAAACCGCTTTTGCAAAGAAAGCGTATGTGTTTCCGCCGGGGGCAAAAATTGCGATCAGCTTTTCCGAGCCCATGGACACGGGAAGCGCGAAGAACGCGATCAGAGCATACAGCGTTTTCGACTCGATACGGTCGGGCTCCCCGTCTCCCATCCTGTTCGACCGGACATGGAAAAGCGGCGACAGTGTGCTTGAACTCAGCCCCAACTATTCTGCGCAAAGTACCTATTTCGGCATCAAGCCCTTGCCGGGTTTCTTTATTCCTGGCGATTCAATCAGGCTGTTTTTGTCGTCGATTCTCACCGATCAGGCCACAACGCCGCACGGTCCCAACAACCTCGACGTACACAGGAATTTCACAAAGGTCGCCGGCGCCGACACCATGATCCCGCTGCGCGTGGACAGCGTCAAGTTCTCCATTGCGTCGGTTTCGCCCAAGTCAAATGATACCGGGATATCTTCGCTCACGCCCATCGTGCTCACGTTTTCGAGCGCTCCGCTGGCGGGAAGCATCGACAGCCGCACCGCGGGCAACCGGTGCCTCATTGTGCACTCGGCATACGGAGGCGCTGCGCAGGTGAATTTCAAGAGCGTGACCGTCACCGACAGCCAGGCGACATTCGTGCCGCTCAAACAGTTCTTCTACGGCGACACCGTCACCTGCTACTACAGGGCGGCATGGGGGGCGCTTGACAGCCTGGGATACCCTGTTGACAACAGCGGAAACGGCATTCCCGTGTCGCTGTTCGACACCTCATCGACGCAGGACGACAAACAATGGACGTTTGTTATCCGTACTATCATGCATACCGGCGTTTCGCCCGCACCGGGCGCTTCGGGTGTGCCGGCCAGGAGCGCCATAGCGGTAATGTTTTCCGATACGGTGCCGCTGTCGACCGTCGACACGTCCCGAAGAAACAATGCAACGCTTCTCGTAACCACCAAATTCGGCGGCGCCGCTCAAGTGTCTTTCGATTCGATACGCGTCTTTCGTACAACGATTTTCTTTTACCCGTCACGACGGTTATTCTACGGTGACAGCGCGCTCTGCCTGTTCAAAGGACTCGACACCAGGGACTCTGCGCGCTATTCCATCGATCTTTCCAGGAAGCAATTGGTGTCCACGAACGACCGTGTGCAGTGGGTGTTTGCGGTACACGATATCCGCCTTGCGGCGGTGGACCCGGACAGCAACTCGTCCTCGTCCGTTGTGCCCAAGATAACACTGACGTTTTCGCAACCGCTGTACTCCGGCACGTTCGACCCGGACACAAGCGGCCGCAACAGGAGTTTTGGCCTTACGTCGTCGTTTACTGCCGATTCGCTTTTGTCGTTCAAGGATATCGTGGTTTCGGCCGATAGTATGCGCGTAGTTCTCCGGCCGAAGGCGCTTTTCTTTTCGAATGACAGCATTCACTGCTTCTTCAGAGGATTTCCAACGAATTTCCAATACGATACCGCGTGGCACCTGCCGCCGGCCGATTCCTCCCAGGCGTTTGCAAAACGCAGCTGGTATTTTCTTACGAAGAACATAGGTTTCTATACGTTTCCCAATCCGTACAAACCCGGCCTCGATCCTCGCCATTGCAGCAACCCCGCCACCGATCCGTGCGGAATCTGGTTTACCAACCTGCATTCGCTGCGCAAAGGCGTGACGGATGTGGTCGTCAAGATTCTGGGCACGAGCGGCAATCCCATTTACAATTCGCAGCAGGCGGGGGTTTCGATCCATTTTACGGAAAACGATCCGAACCTGAAGCCGATGTGGAAATGGGACACGCGCAACCAGCGGGGTGAGTTTGTGGCGTCGGGGCTGTATTTCTACGTTATAACCGACGCAAACGGAAGTGCGTTGACAAAGGGAAAGCTGATAATCGTGCGCTAGGGCAGGCCACAGCCGCTGCCGGCGCAACCGGGCGCATGTCCCTGCCCATCGTGCGCCGCTTTGTTTTCCATCAAGCCAAACCTATTTTTGTTGTGCCGGCATTGTGCACCGTCCTTGGCCGCGGCTCCGTTGTCATCAAGGATCGCCCGCAATTTCATGAAATCGCATCTGGCCTTTCTCCCGCTTCTGATCCCGTGTCTGGTCCTGAGCGAGCCCATTGTCCTTACGGGCAAGATGGTTCCTTCACTCCTGGGGAAAGACATTTCGCATCTCCGGGTGACCAACCATGCCGGCGCTTGCATCCCTTTCCAAATTGATGAAGTTCAAGACGAAGATTATGTGTGCCCCAACGGCAAGGATCCGACCCGGGGCAGGGGATTTCTCGACACGGCCGACGAAATCGTGTTTCTGTGGGAGGACGCGGATACGGTCGCGCCCGTCACCGCCCGCGGACTGCGCACCGAGATCCCCAAGGTAAACAGCCGCGTCTGCATCGCAATCGGCCACGGGCTGGAAAACCGCTACGCCTATGTTGTGGACAGCGCGTCCATACCATTGTCGCCGGTTTCGTATATTGCCTACGACAGCGCCCGGGAGGTTGTCACCACGCCATATTTCTACGCGGGATTCGGTCACGACCGGTTTCATTTTACACGCGCGGGCATCAGGGATTTTGCTCACGACACGTATGTGAATGTCACCAATGAACTGCGAATACGGATCTTTCTCAAGGCGTTGTGGGGGCTCCTGCCGATCACGTATACGGAGAACAACATGATATGTCTTGTCAAACGGTATAAGGTCGGCCCGATCCGGCTCATCCGCCGGGGAGACTTTCACCTGAACCTCGGCCTGTTTTTGCAGGGGAGTCATGCGGCCGTCAACCAGATCTGTTACCCCCAGATGGTTCGCGTTCCGGTGTACGTTCATTTGCCCGTTCGGTTCAGAACGATGTTCTCGGAAGCGTACATAGAAATGACGCCCGTCATTCGGAGCGAAGCGGCGGATTTCTCGTTCCGGGTTCCGTCGGCCGGTTTGGATTTTCCCATGAGTTCGCACCGGAACCTCGATACGCTTGTTGCAAGCAACCCAAACCACACCTGCATGACCCTGTGCAACGGGTTCCTGGGTTACGGCTGGTTGCTGGATGCAGCAATGGACGAAAGCATGCTTGCCGGAAGCGGGTATTGCGTGACGATGCCGTCGGAGCGGGGTGGAATAGCACAGTGCGGGTTCCGCCTCACGGTTCGAGATTTGCCAAAAGGTTATTACCTCATAGGAAACTGGGTATTATTTTCTAAAAACGGCGCTGACGGGCTTTCGGAGGCGTGTGACAGGCTCTCGACGATGGCCGCGGTCACAACGCAGGACGGCGCGGGACGGTATTGGAATCAGCTCAACAAAGTATTTGCATTTCGCAAGAGGTGAGGCGGATGGCTGTTATTGCAAAGAAGGCAAAGAAGAAGGCCGCTCACGAGCGGCTCACGCTTTCGCAACTCTGCGACCGCGTCACATCGATGGCGGTCCCGTTTGAGGACGTAGCAGAGTTTCTGGAGAACAGCACCTACGAGTTGTGCGTGGACGGCAAATGCAAGTCTGCAATACAGCAGCTTTCCCGGGTCACGTCGTTTTTCGAGACAATGGAGAACAAAAACGAAGAAAACTGCCGTGACCTTGCCGACACTTACATACTCATTGGTGAAGTGAACCAGTATGTGGGAGCTTTCAAGGAAAGCATCGAGTGGTTCAAAAAGGCTGCGGTGGTGTTCGACCGGTATGCCATGCCGTTTCACAACCTCGCAACGTCGTATCTGGAACTCGGCGACACGAAGAACGCGGTGAAAAGTCTGGAGCAGGAAATAGCGCTTGAACCAGGCAACTATTTTTCGTGCCTGCGACTTGCCGACCTCTATGAGCAGCAGGGCGAGTACAAGAAAGAAGAGGAGTGCCTGGAAAACCTCCTTGCCCGCAATCCGGACAATATCCAGGCGCTTCACAAACTCATAACGCATTACGAAAATCAGCAGCCCGGCGTGGATATAAAACTGCTGCGGCGGCGGCTTGTGGTAATCGACAAGAACTTCAACGAAATTGAAATGGTGATACGCACCTATCATCTGTGCACCGAAGGGCTGTACGACAAGGCGCTGCGGTTTCTTGACGACGAATCGGAAAAGAACCCTGCGATGACCATGCTGTACCTGCTTAAGGCATATGTTTTGGGGCAGATTCACGAGTTCTCAAAGAAGCGGCGGCAGCTTTCAGAATTCAAGCAGCACTGCCAGGGCAAGGCGGAGTATATGAAGAACAGGCTCGATGAATTCGAACACATTTTCGGGAAGAAAGCTATGAGCAGGCTGGGGAAGATTCTCGTTGTGACGAATGCCAATGTCTGATCGGAACCTGTTGGTGAACCAACACAACCGCGGGTAAGAAAAATGTCAACCGATGTTCGAGTCCGGTTTGCGCCGTCGCCCACGGGATATTTGCATGTGGGAGGAGCGCGCACTGCGCTGTTCAACTATCTGTTTGCGAAGCACACCGGCGGGACGTTTGTCCTGCGCATCGAAGACACCGACCGAACAAGGTATGTTGAAGGCGCGGTCAAAGAAATATTCGACAGTCTCCGATGGCTCGGGCTTTCGTGGGACGAAGGGCCGGACGTGGGCGGAACGAGCGGCCCCTATGTGCAATCGGAGCGGCTCGACATTTACAAAAAGCGAACGCAGGACCTGCTCGACAGCGACGCCGCCTACCGCTGCTTTTGCACACCCCAGCGTCTTGAAGAGGTGCGCCTGGCCCGCGAAAAGGCCAAGATGCTCACGGGGTACGACAGGCATTGCAGGGATCTTTCCAAAGAAGAAGAACGCCGGTTGCTCGACGGCGGTGCGCCGTTCGTGGTGCGGTTCAAGGTGCCGGCGGGCCGTTCGGTGGTATTTTTGGACATGATCCGCGGCGCCATCGAATACAAAACCGAGGTGCTCGACGACCTGGTGATCCTTAAATCGGACGGCTTTCCCACGTATCACCTCGCCAACGTCGTTGACGATCACGAAATGAAGATATCGCATGTCCTGCGGGGCGACGAGTGGATATCGTCCACGCCGCGTCATGTTCTCCTGTACGAGGCATTCGGATGGACGCCACCGCACTTCGCTCACATGCCCGTGATCCTCGATCCGTCGGGCGGCAAGCTGTCTAAACGCAAGGGCGCCGCGTCGGTTATGGACTACAAGAACAGGGGCATTTTATCCGATGCCCTCTTCAACTTCCTCGCCCTGCTCGGGTGGTCTCCGGGCGGGGGCGACGAGCGGGAAAAAATGTCCCGGCAGGAAATTATCAACGCGTTCTCGCTTGAAAAGATATCTCCCAAAAGCGCGGTGCTTGACGAAAAAAAACTCGACTGGATGAACGGCTTGTACATGGCCGAATCCACGGCGGAGCGGCTGGCGCCGGACGTGTGTAAGCTATGGAAAGAAAAGGGCGTCGTCACAGTTGACAGAGACGAGACTGACCCGTACCTGCTCGGCGTGATTCGTCTGTTTAAGGATAGGTCCAAGCGTGTCACCGAGATCGCCGACAACGCCGTCTACTTCTTTAAGGACCCGGACGACTACGAGCCCAAGGCCGTGCAAAAGCACTTCAAACCGGAAACCGTGCTTGTTCTTCGGGAACTTATGGAGAATATCGGTTCGCTCGCATCCTTTGGCGCGAAGCAACTGGATGCATTGTACCATGATTACGCCGCTCGCACCGGCATTTCCGTCGGCGAGCTCGTGCATCCGACGCGCCTGGCGGTGAGCGGGGTGAGCTTTGGCCCCGGGCTTTTCGAAATGATGGAACTGCTGGGGAAAGATGCCGTAATGAGGAGAATGGATCGGGCGATTGAAACGATACGGACCTGACGCAGCCGCGAACACGGATACAACCAAAGGACGCATCATGGCAGACGAGAAAAACACGCCGCCGACCTCGCAAAACCCGGAACCGGAAAAACCGGCGAACTTCATTCGAGACATCATCGTTGAAGAACTCGCATCGGGAAAGGTCAAGAAAGTGGTGACACGGTTTCCGCCGGAACCCAATGGCTATTTACACATCGGACATGCCAAGGCGATCAGCATCGATTTCGGCATGGCCATGGAATTCGGTGGCGAGTGTCACTTGCGGTACGACGACACCAATCCGAGCAAGGAAGACCGGGAATACGTGGACGCCATTCAGCAGGATGTGCGGTGGCTGGGCTACGACTGGGGGAAGCACCTTTACTACGCGTCGGATTATTTCCAGAAGATGTACGAGTGGGCCGTGCACCTGATAAAGGCCGGCAAGGCATACGTGTGCGACCTGCCGGCCGACCAGATGCGCGAGTACCGCGGAACGCTCACCCAACCCGGCAGGGACAGCCCGTACCGCAACAGACTCGTGGACGAGAACCTCGACCTGTTCGACCGCATGCGCAAGGGCGAGTTTCCCGATGGTTCGCGCACGCTGCGCGCGAAGATCGACATGGCATCGCCCAACCTCAATATGCGCGACCCGGCCATGTACCGCATTGTCAAGAAATCGCATCACCGCCAGGGCGACGCGTGGTGCATCTATCCCATGTACGACTGGGCGCAAGGCAACGAAGACGCCATCGAGGGCGTAACGCATTCGCTGTGTTCCCTGGAATTCGAAAACCACCGTCCCTTATACGACTGGTTTCTGCAGCAGGCCCCGGTTCCGTGCACTCCGCGGCAAATTGAATTCGCGCGCCTCAACCTGACGTATACGGTGATGAGCAAACGCAAACTGCTCGAACTTGTCCAGGAAGGGTTAGTGAGCGGTTGGGACGATCCGCGCATGCCGACGATCTCGGGCATGCGACGGCGCGGTTTTACTGCAGAAGCCATCCGAAGCTTCTGCGAAAAGATCGGCGTTGCCAAGCGCGACAGCATGGTGGAAGTAGCATTGCTCGAACATTGCGTCCGCGACGACCTTAACAAAAGAGTTCCTCGCGCGATGGCGGTGCTGTCGCCGCTCAAGGTGATCATCGACAATTACCCGGAGGGCCAGGTGGAAGATCTGGACGCGGTGAACAATCCGGAAGACCCGTCGATGGGAAGCCGCAAGGTGCCGTTCTCAAAGGTGCTATTCATCGAAAAAGACGACTTTATGCTCGATCCGCCCAAGAAATTCTACCGGCTGTCGCCGGGCAGGGAAGTGCGTTTGCGTTATGCGTATTTTATCACCTGCTCCGGCGTGGAGAAAGACCCGGCCACCGGAGAGGTGACAGCCGTTCACTGCAACTACGACCCTGCCACGCGCGGGGGTGCCGCGCCCGACGGTCGCTCGCCGAAATCCACGATGCACTGGGTGTGCGCCGAACGGTCAATTTCCGCGGAGGTGCGGCTGTACGATTATCTTTTGACAAAGGAAGATCCCAATGACGTTGCCGAGGGCATGGATTTCAAGTCCCTCATCAATCCAAAATCGCTTGTCGTTGTAAAAGACGCGCGCCTGGAGCCGAGCCTTGCAAATGCGAAAGGCGGGGATAAGTGCCAGTTCGAGCGGCTCGGGTATTTTTGTGTCGATACCGTTGACAGCAAACCGGGGAGCCTGGTGTTTAACCGGACCGTATCGCTCAGGGATACGTGGGCAAGAATACAAAAAAAACAGAGTTGAAGGTTTGAAGTTGAAAGTTGAAAAGGTGACCGGAAGGACCGTTTCAAGAGCTTTTACAAACAGCGTTGCGCGAAACCCGGCAAGAAAGCGGTTATTTATTGAGATGGCGAGGAAGTTTCGGCAGTAAACAACCACGGCCAATGGCCGTGGTCCACGCCGGAAAGGGCAAAAGACATAAATGTCTCAGTGCTGAAAGCACTGCACTACCTTACCCTTACCGAGCGGCAGCGACAAACTCCCGAAGGGATTTCCGCCAATCTCTTGCGCGGGCAATGAATAGAATTTGACATTTCCTGGTCTGGAAAGTAATTTTTAATGCTCGTTTGACCCTCTGTGGGGCTGTAGCTCAGTTGGGAGAGCATCAGGCTGGCAGTCTGGGGGTCGTCGGTTCGATCCCGACCAGCTCCACCATAAAAAGGCTCTGAAAACCGCGAAATTTAAGCTGATTTCAACGTTTTCAGGGCCTTTTTTTATTCCGCCGATATCTTGCCAATGTTGCCACTCCATTCCCGCCGGGCCTGTCCTCTATCGCCCATTTGCCTTTCGTTGCGGGAATACGTAATTTTTAAGTGGATGAATTGTAAAACAGGAGACAACATGCGGTTCATTGGTATCGTGCTCGTTATGTTCTGCACCCAGGCCTTCTCCCAGAACGACACCTCGCAGTGTTTTCCGAAATGCAGGGCGGGTTTTATTTGTCACAACGGGCAATGCATATCTTTGTGCAACCCGCCATGCCCGGAAGGGATGCTTTGCACTTCGGATATGACGTGTGTTCCTGCCTCGTCCGCCATTATTCTCGGCGACAAGGTATTGAAACCAAACCCCTATCCGGACAGGCAGGGAATGATCGTAACGGGTGCCGTATTCACGGCAATCAGCGCGGCCATGGCGGTTTTTGCCGTCGTCGGAGGCAATGGCGGGATTAAGGATGCAGACCCCGGAACGACCGGATGGGTTGCCGGTGCCTGCAGCGGAGCGTGTTTGTCGATAGGTGTACCGGTTTTTGTCGGGGGGGTGCGCAAGCAGATGCGGCACAACCGGTGGGAAAGGGAACGCGTCCGTCTTAACAAATGATACAGCAGGCAGATCACCCAGGCTCCTGGCGCTTCACATATGACTAAGCCTGGCATTGAGAAGGCTTTTTTTTCGATCATTCCTTCACGGAGGTCTTGTGAAGCTATCGCTCTATTACGGTGTTGCTTTCGCCGTCGGTTTCACCCTATTGTTCTCCTGCAGTAATCCTTCGCAGCCCATTGATACCACCAACAGCATGTGGTACAAGGTTGTATCACCCAAGACTGTTCCCGACACTCTGTACTATGGACAATCAGCGACTTTCCAGGTGGCCATCGGGGACAGCGACGGCGATGCGGTGAGGGCCACCGTCACCGGATTGCCGCAAGGATCGTACAATATCACCTCGGATAGAGATACCGCTTTTGTCACGATGAACCTGACGGCCGACAGCCTTCAGTACGACTCTCTTTACACTGTGCGCATCCACGCCCGGGGCGGCGCCGCAGTCGACTCTTTGTCGCTTTCGTACTCCTTCCTGGTCGTCGATTCGTCAAGAATCGGCGGCCTGCGAAAACTTGTAACGGGCTCGTGGTGGATCACCGACGAGAACGATTCGCTTGTGTATGTCAAGGATACCGCGGGCATCAGGGTCACCATCACCCAGAACGACCACCATCACAAGTACAGCAAGGTGACCTTCGCAGGAATCATCGCCGGTAACCTGTATTACGGCATCGAAACGACCGATACCGTTCTCTCCGACTCGTCGCAGCCGTCCAAGTCCGGCATCGTGCTCCGGCATACCTCCACAAAAGTCGACTATACGGTACCGCCAAAACTCTTTGTCGTAAATAGGGACAGCGTGGATGTCGTCGTGCTCAATTTACCCTTGGCGGTTCACAATTCCTGGCAGGTTTTCACCGTTTCTGGTGACACCGCGGTCAGGATTACTGTCGGGACGTTTCCATTTATCGTGGGGGTGCCGCTGCAGTTATATCTTTCCGAGAGCGGCTCGGCGCAGGTGGCGGGCACTTCACAATACGAGTTCGGAGGAACGGCACGAACCTGCTACGAGGTCGTATCGCAAAACAACATGAAGGCGGCATATGTGTCCGACACGACGATTGCCTACCTCGGCACCACAATCATCGGCGACGGCGATACGGCAGTGGCTTCGGACTCCGTGTGTGTTGTTCATTCCTTTGTAAACAACGACTTGTCAATACCGCTGTGGTCGTATTCGCAAGGGTCAAAACGCGACACAAATTATGTGAACAACGTCGTTGCGCGTGACACGGTGCGCACTGCCTCGTACCTCACTATGTACTTTGACGCGCGGACCGGGAAAACGCTCGTGAAGTAGGGTGGAGGCATCTTCCATCCCCGTGGGAGATTGACTACGTATGCTGGCTCGCTAGCCCCCGGGGGAACCTTGCAATGCGCTCGCTGTGGGATTGAAGAACCCCGCCTCAAGGGGCGGGGTTCTTCTTTAACCATGGAAACAATCTACTTTATATTCGCCCGCTAACCCCGCGCCAAGCCCCGGGGACCGCGATTACGACCTAATGTACGCCCGATTGAGCAGCCTGTTATGCCCGGTCTGTGTTATTCAATGATGCCGCAACCGCTTCGAATCTTTCATCTCTTTGCGGTATCTTGCCTTTTGGATCAAAGGGACTGATATAATCGGCGAGGCAAAGCGGCAGCAATCTGCCGTTCCGTATTGTCGCGTCCGGGCAGTTGTGGCACAATTCAATGGCCTCGGCAGCGCCCGCCATTTCCGGCGGAACCTGAAACACGATATATTGAAACCGGGTCGAAAAGGCCGATAAGAGACGGCGGAACAGACCGGAAGAATCTTTTCGCGCTCGCGCGTAGCTTGCGGGATTGATCAGCAAAACAAGAACACAGGTGATCCCGGAAAGCAACGGCGGGATATGGAGCATAAAGGGAAAACGCCCCAGTAGCACCCGGTGCAAACGACAGAACATCCTGCTGAACCGGGGCGGCAGTTGATAGGTTGTTTGCGTCTGAGAATCGATCATGTAATAATAAAGCAGCCACCGTATCTCATTGTCGTCCACGTTGGACGGGATATAGCCTGTGGGTTGCAGACCGAGTTCGGCCGTGATGGCGCGGGATTCGGCTTCAAGGTTTCTGCCCGGATGTTTCGGCACAAACAGATCGCTTGCCATAAAGCCGATTATCCCGTCGAAGTATTCATACCGTGCATAGTTTTTTATCAGCCCGGGAACAACCGCGCGCTCGCCGGAATCAATGGTGATCGAAAGCGCAAACCGGCATTTCCTGGATTCAAGGAGGTTGAAAAGCCTCTGCCGGACCCGCTCTATGTCTTTGTGGACATGGCGCTGTCCCTTGTCGACATGCACGGTGATGCGGTCTACACCGTTTTTTATCAATGCGTCAAGAAGATCGACGCCATTGTGCTCAAGAAATGCAATGCCGTTGGTGAGGATCTGGCATTTGAGCCTCTTGCTCCGAACGTATCTTACAATAGCCGGCAGGTCGGGGTGGAGCGTCGGCTCTCCGCCCATAAGCGTGAGCGTCTGCAGCTTCCGGCGTTTTAGCAGCAGTTCAATTTCTTCAATGACCACCGGAAGCGGTTTGACGTAGTCCCTGATTGCATTATAGCAGTTTTCGCAACGGATGTTGCAGGTGCGGTTGGTCTCGATGGTAGCGTGCGGCATTTCGGCCAGGGAGAACCTGAGGAGCCATACGCTGTTGTGGTTGGGAAGGTCGGTTGCTTTCATCTAAAATGTCCTTGATAATTCTTACCACAAAGGCGCTAAGATCGCAAAGAGTACGCAAAGGAAACGAGAGTGATTTCAACAGCCAATTTAGAACTTGTCGATATGCGGGCCCAAAAGTTCATCATATCTATTCTATTTCTTCTTTGCGTTTCCTCCGCGTCCTTTGCGCCTTTGCGGTGAACTGCATTTGTCTGGTTTCGCAGGAAATGCCCAATCATAAAATATTTGGGGCAATTTTCCGTTTTATCTGAGAACGGTAGTAAAGGTTAACCATAAGAAAGAAAAAGTACCGTTTCGGGTTCTTGAGAAAGCGTCGGTTGAACAGCGTCCGGCGAAGGATGTTCGGAATCGTGTAGACCCGTTCGTAGATTTCCCAATACAGCGCGTTGATCTCGGCGGTTGTCAGGTGCGGGTGCGTGATGACCGCGTTCGACGGGCTGAATTTGTAAATGTCCTTTTCCACAATCCTGTTTGCCTTGCACATTTCGGCGTAATAGTCGGTTCCCGGAATCGGCGTCATGATGTAGAATTTCGGCGCGATAATGGGGGTGCCAAGGACAAAATCGGCCGTTGCCCGCAGCGATTCTTTCGTGTCCGCGTCGATTCCCACAATCATTTCGCTGGCCACTTCGATACCGGCGCCGGTCACTTTCTTAAGAATTTCGGGATATTCGGCGGGGTGGCACCACGTCTTGTCGATTGCGTCAAGGCTTTTCTGGACGATGCTTTCCAGGCCGAAACTTAGGTTGTAGCATCCGCTGTCGGCAACGATCTTCAGCAGTTCGTCGTGCCGGGCGATTTCGATGGCGCATTGCGACATCCATTCCATCTTCAGCTTCTTGATTTCGAGGCAGAGGGCTTTCAGATACTGCGGTTCGGCGACGATGTTGTCGTCGATGAGGAGGAATTTCCTGAACCCGAGCGATTTGACGTGACGGATGTCGCGCATGACTTCGTCCACGTCACGGCGCAGGTACACGCCCCGGTAGATGCAGTAGATGGAACAGAACTTGCAGGTGTTGGGGCATCCACGGCCAGCCTGGACCGGAAGAAAGTCTCCGATATTCTTGTCCAACACCAGATCATACCGAGGCAGAGGGCGCGTGAACCGGGATATTTCCTTTTTGTAAAAAGCGTTCAAAGCGCCTCGTTCATAGTCGCGGAGAAGCGCGGGCCAGATTTCTTCCGCATCGCCGATCAGCACGCTGTCGGCAAACGTTTTCACGATGCCCGGTGCCAGGCTTGCCATCGGGCCGCCCATAACCACCGTCTTGCCGCGTTTTTTGAATTCGCGGGCAATGTCTCTGCTCCTCCGCGCCGCGTGCCCCATGCCGCCAAGACCGATAAGCCGGGCATCGGTGTCAAACGGGATGTCTTCGATGGTTTCCAGGCAGATTTCCGCTTCCCAGTCCTGCGGCAGCAGCGATGCAAGCACCGGATACGCAAGCCCTACGAAATAGAGTTTCCTCTTTTTGACCGGCCTGTCCGCGTCATCGTAGATGGTCGGCTGAATGAACAGGATTTTCTTTTTCATCCTGAATTCCGCAGATATTATTCACCGCAAAGACGCAAAGACCGCAAAGAAATGGTCTTTTAAAATCTTTACCATTATCGACTCTTTATCCGATAAGATTTCTAAGTCTCATTTTCGTTACCTGCAAGCTATTGACTTAAAATCTGCATTCCTTTGCGTTCCTTAGCGCACTTTGCGCCTTCGCGGTGAACTGCATTTTCTAGGTTTCATAAAGGCCGCTATCCCCACAAAGCAAGTTTAAGATATTGCCATGTGATAAAAAACGCTCCTCGCGCGATTCGCAGGTAGATGCGCAGCCCGTATTTCCGCAGCACGTACCAATGGCTGCGCGCTCCGGTACCGGTTTTATAGTAGGCCCTCATGATATTGAAATAGTACCGCCGGCGGGACATCTTCGTAGGTTCCATGATCTGGTGGGCCATGTCCCAGAGGTGGTACTGTTCCGGAGAGACAACGATGCTGTCCCTTGACTGTTCGTACAACGGCGTCCCGGGCAGGGGAGTTGCCGGCTGTATATTGATTAGCGGCTGCTTGAACTGATTCAAAAACCTGATCAGGCTGTCGAAATCTTCTTTTCCCCAGTTTGCCCCGACAATGATGCCCGAATAGCATTCGATACCCATGGCATCGAGCAGGCGCACCGCCCGTGTATTAATCTCAACCGTGGTCTTTTTCCGGAAGCCGGTCAGTTCCTCCTCCTTGAACGACTCGACGCCGACAAACACGGCCCTGAGCCCGTGGTTCTGCAGAAGGCGGATGATGTCGCCATGTTCTACTATGAAATCGGCCCTCCCGAACAGAATGAAATGTTTTTGAATGCCGGCGATGTCAATGAGGCGGCAAAACTGGCGTATCCGCGGGATCGAAACCAGGAAGTTGTCGTCCACGATAAAGACGTTTTTCTCCCGGATAGACTTGATTTCCCTGACTACATCGGCAATATCCCGCTCAAAATAGGCGTGCCGTGCTATTTCGATGCAATAGCAGAACGAGCAGCGATACGGGCAACCGAAGGAGGTCTTGATTGTTGCGCATTTTTCGTGGAAGATGTAGTTGTAGCGGCCGCGGTACCGGGCGGTCTTCTCACGATCGGGGAAAGGATAATCCCAGGCCGTTTCGAGGTCGTACGTCTTTCCCGTTCCGTTCCAGACGCCGGGGATGGCTTGCCGCGCGGTTTCGACGGCCGCTCCGGCGGCAACCGCATCGGCGATGGCCACCATGGTTCTGATGCCATTTACCTTTGCGATGAAATCGAAAGCCCCATCAAAATCGCCGGGGTTCACTTCGGCATGCACGCCGCCGGCAACGGTGATGATTTTTGGGTTGCGCTCTTTTATGGAAACGGCATATTGTTTTACGATCTTGACATGCGGTAAGTATGCCGTGAATCCGACAATGGCGGGTTTGAACGAATCGATAAAGCGCAGAAGGCGGTGCTCCGGTTCGAGAATCATGTCGAGTATCTCGGCGTGGTGACCGGCGCGTTCCAGAGCGGAGGCGAGATACTCGAGCTCAAGCGGCTCGCAGACCATGAACTGCTGCAGGCCGATGGAATCCCGGTGCGGCTTCGGCCTGATAAGGGCGACGTTCAGGCCCATTGTGCGCTCGTTTCTTGCGTGACCAGGCGTGGCAACGCCGGTTTGAAGACGTGAAATTTTTGCTCATCGAGCGGTTTGTATTCTATCCTGCGGACAAACGCTCCGGTGAAATTGTGGACAAGCGGATTTGAATGGTGCAAAAGCCCGAAGAGCGGCTCATAGCGGCACCCGATTTTGAGTTTCGCTTCGTCCGCGGTCTGGCCGAAATCGATGCGCTCGAACCGGTGCTCGATTCCGTATTGGACGATTTTGAGGAGCAGGCTGATATAGATGTCGTACTGACTGTTGATACGGTGGTCGAATCCGACGAATTCAAAAATAAGCTCAGGCCCGTTCTCGATCAGCTGGATGAACCCGACCGCAACAGACCCCTTTTCGAGAATGCCGATTTTGAAAAAGGGCCCCTGGAAAAAGCCGACGGGGAGTTTTTCGATTTTATAAGGCGAACTTTTGTAGACCTCCTCGTAGAGCGCGTAGAGCCTGTGGTCAAACTGCCTGTTATCGTCAAGCATCCGGAAGGTGAGCGGAGTTGATTTTGCGAGGGCTTTTTTATATCGGTGGCGGTAGCCGCTTCTCAGGTCGCGCATGTAGTGGTCAAACGAGTTCCAGCGAAGATCAAGAACGCACCGGGGAAAAGTTCTCACCTGAATAAAGCCGGGAAGACGGAAATCAGTTGCGGTATTGAGGAACAGTTTATATCCTTTGATGCCCTTGATATGGGCGGCTAATTCCTCCCGGGTTTCACCGCGGCAAATAATACCGGGCCGCGTGACCGACAGCGGAACGTAGACAAAGGTGACGCGGAGGGAAACGTGCACAGGAGTGAACATGAACAGATTGAAATTGTGCCTCACATACGTCATCAGGATGGTGTCGATTGCGTCGGCAGAGTTGCGGAAAATGCAATAGGTTTGTTCACAGGCATCAATCGATTCAATAAATTGCTGGAATTCCCGTGTCAAATAGAGATTGTCTCCGCAGAGGTCGTCCCACTCCGGAGGAAGTTCCCTGGCTGAGCGAAAAAGCTCTATAAACAACCCCCTTGCGCGATCTCCATGCAATATACGGCATACCTTCGGTCGACAGTGTTCCCCAGCTTGAGGTTCAACATCCGGGAATTGCGGTTGCTGTCCCAGACAAAATTGGTTTCTCCGCGTTTGAATTGGGCGGGGGCGCGCCGCAGTGCGGCGTCGAAGAGGCCGACAATAGCGCCGGTCCGCTGATATTCGGGAAGCACCCCGACGGCGTTTATTTTCACCGTGTCTATCGTCGATTTAAGCAAGAAATACCTGGCCATGAGGGCAACGAGAGAGTTCTTCCTGCCCGGCGGCAACACGGCATTGTAATCCGGGTGCCAGAAGAAAAAGCCTGCTTCCCGGCCGTTTTTGAGGGCAAAAATGAGGTGCTCCGGACGCAGAAGCGGTTTGAGGCCCGACATGAGCTCAAAAAGATTTTCGGGGTCGCGATCAAAGTAGAGGAAAGTTTGACGCAGGCACCCGTTGCAGAGCTTTCCAAACAGGATCATTTCGTTTTTGTAATCGTTGAGGCGCATAGTCCTGAACGAGAACTCCTCATAGGTCCGGCCAAGCCCGGTAATGCGTTGCCGGACATCGTCGAGCTTGAACGTGTAGGTCGATAGGGTGTGCCTCTCAAATCCGGGAACCTCGAAGTAGTCGCAATAGTAAGGTTTGTTGTAGAGGCTGTCAAAAGAAATCCTATTTTCCCTGCCGGGCATAAGAATTCCCACGCCATAGCTCACATGCCCGTGCAATCCGATAACAACCTTGTCCACGCCTGTGATTCGCGCCGCATTTTGCGCTTCGTCAAGAAGCATGCCGACAGCCTCGGTCTGGTCCTGCAAAGCGTCAAAAAAGCCGATTTGCAAATAGGGGAGCCGGGGATCGTGGATGAACATGCACTGCGCGAGCGTCCGGCCGTCTTCCCGGACGGCGATCGGCCGGATGAAATTCTGTCTCGTGAAGGTGTCGGTCTGATACAGGAACATTTTCATGACAAACAGGGAACTGTCGACCCAAGAGCGGTCGCCTGCGTACAGACCGTAGATGAATTCCACAAAACGCTTTTTCTGGCCTTTTGTATGCAGTGCAACGAGTTTCAGTTTCATATCCTTTCGTCTGTCAATCCCAAAGTTTGCGGATTACAGGCTGCTCACTCGGGCGTACATCCGGTTGTAATCGCGGTCCCCGAAGGTTCGCTGTCGCGCCTACTCCTGTAGTGTTGTATGCAGTCCTAGTCGTGGTGCTGTGAGGTTCTTCACTCCTATCGTTGCCTAAACGGAAACCACCAGTTAAGTGGTCCCAGCAGTTTCATGAGAGCCGGGACGAGTACCACCCGTATGAGTGTTGCGTCAAGCAAGACCGCAAACGCCAATCCCAATCCCAGCTCCCGCGTAGCGGTGAGGCTGGTGAACCCGAACGAAGCGAAAAGGCACACCATGATAAGCGCGGCGCAGGTGATAAGGCCGCCGGTATGCTTCAACCCGAGCGCGACGGCACGGCTATTGTCGTGCGTTGCGGAATATTCCTCTTTGATGCGGGCCAGGAGAAAGACCTCGTAGTCCATCGACAAACCAAACAGTATCGTGAACAGCATGAGCACCAGAAAAGAGGACAGCCCTCCGGGCGGTTCCAGGTGCAAAACCGACGCCCCGATGCCGTATTGAAACACCAGGACGAGAAATCCGTATGAGGCAAGCACCGAGAACAGATTGAAGATCGTAGCCTTCAGAGGAATAACAAGGGATTTAAAAAGGATCATCAGGACCAGAAACGTGAGACCGAGAACAGCCGGAATGACGCGCCACAGGCTGTCGAACATCTCCCTGTCAAAATCGGACACCATGGCGCTCACACCGCCAACCTGCATCCGAAGGCCGGCGGCCGCCGCTTCAGGCCATTGCTGGCGCCTGAGGTCTGTCACCCATTTCATGATATCTTTACTTTCGGGAGCCTGTTTCGGGACCAGAATTATCAGCGCCGATTTTCCATCGTCGCTAACGGCGTTTGCCGCGGTGGGCTGCGTCCCGGCGGGAAGATCGCCCACCGAGTGTACAAGAGACCGGAACATTCCGAGTTCGGTCAGCAGCCGGGGAAAGCCTATTTCGCAGGCAATGTCGTATTTCTTCGTCAGCTTTGCAGTGATCGAAAGCAGCGCATCCTGCGCCTGCGGGGTCCATAGCGTGCCGTCACTGCCGCTTTCTGCGAGGAGAAGCACCGGTCCCATCCAGCCTTGCGCAAAGTTCTTCTTAAGCACCTCGAATCCCCGACAGGTTTCCATGGAAGGATCAAGGTCTTTGCAGCCGATGTTCCAGGCCTTCATGCGCAGTGCCGGGACCATAAGCAGACCCAATATAACCAGCGCGAATACCGTGAAGAGAAGCGGCCTTTGCATAATGCGAAACGAAATCTTCTCCCAGAGAGTCCCGGCGGTACGCCCGGCAGGTTGTGTCCGGATTTTAAAGGGCCAGTTCACGGCCGAGCCCATGAGAACGAGAAGTGCGGGCAGGAGAGTAAGGGCGACGCCCAGTGCGGTCGCAACGACCACAACACCGCCGAATGCTATGGTATGGAGGAACCGGGCTCGGGTGAGGAACAACGCCGCGAATCCGACGGCCACAGTGATTCCGGAAAAAAGAACGGAATGACCTGCGCTATTCATGGCTTCCATGCACGATTCCGTCACCGAGGAGCCGCGTTGCAATGCAGTGCGGTACCTGCTCAGGATGAACAGTGCATAATCCACTCCAACGCCAAGGCCTATCATGGAGACCGCGTTTTGGGCGAAAATGCCTACCGGCATTGCCATGCTCAGAAAGTAAAGACCGGCGAGCGCGATGGTCATGGCGATAAACGCAAGCAGCAGAGGTACGCCGGCCGCAATGGGCGAACCAAATACAACAATAAGAACCACCAGTGTGAATGGAATACCCCAGCTCTCCGCCTTGAGCAAATCGTCAGAAGAAAACCGGTTCATGTCATGGTACATAGCGGCCGTTCCCGTGACATAAACGGAAAAGGCGGAATCAAGCCCCGCATGTCGGATTGCTTCCCTTACCTTTGGTGTAATCATTTCGGCCTGCGTATATGTGCGCACATCCGGGGTAACGAGCAGAAGCGCGGAATGCCCGTCTTTCCCGAGAAGTTCCGGGACATTGCTGTTCCATGCGTGCATAACCTGTCGCACGACGCAAGGGTCTTTGGTGAGGGAGGCGGAAAGCAAGCGTGCAGCAGCGGGAAACCTTGGGTCCGTGACTCCGATCACGGAGCTGGTCATCACGACGGGAAAGGTATAAGCTTTTCCCGCGCCGAATTTCGCCTGAATAGTCTGGGTTACCAAATCCGAAGGACTGTTGGGAATGATATCACTGCTTCCCTGCAATACTCCCGGAAGCTTCAGGAAAAAGACGCCGCCCAGCAAAAATGCCGCGCTCCAGGCAAATATGACGATGGTTTTATGGTGAATAACGAATAGGGTGAGTTTTTTCATCAAGGTGTTTTCCAATCTTCCATGTAACTTGGCGGGCGAATCGGATGTTTCCCGCTTGTCATACGCAAAGGATATGCCATTCATTACTTCAAGGGAGATTAGCTGAAATACCCGTTGGGGGTTTTGTCGCTGCCGCTTGGTAAGTATAAGGTAGTGCAGTGCTTTCAGCAATTATACAGTAACGTCTTTGCCCTTTCCAGCGGCGAACACGGCCTTTGACCGTGATTGTTCACAGGGAAGATACGCTTCGGAATAGTCGCACGTCCACAACTTTTCCTGCCGGCGGCCTGCCAGAATCGCAATAACGCGCCTGTCTCAGTGAGGCTGAATCGAGATTTGATTTATGAAAGCGGGTGTGTTTGGAGGAGCTTATTTGCAAATCGGTTTGAAACGCAGCAATCTCTCAGCGCATCCGTGGACCGCGCCTGTGTTGACGCCTCAATTTCAATCCCACAGCGAGCGCATTACAGGCTGCTCACCGGGGTGTCGGTCCGAACGTGCCCGGATTGCCGGGCCCGCCCGAAAATAGACCTTCGCTATGCAAACGTCAACACCTACTGCGCGTTGCCGTCCTGCGAAGCGGGCCTACCATGTCCTTGTCCCTGGGCGCCCATTTCCTTTTGCCGCTGCGCGATCAGGGCTTCATACTTTCCCCGCTGGACGCCGGTGAGCACCGCCGAGATCTCCTTGTCGAAGCGTGCGCGAAGCGCTGTCATCGCCTGCCGCATACCTTGACGGTCGTCGCCAAATTTTTGCCGCAACGTCTGCATAGTGTCGCGCTGGCTCTGCATGATCGCGGTTATTTTTGTGACTTGGTCCGCAGAAAGATCAAGCTGAGTCTTGAGCTGGTTGACCCGGTCCTGCACCGACATCATCTGATGATGTGATCCCTGGGCGCCCTGCCCGGACTGGGCAGATATACCCGAGAAATAACCTGCGAGCAAACATGATGCGAAAATCATAACCCTGCGCATGAAACCCCCGATGAAAAAGGTGAAGAGATTCAATTCAGGCTCCCCATGACCGGAGCCTCCGACCTAATCGTACACTGGCATTTGACGGGATGAAACGGTGCGGTGTTACAGAGCGATTGTCGTTCTGTAATCCAGTCGTGGTGCTGCGGGGTCTTTCAATTGAGCCCCTTGCACTGAAGTATCTTTTATCACTATGCCGACAAAATCAGAGGTCGACTGCGTCAAGTGCAAGCATTTCCATGTCACCTGGGACCCGCATTTCCCCAAGGGGTGCACGGTCTTCAAGTTCAAGTCAAAGTATGCTCCGTCGCAAACCGTGTATGAAGCGACCGGCAAATTCTGCGAAGAGTTTGAGGAAAAACCTAAGTCTCGTGAAAAAGGCGGCGCCCGGCCGTAATTGCCGCATGCGGGAAATCCCGCTGCAACGATACTCTGCAGAAATCGCGCAGATATCGTCCTCTCAGGGAAAAGTCGGCGTAACAACGAAAGGCCTTCGAATGCCCAGACTCGCGTCAAAGAAACCCGTCAAACAGCCTCCATTGCTCTACGAGAAATCGCAGGAACTCATAACCAGGATTCAAAGCATCATCGGCACCAAGCTGCTCATCTACTGGACGTCGAATCGCGGCAATGTGTGCGACAACGATGTTATCGCCCTGTACGAGCTTTTCAAAAAAGTGGGCTCTGGAAAGGAAATAGCAATCTTTATCAAATCGAGCGGTGGGGAAGTGGAACCATCGCTTCGAATGGTAAACCTTATCCGGGAGTACTACAAGAGAGTGGTGGCGCTCGTTCCCATGGAATGCGCATCCGCAGCCACAATGATCGCCGTGGGCGCGGATACAATCAAGATGGGACCGCTTGCTCACCTTACCGCCATCGATTCGTCCCTCACGCACGCGATGTCGCCCGTGGAACCCCTGGAGAACCGCAAGGTAAGCGTGAGCCAGGACGAACTTTCACGTATCGTAAAGTTATGGAACGAGAACAGGAAACCGTCCGACGGCAATCCTTATTCGGATATCTTCAAGTATATCCATCCTCTGGTGGTAGGAGCAATAGACCGGTCGAGTTCCCTGTCGACAAAGATCTGCAAGGAAATATTGTCGTATCATATCAAGGACGAGGCGGAGGCGGAACGGATCAGCAGGCACCTCAACTCCGATTATCCGTCCCACAGTTACCCCATCACCATCAGGGAAGCGCGGCGTATCGGGCTCGATGTGAGCAAGCTGGAAAAGAACGTGAACGACCTGCTGCTTGACCTCAACAGGATTTACTCCGAAATGGCGCAGAAGGCGCTCACCGATTTCGACGCGCTCAACTATCACGACAACGAGATTCTCAACATTCTCGAAGGCAAGGACATCCAGATCTATTACCAGAACGACAAGGATTGGAACTACATCAAGGAAGAGCGGCGCTGGCAGGCGCTCAACGACGAAAGCTCGTGGCGCCGCATAGAGACGATAAACGGGAGGCAAAAGAGGTCGCAGTTCCACGTGCGTTAAAGAAGACGAGGAAATCCAATGTCGCTTTTCTGTCCCAACTGCCTGTCCGAATACGTTGAAGGCTACAAAACCTGCCCCAAATGCGAGCTCACGCTCGTTACTTTCGCAGATCTCCCGCCGCATTGCGCTTCGTGCGGAAAAAAGTACGCCAAAGGCACGCTCATGTGCCCGATGTGCGGGACGGAGCTGGTGTCGTACAAATCCGTGGAGGATTTTCTGGAAGGCAACCCCCGGCCGGTGGACGTCGCATTTGTCACAGTGTACGAGACATCGTTGATGCCTGAGCTCATGCTCATTAAAGGCGCCCTGGAGGCGGCCGGCATTCCCTACAATGCACAAGGGGAAGAGTTACAAAGCCTGTTCGGCGCCGGGCTGCTCGGCGGGTTCAACCCCGTCACCGGGACCGTAAAATTCATTGTTGAAAAAAGGCGTGCGCGGGAAGCCCGGGAGATCATCGAGGATCTGTTCAAGAACAATGACGGTGAGTCGCAGGCAAAATGAGGCTCGCGGAAAACGCTTTTCCGTCGCACATTGACATAAGGAGGTTGACATGCGTGAAATCACTGCTGACGCGTCCCTGGTCGCTTTTTGCGGCCTCTATTGCGGTGCCTGCGGTTCCTATCTCAAAGAACGCTGCCGAGGCTGCGCCGGCAACGACAAAGCCGCATGGTGCAAGATACGGTCGTGCTGCAAGGAGAAAGACATCTCGTCGTGCGCGGAATGCAAGGAGTTCACGGATGCCATGGAATGCGCGAAGTTCAACAACCTCATGTCAAAGGTTTTTGGCGTTCTGTTCCGGTCCGACCGGGCAGCCTGCATACGTCAGATAAGGGAAATAGGCAGGCAGGGCCATGCGGAAAAAATGGCCGCGTCCGGAACGCAGACCATCAAGCGCTGAAGCCCAAAGAGCACCCCAATGCCCGTTTTTTGTCCGCAATGCCTTGCCGAATTCCGCGAAGACAAGGACGAGTGTCCCGACTGCGGTGTGGCGCTCGTTTCTTTCGACAACCTGCCCTTGCATTGCCCTTCGTGCGGAGCAACGTATCCCGCAGGAACAAAACGATGTCCGGATTGCAAAAAAGATCTGGCTTTGTTTCGCAGCATCGATGAATTACGGGAGGGAAAGCCGATCGATGCCCGGTATAAGCGCCAGGCCCCAAAGGGCGCTGGACCGGTGCGCGAGGCCGGGGAGGAGTACTTTGGAGACTTTCTCGATTTGCCCTAGCTCACGCTACCGTGCTTGCAACGTTTCGGTCAAGGATTGCAAAGACAAAGCCGATACACATAATAGGCGGCAAACCTTGATCGAGGGTTCGACTGATGACTTCATCGTCCATCAACTCCGTCATTCAACAGTACCAGAGCCTGCTCAACAATTCGGCGAGCGGCAACAATGGCTCCAATCCGTTGATGACGTTGCTCGGCCAAGGTGTGTCCGGCCTGCTTCCGACCACGCAAAAACAAAATTCCTGGATTTCCGATCTTCTGAGCTCGCAGGCTTCTTCGAATATCAAGATCAACAAAACCGCTGTGTGGAGCAACCTTTGGCAGAACCTTGAAAAGAAAGTAAAGAGGTACGAGTCGCTTCACCCGGAAACAAAAGGCCAGTACGTTGTGGCAATAAATCCAAGCGGCGCCAACGGGCAGCCGGTTTTCAAGGTCGTGAAGAAAGGCGATGTGACGGCTTTGGTCAATGCAAAGGACCAGAAACAGTCCGATGCCTATATCACCGATCACCCGGTACAGGCGTTTGTGAAGTCAAACATTGACGTAAGCAGCTTCCAGGATGCAGATATTCCGGGGCTTGAGAACGTAGTCTCGCAGTTCATGACGAAAAATTCCAGCGTGTTCCAATTTTTGGCAAATACCAACTGATTTTCGGAATACACAACCGCAAATCAAAAAGGCGAAGGACTTGCATCCTCCGCCTTTTTTACTATTCGATTCGCGTAGTTCGCGATAATTACTTTGCCATTGTGCTGTCTGCTGCAGCGGCTTTCTTGGCCTTCTTGGCTTTCTTGGCCTTCTTGGCTTTCTTCTTTGACTTCGTGGTGTCTGCCGGAGCGGTTTCCGTGCTGGCAGGCGCTACTGATGTCTGCGCTGCAGGAGCTGCTGCCGGTGCGGGTTCTTCGGCCATTGCTGCGACCGCGAACGTAGCTGCCACGAAGGCTGCGAGAACCATTTTGATTGTGACTTTCATGAAACACTCCTTTAAAAGGTTGAATGGATGGTGAAAAGAAACGCGTACACTTTTTTCGGCATTTTTTGTTGAATGTACTGCCGAATTGACTTCAATCTTATATTCTAAATTAATTTCTGCCAAGAAAATAATAGCAAGAAAATTGTTTTTGAAATGGTGTGCGGGCTGCCGTGAAAGAGAAACCTCGGGCGGCGCTACAATCAGTGTTTGCACAAGACAATACTGCCCTGGAAAAAGAGTCCGGCTTCGCAGAGTCGCAACATCTACGGTGCTTGTTCCCTCCCGTATATGCCATTATTTTGTTGACTTACTTTTCCAATACGTGTATATTATACATGTTTAATGTGGCTTTAATACATAGAGAGGGTTTGCGATGATCTTATCCGATGCGCGCATGGACGACAATGCTCATGGTGAAGCCGGGCTTACAAAAAAGCAGGCAATGGTTCTGGCTTTCATCGAGTCGCGGTATGTGCAAACCGGCAGTTCCCCCACCTACGAAGAAATCGCCCGGAAGTTCAAATGGAGTTCGGCGAATTCGGTGACCAACCATGTTGCGGTGCTGCGCAAAAAAGGCTTCATTGCCGAAACAAGCGGCAAAAATCGGCATGTAACGCCCACGCGCATCGTGCGCAGCCATGTTCGCGCAAGCTCGCGCATTCCGCTGTTAGGCAGCATCGCCGCGGGCGTGCCCATAGAAGCCATAGAAAACGTGGAAACATGGTTTGAGTGGGACGCGCTCGGCGTCACCAACGAGCGGGGAGACAAATTTGCATTGCGGGTGAAAGGCAATTCCATGGTCAACCGCGGCATCCGCGACGGCGATGTGGTGGTGGTGCAGCGCCAGTCGTTCGTCACGCGGCGTGACGTGGCGGCCGTACGCATCGGCAGCGACGTCACGCTCAAATATGTAAAACAGGAGGCCAATTGCATCAAACTCATTCCGGACAACGATTTCATGGGGCCCATCACGGTGGAGCCGGGAAGCGATTTTGAGATCATGGGGAGGGTGGTGAAGTTGTTCAGGGAAGATATTTAGATAGTCAAGACAGCATTTTGGTGTTGACATGTGCATTATCGGATGCAAGATTTTCTTATCGCCTTTCCGCCATCAGCGCCGCCCCTGAGGCCGGAGGTTTGGCCGCTCGTGCTGTCCGAGCCCGGCGTGTGTATGGCTTGAAGAAATTTTTACAGTTGTGCCGGTGCAATGTTTTTGACGGATAGTATTTGCCGGGTGAGTTCACGAGCGGCCCGACGGCATCAGGATCAGGCGACGCTGCAGGCGCGGCGCGGGGATCCAAGGGGTACTCGCTGCTGAGTACCCCTTGGTCTGGGTTCGGGAGTGAAGCTCCCGACTCAGTTTGAAGCAAGGGCTAGGAATTCGTGCGCCCAACAGAAAGGGCGCACTAGTGACAGCCTAGCGGTGCCCCCTTCAGACTATTAATAATAAGAATTAGCAAATGCAATTTACTCACTTACACACCCACTCCGAATATTCCTTCCACGCAGGCGTGCCAAAGGTAAAGGAGCTTGTCGCAGCGGCAAAGGCCCGGGGCATGGCTGCGCTGGCCCTCACCGACACCAATCGCATGAGCGGGCTCATCGATTTTTACGTTTTGTGCATGGAAAACGGCATTAAGCCTATCCTCGGCGTTGAACTCACCGACCCCAAACATCCTCGCGACAACGTCGTTGCGCTGGCGAAAAACAAGAACGGCTATGCCGACATATGCGAGATCATCACGCTGCGCCAATTGCACCAGGAAGCATTTACATTTGCACGGATATTCGGCAGGGAATTCCCCGACCTTTTCCTCCTCACGTCTTCGCCGCGCGTTCTGCGCGAGCTTGCGCTCACGCCCAATGTGCGAAATCTCTACGGCGAGGTATTGCATCTGGATGCCGCCTCTCGTGATGCGTCAAAAAAACTTTCGGTAACGGCGCAGCAGCTGGGGGTTCCGGTCGTGGCAACCAACAACGTGCATTTTCTTACAAAATCGGATTGGGAAACGCACCGCATCCTGAGCGCCATTGGCCATTGCTCAACGCTGTCGCGGCTGAGGCCAGAAGAAATGGCGGCCGACAGTGCGTATTTCTGTGACGCAGAGGAAATGGCGAACCGTTTTGCCGGCTGCGGCGAAGCGATTATGAATGCCGAACGGATTGCCGGCCAGTGCAGGGCCGATCTTGAACTGGGCAACTGGGTATTCCCAAAAATTTCCGTGCCGGACGGGTTGACGCCCGAACAATACCTGGGAAAAGTCGCGCGTGAGGGTTTGGACCGCAGATACGGCGCTACGCCGTCGTACCACAAGGCAAAGGAAATCCAGGAAAAGGAACTAGCGGTTATCAACAAACTCGGGTTTGCCTCATACTTCCTTATGGTAAAGCAGGTGCGCGACTGGGCAAACAGCCGCTCTGCATCGGGCCTGCGGCAGCCCACGGATTGTACGCTCATGCGCGGGTCTGCGGCAAACAGCATTACGTTTTACAATATCGGCGCAAGTGATTTAGACCCAGTGCGTTACAATCTATACTTCGAGCGATTTCTCAACGAGGAGCGTGCAAGTCCGCCCGATGCGGACCTCGATTTCGGCTGGGACGAGCGCGACGCGGCATTCGACTACTTTGTAAACACCTGGGGGCGCGACCGTGTTGCGGTTTTGGCAACGGTCAATCACATGAATCGTCGCGCAGCGTTCCGCGAGGTTGCCAAGGTGTTCGGCTACAGCGAGGAGCAGGTAAGCGGCCTCATCGAAACGCGGCTGCCACAGGACGATCCGGACATCCAGCGAATACTCGCCTATGCAAAGTTGGTCCAGGGGAAACCGCGCTTTCTGGGCCAGCATCCGGGCGGCATTATCGTCACCAATCTACCCGTGTGGCGGCACGTGGCATGCGAATATTCCGGCGGGGTCAAGAACAGGATCATCACGCAGATCGACATGCACTCGGGCATAGACGATCTGGGCCTTATCAAGTTCGATGTGCTGGGCAACGGCAGTCTGTCGGTGCTGCGCGACACGTTGTTTCAGATAGACGAGCAGGGCTATACCGATCCTCGCGTGTGGGACAGCGATCACGTGCAGAACGACCCTGCGGTGCTCGACATGATAGAGAAAGGCCGCACGCGCGGCATTTTCTACATCGAATCGCCTGCGCAGATGAAGCTCAACAGGCAGGCGTTGGCGAGCAGTTTCGAGGAAATCGGCATAACGTCAAGTGCAGTGCGCCCTGCCGGCGCGCAATACACTAAGGTATTTGTGGAACGCCACCGAAAAATGAAACAAGGAATAGTGGACTGGGAATTCCTGCATCCGTCGCTTGAGCCGATTCTGTCCGAAACGCACGATTGCATCGTATACCAGGAAGATGTGGTAAAGATCTGCCGCGACATCGCTGGCATGAGCTTCCGGCGCGCAGACCGCGTGCGCAAGATGATGAACAGCCAGCACGACGGCGCGCCCGACGATTACGAGGCCGTTGCAGCGGAATTCATGGACGGCTGCATGGCGACAAGCGGCCTCACACAAGAACAGGCGCTTGAGCTGTGGACGCGGGTAAGCTCGTTTATCGGGTTTTCATTCTGTAAATCACACAGCCTGAGCTATGCGATACTGTCGTTCAAATGCACCTTTCTCAAGGCGCATTACCCGGCGCAGTTCATGGCGTCGGTCATCTCCAACCTGCACGGATTTTACTCCACCGACACCTATATCAACGAGGCGCGGCGGCTGGGCATCAAAATCAATCCGCTCCATATCAATACGAGCAGGGTCAAATGCTGCGGCAAGGGGCGGTTTATGTCCATCGGGCTTATGCACATCAAGGGCATGTGCTCCCGTACCCTGCAGGCCGTTGTTGACGAACGCGACAAGAACGGCCCGTTCCGCAACCTCGTCGATTTTATCGGCAGGACAAACGCGGGCAAAAGTGAGATCGAAAAGCTCATAAAAACGGGTTGTTTCGACGGGTTCAACCTGAACCAGCCCGAGCTATTGGCCCAGCTGGACGCGGTGCACGGCCGCGTGCGCGATGCCGACGGCGATCTGTTCGGCGGCCTGCGCGTGTCCGATGCCGACGTGCATCCCGGTCTTTCCGATTATTCGCTTACCAGAAAATGCCTTAACGAACTGGAACAGCTGGGGTTCATGCTGTCGGGCAATATTCTGGACATACTCGATCTGCATCCCGAGGCGAGAAACGCGGTGCTGTGCAACGATGTCTCCGGGTACGCGGGCAGGGGTGTCAAGGTGTTCGGCTGGCCCATCACCTCGCGCATGCACACGGTAGCGGGCAGGGGAGACATGAAATTCATTACCATAGAAGACAAATCCGGCTGCGCCGACATCGTGATGTGGCCCGACGTGTATGCGGCCTACGCCGAGGTTACGCAGCGGCCCGGGCCGTACGTTATTTCCGGCTATGTCAAGGAAAACTTCGGCACGCATGCCGTGTTCGCGCAGTCGATTCGCTGTGTGGAATGGTCGCCGTCCATTGTTGATTTCGAGCTGGCGAGCAAGAGATTATTGAGGTCTTACAATGAAGAATTTGTGTACGGGGATGAGGTGAAAGCGGCGTGAAATAATAATATTTTTTGTGGGGGAAGTGCGCTATCCGCCCTTCCTGTTGGGCGGGCGCAATCCCTAAGGTCCAGCCAACCGGCGTTTCATTCAATGTAGGGGCACAAAATTTTGTGCCCCTACATTGAATGAAACGCCGGTTGTCTGGAGCCGAAACGCAGGACGCGCGGAGACCACTGCCGAAGGCAGCCCGAAGGGTGCGGAGCGGGACGCGGAGCATGAACGTGACGCGCGCAATGCGTAAACGTTGCGCATCGCGCACGTTCCCGCTGAGAGGGGTGTGGGTGCAGATCGCCGCCGCTCCACAAGGCGTTTTGACTTTGTCAGGGGAGCGGCGGAAGCTGCACCCCAGGGGAGATACTTCTCCCCACCAGAGGCATTCATAGCGGTGCCCTCATCAAAACATCTTAATTGAATTTGAATATGAATTGGTACATCAGCCTTTATATTCCCGACTTCCCGGCCCAGGCCTATTCTGCCTATCACCCGGCAGTGAATGGAATTCCGTTTGTTATTGTACGGCAGCAGGCAAACAGCCATAAAAGTATTGTCACGTCGCTGTCGCCCGAGGCGCAGGACCGGGGAATATATCACGGCTTCCCGGTTGCGAAACTTGCAGAGCGTTTCAGCGACATCCGGATTATCCCGGAAGAACCCGCGCTGAGCGCGGCAATTGCCGACGATTGCGCCACGGTGCTGTCGGTCTTTTCGCCCGACGTTCGGGTGAATCCCCGCGGAAGCGCACTTGTAAATGCTACCGGCATGAGGAGGCTCCTTGGGCCGCGGTTCCATTCGCTGGCTGCCGAAATCCGGTTTGCCGTCAAATCGACCCTGGCCATTCGCAACTGTGCGGCAGGCGCGGGCGTATCGCCGTATATCGCAACCATGGCCGCTCGCAGCGCAGCGCCGGACGGAATTACCGTATGCGAGCAGGGAGAAGAAGCTGCGCTGCTCGCCCCGCTTGCCGTAGAGGCGCTGCCCGGCCTTTCTGTTGCGATGCGGCGCCGTCTTGGCGATTACAACATCCGTACCGTTGCCGATATCCAGAGGCTGTCCGAAGGGTTCCTCAAAGCCAGGTTCGGCGACGATGGCCGGCAACTTTACAACATGGCACATGGCGTGTTTCTCGAAACGCGACCGGCTGCGATCCTCCCGGACATCGAAACGGGACAAACACTCGCGCGGGACGAAAACGACGTTGCTACCCTCATGAGCCATATCCGCGGCATTGTCGACAGGCTCGTTTTTGAACTGAGAACGGCCCATCTGCAAGCCGGAAGCGTCGCGTGTACGGTGCGCTATTCCGATGACAAAGCCGTGCAGCGTTCCATGAAGCTTTTGTCTCCCACGAGCGACTTTACGCTGCTGTACAAGTGTTGTTGCGTTTTGTTTGACCAGGCGTACACGCGCCGCATAGCGGTACGGCGCCTGTCGGCATCTGCGCGGCCTTTTAACGAACGCGAATGCCAGCTCGATTTGTTCGACGCTGGGGCGCAGATGAAACAGGAGAATATAGGCAGGAGCATAGGGGAGATACGGATGAGGATGGGATTTGCGGTCGTGAGGAATGGGAATATTGTTATAAGTAAATAATGTTTTTGTGGGGGAAGTACAGCCTGTCTCAAATCTTGACAGTAGATTTGGGCGTTCCCCTTCGCCCGCGTTGAAACGCGGTCTCGGGTCGGCCCTCCCTTCGTGCTCGGCCGATGGCCTCGGTGCCGGCCGCCCTATGCGCCTGCGGCGCCGGGTCGGCCTGCCCCGCGCTCTGGCGCGCACTGCGGTCCTGCCTAACGCGTGGCAGAGGGCAGTTATCACCATTGTCAAGATGTCATGGCATACAGAAATGCTTGATCTTTTTTATCGCCGCGAAGCGGCATACCTACAGGAAGGCGTTGGGTGCAGATCGCCGCCGCTCAACGAGGCGTTTAGCTTTTGTCAGGGGGGGGGGCGGCGGAAGCTGCACCCCAGGATTGCGCCTGCCCAACAGGAAGGGCAGAAAGCGCATACTTCTCCCCACCAGAGACATTCATGGCGGTGTCCCCACCAAGACTAATTTATATACTATCTATGCCAACCCAACCCCTCGATTTCTCCGGCCAACAACCACCAGCCGCCAAAATTCCCCCGGCGCCGGCGTGGAAACCCTTTGAAATTCCTCCCGACATTACAGCCAGCGGATTTTACGTCGGCACATCGGGCTACTATTTCGACGACTGGATCGGCGTTTTCAATCCACCCAAGCGGAAGCGCTCGCAAAATGACGGCGACACCAGTTCTGCCGAAGATTACGACCGTCTCAAGTTCTATCAGAAGTATTTCCGTTTTGTCGAGATAAACGCGAGCTTTTATATGGAGCCGGTGCGGCAGACTTACCTCGATATCGACCGCCGAAGCCTGGTTAATTCCCTGTACGCGGTCAAGGCGCATCAGAGTGTGTCGCATACCAAGGAGTGGGACGCGCGAAAATCAAAGGAAGCCATGGAACGCCACATAGACGCTGTGGCGCCGCTGGTCGAATCCGGCAGGTTCTACAGTTTTCTCATCCAGCTCGAAGACCATAACGCGCACAGCCTCAAGAAGCTCGAATATCTTCTTGCGGTATGCGAGCCGGCAGTCAGTCGGAAAATCGACGTTCACATCGAATTCAGGCACATCACCTGGCACCGCGAGGCAGTGCTGCAGAAGCTTAAAGACTTCGGCGTCGGCATCTGTAATACCGATATTCCCCAGTTTGAGCACGTGTTTCCGCTCAAGGCGTACGCCACCACGCCCAAAGGCTATGTCCGGTATTCGGGAAGAAACACGGCAAACTGGTATCCGCAGGCAAAGGCGGCAACGGCCAAACAGCGCCTGCAGCAGCGCAACGGCAGGTACGACTACCGCTACAGCGAGGAAGAGGTCGAACAGCACGCGCTTGACCAGCTCAAACTCGGGCAAAAAACGAATGTGGTGGCAGCGGCGTACAACAATCATTACAACGCACAGGCCGTAGCGAATGCAATAGACAATATCAAGGCGCTCAATGCGCGACTAAAGGCGCGAAGCGAGGCGCGCTGAAAACGTCGAAGGTCGGAATGTCTGAAGGTCTAAAGTCAAGACGCAACCGCCAGCAGCAAACGACAACGACGCAGAGGCGGGCTAAAGATGTCAAAGGTTGGAAAGTCTAAAGGTCTAAAGTCAAGACGCAACCGTTGATCGCCTTCCGACCTTAAGACCTTTTGACTTTCAGACTTTTTGACTTCTAGACATCACGTATCCTCCGATTTCGTCAAATCGGTCCCGCGAACAATCACTCCGTCGCCGAACCTGTCGACAAGTTTGTCAATTGCGCGTTCGGATTTCTCCCACGGCACTTGTGGTTGCTCCTGGCGGAAAAGATCGAGCTGCACATCCTGGTCAAATCCGGTGAGGCCGACGCCGACCAGTCGGAGTTTTGCGTTGGACGGCAGCGCATCGCATAGGTTGACGCTTGCGGAATAAATCTCGTTGGCAAGAGCGGTAGTTGCGGGCAGCGTGCTTCTCCGCGTGTGTTTGGTGAAATCCGGGCCGCGGAAAATGAGGACTACTGTCCTGCCGGTAACTCCCGATTGTCTCGCGGATCGGGCGACATCCTGAGAAAGGGCGAGCAGGGTTTTCTTCCATTGCAACCGGTCACGCGTATCAGTCTCAAAGGTATGTTCGCGTGAAATTGACCGGGCTTCCTCACGGTTTTCCACCGGCCTGTCGTCGATGCCCCGGCACAGTTCGTACAGGTCGAGGCCCGATTGACCGAACGCGCCGACAAGAGACTCGCGAGACCGCTTCTGAAGGTCGCCGATGGTGACAATTCCCATTCTGCCAAGCGTTTCCTCGGTTTTCTTGCCGACGCCCCAGATCTTGCGGACCGGATGCGGCGCAAGCCAGGCAATACTGTCCGCCGGGTCGATGGGAACCACGGTCACGCCGTCCGGTTTGTTCATGTCCGAGCCGAGCTTGGCCAGGAATTTGTTGGGCGCGATGCCGATTGACGCGGTGAGATGGATCTGCTCCTTGATGGCGAGGCGTATGGTGTTCGCTGTTGTCAATGTGTCGCCGAAAAGTTTCCTGGTGCCGGTTACATCGAGAAACGCCTCGTCCACCGAAACCTGTTCAAGCATCGGCGAAAAACCGGACAAAATAGCCATTACCCGGCGCGACTCCTCGGCGTAAGCATCCATGCGAGGCGGCAGGAACACGGCGTGCGGGCACCGCCGAAATGCCTCATTGATCGGCATGGCGGAATGAATTCCGAATTTCCTGGACTCGTAGCTGGCGGCGGCCACGACTCCGCGATGCCCGGGTTGCGCTCCCACCACAACCGGTTTGCCTCTGTACCGAGGATCGTCGCGCTGCTCAATAGACGTGAAGAATGCGTCCATGTCTATGTGCAGGATCGACCGAACTCGTTCTTCCGTGCCTTCATGCTTCATGAACACAATAATACATGACGGCGATTGTTGCTTCAATGCTGCACGATCATAAAACGCGGGGCGGTCGGAATGCTGGTACGAGCGTGAAGTATATGGACCGGGGATTACTCGGCAGGAGTGAAGAACCCCGCGGCATCACGACTACGACTGCAGGCAGCGTTACGGGAGTAGCCGCTTTGCGAACCTTCGCGGTTAGCAAACTTTTGGATTCAATTCGCAGGTGATCTTTGCTATTTTGTCGAGGTTGGCGAGAAACGCATCCACAACCTGAGGGTCAAAGTGCTTTCCATTTTCCTTCTTGATGACCTCAGTGGCGTGGTCGATGGGGAATGGGTCTTTATAGGAACGTTTCGAAGTGAGAACGTCAAACGTGTCGGCAAGGGCCACGATCCTTCCCGGCAAAGGGATGGCGTCGCCGGCAAGCCCGCACGGATATCCGGTGCCGTTCCAGCGTTCGTGGTGCGTGAGCGCTATCTGGCCGGCGACGGTGAGGATATGAGATTTGGAATTTGCCAGGATCTCCGCGCCAATTATGGTGTGGCGCTTCATGACGCTAAATTCTTCGCTTGTCAATTTGTGCGGTGAGGAAATGATTGAATCGGGTATTCCTATTTTGCCTACATCGTGCATGGGAGCGGCATACAAAATGGTGAGGACGTCACGCTCCGGCAGGCCCATCTTTTCTGCAATGAGGGCGCTGTACTTGCTCATGCGGACAATATGCTGGCCTGTAAACCGGTCTTTATATTCAACGGCGAGCACAAGGCGATGCACGGTGTCGTAATACGCTTCCTGCAATTCGTTATTGACGGTCTTGAGAAGGGAATTGTTCTTTTGCAGGTCTTCAGCGTATCGCTTGAGCTGTCGATTGGTGGCTGCCAGCTCGTCTTTATGTTTCTTGGTCTCCTTGTACAGCCGTGCAAAATCGTGGGCATACCTGAGCGACTGGGAAGACGCCAGCTCCAGTTCCTTTTTGAGCGCCTGTGTTTTTGCGGATTTGAGCAGCACGTTTCTCCCCCTGCCGGTTTTACGCGACCGCGCCGCCCAGCGCAATGTCTTCCACGCGCTGAAGCAGGTCGAGCGGGCTGAATGGCTTGACAAAATAGCATTCAGCGCCGGCCTGGAGCGCATCTTTTTGAACCCATTTCTCATTTGTTCCGGTAAGGATAATTACCTTGCAATTCCGGGTAAGGGGGTTGCTTTTGATGGTTTTGGTCGCTTCAATCCCGTTAATGCTGCCCTGAAGCATCACATCCATAATGACGAAGTCCGGCTTTTCAACCGTTGCTATGGCGATCGCCCGCATCGCATCGGCAGCCTCAAGAACCTTGTATTCGGTTGGGTCCAGCGTAGCGATGATAAGTTCTCTGATGTCTTTGCTGTCGTCGACAATAAGAAGTTTTTTCATGAGATTTGACATACCGCCAAATAATGCATTGGTGATGGTTCTGCTCGCTCGCGGTGAAAAGACCAGGCCTTCCGCAAGTCTATTTTAGTATTCGGGACAGATGATGTCAATATCCTGCGGAACTGCGGAACCGCTGCATCGGTGCGGCACGGATTTCCCATCTGGTGGTGCCGGCGATTCCGCTTCGGGAATCCGGCAACCCGATGCGTTTCGATCAGTTGCTTCGGGCAAGGAATATTTTGCCGTTTGCGCAGGTAATAGGTTCCTTCTCATCGTGCTGAAGAAGTTGCTGAGAAGCCTGAATCCGTCATGAACCGAAAATCGTAACAATCATAATATCAATCTGTTGAATAATCGCGTCAGACTTCTCCGCGTGCCGTGGCACAGGGCTTGCTCATTTTCGGGTGGGGCAAAGTCTGTTCGCATGAAGCGAAAAGGGGAATTCTTATGAAATTGACGATGAGAGATATCATCATCATCTGCGTGACGGCGATACTCTCGTTCCCGGTCATTTACTTTGTCCTCATGCTTGCCACCGGCACGGCGCGCATAGAAGTGAACCAACCCAAAAAAGACGTGACCAAAGACAGAGAAATCAAGGTCATGAAGCTGAGTGCAAAGAGAGATTCGCTTGCGGCAACTCAATCTCAGACGTTTGTGGCGCTGGAACAGGAAAAGGCCGATGTGGAGCACGAAAAGGAAGGCCTTGCGGAACAACAGGACCGCGTAAAAATTGTGCAGGATGAGCTTGAGAAAACCAGGACCGAGCTGGCTGCGGAGCGCGCGAAGCTGGAAAAGCTTGTTTCTCAGAGCGACGAACTTGACAAGAAACGCATCAAACAACTGGCAAAAGTATATGCCGCGATGCGGCCAGAGGAAGCGGCCCGCATACTCGAAACTCTGGATGACGACTTGTGCATTAATATCTTGTCGTCAATGGGCGACGACAGGCAAAAGGCAAAAATTCTCTCTGCGCTTTCCGGAGAAAAAGCCGGAAGGGTGAGCAAGAAGATAAGCATGCCACTCAAGGCAAAATAGCACGGAATCCTTTATGTGAAGGGGAAGGAGGTGAATCAATGTACAACAACATCAGCGTGAACGGATCGGCAAGGGCGCGAGCGGCGAGCGTCGCCTCAGCGTCAGGAGCGAAAGCTTCTTTTGGGGGCGGCGCGATTCAGGGCTCCAATCCGGGTTTGTCGGGGGACATCACCGGAGAGGCAGCGCAGGCGATGACGGCGGCCAACGGCGTTTCTCCGTTTGAACAAGTCTATAAGGAAATTGCCCAGAGCAATATCATTGCCCAGGACAAGAACGGAGCTATAAGCGGGACGAAGGCTGTCGGAAAAGATTCTGCGCAGGGTGCGGACGATTCACAGGACGCAACTTCGCAATCTCTGCTGGCGTCGGAATTAATGAAGGAAATGTCGATTCAGAGCACGTTGGGCGCTGGGCCCGGACAGTCAACCGGAGACTTGTCGGCAGCAGACGTTGGAAACGAGGCAAACCAGCTTCTGCAGAAGGCAATCGTCACAATTGCCCAGACTTTGAACCTCAAAGTGCAGGACGGTATAGAGAACATTACCCTCGACAACCCGTCTCAGGGCGTCACCGCCGAGCTGGCCGAAATGATTTCCGCACTCAAAGGTATCGCCTCGCTTCTTGACGATGCGGTAAAGGCGGGTCAGCCGATCGAATACGGGACCACAACGTTCGACGTCCAGCAGGCCGCCGACGTGCAGAAGACGATTCACGAGCAGGTTTTCCAGATTGAAATGGCACTCAAACTGGCCGGCGTGTCGGGCGATGTGGCAAACAGCGTTGCGCAGATCGACAATACGCCTGCCTCCCCCAGCGGCATCACACAGGCGGCCGATCCTTCGACACTGTCGATGCCTTCGATTCATGTCCAGCAGGTGCTGGGGCAGCAGCTTGTCACAAAGGAACAGAAGGTCCAGGGGTTGTTTACGTCGCTCGTGTCGGCGCTTCAGGAAAAGGGAACACCCGATTCGGCGGCGATGCTTCAGAAAATCGCCTCGATCGCGGTTGGTACGGGCTCATCTTCTTCTAATGTGCCCGATGCGGGAACCATGGACGCTCAGGTCCTCCGGAAACTGCTCAAAGTTGATGGCGACAGTTCGGTGCAGGAGTCTGCAAAGGAGAACGCGGCCGCGGCGAAGCAGAACGTCACCATGGATCTGCCAAAATCGCAGGGGGTGGTGTACGGCACGACTCTGGAGACCGTTCTTTCAAAAGTCAAGGCCGACAAGGACACGGCCCAGATGGCCGCAGCCGACATCAAGTCCGCGGATCCTGTGGCGACGCAAGGCAGTACGCGCCTTCCCGACACGCAATTGTCCAAGCAGCTCGACGAATCGGTGATGAACCAGGTTGTCGACAAACTGAACGTTGCGGTGAAGAGTGGAATAACCGAGATGCGAATAATGCTTCGCCCGGAATCGCTGGGTGACGTGCAGCTCCGGATTCGCATGGAGGGCGACGTGGTGATGGGCAAGATCTACGTGGAGAACCAGCAGGTGAAGCACATTGTCGAGGCGAACCTCACCATGCTCAAAGACGCGCTTGCCCAGCATAATCTGCAGGTCGGATCATTTGACGTGGACGTCAATCACGGTAATGATGCGCGCGATCAGATGCAGATGATGGCGGAGCTGGCCGCACTCAAGGCGAAGACCACAGGGCAATCCGAAGACGGCTCCGAGGCGTCGGCCGCAAAGAACGGCGCCGGCGAATCGGTGATGACAAACGGTATGGACACCAAAAGGCGATTTGGGAACAATACCATAGAGCTTTTTGCGTAACCAGGAAAAGAGGGAAGTATTATGTCTGATGTTTCAAGTCTTTCCGCCAACGTAAGCAGTCTCATTCCGCAGTCTGCGTCCACGTCGCCGCTCACGGTGACCGCGTCGCTCACCGCCGATGGAACATCCATCGATGCCTCGACGTCCTCAACGAGCGGGCAAAGCTCGACAGGTTCGACGTCGTCGACCAGCTCCTCGTCGACAACTGCCAACGGACTGGGTGAGGACGATTTCCTGAAGCTTTTGATGACGCAGTTGGAGAATCAGGATCCGTCGTCTCCCATGGACGATACGCAGTTCATCTCGGAGATGGCGCAGTTTCAATCCCTGGAGTCGAGCACGAACACGGAAAAGGCGATTGAAGCTCTCAACACGTCTTTCCAGAGTTCAATAAGTGCGCAGACCGCGGCCTCGCAGTCGATGGCCAATGCCACCTCGGTATCTCTTATCGGGAAGCAAGTTGCCGTCAAGGAGTCGAACGTGGAATGGGATATGCAGGCCGGCGCAACGGTGCCAATCAATATTCACCTGGGAAACAACTCCCAGGCCCAGGTGCAAATCCTTGACAGCAGTGGAAACGTCGTAACGACGCTTGAGGCCCAGAACTCGAATTCGACGGGCTCTACGACGGTGGACTGGGACGGGAAAAACGACAACGGCCAGTATGCACCGGCAGGCAGTTACACCGTCAATATAGTGGGCCAGGATGCCGACAGCAGCCTGTACGCGTATGTCCAGAACGTGGTAACCGGAGTGCACTTTACTTCCACCGGCGCCCAACTGGACGTGGGGGGTCAGGAATTGAGCGCGTCCGATATCATGGACGTGGCGCCCGACCAGGCTCAGTCCGGATTCAGCAGCATGACGCCTTCATCCGCGGTTTCGCTCATCGGCAAGCAGGTGCGCGTACTCGAACCGAGCATCACCTACGGGGGCCAAGACAATGAGCAGCACCAGATAAAGGTGAATGCAACGCCGAATTCGCAGGTGAGCATCGCAATTGCCGACAGCAACGGCGACATGGTTGAATCGTACCAGGCCCAGGCCGATGCCACGGGCGTTGCGACGTTCACATGGAACGGCGAACAAATGGACGGCACCTACGCAAGCGCAGGCCAATACCAGGTGCTGGTTGACGGAGAAGAGAATGATCCGTCGCTGTATCCATTTACAGATGGTACGGTAAACGGCGTGAGCAATGTAAACGGTACGTCACTCATTCGAATCGACGGAGAGAGTTACAAGTTGTCGGATGTCGTGGACGTCGCTTCCGCTTCGAGCACGTAGGCAGGTATCCTATGAATTCAATTCGCGGTATTGGATTGCAGGGGACGGGGACGAGCGGCTCTGTGCCGCAGGCGGCCCAGAACAGCGCGGGGCCGAGCTTTGCAGACGTTCTCAGGGAAAAAACAGGGGAGGTAAAATTCTCTGCGCACGCCCAGTCGCGGGTGATAAGCCGCAACATCCCGGTAACCCCTCAGATGATGGACAAATTGCAGAATGCAGTGAACACGGCCCAGGCAAAAGGATCGAACAATTCGCTGGTTCTTTTTCCGAACGCCGCCTTTATCGTTAACATACCAAACAGGACGGTGGTAACCGCTATGGACGGGGTCAACAGTAGGGAGAATATCTTTACCAACATCGATAGTACGGTGATTGCGGGCTAAAGAAACGGGCAGGACCGACCCGAACGGATTCGGGCCGGATGCTTACGGCCGCCGAATGAAAGACGCGGCCTGCGCTCCGCAGAAACCGGAAGGGTTTGCGAGGAGGATTTATGATACGGTCCCTCTATGATGGCATCAGCGGACTTCGCGCCGAACAGACCGCCTTGGACGTCACCGGCGACAACATTGCAAACGTCAACACCACCGGCTTCAAGGCCGGACGTGTCACTTTCAAAGAGGCCATGGCGCAACTGCTTCAGGGGCCTTCGCGTCCTCCAGGCGCGGCGGGCGGCACCAACCCCATGCAAGTTGGACTTGGAACGTCCGTGGGATCGATCGACACCATATTGACGCAGGGCAATATGGAATCCACGGGACAAATTACCGACCTCGCGCTCGAAGGTCAGTCATATTTCGCCTATTCGAACGGGTCGGGCACGTTTTACAGCAGAAACGGCGCACTTCAGTACGACTCCACGGGCAGGCTTGTGTGTCCCACCAACGGATACACTCTCCAGGGCATGATGGCTGCCTCCGATGGGACGTATCCTGCGGGAACCAAGCTGGGAGACATAACGATTCCGCTTGGCGAAAAAGCTCCTGCTAATGCGACGACTGAAGTAACGTACGGGTGCAACCTCAATTCCGATTCCGTCGGGCTTGGCAGCATCGAAACGACAAACCGGTTCATCGCCGCGGCAGGCGCTGCCGATACGCTCACGTCGCTGTACGACAGCAGCGGAAATTCTCTGGGGATCACCGCCGGCGACGTACTTACGATCCGTGCCAACGACCAGAACGGAAATGCTCTTGCTCCAGCGACCCTTAAAGTGACCGACACGTCAACAATAGGCGATCTTGTCACCGCTGTTCAGCAGGTAACCAACCAGGTTAACCCGGCAATCGCAGTTACGGTGGGGGCGGACGGCAGCATCAATGTTAACTCATTCGGCGACGGGACCGTTGACAACCTGAGCGTTTCCAGCAGCAGGCCCGGGTCAAATTCCTATGTTGCAAATGCGTTTAACTGGGGATCAACCGTTGACACGGCCAACGCGGCCGGCATCAGCTCAGACAAGATTCGCAGGCCTGGGGTTGCAACGGATCTTCTTTCCACGCTCTACGACGCGGCGGGAAACCAAATCGGCGGTACCGACGCAGGCGGCAATCCGGTGGGACTCGAAAATGGTGATGTCATAAGCGTGAATGGCGCCGTTGGAGGCAAAACCGCCACCACGGGAACGTTGACGTATGCAGCGGCAACGACGACGTTGCAGGACCTGCTCAACACCATCCAAAACACGTTTACGCTTCCGCAATTCGATGGCACACCGCAGAACAATCTTTCGGTGAGTGTCGATCCGGCGAACGGCACCGATACACGGTTCTCGCCCGGCTCAATCATCATTCGCGGGCAAAAGGAACAGGCTTTCGCGCTGCAGAACCTTTCGATAAGCGCAAGCAATTCGAATAACGACAATGTCACGCCGGCGAGGTTCAACTCGAACCTGAGTACCACCGAAATTCAGGCCGCGCGCAACACCGGGCAGCAATCGACGTCGATCGTTGTGTACGACGAGTCCGGCGATGCTCATACAATGACCACCACGTTCACGCAGTCCGGAACGCCGGGCGAGTGGCTGTGGCAGATCACCATGGCGGGCGGGGAGGCGATCCAGGGCGGTAATACCGGCAAAATCACATTCGGCCAGGACGGTTCGCCCTCGTCGTTTACATTTGACGATAATGCGACGCAGTTCAGTTTTGATCCCGAGAACGGTTCGAATGTCGTTTCCGTCAACTTAAATGTCGGCCACCCCGGTTCGTTTGCGGGCGTCACGCAGTTTGCGTCCCCGTCCACAACGGCGGCAAGGAGCCAGGACGGTTACCCTATGGGAAAACTCCAGCAGGTATCCATTGACGAATACGGAGAGATAAAGGGACTATTTACAAACGGAGTTTCCCGGTCGCTTGCAAGGATCTACGTGGCCGATTTCAACAACCCCGCGGGCTTGCTCAAAGCAAATGACGGCATGCTGGCGGTTTCGAACAATTCGGGCCAGGCCGTGATGCAGCAGCCGGGCGTGGGAACACCGACAACAATCAAACCGGGTGCGCTGGAAATGTCGAACGTGGACCTGTCCACCGAATTTACAAATATGATTACTTCCGAGCGAGCCTATCAGGCAAGCGCGAGGATAATCACGGTGAGCGACACGATGCTGCAGGAATTGGTGCAGTTGATACGGTAGTTGCTTAACGGTTCAAAGGGGCGTTTCACAAAACGCCCCTTTGAAAAATTAGAGCCGGTTCCCGACAGTCGGGACCAATAGATATTAGGAAAAAGGTGTTGACCTTGTCGAACACGAATGGTACAGTTAAATAGAACTGGACATTTTCTAATATGGTGATTCGCAAGGGGTTAAGAACATGGTGGCACTGTCGCGGTTAAATGGCGAAAAGTTTGTGCTCAATGCCGACTTTATCGAAATGGTGGAGGAGACGCCCGATACTGTGGTGACGCTCACAAACGGCAAGAAACTCATGGTCAAGGACCGGCTCGACGACGTTCTAAAACGGGTAATAGAGTACAAACGCCTGTGCAACCAGACAATTCAGGTGGTTCGCAAAGAGAAAGAAGTCTAAACGGCGGTAAGCCGATTTGCGATGCCGCCGGGCAGGGGCCGGGGAAGCAAGAAAGGACAGCATAATGGACGCAAAGGAGAAGAAGCCTGCGGCAGAAGCGTCTGCCGAACAGCCGAAGCCCGTAAAGAAAATGAACACGGGCAAGATCCTTTTGTACGCGCTCGTCGCCGGGGCCATCGTTTTGAACGCCGTTGTCGCGTTTGTCCTCATTCAGGCGACTCGTCCCAAGGATACCGCAGAAAAGGAAGCGGAGGCCAAGGTCGATTCCCTCAAAAACAACCAGGGACGTTCCGCGGAAATCGGCGGGGTAAGCGGTCCTATTGAGGCTGTTGTCAACATTGCCGGGACCAATGGAGATCGGTTCTTGAAGGTAGTCATCAAGTTCGAGTTCGACGAGAAAAAGTACCCGAAATTGGCCGAAGAAATGAAACGGTTTGAGCCGAAACTCAAGGACGCGCTCATCGAGCTCATCTCGCCCCTCACGCTCGCCGAACTCAATGAGCCTGAGACTCGTGTCAAGCTTCGGCAAGACATGCTGCGGGCGGCGAATAGCGCGCTGCCCGCCGAGTCATGCCAGATGCGCGATGTATTCATCGACCAATTCATCATTCAATAGACGAAAGCGAAAGGCAACGTGCCGTGAGCGACATACTTTCCCAGGAAGAAGTGGATGCACTGCTGTCGGCGGTTTCCGCCGGGGGCGAATCCGATGCCGGGGCCCCGGCGCCTGCTGCGGGCGCTGCGGAAGGGCAAAGTGAAAAGGCGCTCTCGCTGTACGATTTTCGCAGGCCCGACCGCGTTTCCAAAGACCAGATGCGCACGTTGCAGAACCTGCACGAGGGGTATGCTCGCCAGTTTTCCACCACGCTTACAAACTTCCTGCGCACATTCGTCGAAATAGAACTGGTGAGCGTCGACCAGCTTACCTACTCGGAATTCGTCATGTCGATTTCGAATCCGAGCTGCATTTATGTATTCAAGATGGAGCCGCTCGAAGGAAGCGCCATCCTCGAAATCAACCCTTCACTGGTTTTTTTCATTATCGACAGACTTTTCGGCGGACAAGGAAAACCTTCTGAACAGAACCGTGAACTCACGCTGATCGAACAGAATGTCATCCACAGGATCGTCGAACGAGGGCTTGCCGATCTCAAGGAGGTCTGGGAACATGTGGGAATTTTTTCGCCCAAGATAGAAACCTACGAAACCAACCCACAGTTTGTTCAGATAGCGCCGCCGGGAGAGACCGTCATTCTTATTTCGCTCGAAGTGCGCATGCAGAACGCTTCCGGTCTCATGAGTCTTTGTTTTCCCTTTATGCTGCTGGAAAGCGTGATCAACAACCTGTCGGGCGCGTCGTGGATGTCGTCGCAGAGCACTGCCACGGCCGAGACCCGTACCCTGCTCGAACACGAGATTGTGTCGGTAGATCTCCCGGTATCGGTGGTGATCGGACAAACCAAGCTTTCTATTCGCGATTTGCTCCAACTGCAACGGGGCGACGTTGTTGCCCTGGATAAACCGCATGAGTCCGATCTGATTATCCAGGTTGGCGGTAAGACAAAAATGGCGGGAAAGTCGGGACTGGTTGGCCGCAAGAAGGCGGCGAGAATCACAAGAATTATCGAGAAGGAGGTTCCTGGTTGCCATGAGTGAAATACTTTCTCAAGACCAGATAGACAGTCTTCTCGGCAAAACCGCGTCGGGTGAAACGGTACTGCCCGGGGACGATGCCGCAGCGGCGCCGGGAAGGTCGGCTCCGCGCGACTACACCGTACTGGCACGAGCCTTTGATCTGTTTGACGAACAGGCCTCAACGGTTATTTCCACCGTGCTCAACAAGGACATTTCGTTTGTCATTGCACAGTGCGAGAAAGCGGACAAGGCGGTGATCCAGAAGAACCCGGCATCCAACATGGTTATTATCAGCGCTCCGTTCAAAACGGGCATCGCCGGAACCCTCTATTGCTTGATGGAAAAACACAGCGTGGCGATGCTTTCGGACCTCATGATGATGGGAGACGGATCGGCCGAATTTTCCGAAGACCACAAAGACGCAATTGCCGAATTATTCTCGCAGGTGATGGGCTCCTACACGGCGGCGCTCGGCGAGAAAATCGGCGAGTCTGTGAGCCAGGGAGCCGTTTCCGCCGCAGGATGCGATTGGGCCAGTCTGCCGTTCTCAATTGAAGAGTCGGACATGGCCGTGCTGACGCTCTCGGTGGGTGGGGCGGGCAGCGCCGACATCGTGTTCGTGATGCCCGTTAGTCTTTCCGAACAGCTTGCCCAAAAGATGGCGCAGGTTCAGACCGGTTCTCTCGACGGAGAAAAGTCCGTTGGCCTCAACAGCTCCGAGCTTGAGGACCTTTCGCAGGTCACGTCGCCATCCGGCGACAGCTCGTTTACCGAAACGCCGATTTCGGGCGAGACCATGCGAACCTCCGCACCGCGGGAAAACGTCGACATGCTTTTGGACGTCGAACTCGATGTCAGCATCGAACTGGGGCGAACCAATCTATCAATCAAGCGCATTCTGGAAATGGGCCCCGGTTCGATTGTTGAACTCGACCGGATGGCGGGCGAACCGGTCGACCTCCTTGTCAACAGTAAGGTTGTCGCGAAGGGTGAGGTGGTGGTGGTTGACGAGAATTTCGGCATCCGGATCGTGTCGCTTGTTTCGCCTGAGGAACGAATACGCAGCCTGCGGTAATCCGTGGAAAACGTTGGCCGGCACGTTGCAACGGCCGGCTGGCACTCAACGAGCCTTTCATCAAACAGGAGAGTGTGTGCGAACAATGACCAAACCCGCACTGTGTATAATCGCGTCCTGCATGCTTATGTTTCCCGCGACCATTTCGCTTGCGCAATCAAGACCGGACATCGGCACGTTCGATATCGAGAAAGTGCGAAAGGACGTGGGTGGCGACAGCTCGGGGATTTCCGCGGATTCTCCCCGGACAAGTACGAAACCCGTCTCGGCAAAAGTACCCGAAAACTGGACTCTCGTTCTTCTGCGAATTACCCTCTATCTGGCGATCACGATAGCGGCGATTTTCCTGCTTGTCTGGGTAATCAAACGGGTAGGCCTCGCCGGTCGATCAAAAATGGGCGGGGGATCAATGGACGTGCTCGAAGCATTGCCTCTGGGCTCCAACAGGACCATTGCGCTTATTCGTGTTCTCGACAAAGTATACCTGATAGGTCAAACGCAGAATCAGATTACTGTGCTTGACACGGTGGAGGGACAGAAGGCCATCGAGGTGATCTCTTCGTCGAGAGGGGTTGTTTCCATGGCACGGTTCAAGGACGTTTTCGCTTCGTTTATGGAAAGGTTCAAGGCCAAGTAATTTTTTTTGGAGATATTCATCCATGGCATACGGCAGGCTACTATCGTTATCGGCAGGATGGTTCCGCAACTTGAGAGATAGAAACGGGCGTTTGCACATACCGGCTGTCCGTCTGGGGGCAATGCTATCCAGACGGTTTCCCGTGATGTTCGCCGTGTTTCTCCTGTCTGCCAACACTCTGTTCGCACAGGTGCTTCCCAAGCTCACCCTTTCCCTCGACAGTACCAAAAAGCCGGCCGACGTTGCGGTTGCGCTGCAGATAATCTTTCTCATTACCATTCTCACGCTTGCCCCGTCAATTCTGGTAATGATGACATCGTTTGTGCGTATCATAATCGTCATGTCGTTCCTCAGGAGGGCAATTGGGACGCAAACAATGCCCCCCGATCAGGTGCTTGTAGGTTTGTCTCTGTTCCTGACGCTCTTCATCATGATGCCGGTGTTCACCGAAATCAACGACAAAGCGCTGCAACCGTATCTTGCCCAGCAGATGGACTGGAAAGTGGCGCTTCATACCGCGGAAAAGCCCATTCGCAATTTCATGCTTCGCCAGGTCAACGAAAAAGATGTTGCTCTTTTTGTTCGCCTTTCAAAAATGCCGGCACCCCACAATGTGGACGATTTGCCGCTCCATGTGATTATTCCCGCTTTTATGACCAGCGAGCTCAAAACGGCGTTTATCATCGGCTTTGTCCTGTATATTCCATTCCTTGTTATCGACATGATTGTGGCGAGCGTTCTCATGTCCATGGGCATGATGATGCTGCCCCCGGTGATGATTTCCACGCCGTTCAAGATCATTCTGTTCGTCCTTATTGACGGATGGCATATTCTTGTACGGCAGTTGGTGGTTTCGTTTCAATAGGGAAAGGCGGGTCTATGGAAACTTCGATGGCGGTTGACATCGGCAGGCAGGCACTCTGGGTGACGCTTCTGATTTCGGGCCCATTGCTCCTGGTGGGGCTTGTGGTTGGGCTGCTCATCGGCGTACTTCAGGCCGTAACGCAGATCCACGAAATGACGCTCACGTTTATTCCGAAGATCCTGGCGGTATTCGCGACGTTCGTGTTTCTGCTGCCGTGGATGACAATCACCATGGTTGACTACACGATTTCCCTTTTTAACCAGATTCCAACGCTGTTCCGGTAGAGCACATGGACCCATTGGCGTACACAACTAACCAGGTGCAGATGTTCCTGCTCGCGTTTGTGCGGATTGCCTCGATAATGGCGCTTCTTCCCATATTCGGCTCAACGAGCATTCCCATACAGTTAAGAGTGGGATTATCACTGGCGGTGTGCTTCATTCTGTTCCCTCTTGTTCAGCAGCACGCCACCATTGTGCCGCCGGCGACAACCGGAATGTTTGTGTTCCGGGTTCTCACCGAAATCTTCGTCGGTCTCATTATCGGGTTTACCGCCACGCTGCTTTTTACCGGCGTTCAGTTCGCCGGATACCTTATTGACGCGATCACCGGCTTTTCATTCGTCGAACTCGTGGACCCTTTTACCGAAGCATCAGTCACGATTTTCGGTCAGCTTAATGTTCTCATCTTCACGATTGTGTTTCTCATGCTCAACGGGCACTACTTCTTTCTCCTGGCCATCGAAAAGTCGTTCGAGATCATTCCGCTGTATGGCGTGGCGATTCCGGGAGGCAAGCTTGCAGCGTTTCTTACCGCGCAAACCGGGGCGCTGTTTACCGTGGCATTCAAGCTGAGCGCGCCCATTTTCGTTACCCTCATGATTACGCAAGTGGCACTTTCCGTGGTAGCCCGTACTGTTCCGCAAATTAACGTATTCTTTGTCGGCATACCGCTCAACATAGCCGTCGCATTCGGCACGGCAATGCTTGTGCTGCCGAATTTGGTGACCCTGTTCAAAGGTGTCGTCGATAATTTGATGCAGGACATCTGGCGCCTGTTATACCTGATGGCCTAACGCTGTGTAAAGGAGAAGCCAAGCAGTGCCGGACCAGTCTTACGAAGATAAAACCGAGGCCCCAACCGAGAAACGGCGGCAGGAGGCGCGCGACAAAGGCAATGTGCCCAAGAGCACGGATTTGACGTCTGCGCTTGTGCTCATTGGAAGCCTTCTGCTGCTCAAGTTTTTTGGCCCCTGGATGTTTCACCGCATGGTAGCGCATTTTCAGGAGATGTTTGCTCTAATTTCGCATCCCCAGTCCGACTATTCGTTTGCCGCCGGGCTCATCGTGAAAGCAATTTTGACATTGTGCATCATCTGCTGGCCCGTCTGCCTGGGCATTCTCGTCGTTGGCGTATTCTCGAACATTATCCAGGTCGGCATACTGTTTACGCTCCAGCCGCTGGCTCCGAAGCTCGAAAAGATCAATCCACTGTCCGGTGCAAAACGCCTCTTTTCCCTTCGATCATTTGTGGAACTGCTTAAGAATATTTTCAAGCTCACCATTATTGGTTTCGTTGCCTTCGTGACCGTGCAAGGTGCATTTGACAAGTTCGTGGGGCTCGGCGATACGTCCGTGGGAGCTATTCTCGTTTTCATGCTGTCGCTGTCGTTTACGATTATCCTTCGCATCGCGCTCATTCTCCTCGCCATGGCGTTATTCGACTTCTTCTACCAGCGGTACGAAACCGAGCGAGGTCTCAAGATGACAAAACAGGAAATCAAGGAGGAGCACAGACAGTCGGAAGGAGACCCGCAAATCAAGGCAAGGGTGCGGTCGCTGCAAAGAGAAATGGCACGTCGCCGGATGATGCAGGAGGTGCCGAAGGCAACCGTCGTGGTCACCAACCCCACGCACCTGGCCATCGCCATCCGTTACGAGCCTACGGTAATGGACACACCGAGAGTAGTCGCGAAAGGAAAGAGACTTGTTGCCGAACAAATCAAGAAGAAAGCACTGGAGGCGGGAATTCCGATCGTGGAAGACAAGCCTCTGGCGCGCGCAATGTTCGACAAGGTAAACGTAGGGGACGACATTCCGCTTCAGTTCTTTAGCGCGGTCGCGGAGATTCTCGCATACGTGTACCGGCTCAGAAAGAGGGTTGCAGCATGAGAAACCGATTCGGTCGGTCGGCACGGGTTCACCGTTGCGCGCTTGTGATATCCTGGTGCGCAGCGTTGCTTTTTTGCATGTGCGCCCCGCAGCCGACTCAGGTCGGGGCGGGAAACTATCCCATCCAATTGACGCTGGAAGACGGCACCAAGACGCAAGCCACGTTTTCCGGAGAACCCATCATTGCGTACATAACACTGCCCGATTCCACGGCATTCGACTCCATCGGATGGCACCTGGGAGCCGGGCATTACCGGCACCCCGACATTTCTCCGTCCATGAAGATCAAGAAAGTGCAAGTGGAATTGTTCTGGACTTCGATTCCCTCGTGCAAAGATACGGTTAGGAAACTCTTCTACGATTCGGTGTACGTGAGCCTTGGCGGGGAGACAAAGCGAAGCAACCGGGTTACGGTATATGTTACCAACGTTCCGCCCGTCGTCGACAGCGTCAAGGTGGGCGCCATGGTAGACAGAATAGACGACACAATCCGATTTCCGATTTCCGCGGCCGACACTACCACGCACCTGAGCCTGCGCATTGGCGCGCACGACATCAACAGGGACACACTCCTGTACGATTGGTATTCAACGCGTCTCAACGCATCGCTGGCGCCCCTGCCCCAGATCCTTTACGATTTGCCGCGATTCCAGTTCTTCGACACGATCACCGCCACGGTATACGATGGAAAAGGGGGAAGCGCCGAAAAGGTTGTGCTCCTATCCAAGATTGTTCAAAACCGGCCGCCTTCTATTGACAGTCTGATGATCAACGCCGTTATGTACTCTGGAACCGACACGTCCATCTACAAGTACTTTGCGCCGATTCTCGACACGGTCACGTTCCGGGTATATGCATCGGACCTGGATATGGGTGATACCGTGAGTATTTCCTGGGCGCATACCAACGCGAAGCGGGACATCATCCATCCCGTTGGAACCGGCACCGTAATGCTCTGGAGCGGTGACCTTTCCGTAAAGACCGTGCTGCCTCGCGACAGCATCCGCATCGTGGATACGGTTGTCGTTGTGGCCAGGGACACGCGCGGCGACAGTGCGCGGCATGTCATTCAGATAATCCAGGGCCGCGTGGACCACCCGCCCCGCATCGACAGCGTTCGCGTCGACACTGCAATGCTGCTCAAGGGATCAGCGGCGCTGTTTGTGGACTCCATAAGCGTTCGTGATTCAGTGAGAATCAAGCCCTACTTTTCCGATCCCGATACGGATGCGATCACGTGGTCGTATAAGGTTTCACGGTCCCCTCAGTTTAAGAGCCTGCCCGATTCGTCAATCGAATATTACGCCAAGGATTCCCTCTTGTCGGACACAATCGTTTTTACCGCAAAGGATGAGGTCGGAGACAGCGCGAAAAAGACCCTGGTTCTTGTCGCAACAAACCGGTACCCGATTATCGACAGCGTCGCAGTGGGCGATACCGGCTTGCTGGGTAAGTCGGTTGTGAGGGCGGCCGACACGCTCTTCGTGCGAAAAGATACATTGTTTGTCAACGATACGGTCCCGCTCCAGCTCTATGCGCACGATCCCGACCTCGGCGACACGCTCAGCGTGCAGTGGACGGTTTCGGGAGGCAAGAAAATGCTGATCAGGGACGTTAAAGGCTTTCTTGCCGCATTCCCATGCGCCGACAGCGTGCCGCGCGACGATACCGTGAGAGTCACCGTGCGCGACAAGAAACAGAAGGCAGCTACAAAGGCGGTGGTCCTTCACGTCAAGATGCAGAAACGAAGCCATCCGCCGGTCATAGATAGCGTGCGGATCGACGCGATGACCGTTCTCAAAAGCGGCTCGTCGGCCTACACCGACAGTGTCTCCGGTCGTGACACCCTCATGCTTCGTGTTTTCGCATCCGATCCTGATTCAGGCGACACGGTAAAATGGTCCGCGCGCGCCTCCCGGCAAACACAACTGTCGGTTTCGGCAGACACCGTTCGATATGTGTGCAAAGATTCGCTCTACAAGGATACAATCGTACTCACTGCAAGGGATCTGGGGGGAGACAGCGCCAGGAAAATGATTGTCGTAAGCGTGGTGAACAGGTATCCCGTTATCGACAGCATTACGGTGAGGGACACCTCCGGGGGCACCGGGGCGGTGTTCAAGACGGTCGATACGCTCTATGACGTCGCCGATACGGCCTTGTCAAAAGATACCGTCGTTATTCGCGTTTACGCGCATGACCCCGATGTCGGGGACACCATTGCAATCGCGTGGTCCTACGCAAAGTTGCCTGTTGTCAATAAAGACGCCAAGGGCCTCGTGGTGTCCTACGCGTGCGCCGATTCGCTCGCATACAACGACACGCTAAGAGTGAAAGTTTTCGACAAGAAACAAAAGACGGTCCAGCGCGGAATCGTGCTGCACGTCAAAAACGTGAAACGGATCATCCATACGCCGCCGTCATTCGACAGCGCATGGATAACCGACGCGGCAAAGGTGTCGGTCAAGGGAACCCTGGCATATACCGACAGCGCGATATCGGTACGCGACACGCTGCTGTTTCGCATCTTCACGTCAGACGTTAACAAAAGCGACACCATTAAGGTGCAGTCCTCGGCGAAATTCGGAGCCCAGCTCACCAAACTGGCCGATACCCTGTTCCAGTATATCTGCAAAGACTCGCTGTATACCGACAGCCTGGTGTTCGTTGCAAAGGATATGTTGCTCGACAGCGCTAAAAGGACCATTGCGGTTAAGGTAACGAACCGGTATCCGGTCGTCGACAGCATCCTGATCAAGGATACCCTTCGCCTCCTTGATACCATGGCAAAGGGTCCGGATTCGGTCTGCATTGTCAATGATTCGGTGAATGCAAACGACACGGTAAAAATTACCGTATTTGCACATGATCCCGACAAGACGGCCGGAGACTCGGTTGCGTCAATTTCGTGGTTGGCAACGGTCGCCAACGCGCCCGTCCCGATTGATACAAAAGGAAACAGAGTCAACTATGTGTGTCTGGATGAGGCTTACACCGAGACCATTATCGTTCGGGTGGCAGACCTGAAACAAAAGACCCTGGTCCAGAAGATCGTTTTGAACGTGAGGAAATAGTGCGATGAACGTTGCCAACGCAGCAAATCCTTTTGCCGCCACCCTCAAGGCCCCGTTCCTGAGGAATCTGGCCAAGCAGCGCGACCTGGTGGTGGCACTCGGGGTTGTGAGCATAATTTTCGTTCTCATCATTCCGTTGCCGGTTTTCCTGCTCGACATGCTGTTGTCCCTGTCACTTTGCATAGGCCTTGTCGTACTGCTCGTTACCATGTACAACAGGGAAGCCCTCGAGTTTTCTGTGTTTCCATCGCTTCTGCTCACGGTAACTCTTTTCAGGCTAGCTCTCAACGTCGCAACCACGCGGCTCATATTGGGACAGGGATACGCAGGGAAAGTAGTTGAAGTTTTCGGGACTTTTGTGACGGGCGGCAACCCCATTGTCGGCTTTATCATTTTTCTCATCATCGTGCTCATCCAATTTATCGTTATCACCAAGGGATCAGGTCGAATCGCCGAAGTTGCGGCGCGTTTCACCTTGGATGCCATGCCCGGCAAACAAATGGCAATCGACGCGGACCTGAATTCGGGCCTTATCAATGAAGATCAGGCAAGAGCGCGCCGGGCGAAAATAGCGCAGGAGGCCGATTTCTACGGGGCGATGGACGGAGCCTCCAAGTTCGTGCGCGGCGACGCGGTGGCAGGTATCATCATCGTACTTATCAACATCATCGGCGGATTCGTTATCGGCGTGGCGCAGCAGGGGCTTACGTTTCAGGACAGCCTGATCACCTTTACTCGGCTCACCATCGGCGACGGCCTTGTCACTCAGATCCCCGCGCTTATGATTTCCACCGGCTCGGGCATCCTTGTGAGCCGGGCGGCGTCAAAGGACAACCTGGGTTCCGAAATAACGTCGCAGCTTTTTTCCAACCCGCGCATCATGAGCGTTGCCGCAGGCGTCATGCTGTTCTTTGCCTTTATCCCCGGATTCAGGAAGCTTCCATTCATCATGCTGTCTCTGGGCGCCGCAGCCATCGCATACAACCTGTTCACGCGCAACAAAAGAGAAAAACGCAAGGCTGTCGAGGCAAAGCCGGTCACCAAGGGTGAAGAAAAGGTGGAAGATTACCTGCATGTCGACGCCATGGAGCTCGAAATAGGTTACGGCCTGATCCCGCTTGTGGACGTGAGCCAGGGCGGTGACTTGCTCGACCGAATCACCATGATTCGCCGCCAGCTTGCTACCGAGTTGGGAATCATTATCCCGCCCATCCGCATTCGTGACAATATCCAGCTCAAGCCCAACGAGTACCGGATCAAGATACGCACCACGGTCGTTGGCAAAGGCGAACTTATGAGCGGGGCGTACCTGGCTATGGATCCGGGTACGGTGGCAAAAAAAATACGCGGCATCGAAACCGTGGAGCCTGCGTTCGGCCTGCCCGCGCTGTGGATTACCGAGAGCCAGAAAGAAAGTGCGGAACTTGCCGGGTATACCGTTGTGGAACTGCCGGCGGTCCTGGCGACCCACATCACGGAAATCATCAAACGTCACGCGCACGACCTGCTCACACGCCAGGACGTCAAGAACCTCGTCGACAATATCAAAGAGCATAACGCAGCGGTTGTGGAAGAGCTTATTCCGGGGCATCTCACGATGGGCGAGGTACACAAGGTGCTGCAGAACCTGCTCAGGGAACGGATTTCCATACGCGACCTGTCGTTGGTGCTGGAAACGCTCGCCGATGTCGCACCCAAGAACAAGAACCCGGAGATCCTCACCGAGTACGTGCGCAACGCCCTGGCGCCACAGATCTGCGCTCTTTACAGAGACGAATCCGGCGTCATTCCGGTGATCACGCTCGACCCGACGCTCGAACAGAAACTCGAAGGCAGTCTCAGGGAAACCGAAACGGGCTTCAGGCTGGTTGTGTCACCCCAGGAAGCGGCAAAACTCATGGAGAAAATAGGGGAGCAGCTCGAAAAGGCGCGGACGAAGAACGAAACGCCCATCATAATCTGCTCGCCCACCATCCGCAGCCAGCTCAGGCGCATTACCGAAAGCACGTATCGCGACCTGGTCGTACTGTCGTACAACGAAATCGTCCCCGGGACGGATATCCGGTCGTCGGGCATGATTTCGCTCGAGTAAGTAGCACTCAACCAAAGGATTCGTGTTGACATGCGAATAAAGAAATACACCACCAAGAGCATGAAAGAAGCGCTGCTGCAGATACGTCAGGACCTGGGAGAGGATGCGGTGATTCTCAAGACCGCGCGAGTTCCTGGCAAGCTGTTTTCACAGTCCGAAATAGAGGTGACCGCGGCAATTGACGAAGACGCGAAAGGGGCGCACCAGGCGTTTGCGCCCCTTCATATGTCCGATACCGGCGTTTACAAAAGGCCAAAGACCGCCCAGGCGGGAGCGACTGTGCCGTCTTCCGCTGCCGGGCTCGGTGCCCGGGACTCGGCCAAGGCTGCCTCGGCCCTGGAGGCTCTGGCCGCCCTTGCCAAGGAATCGGCAGAGGACCGAAGGAAAAACGGCGCTGGTCAAATGGCAAGACGGGAAGTCGCCCCCGGCGGGGACATGGGCAAGGGATACGAAGAAATCAAGGCGGGGATACGCGAGCTCAAGTCACTTTTTTCGTCGATGGCCAGAGCCGGCGGCGGGGCGACAGGCGGCGGTTTTTCCGGAGAATGGGCAGTTCTCTTCAACAAGCTGGTCGATGCGGAGGTCCCTGCCGACGATGCACGTGCATTAGTCGCGCGCATGCAGGGACAATCACCTCTGCAGGGCGCGGACGTGGTCAAGGGCTTTGTTACGGAACTTACCGCATGCTTCCAGTGCCCGGCGGCGGCCAGGATGAAAACCGGCAAACCCGTCATCATCATGTTCGTCGGGCCTACGGGCATGGGAAAGACAACGACGCTTGCCAAGCTCGCGGCATACCATGTCCTTAACAAAAGAAAATCCGTATCGGTTATTACGGCGGATACGTACCGTATTGCCGCCATAGAACAGATCAGGACCTTCACCGACATTATGGGACTGCCGCTCCATATCGTGTTTTCGCCCGAAGAGTCTTGTGAGGCGCTCGCCGCCTGCGCCGCCAGCGATCTGGTGCTTGTCGATACCGCAGGCCGGAGCCAGAAAAGCGCAGAGCATATGCAGGATCTATCGGCTCTCATCGAGGCAATGCACCCAGACGATATTCATCTCGTGCTCAGCGCAGGCACAAAGGTTTCGGACCTCAACAGCGCCATCGAACGGTACCGGCCTCTGGGCGTCAACAAGCTGCTTTTCACCAAACTGGACGAGACCATGAAGCTCGGCAATGTTCTAACCGTTGCCGTGGAATCAAAGATTCCGTTTTCGTATTTTACTTTCGGCCAGCGCGTGCCCGACGACATCGAACTGGCGCAACCACAGGGGCTTGCCCAGCGTCTCTTTGAGGGGAGCACGATGTGATCGATCAGGCGCAGAAACTCCGAGAATCCTTCCGGCAGCCGCTGTCCGGCGCTCCTTTGGCGCAGGAAGGCCCAAGCGATCCCGCCGCGCCAATCGGCGGCTCGGGCACGTGCAGGAGCATAGCCGTAACCAGCGGCAAGGGCGGCGTTGGAAAATCGAATATCTGCCTTTCGCTGGGTATCGCCCTGTCGCGCATGGGAAAGAAAGTTCTCATTCTCGACGCCGACCTGGGCCTGGCAAACATTCACATTCTGCTGGGAGTATCCCCTGCGCGCACGCTTTACCACTATGTCAACAAGGAGTGCAGCCTGGCGGATGTGGTGTCCCAAGGGCCGTCCGGCCTGAGCATCGTGCCTGCGTCCAGCGGCCTGGAGGCCATGGCCAACCTCGAACCCATGCAATTGGGATTGCTGGTGCGTGAGCTGGCCGCCCTCGAACGGCACTACGACATATTGCTTATCGACACCGGGGCTGGCATCGGCAGAGTGGTAACGGAATTTGCTGGCGCGGCCGACCTGGCATTACTAGTAGTGACGCCGGAACCCACGTCGCTCGCCGACGCCTACGCCATGGTGAAAGTTCTTTACGCGAAGAGAAACCTGCCGATCAGCGTTCTCGTGAACATGGCGACGTCCGATAAGGAAGGCAAGGAAACATTTGACAGGCTTGATGCGCTCGTAGTAAAATTTCTTAGTAAGCGGCTCCGCCTGCTCGGAATTATTCCGTTTGACAAGGAGGTGGGCCGTTTCGTGCGCCGGCAATCATCGTCTTCCCCCGAGACCCGGCGGTCGGCATTCGGATGCCAAACCGCCCTGTGCGCACGAGCGCTTGTTGGAAGCCCGGTTGCAGCTCGCGAGAATTTCTTTTCCCGTTTTCTCTCGGCGACGCGTTTGAAGGGCGCACAATAGGCGGAACGTATGGTGTATTGGATAAGGAAGTCGGCAAGAATCCTGAGCATCATCACGTTCTTTGTGGTGTTTTTTATAGGTCTCGACCCTGCGCACCCGTTCGATCCCCAGATTGCCGCGGTGGCCCTCTTCAAAGGTTTCTGCGGAGCGGTCCTGTTCTGGTTTGCGGGTTTCATTCTGGGTGATATAGTTTTCAAGAGTATCGTAACGGGTGTGGAAACAACCCAGACCGACGAAATCGAAGGAGGATTGCTTCAGCGCATCCACGACGAAAAGAAGAAAACGCATCCGGATACGGCCGCCGGCACTCCTGCTCCGCACGGCGGGACACCCAAAAGCGCGTCGAAGAAAAAGGGTACATAGAGAGATGATTTTCTTGTAAAGGAATAACGCATGGCAAGCCTGGACAACCTTTGGAAGGATTTCAAGGAGACCGGCTCCAAAGTCGCAAAAGATAAACTGCTGCTGGAATATGCTCCGCTGGTAAAGTATATCGCCCAACGGATCGCAATCAATCTTCCGGCCTCGGTGGACCGCGACGACCTTGTGAGTTCGGGTATATTGGGGCTTGTGAAGGCCGTGGAGACATTCGAGCCCGAGCGCGGCTTCAAGTTCGAGACGTACGCGGGCCACAAGATACGCGGCGCGATCCTCGACGACCTGCGCGCCATGGATTGGGTGCCGCGTTCGGTTCGTCAGAAAGCACGTGATCTTCAGCGAGTGTACGCGAAACTTGAAAACGAACTTGGACGGATGCCGTACGACGACGAGGTGTGCAAGGAACTCAATATCTCCATGAAGGAGTTCGAGGAGATTCTCTCCGAAGTGACCCCCGCCACAATCGTATCGCTCGAAGAGGCGATGCCCGATCGGGAAACCGACTCCAAGGAACTCAGGATAATAGACACTATCGAGGATCCGGGATCGGAGAATCCGCTCAAGGAACTTGGCTTCAATGAGGTAAAGGATATTTTAAAAGAAGCGATTGCCGGGCTTCCGGAAAAGGAAAAGCTCGTTATTGCTTTGTACCATTACGAAGAGCTTACACTCAAGGAAATCGGGGTTGTGCTAGACATATCGGAATCGCGCGTGAGCCAGATTCATTCAAAGGTGATCCTGAAGCTCCGGTCCAAGCTGATGCAAAGGATTAATGCCTGACAAACGGCATACTGCGCGTTTGTCTGCGCGGGGAGTAGTGCCTTATGAACGAGGTTAACTTCCAGGCGTCGGTCAATAACACCGTCCAGATGGACCGTCACCAGCAGGATACGGCCCGCACGCCGGTAGTGAATCAGTCGCAGAACGCAGTAATCGAGCAGGAAGAGGCTGAGAAGCGGATACAGATGCCCGTGCAGCCGGACCAGGTTGAGGGAAAAAAGGTGGATCCTCGGGAACGAAAGACCGACGCGCATGCGAAGAAAAAGCGTCAGAAGAAAAACGGCGGAGATTCGTCCGGCAGGCGGGGAAGAACCACAACAGGCGGCTTCTTTGTTGATCTCCAGGCATAGGACAAGCGAAAGCGAGCGGTGATGGCAACCAATCCAACTGCGCAACGAATCAAGAAGGTGACGGAGAGCATCATAAGCCTTCCCACGCTTCCAACCGTTGTGTCAAAGATGATTGAGCTGGTCGACAACCCCAAGACTTCGGCCGCATCACTCGCGCGTCTTATCTCCACCGACCAGGCGCTTACGGCCAAGATCCTCAAGCTCGCCAACTCGGCGTATTACGGCTTTCCGCGAGAAATATCAACTGTCAACATGGCCATCGTGGTGCTCGGGTTCAATACCGTAAAAGATATGGGACTGTCGCTGTCGGTGTTCGAGGTGTTCAAGGACGCCGAAGGCGGCAAGGCATTCGACGTGTCGAAATTTTGGGAGCATTCAATCGGCTGCGGCGCCGCATCCCGCATGATGGCGCGGCGGGTCAAGTACCGGTTCGTGGGTGAAGCATTTGTCGCCGGCCTGCTCCACGATATCGGAAAAGTGATCTTGAACCAGTACGTGCACAAGGAATTCGTCGAGATCATCGCCCTTGAGGCGTCGGGCGGTCTGACTCTTGAGGAGGCGGAAGAAAAAATAATCGGCACCGGTCATCCCCAGGTCGGGAGTTGGCTGGCCGAAAAATGGAACCTCCCCAAGATCATTGTGGAGAGCATCGCGTTTCATCACGATCCGTGGGAGGCCAAAAATGAACCATTGCTCGTGGCAATCGTGAGTGTTGCGAATTATCTGTGCCACCTCTGCAGCATAGGAAATTCCGGGCGGGCCAACCCCGTGAAGCCGGCCCGGCGCACCTGGGAGATCTTTCAAAAGGCGATGGTCCCGCTCGACGAAGCGGACCTGGAAAATCTGGCCACGGAATTTCTCATTGAGTTTGATAGAACAGAAACAATCATGTCGTTTATCCACGAAGAGTGACGCACCGCGTGAGAACCATCCGGTTTTTGATCCGCGCAATTTCTCTCATTCTGTTGTCTTCGGCGGGAACGCCGGCGGCCTCCAAAACGGCCGTAGCGGTCGCATCAACGGCTTTTTTCGAACGCCCAGAGCCGGGCCTGCTGCCGCGCGGATACATTGACAGGCGTGACTCGTGCACCGTCGACAGCGTCATTGCCGATTCCGCCGGCACGGCATGGTTTCACATTCGTGCCGCAAAAAGCGAAGGATGGGCAGTTGCAGGTGGTCTGCGCTATGTGTCCGACGTCCCGGCGGACTTTTTCTCAAAGGAAACCAGGGGAGACGAAGACAAGAAACGCCGCGCCGACATCGTCAAAAACCATCCGGAATGGCCACTGAGGATACGGAAGGCGGTCCATGCAGGCCAGGTATGCATCGACATGACCGCCGACCAGCTTGTGGCGTCGTGGGGCGAGCCGGTTGAAAAACGCAAGATGTACATGCTCGGCATTGGCGACTATAGCTGTCTTATTTACAACGGAACATCGCGGGCCACGCTTCTCGTATCGCTGCAAGGCGGCCGCGTTGTCGGATGGTCGGTGGAACAAGACAAATAGAATCGGTGGCTATTTCGAGGGCTGCATCGGCTGCGTCGGGGTCTGTTGCGAACCCCGAACTAGGTGGTGGCGGGCGAGGAAACGAGTTCTTCTTCCGCGCTGTAGATCCGAATCATTTTGTCGAAGTCGATAACCGAAAGAATGTCGAGAATGTCCTTATTGGCCTCAACAATGGCAAGGTGACCGCCCGCGTCCTTAATCATCTCCGAACAGGCGATAAGTACGGCTATTGATTTTGTGTAGAGGTACGAAGACTGGGTAAATGCTATCGCCACGTCCCGTGCGCCGGCGGACAATTCCTGCTCGATTCGCTTGCGCAGGTCCGAGAGTTCGGTGCTGAGGCCTACATCCTCCTGAATCCGGAAAACCAGATAGGCACCCTTTTTATAGACGTCTATGTTCATAAATTCGGCTCTCCCATTCCGGCTGAGGCGGTCCGATTGCGCCTGTCTTTAGCAATATAGATTATGTTGAACGCCGGGACAAATTGGTTCTTTTAGCTGGTTTTTTGCCCCGCCCTTGAAAAGAAACGCGCGCGGCGATATACTTAATGGTCACACACCGGCTTTTCCTTTCGCAATCGGACGGAAATGTCCACATGAATTCTTCCGACGGTACGCCCCGGGCCAACATTCTTCTTATCGACGATGAAATGGCGATTTGCATCGGCGTATCCGGCCTGCTTGAAACAATCGGATTCTCGGCTAACTATGCGCTTGATGCCGACGAGGGTATTCAGTTTCTCGACGAACATCCGGAAACCGATGTGGTTCTGCTTGACATAAATTTGGGAGCCGGCAGGACCGGCATAGAGCTCCTGCCCGAAATACGGGAGCGATTCAAGCACATACAAGTGATGATGTTCACCTCGCACGACTCCCTTTCTATAGGGCTCGAATGCATGAAAAGGGGCGCGGCCGACTACCTTACCAAGCCTTTCGACGAAAAGGATTTCTTGAAAAAGATTCCCGGGGTCATTGCCAAGAGAAACATGGCAAAGCTCAGCGAACTGTACTTCGGGATACTCATCCACGACTTGAAGAATCCGCTGCAATGCATTGCCGGAGCTTGGGAACTGTCGAAGACGTTTCTTGCAAAGAATCTCACTGATTCACAGCGCCGCATTGTAGCCACGGGAGATGCCGGCCTCTTGCAAATGAAATCCATGATCGAGAACATGCTAAGCGTGGCCAAATTCGAAGCCGGTACGTTTCCACTTACCAAAGAAGAATTCGTGGCAAATCGAGAGACCGAAAAGGTCGTCGGCCCCATTCGACAGCAAATCGCCTCGTCGGCCAGAACAGTCCAGGTCAAATACGGCCGTGACCGAGAATACGTCATAGTTTCCGACAAAGAGCTGTTCTCTCGCGTTCTGTTCAATATCCTTTCCAACGCCATTCGATATACGCCGTCCGGCGACAAGATTACCGTTGAAATCGACGAGGACAACGAAGGGAATCTCCGGACCGCTATTCGCAACCCCGGCTCCTTCATTGAAGAAAATCACCGAAAGACGATTTTCGACAAGTTCGCAAGCATGCACCTCATGAGGCACAATTCCGGAACCAGCAATTTCGGCCTTGGCCTGACCTTTTGCAAAATGGCGGTAGAGTCAATGGGAGGCGAGATATGGGTCGAGGGCGAAAGCTCACCGCCGTCTACCACATTCGTGTTTGTGATCAAAAACCATTCCGATGAGAGCGATCAACCAGACCGCCTGCAATTATAGTATTTTCCCAGTGCAGCTAATTGTGCCCCCACCAGTTATTCTGCCAAAATACTTCGTTTTCTACGAACCTTTGATACGGTGTCAAAGATTACGTAGTAGAACAATATTCGCCATTAAGAACCGTTGAGCTACTAATCTGTTGAAAAGAAGTATCACAGCAATGCATAATTAAAATTCCTGCATGGGGGTGCGCACAATGGAAGACATGGTCAAACAAAACATTTTCAGCGTGATAAGCAGGGAAGTGGCATTGGATTTCAATTCCATCGACCCGAATGCGGATCTGCGTGAACAGGTGAATATGGACTCAATGCAGTTTGTGGCGGTCTTGGCGAGACTGGAAAAGGAGTTCGGTATAGAAATACCGATTTCCGCCATGGAAGCCACAACGCTCAACGAATTTCTTTCCATCGTTGGAAACGAAATGTTGCCCAAGGCTGGATAGCTTCTCACCGCGAGGGAAAACCTTACAAATTATGCAGCCATTGACCGATTTCCTGCATTTCGGAAACATCTTTTTTAACGACAAGACCTATTCGCCTGAGACCATTCGCGCTTCCATCGACGCTGTGGCGGAGAACCTCACCAAAAGGTTCATTTCCAATTCTCCGTTCGTTTATCTTTTTGCCCCCAATCACATTAAGACAGTGTATGCGCTGTTCGGCATCATAAAGGCGGGTCGCATCTGCGTTTTAGTGGACCCTGCGCTCAAACATTTCGAACTCGAAGAAATGATGAAGGACTCGCCGCCTGGCGCACTCATCAGGCCCGACAGGCAAACCGACGTTTTCGATTTTTACAAGGAGATAGAGGTAAAACACTACCAATTGAGCCCGACGAGGATCAAGGGGCTGGACGACGTGGCGATCATGCTGTATACCGCAGCGGATGACGGATTTGCCAAAGGCGCGATGCTGACGCATGAGAATCTTTCGGTGAGCGCCGAAGCGATAATTGAGAGTATTTCTTTGACGCACGGAACAGTTTCTTGCGCACCAATATCATATCATCATTTATTCGCATTACAAAGCGGGGTAATTGCTCCGTGTTTCGTTGAGGGAGATTTTATTATAACTGAGACATCGTCGCTGGAAAAGACAAGAAATATTGCACGGCTTTTTGAGACAAGGTCCATTACGCATTTTCATGCGGTACCGTTCGTGTACTATTTGCTGGGCAAGGAACAAGAAACGGCACCCAGATTTAGTAGTGTCAAGTTAATGATTTGCGGTGGCAACAAATTATCTGCACGAGTGGCCAACAATTTTAAGAAGAACACGGGCATCGATATTTGGGAAGGATATGGTCTCACGGAGACTTCGCTCGCAATAACCTGGCATCCTCCAGCCGCCGTTGTTTACAGAGATTCAGTAGGCCTTCCACTCGCGGGCTGTCAAATAAGAATATCCTCGGAAGACAAATCTGATATTCCACCGGGGCAAATGGGAGAAATCTGTGTCCGTGGGAAAACAGTCATGAAAGGATACTTCTGCAACGATGTCGCAACTCAAAAAGTCATAGTCGATGGGTGGTTTCATACCGGCGATTTGGGGAAAATCGACACAAACGGGTATATCCATCTTTCCGGACTCAAGAAAAGAATGCTTAATGCTGGCGGTAACAAAATTTATCCTGCAGAGCTTGAACGTTTCATGAAAAGACACAACAATGTCATGAATGTGGAGGTTTTTGGGGAACCTGATGAGTTGATGGGTGACAAAGTGAAAGCCAAAGTGCAACTGCGGAACAATAGCCCCGAATTCCAGAAGATATACAGAGAATGGTGTCTGGAAAATATTACCAAATACAAAGTCCCAAAGAGTTTTGAATTTCTGTCCTGAAAAGGGTTTCCCGCCCAGATAAGATCTCCCCACAAGAACTGTAAAAAAATATTGCGCCTAATAATCTGTGATACTATATTCATTTCATGACAAGCATGCAATTTGTATTGTCTTGCCATAATCGCATTGAAAATCAATTAATTTCGATTTTGATTTGATGTTTTGTGCTCGACAGTAGGCTACGAGAAGATTCATATTCATTTTCATCACGAGAAGGTACCTATGAATTTACAGCATATCTCTTCGGAAACAATAGTCGGCGATCGCATTCGTAAAGGCAGCGCGTGGAACGTCATTTCCGATTTTTCTAAGTTCCCTTCTCTTAGCAAAAACATTGACCAGATAATTTTGACCGGAAAGACCGGGATTGAACAGGTTTCCGAATGGGACGTCACCTTCGACGGAGCACCTGTCAACTGGATTGAGAAAGATATTCTCGACAAAGACAATTACACAGTCAATTTCAAGGCCCTTTCCGGCGATTTTGAGCAGTATACAGGATCTTTTCATGTGGAAGACTCTCCTGACGGCGGCATAGCCATTGTTTATTCAGCCAGCTACAACGTGGGAATTCCCATCATAGAGGACCTTTTTGGACCTGTCTTTAAGGAAAAGATGCAGGTGAATTTCAAGGCTTTTCTAAACGGAATTGCCGGGGAAATCAGCCGGCATAAAATTGCGCAGGAAGAAAGGACGGAGCGGCGCTATAAAGTGGGAGTATTTGAAGCAATGATATTCGACGGGAAAACAATAGAGACCAAAATCGACGACATCTCCCGCAAGGGAATGATGTTCAGCAGCGAGGAAGACCTTGAAAGACCGGTTTCCATGCAGGCCTGCGGGCTCGATCTGAGGCCGGAATCCCTGCATCAGGAGTCTTTCGATAAAAAATACCGTATTATTTTCAAAGAGCCTATCGAGGAAGACCGCCTTCTCGCAATCGTGAAAATGCTTCAAAGCAGGCATGTCATGACGCTAGGCAAGTTCCTTGCCATGGAGCCGAGAACAGCAATTTATTCCTGACTATGTAGGCTATCGGTTTAGCTCTCCGACGGCTGTTAAATCCGCCTGACGTAAAGGCATTATCCACATCAGCATCGAGCGCATCGGATATTCGCCAGTGTCGACTGCATCTCCAAACAAATTTGCCTGCATTGGACATCCCGCGGACGTGGAACAGTTTAGAGGTATCGTCAATACTCTCAGGACTGAAAGAAACCTAGCTGACAAGTCGTTTGATAAGCGCCTCCTAATAAAGTTGTTTGAATGGACGCCGGCTTTCAAGATAAAGGACATAAACCCGGTCGGTTTCAGCGGCTCTGGATCAGTGGAGGGAATTGTCGTTATCGCGCCTTTTCTTCCGGAAATGAGGGACATCAAGCTCAAGGAAATAGGGGATAAGATCGAAGATGCAATTGTCATTGCTGCGCAAGAGGGGTGTACAGTTGCTGCGCTGGGTGGCTTCACGTCCATAATTCTCCAGGGCCGCGAAGAGGATCTTTCGAAAAAACACGGAATAAAGCTGACATCAGGAAATACACTTACAGCAGCCGTTATTGTGCGCTCAATAGAGCGGATCACAACACGGTTTGGAATTGACCTCGCAAAGTCAACCATGGCCATTGTAGGCGCATCCGGAGACATCGGCAGCGGCTGCACAGGGTATTTCTGCGACAAGGTGCAAAGACTGCTACTGACGGCCCGAGGCAGGGGCAAATTGGAAGAAGTGGCGGAAAAGTACAGGGCACAAGCCACATGCGAATTAGAGCTGTTCAGCAGCGAAGAAAACAAACAAGCGATTTCCAGGGCGGATATTGTTATTTTTGTGACAAGCGCATACAAGGGAATTATTACCCTGAGGGAATTTGAACCATATACCATTGTTTGCGATGCGTCATCTCCTCTCAACGTAAGAATTAATTCTCCATTGCGCCCAGATGTTTTCATCTTTCATGGAGGGGTCTTGGCATTGCCTTTTGAGATAGACACTGGACAAGACCTGGGTTTGCCGTCTACATATACATTTTATGGGTGCCAGGTAGAGGGAATACTAATGGCTTTGTATCCTCAATTGCCATGTTCCTGGGGTAGGGGAAATATAAATCGCGAAAAACTTCATCAATATTTGTCGATTTTGGATTCCGTTGAAGGAATGCGCACCGCTTTCACGATTGCACATCATACTTATCACGAAAGTGAAATTGACACATATGTCAAGAAGTGGGAGAAGAAGGCTTTTTAGTATCTGTTGATGTAATAATATTCAAACATCGTATCAGCGAAATAACATCGGGAAACGTCTTGTGAAGCGATCAATTAAAAAAGTTGCACTTATTAATCCAGCAAAACCGCGGCGTTCTTCGAGTGCGGCAATAAACGCCATGTTTGAAAAGTGCAAAAAATTTATTCGGCCATGGTTTATCCCTCCGTTAAATTTATTGACAATAGCCAGTTATTTTCCACCAGATACGGAAATTGATTTTAAAAATGAGGACCTGTCTACAATTGATCTTTCGAAAGAATATGATTTTGTTGCGTTAACCTCAATGACATTGCAAGCTCCAAGGGCCTACGAGATTGCTAGAACATTTAGGCATCGAAAGATCCCGATTGCGATTGGAGGAATTCATCCTACAGTAGTACCCGAAGAGGCATCGAGATACGCTGATTACGTATTTTTAGGTGAGGCCGAAAAAACATTGCCTAAGTTTTTGGATGAATTTAAAGCGGGATCTCCGAAAAGTCTCTACCAAATGCCGCAAGACGAACATTTCGATTTGAGAAATGCTTTGATCCCACGCTATGATTTGTTAAAAAACGATCAAATTAATAAAGGACAAGATTATTTCAATATGATACCCGTGCAGGCAACGAGGGGATGCCCTCATGACTGCTCCTTTTGTATCGTATCTAAAATGCACGGAAAAAGGATAAGAAAAAAAGAGGTTTCCCAAATTTTAAAAGAAATCAGGACCATTCAGAGATTGTTCGGCAACAGGTTAATCGTATTTGTTGACGATAACCTTTTTATCGATAAGCAGTTTGCAAAAAGCCTTCTAGTAGAATTGATTCCGCTTAAAATAAGGTTTTGTGCTCAATCAGACATCGGTATTGCTGAAGATGAAGAATTGCTGCAATTGGCTTATAGGGCAGGTCTCCAAGTAGTGCTCATTGGATTTGAAAGTCTTGAAAAAGAAAGTCTATTCAAACTCGATCCTGTAAATTGGAAATACAATCATATGAAATACTATGAAGGTGCTGTAAATACAATTCAGGATCATGGTATTATTGTTTATGGGACATTTATTATTGGATTTGAGCATGATACGAAGGATACATTTCCAATATTACGCAATTTTTTAATCAAAAATCATTGCAATGCCCAATTTTCTTTTTTAACCCCATTTCCGGGAACAAAGCTTTTTCAATGGGCTCTTGAAGATGGAAGAATATCCTCCGCAATTGACTGGGGCAAATTTAGTTTTGACGACATCATGTTGTATTCAGATAACATAGGCAAGAAAGCGACTGAAGATGGCCTTATTTGGTTGTACAATGAAATCTATGACGAAAAAGCATTTTCCGATCGAGCGAATCATTTGAAGAAAGTGTTGAAGAAGTTACCCGCAAGATGGAATTTGAGATAGCAAAAATTTGCAAAGGGTAACTATTCGCAATGAAATAGCAAACATCTGCGTTTAGAAATCATGCCCCTTGCCTCGATATTTCTTCTTGCCACCCGAATATTGTGTCCTAACACCGCGTGTCACACTACCTATTGTACAAGATGTTCTGGTGCAATTTTGTCAAACATCTTTACAAAATGTTCTTGACAGTCCACCATTCCTGATTATACAATTTAACAATCATTTAATCTGGTCTTTGGCATCGGGTTAAGTGCCGTCACCTTCTTGCAAGAGTATGTCTGCGCTTATTGAGGTCAGTGTATGGAATCCCTCTCCTCAAAATTCGATCTTCTAAATCCCATCTCCATTAGTCGAGACAGTGACGTGTATCTTATCAAGAAGAAGGATTCAGGCGAGCATTTTCTGCTAAAATCCCTTAAGGAAAATACCGGGGCGGGAAAAGACACAATCAACCGCAAGATCAGATTCAGACGGGAAATGGATATCGTTTCCGCGCTCGACCATCCAAGTATCGCCCGGCCAATAGAGACGTTCGTCGACGACAAATCATATTCGATCATTTATCCCTTTAGAAAAGGCCAGACCCTTGCAAAGACGCTTGAAGATGGGGTTCATTTTACAGAGCATGATGCAGTCAACATCATTCTCCAGATTCTTGATGCACTTGGATACATCCATGCCAGGGGAATCATCCATGCGGATATCAATCCCTGCAACATTTTCCTTGACGACGAAAAAGGCGCTGAGCTCCTGGATTTCGGCATTTCCATGACCGAGGAAGAGGCGCAGAAGCTACCTGAAGGCAGGATCGTTGGTACACTGCCATATTTGGCCCCTGAGCAGATGGGCTTTACGGATTTCAAAATAGACACGCGAACAGATCTTTATTGCGCCGCGCTTATCCTGTACAGGCTTCTTGCCGACAGTCTGCCTTTGGGAAATCATACCAGTAGTAATTCGATTTCTGACCTCCTTGATGCGACATTAAAGAGAGAAGTGCCGCCGATAAAAAAGATGAACGCGACACTCAACGCGGTTCTGCTCAAGGCGCTCAAGCCTTCTCCGGACGACCGGTACCAGACAGCAGAGGGGTTCAAGGCAGACCTGCGACATGCATTTCGTGAGCTGGAAGGTCATACGGATGGTTTGTTCATCCTTGGTGAACAGGACGCAATAGCCTCGGTCAACAGGAGCAAGCTTTTCATTGCTCGCGAAAACGAGATCAACTACCTAGAAAAAGGTTTCAATAAGCTTCTGGACAGGGAATTTTCCTCTTTTCTGATTTACGCCCGCTCCGGAACAGGCAAAACCGAAATTGTAAGACAATTCAGCGCCAGGATTACGGAAAGCAACTGCTTCTTCTTGCCTTCAAAGTGCAACCTGTTTACTCCTCACCAGCCGTACTCGATTTTCCGGCATATTGTATGTGAGTTCATCGCAAGAATCAACCGGGAATCGGAAAAAAGCAGGGAAGAGGTTAAAAAAGCAATCAACAATCAACTTGCCGAATATTCTGGAGTCATTTGTCAGACAATTCCTGAAATGAAGGAATTCTTCCTTGAAGTGCGGATGGTGGACAAAGTCGAACCGGAAAAGGAAGCTGACCGTGTAGCCCATGTCCTCACCACGCTGCTTCTCACCTTGTGCGATATCAAACCTCTCATCATCTTCATAGACGATTTGCAGTGGATAGATTTTGTCACTTTTGGAATATGCAAACGAGTGATGCAGGAAAAACCGCCATGTATGCTCGTGTATAATTACCGTACCGATACAAGCGAAACAGATCTCTACGTTTTCGGTAATGATTTGCATAATATCGGCATTGAGCGCCTTATCCATATTCAGCCTTTTACTCGTGATGAAACAAAAGAGCTTATTTCTTCGAGGTTCAATGAGGTTAAGAACAGCGAAGAACTTGTTGAAATGCTTTTCACCAAAACAGACGGAAACCCGTTTGTTTTAGCTGAAGCCATACGGTATCTGGTCAATATGGGATTTTTAGTGCGAGAAGAGCGCGGATGGACATTTAAACTTGCCCAGACAGAACTTTTGCCGACAAAGTTCGATTCTGTCTCTCTTATTCTTGGTAAAGAGGAACAGCTCAGCAAAGACGAACGCCATTGTCTGACGCTGTTGTCTCTCATCCAGGGAAAATTTGATAATACACTTCTTGAAAAGTTTGGCAATGTAAATGAAACCCAGGCAAAAATATGTCTGCATAGGTTCGAAAATCTTGGCTTCATAATCGCTCATTTTAAGGGCGGATTTTCATTTTCGCACGACCGTATCCAGGAATCCATTGCGGAAGGCATTCAGCTCGATGAAAAGGGAAGGCTCTATGAACGGTTGGCTGGCATTTACGAGGCAATGATTCTTGAAAACAGGGGATATGTTTACAATGCCGCCGAATGTTACCTGAAAACGAAAAACCTGACAAAAGCGATAGAAGTATCATTTAATGCCGCCACATTCGCAGTGGAACAGGTTGCCTTTGATGTTGCTGTCCGGTATTTCAAGAACACCCAATTTCTTTTGAAGCAATGCCCTAAAATAAATGTTGCACCGCCAATTGATCCTCTTAAGGTTGAAGTATTTTTTGGTGATATTTTGATGCTTACGGGAAAAAACGAGCAAGCGCTGAAAATATTTTATAATATACAGGAAAACACAAGGACACTAGACAGGGCTCGTCGTTTTGAACTGAATTACAAAATAGGCACAATCCATCACAATCTTGGCAAATACGACAAATCAATTCCGATTTTTAAAAATGCTTTGGAAGAATTGGGAATCCATTTAAGGTATAAACGCATATATGTGGTTCTGTTAATATGTTGGGAAGTCTTCGTTCAGTTTGTGCTGTCCATTGGTGGTCGATACCTTGTTGGTAGAAAAAGGGACTCGGACAGTCTCCTTAAGCTAAGAATTCTCAATAAGCTTTCTTATTCATTATACTTTGAAGACATGTTAGAGGCCTTCTTTGTTCATTTCAAAGCCCTTAATCTTGCTGACAGGGTCATAAATAGTTATGAAAAAGTTGAAACCTATGCCTGTCATATCGTTCCCGCTTGTCAGATGTTTCTCAAGAAACGATCCATGGTGTACTTGGGGAAATCACTAAGAATTGCTCAAATTATTAAACGTAAAGATATCTCTGCGTTTGGGCAATCCTTTGGAGGATTGGTACAATACTATTTTGCAAATTGGAGAGAAAGCGGCAGGCTGCTAACCGATAGTATAAAGAATTATAGTTCGATTGGTGATGTTGGCGATCAAATAATCTGTACAGAACAGTTGTGGAAAACCTCCTATTTGCGAGGACGCCTCGACGATTCTATTAATGGAATAAATAGAACGCTAAATCTTTGCCACAAGGTCAATGAAAAACATTTCCTGATTACTGCTCTGGCTGCCTCAAATCTTATTTCTTGTATCAGGGGTCGCGGAGTCAATCCTCAGGAAATGCAAGAAATCGGCCATCTCTTGAGCAATGTTACCTCTTTTCTGTCCCAAACAGAGGTAGGGTTGTTCTTTGCCGAGATTGAAGCTCAAGAGGACAAACGAGAATGTGAATATAAAAGACTTACTGAATTGATTCCTATTATAATGCGGAAAAATATTAACTCAGAACATCATGTGCCTGCATTTTCAATGTATTGTGATTTGGTTGTTAAGGAATTACTTGGAAGAAAAAAGGGGATAACCCGTATTGATGTTTCAGCTGCAAAGTTGATTTTGTATTTTCACATATATTCTCTTATTCATTTAATTTCTGCAATGAATTATCCTGCACATATGGGTTCCTACTACCGTTCCAAAGCCTGGTGGCATGCACTCAAAAACCATAAGAAAAAAGCCCACCGGAATTTCCAGAAAGCCATAAAAGCCCACCATTCACTTGATATGCGCTACGAGGAAGCCCGTTCCATCCGTGATTACGCAAATTTCCTTGAGGACTTTTGCAACCTTCCGGGAGAGGCGCGCGACAAATACAACGAGGCATACAAGCTGTTCGATTGGTGCGGGGCCAAACTGGAAACAGACCGCATCAAGGACAAGGTGGATTCGTCCTGCCTGCAACAAACCGAGCACATTGTCATACAAGGCGAAGAAACAACGACGAATCCGGTTACGTCATTCACCACTGCTGCAGGAGTGAACCAGTTGAGGGTGAATACCCTGTACGATCTCAGCAATTCAATTCAGAATATAGATGACATCAGTGAACTTCTGCACAGGATCTTGCGTTCTATGATCACGGCTACGGGTGCGCAGTTCGGCGGTCTGTTTGTGGGCGGGGATGAGAACCACCAGAATCAGTCGCTTTTCATGGACTTTGAGGGTAAAACCGTTTCTGAAAATAGTGTAAGCTATTCGAAGACTATCGTTGAAAAGGTGAGAGAAACCCGGGAAGTAATACTTGTTAGAGATGGAGTCAGGAACAGGGATGTTGCCGGTGATTTGGACAAAGATATCCGTTCTGCGCTGTGTGTTCCGCTATCCCGCGGAAAATTGTTCCATGGGTGCGTTTACCTGGGAAACAATATGGTTACCGGTCTTTTTTCCGATGACTCGAAGAAGACAGCGCTCATCATTGCGGCTGAGGCGAGCATCCTTCTGGAAAACGCCTACCTCATGGACTCCTATAAGCGGCTTAACCGCGACCTGCAGAAAAAGGTGCGGGAACAGACGGCGGACATCCGCGAGAAGAACAAACAGCTTGCAGATTACAACCTGAGGATCGTTGATTCTGAGCGCATGAAAACCCTCTTAAGCGGGACTATCGTGCACGACATCAAGAATTATGCCGCCGGCATTGAGGGCAATACCACACTGCTTGCCAGACAGTTTCCAGGGGAAGAGAAAGTTCTCAAGACAACCAGGATTGTCACGGACTGCTGTTCCGGGATTGTGAGCCTTGCATCGAACATGCTCGATATAGAAAAGATGGAAGAAGGAAAGCTGGTCCTGAAGAAAGAGATGCTCACAAAAAATGTCCTTTTCGAAATGGCAGAGCAATTGAGCCGCAACGTCATGTTCGAGGAAAAGAACATTTCTGTACGCTTTTTGGACAACACAAAGGACATGTTCGCGATTGATGCGGATTTTTACCTCATGGAACGTGTGATGCAGAACCTGTTCAGCAATGCGGCAAAATATGTTGGAAGGGGCGGTGGGGTAGTGATAAGCCTGGAAGCCGAAGGCGAAGAAAATATTCTGTGTTTCTTTAATTCCGGCAGTCCAATTCCAGACGAAGATAAATCCTTATTGTTCGACAAATATGCCCGGGTCGAGAGCAAAGGCTCTCAATATTCCAAAGGCCTTGGGCTCTTCTTCTGCAAGATGGTGATGAATGCCCACAACGGCCGAATCTGGCTTGATAGCGACTCAACGGGTAATTTTTTCAAACTTGCCTTTAAAAAAAAGCACGTCCAGTCCATGATTTCTCCGGCCGCGTGATTTCCGTTCGTTTCTCACATTTGTCCCACTGTCTATTATTTTTGTCTCACGGAGTTTGTTTTGCTTTTCCGCTTCATTCGCCGGGAGGTTAAAAGCGTATGCCAGTGCTGCTCAAAACAACGGGTCTTTTGATTCTTTCAAATGTATTCATGACCTTTGCCTGGTACGCTCACCTAAGAAATCTGCTCGACAGGAAGTGGTACATTGCCGCAATTATAAGCTGGTCCATAGCCTTCTTTGAGTACATGATCCAGGTGCCGGCGAACAGGATCGGGTACACGGCGCTGAGTCTGGGGCAGCTCAAGATTCTTCAAGAGGTAATAACGCTATCGGTATTCGTTCCGTTTGCCATTTTCTATATGCGGCAACCGCTCAAGCTCAATTTCCTGTGGGCGGGATTCTGTCTGGTAGGGGCGGTCTATTTTATGTTTAGGACATAGCATCATCGAGTTGGTGACCTTCGATTCCTCTACGAAAGTAGAGAACTCGCCATTTCATCAACAGGGGCTTCAAGGTGGATCTTCTCCAAGCCGGGATAGGAGAAATGGATGAAGTCCGGCAGTGTTACGACGAAGTATTGACCTTCTCAAGGAACATTCTGACCATCTCACGGTCGTAGCATGGAACCTCAATGATCGAGGTCCCCTTCTTGTTCTTGACAAAAGTGTAAAGTCGATTGTCACTACGGATTTTCCTCAGCAACTCCATTTCCATTTCAGACTTCTCTCTAGACTTGAGAAGATTAACGTATCTGCTGATCCTGAAAGTTGTTACAAGCTCATCTGTTGACATTGTTCCGTTCCATGGATACGCAGACGAGCCGTTGCAAACGCTCGGAGCAATCGCATCGAACCGAGACATGTTTTCAAAACCGGCCAGGTTTGGTACTGCGTAGAACATCGAGAGGCCAACCGATGTCGGCAGAGTGCTTAGCAAGGACAGCGTATCGACAGTACTGTCCTTTGAATCGCCTTCAAGGCCTGCGATGAAGTAGGAGAGTACAGGTATGCCTCTGGAAGCAATGTGCCTTACTATTGTTTCAAAGTGCGCCAGCGACGATTTGCGCTTCAGATTTTCCAGGATGCTCTCGTCGGCAGACCCCAAGGTGAAATTGAAACGAGTCATACCAAGTGAAATGAGATGATCGGCGAAACCCGGCGACAGCAACCGATAATCGATTCCATTTTCTGCCAGAAAAGAAAGGGCGCCAAAACGGTCCTGAGCTTCCCTCATGATGTCGATTAGGTATTCAGGTGCCAGAAGCATGTTGTCATCCTCAAAATTGATCAAAATCGACCGATTTTGACCTTTTTCATCGATTAGAAAGCCCTCAAGCTTGCTGAGAACCTTTTCACTTGTAGTTAGCCGAAAGGTTGTTCCATGGGTAATCTTGTTCGAACAGAATTTGCATCCGCTTGGGCAGCCGCGGCTCAAACAGGTTGAAATGAACACGGAGTTCTTGGTTTCATAAACCTTTGATGCGACCGGCTCAATCGCGCTTGCATCCGCGAATCCAGTCACCGGCGATGCGCGGAAATTGCCCTCATACTTCCACTGGAGATTGGATACTCTGTCATATGGCAACTCTTTGTTTACAAAAGCCTTGAGAAATTCTCTCAGGCCTTTTTCCGCTTCTCCGGAAAGAACAAAGTCAACGCTTGTATCTCTAAGGAAATAAAGGGGATAGGCACTAACACCAGCGCCTCCTGCAACAACCGTGACGGCGGGATTGAATTTTTTGACATTTCTCGAAATATCAATGAGTTCACTTCCATAAGAAAATGCGAAACAACTGATGAAACACAAAGTGGGCGATAATGAATGAATCTTTTGAGCGCATTGCTCTGGAGGTGGGCCAAATATTTGATATTTTGTGAAATACGAAAGCTTTCCCGTTTCGCCCGGAACCATGTATTTGCCCAAGTACGCGATATCACTTGGAATATCAATCTGTTTGCCGTTCCTGCTCATTGATGGGAAATCCAGGAGTGTTGCTTCCAGGCCGTATTGCTTCAGAATTCCAAGAACAATTCTCGCGCCCAGCGAGGAAAACCGATGTCGGGTGAAGTAGAAATCACGCACCGGCGGAACAACTACGACCGCCTTAAGGGGCGTGCAAGGCGCTAATGGGACGGACACAGGGCTTCTCCTCGGTAGAATCGCGATGCTGCCGATGTGACGCACCGAAATGGCTCGATCCATGCCACAACGGCAAAATACATTCTCCGGGGAAAAAATGGTGGGGCGGATACTCCTGATTTATATTATGTTCAATGGGGAACTGTCCGAAAGAACCTATTTTCCTCGCGGGGCAAAATGACTCGTAGCATTCCCACTGCTTTCGTTTACTACCTTGCCCTTGCATCGTTATTGCTCTGCTGCAACGGCAAGTCTTCGAACCCAGCCAGCACCTCACAACCTTCGCAACTGGATAGGGAAGTAATAGGAACTTGGCGGTATGCACTGCCCTGGAACAAGGACACAACGTTCAACATCGTTATGTCATACGACAGCACCCGTGGCTATCGGATAGGCGTTAATATCAACGGCACCGACACTATGGAAAAAGAAATGGGCGCGTGGTCTGTTGCCTCGGATTCCGCATCAAAACGAGACTCGGTATGGATGGACCGCGTCTCGTGCAGGCAAATCAATCTCACCACGAACATGCTTGATTCCGTCGATTGCGGCATCGATCGCGCGGGCATACGCCTCAACATCGACGATAGTGGTGCCTGGGAGATTCCTCTGGGTGATTTTGTTAAGTATCTGCCCTCGGATATCGCCCAGATAGCGTCTGCGTTGCAGCTGCCGCAAGTAGCTTTTGTTAAGGATCCTTTGTAAACAAGCTTCGGCGCCGAACCAACGGCGCTGCAAAGGTTTTTGCGGGGAGATGAAACTTTCATGGTGTTGTACTGCATTTTCTCCGGCGCGGTCTTCTTTGCCATGTTCGTGCTTTTTCTGGTTGTTAGCAAGACGCTCAACAATATTCTGAACAATCTTGTCAAATTGCAGTATCTCTTTCAAAAGGAATTGGACCTCAAGAAGGAGCAACTTGCAATCAATCGTCTCATTGAAGACGACAATGCCGAGTCGGAGGTCCCCAAGGAATCTCCCAAAGCCTGAAGACCGCTTGCGTCTTCCGGCACGGTCGCCGCATGCCGGATCGGCACACCACAACGCGTGATTGCATTTCATAACAATGACCGATCTTCAACAGCCCCTACCACCGCATAGCCCCGGCAAGATCTTTGTTTTCTCAGCCGCTTCGGGCGCGGGCAAAACCACGCTTCTGGACTACCTGAAACGCTCGGTGCCGAATCTGGTGTATTCGATTTCCGCAACCACCCGTTCACCGCGGATGAGTGAGAAGGACGGCGTCCACTACTTCTTTCTTAGCGAAAGCGAGTTCAAGCGCAGAATAGCCTCGTCTGAATTCGCCGAATGGGCCGTGGTCCACGGCCATTACTATGGAACTCCCCGTCGCTTCGTGGACGAGGTCACCGTGTCGGGACAGCACATCATTATGGACATAGACGTCTTCGGCAAGAAGAAGTTCGACATCGTGTATCCTCAGTCGGTGGGAATCCTGCTGCTGCCGCCGTCCATCGATGTGCTGCGTCAGCGCCTTCTACGCCGTAACACCGATTCGCTGTCAGTGATCGACCTGCGAATCGCAAATGCGGTGAAGGAAATGGAATTTGCGAAGAAGGAAGGCAAATACGAATACACGGTTGTCAATGACGACCTGGAGAGGGCAAAGTTCGAGGTTGTTGGTATTGTCCGCAACGTGATCGCCGCACGGTAGCGCCATGCCCCAACCCACGCCACCTTCGCAGTACGTTTTTCCAAGAACCCGGCGAGTTCTTACCATTGGTCGGGATCCGGACTGCGACGTGCCGCTCAAGGGCATTGGAGCGTCCCGCAGGCACGCTATCATACGCGTCGAAGAGAATTCGGTTTCGATCGAGGACTGCCGCAGCACGTTCGGCACCCGCGTCAACGGAAAGCCTGTCGAAAGCGCCGATCTCGAAGACGGCTCCGTCATCACCGCCGGCGTGGCAAAGTTCAAGGTTCAAATTGACAAGAAGGATCTCACGCTCACCCAATTCCGGGAAGAAGAACCGTCTGCGGATCGCACGCCTCACAACCATACGTCCGCCACGGTAACCATCGGCAGGGACCCATCGAATGCAATTTGCCTGCCTCATCCGCTGGTTTCACGGTTTCACGCCACGTTCAGGGCAACCGGCGCGCCCCGGCATTCCATTGAGGACCACGGAAGCACCAATGGTACGTTTGTCAATGGTGCCGCGGTTCGCAGCAGGCTGCTTGACGACGGCGACGTGGTGCAGATCGGGCCATATCGGTTTTTCCTTGATGATGGTTCTCTTAAACAAACGCAGGATTTCAACAGGATCCGTATCGAAGCGTTCACCATAGGTGTCAAGCGGGGGAAAACCTCACTCATTTCCGAGGTGTCATTGTCGATAGAGCCCGGCGAATTCGTTGCCATCCTGGGACCGTCGGGGGCCGGCAAATCGACCCTCGCTCACGCGCTCACCGGTCAGATACCGCTTTCGGGTGGCGATGTTTTCTACAATGGTTTGCCTATGCGAAAGTTCTGCTCGGCGTTCAATTCCACTATCGGCTTTGTCTCCCAACAGAATCTCTTGCGGCAAGAGCTCACGGTGGTCGAGACCTTCACCGAACAGAGTATTCTGAGACTACCCAGAGACAGCTTGCCCGCTGAACACCGGGAACGTATACGTGACGTTATGGACCTTCTTGACCTTTCGGCGCTCGGGAATAGAAGAATTGGCGGCTTGTCCGGAGGAGAAGCGAAGCGCGTTCACTTCGGCATCGAATTGCTCTCATCGCCAACGGTCATTTTTCTCGATGAGCCGCTTGCCGGGCTTGACCCGGGCCTCACTCACAAATTCATGGAGTTGTTCCGGGCCATTTGCAACAGGGGCCATACAATCCTGCTTACCACACACACGCTGGAACAAATTGAATTGTGCAACAAGGTGCTCTTTGTATCGCACGGCAGGTTGGTTTTTTCAGGTACCCCTGACGAAATGCGGAGGAACTTCGGCTCCGTTGTATTGGCCGACGTGTACGAAAAAGCGCGCTCGGCCCAAGCTGTGCCACCGCCTCCGAGCAGCCGCAACGGATCGAACCATGGCGAAAAGAAAAACGGCGCAGGATATGCCGAGGCGGTGCGTCTCTACAAACCGAAAAGCGTTTCGTTTCTCCGCCAAATAAAGCTTCTTGTCGGCCGCTATGTGACCGTCCTGCTTCGGGACGTCCGAACCCTTGGTATTATGCTGTTGCAGGCTCCTCTTATCGCGGTCCTGCTGGCGCTGGTTTTCAAACCGGAAAGCAATTTTCTTCCTCTGTCGTTTTACTTCTGCATTTCCATTTCGGTAATCTGGATGGGCGGTATGAACTCTGTGCGTGAAATCGCGCGCGAATGGGACCTTGTCGAACGCGAGTTCAGAGTCGGCCTCTCCAAGACCGCTTACGGTCTGTCGAAGATACTGGTGTTTTGCGTGCTCGGCGTAATTCAGGCCGGTTTTTTCGGGGTGTGTTTGCGCGGACTTTTTGCCGCATTTCATCTTGACGTGAGCAATGGCGTGCTGCTGTGCACTGCCTGTGCCGCTGGTTCTCTGCTGGGACTCTGCGTGAGCGCATTGTCGCGCAACGTTAATATGGCCATCAGTTTTTTGCCGATCGTATTCATTCCGCAGATATTCCTTTCCGGCATACTCATGCCCTTTGACGAAATGGCGGTGGCCGGAAACCTCCTGTCTCACCTGACCGTGGCACGTCCCGTATTTTCGATGTTCAAGAAGATGAGCTTTTTCGATCAATCGTTATGGGCTCAAGACGATTGGCTGGCCCTGTTTCTTCTGTGCGCCGGATTAATTATTTTACTCTTTGCAGGAATTCGCTTTCGCAGACTTGTTCAGGGAAGCCGGCTCACCTAGGCTTTCGCCCAAGTATGCCGATGTCGTCCAACCATAGAGGTACGCAACACATGTCCACAGCCGCCAGTGGCAGAGATCCGTCGTATTTTCCGGACTACATCGGCCATTTCAAGATTCTCCAGATCGTTGGAATGGGTGGGATGGGTGTGGTCTACAAGGCCACGCAGGATCCTCTCAATCGCATTGTGGCCCTCAAGGTTCTTCCGCCGCAACTCTCGCTCAACGACGAGCTTGCCAAACGCTTCGACATCGAGGCTAAGGCAATTTCCCGCCTGCAACACCAGAATATCGTGAGCCTCTATGAAGCGGGAGAAGACAAAGGGTATAGGTACTTCGCAATGCAATTCGTTGACGGAGAGAACCTGTCGGCGAGGATTCAAGCCAAAAAATCTATGCCGTCGTCCGAAATCATCGACATTGCAAAGCAGATCTGCAGGGGGCTGCGCTATGCGCACTCCCAGAACGTCATTCATCGGGACATCAAGCCGCAAAACATTCTTATCGACAAAGAGCATATTGCCCGGCTGTCGGATTTCGGCATCGCAAAAATCTTCGCGTCGAGCGGCATTACCCTCACCGGTGTTACCGTGGGAACGCCTGAGTACATGTCGCCCGAGCAGGCGGAAGGCGAAGACGTTGACGCCAAGACCGACATCTATTCCCTCGGCGTAGTCATCTACGAGATGCTCACCAAGAAGCCGCCGTTTCTCGCGAACAACCCCGTGGCGACTGCATACAAGCACGTTCACGAAATCCCGATTCCACCGTCCGTCAAGCGCCGGGACACACCCAAGCGGTTAGAGCTTATTGTTCTCAAAGCGCTCAAGAAGGACAAGAAAGAACGATACGAATCCGTCGACGCCATGCTCGAACATCTGGACTCGGTGGATGTCGACGAGGTAGTGGACCGCACTACGCTATCGTTCGCGGCGCAAAAGGACCTCCAGGATGAATCCCCGGACAACGGTGACAAGGTCCTCGACAAACGAATCACGGACCGGCGCTTCGGGGACCGCCGTCACTCGCGCCGGAAACAGAACAGCTTTTTCCTTTTTGACAAAGGCTACTGGCTGGACCTTGTCGAAGATCAGTGGCTTACGCTCAGCCTCATCGCCATTCTGGCCGCCATACTTCTCAACCACCTTATCGGCCACAAATGAACCACGCCGCCGATGGCCCCCTGGAAAGCACGCGAAGCAAGGGGAGGGACGGCGAAGACGAAGCAGCCGATTACCTGGTCGAGAGCGGCTATTCCATAGTGTCGCGCAACTACCAGACAAAAAGGGGTGAAATAGACTGCATTGCCGAAGATCCCTCAGGTACTCTCGTATTCGTAGAAGTAAAGTGCTCTCGTTCCGGCTCGTACGGCAATCCCGCGTTCTGGGTTACCCGGGACAAGCAGCTTAAGATCGCGCGGCTCGCCAGGCAGTATCTTGCCGAGCACGGCTACACCTCCAGAAAATGCAGGTTTGACGTGATCACGATTTACAAAGGCAAGCTCGACCACATTAAGAATGCATTTCTGGCATAGACTCCAGCCCTTCTTCGTTTGATTCTTCTTGCCGTGAATCCCAAGGTTTGCGGATTGCAGGCTGCTCATGCGGTTCTTGGACCTGCGTCGTTTCTTGCAGGCAGTGATACTTTTTGACATTGAATCGGGTCGTACCATCTATTTTGTGACGGGACGCCTCAAGGATGTCGGCGCCGTTTTTCGAGATAGAAACAGAGGATCTGCTCGATGATTTACCTCGACCACAATGCCACGACTCCGATCCTTCCCGAAGTGCGGGACGTTGTCCGCTCGGCCATGGAGCAGCATTGGGGCAACCCGTCCTCCACGCATGCCATGGGCAGGGCGGCATTCGCCCAGATCGAAACCGCGCGCGAACGCCTGGCCGCGATTATCGGCGCGTCTGCAAAGGAGATATTCTTCACCTCGGGAGGGACCGAAGCGGACAACCTCGCCATCATGGGCACGCTGGACCGCTACAAAGACGGGGAAGTGGTCATTTCGTCAATTGAGCACCCGGCGGTCCATGATGCGGCGCATTCGCTTGCGTCAAAAGGATATGGCATACGGCAGATTCCCGTTGGAAACGATGGAATAATCGATATGGAGCAGCTTGAAAAAACGTTGAGCGCCGCAACGCGTCTTGTGTCGGTTATGTATTCGAACAACGAGATCGGCACGGTCCAACCGGTTGGGGAGATCGGGCGGAAGTTAGCAGCACGCGGCATTCCTTTTCACAGCGACGCGGTGCAGGCGTTCGGCAAGATTCCGATAGACGTCTCGAAGGACCCCGTATCGCTCCTTTCAATTTCTTCTCATAAGATCTACGGGCCAAAAGGCTGTGGCGCCTTGTTTGTCCGGAACGGGGTAAAAATAAACCCACGAACCTTTGGTGGCAACCAGGAGCGCGGCATAAGGACGGGGACAGAGAATCTGCCGGCGATCCTGGGATTTGTCCGGGCCGCCGAGATTGCTCGGAGCACTCTGGAGGCGGACGCCAAGACTTTGTTTGACCTTACGGAGCAGATGTACCGGGACATCGCCGGGAGAATCGACCATGTCCTGCGAAACGGCCACTGCGACAAGAGAATTCCCGGGACACTCAACCTTTGCATCCCTGGAGCCGAGACCGAGTCGCTGCTGGCATCGCTTGACCAGGAGGGAATCTGCGCTTCGGGCGGATCTGCATGCTCGTCCGGGTCTATAAGTGCATCGCGAACGCTCTTAGCCATTGGAAGAAGAAGAGTCGACGCCGTTTGCGCTATAAGGTTTTCCCTGGGCAGGGAAAACACACTTTCCGAAATCAGGACTGCCGTTGATGTCCTTGAAAAAGTAGTGAAGAGAATCCGACTGGCCAACAAATAGAAGAAGCCCCGATTGCCGGGGCTTCTTCCTGTCCCTCAAAATCAACCACTATGCCGTGATATTCAGCTCGCCGGCAGCATTGGGTTGATTGTTCTTGGGCACCGGTTGAGGCTGAGCCTGTTGCGCACGCTTGTTATTCTCGGCAACATTTGTCGGCTGTTGCGCAGCAGGTTTGGGCTGTTGTACAGCCGCGTTTGCAGCGGCATGTACGTGGTCAACTTTCATAAGAGCACCTCCCAATGTGTGGGTCTTTAATCAATCATAACACCGTATATGTAATCCCCTATATGCTATATCGGCCGTATTGCCGAAAACTTTAGCGATAAGTATTTGGTTTGTTGATGTTCCAAAAGGGATAGCCTTGAGCAATTGCCGGTACGACATGGTATTCTAGATGAGATTAACTGTGCTATTTGGCTAAATATTATAGGTTTAAACTATATTGCTGAGATGATTAGGACGAAGCCGGTCTGAGCCGAGATTCCAGGTTCCCATGAACAAGTTACTTATCATGCTTATTTTGAATGTATTACGACTGTAATTATTTCCAAAGGGATGGCCAATTCGGCCGAGTTCTGAATAAAGGTCCGCCAGCAGTTCCGTTACAAGTTACTGAACCTAAGCTCCTTAAGCCAACTGAGCAGGCCGGAATCTAACATCAGGTTCTGGGCTGATTCCGGTCAAAGTCGGGTTGCCCGGGCTGTGTCTGAAAAACGCACAGGATTAAACAGCGTGAGTCCGCAATTCATGATGGTGCTGGGAAGAGAATCCAAATGAATTTTCAAGAAAATTCTTTGCAATGGAATGAGAACATCAAGAAGTGTAGGAATTTACGCAAAGGCAGGATTTGTGGGATCAAAAAGGCGCGGGAGAGCGCATGAAATTGAATTGAAATCGATTCGAAAAGGCGGCGCGATAGAAGGCCTGTCTCACTATGGAAGTTGGCCAAAGATGTCGCATAATATATATTATGTAAACAATACTAAACATCCCAACCGGTCCTTTGGAAAGCATCCGGCTTGCTGACCGAATCCCGTCCCCACCTCCTCCGGGCCTTCATTTCTTGACATACATTCGTGCATTGAACTATTTTTTACCCAATTACTTTTACAATACCCGCTCTGGAGGTTTTCGTGAAGGAAAAGATTCATCCCAAATACGAAGCCGCAACCTTTACCTGTTCTTGCGGCAACGTGATCGAAACAAAGTCTACTATCAAGAGCACGCACATCGACATTTGCAACAAATGCCATCCGTTTTACACCGGCAAGCAAAAGCTCATTGACAGCGCCGGAAGAGTCGAACGGTTCAACAAGCGGTATGCCGGAACAAAAAAAGAATCGTAGTGTTTGCTGGGTTCTGTGAGCGGGCAGAGAGGATAAGTCCTCTCGTGCCCGTTCCTTTTTTCTGCAAGGGGCTCTTCGCATGAAAAAGCACCCATACCTCACTTCCATGGCTCTATTTCCCCTGTTCCTCGCCAAGATGGCAATGAAGAAGACCAAGGTTGGCGGCCAGGCCGTAATTGAGGGTGTCATGATGCGAAGTAAGCAGAAAATATCCTGGGCCGTGCGCAGACCTTCCGGCGAGACCGTTATAGAAAGATTCCCATTCGTTTCACTTGTCAAGCAGCACAGGGCGTTCGGGGCGCCGATCGTGAGGGGTGCAATTAGTTTGTACGAGTCGCTTAAAATCGGCTACAAGGCGCTCACACGGTCGGCGCAAATCGCGGCCGGCGAACAACGCGAACCCTCCAGAACCTCTCAATCGTCGGATAACATCGCTTATGCTATGAGTTTTGCGGTTGCCCTCATTGTTTGTCTGGGCTTGTTCATGTATCTCCCTATGCTTGTTTCCCAGATTCTCTTCAAGAATTCCGTTTTCGCGTTCAACGGCTGCGCGGGCGCCATTCGCATTGCACTTTTTCTGTTCTACCTTATGGGAATCAGCCTCTGGAAGGATATACGGCGGGTATTTGAGTATCACGGCGCGGAACACAAGGCGATATTTGCCTTCGAAGACGGCAAGGAATTAACATTAGAGAATATGCGCGCATATTCAACGCTGCATCCGCGGTGCGGCACAAGCTTTCTGCTAATGGTGGCAATCATCTGCATATTTGTTTTCTCGATTATCGATGTGATAGTGACTCTTTTCGCGGGCCCCTACCCCAACGTGTTTTTGCGTCTCCTGGTTCACATTGCGCTCATTCCACTCGTCGCCGGCTGTTCCTACGAAGCCCTCAGGTTCTCCGACAGGTTCCAGCGTGTCTGGCCGGTCAGATTCCTTGTCATGCCGGGTTTGTGGCTTCAGAAAATAACCACCAAGAAACCGAACGACGAACAGCTCCAAATTGCGTCGGCCGCCCTGAAAGCGTCCCTATGATCGAAAAGATTCTGGAACTTATTTCTCGGCAAAAAGAACTTGAAGAACAGCTCGCCTCCCCCAAGGTCACGTCAAACCCCAGCCTGCTTGAAAATCTCGGCAGGGAATACAATTCCGTCAAACGAAATATGCCGGAGTATCTCAAATATCTTGGCATGGTGAAGATGCTGGCCGGCAACACGGAGCTGCTCGCATCCGAATCCGACCTCGAATTGCGCCTGATGGCGAAAGAGGAAAACGAGCGGATTCAACAGGAACTGCCCGGGCTCGAACAGAAGATCAAATATTATCTGGTTCCCCAAGATCCCCGCGACATGAAGAATGCGCTCGTGGAAATCCGTGCCGGGACCGGAGGCATAGAGGCCGGCATTTTCGCGTCGGATCTTTACAGAATGTATACCCACTTTGTTGAGAACAAGGGATGGACACTCGAGGTCCTCAGCTCGAGCTACGGCGACATCGGCGCAATAAAAGAAATCATTTTCCTTGTAAAGGGCGACGGGGCCTACGGAACTTTTAAATACGAGTCGGGCGTCCACCGCGTGCAACGCGTGCCGCAGACGGAGGCGCAGGGCCGAATTCACACGTCGGCAGCTTCGGTTGCGGTGTTTCCGGAAGCGGACGACCTAGAGGTCAGCATAGACCCCTCGGAAATCCGTATCGACGTGTTTCGAGCAGGCGGCAAGGGCGGCCAGCACGTTAACAAAACCGAATCCGCGGTGCGAATCGTCCACCTTGCCACAGGCCTCGTGGTCACTTGCCAGGACGAAAAATCGCAGCACAAGAACAAGGCGCGCGCCATGAAAATCCTTTCTTCGCGGCTGTTCGATCTGCGCATGTCCGAGAAACAGGCCCAGGAATCGGCAAGCCGGAAGAGCATGGTGGGCTCCGGGGACCGGAGCGAGAAAATAAGGACCTATAATTTCCCTCAAAACCGCCTGAGCGACCACAGAATCAATTTGACGCTGTACAAACTGGATGCAATCATCAACGGCGATTTGCAGGAAGTGATTGACAAGCTTTCCGCAGCCGATCTCAACGAGCGAATCCGGCTTACCAGTACAACGTCGTAAGACTTTACTCCCGATGGGCCCGCTATGGCCATAACCTTTTCCGCACTTTTGCGCTCCACGCGCGACGCGCTTCTCCCCATAGCCGACGAACTTTCTCTTTCCGAAGCCGAACGCATTCTGCAGCACGTCCTGCGTTGTCAAAGAAGCGACTTGTACCTCTCACCCACCCGACTGGTCGACGAACAGCAATGCGCTCGTGTCGACACATTTGTCAAACGCCGGCTTACCGGCGAGCCCCTGCAGTACGTACTTGGGATCGCCCATTTCCATTCACTTTCGCTGGTGGTGGGTCCGGATGTGCTCATCCCGCGTCCGGAAACGGAAATACTGGTAGAAACCGTGCTTGGGCACGAAATGGCAAACTATGAGAGCTATCTTGATTTTGGCGTCGGAAGCGGGGCTATTTGCGCGGCACTTGCGCTCAACCGTCCCCGGTGGCACGGCGTGGGTATCGATGTCTCACCTGCGGCGTTGAGAATCGCACGTATCAATTGCCCGCCGTCCAAGGTAAAGCTTTTGTGTTGCAACGCGTTCTCTGCAATCAGAACGTTGTCTGAGGCAGGGAGAATTGGGCGTTCGCACAGTGAACCATCCTTTGGCGTCATCGCGGGCAACCCAGCTGCCTGTTTCGATTTTATCGTAAGTAATCCGCCGTATGTTTCCGATGGCGAGATGCTGCAGCTTGACGACAGCGTCAAGCTGTTTGAACCGCACGAGGCTCTCGACGGCGGCAGGAACGGACTTGATTTTTACGATATACTTGCCAGGGAATCCAAAAGGATTCTTGCGCCGGGCGGCAGATTGTATTGCGAGATCGGCGCGACGCAGGGGCAGCAAGTGGTCGACCTGTTGCGTAGGAACGAGTGGAAAGAAATACGAATAGACCCCGATCTCGCGCAAAGATCCAGGGTTGTCTTTGCTGTTGCCTAGAATAACCAGCGGATCGACTCTCCCCCACTTCACACGAATTGGTATGCAGGCGCACTATCCAATTTCGACGGGGACGCCGGGACCGATTTCATCACGTATATTATTTTCGATTGTCGCTCAGCGGACATCTTACTAGTCAGCACGAGAGTTCTTGGTGAATATCGCACATGAAATCCGATTGCGACCTTTTGGCAATGGAGCGCTGCCACGTGTTTTGTCGTCGGCCTACGAGGGCGTGGTGTCTCTCAGGAACTTCCTTTACGACAACATTGCCGCGCTTTCTCAGGAAGTCGGGAGACCGGTGATCAGCGTGGGTGGCGTTCATGCGGGCGGTACCGGGAAAACCCCCATGAGCCTCTTCGTTGCCCGGCAATTGGTGAAACAAGGGTATTTTGTGGCCTTTCTCAGCAGAGGTTATGGCAGGGCTCGCAAGGAAATGGTAATTTGTAAACCCGGCGAGCCCGTCTCGTGGAGCCAGGTTGGCGACGAGCCCGCCCTGCTTCACGAGGCCCTGCCGCAATCGTGGCTCGGGATATGTTCCAGCAGACGCAAGAGTGCCCGCGACCTGTGCAATCTTGTTCCCCGCAACACCATGTTTATCCTCGACGACGGCTTTCAGCACCGGCAAGTGAAACGGACGGCGGATATTGTGTGCATTCCGCCGGACCCCTTTGCGGACAGCCTCATTCCAGCGGGAACGCTTCGTGAGCCGCTTGTCAATTTGAAACGCGCGAATTTCATCTGCATCATCGGCAGCATGCAAGAAAAGCATGCGTGCATTCGTACTCGGGAAAAACTCCAGCTTCAGTTTCCGGGCAAAGGCATATTTGTCTTGTTTCAGGTTCCCCGTGAGTGGCGGAAACTTGGCACCGGCGAGACGTCCAAGATTTTGCCCTTCAGAAGCCCCCTGCTGCTGTCGGGAATAGCGCGGCCGGATCGATTCTCGATGCTCCTTGCAGATATGGGCATCCGGCCATGCGCTTCGCATTTCTTCGACGACCATCATGTCTTCACGATCAATGAGATAGAAGGGCTGTACGGGGTGCAATGCGACGGCATTGTCACCACCGAAAAGGATGCCTTTAGATTGCGCACCATAAAACTTGTAAATGGCCCGGATATTTGGTATCTTAAAATAGATGTATCGTTCGCCGATGGTCCGTCGCGAGAGAGTTTCTTTGAGCATTTGAACGATTTAATACAGTCATACATCCCTAAGAGGAGGTATTGTACATGAAGCAGCTGACAGTTTCGCTTCTAAGTTTCTTCTTCCTGCTAGTCTCCTACTCCGCTTCGAATGCCGCCGCAAAGTATGTGGAGATCAAGAATCCCTTTGTCAATGTATATGAGTTTTTGGATCCCAAATCAAATGTTATTATCGTCGCAAAGAAGGGCGATCATTTCGAGCTTGTGTATGAAGGCAAATCCTGGTATCAGATAAAGATCAAAGACAAAGTCGGCTGGCTTGAACAAAAGGCCGGCGTCGTAGTAAACAATCCTCAATATCTTCCTCTGGGGACATTCTTTGTTTTCGTCATCCTTCTCCTGGGCACACTCGTCGGTGTGTCGATGTACATTTACAAACAAAAAGCCGTTGAAGTATGACAGCGCGCCATGAAACACCCTCGACTATCCTTTACGACAATAGCTTTCCTGCTATTTGCTTTTGCCAATTCCGGCGCCGATAACAGCTATGTTGTGGTGAACAAGGATATTGCGAGGGTGATGCTCATGCCCTACGGCGACGCCAAGCTGGTGGGCATGGTCAAGAAGGGTGATCGCTGCAAAGTCATAACCAAAAAGGGCGACTGGTTCAACGTAGACTTCAAGGGCAGCATCGGATGGATATTCCAGGCCAATGTCGAAGTTGTCGAAGCCGGCTCCGCCGCAACGCCTCCGCCAGCCGCGCCGCAACCGGCAAAGCAAAGCCAACCGTCCGCTTCCCCGCCTCCTCCCCAACCGCCGCAGGTTCCGGCTCCTTCAAAGATTGCCGCACCGCCTGTTGCACCGCAGAATTCCGCACAGGAAATTCCGAAGGAGCAACCTGTCGTTGAAAACGCCCCTTCGCGTCCTGAGGAGAAACAGGAAACTTCCGGGGAGACGACACAAAGGAAAAGCCCTCGTAAGCAGAAGAGACCGCTCAACGTCACCGTGGACCTTCCTCCGGCTTCCGTTATGCCTATTCCTGCAAGCAAAGAAGGTCCGGCGTTGGCGTCCGAGGGGTCTGCCGGCGCAGTCTCCCGTTCCATCCAGCCTTTGCAGCAGGCCAAGTCCCTTTCCGAAAAATCGCAATCCGGTGATAATCAGGCCGGCCAGCAGGGAACAGGCCAGAAGTTTTTCGAGATTACCGAGAGTCCGGCAAGAATTCTTGCATCCGTAAGCCCGGAATCTCCCATTCTAGGTATCGCGCGAAACAGCGAGTGCTACCCGCTCCTTTACGCGGGCACGTCATGGTGCAAAATCCAGTTTGGCGCGCACGTCGGATGGGTGGATCGTCGCTATGGACGAATCGTGGATACCCCTCCTGCAACGACAAAAATTCCACAGATTGTTCTATTTGCGCTCCTGGGCGGAGTGGGAGTCCTTTTGCTCGGCCTGGTGATTCTCCTGATCGTCATTTCGCTTCGAACAAAGCCGATGCGGAAAGTTGCGGTCAAGAAGGATCTTCTCGTAATTGCCAAATCGGAAAAGCAGATTCAGTATTCTCTTACCGACACGACAACAACCCTGTCGAAATGTTTCTCCGAGATTGGTTTCCAGATCGAAACGGCATCGACGTTCGAACGTGCCGCAAGCCTGTTGGCGCACTACGTGCCTGACGTCATCGTGATCGACTGGCAGGTGGAGGACAACGCTCTCTCCTTCCTTGAATCAACAATTGCGACCAAACGGTCCGCCTCGGATATCCTCGTCATTTTCTACAATGTTCCCGGCGCCGAAACCCTAGCAAAACGCGCCGCCATGCAAAATGTTCATTTTCTCGGCATGGCATTTTCCGACAGGGATGTCTTCAGGCTGGTGACTCCCCTCATTATGTCGCTGACAGGAACAAAATCGATCCGAAAGAGCGTTGAAACATCCGCTCTCGGAGGAGAAATAGGACAAGGAAGCCTGATTGAAGTGATGCAGTTCATTGAGATCGGCAGCAAGACCGGCTGTCTCTATGTCGTAATTGACAAGCCCTTTGGGCTCATATACTTTGAACAGGGCCGGCTCTCCTACGCCGCGACACAAACGCAGCAGGGCCGGGAAGCGGTGTTCGAAATGCTCAATCTCAAGAAAGGTCATTTCCACTTCGTGCTTGACAAAACAAGCCAGACGAAGAACGTTGATCTTTCCACGCTCGAAATTCTCATGGAATGGACGAAAACCGTTGATGAAGCTCATCGGCGTTGATTATGGACAGCGAAGAATCGGCATCGCGATAACCGACGAAAACGGCGAGTTCATTCGAAGCCTTCCCACACTCGATAGGAAAACAACTCCGCAGTACCTCGACTCCCTTTGCGGCACAGCCAAGCGGGAACAGGCGTCCCAGATCGTGGTTGGGCTTCCCCTCGATGAAGATGGCGGCGAAACCGTAATGTCGCAGGAAATCCGTGCCTTTGCAGTCCGACTCGGTCGGATGACCGGGCTCCCCGTTCATTTTGTGGACGAAAGTTTGACTTCGAAACGTGCCAATGTTATCATTCGATATCGGAAGAGAAAGTACCGGCAAAACAAGGGTAATACCGATAAAGTTGCCGCATGCCTCATCCTCGAGGAATACATGAGGGAATCACAGTGAAACTGCGAGCCCGAGTGCTCCTGTTCGCTCCTTTGGCCGCGCTCCTGATGGACGGGTCATGCCCCTCGCCGGAACCGTTCCCTCCTGCGACGCTCACGGCTCCGATCATAACACAAGTCGGCGTGGACGCATTTTCGTTCCAGTCTACTCCCGGATTCCGGCCTGCCATTCATGTACGCTGGCAGATGCCTGCCAACGGTTCGCTTGGCGTAAGGGAATTTGTGATTTTTCAGAAGACTATGGGTGACAGCTCTTTCACCTTGCTGGCACGGTCGATTCCCGGCAACGTTTTCGACTACCATGAGAACGCGGACAACGTTGGGTTCCCGGGTCTGCTTTCGTACAAGACCATATTCTTTCAAATGTTCGCTATCGACTCTGTCGGCCGAACCAGCGACACAAGCGCCATCGATTCCCTGGTACTCGCGTGGCAGCCCATTCCTGTGAGTCCGGTCGAATCAGATACCATTTCAAATGACTCCCTCGTATGGTATGTGACATCCGTTATGGCGGGGTACTACACATATTCGATGCTCTACGGTGACACGGCTGGACTCTTATGGAGCGCGCCGCAGCCAATCGTGCCCGTCTATTCCTACCAGGGCGATACGGTGCAGTCGGCAAACCAAATCCCCGCATCGCTGTTTCCCCTGTCGCCCGGCGGATATACCTGGGCAATCAAATTGGAAGTGCCGGCGCTCAATGCCCAGTCCATGGCGGTAAGAAGGCTGTATGCAAGGTAGAATCGTTCTTGTCGCAATTTGGTGGGCATTGTCCGTTGCGTCGCCGACCCGCGCGATATCCTATTCGATCCGCAGCGCGACAACCAGCGCAGTTAGCATCGGGTTTAGCCTTGACAAGTTCGAAGTTGCGCATATTTCTGAGCAGTCTTCCTTTATCCTCGCAGTATCATCTTCCCCGACCCAGACGCTGAGCCTTCGGGTTCAGTCCGACTCTTTCGCCAATTCGCACACAGTCATGCCCGCGTCGTTGGTCCACAAAGGGTTGGCCGGCTCAAGTTTTCTCCAATGGTTTTCTTTCTCGCCATACAGACAAGCGGGCAAAGGCCCCAAGATAGCAATTGCGAATGGGACCATCACCATCACTGCGAGTACGGGTGCGCTGGCCGGGTCCAAAGCATATATCAAGAACTCCGTTGTCTATCTCGGTACTTTCACGAGCCTCGCAAAATCGCTTGCTACGCCCCAACCAGGCACCATTTTTTCGAGAGGCGTAAAGGTCTCGGTCGAAAAGGACGGAATTTATCAGATCAACGGGGCTTCCCTGCGGAAGCTCGGTGTTCCCATCGCAACAATCCCCGGCTCTGTCTACAAGCTTTACAACAGCGGCGTTGAAGTGCCCCTTTACGTTTCAAACAACTTTCATGCTGTTCTTCAGGATAACGACATAATCATGTTCTACGGCAAGTTCTTACGAGGATCAGGCACGTCACTGTCTCAATTCTCAAATACGAACGTGTACTGGCTCACATGGGAAGGCGGTGCGCCCGGAATCCGCGTGGCGGAGACTTCTGGCGGTCAGCGAAAAGATGCAACCGTGTATAGTCAGGGGACCTCAACGGAAATCCTTGCGCACGAGTTCTACGATACCCTGCACCTGGAAAAGGATAGCCTGGTGCTGTTTCTGGGGAACGTCAATGCGGTGAGCGAAATAGGCGATTCGTCGCAGAATCTTGACGACAACTGGTACTGGGGCATAATCGGCGCCAGCGCAATTACCAATTTCACTCTTGATATTCCTTCCCCGACTACGTCCACGGATCCCTCCCTCACCGCGCGTTTGCACATCCGTTTTCAAGGAATGACCAACGTCGCGTCGGTGTCTCCAAACCACCGTTTGTATATCTACCTCAACGACAACTCGCCGGGAGGGCAGGAACAAATCGCGGAATGGGATGGCCAGAGTAAATTCGATTTTGTTTCTTCGCCGTTTCCATCGTCATTATTCCAGAACGACACCAACAAGATCACGTTCAACAGAGTGCCCAACGGCAGCGGCCAGAAGGTGCCAACCTATCCGGACCTGTCGGCACTCAACTGGATCGAAATTGAATACTACCGCAACTTTACCGCCGACAAAGACCATTTGCTTTTCAAGAACAGCGGCGCAGATGTCAATGGTATCTACCAGTTTGAGGTCAAGGGGTTCTCGTCGGGTTCGTTTGACTTGTGGGACATCGGCAATTTCCGCCTCTTTACCGGGTTTACCGTGCAAAGCGCGAGCGTCGGCGGGAAGCCGTCCTATTCGCTCGTGTTCCAGGACAGCCTTGCAACGGTGCATTCTTTCCTTGCGCAGAACGTATCGATGCGGCTCGCTCCAGCCGATATGTCTCTCGATACTGTCCGTCGCGATTGGAGCGGCTTCGCTCAGGCCGACTATATCGTTGTTACCGTGGACAGTTTCTTTAACGACTTTAAACCTTTTGTCAACGCCTATGCAAAGAAAGGCTGGACCGTCGCGCTCGCCGACATTTCGGATGTCTATAACGCCTTTTCCGGCGGCATTGCGGACCCGGAAGCCATTCGAACGTTTCTCCGGTACGTTTTCTCGCTGTCGGCCACAAAACACCCCCGCTATCTTCTGCTCGGCGGCGACACCTCCTACGACCTCGACAAAGTCAACCGCGGTCGCAATATCGTCCCCACGCATCTCAGCGGCGTGCCCGGCTGGGGGCCCGCCTCGGACGACGGCTATTTCGCCGCATTTTTGAGTGACGATGATTTCCCTGATATCAACGTGGGCCGTTTCCCCGCCGAAAACCGGACCGAGCTGCAGAACATAGTGTCCAAGACTGTCGGGTACCTGACGCAACGTGCATCCGGACCCTGGCACGACAACCTTCTGCTTGTCGGCGGCGCGGAAAGCGATTTTACCGCGTTCAACGACAATACCCAGACCGAGGTCATTGGCCCGGCCATGAACGTGTACCGCCTGGACGGTGATCCGCAATCACGCTATTATCACGACCAGTCAAACGCGTCCACAGACCTGGCCGGGTTGATTAACGCTGGCGTCTACGCCATCAATTTCGACGGCCACGGCGGCGGGCTGGTGTGGTCCGACAGTAAGTTCTTTAGCTATACCGATCTCGACAAACTCTACAATGGACAATGGGACCGCGCCGGGCGGCTGCCGATCGTATTCAGCTTTACATGCCTCACCGCAGATTTCGAAAGCGTCGACTACCAGTCGTTGGGGGAAGAATTCCTTCGCGTCAAGAAGAACGGTTGCGTCGGCTTCTTTGGCGCTTCGGCATACACCTCGAAACGCGGGAACCTGATCATGAATCGACTTATGCTCCAGAATGCCGTAGCCGGGAGCTTTGAGAGCGTGGGCGATCTGCTTTCGTACGCGAAGATGAATATGCTCGTTAGATTCGGAACGGAATTCACCGCGCTTGTCCGGGAATACAATTTTCTGGGCGACCCGGCGCTGCCGTGGGCGCTTGCTCCGGATTCTCTTCGGCTCACCGTGGGGAAAACCGCGATGCGGCCGCAGGACACTCTTTCTGTGCGAGGATATTGCGCGCCGATTCAGAGTGGCCAGGCAAGGGTAACACTGGGCGCCGATTTTCTCACCTGGAACCAGTTTTCCTGGGACGTTCGCTCCGACTCCATTCGTGGCGTGTGTCCCGTCAAGGATTCCCTCAAGACATCCCGCGGCCTCGTGAGAGCATTTGCCTGGAACGACTCTCAAGAACTGCGGGGCTCCTCGACATTTTCGAAAAGTACGGTCCTATTCCGGAACGTAGCAGTTTCGCCTGCACCGGTCCACTATGGCGACAGCGTAAACGTTTCGACAACAATTGAAATACTCGACAGTTCGCGAAAGGCCGACGCGGTGCTGTGTCTTTATTCGGTGATACCACGGTACGTGACGAATCCGTCTTTCCAAGGAATCTCGATGTTTGCCGACAGTACGGGTACCTGGCGAACCAACGCAAGGATTCCCATTGCGTTTAACGGCATGGTGGGAGACGAGCTGCTTGTAAAATTCAGGGTGATCGGAAACGGATTTTCAGACACCACCGACATATATGCATTTACAATTCTTGGAAGGCCGGATCTTATGTTTGCGCCGAGCGGCGTGAACGTTGTATGGTACAACGACTCCCTGTTTGCACAGTGTCAAATCCTCAATGGCGGCAATGCCAGTGCACCCCCATTCGGGGTGACGTTCTACATCGGCTCATCCGTGCAGGGAAAGCCGCTAGCGACGATACTTTTTTCAGACTCCCTGCTGCCTGGAAAGACGAAACCCTTTTCGGTCGCGCTTCCGGATACACAGGGGACATTACAGATAACAGCAATTGCCAACCCGTCTGGTTCGTTTGACGAAATCTCCCGCGACAACAACATCGCGCGTCGCAGCGTCCGCCTCGCCCGTGCCGACATGGCCACAAGCGCCGATACGCTGTGCGCGGCCGGGCACACGGTATGTGTTTCTCCTTTGGCAACGCTTGCACCCAGGCGCCGCATCTTCCTTGTTGCCGACACAATCGCGCTTCAGCACCCGCTTCGGACCGAATCGTACTGGACGCCGCTTTCCGACGATTCCGTGTCGCGGTTCATTGTGTGGTCGCGGCCGGCACTTTCGGCCGCAGACAGCCTGGCATGGACATTCTATCGTTCTCCCCGCGACAGCACGCTGCCCACCGCAAAACGTCTTGCCGCCTACCCCGCCACCGCGCGGCTTCGGGTGCTGCTCTTCGATTCGCTTCTTAATGCCTGGCGCAGCGAGCCCGGTTCTGCAGATTCGGCCAAAATGAAATGCGTGATGCACGCTACAAGAAGCGGTCCGTTTGCTCTCGGATTGCTTTCCGACAATCAGCCGCCGCAAATTCAGGCATCCGTAGACGGTCGCAACCTCACCTTTCTGGACTACGCGGCCAAGGGTAAGCCCTTCAACTTGTTTCTCTCGGACGCCTCCGCCATTGTCCCCTCTTCCGTTAGAGTGTTGCTCGACAAGAAAAGCCTCGACACCGCGCTCGTGTCGCATATCCCCGTGCAATCGGATTTGACTCAGATATCGTGCACGGCATACCCGAAAAAGGAATCGAATGTCGATTCTCTGACAGTGATGGCCGAAGATTTCGCGGGCAACGTGGCCGTGACGACATTCGCCTTCTTGCCCGGCGAAGACCTCACTATCAAGAATTTTTCATGCCATCCGAACCCCTTTACGGCAAAGCAAGACAATTCCGGCAAGACGATTCAGACAATCCGTTTTGCTTTCCTTCTTACGGATGTGGCGCAGTCGGCGTCGATTGTCGTGTACACTATAGGAAGCCGGGTAGCCTGGTCATGGCAGAACAACACCGGGATCATCGGGTATCAGGAGGTTCCCTGGGATGGGAAAACTTCCCAAGGCTACCGCATTGCAAACGGAACATACTATGCCAAGCTGTCGGTGAAAAACGGTTCGAAAAGCGCCACCGCCATTATCCGCATCGCAAAGCTTGAAGGGTACTGATGGCCACCCTCTACGTCGTGTCTACCCCCATAGGCAACCTTGACGACATCAGCGTGCGCGCAAAGCAAGTGCTTGCCGCTGTTCCCACCGTGCTCGCGGAAGACACGCGACACTCGCGGGTGCTGCTCAACCATATTGGAGCGGCTCCCGACCTCGTGGCGTTCCACGATTTCAACAAGGAGAAGACGACTCCTCGCATTATTTCAATGATCAAGGATGGCCGCGATGTTGCAATCATTTGCGATGCCGGCACTCCGGGAATCGCCGATGAGGCATTCTACCTGGTGCGGGAAGCGGTGCGGGAAGGAATTCTGGTTGTGCCTGTGCCGGGCGCCTGCGCCGCCATCGCGGCGATTGTGTGCAGCGGCCTTCCCACCGACAGGTTTATATTCGAGAACTTCCTTCCCGTCAAGAGCGGCCGCAGGCGGCGGTTCTTCGAGGAAATGAAGGCGGAGCCTCGAACTGTTGTCTTCTACGAATCCCCATACCGCATTCTCAAGGTTCTCCATGACATGCATGAAATACTCGGGGACGTGGCGGTGGTGATTGCTCGGGAACTCACTAAGATGCACGAGGAATTTCTTCGCGGAACGCCGCAGGCCCTGATCGCGGTTTTTTCAAAAAAGACGCCAAAGGGCGAAATGGTTGTGATGTTCAACACCCGTGTCCCGCCCTATGCGTCGAATCAGCCACAACAGGTCGAGTAAAGAACCCCGTAGCACAAGCTTCGGGGACCTCGATTACAACCGGATTTAGGCTCCAGTGAAGCAGCCTGAACCGCGACTAGGACCGGATGTACGCCCCGGTGAGCAGCCTGTAGTGCGCAAACTTTGGGATTCAAGGCAGTCTTGCTGCCCCTGCTGGGGATCCGCCTCCGTCGATCGTAATACGGTGACGTAGCCCTTGTTTCGGGCAATCGCATTTGCACCACAGCCTAGAGCGCCAATCCTAATTTGTCAATTAATGCCGCCATGTCTTGAGGAAGCGGCGCGTTGAGTGTCAGCGGCGATCGATGCACAGGGTGCTCAAAGCTAAGAGTCCGGCAATGGAGCGCCTGGCGGGGGAATTCGAGAAGGTGGAAGTTTCCCGGCGGGTCATTGCGCCACGCCAAGTAGGCGGCTTCGTCCATACCGTAGAGCTTGTCGCCCACCACCGGAGTGCCGATGGCCGCGCAATGGATCCGGATCTGGTGCGTCCTGCCCGTGAAGGGCCTGGCCCTGACGAGGGCATATGTTCCTACACTGCTCACGGTTTCAATCACGGTTCTCGCGCATTTCCCATGTGCCGCATCCACGGCAAATTTGTAGGTTACCGCCGAGGCAACGTCCTGCCCGATCGGCAGATCCACCGTCATTGATTTCTCCCTGGGAGAGTTGTGGACAACCGCGAGATATTCCTTTGCAACAGAGCCTGCCGCAAAGTCACGGTGCAGACGCCTCAGGCAGTCCATGTTCTTGGCGAACAGCACGAGCCCCGATGTCTCGCGGTCGAGCCTGCTCACCGCGTGGACCGACGCATACAATGGGTTCGCCGAGCAGTGGCGCAGGAGAAAGACGAGGTTCTTGGTAATCGACCTGCCCGCCTTGTGCACAAGGAGATTTCCCGGTTTGTCGACCGCCATGATACATTCGTCTTCGTAAACGATACTGTAATTGGTGTCGGCTTCCGGTTCCGCAAACTCCGGAAGATCGTACGATACAATATCCCCGGAGTTGAGCACCGTGTCCGGAAGCGACGGTGCATTGTTCACGAGCACGCTGTGATCCTGGATCCTTTTGAGCCATTCTTCTTTGGAAAGATAGGTGAAACGGTTTGAAAGATAGGAGACAAGCGAAGGCTTCCGGTGACCTTGAGTAATTCGCGATGTAAGCATCATATTTCGTTGATATACAGCGGCTTGTATCCGGTGTAGTTCTGGGAAATATAGTTGATCATAATAATTTCGGTACGCATGTTCCTGTCGATGTTGATAATAAGCCTGTCTATATATTCGCGCGCAATGTAAAAGCCTCTGCCGTGCGAGTCGTAGACGCCGAGCGGCACACCTGCACCGTCTCGCGTCACCTGCCTGTTGAGCCAGTACAGCACATCATTTTTGCTGAGCCTGCCTCCCCTGTCCAAGACGGAAATGCCGAATTTCTCCATGTCGGCGATAAGCGTGACGCACGGAGCATCATTGTCGGCGAGTTCGAAATCGTAGTCCCATGCTTCCTTGTTGTCGGCCCTTTCTTTCCGGATGCCGTAGAAGACGGCATTGGCGAGCAGCTCGATAAGAACAAGCTCAACTTTTTTCGCGCCGGTCACATTGGGAAGGTGTGCCACAATTTCGTTTGCATATGAGTCGAGCCGGTTGCCCTTCTTTATGACGAATTTCTTCTCCAGCACCGGTTTTTCAAAGTACTTGGACACCCCGAAGATGTCGCCGGAAATGAGGTTCTCAAGCATTGTTGACAATTCATAAAAATTGAACGGCGTCGACTTGACGAAAATATTGCCCACATCATGTTTCATCGCCAGTTCGAGATAGTCCTCTACGTTGTAGGCGGTAATAAGCACCCGTTTGATATAAGGGTATTTCTCGCGGACTTCCTTGAGCAATTCGAAGCCCTTCATCACCGGCATGTTGATGTCGGAAAGAACGAGATCGATCTTGCGGGTTGGGAGTACCGCATCGAGTGCTTCCCTCCCGTTTGCGGCCGCGAGCGTACTATATCCCTCGTTGTCCAAATAGTCCACGATCATCTCGCGCATCTCTTTCTCGTCGTCAACGACAAGAATGCAGATGTCTTTCTTGGAAACCGCGCTCATTGTTGTTTCCCAAATGTTGCTTTTTTGTGGAGTTGTCGTTTGTCCAAAATCGTATTTTGATGTTCGATGTACAAAGGTATCGAATTCTTCAAACGCACGGCGCGAGCGTTTCCCCTCTTTGGAGACTGGCTGCGACTCCCCGGCCTTGTCGGTTGGATCGGATTGTCGGCCGGTATCGTTGCCGGATACTATGTCCTGCGCACCCAGCATTTTGCTTCGATATTGTATAATGCCGTTCTCATCGCTGCAATCATTTTATCGCTGTGCGGCGGCATTCTTTTGACACGGCCCCGCAGGCGCTTTGCCGCCTTTTTCGTCGCCGGTGCGGCGGTCACTGGCCTGTCGCTCGTTCACCAATGTATTGAATTTTCGGCGGCCCGGCCGTTTTTATCCGGCACCGAACACGGTTATCTCACCGGCACGGTACTGTCTTCCCCGGTGCTGTCCAGTGGCGCATTCGTTTTTCCGGTACGATGCGATTCGGTCTTTTCCGGAACACAGCAAGGAGTGTTGAGGAATAAAGTGCTTGATTGCCGCAGCGGGAAGGAACCGTGCTTCGCGGGGAGAGTCACCCTCGCAGGCCGGTATGTTCCGCCGCGGCCGGCGGTAAACCCCGGGGCTTTCGACAACTACAGCTACCTTTTGTCAAACGACACCTGGGGCGGTTTCAATTGCGATTCCATTGTCGTCTGTAGTGAAGGTCGGGGATTCTGGAATGCGCTTTCCCGGTATGCACGCACCACAGTGTATAAAGCCGCTCTGTCAATTCGTAACAGCGACTACAGGGCGATTATCGTCGCTTCCTTCCTCAACGACAGAAGCGATCTTACGGAAAGCATGAAAGGGATATTCTTTAGGGCCGGCATCTATCACCTGCTGGCGCTGTCGGGATTCAACTTGGCCATTGTATCGGCTGCGCTGTTCGCGGCTCTTTTCCTGGTGCCCATTCCGAAAGGTGGGAAGGTAGGAATCGTACTCGTTTGCGTTTGGTCGTACCTTTTATTTATCGGCCCCATCCCTTCGCTGTTTAGGGCAGTTGTCATGACCAGCGTTGTGCTGGTTTCCTTTTTGTTTCAAAGAAGACCGAGGATGCTCAATTCGCTCGGCATTGCAGGCATAGTGTGGCTGCTGTTTTCTCCTTTGTCGCTTTTTGAGCCGGGGTACCAATTGTCCTTTTGTGCAACGGCAGCCATAGGAGCGCTCTATCCGGTGCTTATGCGGTTGTGGAACGATTCCGGCATGTTCCCGCTCAAGAAAGTCCTTTCGCCGCTTGCCTCTCCCCTTTTCATCTCCGTCGCAGCGTTCTTTTCGACTGCGCCCATCATCGCCTATCATTTCGGAACACTGTCGATCTCGGGAATAATTGTCAACCTGTTCGCCATCACCTTGATGTCGGTTTCTATGTGGATTTCCATGGCTGGATTTCTTCTCCAGGTTTTCTTGCCGGCCGCAGTCCCTCTTATCATGGCAGCGGCAGAGTTGTGCATTGACGTGATGATAAGAAGTGCGGGTTCAATTTCAAGCCTGCAGTTCTCTACGGTGGCGTTTCCCAAATTCCTTCCCGGAGTGTATGTATCGTATGCATGGTTTCTCGTGGGCCTCTGTGCAGTCAAACAAGGTTTTGTTCGACGATACATGATGATTGCAGGCGGATTTCTCCTGACAGTGTCGACGGTGCTCGTGCTTTGGCAGATGAACCGTTCTCCTGGGCAGATGGTGCTGTTTTCGGTCAAAAAAGCACACCTTACCGCTGTGCGCTGGCCCAATCGAAGCGTCTGGATAATCGGATTTGACGGAAAAGGAATTTCTAAAACAACGTATTCCCGCATCATTCAACCGTGGCTGAGGCAATCACCAGGTTCAACGGTCAACGCCATTTTCCTGACGGAGGATCCCTGCAACACCATTCAATCCTTGGAGCCTGTTCTGAGCGATAATCATGTCCGCACGGTGATGTCGGTAGACAGCTTTGCATCCATCTGCCCCGACTTTCTTTCCTTTGCGCGTGAATACGGAGCATGTTGTACCACCGTACATGCGCCGCGTCTTTTGGTTGCCGCGCCCTCGTGCACTCTTTCTATCATGCCCGGTAGCGTGGACTCCATTTTCCCGGAGCGCAATCGTGTATCGGTGAGCATCTCCGGGACATCGGTTTCGTGCACGGATTCGGTCCTCGCTCCGTCCGACATAAAAGGAGCAACAATCGTCACTTTTGGCAAGGCATCCCCGCCACGCGTGGAAAGCGCCATACCATCCTGGCATCCGCTGGCTGCCGCCATGCGATAGCGTGATCCCTCGGCTTTGCAACGTGCCCGGCGCACAGGTCCTAAACAGTCGTTCTGCGAGGGCTCACGACAATGTATTTTTTCGCCTCTTAATCTTGATACCTGCAACATGAGGCGATTATTTCGAATGCTTCCGCGCGATTTTGCACGAGATACGTCGGATATTCTCGTTACCTGCCCAAAAGGATTGTCGGACTCTGTGCGGTCCGAAATTGCAGAGCTGGGCATGGCGATATCGGGGCAATTTTATACCGGGGTACGCACCCGCGGCACGCTGCACGATTGCATCATTCTCAACCTGTCACTTTCAACCGCTCACCATGTTTTGTACCAGGTACTTGCGCAAACCTGCGCGACTCCGGACGAACTTTATACTGCGGTATCGTCTCTGGACTGGGAGCGGCTCATCCCGCTCGACACGACACTTACGGTGACCTCAACCGTAAAGACCGCATCAATCACCGACACGCGATATGCAAATCTAAGGTGCAAGGACGCCATTGTCGACAGGCTGGTGTCCAAGACCGGCAAACGATGCGATAGCGGGCCACATAGAGACGGGGCCGTGGTGCATTTGTACTGGCAGGACGAACTCTGTATCCTGTACATCGACACGTCCGGTGAGGCGCTGTCGCGGCGCGGTTACCGGCTCTATCCCGGAGGCGCGCCGATGCAGGAAAGTCTGGCCGCCGGAGTCATACGTGCCACACGATGGACGGGAAGAACACATTTTGTCAATCCCATGTGCGGGAGCGGAACGCTTGCCGTTGAAGCTGCGCTCATGGCGCTCGGGAGGAAGCCCGGCACGATACGAGCCAACTTCGGTTTCATGCATCTTATCCCCTTTGACCGCAATGATTTCTCCAAGGTGCTGGCCAGATTTCGTTCTCTGGAGAAAACCGCACTCGGCGCGGAAATCATCGCAACTGATATAGATGCCAGCGCGATTGCAAACGCCACAAAGAATGCCACGGCTGCCGGTGTCGATTCGTGCGTACGGTTCGAGACCTGCGATTTCGACGCGACTCCGATTCCATCCGGTCCCGGCATTGTCATCATGAATCCGGAATACGGGTATCGCCTTGGAGATGTGGCGCAGCTTCCGATCCTTTACAAAGGAATCGGCGACTTCCTTAAACAACGGTGCTCGGGATACACGGGCTACGTCTTCTCGGGAAATTTTGATCTTGTGAAAAAGATCGGGCTCAAGGCCGGTCGCAAAACCGCCTTCCTCAACGGCACAATCGAGTGCCGCCTGTACGAGTACGAGCTGTATAGTGGGACAAAGACCAGCGGTTGAACTGACCGCAGGCGCAGGGCGCCACGCCGCGTGTGTGCGGGGTTCGGCAATATGTCCTACAATCATCAATTAGCATTTACCTTGCCAGAGACAATAACTATTTTAGGTACAGCGAAGCCTAACGGTTTGTTCAGTATTTCACGACACCTCCATTATGCGGCGGAACGCCTAGAAAGCGGATGTTATGGAACAATCCCCCATAAAAGTCTCCGCGGAGTCATGGAACTCCTGGAATATCGTGGCAATCGATGGAAAGTTCGTGATCAAATTCGTCGCCGAAATCAGAAAAGTGCTTGAGCCGCTCAAGGAACAGCAGACCCCAAAAATCGCGCTCGATCTTACCAATACCACCCATCTCGATTCCAGCGCGATGACGCTTATGCTCAACTACCAGAACCGTCTCAAGGAAAAGCAAGGCGGGCTCGTTGTTTTCGGCGTGAATGAAGACATCATGGGAATTATTACCATTGTCGGTTTTGATTCATTTGTACCCATTTACCGTTCGCGCGCAGACTTCGAGCGGAGCATGACCGCAGGGCGCCAGTAACCTTCTCGTTCACCGCTTCGCCATAACGGCCGGCATTCCCTTCGCCTACGCATGAAGCATTTCCTTGTAGCAAGTTTCCTGCTTCTCCTGTTTTGTCAAAACCAGGTGACCATGCCGCCCCATGCGGCGGAGCTGTACGGCCGGTGGTTCGTCAACCCCTCGCCCGCGCTCACCGATTCCCTTTTGTCATATAAGGGTTTTAATGAGAAACAAGACTCCCTTGCATGCGAGGCGATCCTTGCAAATCGCGGCCCGCTGGGCGCCCGCACGGCGGTGTTGCTTGACACATTCAATTCATCGTACACGGTCGGCTGGAAAACACCCGCATCCGTCCGGTACGACACGCTGTATCCCCTTATTGTCTACCTGCACGGAGGAACGGGCACCGCGCTTACCACAAAGGGGGAGCTTGCCTACGACATGCTCTCCTCCCTTGCGGACACATTCAATCTGTTTCTCGCAAGCCCGTCTGCAAACAGGGACGCGCCGTGGTGGAGCCCGGCCGGCATGTCGCGAGTTCTGCAAACGGTTCGCTTAATGACGTTGTGTTACCCGATCAATCCGGACAAGGTGTTTCTTGCCGGCGTATCCGACGGTGCGACCGGGAGCTATTGCGCCGCCAACACGATATGCGATCCGTTTGCGGGGTTCATTGCGGTTTCCGGGTACGGCGGCATGCTTGTTTCCCTGGGAATGAACATATACCCGAGGAACATCATGCAGCGGCCGCTGCTCAATATAAACGCGGGACAAGACCGGATCTATCCCCTGTCTCAGGTGATGCAGTTTCTCTCATGGCTTGAGCAGAACGGAGTGAACGTTGACCACAGGGAATATCCCGACGAGAAGCACGGCTTCGATTACCGGCAAAAGGAATACGGAAATCTCGCGGCTGTCATTCGGACCTGGAGCAGGTCGCCGGCGCGGAACTCGATTTCGTGGGTCTTTACGCCCGGGTATCCGAACCTTCCGCCGAATTGCATAGGATGGGAACTGCAAAAGAACGCGGCCGGGGCCGAGCTGGGCGCCTATTGGACCCGGGATACGCTCCATGTGAGCTCGAAAGGACTTGCGTCGGCAACCTGTTCGTTTGCCGAAAGTTCAAACGCGGGCTCTTTTGTCTCTATTAATGGATCCGCCGCCACGTCGATTACGGCGGACAAGCCGGATGGGCGTACGATTTTGTCTCTGGCTCTACACCAACTGTTTCCTCGGATACGACACCAGACCATCTTCAAACTCAAAATCCCGAAGTAGGAACCCCAGCCGTTTACATGAAGCGCCGGATCGCTGGGACCCGGCGCTTCACAGACGGAAAATCAACGCACCGTCCTGCGGTTAAGCGGTTGGCTAGTGTTTGATTCCAACATTCACGCGCAATGTCTGTTTGGTACCTCGCACCTGATCGTCTATGACGATTCTTGCCAGATAGGTCCCCGGCGCCGCCCACGAACCGGTCCGTGTCTTGCCATCCCATACCCAGAAGAGCTTTACTGCGGTGGCATCGGCAAACATTTGGACACGGTCTGCCACGACATTACCAACTGCATCAAAAATGGTGAGCGAACCTGTCACTCCTTTCCCGAGATCCCCCTGGATTGCCGGAATGAGCGACACCTCGATGCGGGATCCGGAAGTGGAGGTGCTGTTCGGGTTGCGCAGCGACGGCGGGACAACGGTCTTCCCGGGAATAAATGGATTTCCTACAGCAAGGTAATTAACGATGATTGACACATCGCCGCACGGGGACAAGCGAAAAGCCGGCCTGTTTCCTTCAACGATGCTGTCGGCACTGGTGAGCGTATGGGCTTGAAGATCGTAAACGACCAAGTCACCCACCACTTTGTATGTCGGATTCTTCACCGCAAAGGGATACGCCGTCCCATTTTGATAGTACAATGTAAACGAATTGTAAGGATCGACGGCCGGTTTCTGGCCTGCAAGCGGTTCGCTGAACTCCACGTGCAGCGTGTCCGCACCGGGCATGGGAACGAAACAAACGCTCTTGATGACGGGCGAAGCTCCGTCGACCACCGCGGTAACTATGAACCAGCTTCCTGATGCTGTCATCTGATAGTTCGTAAGTGTGATTGCGGGATTCGGCTGCCATGCGGTCTCGTATTCAGGTCCCACGTTCTCACTCAAAATTATGTGGATCGTCTTGTTTGCAAGGTCCATCTGGATGGAAACCGCGTGGAGAGTATCCTTTTTGCCGTCCAGAGTGGTTATCACCAGGGTCTGAATGAAGTTTGCGACGGTTGGATTTCCCGTAATGGTTGAATCGGCAGTCCAGGTGATGTCTATTCTGTCAAGATGGCCGTTATGGTTTGTGTCAAGAAGCGTGGCGGTTACCGGTATGCTGCCCACCGGCGGGACAATCTGCTGACACACGGTCCCGAGGCCGGCCGGCAGCGCGGCCTGCAAGCTCCTCTCAAGATAGAAACGGATAGGTACGACGGTGTCCGAAAGAATCTGGGTCGTTGGATTGACATAACGATAACTGATGTTCATGGTGAAAAGCGTAGGGGTCTGGGCAATTGGAAAACTGTCGGTAAAGAAGAACGAACTGTCGATATAAATGGTGGAAGTACTGTTGTTGAGCGTCATTTTGGTCGGGTTGCCGGAAACGAGAATATTCGATATGATGTTGTTCATCAGCAGGTTCATGAGCGTATTGTAATTTACATTCGCCAAAGACCAGATATTGCTTCCCGGGTTTGTCGCTGAATACCCATTATTTTGAATGTTGGTCGTCATTGTGGTGAGCAATGCGGGCTGGGTTCCCGCCTTGTTGAAAAACACGGTAAATGTCGTGGGAAGGCCGGCGACACCGGCCGCCGTTGAGAACCAATTCGGATCCAGGTTCGCCTGTGTTGTTCCCGCCGGTTCCCCGTCGGAAAGGAAAATCATGAACTGATTTTGCGGCGGATTCGATGCGGCTTGAAATACTTGCTTAGCGGCAATGAAAGCGCCGTTGATGTTGGTTTCGCCGCCGTTGTCGTTGCGGGTGTACAGAGGACGGTAGACCAAGCTGTCTCCCGTAGCATTGGTGGTAAGGATGTCCTTGAGAATAGTAATTCCTGTCTTGCCGTTGTATGTAGTGCTGAGCCCCATGAAGGGCAGGTAGGCCTGAGTCGGACTGTTGTCCAGGACGGGATGCAGTGCCTTGAAATATTGCGTGTAATAGTACTGCGTTGTGGTGGTGTCGAAGTAGAGATGCTCGCGAAAAACGATCAACCCAACCTGAGCATCGGGCTGCTTCGCATAGATCGTATCAAGGAGAGCACTGACAACCTTGAAACGGGCGCCGGTGGGATCGTTTCCTTTTGGTCCCAGCATGCTTCCCGTGTTGTCGATCACAAACAGAATCGAGGAACTGCCGCTTCCCCCAATATGAATTGTTTGCGATGCCTTGCAGGCATGCACGAGGGAGTAGATTTTAACGACATTGTCCGGGACCTTTATGGTGTCGCCGTTGAATGTCTCCGGGCACCCGGAAAAGGTGAGGGCGCACCTCTCGTCGGCCAGCACAAAGGTGCAAAAAATGAGGGTGAGAAAGAGAATGTGACAAGCCAAAACGCGCGGACCGAAACCGTGCACCATTGGGAACTCCTGGTTAATTTTTAACGAACACGACCGTTACCAAGCCCCCACTTGGCATATGCATCCACCTGAGTAAGACCTGATCAGGTGAACCCGACCGATTTGTCCAGTCCTCGCCTATTCGTAATATATGTATGTTTTTTGGAAAAAGGCAAGGGAAAGAATCCCAAAACGAGGTATTTGGGGCGGGTGTCGGAAATGGAATATTCCTGGCGACGGGATTCAAAGGAACATGGAAAGCGCTATGCTTTTGCACAAGTCAAACGCGCAGTATATCTTTATGCGTTATAGTCTGGTGGGGAGAATCAGGACTCGCAATCTCATAAGAGGGCATAGCCATGAACAAGACGGCAACGATCATCCTTGCTGACGGTTTTGAAGAAGTTGAGGCCATAACGCCCATTGACCTGCTACGGCGTGCAGGCGTAAATATTACCATCGTCGGGCTTTCGTCACTGACGGTTACAGGTTCTCATAACATCACCATAATAGTTGAATCCGTACTTGGCCGGATTTCTCCCCTCCCCGATGCGTTGATATTGCCGGGCGGTCCGGGCCACAAACATCTACTCGAGTCGGTTTCCGTTATCGAACTAGTAAAACAGATGTTTTCCGCCGGCAAACTTTGCGCCGCAATTTGCGCGGCGCCCGCCGTTTTCGGGAAAGCCGGGATACTTCTTAACAAGAGGGCAACCTGTTTCCCGGGCGATGAAAGTAAACTCCTTGGTGCGGTTTTTGCGGCAGAGCACGTTGTGGTTGACGGCAATGTCATTACCAGCAGAGGAGCAGGCACGGCAGTTCCTTTTGCGCTGGCGATCGCGACCTACCTTGCAGGCAAAGAAATAGCCGGAGCGGTCTCGCGGGCCATCGTATACGATTAAACATGGTCGCATGGATTCAACAGCTTACAAATATCTCATTCTGGACATTCAGAGAAACCCAACCCAAAGCCTCTCGGTGCTTCCCTTGGTTCTGGCGCGATCGCAGGTATGCCAAACCGAAGAATCGCTGGCAGGCGTAAAGCAATTTCTCTGGGCGGCGGCAGGAAAAGCGAGCCAGGCCAACCCAATGCGGCTTCCGGCGATTCTTGGGATGGCAGGCAATGCATTCGTTTCGCTGTTTTTGGAGGCGCACACGGCCTTGCTGGCAGTCCTGGATGGCGCAGATCCTGCCATGCATCCGTTTCGTCATAGCGGTTCGACGCTCATGAGACTGCTGTGTTTTTGCGCGCAAAGTGATCTCGCGGCCACAGGGCTTTCAACCGATGTCGCAGCTGCGTCGATGTATTGCTTCTTGATTGAAGGCATGATCTACGCATGCTGGTGCCCCAACGCCTCCGAAGGGGTTGCCAAACGCTCGGCGCATACCTGTTTTCTCGCGCTGAGAAAGTCAATGCACAAGTTGGCGGCAGATGAACACGCAGCTGTTCTCGGCTATCTGTGGAGCGCATGGATCCTTTCACAGAAAACAGAGGGTATCCACGATTCGGACGAAGTACACGTCGCGCCTTCGGTTGAGGCGCTCGACTGGGAATCCGGCGGAAAGACTCATTCATTTCTCGCACAGCACGCTGCAGCCCCGGTACTTTCCTTTTTTCTCAACAGGGACGCAACCGGCATCGTGCATCCGTTCAAACGGTTTGCGCTGGACGGCGAGCTCGGCCTGCACTTGCTTGCAGGAGGAGAAACGGTGAGTCCACTCCTTTCCCCCGAAGTATCCAACATTGTTAGGCCGAAAATGGCGGGGACAAAATTCGTTTACGCGTGCGCTACATCGACCGGGATTTCCATCAAATGGACCGTTGTTATTCTGACGCTGGAATGTACCACCTATCGAATCGATATACTTGCTCTACCGCCGAACTCGACGTCCATTGACATGCGGGGGGAATTCCGTCTGGAAAATGATGTTGCATTGGCCGCGTACGGTCCCGATGCCTACCTCGGGGAAGGATCACGCAATGCTATAGTTCGGTTTCCGGAAAACCCGATGGGCTTCCAGTACGCAAGACAAGAAGAAGGCGGCATAAGTGTTTTCGAATCCCGGACTACCAGACTCTCATCCGCCAGTTCCTTGCAGGGCGTTTGTGCCTGGGCAAGAGGCAAGGGGATTACCGCAATCAACGAGACCAGGCTTCTAGGAATTTTCGACCAAGATGAACTGGCGCGATAGTAATTGCTAGGTTTTCTTGCTTTGCCGTTGCTTAGTTGCGATGTATTTTTTTTGGGGAAACGCGTTGCAATGAAAAAAACCTTTCTCTACCCATCCCATGTTTCTCGGGGCGCTACCATGGCGCCCTTTGGCGGATTCGACATGCCCATTCAGTATGAGGGCATTATCGCCGAACACTTCCATACCCGGGAATCTGCTACGGTATTCGACACCTGCCATATGGGTGAATTCATTATCAAAGGGCCCAAGGCTGCAGCGGACCTTGACGGAATCGTATCGTGCCCGGTGGCTTCAATGCAAATTGGCCAATGCAGGTACGGATTCATCTGCAACGAAGAAGGAGGGGTTCTCGACGATCAAATTGTGTACCGAATGGGCAGCGGCGAATTCTTCATGGTTGTGAACGCTGGAACACAAGATGCTGATTTTGATTGGGTTAAGAATCACATATCACCTGCCACATTATTGTCGAACGTTTCTCAGGAAACAGGAAAGATCGATTTGCAAGGCCCTTCTTCCCCGCGCATAATCGGCAAACTTCTGGCAGATCCGATCTCCGGCCTCAAATACTATCGTTGGATGTACAACGTTTACAAAGGCAAGAGGATCATCGTGAGCCGAACCGGCTATACCGGAGAAATAGGGTTTGAGATTTACCTGGATGAGCGGCAAACAGTTCAATTCTGGGACGATTGTCTTGCCCTGGGCGCAAAACCCGCGGGGCTCGGCGCTCGCGATACGCTTCGATTGGAAATGGGTTTTCCCTTGTACGGACACGAGCTGGACGAGAACCGCAACGCGGCGCAGTCCGGGTTTTCCAGGGCGATTTCATCGGACAAGACATTTATCGGATCGAGCGCTGTGCTCGATCCCGCGAACACACAAGAGTTATTACGCGGAATCACGCTCGATGGCAGGCGAACTGCACGCAGCGGCGACCGCATATACGCCGAATCGGGCGAACCGATTGGCGTGGTTACGAGCGGAAGCTTCTCCCCTTGCCTTGAGCGCGCTATCGCAATGGGATATGTTGCCGTTCCACACAGCGTCGTTGGTCGGCGCGTGGTTGTGGCGGCCGGGAAGAACCAGTTGCCCGCCACGCTCACCACCATGCCATTCTACCAGTGGGCGACCGCCCGGCGGGCGATATCAGAATTTCTGACCTGATTACTAACTGTCAACCAAGGAGGAAGCACGTGGCCATTGTCCCAACACCCGCCGATAGAAAATACACCACCACGCACGAATGGGTCAAAGTCGACGCCGGCCTGGCGATTGTAGGAATATCGTACCACGCTCAGAAGGCGCTGGGGGACATTACCTTTATTGAGCTTCCGGCAATCGGGAAGAAGGTTGGAAAAGGAGAAAGTTGCTCGGTCATAGAATCCGTCAAGGCCGCCAGCGACATATATGCTCCGGTATCCGGCGACATTGCCGAGACAAATACCCTGCTCGACGCCAAGCCCGAAGAAATAAACAAAGATCCTTACGGCTCTGCATGGTTGTTCAAGATCACCAATTTTAACGGCGCGGACCTTGCCGGCCTCATGGATGGCGCGGCCTACGATGCATTCGCGGAGTCGGACAAATGAGCTACGTCGCCAATACAGCTGCGCAGCGCGAGGCAATGCTCGCAACGTGCGGCGTGCCGAATCTGGAAGTACTTTTCGCCGACATACCCCGCGAGCTTAAGCCAAGGGCAAGTAGGCTTCCACCGGGAAAATCCGAACAAGAGGTGCTGGCAGCCATGACCGCCCTGGCATCTCAAAACTATTCACACCTTACCAATTTCGTGGGCGGCGGGTTCTACGACCATTTTATCCCCGCAGCAGTGGACGCTATAGCGGGCCGCAGCGAGTTCTACACCGCGTATACACCCTATCAACCCGAACTCTCCCAAGGAACGCTTCAGGCAATTTACGAATACCAATCGGCCATGTGCCGTCTTACGGACATGGAGGTTTCGAACGCTTCGTTATACGACGGCGGCACCGCCCTGTACGAAGCCTGTCAGATGGCGATCAGGGCTACACAACGGCCCAAAATTATCGTAGATGGGGGAGTAAATCCGATTTACCGCCAGATGCTGTACTGTTACACGGCCAACTTGTCAATCGATTTTCACGAAGTGCCGGTTTCGCATGGACAGAGCGACCGGGAGCGGGTCTTTGACGCCCTCGATTCTACTACGGCCGCGGTTGTACTTCAGAATCCGAATTTCTTCGGCGTTATCGACGATCACACCGACATTGCACAACGGTGCCATGCGATGGGCATCCTTGCTATCCAGTCGGTGTACCCCATCGCGCTTGCCCTCTTGAAATCGCCGGGTGAAACCGGCATCGACATTGCTACCGGTGAAGGTCAGTCACTGGGACTTCCGCTATCGTTCGGCGGTCCATACCTCGGCTTCATGGCAACATCAAAGAACCTGGTTCGGAAGATGCCCGGCCGCCTTGTCGGGCGAACGGTTGACAATAGAGGAAGACAGGGTTTCGTCCTCACCCTTCAGGCGCGGGAGCAGCATATAAGGCGGGAGAAGGCGATGTCCAACATCTGTACCAACGAGGCGCTGTGCGCCTTGCGGGCGCATGCCTACCTGAGCCTTATGGGTAAGCAGGGCCTCAAGGAAGTGGCGTCGCTGTGCCTTAACAAAGCCCATTACGCAAAGGAAAGGCTCAAGGCGATTCCGGAAGTAAAAGTGATGGAGTCCAGCCCGACATTCAACGAATTTACTGTCAGGCTTCCCATTGATGCTGCGGAAGCAGCCGGTAAAATGATAGAACTGGGTATTGCCCCCGGTTTTCCGCTCGGCCGGTACTATCCGGACATGGACAATTACCTGCTTGTCGCCGTCACGGAAAAACGGACCAAGTACGAAATCGGGGCATTTGCGGAGACGCTGGAACATGTTCTCACAACCGGGTAAATGCAGGGTTGCGTCAACCTGCGTGAACCACCGCATGGCAAATCACGACTATATCCAGTAGAAACACGGACAACAACATGGAAATAATCTTCAAGAAATCGGTGCAAGACAGAAAAGGCGTCAGCCTGCCGGCGCTCGATGTTCCCACAATGATTTCCGTCGAAAAGAAATACGGGCGAACGCGAGACGCGGATTTGTGCGAGCTGTCGGAGCTCGACGTGGTTCGCCATTTTACAGCCCTTTCCCGCTGCAACTTCGGCGTGGACACCAATTTTTATCCGCTCGGATCCTGCACTATGAAGTACAACCCGAAGGTCTGTGAGAAAATAGCCCAGCTCGAAGGTTTTTGCTCGCTCCACCCCCTGCTGCCGCAGTTACGGCGCGGCGGCATGCTCACCCAGGGCGCCCTTGCGGTTCTTTACGAACTGGAACGAGTACTGTGCGAAATTTCTGGAATGGACGCCTTTACACTGCAACCCATGGCGGGAGCGCATGGTGAGCTCACGGGCATGATGCTTGTTGCGGCCTACCACCGGGACCGGGGCAACGTCAGGACCGAAGTCCTTATTCCCGACGAGGCACACGGAACCAATCCTTCCAGCGCCGCCATTGCCGGATACCGGGTGCGCTCCGTTCCCACCAACCGGGAAACCGGGGTCATCGATCTTGCCGTGCTCGAAACCATGATAGGCCCTCAGACCGCGGCCATCATGATGACAAATCCGAATACGCTCGGCATATTCAATTCACAAATCGGGAAGATCGCCGAGTGCGCCCACCGCCACGATGCGCTTCTCTACTACGACGGGGCGAACCTCAATGCGGTCGTGGGAAAATTCAGGCCAGGCGACGCTGATTTCGATGTGGTGCACATCAATCTTCACAAGACATTCGGCACGCCGCACGGCGGCGGCGGGCCCGGCGCGGGTCCGGTGGGAGTCAAGAAGAAACTCGAGGAATTTCTGCCCATTTCTCGCATCGTGAAGAGACCGGACAACACCTATTCCCTCAACTACGGTTACCCGAAATCAATCGGGTATATTGCGCCGTTCTACGGAAATTTTGGCGTGTGTCTCAAGGCATATGCCTATATCCTTCTGCTGGGCCACGATGGCCTTGCGGAAGTGAGCGACAATGCCGTTCTAAACGCCAATTACGTGATGGCCCGGCTTAAACGATCATTTGACGTACCTTTCGACCGTACCTGCATGCATGAATGCGTGATTTCCGCCGCCAGGCAGGCGAAGAACGGAGTGAACGCCCTCGACATTGCAAAACGGCTCATAGACTTGGGGTTTCACCCGCCCACGGTCTATTTTCCGCTCATTGTCAAGGAAGCGCTCATGATTGAACCGACCGAAACGGAAAGCAAGGAAACTCTGGACGCATTCGTGGCTGCCATGGAGGCGATTGCCGTCGAAGCGCGGGAGAACCCGTCGCTGCTTCACGATTCGCCCGTGTCAACTCCCGTGGGCCGCCTCGACGAAGTCAAGGCCGCACGCGACATGGACTTTGCCTTTGCGTAACGGTAGATGGTTAAACAACGCTTGGCCGAACCGTCATCGCAGCATCACTGCATGCAAGAAGGAGGTAGAAACGTCACGCGCAATTCGTTTTTTCCCGCTTGCTTCTTTTCAACGAATCATTTATAATTACGGATGAACGGTTTCTCCACATTTGGTTCAAGAAGGAGTACGTTATGCGATTAAAATTTGTAGCTTTACTTGTATTGACCCTTATGGCAGGCATGGCCTTCGCCCAGAAGAATGCCGAAAAATACGTTACACCGACTACCAACGATGTCGGCGTTTTTAAGAATGAGATACGCGAACTGTACGAAAAGCCTATCTTTACAGCGGGCACAAACGACCGCCTGCTTATTCTTTCGTCTGGCAGGAACCACTACAAGGTTCAAAAGGCCGATGGTGAAACCGGATGGATCGAGAAACGCGTGGTTGTCGCCACGGGAAAAAGCAAAACATTTGTCTTCGACGACGCCGAAGTTATCGGCTACCTCGACAATCCCACACCGGTGTACATCATTGACGCCGACAATCCGAACGCAGATCCCATCAAACTGGACCGTTCGTTTGCCGATGCTCTTCGCGAAAACGTCGACAGAGAAACCGTGGAGCGACAGTCGAAGTAATGCCGGCCTACAACAGCAAACAAAAAGAAGAGGAGCCGCACAAGAACGGTTCCTCTTCTTTTTTAACTGCAAAAAGTCTTATTTGAAGTTCTGTTGTTCCTTCTTTTTCATGAGCAGCCGCCATATCTTTTCGACCAATTCCTTTCCGGAAAACGGCTTGACAATAAAGTCATCCGCGCCTGAAGCGAAGCATTTCTGTATCTCGCTGCTTTGCGACCCGGCCGAGAAGAACGCAATGGGGATATTCTTTGTTTCTTCCTGGCTGCGCAATATTCTGCAAACACGATACCCATCCATCCCCGGCAAGAACGAATCTACAAGGATCACCGACGGCAGGCGATCGAACGCCATGGACAGACCGATTTCGCCGGTCTCGGCAACGAGGACCTCAAATGCATTTTCCAGAACCATTTTGGCTATTTCGATGGCTTCACGGTCGCTGTCAATAAAGAGTATCACCGGCTTCATTTCGATGTTTTCTTCGGCCGAATCACGCTCCTTGATTTTCACTTCCTGCAGCTCTGCAAGCTTGATGGTTCGCGTTTCGTCGTCGTCCCATTCGATTTTTGCTTCAATGGGAAGCACGATGTGAAATTCGCTTCCCGGGAACTTGACGCTCAGGGAAGGCCCTTCGCTTTCCACCCAGATCCTGCCGCCGTGTCGTTCGATGACCCCTTTGACGATAGACAAACCGAGCCCGGTACCGCCGCCCATGAACTTTGAAAAATCGGTGCTGTGCCGGTTGGTGCTCCCAATTTCGTAGAAGGGGTCGAACACCTTCTTCTGCTCCGACTTTTCGATGCCGATGCCCTGATCCTTGACAACGATATGAAATTCCGATTTGTTGAGCATACCGATATGGACTTCAACCGTGGAATTGTCGGGGGAGAATTTGAGAGCGTTCGAAAACAGGTTGGTAAACACCTGCTGCATCCGCATGGTATCGCCCAGGAACACGGGAAGGTTGTCGGCCGCGATGCATTCGAACTTGATGCTGCGTATTGAAGAAAATTGAACGAGTTCTTCGATGCATTCGCGCGCCACCGCCGCAAGATCCATGGTCTCCGGTTTGAGCCTGAGGCGCTTCTGCTCGATGCGGGTGACGTCGAGAATGTTATTCACAACCCGGTGAAGCCTGTCGGAAGCTCGGTTTATGCTTTCGATCATCCGGAAGACTCCGCTGTCGAGCTTGTCCTTCATGGTGTCGATGATGATATCGGAGTAGCCTTTGATGGACGTGAGCGGGGTCTTGAGCTCATGCGAAGCTATACTCAAGAAATTGGACTTCAGCTCACTCACGCGTTTGAGGTCGGCGTTGGAACGGATAAGTTCGGTATTTATTTTTGCCATCTCAATGTTCTTGCGCTCGATCTGGTCCACCGACTTGATTTCTGCGGTAACGTCCTGGAATTGAAAAACGAACACGTTCCTGGCCGCGGCGGTATCATCGATGGCGAATGCGTGAAGCGAACATGTCAATTCGGCGGCGCCTTTGCACAGCAGACGCACTCTGCCTTCGCATGACCTGTCGTGGACAAGGCTGGCCTGCAAATCCTTCCACGGCATGCCGTCGCCCACATCTGATATGAGAGATTCGATCGACATTCCGCGGAGCTTGTCGCGCGATACTTTGAGATCGCGTTCGGCACAGGCGTTGGCATACAGAATGGAACCTTCGGGGTCGGTAATAATGATGTTGATGCGTGTATGCTCGACGATGCGCGCCATGAGCGTTACGTCACTTTGGATGTCTGGCGGGGCGATATGTTTGCCGAAAAGCATCAAGGAATTTCCCATATCGTTGGGTGATTGACGGGCTAAAAGGGTTCTTCGCCCGCATCATCACGTGAATAGAAACAGCAGGGATTTCAGGCGCGAGCCCTGTTGTTTCTATTGCTGTGCGAGAGCCGTGATGTCATTCTGGAGTTTCTCCGCCTCAGCGAAATCTTCTTCCATGATTCGTGATATTTTCTTCGCGTACAATTCCAGAAGCTTGAAATGCCGGGAGGTAAGTTCATGGTCGTCGGCAATGATCCTCACGATGGCGTTTATATCTTCCCCGTTCTTGTAATCGTGCATGAAATCCCGGAACAGCTTCTCGGCCGCGCCAAATACTTTTTTCTCCTTGCGGCAATACAGCATGTTCGGGATAAACTCCTTCATAATCTTCCCTTCAACCTTCATGTCCGGGGAAAGAAGTTTTTCACGGGGGGGAGCGTTCTTTTCGATCTGGGAGGTCAACAACTCTATCTCATTGCGGACTTTTTGAATTTCCTGTTCCCGAAACCTTGCCTGGTACAAGATGGGTACCGAATTGACACTCAGGATGGCATTGCCGACGTTCTTGAATGTCCCCGCGAAGTAAACGTCTCCCTCCTGGGACAGCACATCATCCTCCGAGGTAAATGGGACGATCTTGGCTGGCGTTGGTATGAAATCTTCAAGATCATCGATGTTTTCTATGCGATCCCGCAGCTTTTCGGGATCCAGCGCGGATTCCAGCCCGCCAAGTTTGTCGAGAAATTCCTCGAGACCATCTTCGAGAGAAACTCCCATTTCCGACTTGAGAAAATCCCGAAGGTTGTTCTGCTCACGGTAGTTGCCCTGTGCCACAAGGAGTCCATCGTGCACCATCGATGCAATCGGGTGTTTCATGGCAAGCAGGTCGGAAGGATCTATATCGAGAATGGCATAAACCGTAAGCCGGCCGTCGAGCTTGGCGGGATCCCCTTTTTTCTGCTGGATTCCGAGGAGCATACCAGCTATCCTTCTCTCCTACGCGTCGGAGTCGTGGGCGGATTGCGAGATGTGGCGAACGCCTCTGAACATGACAAATGTTGAAAGCAAAATAAGTACCTGCCACGTCCAAGATATGCTTGTGCCGGAAAGGGCGACTATGTTCGTGCCGACATACACGGGCGAACCTGCAAAACACGCCATTTTGAGAAAATCTGCCAGGCCTCGCGAACGTTCGAGTCTAAAAATATATGCCGCAAGTGATAGAAAGGCAATACTCAGGAGATAAACCACGGCGTTTGAGACTCCTGTCCACACACAGTAGAAAAGGGCAAGAAATCCAACCCTGTGCAACAGCACTTTCTGGATCGAACCCTTTTCCGCGATCACATGCAGCTTTCCCAGGAGATCCGTATACGATTTTCCATAGGAGTGCTGCGATCCCGGGTTGACGATCAGGCGGCGCGCAGTAAGAAGAAACATCGTGTTGGGACCAAGATGTGCCGACGATTTTGCAGACGTGTCAACAACAACAAAGGAATCAGGAACCAGAGCGGAAGACCGCGGAAGACAAAAAAGCAATTCGAACATTCGCGATACCCGCAAATTGTCCGGAATGTAAGGCACGGTTCTGTGAGGATTAAGCACGCCGTTTGTGATCTCAATGCCGCCCAGTGATCCGGCAGTCTCTGCGGCAAGACCTGCCTCCGGGTCCAGCGCATAATACAGATGCGAAAACCCGCAGATGATTGCAGTACTCAGGCAAATCACAAGAAGGAATTGCAGCGCCTTTCGGCCGGGCATCGCAGGTATACCCTCGTAGAACTCGCCGGAAAAAATGCTCTTGTGAATCGTGGCAAAAATGTTCAAAGCTTGTTCCAGTCGTCCTTCATAAAGAAACATGCCCGGAGCACGAAAATGCGCCGGGCCTGCCTGCAAGAGAAAACATCTGAAAGCAGCTAAGCTGCCAGAGGCAATACCGTTGGACCGCGACCACCCCTATTATGCCAGCAACTTGCTTACCAGCGGAGCGGAAATGCGCTCGTACTCGGGCATCGGCCCGATTAGGGGACGAGCGTACTGTTTGAATGCTTCGGTGACGGTCGAATTCTCCGCGTCGATGAATTCATCGGCCATTTTCTTGGCATCGCGCGCGACGGTTTCGAGAGGCGTAAGAAAATATTCCACCGAATAGTCGCCTGTTCTTCGGATTGCCACGCTGCCGTCGATATCGGCCCACACCGAGAACTGCACAGCCTTCTCACCCACTTCGCGAGCTTCCTGCGCGTCGATTTCCGAAACAACACTCAGGAAACTTCGCTGCAGGTAACCGAAAGTGTCGCATCGCACCCGCTTGATCTTGAGCTTTTCCTTGACCAGGTTCGAAAGCGCGTCACCAAGTGCGCCGGTGCCGGAAAGCTGAACATTGCCATGAGCATCTTTCTCGCTGTTTTTTGTCAAGGCGGCGATAATGGGCGTGCCGTCTTTGTCGGTGATACCTTCCGACGCCGCGATCACGCACCTTCCGTATTTTTTGTAGTACTTGTCGACGTCTGAGAGAAACTTATCCTGAGAAAACGGTTTCTCGGGAAGGTATATGCAATGCGGACCGTCATCCGGGTATTTTTTGGCAAATACCGACGCGGCTGTAAGGAAACCCGCATTTCGCCCCATGATGACCGCGATATACACGCCCGGAAGGCTGCGGTTATCCAGGTTGAGACCGGCAAACGCAAGGCTCACAAACCGTCCTGCCGACCCAAAACCCGGGCAGTGGTCCGTAACTCGCAGATCGTTGTCGATGGTTTTTGGTATGTGCACGACACGAAGTTCGTACCCGGCCTTCTTTGCATTTTCGTTGACGATTCTGCAGGTATCTGCAGAATCATTTCCGCCGATATAATAGAAATACCGAACATCATGCGCCTTGAGGACTTTAAAAATCTTGCCGCAGTACTCCGCGTCCGGTTTGTCGCGGGTCGAAAGCATTGCCGATGAAGGAGAGACAGCCACCCTTTCCAGGTTATGCGTCGTGGCCTGAGTAAGGTCGACAAAATCCTCATTGACGATGCCGCTCACCCCGTGAAGAGCGCCATATATGTTGTCGATGCACGCATATTTCCTCGCCTGCAAAACGGCGCCCACAAGGCTCTGGTTGATGACTGCGGTCGGGCCGCCGCCCTGCGCGATTACTGCTTTTCCCACAAGTTTGGCCACGGTAGTTGCTCCTTTTTCATGATTGTTGAAAAAATAGCTGGGCTGTCAAAATTAGGACACACAAAAATAGAAGATTGAGACAAAAATTACAAGTATCCTGGAAATATTGCGCGCTGAATGTGGGTTGCTCCATGCTTCCAGGGCCTCTCGGGAATTGCGGCCACCTTTACCATACTCCGCCCGCACGCATTCAGCCAATCTTGAAGTTGAATTGAAAGCGATAATGATTTGTGACCCAATGCGGCAACCGACTTGTTTTACGCAATCTTCTTGACATTTCTAATTGCCGGCCGCGAAGAACAATGGTATATTATCAAGGGTATTTTCTGTCCCAATAGGACTTTATACAATCACAATCAGGGGGCCTCATGCGCGGTCTTATTTGCATTTTTTGCATTTTGGGATTTGCATGTCTGTCCGCAGTTTCAGCGTCCGACATTGTCGCCCTGTGGGATTTCAACGAAGGCACCGGGAATGTGCTGCATGACAGAAGTGGCAATGCGAATGATGGCACAATCGTTGGAGCTAAGTGGACAACCGGCATTGAGGGCGAGGCCTTGAACTTTGATGGAGTGAGCAGTTATGTGGTCATATCAAATGGCAGCTCACTCAATTTTACGGCCTCTCCATCGTTCAGCATCTCTGTATGGGTGAATGGCACTCCTCAACAAGTTCAAGACGCGGGTATTATCACTAGAGGCACTGGTGGAAATGAACAATATTGTATTGATGCCTCGCTGGGCGGATACAGGTTTTTCGCAAGGGACAAGTATGCTACGGTAACGATGCTCGAATCCGGAGTATTCCCAAGCAACCATTGGGACCATATTGTTGCAGCATTGGACGAGGGAAGCAATCTAATGAAGCTATATGTCAATGGCGTCCTGAAGGCAAGCCAGGCACCGCCATCGTCTTTGTACCAAACCTCAGAACCCGTTAGCATTGGCGCAAGGAAGAATATAGGCAGTTCACTGTACAACATGCCCTTCCATGGAACGATTGATGCAATCCGGATTTATAACAGGGTTCTCAGCCAAGCGGAAGTCACAGACTTGTACAATAATCCTTCGCTTCAGACAATCTATCCAATGCTCATTCCGGTTGCAAGCCCCTCTACGAATCGAATGCCAATTCTGACTTGGCATTCGGTCCCTCAGGCGGCAGGTTATTCCGTCCTGATCGACACAATAAAGTCCTTCTCCAATCCCTATATTCGAACTCCTGTAGCCGACACCAGCTACAAGGTTCCGGTTGACCTTCCTATAGATACGATTTACTGGCAAGTCGTTGCCGGCATAAATGATAGTCTAGTGATTTATTCGGAAATCGGATCGTTCGTGGTTCAAGATCCGCGGGTTCCGGTACTGATCCCATACGTCCCAAAGGTTACGGAAAATACGAGGCCTTCGCTAAAATGGTATTCCGTGCCTGCTGCATCTTCGTACACACTCCAAGTAGCCTACAACAGCATTTTCATGAATCCAGCCTTAGTCGTTCCCACTTCCGACACCCAATTTACATCGAGCACCGAACTTTCCGCAGGCTCCATCTATTGGCGCGTCAAGTCCAACTTGATCGACAGTTGGTCACAAGTAGATGCGTTCCAAATCGTGTCAGACTCCATACCACTCCTCATTCGTTATGATGGCGCTATTGTCTCAACATCAAGGCCCGCCTTTAGGTGGAATAACGTCAACAACGCCAAATCCTACACTTTTGAATTGGCGAGCAACATCGTATTTGCAAGCCCGTTCATCATCCCATTGACGGATTCCTTCTACATTCCGTCTGCGGATCTTGGCGGCGGCGAATGGTATTGGCGAGTGAGTTGTAGCAGAAATTCTCAACTGTTCAGCCCCGTCGACAGCCTTGACATAGTTACGAGCGGAGCAATTTGCAGTAGAGGAAAACCGGACATTGTCATGTCCATCTCGAAAATCTGGTCTACTCCAACGGGCACGAGAATTCTTCTCTCCCGCTCGCCTATTGGCAATGTGGACCTCTCAATTTACAGCCTTTGCGGCAAGTGCATATCCAGAATCTGCCATCTCCATCCCGATCCGGCAGGGCTGGTGACTATCAATAATATCGTGGGCGCAGACGGGGTATATTTGCTGCGGATAGTTGCAGGAAACCGCACTGTTTCGGCGGAGGTATTACTCAGGAGATGAGGCCTTTGGGGCGTCGGTTGTGAGGGGTCCCGAAGGCGCCATCCTTTGTCCCAGAATTGTGGTGTCTGTCTGCAATTGGGGGAATGTGGAGGTTTTGTTCCCGGCGAGGAGTGGCAGGCATCGACGCCAACCGCGCGAGGCTACACAGCAACAGCATCTTTCACCTTACTCTTCTTTCGAGGCCAGCACCGCCCTCTATCTCTCGCTTTTTCTTCTTTTGATCAGGTCGCAGAGCAATGGCAACCCGCCTACAAGTTTAAGACTAAACGCAAAGTAGTACATTGCTATATAGATACCGAGCTGCTCGACGCTCAACCCCATTTGTTTAAACATCAATGCTGACAACGGTTCCCGTATCCCTATTCCGTTGGGAGTTATCGGTAAAGCCACGCAAGCAATTTCAATCAAAGGAATAAATGCCAGGCAGGAATTCAACTGGAAAGACGATGTTATTCCGTAAATCAAGAACGCGACGCCCGCGATCAAGATCATCTGAATGAACATAGTGAAGATGAAAGAAAATACCAGCACTCTTCCTTTGCTTTTGTATTCGTGTATGGCTTCATACACATTCTCGATTGCTTTGCGAATTCCTTGAGGAGCAATCTTGCGCAGAACCTTCATGATCGGTCTGCTGGTACGCCTGGAAAAGGTCAGAACCGTCATTAATATCAATAGGGCAAAAGCTGAAATAGTAGACTGAGCAAATCCTTGCGGCAAGCCCGATTTGTTTAAGGTGAGTAACCCATATACCGACAAAATGGCAAGGACCAACATTCCGAAAATCTTGGCTATCCAGGTTGAACTCCAGCAAATTTTGTAGTCGTATTTGTTTGCAATCAATACGGTCCGTACCACTTCCTGAATCGCATTGTTTGGAGAGTAATATATGCCTAGAAAATGAGCCCGCATTGTCAGCGAGTACGGGATTTCGGGGATGAAGGCTTTTAACAAAAGCCACCAGCGAATACCCTGCAAATACATTCCGAGAATTACATAGAAGGCAACCACCGGCGCGGTCCACCATTTGGTGTGCCCAAGGGCAACTAGAATCCTGGCAGGATTGATTTGTGAGAATATCCAAACAATCGGCACAATCGCAACTGCATAGCGAAGAACAGTCTTGATTGTCGGCCAGTGTTTCTTGACAATTGGATGAAAGTTCACGGTGGTTTCATGGGAATTAGTTAAGATGGCAGATACCCATGGTCAAAATATACTTTGCGCTTTGCAGCGCATTCTCAACGCTTTATAGATCCCTCGCTTGTTTAAGGAATACGCGATGGTTATTTTGTAGTCTGCACTTATCCTTGGAGATTGCCTCGATCTGTCCAAATAGAACATTTGCAGCAACGTGAATCCAGGGTAAATTCAAATAAAGGAGTCTCACGCATGCAAGAAGGCCACATTCGGGAATCCTTCCTCAAGGAAATTCTCAAAAAGCTACCGATCATCAACAAGAAGTTCAATTCCTGGGACGAAGAATATGCATCCCCACATTCCCTTCAAACCAGGTTCCTTATGTTATGGACTCATGCACCTCTAATTGAGGCTGTTCGCAGGTTCAATCCGGTTGACGTTGCTGAGGTCGGTGCAGGTGAAGGCTTGATTTCAACCACCCTATCATGGATGGGGTATAAGGTAATGGTCATCGATAATAACAGAGGCGTGATCGATGAAGCAACCGCCTATGCACAAAAAGACGGCGGCAAGCAAACCATCCAGTACGGTGATGCGCTCAAAGTCGAAACAATGCCGGAAGTTGATGTCTACGTTTCACATGGCGTGTTGGAGCATTTTAATGATGATCAAATATGCCGTATTATCGACAACATGCTGGCTAAATCACGAAAGGGTATTGCCTTCTGTGTTCCATCAATTTGGTATTTTCCATGGTGGGCCAATGCGAGACATATGCCATTGTCTTCGTGGAAGAGGATTCTAAAGAAATACGACATGGAATTGCGGTACTATGGGGAGCTCAAGCCGCTGACAATTGGGCACAAGATCTTGTCCTTGCTTGGGTACAGGAACAACTTCATCTTGGGAGTGATTCCAAAGCAGAAATCGTAGTCTCCTCGAATCCGTTTCCCTCAAATACCCGTTTCTCTCAAACGAAACGGGAACCTCCGCTTTTTCGGACAGTTCCCGTTTCCAACATTACCGAAGCGCTACTGCCGCAGATTAATCACAATTTGTCTATTTTTATTGCATCGATATATCCGATAAAATCCCTATCTTCCACCTTATTAACATCGTAACCAATTCCCAAATCACCAATCTCACTTCCCGGATCTACGGTTGTACTGATTGAGTCAATAAGGTCGTTGTTCACATACAGCGTAAAACTTGTTGCGGTCTTCACCAAGCGAATGAGATACCACGTATTCAAAGTAACTGCCGTCTTTGTTCCGACCGAGACCCAACTCCAATTCTTTACGTAGCCGTGGATGTAGCCATTATCATCGAACCTCAGGATGTAACCCCCTGGAGATGCACTTCCGCCTGGCTCTTTGACAACAATATTATTGTAGTTTGAAAATGAAGTTGGATAAACCCGTGCGGTAATTTCGAAATTCGAAAGCCTCAGGGTGGTTACATCGGAAACTTTCACTCCACCGCCTCCTGGAAGGCTCAGCCCCGTTCCCCAGGAGTCAGTAATCAAACTCGCGTTGCCAAAAGCCAAGCCGTTGTTTCCATATCCACTCTCATCCAAAATAGTGGCACCACTCATCTGATTGAAATTCCACAAGGCAACAGTATTGGAGTCTATTGCAAGCGCAAAGACGGATGGCTCGGTTCCCGATCCCGCTTCCTGAATCGAGCCGTCGATAACAGCAGTGCCGGTCAAACGGGCGATGGTCAGGAAAATGTGAACCGTGCTGTCGGCGACGACGTCTCCCCGGGCTGAGCCCCGGTATTGCATCTTTTCTGCAGAATCGTAAACCAAAACATCAAAGAGGCGATTTTGGCCCGCCGGGATTCCCGTGATTGTCCCTTCAACGGATGAATCGGTGAGAGAAAGAGAATTTACCATCGTAATCATGTCCTGCGCAGAAATAGTCAAAATAGCCGTGCGCGCTATTTGTTGGAAAGGAGAATTTCTGACCACAGCTATTTTCAGCAATGCGGTTCCAACACCTGTCGGGGCCGCACTCAAAATGGCTTGTTGTGGGCTCTTGCAGCCAACCGTCAGCAACAAACAGAAGACCAAGTTCAGTACCAGGAACCGTGGACCCTTGAACCTTGCCATGTGGACTCCTTTCAGGCTCATACTATGTGACCAAGCTACAATTGTTCGTCGCCCGTGCAACCCGACATGGTAAAGATATCAACTTTTAGCAGATTTGTCAATAATAAACTGGTTGTTACAATAAAAAGTGTTTTCTGTAAGAAAACAGGTCGAATTGCGGGGCGACTCGTGGAGAAAAGTCACATTGGTTACTTGACCGCACGAATGCAGATCCTGCGTCGCGCCAGGTTCCTCAACCAGGGCACATGCATAAGAAGTTTTTCCACCTGATTGAAGACAGGAATGTGGGTCGGCTCAAAGTAGTGATTGCTGATCGAAAAACCCGCTTGGGTCAAAATATCCAGGTACTCCTTCATGGTTCGCAACCCGACGTGAGAAACGTCTTTTTTCAGTATGAAATTGTGCGCTTTCAATAGCTCAAAAAAGTGTCCATTGTTCGGCGTGTAAATTACAAACCTTCCGTCATCTTTTAGTATCCTGTACACTTCCTTGATTGTCGGAAGAAGAAGGCTATTATCGAGGTGCTCTGTGAAATCAACTGCCATCACCCCATCAACGGAACCACTCTGCATCGCCAGCATGCGCCCGTCACAGCATATGCCGCGAAAAATACGAGAAGGTTCCTCCCTCTTGAAGCATTTTTTTGCTAAAGCAAGAGACTTGGGGGAGTAATCCGCGCCGAACATTGTCGCCTCCGAGGAAGCCAGAAGAATCATCATGGTTCCAATGCCGCATCCCAGATCTACGATCCTCTCACCTTTCCCAGGTGAAAGCAGCGAAAGAACCCTTGCAGTCTTTACTCGGGTAAACCGATCTTTTCTGTCGAGTCGTTCCAAATGTTTGCTGTAATAAGCCTGGTCATAGAACTTCTTGTCAAAATTTGTTGATTGCACTTGTCAATCCTATCCTGTCTTGGCTCCATTAGTGGATATTTTGACGCAAAACATAAGATAAATCATGTTGATCATGCCTAGCATGGGAAGAAACGAGACCTGTAATGGACCAAGCGTGCTATGGATTTTTAACGAAACAGCGTGATGAAGTCCGGAAGGCTGCAGAAACCATGTATTTTTTGTCTACAAAGGAGGAACAGAACGTGAACATCTCCGTCTATTGCTACGACGATGTCAACAACCCGCGGTGCGGGGGCGGCGGTGCCTTTCGTGAATTGGCCGTCCACCGCGCCATTTCCGCTCGGCATCAAATCCGATTCTACACGGGGAATTTTCCTGGAGCGCGCGACGCTGATGAACGCAACTTCCTGCACCGGCACCTCGGGATTAGCGCATCCTACCTTGTGAGCAGAATTTCGTTTTCCCTTTTCGCAACAGTCCAATCCCTGTTTTCCGGAGCAGACATCATTGCCATTCCTTTCTCGATTTATTCCCCGGTGCTCACCTTCCTTTTCAAGCCGCGCAGAACCGTTGTGTTGTTCTTCCACGAAACAGGCAGGGAATCCGTACGAAAATATGGATTGGCGGGGTGGATTCCTTTCCTTATGGAGCGTCTTGTGCTCGACACTGCACGCAATTTTATCACGCTCACCGATTCCATGGCCCAGGACATTGCCAGGCGTAGGGGCAACGTCAGAGCCAGGGCAGGTTACGTGAGTCTTGACCCAACCATGTTCTCCGAAACAACAGGCGACGGGCATTTGGTACTTTGCTTTGGCCGCATTGATGTCCACATGAAGGGAATCGACGTTCTCATCCCCGCGTTCGAAAAAATTGCCGATGCCTATCCTGCTCACAAGCTCGTGATTGCGGGGCGAGGCAAGGAATCGGACATTGCATGGGTAAAGCAAAGGATTGATAAGTCGCCGTGTCACAGCAGAATTCAATGCGTTGTGAACGCTTCCGACGAGGAAAAGAAGCGGCTGTTCCGCCTTGCTACTATTGTGTGCATGCCGTCACGATTTGAAGGATGGAACATTGCGGCAATAGAGGCGGCAGCGAGTTCAAAGGCAACGATTGGATCAAAAATCAGCGGGCTCTCCGACGCAATCAAGGATGGTGAGACGGGCATTCTCGTTCCGCCGGAAGATGTGGAAGCGCTCGCTGAAAAAATGGCTTTGCTGCTCGGCGATTCGAACCTGCGAATCCGATTGGGGAAGAACGGTTATATCTGGGCCCGCAAATTCACTTTAGAGAGAGTCGCGGGAATCCAGGAGGATTTCTACCGGGAAGTCTTCAATTCATTGCCCGCGTAGCAAATTAGCGGAAATCCCTTCGGGAGTTTCCGGCTTGGTCCACGGCCTTTGGTCGTGGGGCAATGCTAAACGTCGCCGCAATGACGCGGCCTTTCTTTATTCCACCCCTTTCAGGAGTGAAATAAAGCCACGGTCTGTGGCGGTGGTTGTTTACTCGATGCATTCTTGAAAGCTGCACCTGGAGGCGCTTTGCCCGCCCCCAGCCGCCCTGGGCCTGCGCTACGTAGACTTCTTTCTTCTAAGTGACTTTGCCACACCGATTCCGATCCAGTACAATCCCAGGAGAATCATGAGCGGATACGATACTATTTCCGCTTTCTTCAAATACAACGATTGTGGAATCATTTCCACCAGGTGTTCGCCTTTTGTTATGTTGACCGCCATCCACGCTAGATCGGATCTGTACACCGGAACCTGCTTCTTGTCTACGAGTATTTTCCAGCCAGGATAGTACACTTCGGAAACCCGGAGAAAGCCGTCGTTTTTTGCCGACACCTCGGCCTTTCGATAATTGGGCGTATAGGCAAGCCAGTTGACAGACGCCTGACCTGCCGGAGCCGAATCGACGCGGGGCGCGGGCTTCTGCGCCGGTTCCTGCAGAAGCGCCACAACGCTGCGATAATCGTATCCGCCGGTTTTGAGCGCTTCTTCGATCCGGGCGCTGTCCATCACGACATACCCTGGCACGTACGAAATCCTTTTGAGCGCACTGTCGTTTGGTATTTTGTAAAGCGTTTCTCCCTGGCGTATGAGGTAATACTTTGCATTCGCGATGTTGAGAAACGAATTTCCCTTTCCAAGCATGTCGGGCTTCAGGTATGGCCTGCCGTCCTGCATCACACCAAGGAGATTCGTGTAGTAATTGCGGTCCTGCTGGTCGCCGCGAAATTCCCTGTACCAGCGAAGTTCGTTGTCGTGGAACCCGCCCACGCCCTCAAGACCCAATATTCCTTCCCCGCCCTTGGGAAGAGAACCGGGTAACGCAAAACAACGGAATGGCTCCTGTTTCATTTCGTTCTGCAGATCAACGACGGCTTGCTCGGCATAGAAATAGGGCTTGGGATTGACCGTTGTCACAAAATGTGCATCGACTCTCGCGACGTCAATGAGCGCAACCGCCGCCACGGCGATAAGAAAGGCGTGTTTGCCCACCTTGTTGAAAATCACTCCCCAGAGGAGCATCAGTGTTGCCCCCGCAAAAAGCCACCACACCCAGAGAAAAGGAACAAAATTCTTTGCAAAATTCCGGTCGAATATTTCGAATTTCTGGGTGTCGGAAAGCGACGTGGTGAGCACGTTCATCAGGCCCGCCACAAAACCCTTTAGCGAAAACAAAGCTGCCAGAATCGTAATTGCACCCAGCGCAACGAGCAAACCCTTACCCCATTTCTTCTTGATCGCCTCCGGCAAGCCGTCAAAGTATCCCGCCATCACGTCCTTTAGGAACAGACTCGACAGCAGAACGGTTGCGAAAGAAAACCAAAACATGAGCATACTTGCAGCCCGGAACTTTTTTACTCCCGGGATCAGGTAGTAGGCGGCATAAAAAACGGGCGTGTGCGCACCCAGAGAATACAAGAGCGAAAGGGCGGCCACGGCGCCCCAGAAGATCCGCCAGGGCTTGGGCTTTTGAACAATCGCAAGAACCGCAAACATGAGCGCGATTGCGCCGGCGTATTCCGTATTGAGTTTGAAAGGGTTTTCGCTCCAATACGTTTGTATGTTGCCGATGTCAAATCCGCCGAATTCCGGCACCCACAGGGAAAACACCTCGGGCCAATGCAAAGACCAGGAGGCCGCATATTCGAACCCGCGGTCGACGCCTCTCACCGAAAACGCATCCCGCACGAACATAAACGGCGGCAGAAACTGAATAAGCGAAAGACCCATTCCGAGGACAATCGCAAGGCACAGAAAACCGCTCATCTTTATAAGAGGTACCGCTTTCTTTTCCCTGGTCCACAAAAGGACCACGGCAACCAGCCAGTAGAGAAATATCCCCCACATCATGAAATAGCACATCTGGATTTGGGAGGTGAACATGCACATTGCAACGCCCAGAGCCAGAAGCGTCGAGTTGAGGAGGTTTGGTGTTTCGACCAGGGATTTCGTCCGCCACACGACAAACGGAAGCCAGGCGATAACGAACATCTTGCCGTCGTGCCCGGGATACACGAGAGAGAAAAACTCGGGGTTGAGCATGTACAGCGCGCCGCCGATACACGCGACAAACGCAGGCATCTTGAACCCCTTGCGCAGAAGCAGAAAAAAGAACAGCCCTGCGAGAAAAACATGGAGCACAAGTCTCAAGCCAAGCGCGCGGGCAATGGGCTGAACCGCGTTCACCGCCAGCGTGGGGGCATACATGGCGTCGCCGAACAGCGCGTCGATGGACGGCATGCCGCCGAGCCGGCTGCTGAACCACATGGGAAACTGGTGATATTTTTCTATGGACGTTTTGAGAAAAACGCGGCTGTCAAGACCGCCCATGGTGTCGGACCCGAACAGCATCTTGTCCGAAAATAGAAAGGGCGTAAAGACAATCACCACGAACACGGCAAGTATGCCTACATAGAGCAGGTCGTTGGAGAATAGAGATGACCGCATAATTCCGTTTTTATCGCCTGTTGAGCCCGCCTTTGTCTTTTCCACAGTGTCTCCCTATTTCTGCAAAACGGAACGTGCCTGTTCCAGTGTTTCGAAATCGTAGGTACGGTCCGAGTACCTGCTCTTGACAACGTAGGACCGCAGTTCCGGCAGTTCGATGCGATCCGATTCCTTATCGCCGATCATGAGAGAGGCCGACAGGTCGATAGCGAGGTCCCGCGCGGCCGCCAGGAACATGCCTGGCTTGGGCTTCCGGCAGTCGGAGTCCCGGCGATAGGCTTCCACGGTTCCGTTTTTGTGATACGGGCAATAGTAGAACCCGCTGATTGGAATTCCTCTCTCCAGAAATTGCTCCCCCATCCACCGATGAAGCTTACGAACATCGTCTTCGCTGAACTTTCCCTTTGCAACTCCGGCTTGGTTGGTCATAACAACGACTATGTACCCCTTTGCCAAAGCTTCCCGGCAAAATCCGAAGATTTCCTGCTTGAAAACGATATCTTCCGGCCTGTGGGGGTACTCGCTGTCTTCGTTAATAATGCCGTCTCGATCAAGGAAGAGGGCTTTCTTCTTGTTTGTCATGGTCTGGAAAAGTCTTTGGCCGGTTTTTGAGAAGAGAACTATATTGTTAAAAAGGTTCCGCAAACCAACTGGAACTAAAATACCATGAAGCGCCGCATCCTCGCAACCACCGTTTTACTGGCCACTGTTTTGGTCGTTTCTTCGTGCAAAGAACAGCCGTCGCCGCCGCCGGGCGCACATCAAAACCCCGCCGGTTCTTCCGAACCCGCGCTTCCGGCGCGCTCTGGCGTGCCGACCGATTCCGAAGTGTGCGGTTCCCTGCTTCCGGTTCTCGTAGGGCTGGAAAACGAGCTGCGCGCAAACTCTCGCTCAGGGGAAACGGCGCACATTCTTGCAAAGGCATCCTTCGACACCACTTCAGGCTGTTTTCTTGCGGCCGGAAAAGGAACGTTCAACAGGTCGCATCCCCGGGGGGCTTGGGAAACCGGCAGGAAAATCGCCGCAGAATACGATGCCAGACAATGGGCCCTTTATCTCAAAGCAAGGGCGCTCGGACACAACATTTCGTTTGGAGAACGGGTTTCCGGCGAGATCACCTACGCGGCTACGATGTGCCAACAGGCTGCGGGGGACACCCTGTTCGTTTTGCTGAAAGTTCCCACCGGAAGCATCATCGTCCGGTAGCGCCCGGCATCAGAGCGTAAAGAACACGACTTCCGCCGGACCCAATGTGAGCCGATCGGGCACAGCACATCCGGCACAAGGGTTCGACAGCGGACGGATCATTGACGTGCAGCGCGCATATTCTGCCGGGAAATCCTCCCGAACAACTTCGACCGGCTTTTCGAGATCCTTATTGACGCAAACCAAAACGGACCCGCCCTTTCCATCCGTCTGCTTTAGAAGAAACAGAAAATCCTTGTCGTATTCGGTAAGCGCGGTCCACGATCCTTCTTCGCAGAAAACCGGCGCCGACAGTTTGCATTCATTCATTTGCTTTATCCACGAACTGATGTCCCATTGCGGCGGTTCCACGTCTTTTGGAGTTCCTTTAACCACATCAGTCTTGTGTTTTGCGCCGAATTCGTATCCGCCCACCATGAGCAGCCCCTCGGAAAACATCGCGCCAAACGCGTATCGCATTTTCTGCACTTCGATCGTGCCCGGTTTCTCACCCGCCAGCCGCGGGGTGTCGTGAGACTCCGGGAAGCTTATCGAAGGGGCGATTTTCTTGTTCCCTTCGTGCTGTTCCAGGCACCAGGGTTTGTCGAATTGCCAGTACTTCGACGAATTGAACAGATAGTCGAACCCGGTTCCCTTGAGCGCGCCGATTTCGTCCATGGTGCACCCGAGGGTCTCGGCAAGGAATACCGTCCGGGGATAACGCTTCTTGGCGGCGGAAATAAGAAACTTCCACAGCCCGGCCGGAACCTGATACGCGGCATCGCAGCGGAATCCGCGGATTCCCATTTCCTGGAAGTACAACACAAGTTTATCCCAATAGTCCCACAATCCTTTGCGATCTTTGCTTTCAAGATTGTCTATTTCGGCCAGGTCACCCCATACCGTAACGTTGTTCGAATCGGCCGGATCAACTGCGTGCGGACTCACAAGCCTGCCCTTGTCGTCACGCTTGTACCACAGCGGATTGGTCTTGACCAGAACCGAATCGAATGCAGTATGATTAACCACGAGGTCCATCATGACGTCGATTGCTGCGTCTTTACATGCCGCCACGAATTTCTTGAGCGGCCGCCAATCCGAGGTGTCGTGACCTTTCTTTACGAACAGCTGATTCAACTGGTAATAGTTCTTGATTGCATACAGGCTTCCCGAAAACCCGGTTGCGTGGAACGGGTTCACATAGATCCAGTTGAACCCCATGCCGGCAACATGCGAGACGCCGGAACTCCATTCGTCAATGGAAGAGTAATTTCGGGGAAACAGGTTGAACACAAGCGGAACCCGCGCTGCGGCTGGAGATTTCAAAATGTACCTCCCAATACTGCGTTGTCTATGAGCCTGGTTTTAGTCTGTTTTGTCCTGACGGCAATTGCGGCAAGCGCCGGCGCGCCAAGTACGGACACCGGCGAAACAGTATCCATGTCAACGATCTCAACATATTCCACCGACAATAGCGGCGCGCCGCTCAAAGCTCCTGCAATTGTTCCCTGCAGTGCCGCGCCGTTGCGTTCTCCCCCACCGTACAGCGAAACGGCGGCGCAAATTCCCTTGTAAATAAAGACCGCCTGGCCGCGTTCGTCGCTCGACAAATAGGAATTCCGCGAACTCATTGCGAGGCCGTCCTTTTCACGCACGGTTGGCGCGAACACAAGTCGGACTGAACAATTGAGGTCGCGCACCATGCGCCGGATAACGAGGCACTGTTGTGCATCCTTTTGCCCGAATACCGCTACCTGCGGGGACACCACGTTGAACAGCTTTAGAACCACGGTGGCCACGCCTTTGAAATGCCCGGGCCTGTTGGCGCCGCACAGGTAGCTGGTGATAGTTTCGACATCCACAAACGTCGAATAGCCGGTCGGATACATCTCCTTAGCGTCGGGCGCAAACACGACATCGCATCCGGCTTTTTCCGCGGTGGCGCAATCCTTGTCGAAAGGACGCGGATATTTTGCAAAATCTTCGGAAGGTGCGAATTGCAGGGGGTTTACAAAAATGCTGGTCACGACGATATCGCAATGCTCCCTGGCTGTGGTTATCAACGATACGTGGCCGTCGTGCAAGGCGCCCATGGTGGGCACAAGCCCAAGACTCCTTCCCGCTTTCCCGTAGGTGATGGAAAGGTTCTTCATTTCAGAAGCATTCGTCACGATTTTCATTTGCAGCAACCGCTGGAAGGGTTCAATCCAAAAGTTTGCGGATTACAGGCTGCTCACTTTGGCGTACATCCGGCTGTAATCGCGGTCCCCGAAGGTTCGCTGTCGCGTCTACTCCTGCAGTGTTTGTATGCAGTCGTAGTCGTGGTGCTTCGGCGCCAGCAAACGACTACAAAATTATTCTTCCTTAGGGATGGAAGATGCCTCGCAGGCTCGCAAGAGTGTGATGCTGCGAGGTTCTTCACCGAGAGCACTCGAAAATACTTTGGTTCGAACGCGAAACAAAGGCAAATAGAGCACCCGCCGCAAGGACCGCGCGCAAACGACGAGGCACGAGCTCGCCGGAGCCAGATTCTACAGTTCCGTTTTCTTCTTGTTGTCGAGAAACGACCGAGTTTTTGAATCAAGAGGCTGATAGTAGTTGCTGCCGGGCGACACCTTGCAAATCTCCCGTACCAGTTCATCGAGATCACCTTCGTATTCGACGAAGTCGATGTCGTTCGTATTGATAATCAGCAGCGGCGAGCCCGTATAATGAAAGAAGAAATGGTTATACCCCTGATTGAGGAGATCGATATAATCCTTGTCGACGGACGATTCAAATGGTCTGCCCCGTTTTTCAATACGTTTGAGAAGAACGTCGGTGGAGGCCTGAAGGTAGACAACGTAATCGGGCGCCGGAATGGTTCGTTCGAGGATGGCCGCGATCCTGCAGTAGAGCGCCAGCTCGTTTTCGTCAAGATTGATACTTGCGAATATCTTGTCTTTTGCAAACATGTAATCCAGAATGCTCACGTCCTGGAAAAGGTCGAGCTGCGTAAAGGTCTCGGAAAGCTGGCGGTAGCGCGACAGCAGGAACCACAGCTGAGTTTGAAAGGCAAACGACTTCCTGTTCCTGTAGAACTTCGGCAGGAACGGATTCTCCTCGCCCTCCTCCAGCACGAGGCGGGCACCCAGCCGCCGGCTCAACAGATTGCACAGCGCGGTCTTTCCGACCCCGAGTACGCCCTCGACGCACAGGTATCGCACATGCCGTGGAAGCTGCGGGGCTTTCTGTACCGCCATTACACATCCTTTCTTGCGGGGGACTTTTCTACCACGCAAGGAATCTGATTTTTTGAACCCTCACCCGTTGCGGCATTCTCCGGTAATGCTGATCGCAGGTCAAACCGGTGCCCGCGATTTTCGTGCGCGGAGCTATTTCTCGCAACCCTTCGAGACAAAACCGCCTCGCAAGAATGCACGGATGAGGCACGGTGAGTGTTTTCCGGCCAATCCGGCGATTGCCGAACATCAGCACGTCGATGTCGGCGGTGCGCGGCGCGAATTGTTTTCCCCGTACGCGGCCCAGCTTTTGTTCTGCACCCAGGCACTCGGCAAGCAATTCTTCCGGGGTACCGTCGTACTTCCCCGACACGATGCAATTAAGAAACCATTGCTGTTCGGCCGAAACCCCCACTGGCTCTGTTTCCATGAGGCGCGAAATCTTGATTGGCTTATACAGGAAACCCGAGACCAGCGCTATCATTTTATCAATGTACCGGCGCCTCCTGCCCATGTTTGTTCCGAGGCTCAGAAAAACGGAAATCATGTGCCTAAAATAGATCGGGAGCAAAAATCGTGGCAATGCATATCGATGAATTTGAACGGCTCAGGGTTGTTCACAGAGGCGGAATATTTGCAGAACGATCGACTAAAGCAGCGACCGGAAATTGACCGTTTCCACCGGCCCGTGCTGCGAAAGAACCGGGCCGATCTCTTCCTTTTTGCCGACTGCGACGATAGCGAATCCCGGAGAAGAAAGATACAAGCTTATGGCGTGGTTGACCGATTCGACGGTGACGGAAGCGATTCGTTCGTTGAACCGTTCCACATACGAAATATCCCGCCCGAACTGTTTGAGCCACAACAATTTTTCGGCGACATTCACGATGCCTTCAAGTTGGAAAGCCATATTGCCGATTACGAACTGTTTTGCCTTGTCGAGTTCATCCTGGCTGATACCCTTGTCCGAGAGCGTACGGTACACCTGGATGATGGAGGCAAGCATCGCTTGCGCCTGGCTGTTCTGGGTGGATGTTGCTATGGAGAAAATGCCGTAGTTCCTGCTGCACGACAGTTGCGAAGAAATGCCGTACGTTTTTCCCTCCTTGGACCGCACATGGGCCATGAGGCGCGACGAAAAATTGCCTCCCCCGAGTATGTAGTTTGCAATCGCGAGTTCGTTGCGCAGCGGGTCGAGCTCGCTGCATGCCGGATGTCCCAGTATCAAAGACACCTGCGAAAGATCCTTTTTGTCCACGAGCCGGATTCTGTTGCCGGAAACCGGGGGCAAAGGTCCGGCGATCACGGGATCGCGACCGGGTCTTTTCTTCCACGATTCAAACAACCCTCGCCATTTTGAAAACATTTCGTGAACGCGAAAATCACCGGCGAGAACAAGAATCGCGTGCACGGGCGAAATATAGGAATCGCACAATTCTTTGACGTGGTTGATGCCGATTCTCTTGACCGACCGGATGGTTTGTATTCTGCCGATCGGATGGTCGGGCCCGCACAGTACGCAACCAAAATGCTTGTTTGCGATGGACGCCGGATCAGCGAGCTCGGCTTGAAGTCCGGTGATTGTCTCGCGCTTAATGCGTGCCAATTCCTTCGGCCTGAACCCGGGATTGCACACCATCTCCCAGAAGAGCGGAATAATTTGCTCGCTCGACCGGGCAAGCATCTTGCCTCCGAGAATGCAGTGCTCATCTCCCACATCGGTAAACAGGCTGGCGCCGGAGTGTTCCAGTTTCTCCGAAAATTCTTCAGGCGAGAGCGACGCCGGCCCTTTGAGCATCACCCCGATGGCCATTTCGGCCGCTCCCTCCCGTGACACGGGATCACAGAATTCACCAAAGGGCATCTGCAAAGCGAGCGTTATCCCCTCCTGCTCGTGATCTTCCACAAGCATCAGGTGCAATCCGTTGGCAAGCGTCTCTTCGACGATTGGGGGAAACGTGTAAATGGGTTTTTCGGCCATGTGATTGTCCCGGTTTCTGTCCCGCGCCCTTAGCGTTTGGGAGCTAATTTTCTCGCAATGCCAACGGCAAACAGCAACGGATTAACCTTCTTCGGTTTCAAATACAACGTATGACGCGCTGATTCGTCCCAGTACCGCCGGGCGGCGTCGGCAAGAATGCCGACATCCAGGGATTCGAGCTCCGACAGTCTCGTAACCCAGCGTTTGTAATCGCCTTCGATGGTTTCCGAGTAGGCAAGCTTCTGACAAATATGATCTGCAGAATACAGCTCGTAAACTCTGTTTGTCAAGACGGTATTTTTGACTTTTTCCATCTCGGCCTTTGTGATGCTGCCGGTCCTCACTGCTTCAACTTGCTCGATGATGGCCTCTTCCACCCGCCGCTGTGACACATTGGGCGTGAACATTGCAAAGAAAATAGACATGCCGGCCCGCTTGAGGCTCTGGTTCATGCCGCCGGCCATCACGGCCAGCGAATGTTTCCGAACGATTTCCCGGTGCATACGGGACGATTCGCCCTGTGAGACCACCACCTGCAGGATTTCGAGCGGCAGCGCATCTTTGTCCGATGCCGCAGGAGCCGGATATCCGACGATGCAAATGGGAACATCGAAATCCACGTCCCGTTTCATCCTGAGCGAACGATTCGGGGGTGGGCCGGCCGGCGCCGCGACCGCAGCCGTGCCTGAGGCAGGGTGTCTTGCGAAACAGTTGCCTATTTTCTCGAACACGGATTCGCAATTGTCAAAATCGCCCACCGCCACAATCAAGGCATTGTCGGGCGTGTACCATCGCCGGTAGTAGTCCATGCAATCCTGGACGGTGATGGCGCGGATGTCCTCCATGCGGCCCAGCGCAGAGTACTCGTAGGGATGCCCCATGAAGAATTCCTTGCGGAATTCCAGAAAAGCCTTGGTGAGAGGATTGTTCATGTAGGTCTGGAATTCCTCGACGATAACGTTGCGCTCGGTTTCCAGGACCTTCTCGCTTATGGCAAGGTCGTTCATGCGGTCGGATTCGAGAGACAACACCATGTCCAGATGATCCCTGGGCACGCTGTTGAGGTAGGCCGTCACGTCTTCCGCGGTAAAAGCATTGTAGTGACCACCGACATCGTTAATTCGGCGGGCATGCTCCTCCGGTCCCACGTTCTTGGAACCGCGGAACATCATATGCTCGAAGAAATGCGATATTCCCCTGATGCCATCCCGTTCATTGGCGCTGCCCGTCTTGTACCACACCTGGACGGATACGACGGGAGCGCCGGGCTTCCGCAGACAGATTGCCTTGAGCCCGTTGTCGAACGTCCTGTCGGAGATGTCACCGAGAAGCCGGGATTTTTCCATAAGGCGACGATGAATTCCTGGTTAGTGTGGAACGAACGCCGACAACCGCACCGGGGACCGCACCCGACGCCGCATGCACCCTGGTAAAATAGGGGAAAAGGAACAGCGGAAGGAAAAAAATCGGAGTGAGAGGATTTGAACCTCCGACAACTTGGTCCCGAACCAAGTGCCCTAACCAGGCTGGGCCACACTCCGGTTTAGAACCATTAAAATATTTTATCCCAAAGCGCGAGTGCAAGTGGAAAGGGTAAAATGCGCGGTCTTTTGTCCCTGAGCAAGCGTCATATGGGGACCTCTAAATATTCAAAAACGCGTTTTGTCATTGCGAGCGAAGCGAAGCAATCTTGCGTTTTTGCAAAGAATTACGGGGTTGAAGCCAGCTTCACCACTTCAGACATCCCCATCTCCCGGGTTCCGTTCAGGTATCCATACCACTTGTAAAGCATGTCGGCCAGCGCAACAATCGCAAGCGCGGCCATGGTCGCCACAAGTCCCGCATCGAGATTGAAGTTGAGCTTGTCGGCCGCGAGTAACGCCGAGACCGCCTTATGCCGGAACATGAAAAACAGCTGCCATGCCGCGGTGAATGTCGTGATAAACATGAAGATCATAGGCACGAGCGTAACCCAGATATATTTCACTTTCTTGTATTTGATTATCACCGTTGTCCCGACCCCCAGCGCGATGGCGGCGAGCAACTGGTTCGACACGCCGAACATCGGCCAGATCGTGGCTATACTGCCTTGATAAATAAGATATCCCCACGCCGCCACCACAAGCGCGCTTGTCCCGAGCATGCCGGGCGCCCACCGGAGGCGCGCCAGCGGCTTGTATACCAGACCACCCAATTCCTGAAGTAGAAAACGCGCAACGCGTGTGCCCGCGTCGACCGTCGTAAGAATAAAGAGCGCCTCAAACATCAGGGCAAAGGTGAACCAGTAAGGCAATATGGAACGCATACCCGGAATGTGAGAAAGGATAGTGGTCATGCCGACCGCGAGCGAAACCGCGCCGCCCGGCCTGCCTTCAACGTTCAAGCCGACCATGGCCGAGAGGTTTTTGATCTGGTCAACGGGGAATCCGAGGGCTGCGATCGCGTCAAACGGGAGTTTCGTATTGATTGCGAAATAGTCGCCCGGGATGAGGATGGTCGCCGCGATAAGCGCCATTATCGAAACAAACCCTTCGGCAACCATCGCCCCATACCCTATCATGCGGAGGTCTTTTTCGGACATTATCATCTTTGGCGTTGTGCCCGAGGCAATGAGAGCGTGGAATCCGGAAATTGCTCCGCATGCAATGGTAATGAACATGAAAGGAAACACTTTGCCCGGGATAACGGGCCCGCCGCCCGAAACGAATTTCGTAACCGCCGGCATCTGTAGTACGGGCGCCATGAAGACCACGCCCAGCGCGAGCAGCGCGATGGTGCCGATTTTCATGTAGGTAGACAAATAGTCGCGAGGGCACAACAGCATCCAAACCGGAAGGACCGACGCCACAAAGCCATAAAACATAAGCGCGACAACCAACTGCTTGTCGGTGAGCGTAAAGAATTGGGCTATGGGCCAGTGAGGAACCCTTCCGCCGATCACGACCGCAAGCAACAGCAGCGTCACCCCGATAACGCTCACTTCGCCGACTTTTCCGGGACGAAAGAACCTGAGATACAGGCCCATCACAAGCGCGATAGGAATGGTGAGCCCGATGGTAAAGGTGCCCCACGGATTCTGCTTGAGCGCATTAATCACCGCAAGCCCGAGTCCGGCCAGCGCAACGATAATGATAAATAGAATTGCTATCGACGCGGCAAATCCTCCCACCGGGCCGATTTCGTCCTTGGCGATCTGCGCAAGCGATTGGCCGTTTCGGCGCACCGAGACGGTGAGAAGCACGAGATCGTGCACTGCGCCGGCAAAAGCGGAGCCAATGAGAATCCAGAGGAAGCCTGGAAGATATCCGAACTGTGCCGCAAGCATAGGTCCAATAAGCGGCCCGGCGCCCGCGATGGCCGCGAAATGATGTCCAAACAAAATCCATTTGTTCGTAGGATCGTAGTCAAGACCGTCGTTGAGGCGCAGGGCGGGAGTTGTTCGGCGTTCGTCGAGGGACAGAACTTTTGCCGCAATGAAGCTGGAGTAGAAGCGGTAGGATATCGCGAGAAAGCACGCGGCAGCGGTAACCACCCACAGGGCATTCACCTTCTCCCCGGGATTGACAATGCCCACAACAACCGCACACGAGAAGGCCGCAACCACGGACACCGCAATCCATATCACTCTTCTTGCAATGGGCATGATGATCTTCCCCCTTGCCAGTGCGAGTCTCCCGCTTACTTCGCCGTATCGGTTGCCTTGCGTATGACGCTCAGGAATTCGTCGATGTTGAAGGGTTTTGCGATGACGCCGCAAAACCCGTATTCCCGGAAATTCGCCAGGATCGAATCGTTGGAATAGCCGCTGGAGACCACCACTTTCGCTTTCGGGTCAAGTTTGAGGAGCTTGCCAACCGCTTCCTTGCCGCCCATGCCGCAGGGGATTGTGAGATCCATGACCACGATGTCGAAGGGGGCACCCGACTTGAGCGCACGATCGTATGCGGAAAGGGTTTCTTCCCCGGAGGCTGTACAGAAAACAGAATACCCGGAATTCTTGAGAAGTTGACTGATAACGGTTCTCACCGAGTTGTCGTCGTCCATCACCAGCACGTTTATCCTGGAGGCGACGTTCGATTCCACGGCGCCCGCCGACTGCTTTGCGGCGGACTTTTCCACGGATTTTGCCACGGGAAGAAGAAACGAAAACACCGTTCCTTTACCCTGTGATGAATCCACCGTTATGATTCCCTTATGTCCTTTTACGATTGAGTACGCGATGGTGAGCCCCAGGCCGTTGCCGTTGGGCTTCGTGGTAAAATACGGATCAAAAATCTTTTCCATATTTTCCCGGGGTATGCCCGATCCTTCATCGGCGACGGAAACCCGGACATAGTTGCCTTCGAGAAGGCCTCCAAGCGGATTTCCTGCGGCCAGTTTGGATGATTCGATTGTGACGTTTTCGGCAGACACCACAATAGTGCCGCCGCCCGGCATTGACTGGTCGGCATTAATAACGAGATTGTTGAGCACCTGGTCTATTTGACCTTTGTCGGCTTCCACAAGCCGGAGGTCGGCCGGTATATCAAGCCTGTAATTGACATTTGATCCCGAAAGACAGAAGCCTACCGAGTCTTCTATCAGGTTCTTTAGAGAAACGGCTTCCTTTACGGGTGCGCCTCCCTTCGAGAACGTGAGCAATTGTTTTACCAGCTTGCTTGCACGGAATGATGCTTTCTCCGCTTCCGCAAGGAGTTCGTACGTACCGGCGTCGGCCTTCACCTTTACCTTTGCCATAAAAAGATTGGTGATTACGCCGGTGAGAATGTTGTTGAAGTCGTGAGCAATGCCGCCCGCCAGAACGCCCAGCGACTCCAGCTTTCTTGCTTTGAAAAGTTCAGCCTCCATTTTCTGTTTCTCGGTGATGTCCCGGAACACAAGCACCATCCCGATCTTTGTGCCGTCTTTCGCCGCGATGGGAGAAACCGAAAGGTCCGCAAGCCTGACGCCGGACCGGGAGGTTCGTATCGTGACCCGGCGCTCGGAGTGCTGCATGCCGTGTCGCTGCAGCATGTCGCGAATGACGCCGCTTCGCGGCTCTCTTGTTGTGTCATCGACAAAACACATGACATCGTCCACGTGCTTTCCCACAGTATCCTGCGTGCCGCTGCAGGCCAGAGCCATGGCGTTCCTGTTGATCGCAAGGATAGTGCCCGCGGCATCAACCGAGATCACGCCGTCATCGATGCTTTCCATCGTAACGGACAGGAGTTCTTTTTCGGCTCCAAGCGCCTCCTCGACCCTCTTGCGCTCGGATATCTCATGCAGGGTCCCGATAACGGCCGGCCCACCTTCAAATTCCATGAGTCCAACGTTGTGAGACACCCACCCGATACTTCCGTCTTTCTTGACGTACTTGAATTCATACTCGCTCGGGACCTCCTGCCCTCGCATCCGCGCCTTGTACCGTTCTTGCAGATTCTTCCGGAATTCGGGGTGGACCAGGTCCCAAAAATTCATGCCGATCAGCTCGTCGTGCGAGTAGCCTGTGGAATGCTGGATAAAGGCATTCACATAACTGAATTGGGAATTCTTGACGATGAAAATACCCGCCCCTGCGGTTTCGGCGAGCTTTCGGAAACGTTCCTCGCTCTGCCGCACCTTTTCTTCGGCGGTCTTTCGCTCCGTGATGTCGCGAACGTGTTCTATAACGCCTTTCACCTTACCGGTCGCCGTGTCGAGCACGGGAAACGAATGCAAATCCAGCCACCCTTCCACGGCGCCGCCCACGCCATGCAAAGGCACTATTTCGTGGGCCGTCGCGCCGGTACGCATGGCGACAATACTCGGGCAAACATGACACGGCTCCGATCTTCCGTGATACACCTCGTAGCATTTTTTGCCTACGAGGGGAAGCGCGTGCGCGTACCATTGCTCCATCCTGGAGTTTACGCGAATAATGGCCAGGTCCTTGTCCAGGACGCTAATGCCGTCCTGAATGCTCGCAAAAACATCCGAAAGGAACTTTTCCCGTTCGGCGAGGGCTTCGGCCGATTTCATCTGGTCGGTGATATCGCGGGAGATTCCCAGGAGTGAAGCAATAGAGCCGTTTGGATCCCGCAAAGGAACAAGCACCGTGTCGAGCCACAGCGATCCCTTGGGGAATGAGACCTCGTTTCGATACGAAAGCGGAATGCCGGTTTCAATTGCCTCGAACAGGTTCACATTTGTGAGTCCGATGTTGGAAAGCGGAAGCAGGTTTCTTATCGGTCTGCCGAACAATTCCTCTCTGGTTAACCCGAGAAACCGGAGCGAAGCGCTGTTGGCATAGGTGATCCTCATTTCCTTATCGAGAATGTAAATGAAGTCATGCGCAGATTCGGCCAGCAGCCGGTAATGGCTTTCGCTCACGCGAAGGTCATCTTCGATTCTCTTGCGCTCCTCAATTTCGGAGTTAAGACGCAGATTGGCGGTTTCGAGTTGGCCGGTTCGCTCGTTTACCTCGTGTTGCAGGTTGTTCTTTATGGCGGCAAGATCTCGATGGGCTTCCTCAAGGTCGTCCATCATCATTTCGAGACCGCAGAGGATCCTGGTGAGGTTGTTGTCCGGGGGCAAACGGGATACATCGATCCGCTTGGAGAAATCTCCAACGGAGATATGCGCAAATACCTCGAGCATTTTCTCGAGGTAATCCTGGACGTCGGGGGCTTTGCTCGAACGAGAATCAGTCATGGAACCGCTTCCGGCGTTGACGTCAATTAGGGAAAGCCTATTTCTTGAGCCATTCCAGAGCGTCGTCTTCGTTCTCGAATAGCCGGACCTTGCCCGTCGAGCCGACGCTGAGAAAAAATGAAATGACCGCCCGCATGAAGGGATTGTTCCCAACCATCGCCAGCTTATACAGCTCGCTTCTTTTCACATTGTTCATCAGGCTTCGTCTTGCGGCGGGAGTTGGTTTTCCAAACGTGTCGGAAACCGCAAGAATTCGAATCTTCCGGGGATCTTTGAGCTTCGCCGCAAGCTCGGCGGTCTTATTGAAGAGCCGCCGGGAAACCTCATCGTCGAGAACACACTCAACACGCTGGCGGATCACTTGTGATTGTTCGTCCAGATACATGGTGAAATCGTCCATGGCTTTCCCCTGCTCCCGGTATGCGGCCGCTATTTCTCGCCGATATCAAGTGCTTCATTCATGGCGCCGGTGCGGTATCCCCTTGTATCGATTGCCACGAACGTAAAGCCCGCCTGTTTGAGCGCATCCTCGATTACTCTGCGGCCGGCCCACGCTTTGTCAATTTCCTGTTCGATGAATTCGAGTCTGGCCAGATCGCCATGACTGCGGACACGGAACTGCGTAAAACCCATGGTGCGCAGCGATTCCTCCGCTTTCCCCACCCTTCCGAGCTTGGCCTTGGTGATCCGCTCGCCGTAGGGAAAACGCGACGCGAGGCAGGCAAACGACGGCTTGGTCGCCGTGGGCAGGCCGGCCTGTTTCGAATAGGCGCGTATTTCATCCTTTGTCAACTTAGCCTCAATCATGGGTGAGCTGATCCCGAGCTCGGCAAGCGCCTGTCTTCCCGGACGGTAGTCCCTTGTGTCATCGATGTTGCTGCCGTCGAATACCACGTCGTACCCTTCGGCGCGAGCAATATCGCGTATCTTGGAAAAAAGCTCGCTCTTGCAATAGTAACATCGGTTCGGCGGATTATCGGAGAAGCCGGGGATATCGATCTCCTCGGAAACAATGATGCGGTGTTTGCATCCCAGGGCTTGTGCCGATTGTTTTGCGCCGTCGAGCTCAGATGCGGGATACGTGGAGGATTGAGCCGTTACGAGCAGCACCTTGTCTCCCAGAACCGATGCGCATGCCCAGGCTAAAAACGTGCTGTCCACGCCGCCCGAAAAAGCCACAACTGCCGACTTATATCGCCCGATGATTCTTTTGAGGTCTTCTAGTTTGTCCATCAACCCGTCTTCCTCTTTCCTTTGGCGAAATGTGTCTCGCATTCCCGTCAATACGACACTTCAAATCTTGCCTGCACCGGTTCACTCTGCGACGGGCACCGAGGAAACACCCACGATTGCACTTCTTCGGCAAGTTCCTTGTCGAGCTTTATGTTCCAGGGCCGGCTTGCCACGTGCGCGGTACCGTTTACTGTCCCGGCAGCATTTACCGAAAAGGTGACAACCGCGCTTCCCTTTCTGAATACGGTAACGCGCCGGGCAAGATTTTGGGCAAAGAGTTCTTTGTAGTACTTTTCCACCGTCGTCCTGATACCGTCGCCTGTTCGTGCGGGCACGGAGAGTTTCCCGAAATCCCGGGTGAGCACACGCTTGATGAACAATTCCAAAGACAGCTCGCCGGCGCATTTTCCCAGAGAGAACTTGTTGACTATTTCCGTGCTCCCCTTTGCAAAGAAGCCTTCCGTCCTTGAGCCCGAGGCGTCGATGCGCGAAAACCGGTGATTTCCCAGCCAGAGGTCCCGGCTGCCGGCGTAAATGCTCCATACGGTGTCCACCGCGCCTTCACCCGCCTTGGGTTGCACCTGGAGCTGAGGGAAAATCGAGGCGGACGGATCCGGCCGTTGTATTTCTACATAGCAGGTGTCGTTACCGGATGCAACGCTTATGCCGATGTAATGTACTTGACATGAAATACTATCCGGCGACGAATCCGCGTGACTGTACGGGCTCACGTACCCGGTCGATGCAACGGCGTACGTTGCGGAATCGCCCGAAGGCAAAAGAGCCAACGTGCTTCTCACTCTCCAGTAAATACCGTTCGGTTTGAGTTCGACCTTGTCGGTTGTACAAAGATAGGGCGCGCCCGCATCGGTGTCTGCGCTATACCAAAGCCCCGCGATTCCTTTCTGCACGGAATCCTTCTGGTTGTCGGCGTAGGGAATTCCTCCGGGAGTTTCCGAACTAAGAATCGAATGGATGGGACGGGCAGGCGACGAAACGATCCTGAGCAGGCAGGTTCCCACGAACAACACGGCAGCCAGCAACAAAAGCATAAGCAGTGCTTTGGAGAACGACTTTCTTGATTCACTGGAAAACACGGTTGATGCGCGATCCTTGGTAGAAAGGATTGTATGGGTCAGATGTACACCCCGGTGAGCAGCCTCAAATGCGCTCGCTGTGGGATTCATTCAAAATATATATTATGTTAAATTGGACGCCCGTTTTGTTTGCCGGTGATAAACGCGAGGATAAATTCATGGAAGACGCCATACGGAAAATTCTCAGGGAAATCGGGGAAGATCCCGATCGCGAAGGACTCAAAAATACCCCGCTGCGCGTAAAGCTTTCGATGGAATATCTCACCCAGGGATACAAAGAAGATCCCGGCAAGATATTGAAAAAAGCCATATTCCACGAGCACTGCGACCACATGATAATCGTGAGGGACATCGAACTTTACAGTCTGTGCGAACATCACATGCTTCCCTTTTTTGGTAAATGCCACATTGGCTACATCTCCAAGGACAAGGTGTACGGGGTAAGCAAGCTGGCAAGGCTTGTGGATTGTTTTGCAAGGCGTCTCCAGGTGCAGGAGCGGCTCACCCAGCAAATCGCTTCGTGCCTTATGAAGCCGATCAAGGCGGAGGGTGTCGGCGTTGTAATCGAGGCGCAGCATTTGTGCATGATGATGCGCGGGGTCACAAAACAGAATTCCAAAATGATAACGTCGGCAATGCTCGGAAGTTTTCGTTCCGAGCACGCCACCAGAGACGAATTTCTCAACCTGATCGGCATGGCAAGAAGCTAGGTTCGATCAAGAAATATTTTTCCGTAATTTGATTGCTTCTCCCCCAAAGCCTGCCAGCATGACCAATGCCATGATTTTCCGAAATATTTCCACTGCGCAACGCCGGGTATGCTGTACTCTCGAAGCGTCCCGGTTCGTCGCACGATGCCGTCTTCCCGTCATTTTGTGCAGCATAAACAAGCACAAGAGAGAAGCCTATGGCGTTTTCCTGAAAAGAGACCGCGCCCTATGGGCGTGGCGCACAACGTTACAAAAAAGCCACGACCCATGGCCGTGGTTCTTTACTGCTCCACGTCTCATCAAAAAAGCATTGTGTCAAAGTGCAATGGGCTTACTGCTGCTGGCTGCCATAACCCAGGCGAGCCAGACGTGCGTCGTTTCCATACCAAGCGCATACATGAAGAAAAGCTTTAACGCAGCCGTCATAACTCCGGAAGAATACAAGAATAACAGCAGTCATTTCTCCGTTGTGTACCTGCTGCATGGATACAGCGGAGACTACTTGACATGGACCAGAGTGGCGCCCCTTGATGAATACGCGGATCGGTACCACGTCGTCTTCGTGTGCCCGGACGGCAACTTCAATTCATGGTATATGGACTCCCCGGTTCGAGCGGATTCCAAGTTTGAATCATATATCGTTGATGATGTGGTCCCTTTTATCGACAAAAATTATCGCACATGGGCGCAAGCCCGGGGTCGTGCAATCATAGGGTCAAGCATGGGCGGCCATGGGGCCGCGACAATTCTTGCAAAGCATTGCAGCCTTTTCTGCGGCGCCGGCAGCATCAGCGGAATAATGGACCTCACCGAATTCCCATCGCAATGGGATTTGCACGAGGTCCTCGGCGAATTCCGCACAAGCGCCGGCCTGTGGAAATCGTCCTCCTTCCTGATGTTGTGCGAGAAGCTCGTTGGCCAAAGTAAGGCCCTGATACTGGACTGCGGTGTGTCGGATTTTGCGCTTCCGGGCAACCGGCGCACCCACGAAAAACTGCTCGCGCTTGGCGTTCCACATGAATACTACGAAAGGCCCGGCACTCATTCCTTCGAATATGCCCGGCAGTGCGTCGAATTCCACGTGCTGTATTTCAGCAGGATTCTCCAAAAGCCCGGCAATTAGCCGGGCCGCGCAGGTTGATGGTCTTGCCGCTCCTCACCCCTCTGCGCCCCATTGTGCCGAAACAATTGACAAAGTTCCACCCGGATATGGATAATAGTTATATCGTTGAGAGACCTTCACCAGGAAGAACAGCCACGAATGACTGCAACGACATCGAGCGTCCTGTGCTCCTGCCTGACAATAGCGATCCTTGCAGGAAGTGCCCTCTGCCAGGAATCTTTGGCTCCCCTGCCCGACACCGAGGCAACAGGCCAGAAGATCACTATTGATTCGGTGAAGAACCGGCAAAACGACACCGCAAAGTCACTTGCTCCGGCTTCCCATGCCGCAGAAATCAACATGGATTCGCTGCTGAACCGCCGGAAAGACACGCTAGCGACGGGTACTGCCGCTCCGCAAGCCGGCGGCGTCAAGACCGCAAAGCAACCTGCAGACAGTCAAAATTCATCGGCCGTCCAGCAGGGTTTCTGGAAGACCTTCTTCAGTCAATACTATGTGAAGGACAGCTCCGGCGCCGCATACAGTTCGAAAGAACCCTATGAAGGCGTCGGGGTCATCGAGATCGGATCCAACGTCTATACCAAATCCAACGCGAAATTCACGAAGTACCTGGTAGACCCGGCCGGTTTTGCCCTGGGCGTGCTTATCCCGCTGCGGTTCTCGTACGTGTCGATGTACTATCACGCACGGGGGTCATTCAACGGAGCGGTCTCCGATGTCAAGAAAACGGTGACCTACTTTACTGCAACGAACGAACTCCGCGTGGGGAAATCGTTCTATCTTGGAGGGATTCCCTGTCAGTTTCTTCCCGCGGCGGGGATCGGCTACAACAACGGGATGATCATTACGGGCATGCAAAGCGGGAACATCATTGGGTTGGAAACCCACTATTATTTCCATTGGGAGGTGGGCCTCTGCATTCGCCAGCTTTTCGTGTATCAGGAACGTCTCTATTCGATAGGTTTGAACGCCGACTTCGAACGTGCGTTTATCGCGGACGAAGATACGAAGCAGCATTTGGTAATAAGCCTTCTCCTGGGCATTTAACGGGGTACATGATGCGCGTCGGTGCAGCGGTTCGGCAGTTCTTCAGAAGAGAATCAAACGGCGCTACAACTGCCGGTCGATTCGCATTCGTCTCGGTGATCCTGGGATTTTCCCTCGTTACGTGCGCGCACGCCCAGATGGAAAGCGACAGCACCGAACCCCGGCTTGAACTTCCTGCCGAAAACGCACAGGAACCGGGCGCGCGCAGCACGAGCAGGCAACAATCGCTCGACGACTCCCTGCACGGGCTGATGACAACCACGGGCCAGAATCCCGATTCGGCAGCCGCTGCCCTTTCTCCTGCCGACTCGGCGCGGAAGGACTCGATTCTTTCCTTGCTTGGCCCGGAAGCGGGCCGCGACACGTCCCAGGCCCCGTCTGTAATACGAACTCCCCAACACCTTTCCTACGAAAGCCTTGTGGTGATTGAGGTGGCGCTTAACGAATATCTCTCGTCAAAAACAAAGTTGCAGCAATTCGACGTGGGGGGTTCCGGTGTCGCAGTCGGCCTTCTGTTTCCTCTCAAGATTCCTTTTGCCATGCTCTATTATCACGCAAAAGCGACGTTCCACTGGGCAGTGCCCAACGACACGGCAATCTTGATGGCCTTGATCACCGCGACCAATGAGATCCGCCTCGGCGTACCGTTCACAATTCAGAATATTCCATTCGAATATTCGCCGATGGCCGGCATCGGCCTCGATAATGCGGTGATAGGTTACACCAATTTACGAGGCAATGTCCGTGGCGGGTACGTGGAATATTACTTTCACTACATGCTGGGCATCTCCATCCGCCAGCCATTCTATATCAAGAAACGGTGCTACAGCATGGGACTTTCCGTGGACTTCGAGCGGGCCTTTTCGTTTGACGATGCCACAAAACAGCGGTTGGTGGTGGCGCTCCTGCTTGGATTGTAAATCGAGGCGCGACCCTCCGGAACCTGCGTAAAGGGGACCTCTGGAAATTCGGAAGAAAGTTCTGTCATCCCCGACCCGATCGGGGATCTGCTCGGGGAAATGGATTGGCGAAGCCTCTGCTCCCGCCATTCGTATGCGGTCAAAGTCGCGGTCCTGCTTTCGCGGGAATCACATGCAAAACAATTTTCACTGAATTAATAGAGGTGCCCTAAAGAAAGGATCCCTGGGGCTACACTTCCGCAACAAGGGGCAGTTTTTCCAGCAGTTCTCCCAGGAGCCGCTTGTGCAGGCTCTTGAGCCACTTCGATACTTCTTCCGTGGATTCAAGGGAATCTATGTGAGAAACACTCTCGGCCGCCTCCGCGAAACTCACGCGTGAAACGATTTCCTTGATGATTGGAATAGCCCTGGGAATGACGCTGAACCGTTTGAGGCCAAGACCGAGAAGCAGAATGGAATGAAACGCGTTGCCGGCCATTTCGCCGCAAATGGAAAGCGGCTTGCCGTTGTCTTTTGAAACATTCATCGCGTTCTTGATTATCCTGAGAAAAGCGGGCTCTATTGGATTGTAAAGATAGTTCACTTTTGAATTATTTCGATCGGCGGCGCTCAAGTACTGAATGAGATCGTTGGTGCCTATCGCGGCGAAATCGATCTCTTTCATGAACGTATCCATTTCGAGAATCGCCAGCGGCACCTCGAACAGGACTCCGCATTGCGGCATTTTCACGCCGCAGCGCGCCGCAACGGCCGCGATGACTTTTTTCGCCTCCAGCCATTCCTGCAGCGTTGTCACCATCGGAACCATCAGGGAATAGTCGTGTTTCTTCCCCGCCTTCATGATTGCGGAAACCTGCGATTCGAAAAGCTCTTTCCGTTCGAGCAGGATCCTTATTCCGCGCCATCCCATAAAGGGGTTGAACTCTGCGGGCATGTCGAAAAACTCGGGCACCTTGTCCCCGCCGATATCCATGATCCTAATGACGCAATGCTTGCCCCCGGTATTCTCGAAGATCTGTTCGTAGTAGGCGCGCTGCATATCCTCGTCCGGGAAACTCTTCCTGTTCGACAGCAAGTACTCCGTGCGCACGAGACCGATGCCGTCGGCGCCAAACCGGTTCGCCTCCGAAACGTCTTCGGGAAGCGAGACATTGGCGAGCACTTCAATATGAATTCCATCGCGTGTGTAAACCGGGCGCTGCCACTTGTTCTGCAGCTTATCGAGCTCGTCCTGCCAGGCCCGTTTCTGGGGCATCTTGCTCACCACCGACGGGTTCGGCCGCACGTGTACGATTCCCTTGTCGGCGTCAACGTACAGCTGATCCCCGGGACAAACGCTCTTTTGAATGTCTCTTACTCCCGACACCACCGGAATCGAATAGGCGCGCGCGATAATAGCCGCATGGGACGTCTTGCCGCCGCTCGCGCTCACGACGGCCCGGATCATCGTCCGGTCGTAGGAGAGAATATCTGAGGGCGTGAATGTCCTGAGAACCACGAGAACCACGGGTTCCATGAATCCCTTGGCTCTCCCGTCGTCCTGGTACAAATAGGAAATGAGCTTCTCGCACACTTCCACGATGTCGCCGCTGCGCTCCTTGAGATAGGGCGTGTCCGCGCCGTTGAAGCGCTTGACAAGGTCATTGAGCACAAGACGGATGGAAGTTTCGAGGTCGTATAGCTTTGTTGAAATGGTTTCGACCACCTGGCCGATAAACGACGGATCATCGAGGATGTGCTCGTAAATGGGAAGGATGGAAGGCGTAACGGTTGAATCGGATTTCTTGGCCAGAAGCGCGTAGTCTTTTTTTGCTTTTTCCCGGATCTCGTTGAACCGCATGATCTGATCGCCAACGTCCTGGCGCGATATGGAAACCGCGGACGGCTGCTCCATTCCGCGGCCGACGAAATACGCCGCCCCAAGGCCTTTGCCGCCCACCACGGTGATGCCCGTGAGCCTTTCTTCCTTCTTCATTACTGCTTTACTTTCCAGATATCGGTCGCGTACTGGCTGACGGTCCGGTCAATGGAAAAATAGCCGCAGCGCGAGATATTCACAAGAGCTCTTTTCGCCCACTCCCTGGAATTCCCGAACAGTGCGTCGGCCTCGTCCTGTTTCCGGACATAGTCGTCGAAATCCAGCAGAACGAAGTAGCGGTCCGAATCCATGAGCGTGGACAGGAGCGGACGAATGCAGAGCGCGGTGGGAGAAAGACGATCGAGCTGCCCTTGAACGAACTTGAATATCGCGGAGAGCGAGGCGTTGGCCGACAAAAGGTCGTAAGGTTGATACAGGTTGACAGAAGGAAGCTCCGGCGCGCTTCTGCCGAACACAAAAACGTTTTCCGCGCCCACGCGATCGACTATCTCCATATTCGACCCGCTCTTGCTTGCCATGAGCAGGCTGCCGTTCACGGCGAACTTCGCATTCCCCGTGCCGCTTGCCTCCTGGCCCGGCGTGGCAATCTGCTCGGAGAGGTCGGCCGCCGGAACGATCTTTTCCGCCAGGCTCACCCCGTAGTCGGGAAGAAAGACGACTTTGATGGAGTCTTTCACCTGCGGATCGTTATTGACGATTTCACCCGCAACGTTGATAAGACAGATTATCTGTTTGGCAAGCTGATCCGAGGGAGCCGCCTTACCCGCAAAAATATGCACGCGGTTCGCCCCGGGCGCTTCCCCGCCTTTGATGCGAAGATACCGCGCCAGCACAAGAAGCACGTGCAACACCTGGCGCTTGTACTGGTGAATCTTTTTGCATTGGACATCGAACATTGCGTGCGGATTTACCGACACGCCCGTCGCGGTCCTGATATACTCGGCAAGCAACTGTTTGGATACACGCCGCACCTTTCCCATCTTCTCCAGGAACGCGGAATCGGCGGCCATCGGTTCGAGTTTGGACAATTGCTCCGGCTGTTTTATCCACCCCTCGCCGATGGCGCTGCTAATGAGATCGCCCAGCGGCCGGTTTGCGCATAAGAGCCACCGCCGGTGAGAAATCCCATTGGTCTTAGTCTGAAACTTTTCCGGAGCTATCACCATGAATTCCGGAAAAACGGATTTTTTAAGAATTTCGGTTTGCGCAGCCGAAACGCCGTTGACAACACACGATCCGAGCATGGCCAGGTGACCCAGTTTAACGCGGCGCACCTCACCTTCCGCAATAAGAGAAAGGTCGCGGATCAGGTCGTTGTTGTCACCTTGCTTCGTGCGCACGTCATCCAGGTGGCCCTGGTTGATTTCGTAGATAATTTGCATGTGGCGCGGGAAAACCTGTGTTATCAGGTAGACGGGCCACGCCTCCAGGTGCTCGCGCGAAACCGCGTTGCTAGTATAGGCGAACACCCGGGACGTAATGCTCCAGGCCTGTTTCCACGGAACATTTTCGACGTCAACGAGCAGACGCAGAAGTTCGGCAACCGCCAAAGCGCAATTGCTCCCGCTCAGTTGGATGACGACATTGTCGGCCAGAGTGTGAATATTCCTATTGTTTCGTTTGAAGCGGCGGATAATGTCCTGAAGCGACGCACTTGCGAGAAAGAATTGCTGCTTGAGCCGCAGTTCGGTGGCCCTGAGAACGTCTTCTTCCGGGAAGAGTATTTTTGTTATGGTGCCCGATCGCGACTTGTCTTCACAGGCGCGAAGATAGTCGCCATGGTTCGCGTAGTCGCCGAGAAATTCCTCCGACGCTCTTGCAACCCAGAGCCTGAGGGTATTGACGGTGCGGTTCTTGAAGCCGGCCACCGGAAAATCGTACGGCACGGCCAAAACCCGCTCGGCGTCCTTCCATACCCCTGCAAGCGGATCATTGGAATTTGTCGCGGGCACGGCGGTCCCGTAATAATTGACTTCACATGAATATTCCGGACGGATTATTTCCCATGGATGTCCCTTGTGCAACCAGTCGTACGGTCTTTCCACCTGGACCCCGCCCTCGATGGACTGGCGGAATTGTCCGTAATCGTACCTGAGCCCGTAGGCCATGGCGGGGAGCCCCGCGGTTGCCAGAGCGTCCTGCAGACACGCGGCGAGGCGAGCCTTGCCGCCGTTGCCGAGATCAAAGGAGTCCTCCTGCGCGTAAATCTCTTCGATGTTGAACCCGAGCTGGGACGCCAGCGCGCGCACACCATCTTCCATGTCAAGGCTTAGAATGTTCTGCTGAAGACTCTTGCCGAAGATGTATTCCATTGACAAAAAGTATACCCGCCGCACCCCCTTGCCGTTGTAGGTTCCCTGCGTCGCGATCCAGCGGTCAACCATCTCGCTTCGCACCGCATAGGAAAGCGCCAGGTATTTGTCGTACACCGTGGCTGTGGCATCATCCTTTGCAAGGAAGTATCTGAGGTATCTGTGATAGGACTGTTCTATGGAATCCATGCGTGTTCCAGTATGGTAATGGGTTGCCGGGGCGGCCGGCGCCTCAGTTCTCCTATCATAACGGCCTGTACCACTTCTCTTTGCAGGACACGCGAGGGCATTTATAGCCAAGGTACGTCACAGGGCTGCGTCTGCCTGATCGCGTAAATTCGTTCATCCAAATAAAATGTTGCTTCTGCCGGGAATTTATCCGTTGTTTACAACGGACGAACCCCTCATAACGTATTAAGTTTCCGCAGCTTAAACTTAATATTATCTCAAATGGAAGCCGAATTCAAGAGGAATTTTGGCAATTGTTGAAATGAAAGCAGCACGCGGTTACAGGGAACTCGACGACAGCCTACTTCCCTGCCGCAATCAGCACCGGCTGCTTTAGGATGGTTTCGGTTGCCAATAGACAGAGCCGGGAGGGTCGCCCCCCGGCACCCCCGGAATAAACTGAGTCGGGAGCTTCACTCCCGAACCCAGACTTACTTTCTTTCTGCAGCGAAAGAAAGTAAGCAAAGAACGCCGCGCCTGCAGCGCCGCCGGTACCCATGAGCCGGCAGGCCGCTCGCGAACGCGTCCGGCAGGACATTTTCCCAAATCCTCAAAAGATGCCGGCCTTGAACGACGCGAGCGGACCAATCTGCCGGTCCCATGGGGCGTCGCTGATGGCGAAAGAAGAAAAGCAAAACAACACAAGCCAAATTCGCACGAGCGGCCAATCCGGAGGCCGTAGGGCCGTCGCTGATGGCGAAAAGCAAGATGCCAGAAAGAGGATGTTGCGATTCGCTTGACTCGTCCTCCTCCGGCCGCGGCTGCGCCGCTGAGGGGGAAGGAAAACAAAACAATACAAGTCAAGTCCGCACGAGCGGACCAACCCTCCGGCCGCGGGGGCGGCGCTGATGACGAAATGCTAAAACTGCGCCCTTCCAGAATCATCGATAGGGTTAGTTGACCGTCAACGGTCAACTGCCAACTTTCAACTTCTTCTCTATTGAGGCGTTTTCGCCGAACTTTTCGAATAGGACAACGGCCACCACCTGTCGATATTCAAGGACAAACAGCCAATGACTACTTACCGTATTTTGAACGCTTTTCCTTCACTACCGCCAGTTTTGTCGTCCTGCCGTCCTTGTATATCACAAGCGGGGTAAACGTCGCCGCAGCCGTCCGGCGCGCCTGCTGTGCCGCGCGAAGCAAGGCTGGCTTGACTCTTGCCAGATCAGCATCTTTGACTTTCTTTGATCTCATTTATTTGTGCCCTCCTCGATTAGTTTCGGAACTTCACCGGAATTGTCATAAACCGCCCATGCGTCAACAATTCGCCTGTATACATGCTTGAAATTTTTCTGACCCGATGAGAAACGACGCCGAATAGTTTCCACCGGCACGAAATGGCCACCTTGTTTAACTCAAACCGCAACGCGCTCGATGGCAAATGCAACATTCGGCAACATCAAGAATATGAGCTTGACGTTATACCCACGTTTCCGCCATACCGGAATAAGGCGAGAATAGAGCAACCCGCTCAATGTCGTTTCAAAAGAAAAACTTTCGCCTTTGCGCACATGCTCTTGTATTTCTTTCAGCATCAAGCGTCCGGCGCGAATCGCGGCCAGTTCAGGACGGAATGGCTCCAGCCCTGCGGCGATCAAATCGGCATTTACAAATACTGGACAACCGGCTTCGTATGGCAGGTACTCGCGAGCGAATGTCGTCTTTCCAGACCCGTTTGGACCGGCAATTATAACGATTTTCTTTTCAGGTTTGCTCCGCATAATCAACTCTCTTCTTTTTATTCTTTGCAAAACCACAAATGACGAATCTGTGCGCCTTTCGACAGCCTACTTCTCGTTCGCGATGTCCACTGCAATCAATTCCGCCTGCTTCAAGACGGTTTCGGTAGCCAAAGTATGAGTCGGGGCAGTCTGCCCCGAACCCTGACCAAAGGTGCTCTGCAGCGAGCACCTTTTGGAATCCGCGCCGCGCCTGCAGCGCCGCCTGATCCCTCGGCCTGCGGGCCGCTCGTGAACTCACCCGGCAGGACAATTGTAGTATCTGAACAAAGATGCCGGGCTCGGACAGCACGAGCGGGCCAAACCCTCGGCCAAGTGGGCGGCGCTGATGGCGGAAGAAAAACAAAACAACAGAAGCCGGGTTCGCACAAGCGGTCAATGGAACGCCGCCTGCTTCACCACGGTTCCGGTCGCCCATTAATTTCAATCGCTTGGCGAAACGGCCAGTATCCCCTCATAAATCTCTTTCGCCAGAAGCGGAAAGACGGTCTTCTGAAAAGCGTCATCATCCATGTACTTGGTTACTATCTCGTCGTTTTCCGACATTCTTTGCATCATGAGAGATTCGATGATCTTTCTAATACCGAGTTCAAATTTATCGAGAGGATTCGCGTGCGCGGTCTGGATGATTCGTTCGTCGGCGCAGGCCTTTTCTTTGATCTGCTCGAAGAACAGCCGGTCTTCGTTGGTGAATTCGGTGCCGAATTTCTCATTCAAGACATTTATAATCTCGGACAGAGGCTTGTTCTCATCTTTCGATTTCCCCGTGCCAACCGCAGTCGGGCTTTTGACGCCGTAGGATTCGCCATCCTCCATGACAATTGAACCCGAGCTCACCTTCTCAATCCGGTAGTATTGCAACTCTACTTCTTTTTCTGGATGAGGATTAACATTTTCCTCACCGTACTTTAGAGAAGGTACCAAGAAGCGACCAAAGCTGTAGAGCATCTCAAGCTCGGCATCCGAATATGGAATTATTTGGCTAATAAAGGAATAGAAACTGACATACGCGGTCAGCTTCTCATAGAAGGATTCCTTTTTTTCTTCATCCAACGCATTGAAACGGTCAACTGCCGGTTGAATGTGTTTTTGCATGCGGGCATGATCGGAAGGATTCTGGCGGTGCTGCGGAAGGTAGAAGACCTGCGCAAAAGCTTGCACCTCGCTCCAGTAATAAACCTGAAAGGCGTTCAATTCGTGTTTCAGGATTTCCAGATGGCCCGGGTCGGAAGGTTCCTGAAGCGTGGTTACATCATAGTAAGGTTTGAATGCTTCGAAGATTCCTTCGGTATCGTTCACAAAATCGAGGACAAACGGCGGTTCTTTTCCCGCATGCGTCCGGTTCAAACGTGAAAGCGTTTGAACAGCCTGCACACCATCAAGCCTCTTGTCAACGTACATAGCGCACAATAACGGCTGGTCGAATCCCGTTTGATACTTGTTTGCTACAAGCAGAACCTGATAATCGGAACTGTCGAATCGTTCCGGAAGCTGGCTTTCGGAAATCGGTCTGCCCGACACAACATCGATGTTCATTCCCGGCTCAGTGAATTCCTTGTCTAAATCGGGGTCTCTCACTGTTCCGCTAAAAGCAACCAGGGGACGGATGTCGGTGTATTTGTTCTCTGCAATGTACTTCTGAAACGAAAGCATGTATCTAACTGCATGAAGACGCGAACCGGTCACCACCATGCCCTTTGCCCGGCCGTTCAATTTCTGCCTTACGTGGTCCCGGAAATGCTCAACGATAATCTCGGTTCTCTGCTCAATATTTACGGGATGCAACACAAGAAACTTGCCCAGCTTTTTCGCCGCGCGTTTTTTGGGCATGCTTGGGTCGTCTTCGAATTTCTTTACCAACCTGAAGTAAGTTTTGTATGTAGTATATCGTTTGAGAACATCGAGGATGAACTCTTCCTCAATTGCCTGCCGCATGGAATAGGTATGGAACGCCTCTGGCTTACCCGAAGCTCCAACGCGCCCAAACAGTTCCAGCGTTTTGCCCTTCGGGGTTGCGGTGAACGCAAAGAAGCTCAAGTTCTTCTGGCGTCCGCGAGATTCCATTATCTGATTGAGCCCGTCTTCCCAGTCGGCTTCGGTATCTTCCGTACCTTGTTCCGTTCCCGCGCCAAGTATTCGTTTGAGTTCACGGGCAGTTTCGCCGGTCTGGCTCGAATGCGCCTCGTCAACGATAACGGCATATTTCCTGGCCGCAATCTTCTCTTCCCATTCCTTCGCCCGCAGGACGGATGCGGCGTCGGGATCGTCCGGGTTTTCCGCGCCCGAAATGTGGAGCAGACCGCGCAAAACAAATGGGAACTTCTGCAACGTGGTTATCACGATTTTTGTGCCGTCAACCAATGCTTCCGCAAGCTGGCGGGAGTTGTCGTCTATCGGTTTAACAACGCCCTGCGCGTGTTCTATCTGATAGATTGCGTCCTGCAATTGTTTGTCGAGGACTTTGCGGTCCGTTATTACAACCACGCAATCGAATATTTTTTCGTCGGCAGAGGTATGCAGGCTCGATAACCGGTGCGAGAGCCAGGATATGCTGTTGGTTTTTCCGCTTCCCGCCGAATGCTGTATCAGGTAGTTGTTACCGGCCTTTTCTTCGCGCGCGGTATTTGTGAGTTTGCGTACAGAATCCAGCTGGTGATAGCGCGGGAATATCATTGTCTCTTTTGTAACCGTTGTTCTCCCGCCCGCCCCATCATCGATTGTTTCTTCCTTCGTCTCCAGAAAAACAAAGCTTCCCATTATTTCAATAAAACTGTCGCGTTGTAAAATCTCTTCCCAGAAATAGCGCAGTACGAAACGCAATTTCGACATGCTCAATAAAGGAAAAGAGTATTGTCCGTAACGCGGAATCGAAATCGTACAACCTTACGACGTTGGCAAAGGTCGTGCCCGGTTTGAATTTATGGGTACGTTCTCCATTTTCAAAATACTCGAAATGAAGCGCATATCCGCTGAAGCGGTAATACGAAACGGCGTTGAGAAATTCTGCAGCCACGGCAGGAGCGTCGACAATCATACCGCGTGAACGGAGTTTGTCAAGTTGTTCGGCTACGGTTGTGGCTGGTTTTGGAAATTTCACAATACCTCCGCACTTGAAAGCATCGTGATTTTTTGACGGGGGAACCTGACGAAGGGGTATAAAAAAGAAGCCCCACCCTGGTCCGCGGTACTCCGAAGAGCCCTAAGCGTGGCGGGGACTGTTAATAATAATATACTATGAAAGAACCTGATTGCACACATTTTATTTCCTCGCCTCCCCACTCCCCGTCACCTCTGCCAGCATCTTCACAATCTCCGTCTCCAGCCCCCGAATGTCCGCCTCAATTTCTTCCAATTCCCTTGGCGGTTCGTACTTGTAAAAGTGCCTGTTGAGCGGTATTTCGTACCCGACCTTCGTTTTATCGTGGTCGATCCACGCATCCGGAACATGGGGCAGAACTTCGCGCTTGAAATAGTCGTCGATCTTTTCCTTGAGTGGAACGTTCTCGGTGTCTCTGCGGTCCGGATCGGCGTCCGGTTTGCCTTTGGCCTTCCCTTTTGAGGAAACTACCGGCTTCCCCTTTTCGTCAAGCAATGGCCGCTCCACTGTAATTTTATTATATCCGAAGTCCTCGTTGTCAAAAACTTTCGAGACGACAAGCGTTTTCTTAACGCCGTCGATTTCGAGTGACCGCGCTTCGTCGTGCTTGAAGTTGCCGTAAATCTTTGTAATCTCGCTAATCTGATTGACCCTGCCATCTTCGCCGTCGCCTATCTGGTTGCGTTTATTACCAAGACTTTTGCGCATCTTGATGTAGAACTGCCTTGCGTCAATGAGCTGGATTTTCCCTTTGCGGCGCTTTTCTTTTCTGTTGGTAAGCACCCACACATAGGTTGAAATGCCGGTATTGTAGAACAACTGGTCCGGCAAGGCGACAATGGCTTCAAGCCAGTCGCTCTCGATAATCCAGCGCCGGATTTCCGATTCACCGCTTCCCGCGTCGCCCGTAAACAATGGTGAGCCGTTAAAGACAATGGCGATCCTGCTTCCTCCGTCTTTGGGCTGGCGCATTTTTGAAACCATATGTTGAAGGAAAAGCAAAGAACCGTCGTTTATTCGGGGCAGGCCGGCGCCGAACCGGCCGTCGTACCCGAGTTTCTCGTTCTCGTCGTTTACCTTCTTTGCCTGCTGCTTCCATTCCACACCGAACGGTGGGTTTGCCAGCATATAATCGAACTTGTCTTTGGGAAAACCGTCATCGGTGAACGTATCGCCGTTCTTGATGTTGTCGGCCTCCTCGCCTTTGATGAGCATGTCGGAACGGCAAACCGCCCAGGCCTCATCGTTAAGGTCCTGGCCGTAGAGAAGCGGCTGGGCGTCGTCGTTAAGCTGGCGGATGTAATTCTCGGCAACCGAAAGCATTCCGCCCGTCCCACACGCCGGATCGTAAATCGTCTTCACAACGTGACTTTTGCGAAGGTCCTGTTCCGGGGACAGAAGCAGGTTCACCATGAGCCTGATAACCTCTCGCGGGGTGAAGTGCTCCCCCGCTTCTTCGTTCGACTGTTCCGCGCCTATCCGGATAAGCTCTTCGAAAATGTACCCCATCTGCATCTGATCGATCTTTGCGGGCGAAAGATCGACCTCGGGAGAAGCGAATTTCTTTACAACCTCGTAAAGGAGATTTTTCTCGTTCATCTTGCGTACTTCGTCGCCAAACTCGAATTTCTCAAATATCTCGCGAACATTGAACGAAAAGCCGTTTATGTATCCGTTAAGATTCGGCGCAATGTGGTTGGGATCGTCAAGCAGCTTTTCAAACGTGAGCTTGGAATGGTTGTAGAAAGGGACGAGTGTGATTACCTTGAGCCGCGCCTGGATAATCGTTTCGGACTTTCCTTTGAGCTTGGCAAACTCGGCAAGGACTTTTTGTTTTGTGGGCAAGAGAATGCAATCGAAGCGCCGAAGGACCGTGAGCGGAAGGATGACTTTGCGGTATTCGTTTCTTTTGTACGGACCGCGCAGCAGGTTGCAGATGCTCCAGATGAAATTCGCCATTTGCTTGTGGGTCTGAACGGTCATGAGGGCTCCTGGGGGTCATGGTTTCGGGTTTCACTGCGGGGCTATGAATAAAATAGGAATTGCGAGCGGGGGTTTGGGGGGATTTCTGCGGACAGGCTGGGGAGATTCAGGGAATGGGAGATTTCTAGGAGAAGGTGTTTGGTGCGCACGGGTTTTGTCCTGAGGATTCGGTTGCAATTAGTCAACGGTCGAGAGCACTGCCGAGGGCGGCAGTGGCACACGATTGCGATTCTTGGTCACACGGAGCACCCGTGCGGGGAGGCCGAGACTAGGCACAATGCGCCTGAAAACAGTATTGCCGGAACGATTCTCATCAAATTCCCCGAATTACTCTTACCTTGACACCGCCAGCTTTTCCGAGACCGTTCTCACTCCATCGAATAGCCTGACCACATATATTCCGATAGGTAAATCTGATGCTATACTCTTCATCGCATTCTGGGCCGGTTTCAAGTGTCTTACTGTGTTGGTGTAATCGGCGATCAGCCGGCCCTGGAGGTCATACAACTTCAGTTGGGCATTTGAAAGGTTCGCCAGGGTGATGCCTTGGAGCGTGTGCCTGGGCGAGTTTACGATTACATCGGGGTCCTTCTGGAAGACGCGGACGTAGTCGATGTACATCTTCTGGGGGAAGATGGTGGTGTCTATATCGTAGCCCGCATAAGCGCCGCCGATATCAATCCAGGTCATGAAATAATACGGTTGATGAAAGGTTTGGAAGTTGGCGGGCTGATTAATGGAATCATATTCGAAGAATTTATTGTTGTCGAAGAAATATCCTATTCCAAGAGAATCCCACTCGATGGCATACAGATGATAATCATCACACAGGCAACCCGTATAATCATGTTGTTTGGTTATATAAACCGGCCGGTTGAGGTTTGTGTAGTTACAAGAAACGCTAAAGCAATTGTCCCCGGGCGTCCCGTTGTAAAGCTGTGGCCCTGTTAATTGAGAGTACAATGCAATTTGACCGGTGCTCCCTCCCATCCAGAATGAGGGCCACAGGCCGCGGCCGTGTGGCGTCTTGATTCTTGCTTCTATGTAACCGTACAGGAATTCCTTCTTGCCGCTGGTCCTCATGCTGCAAGAAGTATAATTAAAACCCCTGTAACTTTCCTTCTTCGCCCATAAAACAGCAGCACCGTCTTCATTTGTCAGGTTAAGGCCATTGGTGTAATACCTGTAAGGAGCCTGCTCAACTTCGGAATTGGTATCTATGGTCCATGTGGCAGTGTCCAATGTGGTGCCATTGAATTCATCGGACCAGACAAGGTAATAGCCTGGCGGCGGGGCAGCAAAAGCGGCTGAAATAAGACCCAGCAACAGACAGAATGTGATGGGCTTGTTCAAATAAAACCTCCCTAGGTCACCCCGCTCAGCGATCCAGAAAGAATTTGCATTGATTTTGGATTGAATTGATTTTGCATTTCATTCATCCTTCATCCTTCCGCCTTAATCCTTTTCTTCACGCCCCGTTCAGCGATCCAGAAAGCATTTGATTTACGGCTCGTGCTCCGGACTCAGGGCAACGGGCGACAAAAATCTTCTTTGTTGTATTCTCTTGCCTTCCGCAAATCAACAGCCGGGGTATGAACAAATGAATATACCATTGCGTGCGGCCTGTGTCAATCGAAGCCCGTATTCAGCTATTCTTTTGCACAGCGCTGCATACCAGCCGCCTGCTCTCTATCGCCGCTGTGTCTGGAACGGGATTTCCGTATTCACAACCTTCTCACAAGATTAACGCAAGAAGGAGGTGGGCGCCCTCCCGAAGACGGCGACAGGCCTCCGTGTTGATCCCACTGGTCGGCGTTTGCGCACAACTCCAGAAGAAACGCTTTCTCATACAGCGTCGGGACGTTCTCACTAGCGTTTCGTAAGGGTGTGGTAGTGGTGCTACGCACCTTCCATTATGTCGTTTGCCCTTTCACTCCCGACACCCCGGGCAGGAGGCGCCAGCAGCTGCGCCCCCAGCCGCGCCTGCAGTGCCGGCTTGTCCTCGGGCCCGCGGGCCGCTCGCAAACTTACCCGGCAGGACAATTGTAGGGCTTGACAAAAGATACCGGGCTCAAACAGCGCGAGCGGCCAACCCTTGGGCCCGAGGAGCCGTCACTGATGGCGGAAGAGAAGAAGATCAAAAATGCCCTTGTGGCCCTATTGTGTGTTCTTGCCTTTTCTTCCCCCTCAGTGGCGCAGACGCGCACGAGCCCGAAAGAGGTTTCCACTTGTAATGAACCTTACAGAAATCGGTTGTTTGCTTTTCGGTGTAGGGCGAGGACGAGTCAAGCGAATCGCCACCGCCTCTTTCTGGCATCTTGCTTTTCGCCATCAGCGACGCCCCATGGGGACCGGCAGATTGGTCCGCTCGCGCCGTTCAAGGCCGGCATCTTATGAGGATTGGAAAAATGTCCTGCCGGACGCGTTCGCGAGCGGCCTACCGGACTCATGGGTACCGGCGACGCTGCAGGCGCGGCGCGGGGTTCCAAGGGGAGTTCGCTGCAGACAAGGCAAACGACATAATATCTGGCGCGCAGCGCCAACTACTTCTCCTTGGGGAACGGAAGTGACACTCTCCTTGGTCGTGGGTGCCGGGGGGCGACCCTCCCGGCTCCTACTATGCGAAGGCCATCTTGCCCAGGGTGTCGGGAGCGAAAAGGCAAACGGCATACTAGGTGGTGCGCAGCACCACTACCTTGCCCTACGAAGCGATAGTGAGATCCCTCCTGACTCCGTTGTTCCGCAAGCCTGGTTCCACGGCACTAAACGGCACTGTGCGAACGTATTCATCGTACAGTTCTTATTCTTTGCAATGCCAAAAGATCGCGCAGGATTGAAAGATTTGTCGCCCGCCTTGCACAAAGGGAAAAAGCGAAATGCGAATTTACGGGTTTGCACTGTTCGGGTGTCTTGCATTCTCTAGCGCCTCGTTTTCGGCAATCCGCATTACCGAAAATACTGCAAAAAGACTCTCCTTTGAATGGACCACGGACAGCCTCCGCATAGTTCCCATAACCGCGACTTCGTCTTCAGTTGCACTCGCAGGCTCAAACACCGACCTGAGCGATGATGGCGAACCGGTGGTACCGGCAGTTTCTCTGCACGTCGGGGTGCCTCCGCAGGGCAGCGTTTCCGTAAAAGCCGTCGCAATTTCTTCCCACGTGGTAGCCCTACGAAATCCCCTTTACATTCGGAATGCGCCGCGAACCGGCCCGCGATATCCGGGGCTCAGGTTCAATAGTCCATGGATTTCCGATGCTCTCAATACCCAATTCGGCGGACTGAAGACCTCGCAGTTTATCCTAAGACCCATATTGTACCAAAAGAACGCCTGGACCCTTCAGGTCCTCGACAAAGCAGACATCACGATTGAGTTTCCTCCCTATTCCGCCGCAACGGTCGCTCATTCGCCTCCAAAATCCGACTTTGCGAACATGCTGCGGCGGCTCATTCTCAACTATTCGGTGGCCCGGAACTGGACCACAATCCAGGCCCGGCTGGCCAAGCGCGCGGCAACAATGGGATACCCGCTGCAGGCAACGCAGAGTATGGTCGCGTTCACCATCGGCGACGGCCGCACGGCTTTCAACGAAGGAACAATCAATGAAAACGGCGTGATCAGACTGCGGGGAACCGATATCCTGCAGATGATGGGGATTTCCACGCCCGTACCAATGGGCCGGGTTGCGCTTTTTGCATCCTACAAGGGAGAGTTACCGGTTAAAACGCCCCCGGTGGGCCAGATCCCCAGCGGCCTCACCGAAGTCCCGATGGCCAGGTTTGACGTCAACGGCAACGGCATAGTTGATTCATCGGACTATTTTCTTGCTTACGTAAGCAGCATTTCCGATTGGGAATACGACACCACCGCGCACCGTTTTTCCTACCGGATCGACCACTACGACGATTACCGCCACTACTGGATCGCTGTCAAGGACACAGCGCTTTCTCTCTCAAGATTCGCCCCGGTTTCCGTGCCGGCCCCGGTGATCACATCATTTCAAAATCATATTCTTTTCAAGAAATCCGTGTGGCCGTCCATCACGCAGACCAACGGAGGTCTCGAATGGGGCTGGACGAGGTTGACCTCATACGCACAGTCTTTTTCCGTACCCTCCGACGCCGTCGACACGCTTCTTCTCCCCAATGCAGACCCGGCCCAACCATGCAGCGTGCAGGTGATTTGCAACATTCATCCCGCAATAAATCACTACCCCGCATTGGGGATGGGTTTCGGCGGCGCGTCTGTCTGCGACGGATGCCAGAGCGGCGCATGGGTCCCGTTTACCTATAGCCCGGGCCACAACATGGTATTCACGGCAAATACGGGCGTCGGCGACACCGTGGAACTGGATCAAGTGGAGATTAAGTCTTGGCAAAAGCTGGACATGACGAACAGGTCGTCAATGACCATTTTTTCACCCGAAACCCCGGGAATGGCGCACTACGTTTTGTCGGGGCTTCCCGCGGCGCTGGTTTACATCATAAGAATAGGCAACGACGACGGTTCGATGATGCTCCTCGACACCGTGAGAGGCGGCGGCGCCTACGAGTGGACCGACACTGCAGGCATCGGACTGCGGTATTATGTGTGCACGCAGCAGGCGATGGGAAGTTCGGTAGTACTTTCCCCTGTCGGGCCAAGGAGCAATTCGGATTTCACGGTGAGGGACTTGCGCAGCCCCGCGGTACCCCCGGAGATAGACTATCTGGTTGTAACGCATCCGGATTTCATTGTTCCCGCCCAGAACCTGGCGGTAGAAAAGGCGGCCACGGGACAATTTGCAAACCCGAAGGTTATTTCAATTTCCGATATCTACGACCAATTCTCGGGCGGCAACAAGGATCCTTCGGCGCTTCGCAATTGTCTGGAATATATCCGCGACTACGTCCGTTCCCAATGGAACGTTTCCTTCGACTACGTTGTGCTCATGGGCTCCGGTCACTACGACTACCGGAACATTGCAACGCAGGAGACAAGCTTTATGCCGGTCGCGGAGTTCAACAACACGTGCGTTGAGGATTTCTTTGTGTACCTGGATTCGGCCGACAACGTAAACAGCAGCGCGTCCACGCCGGATCTTTTTCTGGGCCGCATTCCCTGCAGGACGTCCCAGGAAGCGTCGCAGGTTGTCAACAAGATCATTCAAATCGAGAACCCGTCCAAAGGAGCGGATTTCGGCGCCTGGCGTAACCGCATGTGTCTGGTGAACGACGACGACCAGCAGGGCATCCTGGTAGACCCGATCGGCACCGGGCACCTCCTTTCGTCCGAACTCATCAATACGATCGTGGGAAATTTGCGTCCGGCAATCGACGTTGAGAAGGTAAACGAGTTCGAATACCCGTATGACGTCCAGCACGAAAAGCCCGAGGCAAAGCAGGCGCTTCTCAACGACATCAACAACGGAGTTGCCTATGTCAACTGGTTCGGACACGGAGCCCCCAATGTGTGGGCCGACGAACACATTTTTATGCCGGAGGACATCGGCAACCTGCACAACACGGGACAGTATCCGGTGATAACCTCGTTTTCGTGTTCGGTGGGCATGTTCGACCAGCCCGGAACCTCGAGATGCCTGTCCGAATGCTGTGTGCTGGCGCCCGCCAGCGCAGCTATTGCAACCATCTCGGCCACGCGCGAAACGTTCTCCGGCGACAACGAGATGCTCGCGCAGAACTTCTTTTCGTTTATCTTCGACACCTCGGATACCGGCGGCAGGACGCTCGGGCAAGCAATTGCGGTTGCAAAAGGCATAGTCCAGGACTATAACGAAAAGGTGTACTCGTATTTGGGAGATCCGTCGCTTCAACTGGTTCAGTCGGGGCACAAGATGTCTCTTTCCATCGCCGACAACCACGGTACCCCCTTGAACGATACCCTCAAGGCGTTGCAGCAGGTGACCATTCGGGGCGCAATTACCAACCCCGACGGTACTGTGGACGCCAGGTTCGGATCGGGCGGGACGGCCAAAGTCCAGATAAGCATATTCAACCCCGCCTATACAACCGGGAGCAAGGACAACGGACAATGGGACAAAGGAGTAACCTACTCCATGCCGGGTACTCCGATATTCGCCGGCCAGACGGTAATCACAAATGGGAATTTCCAGCAAAGCATCCTGCTTCCTAAGAACGTCAAGTTCAATGCCCCCGGCGTGCGGCTCACCGCATACGCATGGGCAAGCGACAGCCTCGCACTCGGGTGCCGCAGCGGTTTTCTCTTTGACGGGTTTGCCTCGACAAAAATAACGGACACCGTCGGCCCCAGCATCTCGGTGCGCCCGGTGTACCAAGGCGCGACGTCGTCGTCCGCGTTGAGTGCGGGAGCATCCTCAACGGACAAGCTTACGGTCACGCTTCCCGTCACCATGGAGATTGTGATGTTTGATTCCAGCGGCATCGACGCGGTGTCTACAGGGCCCAACGAAGGTATAACGTTCGAGGTTCCCGGCATAGTGACGCGCACCAGCGTCAACAGTAAATTCCAGTTTGCCCAGGGCGACTACCGGCGGGGAACCGCGGACTGGACTTTCGACCAGGGAGCGATGGCGCCGGGCTCGTACTCGGTAAACATCACTGCCGAGGATTTGCTGGGAAACGTGGCAAAAAGGAGCGTGACGCTTGTGGTCACCACGGACGAGGCGCTTGCTCTCTATCATGTTTTTACTTATCCGAACCCGATGCGCATGGGCCAGACATGCAGTTTTTACTACGATCTTTCCAAAACAATTACCCAAACGACCCAGGACGAGGTGGTTGTGACGGTCCGGCTTTTCACGCTTTCCGGACGTCTTGTCCGCGTGTTGAACAACGTGAGCCGCGGAGAGCTGTTTGACGGAAGGGACGGTTTCGGGAACAGGCTTGCGCCGGGGGTATACTTGTATCAGATGTATGCGGAAGACAGGATCCAGCAGCAGATGGTGAAGAGCCCGATAGAGAAGCTGGCCATCAATCCGCCCAGATAATTGCCGGATGCAAAGGCAACGGAATCGGCGTCCCCCTCGCTCCGTGCCACCCCTTCGGGTGCTTCCAAGGTCCGTCGGCTGTCGGCCCCGTTGCCGGTCCGCTCTGGCGCGGCGCAGAGGGTTGACTGCCAATTGTCAATAGCAGCCTGCGCGGTTTGGACTTGACTTTCTTTTCTTCCCCCTCAGTGGCGCAGACGCACGCGAGCCCGAAAGTGGTTTCCCCTTGTAATGAACCTTACAGAAATCGGTTGTTTTCTTCGGTGTGGGGCGAGGACGAGTCCTGCCTTTCCCGCAAGGGAAAGGCTTTACAATGTGTTTCCATTGTTCCGCAAGCCCTGGCTCGTGCGCGGCGGTCAAGCGCCACTGCGGGGCGGCACGTGGTTCCAAGGAGTGGTTGCTGCTGACCACTCTTTGGTCGGGGTTCGGGGCGGAAGGCCCCGACTGTTCTGGTCGTGCGTGCCGGGGGGCGACCCTCCCGGCTCCGTCTGTGCGAAGGCTAACGATTGAATCGTGGCTTCCGCATTCGCGACCTCACCCCCTGCCCCTCTCCCACAAGGAGAGGGGAGCCACCTAAGTACTGTAACGTTCCTGGAACGAATCCAGAAAGGAATTTCCAAATGTCAAAGAAGATATTACAAATAGACGGCGGCGGCCTCAAAGGCATCATCCCGGCCACGGTCCTCGCCCACTTCGAAGAAGTTCTCCGCAAAAGGTGCAGCGAAGTATTCGACCTTATAACCGGTACTTCCACAGGCAACGGTACCTGTTCATCCAGCGTGCAGGCAATTACACTCTCACACGAATCAATTGCAGGCTCAGCAAGGATGCCGATGTGCTGGATGGGGTGAAGTGGACAGATATCTATGCGAGCTTAGGGGATCAGATCAAGGATTCGGTGCCGTTTGAGGTGTTCAAATAAGCGATCGAATTGAACGGTTTTCCGTTCGGCGACTATGTTCATTCAGCAACCGGCATCCGGTATCCGACTCCGGATTCGGTGATGAACAGTTTTGGCCGCGCGGGATCGGTCTCAAGTTTCTTCCTGAGCTGGGCAACGTAGACACGCAGGTATTGGGTTTCGTCTTCCCGGTATGGCCCCCATATTTCTCTCATGAGGTGCCGGTGGGTTAGAACTTTCCCGGCGTTCTTGACGAATTGGATCAAGAGAGAGTATTCCGTCGCGGTAAGTTTCACCGGCAAACCGCCCACCTTCACTATCCGGTTTACAAGGTCAACAAATAATTCACCGTTCTCGAATTCCTTTATATCATCGGCCCCATCGAGGCCATGGCGCAGGGCGACCCTGAGCCGTGCAATCAACTCGTTGACGCCGAACGGCTTTACCACATAGTCGTCCGCCCCGGCATCAAGCGCCGCGACCTTACCCTTTTCGTCGTCCCGCACGGAAAGGATAATGACGGGAACCGCGCTCCATTCCCTCACCTGCTTAAGAACGGCGCCGCCATCCATGTCCGGCAGTCCAAGATCAAGAACAATGGCGTCCGGACGGTCAGTCGCAGCTTTGTAAATTCCATCCTTGGCGGTCGACGCCTCAAGCACATGATATCCGTTGGCCTCAAGCGTTACCTTAAGGAACCGCCTGATGTGGATCTCGTCATCAACAACAAGTATTCTTTTACCTTCCGGCATCAAGACGCCTCCTCATCGTCGGAAAACGGCTTGTGCTCGACAGGAATCCGAATCAGGAACCGAGCCCCTTTGTTTGCCCGGTTTGCGGCCTCCACCGACCCGCCGTGCAGCTCGACGAATCCTTTTACAATAGACAATCCCAGCCCCGTGCCGCCGGCTTTCGTGCCGGGAACTCTGTAGAATTTGTCGAAAATCCGGCCTATCGATTCTTCGGGCAGCCCGGGGCCTTCGTCTTCTATCGCAAATACCAGCATGGAAGTTTCGAAGAGAGACCTGATTTGGATTGTGGTTCCGGGCGGAGTGTATTGCGCGGCATTGAGAATGATATTGGAAAGCACCTGTTCCACAATAATTCCGTCAAGCTTTACCAGAGGCAAATTATCGTCAATCGACACCCGCACGGTGTATCGCGAAAGCTCCTCGGAAAGTCCGCTGAGCACCGAATTGATGATGTCGTGGACGTCGCACCAGTCCTTCGCTATTGTCAGGCTCCCCGATTCGATCCGCGTCATGTCGAGCAGATTTTCGACAAGTCTGTTCAACCTGGAAGAAGCCGCCCGGATGTCTCCGACAAGAACGTCGCGAGCAACCGTGTCTTTTGCCACCGCGGGTTCCATCAGACTGCTTGATGCGCCGGTAATCGCAGCCAGCGGGGTACGCAATTCGTGCGAAATAGAATTGAGAAGGGTCTTGTTCAGGCGCTCGGACTCCTCAAGCAGTCTCGTTCTCGCCGCCTCCTCCCGAAGAACTGCCCGGTCCAAAGCAAAGGCCCATTGGTGCAGGAACATCATCAGCAGGCCCTCCTGTTCCACCGGCATTTCCCGTGCACCGGACGAAACAAGCCCGACCACTCCCCTGCACAGCCCATGCATCAGCAAGGGATAATATGCTGCCGTTGCGAACGGGAGCGTTGCCGTGGCGTGTCCGGCTGGTTTCTTGTTGGAGAAAACCCATTCGGCGACGCTCCACTCCTTGTCGGTGTCGGGGGTGAACGTACTTAACGGATGCGGGTCCCGTCCGATCGACTCGCCCGTTTCCGGCAGGAACAATGCGGCACGGGTGGCAAAAGCAGTCGTCATATTTTCCATGCCGACACGCGCGATGTCGTCTATGGTTTCGGCGGACGCGAGAGCATTGACAAAAGAGTATAGCGCGGAGGTGTGGCGTTCACGCCGGCGCACAATCGTTTCCTTTGTCCTGATACGGGATGTGAGCGTGCCGCTCACGAGTGCGACAATAAAATACAGAGACACCAGCAGAACATCGGACGGGTGTGAAATTGAAAAAGTGAAAAGCGGAGGGATAAAGAAGAAGTCCCAGAAGATCGCACTCAAGGCTGCGGCGGTAAAAAGCGGTCCGCGTCCCACAAAAAGCGAAAGCAGCGAAATAATAAAAAGGAGAAACATTCCCACCGATCGGTAGTCAATGTACGACGACGCAAGAAAGCAGGCTGCGGTGGCTGCGCCAACCGCGACGCCCGAAACGACGTAGTCACGCTGCCGGGACGACGCGCCGGCAGACCCTCGGTTTTGGAAGGGCTTTTTTGGCGGGGCTCCGGCATCGCTCTTTACGACATAGATGTCGATTGCTCCGCTATCGCGGATCAGCTTATTGACCAACGACCCGCCATGGACGAGATCGATTATCGGATTTGTCATCGACTTGCCGATGACAATCTGCGTCGCGTTGTTCTGGCGCGCGACCCTCAGGAGCGCCTGCGCTATGTCGTCGTCTGCGGTAGTCAATAAAGTCGCGCCCAGTTCCTGGGCGAGCGCAATGTTCTTCTTGAGCCGCTTTTCGGCCATTTCGGGAAGCGGGCGGGATGCCTGGACGTATACGGCAATCCACGGCGCCTCCATGGTGGCCGCAATGCGCCGCGTCCAGCGGATGAGCTGCTCCGAATACGGGCTCGGCCCGACCGCAACCATCAGCCGCTCCACCGTCTTCCACGGCCCAACAATCCGGTTCTCCTGCATGTAATCTTTGAGTTGGAGGTTGACCCGGTCGGCGGTTTTGCGAAGCGCAATCTCCCGGAGCGCGGTGAGGTTGCCTTTCTGGAAGAAATGCTTTGCCGCGGCTTCGGAACGCTCCGCGGTATACACTTTGCCTTCCCTGAGGCGAGCCAGAAGTTCGTCGGGCGGAAGATCAACGAGCTCTATTTCGTCCGCCAGGTCAAGAACGCTGTCCGGCACCGTTTCGCGCACCGTGACGCCGGTAATCTGGCGCACCGAATCCACGAGGCTTTCCACGTGCTGCACGTTGAGCGTGGCGAGCACGTTTATCCCATTGTCAAGCAATTCGAGGACGTCCTGGAATCGCTTGGAATGGCGCATGCCTTCGGCATTGGTGTGCGCGAGCTCGTCCACAAGCACATACCCCGGCCGCGCGGCAAGCACCGCGTCCAGGTCCAGGTCGCTCAGCTCCTTACCTTTGTAGTTTACGTGAAGCCGCGGGATGACGACAAGTCCTGAAAGCAGCGATTCCGTTTCTTCGCGTCCGTGAGTCTCCACGATTCCGACCGCGACGGAAACGCCCTTCGCCTTGAACGACTGTGCGGCCTTGAGCATGGCAAATGTCTTTCCCACGCCGGGGCACATTCCGAAAAAAATCTTAAGTGTGCCGCGCAATTTAGCACGTTCGTTTCTTTGTATGGAGGCGAGCAGGGCGTCGGGATTCGGGCGGTCTGGTTCGCTCATCGTGCGTATGTCCTGTCAAACCCAATCATGAGGCAGGCGATTGATCCCATTGGGCCAACCGCACCCGCCTCTCGTTGTCCACCGGGGGTCGTTGCTAATAAATAGTATCTTCCGTGGCACAAAACCACTTCAATCCATTACCAGATGCCTTTGATGGCTTTTGCGGCCGTACCTATGGGGACCTCTATAAATTCAAAAACGCGGTTTGTCATTGCGAGCGAGCCGTAGCACAGGACGTGCGGAGACCACGCACGAAGTGCGCCCTACGGGCGCGAAGCTGGAGGCGAAGCGTGAACCAAGCGAAGCACCACGACTAGGACTGCATACAGCGCTACAGGAGTAGCCGCAAAGCGAATCTCGCGTTTTTGAAAGGAATTAGAGGCGATTGCTTCGTCGCTTTGCTCCTCGCAATGACATCGGATGAATTTCTAGAGGTCCCCTTATGTCGGCGGCTGTTTGTGCTCTGCAACCATGATTGCGGAGAGCTGCACGCCGATCATGTAGGCTATTGTTCCGATTGCTTCGGCAGGCAACGTTTCGCTCTTGACAGCCAGTATTGCAAGCGTCGAAGAGCCCTTGATTATCTGCGCGTATCTCACCCCCAACATGTTTTCGTCCGCCAATTCGCTCAAGTTTCTCGAATGGTCTTGGAGAATCCTCAGCCGGTTCTCGACCTCTTCGGAAATCCTGGGTGCCGCTGTTCCGGAAAAATGCTGCCACTTCCCCTCACCGTAAACGTGGATGGAGCAGTATTCCAACGAGAACATCGTGAGTGTCTTTTGGGCAATTGTCGTGAGGGTGAGTTGCTCTTGCGGCTCGGCCAAAAGCCACCTTCCAAATTCCTCCAATTTCGCCAAAGTGCCGCTCAAGTCGTTTGATTTCCTTCTATTTTCGGCCGCCAGCGCAGTGAGATGGCTTGTGATAACGGAAGCAAGAAGGAAAGTCGCCAGCGAGATCCAATCGGGAAAAGCGGTAATGGTGAACGTTCCGACCGGCGGCAAATAGAAGTAGTCAAAACAGAGCGTGGCCACCAGAGAGGTGGTTATTGCCACAAAGAGATCGCCGAAAAAGGCACTCAGAAGAACTATGACGAGAAAGCTAAAGGCGCTCGTCGATGCGTTTGCTATGCTGCCGAACATCAGCGTTAGTTTTGTAGCGAGCAGGATCGCCGCGGCAAAGCCAAGAATTTTTCCGAATCGAATGAGATTGTTCCGATGGTTACGAATGAAGTTCATGATACCTCACCTCCCGCATCGGCTACAAAGCCGGCGCGAACCGACGCTGAAGTTGAATATTTACTTTGAGGACATTAATCATCTTGTCGCCGGCCAGGCCCCTCAACGGCAAAAATGCATTTGCTTCCAAAATGCGCCGGATTTGCTCCCGCACTTGCGTCTGGTCCAGATGCGAGAGCTGCGCCCATTTTGATGCAACCCGATCAACCTGGAATTCCGCGTTTTCGAATGTGATGTGCGGGTCGAGCCCGGACGCGGACGTCGTCACCATGTCGCCGGGCACTGCTTCAAGATCGATGTCCGGGTTGTCCTGCCGCCACATGTCAAAGAATGTCGATTGAATGTCCGTTCCCTGGTTTACGGGGCCCATTTCGGCGGCCGCCGCGCCTGCCTGCGAAACGACCCCGGGAAACTTTCCCGGATTCTCCTTTGAAAACGACGTAAAAAATGCTACGGCAAGATCCGCCGCCCCCGGCTTTGGCGTTCCCGGATTTTGCTTGACGAACTGCGCCACGTCCAAAAAATGTGAAGCCGCCCATTTGTTTACATAACGAGCGTGGCTGGAGTCCGCGGAAACCCAGGCCTGCGCAAGGCCGCCGTGGGCCGTGGCCCATTGCGAAACAATCGACGGCGCTCCCCCAAACGTGTCTTTCTGAAACCAATGTTCAATGTCCGGAGCAACAAGCTGCCCGGCCCGAGGTCCGCTTTTGTACCTGACGATGGGGCCCAACACGCTTGCCACCCGGCTTCTGAGCGCGTAGTTCGACGCCGCCAGCGCGGCCGACGCCGATGCCGCTGCGTTGTATGATGCGGCAGAAGGACGCGGCTGGAAGTATTGGTCTTGTGTAAACGGCTGGGCAATGAGCTCGGACCCGACCGGTTCTTTGCCGGGACCGTAGATAACGCTTCCGCCTGCCTGGAAGGGAAAGAATACCTTGCCTACTCCCCAGAGCAGAGCAGGATACAGAACGCAACAGATGCCAATGGCTAATGCGATGAGCAGTGCGGTTCTCGAAATGTTCTTTATCATAATGAGAATTCCTTTCCAGTAAAGAACCACGGCCATGGGCCATGGCTTTGATGAGGGGTGCAACCCCGAAATCAAAGAAAAGCACGTTAGTGCTTTAGCGTAACATTGTGCACCACGCCAAAAGGGCGTGGTCTCTTTTCGAGAAACACCATATGCTTTGCATATGTGCTCGTTCACGCTGCACAAAATCAACTGGCCTCTAGGCAATCAGATGCAACCCGGTCATCACCATATCGATCAGTTTGATCCCTATGAACGGGACAACAACCCCGCCCACCCCCCACACAAGCAGATTTCTCCGCAATAAAGCGTCCGCGCCAAGCGACCGGTACTTGACGCCCTTGAGCGCAACCGGAATAAGCGCCGGAATGATGAGCGCGTTGAAGATAATCGCCGAAAGAATCGCTGACGTGGGCGAATGAAGGTGCATAACGTCGATTCCTTTGAGCCACGGCAGCGTGCCCGCGAAGAGCGCCGGAATAATCGCAAAGTACTTTGCTATGTCGTTGGCAATAGAGAATGTGGTCAATGCCCCGCGCGTCATGAGCAGTTGTTTACCGATTTCGACAACTTCGATCAGTTTGGTGGGATCGCTATCGAGGTCCACCATGTTCGACGCTTCTTTCGCCGCCTGCGTGCCTGCATTCATGGCAAGGGCGACATCGGCCTGCGCCAGCGCCGGCGCGTCGTTGGTGCCGTCGCCCATCATGGCAACAAGCTTCCCCTCGGCCTGCTCCTTGCGGATATAATCGAGCTTTGCCTCAGGCGTTGCCTGGGCAAGAAAATCATCCATTCCCGCCTGCGCCGCAATGGTAGCTGCGGTAAGCGGATTGTCGCCGGTAATCATAACCGTGCGAAGCCCCATTTTCCGGAGGTTGTCGAAGCGTTCCTTCATGCCGGGTTTTAGAATATCGGACAAAACGATTACTCCTGCTACCGTGCCGTTGTTTGCCACTACAAGCGGGGTGGCGCCCTTGGACGCCACACGCTCAACAACCGACCGCAGCGCGTCGGGCACGGCGCCTCCCAACGACTTGACAAAGGAGGCAATTGCGTCCGACGCGCCTTTTCTGATCCTCTGTCCGTCCGGCAGGTCTACCCCGCTCATGCGCGTTTGCGCGGAAAAAGCCACAAACCGCGCGCCGGCCGGAAGCGCGGCGGAACCGTTGCCTTTGGCCTCATATGCCTTCACAATACTTTTTCCTTCCGGGGTTTCGTCGGCAAACGATGCCACGGCCGAAAGCCTGGAAACCTCTTCCGCCGAATATCCCGCCATGGGAAGGAACTCGGTTGCCTGCCGGTTTCCCACGGTAATTGTTCCTGTTTTGTCAAAGAGGACGACGTCGATATCCCCGGCGGTTTCGACGGCTTTTCCGCTTTTTGCGATAATGTTGTTTCGCAAAGCCCGTTCCATTCCCGCAATACCGATTGCGGCAAGCAGCGCCCCGATTGTGGTGGGAATGAGGCACACCAGGAGTGCGATGAGGGTCGGGACGTCGGTTCCCAAACTTTTGAGCGGCTTGTCCAGCCCCAGATAAGCGGTCATGTACTGCTCCGCATTGGCGGCCATGGGCACGAGCGGAATCACGACAATCAAAAAAATGAGCGTGAGCGCGGACAGTACCAGCGTCAGGGCGAGCTCGTTGGGTGTACGCTGGCGTATCGCGCCTTCCACAAGCCCAATCATCTTATCGAGAAACGACTCGCCGCTGGCGCCCGTGATCCGCACGACTATGCTGTCCGAAATCACCAGCGTTCCCCCCACAACGCCCGACCTGTCGCCGCCGGATTCCCGGATCACCGGCGCGGATTCCCCGGTGATGGCGGATTCGTCTATCGACGCGATGCCGCTCACTATTTCCCCGTCGCCGGGAATGATCTGGCCCGCATCGACGACCACCTCGTCTCCCGCCCGTAACGCCGTAGAAGAGACTTCCTCCGTTGCGCCGCCGGCGAGCCTGCGGTGCGCAACGGTGTCGCGGCGGGTGCGTCGCAAGCTCTCCGCCTGGGCCTTGCCGCGCGCCTCGGCAATCGCGGTTGCGAAATTTGCAAACAGCACCGTCACGAACAGCCATGCATCCAGCGACACAAAGTAGGAAATGGGGACCTGGCTCTCACTCTTGCCCAGGAGCGCCATCACGATATACACCAGCGTAAGAACCGCGCCCACTTCAACCACGAACATCACCGGGTTTTTCCACTGGACGTCCGGACGGAGCATGACGAATGCGTCTTTGAGGGCGGGAGCCACCACATCCATGGAAAAAATCGGTTTGCGCCGCATCTTCTTGCGCGCCGAATGGACTTTGAGGGGTGGATCGGAAATATGCGCAGTCATATTCATACATGGTCCTTTGCAACTAAGAACAGGTTTTCGTCAACCTCCGAAGGGTATCGGGCCCAATTGTTCGGCGATAGGGCCGAGCGCCGCGAGGGGCAGAAACAGCAAAGCGCCCACGACTACCACAGTGCCTAAAAGCAAGAACCCGAAGGTGACCGTATCGTCGCGCAGCGTTCCAAGTCCAAAGGGAGCCGATTTCTTCTCTCCCAGAAACCCGGCCATGGCGATCATGGCGATGATGGGAAGATATCGGCCAAAAAGCATGACCAGGCCGGTTGCGATGTCCCATGCGCGCGCCTCGGGCGCGGGGTTCGGATTGTCGTTAAAACCGTAGCTCACGCCGAGCCCGTCGAATGCTGAGCCGTTGTTTGCGGAGGCGGACGAAAACTGATAGGTGATTTGCGTAAAACCGTGCGGCCCCGGATTGCTTTCCGCCTTCATTCCCCATGGCGTTGCCGCGAAAAGCCCAACGGGAAGCAGGATCATAATCGGGTGCATGAGCAAGGCGATCACCACAAGCTTTACCTCGCGGCCCCCTATCTTTTTTCCCAGGTATTCCGGTGTGCGGCCCACCATTTGTCCGGCAAGGAAAATCCCGAGAATCAGGAACATGAGGAAATTCATGAGTCCCACGCCCTTGCCGCCGAAAATGCAGTTGAGCCACATCCCGGTGAGCGGCGCCAGCGCGGCAAGCGGATTGAGCGCGTCCGCTTCGGCATTGACCGAACCGCACGTGACGTCGGTGGTGACCGCGGCATAGGTGGCTCCGGCCGATGTGCCGAAACGCAATTCCTTACCTTCAAGATTTCCCAGATGCTGGTCCACCGGCAAACCCGCCACACGCGGCTTGCACACGTCGATTTTTCCACCGGGCGCGGTCTTGTCGGGAATGTCGTATGTTCTTGAGGCCGCACGAGACGTAAATGCCGGATTCGGCTTCATGGTGTCAAAGTACACAGACCAGATAATGGTGCCGGCCATCATGAGCAGCATCACGGAGAAAATCACCCATGAGTGCCGCATTTTCCCAAGCATCCGTCCGTACATCAGGACAAGCGCAAAAGGAAACAGCATCATGGCAAGGGTATTGAAGAAGTTCGAGGCCGCTGTCGGATTTTCGTACGGATGAGAGGCATTCATCCCGAAAAACCCTCCGCCGTTGGTACCGAGCATCTTGATGGATTCAAGGGCCGCCACGGGACCGGTTACGATGGTTTGCCTGGCGGGTTCTCCTTTGTCGTTTGTTCCCATCGATCCGGGCTCAAGGGTGGTAACCTGGAACGAGCTCTGGAAACTCATCGGAGAACCCTGTGAAATGAAAAAAACGGCAAAGAGGATCGACGCCGGCAGGAACAGGTACACGAACACCCGCCACATGTCCACGAAGAAATTGCCCACGGTTTTTTGTCCCCGAAAGGCGCGGATGATGGCGACAAGAGCGCAAAACCCGACCGAGGCCGACAAAAACATGTTGAGAATGCAGAAAAAAATCTGGCTGAAATTCGACAAGTTCACGTCACCGGCGTAATGCTGAAGATTCGTGTTTGTCATAAAGGAAACAACGCTGTTGAAAATCGTGGTCGGAGCGAGCATTCCCTTATGGTCCTGGTTCATCGGCATCCATGGCTGCAATGCCAACACGACGAACCCCGTCACGAAAAGCCCGGCGTTGAACACGATAAGCGACACCGCGTAACTTTTCCAGGTTTGCTCTCCGGTGTCAAGAGCCTTTTCGAAGAAACGCAGCCACCGGGGCGGTCGGAACTTGCCATCCATGATCCAGGCGAAATACCTGCTCAACGGAATTGCGCATAGCGTTGCCGCCAGAAGAAGACCTATCGGGATAATCCAGAGTTTCATGCAAGCCTCACTTGTGTTAGAACCATTCGGGCCTGATAAGCGCGACAAAAAGGTAAACAAGTAAAAAGAGCGCGATACCTGCCGCAAGGTAAATCATGGTTACCGCCTTATATCTTTTCGCAAGCTTTGACAAACGCAATACACAACCCCATCGACACCAATCCGGCAGTGAACATTCCTATCAGCCACATTATCAAGGTCATGGACAACCCTCCTTCTCAAGACAGCAACAGTTTTGCACACTCAGGGGCACCTCGAAAAATTGCCGAAATGTCATTGCGAGGAGCGTAGCGACGTGGCGCCACGACTTCGACGGCATACAGCGCTACAGGAGTAGACGCGACAGCGAACCTTCGGGGAATGCTCGCTTTGGGATTCAATCCGATATACTGGTCCACGTCCGATCATTCTGCCCTCCTGTTTATCAAAATTACGGAATATTGTATTGGGAAGTTCTAAAAAGGCGGGCCAAATGTATAAAGAAAATATAAAGAAGGGCTGAAAAACGAATCAGAACGATCCCGCGGCTTTTTTAATACTCTTGGGTTCTTCAATCAAAGGGGGCTTACTCTCTACCGCAGGCCTCAATTCTTTGTCATACACGACGGCAACGGGGCAATGCAGGTTGGCAAATTTCTCCTTGTAACCGACAAACACGGTAGTGATCGTGCCAACGGCTGCCAGATAGCGGTTGGTGTTCTGGATCCAGAATATTCTATCCGCATCCCGGCAGATGTCTTCGGCGCTGCATTGCAGCACTCTGGTAGGACTGCCATACTTATCCTCAAAGACCTTTTTCAAAAACAATGCATCTTCCAGCAAATCCTGCGCTTGGGTGCCGGTCAGCTCCGATGTGCACATTTTCTCCAGATGCGGAGGGGCTGCGTTCCGTATCCGGGAACGGTTATCTTCCTCTTCTTTCATGCGGAAGCCGTAGAATTTGCCGTCGCTGTTAAGATAAAACAGAACGGTAAAACGGCGCTCGTCGAGCGCGAAGTGTTCCAGGGTGTAGGTATTGTCGGATGTCCAGAGCAGGAACATGCCGCTTCCGCACATCGGCCATGCCGACAGGACGGTTGGTTTCAGATCGTAGGAGGATGTTAGTCCCGCCAGCAATGTTTCCCTGGTTGCCCCGAAGGGGATGTTCAGAAAACCATGAGGCTGTTTTTCCTGTGCCTGGAGCGCACTCCATCCCGACAATATGAATGCGACTATTGCTAGTTTGAATGCCAAACGCATTGCGATCCTCCAATGTGCTATTGTACCGATTCAATCATCTTGTCAAAGTGGTGAAACAAATCGCTGTCTTCGAGCATTTTGAACATGCGGACCTGAAAAAGCGCGCTGATGACCCACAGCGCCATGCCGATGACGACAACCGCCGCGGCATAGGGTATGGTTCGTTTGATTCTCTTCGCGCGATAAGGATTGAACGCTCGCCCGAGCCATGATACGCTGCGAAGGACATTTGCCTTTTCCTCTTGAAAAAGCATACGTTTCGACTCGGCTATTTTCACAAAATCAACTTCCTTGATGCATGCCAGTAGTTTTTCGAAGTGCAGGGGCTTGGGCATGAACGTGCTGGCCTTGAGGGCCATTGCTTCTTTTGTCTTCTCCGATTCCGGATCTCCGCTCACGAGAAGAATGTATGTATAGGGATCGGTCCTGCGGATTGCGGCAACGGTTTGGGCCCCGTCCATCTCGGGCATGTTGACATCCAGAATAATGCAATCGTAGTCGTTGACAAGGATCTTCTCATATGCCAGGAGTCCGTTACCGGCCAGGGTTACCCTGTATCCCTTTTGCAGAAGAAATTCCGAGAGCGCCTCCTGAATCGTCGGGTCGTCATCCACGATAAGAATCCGCTCGTGGTTGAAACCGAGCCGCGGTTCGGCCTCACCGAAACCGATGCGGGCCTTGCGCCGGCTTTTAATGGCTGCGCGCACCATGTCGAGCAGTATGGTGGCATGTACCGGTTTTTCCAAATAGCCGAAAGCGCCGATTCGCGAAAGCTTGTCTTTGGTAGCTTCGCTTCCGTACCGGGACATGGCAATAGCCTCCATGTCCGGCAGGGAAAGATGCGCTTCGAGTATGAGTTCTATTCCGTTTTTGCCGGAGGGTAATACAAGGTCGGTGATGAGGACCGCCACGCCACGCTGCTTGATTTGCAACAGCGCCTCGGTACTATCGGATGCCTCAAGCACCGTAAACCCGGCATTGCGAAGTGTTGCCGCAATCTCTTCACGGCCTTTTTGCTGTTCACCAACGAGCAGTATCGATTGTTTCATACGGTATCCTTTACAAAGACGTTTAAAGAGGAGTTTTCGTGTCGCACAAAATCACCCCTGCCATCACCCTTGACAACTCCGACGCCCGGTACGGCTTCTGCACGAATTCCTTCGCGCCTTCCTGCATGATCCGCTTTTCCTGATCATTATCGCTGTATCCGGAGGAGACGATCACTCTTACTTCCGGATCGAGTTTCTTGAGCGCGCGGAACAGGTCGAGCCCGTTCATTTTGGGCATGATGATGTCGAGCATGACGGCATCGACGGTTTTGTAGTTCTCCTTGAAAAAATCCAAGGCAGCCACTGGATCATCAAAAACTTCCGGAGAGTATCCGAGGCCTCTAAGGATTTCACAAACAGTTTCACCGACAACTTTTTCATCGTCGACAACCAACACCCTGCCATGTCCCGTGACGCAAGCGGTTGTGGCAGATTCTTCTTTCGCAGAAACCACCGCTGTTTCCGGTAAATAGATGGTGAATGTAGTCCCTACGCCCATTTTGCTGTCCACGGTGATATACCCGTTGTGCTGACGAACGCAACCGTACACCGCGGCAAGCCCGAGTCCCGTGCCTTTGCCGAGCTCCTTGGTGGTAAAAAAGGGCTCGAACATCCGTTTTTGCGTTTCTTTGTCGATACCGGTACCGGTGTCCGATATTGCGACGCCTACATACGCTCCCGGTACGCAGTCTTCGCTCCCCGAAGGCATGCTAGCCTTTGTCAATATCGCCTTGGCAATGGAAAAGGAAATCGTTCCTCCCCGGGGCATTGCATCGCGCGCGTTGATCGCAATATTGAGGATGGCGTTTTCGATCATAGTGGAATCGCCTTGAATGATATAAGGATTCTTGTCACATTTGTTATCGATTCTTATTTTACGGTCCACGGTGTGCGTGAGCAATTCAATGATGTTCTTTACACCCGCATTCAGGTCCACCTGTGCAAATGAGGCCCGTGCTTTTCGCGCGAACGTGAGCAGCTGCCTGGTTAGGTCGGCCGCCTTGACGGACGAGCTTACGATGATGTCTGCGTACCGGTCCATTGTGGGATCTTTGCCCGAATGCATTTTAATCAGCTCGGCGTTTCCCATGATCCCGCCGAGAAGATTATTAAAATCGTGCGCCACGCCGCCTGCAAGCTGGCCTATCGCCTCGAGCTTCTGGGACTGGCGGAGCTGGTCTTCGAGGTGTTTCTGCTTCTCCTCGGCCTGCTTGCGATCCGTTATGTCAAAAAGGATTCCGCGAACTCCGGCAGGAATGCCATCCTTGAAAACGGGCGTGGAAGTGGAAAGAACGGCAAATTTCCTGCCGTCCTTTGTGATTGCCAGGTATTCACTTTGTCCACCCGCTTTGCCGTTCGTCAGCAGGCTCTTCATCTTTTCCAGCGCCCGCGGCCGGTCCTCCGGGGAAATAAAATCGATTGCCGAAAATCCCCCGTCAATGTCTTCCCGGGAATAGCCCGACATTTCGAGACCGTTCTTATTGACATAGGTGATGGTCCCGTTCAGGTCCATTTCATAAACAAGCGACGGCAGAAGGTCGGCGAGATTGCGGAATTTCTCTTCGCTTTCCCGAAGCGCCTGTTCGGCCATTTTGCGATCGGTGATGTCTTCGAACACCGTGGCAAACCGGCCCAGCCCCATGGAAAATGCGGTTATTCTGAAATGTCTTTTCGTGGGTCCGAAAAAACTCTCAAACTGTTGCGCCTCGCCCGTGGAAACGGCCTTGTCGTATCGTTCCAGAAAACAAGGATCGTTCAAGCCGTGCAGGTCTTTCGACGTGGCGCCTATCGCCTTTTCCCGGGAAATGCCCGTATGAGCCACGAACGCGGGGTTGACATCCAGCACCCGGCAATCCACAGCGCACCCCCGGGCATCGTACACCAATTCGCGCAGTGAAACCCCTTCGGTCATGGTCTCAAACAATCCGCGAAACCGCGCTTCGCTCTTCTGCAGTGCGTCGTCGACGCGTTTTTTGGCGGTAATATCGGATATAACATGCACGGCGCCCGCAAGCCTCTTCTCAGCATCGAAGACGGGGTCAACGGTAATGCCGAAAAAACGGTCGCCAAATTGCATTTCGCCGGATTCCCTCGACAACGACTTTTCCATGCGTGACATAGGACAATCGGTCACGGTGTCTTGCGATCCGTGAATAACCGTGCAGCAGTGCCGGCCCAACAGTTCTTCGGCGGATTTGCCGGTGAGTGCGAGCGTCGCCAGGTTAAATCGCATGATTTTTCGTTCTTTGTCCAATATCAGAACCGCGTCGGTAATCGAATCGAAGGTGTTTTGCCATTCAACAGCCGCCTGTTTGACCGCGACCTCCGATTCGGCAAGTTTTTTCCTGCCTGCGATCTCCTGAATCACGTGTCTTATCTTTGCCGGCACCACCTCATGAAACTGGATTGACTTGACGATATAGTCCAGTGCGCCGAGCTTCATCATTTCAACGGCAAGCAGTTCGTCGCCGTGGCCGGTGACAATGACAAACGGGATATCAAGGCCTCGCTCACGCATTGCGGCAATGACCTCCTTGGCGGTCATGTCGGGCAGGGAATAATCGAGGAGGAGTAAAACGTTCTCCGAAGAGGCCGCCATTCTTTCAAGCGCTTTTGCGCCGTTAAGGAACCCTTCGATGGTAAACCCCTCGCGCCGCAGAAGCATCTGGATCGATTTGTTGAGAAGCTGGTCGTCTTCCACAAGAAGGATTGTGGTGGCCGTGTTTGTTTCGATGTTGTCCATAGTAAGAACCTTCTGTTTGATTTACTTTCTTCCTTCCGACCTCACCCACCTCACCCCATCACCCCGCCCTTCGGGCACCCCTCTTCCCCTCTCCTTGGCAAGGAGAGGGGAAGAGGGGCAGGGGAGTTGGGGTGAGGTGGGAACTCCCCTACTTCTTCCCGCCTCCATCGATCACCGGCACTTCAACCACAAGAAGAAACAAGCCGAGCTGTCGAATCGCTTCCATGAATTTTTCGTACTCAATGGGCTTGGCGATGTAATTGGAGCAACCAAGTTCAAAACACAATTCCACCTCGCGCGGATCGTCCGTGGTGGTTATCATTATTACGGGAAGTTTCTTAAGCTCCTTATCGGCCTTTATCTTGCGAAGGACCTCGACGCCGTCCACCTTCGGCATGCGGATGTCAAGCAGCAGAAGGTACGACGTACCGCGTTCCCGCTTATTCCCGTTGCCTTTTTCAAACAGAAAATCCAGGGATTCCTGCCCGTCCCTGAACCGCACTATTTCGTTGAGCAACCCTGCCCGCCTCAGGTTCTTTTCTATCAGGGTGGCGTGGCCGTCGTCGTCTTCGGCGATTAATATTACTACTTCTTTCTTCATGGGAAGACCTTTCTGGAATATGGGTAATAAAGTACTGTTTTAAATCCCCCCTAACCCCCTGAGGGGGCGCCGGAACGTTTATCCCGTAGCGCTCCCTCAGGGAGATGGAGGGGATAGGAATGCCGCGATTAATCCCTTGTTCTTTTGACCTCACCCCGTCACGCTTCCAGCGTGCCACCCCTCTCCCTGTGGGAGAGGGGTGGCCGAAGGCCGGGGAGAGGTCACAACGGATCCAAGAAACATATCAATTGCCTGTTAATTTCTCACGCCCCCGGCAGCGTCACGAAAAACCTGCTCCCCTTGTCAATTTCCGATTCCACCCTTACGCTGCCGCCCAGCCGCGACACAATCTTTTTTGCTATGGTGAGCCCCAGCCCTTCTCCTTCGCTGGCAAGCGGGTTTAGCCGGTGAAAGATTTCGAATACTCTTGACTGGTGCTCCGGAGCAATGCCGATGCCGTTGTCTTCAACGCAATATTCGGAAATACCGTTTTCCGATTTTCCGGTGATCCTGATGAAACCCGGCCTGCCTGGGACCAGATATTTGATCGCGTTGTCTACGAGATTTGTAAATACCTGGTTCACCTGCACAGGATCGCCGGTACAGACTGGGAGCGATCCGGTTTCAACGCGGGCGCCACATTTCTGGACCTGGAATTCCAATGTTTTCAGGACTCCGGACACCATTTCGTCCATATCGATTTCTTGCAGGGCAAGAGCCGCGCGGCCGAGCCGTGAGAGCTTGAGCAGGCCTTTGAGCAATCCGTCCATTTTCAAGACGCTTGCGGAAACATAACTCTGGGCTTCGGGGAACTCTTTTGTCGCTATATCGGAGACCCTGGTTTTCTGCCGGTCGGGCAGGCCGGCCTGCGACGTGATCGCCACGAGTTCATTTGCAAGCAACCCCATTTCCTTGCTGAAGCCCTGCACATTAACGAGCGGCGAGCGAAGATCATGGGATGCAACGTAGATGAGCTGTTCGAGTTCGGTGTTTTTCTGGAGAAGTTCATTGTTGAGCAGGTTTATTTTGTCTTCGGCCCGTTTACGATCGGTGATATCAAGTATCGTCCCGACAATTGAAACAAGATTGCCTTCGTTATCATATTTGCCCTGGAAGGTCGATTGATAGTATCCAATGCTCTTGTCCGGCCGAAGAAACCGTTGTTCATAATTGCCCTTTTCACGACTCTCCATCGCTTTCCGGATCAATTCCTTATCACGTTCGTGGTCTTCGGGCCAGGGCGAAAATTCCAGAATTGAATCGATTTGCGGCGTGAACTTTTTGGGATCGAGTTGAAAGATATGGTATACTTCATCCGACCATTCGACGTTGCCGGTCTTAATGTCCCAATTCCAATTACCCAGTTGAGCCATCTTCTGGGCTTCACTAAGTCTTTTTTCGCTCTCTTGCAGGGCTTCTTCCGCTTTTTTGCGGTCGGTGACATCCATACCGGAGCCCTCAAGGATTCCCTGCTCGATATAGGGTTTCACCGAGATCAGGAAGTTCCTTGTCTCGCCCGCTTTCGTGAGGAATCCAACCTCGAGGTTCGTAACGACGCCATCGGCTCGCAACCGGCGCGCCATCTCCTCCCGCTCCTCCGGGTGCGCCCAGCGCATCGTTGATGGCGAAGCGAGCATTTCTTCCCTGGTAAAGCCGAAAACATCCAAAAGGTTCTGGTTTACTTCCAGGATGGCCGAACCATCCATTTTTGTTCGGAACATACCGATTTGCGCGTTATCGAAGAGATTTCTGTACTTGGCTTCGCTCTGCTGCAAGGCGCCTTCCGCCCGCTTGCGCTCGGTGATGTCGATAACCGATGTGATGAAGTACAACGGGCTGCCGTTCTTATCCCTTTGCAACGTCGTACCCACATCCGCCCAGACAATTGAACCGTCCTTCTTGATGTATCTCTTGATGAATCTGGAGGATTTCTTCTCACCCGACTGCAACTGATCAAGATTCTTTTGTGTCAATTCACAATCATCCGGATGGCTTACGGCCTGCCAATTCCGGCGCGCCAATTCCTCTTTTGTGTAGCCCAGCATGTCGCAGAAGGCCTGATTCACATTCATCGAACCATTGAGAGCGGTGATTGATTTTGCGATTGAAGAGTTATCAAATACGTTCCTGAATTTTTCCTCGCTCTGACGCAACTCATCTTGGGTGCGCTTCTGGTCCTCTACGACGCTCAGCAGCGTTCGGCGCGATGCCTCGACATTGCCGATTGCTTGCTGCATCGCATCTTCCGCCCGCTTGCGCTCGGTGATGTCTATCGCCGACGTGATGAAATAGAGTGGTTTACCGTCCTTGTCTTTTTGCAATGTCGCACCCACATCCGCCCAGACAATTGAACCGTCCTTCTTCAAGTATCTCGTAATGAATCTGGCGGATTTCTTCTCCCCCGACCGTACTTGATCGAGGTTCCTCTGTGTCAATGCAATATCATCGGGATGAGAGAGGTTCCGCCAATTTTGCTGCGCCAATTCTTCATTTGTATAGCCCAACATTTCGCAGAAGGCACTATTGACATTTACCTGGCCTTCGAGGGAAGTAATTGATTTTCCAACGGAGGAGTTGTCAAACACGTTCCGGAATTTTTCTTCACTTTCACGCAACCCCTCTTCGGCCTGTTCGCGCGCTATTTCTTCCTTGTGCCGGGCCAAGAGCATTGTACGGTCGTATGCCAACCACAACATCACTAGCAGGGAACAGAGAATGGCCACAAAGAGCCCTGCAACGATCAACACGGTCCTCCCCACGGCACGGAGCGGCGCAAGCACTTCTTCTTTGTCTACTTTTGAAATGATATACCACGGTGAATCCGGTATATGCCGCCCCACGGCAAAGACCTTTACGCCCCGGTAATCCGTTCCTTCCAGGAAACCCTCTTTGCCGCGGGCGACCTGCGCGGCAGGAAGGTCCTTGCTTTTTAATGGTAACCGGAGTTTCAACGCGGCGCCTTTCCGGTACAGCAGCTCGTTGAGGTAGGCGATGCTGTCGCCTTCCTGTCGGAACAGCAGCGTTTCCGATGTCCTGCTCGGGACCGGCCAAGTCTGAATGAGCGGGAACAAAAATTGTTCCGGGTCTCTGCGCAAAACCGCGACCCCGACCACGGCGCTCCCGGTATCTCCTGCAAAAACGGGAACGAGCACATCAAGGTGTATTCGTCCGCAGGCGGGGCACCGGTAAAAATCCACGATCTTCGTCTTCTTTTCGGAAACCACTTTTAGAATGGCGGCCGTGTCCACATACGGCGGCGCATGGGAGGCGTCTCCTATCTTTTCGATAACCCGCCCCGCAATGTCCGTGACCATCAGCGAATAATACCCGAAATCCTTTTTGTAAATAGCGAGCAGCGGACCGATCCGGCGGAACCTGTCGCGGATCTTTTCATTTGGCGCCATTTCCGAAGTCAACAAGCCGCCCTTGGAGAGAAGTTCGGCGTCCGCGAGCCTTTCATTTCTCCATGCCGCAATCTGATCCATCTTAAGATTGGCAATTGCGGAAAGTTCATCCTGCACCTTTGCTTTAAAATGAGTTTCCTGAAGTTGATAGTAATACCACGCACCAGCGACAATACCTGCCAAAAGGACCAGAAACAGGGCCGCCGGCAACAACAGAAAACGATGACGATTTCTATTCGTTTCCATGCAAGAAATGCCTTTCAGCGATTCACTTCCCGTTTTCCTCAGCCGCGCTTGAGTACCGTGGCGGTTCACCAAGCCGGGCAAGGAGTTCGTTGACCTCTTTCTTCACTTCGAGCACACGGCCTTCACGCCCGTTCAGGGCGTTTTGCCAGCGTTGGAGTTCGTCCAGTTGGCTTTTGATCTTCTCCTCGGCCCGCTTGCGGTCGGTGATGTCACGACCGTAAAGATTGGCATAACCGCAGGCGCCTACCGGCGTGATAAAGAACGAGTATACACGCTTGGAATACTCGAGATCGAGCACCTGAGTTAACCCCCTGGTTATAGCTTCGGTGACGACTTCCTGCAGGAATGACGGGGTTTTCCGGCCCTCATGCAAATTCCATTCCTCAAGTTGGTCCGTGCCGGCCATGTTGATGTAGAGCAAGGTACCATCCAGGGCAATACGCAAAACCGGATTGGGATTTTCGGACGGGAACCTTGCAAGCACCTCGGCTTTGGCCTCGGCCTGCTTGCGCTCTGCGACCTCGTTGGTAAGCGCCGCGGTCCGTTCCTCGACTATGTCTTCCAGCCGTTCGTTCAGCAATTTATACATATTCTGCGTTTTGGCAAGCTCCGCGTTTTTGCGCACCGCTTCTTCATACGTGGAAATGAGCAAGGTGAGCATCTGCTGCTGGTCCGCAGTTATAAAACGTCTTTTCCCGCCGAACATGATTTCGAGCCCGACGCGCACGCGCTCATTTTTGAAGAGTTTCCGGCTGGCAATGATCTGTTCAACGTGCGCAACCAGGTACTCTTCGTTGTAAGGCTTGGTGATGAAATTGTCCGCCCCGCACTCCAGGCCGTCAAGGACATCCTCCGCATTGGACAACGACGTCAGCAGAATCACCGGAATGTCCTGCTTGCTGTTGGCGGATTTTGTTCGCCTGCATAATTCGTAGCCGTCCATTTCCGGCATGACAATGTCGCTGATGACCAGCGCCGGTTTATGCTTATCAAGCAACGAAAGGGCCTCCCTGCCGCTGCCCGCCGCCAATACCGAATAGCCATGTTGTTCCAACAGGTATTTCAATACCTCGGCCTGCGTGGGACTGTCCTCGACGATGAGAATTTCTCTTGTGTCTTCGGGGATATTCTTTTCAGCGTTCATAAAAGCCTCTCATTTAATCTGTTCAGTGGCCAGGTACCAGGGTTCAGCCCTTAACATATTATTCCGAGTTCCGCATTCCCACTTTCGAGTTCCCTTCTCCCTACTTTTTCACCAGCTCCACCAGCAAGGCTGTAATGCCTTCGGGCGGAAGAACGTACGTTGCCGCGCCGAGCTTGATTGCCTCGCCCGGCATACCGTGCACAACGGAACTTTCTTCATCCTGCGCAATAGTGATAGCGCCCTTTTCTTTCATCACCTTTAATTCCTCCGCCCCGTCTCTGCCCATGCCGGTGAGCAGCACGCCCACCGCGGCCGGGCCCAACACCTGCGCGACAGACCGGAAAAGGTATGAAACCGAAGGCCGCAGGTGGTTTTCCGGCGCGTGGTCGCTCAGCGCGATGGTTGGCCCGTTTCCTAATCCCATATGAAAACCATCCGGGGCGACATAACCGTGTCCAGGCGCAAGAAGCTCGCCCTGCGATGCAACGCTTACCGGAAAGCGGGACGCACCGGAAAGCCACTCCGCAAAACCTTTTACAAAGCCCTGCGCAATGTGCTGGACAATGAGCACTGGAACGGGAAAACCTTGCGGCAGACCCGAAAGGATATCTTTGAGCACCGGAGGCCCGCCGGTGGACGCGCCAATGGCAATGGCCTGTATTCCGGCAGTCCTCTGCAAAGGCGGGGATAGAACCGGTCGCTCCGGCACATCTACTTTGAATACTCTGGGGATGCGTTTTACCACCCTCACCTCGGACATAAGTTTTACCGTTTGTATCAGTTCCCTGGAACCGGCCTCGAATTCTTCGTGCTTGATGCCGGGCGGACGGCGAACAACGGCCAGGGCGCCGGCCTCGATTGCGCGGAAAGTTCCGCCCACCTCGCCGGCCCCGGTGCTTCCGCTTACGATAACGATCGGCGTGGGAACGGTTTCCATGATCCTTCTGGTCGCCTCGAAGCCGTCCATGACGGGCATGTGGATATCCATGGTTACAACGTCGGGGTGTTTCACCTTTACAGCTTCAATGGCCTCGGCCCCATTATGCGCCACGCCGACAACCTGTATTGACGGATCGGACGTAAGCATATAGGTCAGGAATTCCTGCGCCACGGGCGAATCTTCGACAATGAGGACCTTGATCGGGGGCCGGGTGTCAGGGGTCGGGGGTCGGAGTTCGGGAATCTGGTTCGTTTCCTTATCCCTGTTCCCTGACCCCTGATCCCTGACCCCTGTTATTTGATTAGGCATTTTCCACCTCATTCCGACTTTTTTCCAAAGATCTGCGCAGGCCGTTGAGCATCCGCCCTATTTCTGCTGTCTTATCCAGGAGTTTTATTGAATGCTGGTTATCAGTATAGTGCAATCTTTCGGCAATAAGTATATGGGTTTCCAATTCAGCAAGTGAACCGTATGATATTGACAGACTCTGGAGAAATTCCTTGGTATGCTGGCGAGCATGGCCTTCTGAAATATTCGCTGCTATTGAAACCGCGGCTCTCTGTAACTGACTTGAAAGTCCAAAGGTTTCCTTTTTCGGAAAACACTCTGTCATCCCGTAACATTCCACGATTAAATCCATGGCTTTTTTCCATACTTCCAAATCCCGATAACTCTTTATACTCATTTTCTTCCTTTCTTTTTAGGGATCAGGCGTCAGGGGTCGGCCCTTAAAATCCCTCCAACTGACCCCTGACCTCTGACCTCTGACCTCTGACCCCTGACCTCTGACCCCTGCTCCCTGACCCCTGCTCCCTGACCCCTTTCAAAGAAATCTTCGGACAACTTCCAGCAAATTGCTCTGATCAAAACTGCTCTTGACAATATAGGCATTCGCGCCTGCATCGATGCCGCGCTCCCTGTCCTCGCGCGATTCGAGCGCGGTCACCAGAACCACCGGCATTTCGCCGAGTTTTTTGTCCGCCCGGATTTTTACCGTAAGCTCAAAACCGTTCATTCGCGGCATGTCGACATCAGACACCACCAGGTCGAATTCGCCGCTGCGAACCTGCGCCAGGGCGTCCGCGCCGTCAACGGCGGTCGTCACCCGAAAACCGGCCGTTTCCAGAATATTCTTGAGCAGGGCACGCGATGTAATGGAATCTTCGGCCACAAGGATTCTTCCCGCACCGGCCGGGGCTTGCCCGGCCGCCGTTTCTTTCCGGGAACCAGCGGCTGTCAAAACTGCCGACTTCATCAGGTCCGCTACGTTAAGCACGGGCACGACCTTGCCTGTTCCAAGAATTGTAGCGCCCGCGATGTTGCGAACGCGTTTCAACTGCGTGCCGATCCCTTTTACCAGCACTTCCTGCTCCTGCAACACTTCGTCGACAAGAAAAGCAAACCGTTTTTCGCTGGAGAAAAGGACAATCACAGGCATGTGAGTACTTTCTGCGGGTCCGGGAGATCCGGATGCTCCCGTTCTGGTTTTGCTGGCAGGCAATTCCAAAGTATCGCGCAGGCGGGCCAGTGGCAGCAAGGAGCCATCCAGGCGGATTGTTTCACGGTTTTCGACGGTCTTGATATCGTCCTGGCGCACCCGCAAAACACGCTCGATGTTAATAGCAGGCACTACAAACTCACATTCGCCCGCCCGCACAATAACACCCCTGAACGTGGCGAGCGTCATGGGTACAACAAGCCGGAATGTAGTACCTGTATCTATTGCACTTTCCACGGACACGACACCGTTGAGTTTCTCGACTTTTTCTCGCACAATGGCAAGTCCAAGCCCGCGTCCCGAAATGTCCGTAATAATTGGGCTGGTTGATACACCTGAACGGAAAATGAGCTGCAAGGCGTCCCGGGGCGACAACTGCTTTGCGGCATCCGACGGCAATAATCCCAGCTTTGATGCCGCTGCCCGAACTTTATCCACAGCGACCCCCGAACCATCGTCCGATACCAAAATTTCCATCCTGCGATTTTCTTTTGCCGTAAAGGTTATTTTGATCGACCCGCAGGATTGCTTGCCTTCCCCCTTTCGTTCCTCGGGCTTCGCAATGCCATGGTCAACGCAATTCCGAACAAGGTGGATAAGCGGGTCTTTCAATTCCTCCAGTATGCGCTTGTCTATTTCAATCTCCGTTCCCTGGACTGTCAGTTCCACCTCTTTGCCCTGGCTGCGCGCAAGATCGCGGGCCAGTTTGGGAAGCACCTCAACCAATGAGCCAACCGGTAGCATCAAAACGCTTTTCATTGACTCAAGGTGTTCATCCACCAGACGATCCGCGACGCGCCGATCCTGTTCGGCCGCGCGGGCCACCGCTGATATCCGGCTTTGAATCGCATTGAGTCGCCCTTCGTTCCAGGCCAAAAACTCGTTCCATTCCGCACCCTGGCCCCCGACGCCAGTGCCCCGACCTCCGACCGATTCGGTCTTCCATGAAGCAACCTCGGCATTGATTTCCTGCAATTCCTTTGCCCGCTGAGTTGCGGCTGTCTTGACGGTTATCATTTCTTCCGCCTGAAGAAGGAGCGGGTCAAGCTTGGCCGTTGGGATCCTTACGGTTTCCGCTAAAAAACCCGGCTTCGGCAAATCCTGTTTTATCAATGGCAACGGGTTTAGTTCCTCTAAGCTGTGCTTCGGCTCGGACTCACCCGCCGCAGGTCCCCTCTCTTTTGAGAGAGGAGAAGCCGGGTAAGGTAAGGAGGGGTGAGTTGCAAATTCCGGATTCCTCAATGCTGTGCTTCGGGGCATTTCAACTTCCGCGTTTCCTTCGGACATTTCCTTAAGCTGCCTGGCAAGGTCCCGGCTGCGCGATCGGAATGCGGGTGCACTCTCTTCTCCCGTTTCTGCGACGAGTTGCGTGATAACATCCGCCGCCTGGTGAAACAGATCATACATCGGACGGGTCAAGTCAATTTCCTGCCGCTTCACCGCTGCAAACATGCTCTCCATAGGCTGGCAGATTGACTCGATGTCATTCAAACTCACCGAACGGGCCGCGCCCTTGAGGCTGTGGGTCTCGCGGAAGATGGTTTCAACTATCTGCGCGCGCCTTTCCGGCCCCGAGGTCTTTTCCAGTTCGATGAGACCGGCCGAAATCGCACGCACGTGTTCCTCCGCCTCGATCCGGAATGTCGCCCGGAGCCGTTTCAGGAATTCATCGTTTCTATTTTCCATAGTTTGTAACCGCTTTTAGGTGTAACCACTCAAACCATCTCTCCTTGTCCCTTTTCCCCTCTCCCGTTAACGGGAGAGGGGGCAGGGGTGAGGGTATCCGAGAGGCTTGAATAACTGCCCTACGCTTTGAATTGCTCAACCATGCCCTTCAGTTTCTGCCCTATCTCGTGCAAATCCTTCGCCGCGGTTTCCGCCTGCTTCATGCTTGCGGCCGTCTCGGCCCCTGCCTGATTGATATTTTCCATTGCGGTCCCGATCTGGTTCATGCCCACCACCTGCTGCTGACTGGATGCCACAATCTGCGTCGCGGTCTGGGCCGCTTCGTCGCTGCTTTCGGCAAGCACGCGTATCGCCTCTCCGGCCTGGGCGGATTGTTTCACCCCTGCCTCAACCGCCTTGCTCCCCTGTTCCGTTGCCATCACCGCGGCACTGGTAGCCTTCTGCACGTCGTTCAAAATGGTGCGCACCTGCGTGGTCGCCTGTTTGGATTGCTCGGCAAGACTTTTTATCTCCTGCGCCACCACCGCGAATGCCTTGCCTTGTTCTCCGGCCCTTGTGGCCTCGATCGCGGCATTCACCGCGAGAAGGTTGGACTGGTCGGCGATGTCGGTGACGGAAGCAATAATGCCGCCTATGGATTGGCTCTGCTCGCTTAAGCGGACAATGGTCTGCGCGATGGAGTCCATTTGCGCTCGGATGTGAAGCATACCGGCTGCGGTGTCTTCCACGGCTTTTCTCCCGGATTGAGAGACCTGGGCCACGCGCTGCGAGCTGTCGGACATGTTTTTCGCCTTTGTCGAGGAAAGCTCCGCGGCCTGCCGAACCTCTTCAACCGTGGTGGTGGTCTCGCTGATGGCCGAGGCGTTTTCGGCGGTGCCGGATGCCACCTGGGTGGTTGCGGCAAGGATCTCGTTGGAGGAACTCGAAAGCACATTCACTCCTTCCATGATCCCTTGTATTTGCTCCTTTAACGACTCGACCATTCTACTGAGAGCCTGTACCAGGTCTCCTATTTCGTCCCCCCGTTTCTTATACTTGGAGAGATCTATGGTCAGGTCTTTTGCCGCAATCGTGTTTGCGGCGTGAACGCTTGCCTTGAGTGGCCCTGTGATGCTTGTGGTCAACAAGATGGCAAGTGTCAAGGCAAGCGCTATGGCCAGCGCTCCAAGAAGGAGCATGATTTTGCGCGCGTCTTCCTGGGCCAGGGTTGCTTCGTAATACCGTGATGCAATACGATCTTCATTGTAATGTATGAGATCGTCTATGACTTCTATCCATTGACCAACCGCGGGACTCGCTTTTCCGGTCATCAAATCGAGGGCCGCGTCGTGCTTGCCTGACACAGCCAGATCAAACACTGCATTGTTCAACGTCCTTGATTTCTCCTGGCAAGCTTTGACTTTCGAGATTATTTCAAGTGCCTTTGAATCATCTCGCGGTGTCAATTCTTCAACTTTCCTCAGGCTCTCATCGTACTCTTTCCTGGTTTCGGCGATCTTGTCTCTCATTTGCTTTGATTTTTCCGTGTCCTTCAGCAGCAAAGCAGTGCGGAGAGCAATTGACACTTCTCTCACATGATCAATCATGGTATTGGCTAATTGAACGCGGATATTGTTGACTTTTACGATACTATCAAGCATTTCGCGGCTAACCGCGATCTGATTCACACTCACGACGATTATTGCAATCATGAATCCGATCACCACGCAAAACCCCAGCGCCAGACGTATTCCGATCTTCATGTTATTGAACATACCGCACCCTTTCTTTGTTTATTCCTGTGTTCCATTGATTCGCTTTCATGTTATGCAACAACTTCATTCACGATTATTCTCTCATCATCCAAAATTCCTTGCGCATCGAGAATTATGACATGTTCTCCCGTGACCCCTTTCACGTAATCCGCCCCGATCCCGGTGACCGTGGCGGGCAAAGGCTCAATCGTGTCAAGCGACACCGACCGCGCCCCGAGTACGGCATCGGCCAGGATGCCGAATTCCATCCGGCTGTTGCGGATGATTATCATTTTGTTAAGCTCGCCCAAACCCTTGTCCGGCAGATTGACAAATTTCTTGAGATCGACTACCGATAGTATCTTCCCGCGCACATTGGTTATGCCCAGCACAAAAGCCGGCACGCCAGGCAGCGGAGTTAAATCCTTGAGGGGATGAATTTCGCGGACGAACACGGCTTCGATCCCGTAGGTTTCGGACGCAAGGCAAAACTCGATGATTTCAAGGAACGTTCCCGCCTGTGCGGCTTTCTTCGGTTCCTGCGCCAGCGCGCGTGCCCTCGTTTTTAGAATGGCAGCTTGGTTTAGAACGATTGGATCTTGATTCATACCAACGCTCCGGTTTCCATGGTGGCCATAATGATTTCCCTGAACCGGCCAGCCGTGAGGCCCTCGGATTCGGGCAGGACGTCTTCGGGACGGTTCTCTTTCAAGAGAGAAAGCACGTTCTCGAAATGTTTTCTTGCCGCACGCGCTTTACCTTGTCGCAGCGCAACGTTGCCCAGCGCAAAATGGGCCAGCACAAAATTCTGGTCGAGATACAGCGTCCGTTTCAATGAAACGCCCGCCTCCTCGATCCTGTTAAGTTCCTGAAGAATTATTGCGCGCAGAAAATGCAGGCCGGGATTGAGTTTATCGGAAGTCAGGGATTCTTCGCACAGGGCCAATGCTTCCGGAAGTTTTCCCTGGTCTGCAAGCGCCCGGATCGTGGAGACCTTGGAGGCCAACGTTTCTTCTGCGGTTTTTGCAATGGTCTCAAGGCCGGTTGACGGAGAGGATTGTTCCGGCACAGCGGCATATTCGTTCCGCACGGGCGAACCGTTGACCGCTGCCAGTGTCCTTTCATCTTTAATAAATTGAAACGCGGGCTCCGGTTGAATGTCCCACGCAGGCGACTTCACCGGCTGCTGATTTTCGGCTGTTTGGAAAGAGGGCGCTTCATACGGGAAAGCCTTGGGCAATGGAAGGCCCGGAGTTTCCTTACGAAACGCAATTGCGCCGGGAAAGTTGACTGATGCAAATTGCGGAAAAAGATGCTGGGAAAGCTCGCTGGCGCCCACCATGAGCCATCCGCCTTCCACGAGTGAGCGAAAGAGATTCTGCCCGACCTGCGTTGCTCGTTCCGGCGCGAAATACATGAGCACGTTACGGCAGAAGATGATGTCCATGGCGTTGGTATTGTTCAGGGAAGAAGGATAATTGTCTTCCGCCAGGTTCAAATAGGCGAAAGTGACCATTTTTCTGATTTCAGGCAGTATCTCAGACACGCCGTCCTTTTTGCAGTTAAAGTAACCGTCAATTAGCCAGGGCGGTGCGTTACGGAACGACCATTTGCCATAAACACCGGCCAGGGCCTTTCGAAGCATGTGGGGATTGATGTCGGTTGCCTGAATGGTTATGTTCCATTCTTTCAATTCGGGTATTACTTTGTGCAACGCTATGGCGATGGAGTATGGTTCCTCGCCGGTGGCACAGCCCGCGCTCCATATTCTTATGCACCTGTTGTTGTTTTCCCGCGAGCGTACAAGCGCGGGCAGGACCTGCGTAATGAGCGCCTCAAAAACCTTGGGTTCCCGCCAGAAATAGGTCTCGTGAATGGTAAGGTGACTCGCCAGAATGTCCATCTGGCCGGTTGTCAACGGCGAAGATAACAGCCATTGTACAAACGCTTCTTTGTCTGCAACCCTGAATTCCTTGGCAGCAAAACCCACCTTGTATTCCAAGTCATCCCACCGCTCCGGCGGAAAGTGCAAAGCGGTTTTTGCAGCTATAAAGTCGCTCAGTTGCGATAACAAGCCGGAGGTGAGGGTATGCTTCATTGTGCGCCTTTTGCAAGGGCGGTGTCCAAAACCCGCTCTTCGTCAAGGGAAAGAAACTGGTCCAGATCGTGGATAAGAACCAGGTTGTCTTCCAATTTTGCCACGCCCTTAAGGTATTGCGCAAAGGGCAGTGCCTCCTTCGCATTCACCATTTCCGTCTCCGCAAGCTCATGGACGCCCCAAACCGAATCGACCACCAGCGCCACCTGCCGCCGCGCGGTCCGTGCGATGATGAACCGGTCGTCCAGGTTCATTCCACGCGCGGGCAGGCGGAAACGTTTGCGTATGTCCAGCACGGGCAGGACACTGCCCTGGACATTGATGACTCCCAGCACTATTTCCGGGGCCTTTGGCAAAGGCGTGATTTCAACCGCGCGAACGATCCGTTCCACGGCAGACAGATAAAGCGCGTAATGCGGATTGTCAAGAGCGAACACGACAATGCGATCCCTCGCCGGCTGCCGGTCCTCAAGTTGTATGATGTCATCCATTTGAAACCATCCTGTGCTATCGTCTATTTTGCGGCGCCGCTCTCCGCGCCCGCGCTGTATTTGGTGAATAACTTGTCGAACACCTCTGCCGCTCCCGAAAAAGCGCTGAGCACCGCGGGATCAAAATGCTCGGGTTTTGTCCTGCCGTCGCCTTCGGTTATGATCTTGCACGTTCTCTTGTGGTCAAACGGCAGTTTGTACGGTCTTTTGCTCCGCAGCGCGTCGTACTGGTCGCAAATCATCACAACCCGGCATTCAATCGGAATGTTTTCTCCCTTGACGGCGCGCGGATACCCGGTTCCATCCCATTTTTCGTGATGGCCTACGGCGATTATTTCGGCCATCTTGAGCATTGCGCCTTTGGGATTCGCCAGTATTTTGGCGCCGATAAAACAGTGGGTCTTTATCGCATCGAATTCGCTCGGCAGAAGCGGCCCGCGCTTAAGCAGAATACCGTCGGGAATACCGATTTTCCCTATATCGTGCATGGAGCTTGCAATGGCGATGTTTTCTAGAAAATCCTTTGGCATTTTCATGATTCCTGCCAGGGTCGTGGAATAGATTCCAATGCGTTTAACGTGCTGACCCGTATCGTCGTCCCTGTATTCGGCCGCGACAAGAAGCCTTTGGATCATTTCCCTGCTCGAATTCTTTATCTGGTTAAGGGCCTCCGACAGCTCGGCGGTCCTTTTTGTCACAGCGTCTTCCAGCGTGCTTCTGTTTTGTTTTTCAGCCAGTCTTAATCTCCTGAATTCAACGGCTTTCTCAACAGAGCGCAAAAGGAGGCTTGTGGTAAATGGTTTTTGAATAAAATCAAATGCGCGGTTGACAACAGCCTGTATGGCATTGTCTATTCCGGCATGTCCGGAAAGCAGAATAACAGGTAAATCGGAATCGATTTCGCTTATCCTTCTCAAGAATTCTATGCCGGACATGCCCGGCATTTTAATGTCCGACAGGACTGTTTCGAAGGATTTCTCTTTCATTGTCTCAAGGGCTTGCACCGCGCTTTCCGAAGTGGTAACGGCGTACGAATGGGCGCTCAGTTGCTCACACACCGTTTCCCGAATAACGGGGTCGTCGTCTACCAACAAGACAGTGACCTTGCTCATGATTTTTCCTCTGTCCCTGCAAGCCTGAAAAAACGTCGCATCTTTTCCGGCAGGCAACAACCTGCTGAAGCGGCGGGCTAAACAACCGTTAATTTAGGCTGATTTCGATTAAAATTAACGATAATTTGGCTTTTTTGCGTTAATTTGTTATATTAGAACCATGGCTTCGACCAATCCCACAAAAAACCAGATCAAGCAATTGAAGGCTCACTACACCCGGCTTTCCAAGGGCAAGGATTCTTTGCTGAAGATTATCGATGAATCCGAACTTTCGGAAAGCGTCTTTAACTCGAACGCGATAGAGAATTCGACCTTGACTCTTAAGGAAACCGAACGCATTCTCATGGAACTCGAAATATCGCGGGACATCTCGGTTCGCGAGGTCTTTGAGGCGAAAAATCTCGCACGGGTCATGGAATATACCAAAAGTAAATCTGTTGATTCGGGTCTTTCCATGGAACTGATGTTGCTCCTGCATAAAATGCTGCTCGGAAATATTAATGATGATTATGCCGGAAGATTCCGGAAACCCGGTGAATATGTGCGCGTCGGCACACATATCGCCCCTGCACCGGAAAAGGTCGAATCGATGATCGAATCAATCACAACCGATTATAATTCCGACTCCGAATCATACTTTACCGACCGGATCGCTGCATTCCATCTTGCCTTCGAAACCATTCACCCCTTTTGCGACGGAAACGGGAGAATGGGACGGGTTATCATTAATTATCAGCTGGCCCGATACGGGTTTCCCTCCATCATCATCAGAAACAAGGAAAAACAAGGATATTACAAGGCCTTCGAAGCATACCATGTATCAAACAAAACAAAACTCATGGAAACCATCATTTCTCTCGCCCTCATGGAATCGCTCCATAAAAGGCTGGCCTACCTTCGCGGAGATACGATAACCCCGCTGGCGGACTATGCCAAAGAAAAGCAACATTCGGTGAACGCTCTTCTCAACGCGGCCCGCAGGCAGACCATCCCGGCATTCCGTGAAAAAGGTGTGTGGAAAATCGGATCCGGCTCTGTTCAGGAACTCAAATAGACACCGAACAAAGAATATCCTTTCCTGTCCTACTATGATATGCAATAGATGCATCTTCCCCCGCTCACGCCTTCGCCCCTTCGCCGCCAAGCGTGAAATAAAAAGTCGTTCCCTTCCCCACCTCGCTGTCGAACCAGATTTCCCCGCCGTGCGCCTCCACGATTCCCTTCACAATGGATAATCCAAGCCCGGTCCCCTGGACGCCGGAAACGTTGCTGCCCCTCTTGAATTTTGCGAAAAGGTCTTTGCGGGACCCTTCGGGAACGCCGATCCCGTTGTCCGCTACCATGAATACCGGCGCGCCGTTTCTCTGTTCCCAGGCTATCCTGATGAATTTGTCTGGCCCGCTGCCGATATAATTAATCGCGTTTCCAACAAGATTCATGAGCACCCTGGTCAATTGCTTTTTATCCGCCATCACCGAAATGTCCTTGTAGGGCAAAACGACTTGTATCTTCTTTTCTTCAATCTGGTATTTCATCCGCGTGAGCACCGGTTCGACAACTTCCCCGAACCGGGTTTCCTCAATGGCAAGCTCCTGCGTGCCGGATTCCAGCCGCGCGCATGCGAGCAGGTCTTCGAGCATTTCCTGCATATAGTGCGAGGCCTCGATTCCGGTGTCCACCGATTCCTCGCCGTCCGGGGTAAGCGGGCCAAACGCGCCTTTCCTCGACATGCCAAGAACGATGTTCATTGTCGTGAGGGGTTTTCTCAGGTCGTGCACGACCATGTCCGTGAATTCCAGGATTTCGGTATTCTTCTTTTTTAACTTGTCCTGCATTTCTTTTAGAAAAGTGATATCCTTGAAGGTGACATGAAAGACAGGATCCCCTCTCCAAAACATATGGCTGTTACTCACGATCACGTTGACCTGGGTGCCGTCCTTTCTTACAGTTATTCCTTCGTGGTCCGGGATTGTGCCGCCGTCGGTAAGCGCTTTCATGGAACACCGCATGACCTCTTTCATTCCGGCAGGGGTGATGTCTTCCGGCGAAAGGCTGCGAAATTCCTCTTCCGAATAGCCCAACATAACGCACATGGCCGGGTTTGCCGCGACAAACTTGCCGGTATTCGGGCTTATGAGCGTCACCCCTTCGGAAGTTAGTTCGAACATGCTCCTGAAGCCTTTTTCCGATTCGGCAATGGATCGTTCGGCGCGCTTACGTTCGGTGATGTCAAGGGCCGTAACCACGTTTCCGGCGGAAGGATCGCAGGGGTTCAGGGCCGCAATGCTCAACAATACATCGAATAGCATGCCGTCTTTGCGTCGAAGACGCGCTTCGACGTTCCCGCCCCTGCCGTACAACTCTCGTCCGACGCGCTCGTATTCCACATCGTCGGGGAAGTACATGCGGGAGCTCATCCCGACCATTTCCTCTACGGAGAAACCGCTCATCCTGGAGAACCATCCATTGACGGATTCTATTACCCGTTTATTCGACACGGTAATCCCCACCGGAGCGGCCAGGTAAACGCCGCGCAACATTGCTTCGCTCTTTCGGAGCGCCTCTTCCGCCCGCTTCCGCTCGGTTATGTCCAAAACGGCGACAATTTCATGGTCCGCGCCTTCGATGGGCGCTGCCGAAAGCTGAACATATATCGGTGTTCCGTCTTTGCGCTTCCATCTCGCTTCGACGCTCGCGCGTCCCGTCTGCTTGGAATTTCCGTATAATTCCATACCCACGCGTTCATATTCCGCATCGTCAACAAAAAATATCCGCGCGCCGCGCCCGACCAGTTCCTCTTCCGCGTATCCGGAGATTTCACTGATCCGCCTGTTGATCGAAATCATGGTGCGTTTGCTCGATACGGAAATGCCGATAGGCGCAGCCATGTAAATTCCGTGCAGCGTCGCTTCCCTCTGCTGCAGCGCGAGTTCGGCCCGTTTGCGCTTGGAAATGTCCCGAACCGTGGCCTGCAGGACCCGTTTGCCGTCCATGTCGAATGCGGTGAGGAGCACTTCCGCGAAGAAGTCCTCCCCGCTCTTGCGGCGGTGTACCCATTCGAACCGGTTGCTTCCCGTGTCAAAGGCGGTCTTGATGCGCTCCATGGCAGCGGGGAACGATTCCGTTCCGTCCGGCTGGAGAGGCGGGGAAATATCCGCCGGATGCACACACGTGAATTCTTCTTTTCTACTGAAGCCGAACATTTCAAGTGTGGCCGGATTGCAGTCAAAGAATCCTTTTACCGTAAGCAGCATGAGAGCATCGCTCGATCCTTCGTAAATCGCCTTGAAACGCGCTTCGGATTCAACGAGCTTGTCCGTCTGCTCAATGATGCTCTTTTCCTGGACATCAAGCAGCTGTTCAAGCGCGTCTATTTTGTCCTGCAGTGTCTTTACGCTATTCATGAAAATGTTTTCCCAATAAACGGCAGAAGTGAGACCTTTATTGACAAAGCAATGGTTTTGAATAGGGTGGCGACATCCTCGTTAATAGGCTTTTTTGAAAAAATGATCGTTACAAATATTTCCCCGTCCGGAAAAGCGCCGCCGAAGCCCAGGACCGATTCTATATGGAACGGAATTACAAAATCATTCTGTGCCGGGATATAGGGGCTGCCCAAAGCGTTTGGGACCAGAAAAACATTATACGTTTTTTCCGACATGTCCCGGACTATTTCCGGGTCCGGCTGGAGCACTGTTTGCACATCCAGCCCGAGTTGTTTTATGAGGTTCCGGATCATGGGCAGTTTATTCACCACGTCTTCGCTTGACAGAGGTATAGCCTTGTGCCCTCTCGAATTCCTGCGTGATTTCCAGGATTCATCGTCCCCGATCGTCGCAAGAAGCGTCAAACACTTTGTTGTAATGTTCACTACTTCATCGGGAAAACATTGCCTGGCAAATTTCTTCAGTTCCGCATTGAGCTTTCCATAAGCATGTGTTTTGAACACGCGTACAAGAGCAAAATCTCTTGTCGAGCCCGTTTCATCCGTAAAACTATTGTAGAACAGGTCCACTATTTCCGCAGCGGCTTCTTCCATGGAACGGCAGTTCCGGCCGATTTTTCTCAGCGCCGTCGAACAGTTTGTGGCTTCCCGTAACCCGAATTTCGATATCATCATGGTTTACCCTTTGCCCTTTTCAATACGCTCCCACCGCGATCCCGCGAGCCTCACGGTCTTCCGAAAACCGGACATTGTCCCTCGGCTTCGACACGAGGGTCTTGTATTCCTTGATTTTTATGTACACGTCCGGATAACAGGTCTGCTTGACCTTGACATAACACGCGTCCCTTTCCTGTGACTGAAGTGAAAGGTCGTTGCGTTTGGCGATCATTACGGCGCGGCGCTGTTCCAGGTCTTTCTTTTTTTCCAGCGCCTTGTCCACGACCCTTTTCATTCCCGGATCGAATGTCTGGCTCGATTTGGCGCGGCCATAAAGCGCCTTGAGGCTGTCTTCTATTTTGTCAATGTTTGTTCTGCAGAATTCCGCAGCCGTGTCGAGTTCCGCAACTTTTCTCATCACAAGAAAATTCGTGCCTGCCTCAACGAACGTCTTGACGCCGGTTTCGGAGCCCAGGACCCTCACATCGATCCCGCGCTGGGCAAATACTTCCCCGCCGATAACCGACCCTTTTTTGTCCAGCATGACAAGGCATTTTGACGTGAAAATGTAACTGTTGATGGCGGAGTTCTCTATGTAAATCGCGCCCTGCGCCTCCAGCCGGGCGTTCTGCGCATACCCCGCGCGTATGTCCCTTCCCGCCGATACAAGGCCCTTGCCTTTCCCCTGTATTCCGCCTTTTATGATGACGTCGCGCCCGGCTTCCAACCGCGCCGATTCAACGATTTTCGCAACGATAATGTCTCCTTCGGCCTGTATTTCAAAGCCATCCGGGACATTGCCGTTGATCAAAACATTGCCGTTGAACTGGATATTTCCAGTGGAATAATCCACGTCGCCATTGACGACAAAAGTGTTCACCACCTCGATAACCGAACCGTTTATCATTATGCTTCCGTTGGTCTCGGCAAAAAACTCCTTGCCGCTGGCGGATTTTCTTACCCCGTTGCCCGGAATGAGAAAAACGGGATTTCCGTTTGAAGCCGGGATTCCCTCGCCCAGCACGTTGGTTCCGGTTGTACCCGGCTTCGGTTCCACGAGCCGGGCGAGCAACTGGCCCTTTTGGGTCATGAGAATGTTCTTGAAATTATGGTAATCTATCCTGCCGTCGGGGAGAATTTGAAAATCGTATTCCTGTTGTTCAATTTTGAATTCGTAGTGTACCTTGCCGTCGTCTCCGGGCGTCGGCGCCTTTCCCGTCGCGACACAGACGTCCAAAAGTCCCTTCTTTAGCGTTTCCGCTTTATCAACAGCATTTTTGGCCGCCGCATTGTCTATTCCAAACCGTACGCCGGCGTTTTTCAACTCCCCAATAACCGCATCAACGGTCAGGGCTTTCCCTGTTCCCAGGCACGGAACGCAATCGAGATAGGCATGCATCTTTGCGTCGTCGGTGCGAATCTGGATCTTGCAGTCACGGTCCGACAGTACCACATGAAGGCCGTTCTTTATGATGACCGCTTTGCCTCTGGCATTTGCATGGAACATCTCCCTTGGGCCGTCTGTCGACCGGACGACATTGATGCCGCTGGAAAACGGAATCTGTTCGTTTGCGCTCCTCGTGGCGAGAAGCTGGCCTTTGGTAACGTCCTTTAAATCAAGAAGCGACCCGGCGTCAAGCTCCGCGGCGACCGTACTGTCCGGTAGCCGGACGAAATCGACGTTTTCTTCAAACAGGAGGTGTTCCTTGTCGGTTTCCTGTTTGGGTTGTTTTCTTGGGATCGCAACCGGTTTGTTTCCTATAAATCCCTTCTGCTCAAGACACTCCCTGGTCATGTCGCTTAGAATCTCGCCGGTGTCTATCTCGTCGAGCTGCTTCTCGATCCGCGCAAGCAGTTCGTCCGATTCATAATTTTCGTTGTTTGTAAGCATAGTGACTATTTCAAGAATTAAGGTAAAATAGAATTCCGGGCGTTCCCTTTTGTAGAGTCGCACGGCCGTGCCACTCTATAAAAGGTCGGTCTCCCTTCGGGCTCGGCCAAGGCCTCGGTGCCGCACTGCCCCTATGGCCCCATGGGCCGGGGTCAGGCGGCTCTGCGCTTTAGCGCACCGCTCCGGTCCACCTGGCGCAAAAAAGAATCAGTACACAGCAATCAGTGTAACACTCATCAGTTCATGATAAAACAAACGGACATTCATTCTTTTCAGCTTTTGCCTATGGATGCCCCGGAACTTAGCTTTCAGCAATCAGAAGTCAGCTTGGATCAGTCTGCGACCGGCAATTCTACTCACACTCCCCATTCCGCCGCAACTGTCTTGACCTCTTTTTCGACGCCGTCGAACAGCTCGTTAACCCGGCTTTCCGAAATGCCGATGGACCTCATCGCGGCGGTATGGTACGGTTTCACCCCGTTTTTGTACCCCAGGTCCAAACCTCTGTTGAATGCCGCGATATCCGCAACATGGACCGCAGCTATTGCCACAATGCTCCCGGCGCAGGCGCTGTCCGTAGTGGCCGGGTTGTGGTGGTGCCGGATGGAATGCACGAGTAATTCCGGGATTTTCCATTTTTGGGCCACGTATTCGCCAATCTCCTGATGCGTTATTCCCAGGATGTTTTGCTCCGCTTTTGTGTAATCGGTCTTGTCGCCCACGGCGCATTGCAGAACTCCTATGAATTCCCCGTGGAAGAACTGGTCCAAAACCAGAATCCCGATATCATGCAGCAGGCCGGCAAGAAAAAAATCCTCGGGTTCCGCGGCATGGATTTCACGTGCAATCGCCCGGCTGCCGAGCGCGCAGGCAAACGTGTGCATCCAGAATTTCTGCCTGTCGAATATCGAGGCAACACCCGCATCTTCAAACATTTTTACCACCGAAACGCCCGTCACCAGGTTTTTGACCGTATTGAGCCCGAGAAGCACAATTGCCTGCTGGATCGAGGTGACTTTGCCGCCCATGCCGTAAAAGGCGGAATTGATGAGCCGTATCACGCGTGAGGCGATTGCCTGGTCCTTGGTGATGACGGCCGCAATCTGGCCCATGTTCGAGCTTGGGCTTGCGATGAGTCTCTGGATCTGCTGGACGATAATGGGCAGCGTGGGGAGATTTTCAATGGTTTCAAGCCGGATGAGAAATGCTGTTTTGTCCATGGCTATTTGCCCCATGCCTGCGGCAGTGAGAGCAGAAACGCGCTGCCTTTCCCCTGCATGCTTTCGCAGTATATGGTCCCTTTCATCAGCGTCACAAAAGACTTGGCGATAAAAAGGCCCAGGCCGTTTCCCTCCGCCGCCCTGGTTGCATGGTTGATTTCGCGGAAATATTTTGAGAATAGCAGCGGCATACCGGCCAAAGACATGCCTATGCCCTGGTCACATACCTTGATATCGACGGACCCGGAGTTGTCGCAGCACTCCACGGCAACCGCGGATTTTTCCGGGGAATACATAAGCGCGTTCTTCAATAAGATGTGGAAAACCTTCTTCAGCTTTTCGAAATCCGTTTCCACGGGAACGTCAAAGAAACTTTTTAGAACAAGGCGTTTGCGGACGGAACCAAACGGATCAGGCATTCTCGCCAGGTCTTCAACCGCGCGATTAAGCGCGGTGGAGACATTGAACTTTTCGATTTCAATGTCTTTTTCCGCAAGTCCTGTTTCTATGAGGAAAAGGTCGCGCAAATCGTTTGTGAGCGTTACGAGCCGGTTCACTTCGTGATATCCCATGTCGAGGATTTCCCTGCCCTGGGGCGCAAGTCCTTCGATCGCGCCGCCCTGCATCATGGCAAGCGATGTCTTGAGGGTGGACAGTGGGCCCCGCAGCTTATGTAGCAGGGTGCCGATAAAATCCCGTTCGATCCGTTCGATTTGCAGGAATCTTGTGGCGTCCTCGATAATGAGTATCGTTTCGATATCGCTATTGTCGGGGACCCTCTTCACCGTGTAACTGACGGTTCTATTGTCTTTTTCCAAAAGCAGATGCTGTTGTGATGTTTTTTCGGCATCTCTGGCAACGGCGAGCATCGCAAGAACTTTTTCGTCAAGCAGGGAACTGTAATTGCCCGACAGAATGTGTTCTATCCCGATGCCGGTAAGCTGGAGGGCAAGATCGTTCCACAGACGTATCTGCATCCCCGGATCGAATACCAGAATCCCCACGGGAAGATAGTCGGCGATCTGTTCAAATTCCTTGTGCGTAACATTCATGTTCATGAGGTTCTCCTTGCCTGCGTCAAGCCGCGATGTACTTATTGAGCACTGCCACGAGTTCTTCGGGTTCAAACGGCTTGGAGATATAGTCCACCGCGCCCTTCGACCGCGCCAGGGACGTCCCGTTGGAATGTTCCTTTGCCGTAAAGATGATGACGGGAATGTTTTTGGTAATTTCCTCCGCCCTCAGACGCGACAGCACCTGCCAGCCGTCCATTCCCGGCATCATGATGTCCAGAAGGATTACCTTGGGCGCAAACTGCACCGCCGCGCTCAACCCTTCCTCGCCGTCGAGCGCCCCTTTGGCCTCGAACCCGTAGAACGACAGGGCCATGCAGGTGGATTTTACGAGAAGTTTTTCGTCGTCGATCACAAGTACTTTTGCCGCCATGTTTCCTCCATGTCAAGTTTGATCCGTAATTCCGGAGATAATTCTCACCGCAAAGGCCGCAAAGAAATGGCCGTAAAGAGTTTCTACTATTGCAAGGCATTATCCGCCAAATATCGAAGTCTCGCTTCCGTTTTCTGCAAGTTATTGACATTGGACCCGCTTCCCTTTGCGAACCTTAGCGTACTTCGCGCCTTTGCGGAAAACTGCATTCTTCAGGTCCGATGCAGGATCGGCCCCTTTTCGAGCAATGTGCAGCCCACCGGACAAACAGGAAGTTCTATTGAAAACCTGCTTCCTTGTCCCTGATGCGAGTCCGCGCGGATTTCCCCGCCCAACAGCTCAACCGCGCGTTTTGCAAGGTACAGCCCCGTGCCCAGCCCGGAATGGCTCCTGGTATTGGGATCTTCCCCCTGGATAAAACCTTCGAAAAGATTGTTCATCGCACGCTCCGATATTCCCTCGCCATCATCCGATACGTCAATTGAAATTCCCGGCGCTCCCTTTACCGCCGCGTCTTTAACGGCGATGCGCACTTTCCCGTTCTGCCTGTTGAATTTGACCGCGTTGCTCAGCACGTTGGACAGCGCTACCCGTACAAGGTGCGGGTCCGCGCTGATGAGGGACGCTCCATTTGCGGGTGCGACTTCGAACCCGACGTTTTTCTCCCGCATCTCGCCGCCGAGCTTTTCAATTTCCTCACGGACAATTGCTCCCGCGTCAACCGTGCCGGCATAAACCGGGATGTAGCCGGCCGAAAGGTTGACAAAGGATATGATACTGTTGACAAGATATTTTATCCGGTTGTTAGCGCAGCTCATGTCTTCCACCGCCACGGCCCGGATGTCGCCGCTATCGCCCTTGGTTTTAAGGAGGGAAAGGTAATTCATGATTATGTTGACCGGTGTCCGCAGCTCATGCGCGGCAACGCTGAGGAACGAATTCCGCAGCGCCTCCATATGCACCGCGCCGGTCTGGTCCATAAAGAGCATTACGGTGCCGGTCCTGTCCCCGGCTTCATCCGTTATCGCCTGCATGTTCACCGAATAATGGCGCGTGTCGGCATTGTCCAGCGCCACGGAAAGGACTTTGGTTTCAATCATGGCCGGCATCATCTCTCCGGCATGGGACCGCAAAAAATCTTTCACCTCTCTCCTTGCATCAAGACGCGCCACATGCACTCCCGCGCAATCGCTGAACCGCAGGCCCGTAATCGTTTCCGCAACGCCGTTCATGAGCACAACGGTTCCGTTGTTGTCCGTTGCCAGAAGCCCCTCGCCCATGCTGTTGATAATCGCGTCGATCCGCATGCCCTGCTGCTCGAGCTGGCGCACCGCATTTTCCAGCTCCGTTGTGCGACTCCGGATCTTTTCTTCCAATGCCATGAGATGGTCGTAGCGGTTCTTCTTAACGCTCACCATGGCAAGCGCCTTTTGCACATGGTGGATCAGTTCTTCCCTTTTGATCGGCTTGCGTATATAACTAAAAGCACCAAGCTCCATAGCCGTTGCGGCATCATCGATGTTTTCGTGGCCGGTCATCATGACCGCCTCGTAGGTGTTTTCGTACACCTTGAGATCCTTCAGCAGGGTGAGTCCGTTTACTTCCGGCATCATCACGTCCAGAAGAAACAAGTCGAACCGGCCTTGGGAAAGCAGCGACAATGCCTCGTTCGCGCCGCTTGCGGTCATCATGGAATACCCTTCGTGAGCGAGGATTTCCACTGTTGCGTCCCTGATGGTTTCCGAGTCGTCCACGACAAGGATGCGATACTTTGTGTCCATTATTCCCTCACTGCTTTCCGGGGTTCGAATTGCGCCGGAACATCAATAAGCTTTTTCTTCCAGAACCGCAAAGCGCCGCTTATGAGGTCGTCGAGGTCGCGAATTTCAAACGGTCTCACAAGATGATAGAACACTCCCGTGGTAGCCAGGAAACGGTCAACGTCTACGGTGTTCTGTGAGGTGATGACGATTACCGGTCTTTCGAAAGAATCGTTGTTCTTTATGCTTTGAAGCGCTTGGAGGCTTTCTTCGCTCGGTATGCCCATATTGTAAATAACAAGTTTAAAGAACGGGCTCGTGGCGCACCAAGACCTGCGATCCGTTTTGTCAACAAACATAAGGCCGTATTTCTCCGAAAAGAGCTTGGTAATTATTTCCCGGTCGTACTGGTCAATTCCTATTATCAAGATGTCTTCAAGCATAGTGCGTACACCCTTGTTTAGAGTTTCGGAATATATCTCGCAACTGCCAAGCCACATTCCAACTACAGGCTTTATTGATTGCGAATCAATGTTTTGCGGGAATACTGGCAGGATGCGGGGACGAAAAGAAACCGGCAAAGTGTGGTGAATGTACCGCGGACAAAAGAAGAGTTTACAGGGTCTATTTCTGTCGATTCAGCGGGTTACAGGAAAAGGAGTGTGGTAGAAATGCCTCGCTATTATTAAGGGGACCTCTAAATATTCANNTTCAAAAACGCGTTTTGTCATTGCGAACGAAGTGAAGCAATCTCGCGTTTTTGTGATGAATTACGGGTGATTGCCGCGTCGCTTCGCTCCTCGCAATGACATTGGGGCAATTTCTAGAGGTCCCCTTGACTCTTCTTGAAGGGTATTTCGAAATGCTTCAGCTTCTCATAGAAGTTCTTTCTGTCCATTCCAGCCATTCTGGACGCGCGGGCAATATTTCCGGAAGCAGCCTCGATGAGCGATCTAAAATATTGCTTTTCCGCAACCGACAGCACCTTGTTTTTGAATTGTTTATACGGCAGCAATACTTCGGTGCCGTTATTTTTGCTCACGCAAACTCCCAAAATACCGGCCACGTTTTCCAGGGTTATTATTTTACTAATGCACACGCCCTTGAGATTCGAAACGGTCATCTTGAGCTGCCGGATATTTCCAGGCCAGTCAAAGTCCATGAGCGCCTTCATTGCGTCCGGAACAACGGAATACAACTCATCGGATAGAAAATACCGGACAAGCGTGGGTATGTCGTCTTTTCGCTCCCGTAACGGCAACAGAGTAATTTGAGATCCCCGCAGCCGGTAATAGAGGTCCTTGCGGAACGTCCCCTTTTCCATCATGGCCGTAAGGTCGCAATTCGTGGCGCACACGATCCGCACGTCGGTGCGCCGAAGCTCGGTGTCGCCCACCCGGTTGTATTCTCCCCTGTCCAGCACGCGAAGAAGCCTGCTCTGAAGTTCGAGGGGCAAATCGCCTATTTCGTCGAGGAACAACGTGCCGCCGTTGGTAACCTCAAAATAGCCGTGTTTGGTTTTTGCTGCGCCGGTAAATGCGCCCTGCACGTGGCCGAACAATTCCGACTCGATGAGCCCGTGAGGAAGACCGGCGCAGTTGACGGTGGTGAAACGGCCCTTGGCGCGCGGGCTGAATTCGTGGACACAGCGCGCGACCACTTCCTTGCCGGTGCCGCTCTCTCCCGCCACCACTACCGGGATGTCAAGCGGAGCGATTTCGGAAATTTTCCTCCGAATATCCGCCATATGTTTTGACGATCCGATAAGCCCTATTCCCTGAGCGCCGGCATCCACCTCGATTTCCCGTTTTTTCCTGAGCAATTCCTGCATGCGCAAGGCGCCCAGAATGCTGTATTTGATCTGCTCGGCACTAAACGGTTTGGTGAGAAAGGTGTGTGCGCCGATGTCCATTGCTCTTGCAAACAGTTTCTGGTCGGGTTTGCCCGTGATGACGATAAATTGGGCGTCCGGGGAGTATTTGCAGATTTCCTCGCGCAGCTTGAAGCCGTCGGTGTTGGGCATGAAAATGTCCAGTATCACTACGTCGCAGGGAATCTGAAGAACGAGCGGATCGGCCGTTGCCGGATCGAAGGGCGTCACCGAATATTTCTCAAACAACAGAATATCACACAGCGTATCACGCATTTCCCGTGAGTCGTCGGCAACAAGGATATGCACGTTTTCGTTACGCAAGTGACTGGCTGATGACACCATACCAATTTTCCATGTTGTTTCTAACAATACATAGGCGGCCCGCAGGTGTGCGGCAAAGGGAGACAATTCGGGGGTACCTACTATCTTATCGTTAGAAATGGTTTTCTTCAACACAAATATGGTGAAAGCACGCAATTCATTGTACAATTAATTGTCGTGTAACAGCATGCCAAGTATCAAGGCGAGTATTGGAGAGCACCGTCCCGGTCATCAGATTATTGCACCACTCCGGCGGCACGGACCGCTAACTTTCGCACCATGATAAAGGAACCCCAAATTCCACTGTTCGACTTGGTCGCCTGCCTTTCGGACGCGGTCGATCTGGTAAGTCCGGCCCTGGTGGACCACCACAAGCAGGTTGCCTATATCGCCTCCTGCATCGGCGAAGAACTCGGCTATCCCCTGGATAAACAGAAAGACCTTATCCTTGCCGGGGCCCTGCACGACATCGGAGCGCTTTCGCTTACGGAACGAATCGATACTTTCAATTTCGACTTTGAGTCCGGCAAGCAGCACGCGGTGCTTGGCGGCGGACTGCTTTCCCTTTTTGAACCGCTGTCCTTTCTCACACCCGTTATAAATTTCCACCACACCTTCTGGAACCACGGAGAAGGGACGCAATGCGCGGGCCAACCAGTGCCTGTCGAAAGTCACATCGTTCACCTTGCCGACCGGATCGCCGTGCTCATCGACGTGAACAAGGAAGTCCTGGGACAGGTAAAGGGCATTATCGAAAAGACCCAAGAGCGAAGCGGCGAAATGTTCGATCCGAACCTGGTTGACGCGTTCGTGTCCCTCGCGCAAAAGGAATATTTCTGGCTGGACACAAAATCGGCCTCGATCTACCGTCATCTCAGACGCAAGGCAAGGTCAAAAACCATTGTAATGGACCTCAACCAGCTTGGCGATCTCGCGATGCTGTTTGCAAAAGTCATCGATTTCCGCAGTTCATTTACGGCGACCCATTCCAGCGGGGTGTCGGCCGGCGCCGAACACCTGGCCAAGCTGTGCGGGTTCTCGGAACGGGAATGCCGCATGATGAAAATAGCGGGCTCGCTTCACGATCTCGGCAAGCTCGCCGTTTCAAGGGAAATTCTCGAAAAGCCGGGAAAGCTCACGCCTGAAGAATTCAACATCATCCGAAGCCACACCTATCACACCTACCGGATACTCGAAACCGTCGAGGACTTCGAGACCATCAATACCTGGGGAGCGTTTCACCACGAGCGGCTCAACGGCAAAGGATATCCCTTTCACCACCTGGGAAAAGACCTGTCGCTCGGGTCACGAATCATGTGCGTGGCCGACGTCTTTACCGCCGTCACCGAGGATAGACCCTACCGCAAAGGAATGAATGACGCGGAAACGAAGAAGGTTTTGCAGAGCATGGCGAAAAGCGGTACGCTCGACGCCAACGTCGTTTCCCTGCTTGAATTGCATTTCGAAGAAATAAACTCCATCAGATCGAAAGCGCAGGCGGACTCGAGGGAGATTTACAAGCAATTGGTGACCGCACTATAATGCTATTGCTTATCCGGTCAATTACAAATGCCTGTGGATTGCTCACCCTGTGCATCGCTGAATGAGAAGCGGGGCTGATTGCGAAAAGCAAGATGCCGGAATGCAGCGGCGGCAAATGATTCGACTCGTTTTCAAGTTCTCAACTTCTAAACTTCTCAACTATCCTGCGCACGGTTTGGCCCACATGTTGCTGTTCTTTACTGCGGTTGTAAAGGAACGCCATGCCTATTTCAAACGGCGGTTTAACTGTGATGAGGAAATTGCCGGCCGTCTTGATGGCCCTTGCGCTCGGATGCGGCTTCGCGGCGCACGCCGACACTCTCACCCTGCGGGACGACATCGTCTCCGCCTCAATCGAGCAGTTCTTTTCGACCCCGTTCGATCATGATTCGCTTAATTCACAGTCTGATTTCCAGGATGTTTGGGTGTACGCCGGCTTGCCCGGATTCAAGGTGCTTGGGAAAAGCGTGTTCTGCGCTCTTGAAATGGACCTCATGGACCGCATAATCGACTTTCGCGGGGAGCGGCTAAACAGTTCATCCGTTCTCATGCAACGCTACGGGGTATTTGCCGGGGTAACGCTCATCGATTTTGCGAACCAGAAAGGCACGGTAATGGCCGAGCCGGGAGTTGCAAGCGATTTTGGCCGCAGCGACCCGCATGTTTGGTATGTGCAATTGATCTACGACCATCGGATTACCGTGTCCGGCACGCTAAAGCTGGGCCTGGGAATTCAGTTTCAGTACCATTTCGATTCGTGGCGAATGCCCTTTAACCTTCTCCCCACCGTCCAGTGGCAAGCCACAAGAAAGACGATCCTGCGAGTAGCATGGGACAAGTTCGAAATAGAACGTTTGCTTTCTTCCCGGCTTTCGGCGGTTGCGGAGGTTCGTTACGATTTGAGCTTCTTCCGGCTTCGCAACAGCCTTTCCTGGGAATTGGAAAGCTGGTCTGCGGGCGGCGGCCTTAATTTCCGCATGAGCCGCGACTGGTATGTGCGGCTTCGATACAAGGAGATGCTGCTGCACAGGGAAGACGTGCGGCTGGAAGGGAATACGATCGAAGATTTCGGCAAACTGGGAGGACGGTCGGTGAAGCTGTCGGTCGTGAAGGAATACTAGTCGAATAAGTAAGACAAGTAGACAATTAGGATAAGAATTCGGGCTTTCCCCGATTGATTAGAAAAAAGTATAACTCTGGGCGTTGCCCCGCTACGCGGGGCCGGTTGTAACACGCCCTTCCTATTGGGCGTGTTGAATCTCCAGGCTCGGCCGCTTGGCCTCGTTGCCGCACTGCCCGATGCCGCGGTGCGGCCGGGTCAGGCGGCAATGCGCTCCAGCGCACCTTGCGGTCCACCTAACGCAGGGCAGAAGATCGTTCACCAAATGTCAACAACGGCTTGCGCGAATTTACCCGTGATGGATTGCATTGCTTTTTCTTTCGCCATCAGCGACGCTCTTGAGGCCGGAGGTTTTCCTAAGAAGCATTTTCTTTGTATTTCTCTTCCGCCATCAGTGGCGCAACCGCGCGCCAGCCCGAACTTGGTTCCCGTTTGTAACGAACTTGACGTACATCGGTTGCTCGCTTCAGTGTAGGGCGAGGACGAGTCCTGCCTTTTGCGTAAGCAAAAGGCCTTTCGATATCTTTCCATTGTTCCGCAAGCCCTAGCTGGCGCGCGGTGGTCAGCGCCACTGCAGGCCGGCGCGGGGTTCCAAGGGGACGTCGCTGCAGACGTACCTTTGGTCGGGGTACGGGGCAGAAGGCCCCGGCTCCGCCTATGCGAAGGCCGTTCTTCTCTTATGTCAAACTACCAGAAAGATAAAGGTAAAGCCCGATTTGTCATACCCCCTATTCAATAATGATATGTGCAACAGCCGGATCTCCACGGTGAAAATCAACCCTTACCGAATAGGCCCCGGGCGTCAGGCGAAAAGGAGTCAGGTCCCTGTCTATGCGGATTCCGCTTGCAAACCCGGCGAAACCCGCCCGTACTTTTCCGCGCATGTCAATAATCGAAACGCCGAAATCGCCGCTGCGCGAAAATTCGAGCGCCAGAACGTTTCTCCTGACAATGTGCGCCTGTACGGAGAGAAATGAACCGGTTTTGTCGAAGACGCGGTTTGCCGCGCTTGTTTTCAGGAGGCCATATACCACCACGGAGTTTACCGTTGGCACATACACTTTACCGTTTGCAACAATGGGACGCGTATATTTCAGCACGCTGCTTCCCAGTTGATCCCGGGAATTGGCGGCTTGCCCGTCATTCCAAAGCGTCGTTGAGACCTTGGACGCCAAAAAAGCATAAAAATGCCCCGTTGCCGTATTGGTTCCCCATAAAATTCCATCGGACGTGCCGTTTGCGGACAATGTTATCGATCCTGCGCGGCCGCCTTGCCCGATATTGTTGGATGATTGCAGTGTGGTATTGATGGTTGTACCATTGAAACTATATGCACGGACCTGATCGCCGGCGGACCAATAGTATAAAAGCCCATTCCAGAATACCGGTATCGCATTTGCGCCAGCGCCGCCGCCATAGGCATTGTCGAAGCGCTGAAGAATATTGTCGGAGGCGGCATTAAAACCGCCTAAATTGGTTTGATCCATTACGTAGATCGAGCCGTTTTTTCCTTCCATAGTACAGGAGTTGGAGCCGGGAATCAGCAAAACGCTGCTGGAAATATCCACGTCGCCGTTGTTGATGCTATTGAAATTGTAAGGCGTAAACGAACTTACAACGTTAAGGTTGGCATCAAACTTTAGTACCGATACCCCATAATTGCTGTCCGAAGGGTTATATGATCCGTTGGCCGCAACGCAAAAAATATTCGTTCCGTCGCTGCTGATGCCTCCGCCGTATTGCCAGATTCCGCCGTCGTTGCCGTTCGGGGTGATGCATCTGACGGCGGCTTGGCTCAAATTATTCGCGTTATATGCCAGAAGCCATCCATGGTAATTTCCAATATCGCAATGGGAAGCGGAGCCGATGTAAATTTTGCCGCTCAGAAGCAGGAGCCCCGGGCGACAAAATTGCACGAATGAATTGAAGGTTATGCGGCCGCCGGCGCTGCCGGCGCCGGTACCGGCGACTGAAGGGGAAATGGTTGCGGGTGCTACCAAGTCATTTCCGTTCGCAAGGTTAATGGCATAAAGCTTGTTGTAGTACACGCTGTCTTCGTAGCTGGAAGACTCAACATAGAGGGCGCCGGCGTTTCGATCGATTACCGGGGTTGCGGTGATCCCTACTTCAGGCACGAGGTCGCCGCAGCCGGAAACGTTTGTTACGCTCGCGGGAAGGGTCCGGTGCCAATAGGCTGCGGCAGTCGCATTATCGGCGTCAAAAGCATAAACGCTGTTGTGCTCGGTGCAAACAAATACGACATTATGGCTGCCTCCACCGATGCTTAAATTTTGGAGATACAGGGGTTGCGCATACACCTGGCCATCGACCGGCTTTGAGAATAGTTTGCCGAATGTCGCGGAGTCTACATTGGCCGGAGTTAGAATCGTTTCCGACGTATTCGCTCCGGTACACCCTAAGTCGTATTGACTTTTAGTCACGTCCGTGGCCCATGTTTTTGGTACTATTGCCGATAGTGCGGCGCATGCGAGTATGAACTTATAAAGGTTCATAAAACTCCTTCCCCTTAATCGCTCAAGTAGCGGTGAATCCAAGCTGATGCCCTTCATCATAAGAGCCGCAAATAATGCGCCAAAAGTTGGGCGTTACCCCGCATCAATATCAAGATAAGAATTTGGGTAAAGATAAGAATTGGGGCACGCCGCAGATAAATAGATCTGGGCGTTCCCCTCGCTTTGCGAGGGTCGCTCTCCCTCCGTGCTCGGCTACTCGCCTCGTTGCCGCACTGCCCGATGCCGCTGCGCGGCCGGGTCAGGCGGCAACGCGCTCCGGCGCGCACTCCGGTCCAGCTAACGCGGCGCAGAAGAAGATTGGCCCAAGTATCCGTGACCGCATCCGCCGGTTTGTATTGATTTTGTTCTTTGATTTCCGCCATCAGCGGAGGCCGCGAGGCCGAAGGATAGGCCCGCTTGTGCTGTTCGAAGCCCGGTGTCCAGCTTTAAGAGCTGCAATGCCTTTGTGCCGAAGCAGGTTTCTTGACAGATAATATCTACCGGGCAGCCGGAGCAACACCGGGGTCATAATCCAAGTGTGATAATAAGATTATCGCCCTCAATCCTCGTATCTCTCAAGAAACGTCTTGCCAGTCTTTGCTTGAAGGACGTAGAATCCAGCCGGTATACGGGAACACACGCCATATAACTGCCGGCTAGGTCCAACCGCCCATCTGTGCGCTTCCCTTTCTTCTTCGGAGAATCCTTCTCCTCTACAACCATAGTGACGATTCTGACTCTCGACAGGAAGAACCAGCCCTGTTTGCATGCAAGCATGCCGTTGAGATCGACGGCGCCGGCAATGCCGTTGCGCCAATTGGGGAAGAGAGGACTGGGATGGGCAGCCGACACACTTTCGCAGTACCTGAATTTCAAGCCTATATTCTTGCCCGAAAAATAGACGATCGGGGAATCCANNGTGTCGGGATACCTGGCGCGACGAACAAGAAATAGATCTAGGCGTTGCCCAGCTGCTAAATCAAAATAAGAACCTGGGCGTTCCCCGGCTTGCTTCTAAGAACTAAAGATCTGGGCGCCCCGCTGCTAAATCAAGATAAGAATATGGGCGTTCCCCTCGCTTCGCTCGGGTCGTTCTCCCTGCGGGCTCGGCCAGTCGGCCTCGGTGCCTGTCCGCCCAGTGCGCCTGCGGCGCGGGTCGGCCGGCCCTGCGCTCTCGCGCACCGCTCCGGTCCAACTAACGCAGGGCAGAAGGCTCTTGCCACAGTTGTCAATTTAGTTTTTTTGCTGTCAACTGTCAACTTTGAACTTTCAACTTCTTTCGCATGTCCGGCGGGTAGCCGCGTTTGCGCCAAACTATCCGATAATATTCATTCGAGCCAGGGGGCTCTGTGCAATATAGTCTATCAATTCTTTGCTTACGGCAATAGAGCCCAGGCTTTCCCGGGCGAATGGCGTGGTACGTAACTTTTCACTGCGTTTAAAATGCTCCGGTATCAGTGCATTGCCGATTGCCGCGCGTCCGATTGCCACAATGTCGGCTCCAAACTCAAGAGCATGTTCCGCATCGAGCCGGCTAAAGACACCGCCCGCGGCGACAAGCGGGAGTTCCTTGCGCACTCCCGCGCGGATGTGCCGCAGCGCGATCTTCTCCGGATACTTTGCGCTGGGAGATGAAAGCGCCATGTGTGAGACATGACCATAATCGATTCCATCCTCTGCAAGCCAGTTCATGATCTGAATGTTTTCGTCGATGTCAAGACCGGTTTCCGGAGGAAAACCTTCAAAACTCATTCGAAATCCAAGGACGAATTCCGCCGGCACCCGTTTTCTGCAGGCGCGTACCACCTCTCGGGAAAAACGCGCCCTGTTTTGGAGATTTCCACCGTAACTATCCTGACGTCTATTCGTCATTGTGCTGGTAAACTGGGTGAAAAGATATCCGTTGGCACCGTGAAACTCTATTCCTCCGAATCCGGCCCTTGCCGCCCGCTCGGCGGCAGAAGCAAAATCATCGATGACACCATGAATTTGACCAACCGTAAACGCACGCGGTCGTATGAAGCCGGGGACGCCGGGCAGATCGTATGCGCTGGCGCTCCGTGGCTCTACTCCTGTCAACGCGGGGATTGCGCGGGAACCACCGTGACAGAGTTGGACCACGCTGAGCGTTGAATACTTATTCAGGGTCGTTGCAAGAGCAGTCAATCCCGGAAGAAGGGAGTCATCCGCCAGGCTCATTTGACGAGGGAACGCTGTAGCAGTTCGCGAAATAGACGCGGCGCAGGTAATAATCATTCCATAACCATCGGACGCCAACCGTTCCAGCCAAGCAGATTCGGAAGCACTCACCTGGCCATCCTCATGACTTTGACTCGTCGTCATCGGAGCCACCGAAAGACGGTTTTTTACTACGGCATTTCTACCGAGCTTGATGGAAGAAAATAGGCTATTCATGAATATTCCTTGGAGCTTGCTGAGCGATCAGGTCACTAAAGGACCCCGCAGCAAGCTGCGAGAAAAAGGAAAATGACTCAATGATTTGCGCGAAGCGCTATTACCACACCTCTCTCCACCTACTTCCCGATGAACATCCTCCTCGCCCGCAATGTGCCCAAAAGCAAAGAAGTAGTGTCTGGCCGTATGGCCGCGGAATGCAGCCGGAAGGACATTCGCATTCGCTTGAGATCGTTAACGAGATATCCCGCGTACTTGCTTCCCATAACCTCCGCCAGTCTAAACGTAAAGAGGCTGTCCTTGTGGTAGAACCGGGCAATCGCCACCGTTTCGTCTCCGGAGTAAAGGTACGTGCGGACAATGCCCAAACCGCCTATGCTGCCCCAGGATTGCACGGTGTCGGTTCTGAGAAACGATTCGGCGTCCCGCGGAGCCGGCGCGGCGACCACGAATGAATCCAAGTTCATTTCGTCTTTGCACGCGCGAATGCCGAGAAAGTAAAAATCCTTGTACTTGACATCGACCTGCACGCTCTTGTCCGCGTATGAGGAATGTTTTGGAACCCCCATCGACACGGGATATTCGAAGGAGAAATACCTGTTGTCAATCAGCCTGAACTCGGTGGACGCCCTGTAGTCAAACCGGCGGGACTTGACCAGACCGAGCATTATTCCCACGGTAATGAGAATCCCGACCGGCAGGATCACCGCATCGAAAGCCCATTGATTGGCCGGCCCGGCCGCGTCGGCAGGAGGATTCTCGATCAAACGGTCCCTGAAGATCACGTCGATCGGGAATTTCTTCTTGAGCCGGGCCTTCTTGTCCGCGTTCAACTTTTCTATGACCGCGGACAGCTCATCCAGGTCAAAGTAGCCCCGCTTCCTTGCATCATCGATATAGTTGCCGGAGTAGAGCGAAAAGAACCCGGGTTTGTCTTCGCTCCGGTTGTACCTGCTGCCGATCCGGCCAAAGTCCGGCGCGAAATGATGAAACAGTCTAAAGATGTTATCGCGCGAGATGCCGTACTTTCCGCAGAAGAGGCACTTGGCGAAATTGAAGTCGGCTATCCTGTATTCCTGCAACGAATTTTCCTTCCCGCAGCAAACGCAGAAACCCATCACCGTCTCCGTGGATTCGTACTCGCGTACCGCCTGCCGCAGGCCTTTCTTGAAAGGAGAAACCAGGTTGGTGTACGTCAAGACATTCACCAGAATGTTGTACAGCACCAGCAGAAGCAAGAGCGCCAGGTAGGCGCCTTTGCTCATCACCAGCGAGTCGTACAGGCCGTGTATGGCGATCGTGGCCAGAGCGGTGCCGACCGCAAGCCGGACAGGAAACCTGTACTTGATGCAAAGAACAGGCGCCAGCCCGCTCCAGCAACTCGCGAGAACGTGCGCGGGCGTTGCCACGAACGTCCGGTAGAACAAGAGCCGCCCGTTGCCCAATCCCGCGTTGGCATACAGGAAATTCTCGATCAATGAGAACCCGAGCGCTACCGCGGACATGTACAGGATGCCGTCGGTGGGCTCATCGATCTCCCTTGCGTACAGACGGTAGATGACAAGGAAGGCGGCGAGCTTGGCAAGTTCTTCCACCGGCCCGATCACCAGGAACGCACCGGCGACATTGTTCAGGTGAGTGACGCCGAAGGTTCGCAGCACCTGATAGCCGCCGGCGGCCAGCAACCACGCCCCTGCGCCACCGAGAAGCATCGAATTCACAAGGGCGAGAAACGGCTCCCGCTCGAATACGTCGTACCGGCGGATCTTCACAATAACCAGGATGCCCGCGACAAACGAAGCAACGATACACGCTGTGGTGAATGAAATCATCAAGGCGTTCCTGTGATATATTCCTCGTTATCTTCCACGCGATCAACACCGCCCCGTCAAGGCGATTTCGGTTGCCTCATACGGGGTCAGGAGGTTTCACTAACGTTTTGTAAGGGCAAGGTAATGGTGCTTTGCACCATCCATTATGTCGTTTGCCCTTTCACTCCCGAACCCAGACTTACTTTCATTCTGCAGCGAAAGAAAGTAAGCAAAGAACGCCGCCCCGCAGCGTCGGCTTAACCCTTGGCCGTCGGGCCGCTTGTAAACTTACCCGGCAAGACAAACCTCGCATTTGTACCAAGATGCCGGGCTCGGACAGCACAAGCGGCCAACCCTCCGGCCTCCGGGCCGCCGCTGAGGGGGAAGAAAAACAAAACAACGCCTGCAAAGTCTGCACGAGCGGTCAATGAAACGCGCCCTACTCCCTGCCGCGAACGAAGTGACCAGATGCACGGTTTCATTGTTTATGAAAGAAAGGTCCCGCGAATCGCCATTAATCAAGCAATGCGAGGTATGGACCTCCTTGGGCGAACAAGGTGATTCTCCCCGCCTGAAACCTTCTTATTGGCTCTCTTGTTCTTCTTTGCCCCAATTCTCTGCCGGTTCTCTTCTGCCCGGAAAAGTACTATTCTTCTTATCAGATCAAAAGGAATCGACTTGTCGTATGGAAGGTGGATTGTTCCTTTTGTAGTTTCGTATTCACCCAATTCCGATTTGAATTTGCTTACCCCGCTCGAAGTGGGAAAAAACCCGATATGGTTTTTGAAAGCGGCGAAGTAGACGAGAACTCCGTCCAGATACATCATTGGCATTTGATAACTTATCCGCTCCTCCGCGGCCGGAACGATTTCTTTGATTGTTTTCCGGATCTTACTCAGTCTCTTTTGTATTTCCGGCGGCCACATCTTTATGTATTCGTCAATATTCTTAGCCTTGCTGCCCTGCATAGAATGCTTCCTCCCTCATTTGGCGGTACGTACTCTCGACAATTCCGCAAATCCGCGTTCTCTTCCGCATGCAATCCTGCCTAAGTCAACCCACCAGCAAATCAATATACAATGGCGTGTTGCCGCGGTCAACCTTGCGCGTATTCACACCAAATTCCTAACAATCCACTTTCCCGCAAGCGGTTCTTCCTGGTCTGTACCGGGCTTCGGACAGCACGAGCGGACCAATCCGTCGGCCTCAGGGGCCGCCGCTGAGGAGGAAGAAAAAGCAAGACGAAACGACATAATGCACGATCAGGGATGATAGTGGCACACAGACCGGATCTTCTATTCCTTCACGCGAACAAACAGCGCATCCGGGCGCGATTACAACTTTAGAATGCCCAGCCGATCTGACCTTTGATCATCACCACTATCGGAGAAACCTGATCATATGACAGGTTTTCCTGATTCATTATCGCTTGAAAAGAGCTGCTTGGGGATGATATCGGGGTGACATATCCTACAAAGAGTGATGCGCCCACGCAAAGCCCGAATCTGAATTGGCTGGCAAATCCTCCCCCGCCGGATACGGAAAAGGCGCTCACCGCGTCGGTTTCCGACCTCGTAACTTCACCGTTGGTGTACTCCTCGTATTCCAGCTTCATGGGAGGCACACCTACCCTCGCGCCCACATAGCAGGCCCTCAAAAGCGGAGCTGGAAAGAAATAGCGGTACTCCGCGGAGATTCCCAATCTATTTGAATACTTGCAGAACATGAGTTCGGGAAAAGCGCCGATGGTGCCGCCGCCCGGAAGGAAATATTCACAGCCGATCTGATAGGTATTGCCGAATATCATTCCCACCGGATCAACCGAAACTCTAAACCGGAATGCCTTTTCCGGAATGTATTCCGGTTTGCCGACAATGTCCGCTTTGCTTTGCGCCGAGTCTGAGGAGGAACGGGTATTCTGCGTGTACAGAGCACACTGCCGCCTGCGTATCTTCATGTAGTTTCTCTCGTCTTCCGACAGGGCAAGCGGCGATTCCAATTTCAAGACGCCAATCAGGGAGTCGTCACACGGACTGCAATGGGCGCATACCGTTGTGTCGATGGGGGCCGCAACCGACGGTTCCACGGGGATCGCAAGAAAGAGCCAAAAGCAATGTCGAACCAAGCCCTTGCATGCAACGTGTTTGTGAAGAACTTTCATAAGGTTCTTTGTGCCGGGACGCCCCGTTGGGGGATAGTTTTGCCGAACGTCCAACAAACGCGAGAAGTAGCCGGATTGCCGACATGACGCCGCTGTTTACGGACGGCGACGGAGGCGCTAAACAGGCATTGCATCACTTGGGCCGTTGGCTGCCTGTGCTTGGGGCATTCTTTTCCTCCGAGGCGCTGTTATGGTTTTTGTCAGTCTTTGACTTTTCAAGGAACTTATTCCAAAGTTCTGATACGTTCATCTGATAAGAGGCTTCAATAGTCTTAGAAAAGGATTCCTTATTGAAGACTGCGTCAAGAAACCCTTCGAACTCCTTTTCTCTTCCTTCTTTAAGGAATTTGACAAATAGCATAGATTGGCGATATTCCATCCAGGGAGGAATATTGTCATTACTAAAACTTTTCGGAAATAATCTGTTTTCGCTTTCAACCGGATGAAAATGATTACCCTGCAAAATCTCCGAAGTTGCTGCGCTATCCGTAATGTTTCCCGAACCGCCCCCATTTGAAATATACGTAGCAAGACCTTCATCAAACCAAATCGGTAACTGTATATAATGATAAATTCCCAAGTACTGAATCAGGATTACATGAGAGAGTTCATGATAGATAATTTTGTACCAATCATTTGCCTCTTTTAGCCTTGGCGAGATGAAAAGCCCTCTGAGTGTTACTTTTGCTCTGGGTCCAGGATATTTGGAACCTGCATATTTGCAAAACGATTTGTTTGTATTGCACACGTAAATATCTGGAGAGTCGATAAATTTGTGCAGTTCTTTCTTTTCGACGGAGTCAACCAAAAAGGGCAAAACATCTTTAAGATTTTGACCAAATTGTTCATCATTTCTGCTTTCAATGTGAACACGATTTCCGATATCAATGAAATTCCTTGGAGCCCTAAGAATTGCAACACCTTCCTTAATCGCGGAGCAGGAACAAAAAAGGCTGAGACCCAGTACTATAAATATTATCGAAAGATGTTTTGTGGTCATTTACCTTCCTTTGTTTTCATCACGCCGGTTCTTTTTTGAATGCCCTAACATGGAAGCTAACGTGTGCGGTATTGCGACTTGGCCGGCGGGGTCCCCTCACTTGCTCCATACAACAAGTAATATTGTTCCTGCATCAAGCCTGTGTCAAGGGCTTGCGTATTTGCCGAAAAGAAAGAGGTTATTAGGCGGGGAGTTTGGCCGGCCTCGCCCGTTTCCGCCAGGCAAGTTTCCCCAACTATCCATTGTATTGAACACGTTGGTGTCGTAAGATAGAGACTCAACCAAGAGGACACTGCAATGGCTCGAATGATTCAAGTCGTCGTTGTCGATGACGAAGAACAAATTACCGATATTCTAAAGGAGTACCTTCTCTTTGCAATTAAGGAAATTGAAATCCATGCGTTCAACGACTCTCTTGCGGCAAAGGCGTTTATTGAGCAAAATCCGGTGGACGTCCTCATTACCGATTTCAAGATGCCTCGATTCGACGGAGTTCAACTCATGGAATCGGTTTCCCCGAACTTGAGAAAGATCATGATTTCGGGGTATCTTTCGGAGATTGGCGAAGAAAGACTGAAGGATCTCAATGCCACGTTCTTTTCAAAGCCGGTGCCTTTGCGCACCATCGCCAAGCTCGTTTCCGAGTATCAGGAAGAACTCTCTTAGCGAGTTGATCTTTCCTACTTCTGATACTGTTGCGCCGCGTCATTATCAGCATGCGGATGTGCCGTCCCTACGGGACGAAGGACGCGTGCACGGCTTGTGTTTCTATAGACATTCCATTCCTCTGCGAATGCCCTGAACATGAAAACCTTCCGATTCGCGATTTTGCAAATAGGATAACTTTTCTACAATCGTCAACCAAAACATTCCTCAATCGGACACATGAGTCCGATGCAATTCGACAAAATATTTAGGGTGACAGGGAGAAAGAACCGTTCTTGATGTAGTGAAGACAGGTCTGTTATCGACACGGCCATTTTTCCACAACGCATGTTGGTAATCCAAAGGTGATTTGCGATATTCAGTTGTTCCCTCTTATTCAAAAATTAAAAAGTTCCCGGGAGGGGTGGCAGAGTGGCCCAAGGCAACGGTTTGCTAAGCGGAATTTAATTGCGAAGACTTCAACATTTCGAGGCATCAAACGGGCAACGGCATAACGCCGCTGGCTACCGCTATCCGAATGCGTATCGAGGTCCGTGCCACGCACGGCGGACCATCTTGATACGCTCAGGGGGCTGCTTGATGCCCGGTCTGTGGGAACCCTGAACGGTTGCCCCACGTTCGACCCGGGCACGGCGCGCCCTGGATTTGATCCGATGTCAAGGCCCTTCCCGAAGCTCCTCGACTCGTCAGAGCTGCCCTCAAGGGTCTAGTATGGGGTCGTACTCTTCAACGGTCGTGAGATAAACGCCGCTGGGATTGCTCCCGCCAATGGCATATATCTTGTTATTGACGACAGCCACTCCCAGAAACGATCTCGCTGTCGGCATGCTGGCCTTGGTTGTCCATGTATTTGTGGCAGGATCGTATGCCTCAACTGTGCTGGTAGCGCCGCCGCCAATCACGTAGATCTTGTTGTTAACCACCGCCGCCGCCGGCCCTCTTCTTGCCGTTTTCATGCTGGCTTTTGTTGCCCAAGTGTTCGTCGACGGGTCATACTCTTCTACCGTTGCATAAGGGGTATTCGAGGAGTATTCACCTCCGATAGCGTAGACTTTGCCATTGACAGCTGCTACGGTGAGGCCATTCCTGGCAGTCGGCATACTGGCCTTTGCGGTCCACACGTTGACGGCGGGATCGTACTCCTCGTTGGCGGCCAGCGAACCAGTGGTGGTGTTGTACCCCCCGGCCGCATATATCCTGCTATTCACAACTGCGACATATTGCTGCCCCCAGTCAGCAGGGGGCTCCGTGCCGTCCACGTGTTGGCGAGCGGGTCATATCTGTACACCAAAGAGAAGTCGGCGACGATCACATAGATCGAATCATTGACAACCGCAGCTCCCACACTTCCTCCCGTTGTCATATTGGGTTTCGCAGTCCAGACATCGGTGGCGGGGTCGTACTCCTCAACCGCAGCGACCGCGCCGCCGGCGTTGTTGCCTCCTATGGCGTATATCTTGTTGTCCAGTACGGCACAGCCCAGGTAGGCTGTTCCCGTGGACATGCTGGTTTTGGTCGTCCAGGGCCCGGCATTCGTATCAGGATTGGCATTGGTATCCTTGACACACCGGACGCTGAAGCCGTAAGGTACATTGAAGTCGTTACGGTCTACACCCGCGTAATTCCAAGCCATGTCACGATACCACGAATTAAGCGCACCGCTGGCCGGGGAGCACCACCAATAAGCGTTGGTGACAACAGCAAGGAATGAACCATCGTTGTTACGATAACCACCCGGAAGCGCCGAGAAACCGGACGAATTTGTTGCACCGGTGTTGGGAGAAAGCCAATGTGTCGTTCCGGATTCTTTTAGCGCACCCCCGGCAACAGTCAGGCCGCCAAGGAATGAGGTGAGTACGGTCCATTCGGAATCTGACGGTACATGCCAGCCGTTTGGGGCAAGTTTTCCCATGTTTACGGCATGCCAATTGTACAATGCTCCGTAGGTGTTCCCGTAGGCGATAGAATCATTATACCAGCAATACCCGCCTGTTGTAAGATTGATCCATGTTGATCCAACCGTCACCAACGGTATTGGTGTTCCATCATTATATTTTGTGGTTTTAAGGTTTTCCACCATCCAGACTTGTGTCCCTATTGCGACGGTGTTATAAACATTTCCATCAATATCGGTAACAGTACCTCCCGTAGCAGCACTCACTGTCAGCACCGCCCCGTTGCTCGTTACATTCGGCAAAGTGCCGTTGGATACCGTGACGGTATACGTTCCCGCATTGGCCGCCTGAACGTTCGATATCGAGTAACTCGCTGAAGCTGCCCCTGAAATTGCAGTGCTGCCAATATACCACTGGTACGAAAGCGGGGCCGTTCCTGTTGCAGTCACGCTGAACGTCACGCTTCCACCTACTGTCACGGTCAGGGGATGCGGCTGCATGGTGATACTTGGCGCAACAGGCGCGGCATTGTCCTTCACGCATCGGACGCTGAACCCGTCTGCACAGATGCCGTTGACACCCTGGCGGAACACACCCACGCCACTGTAGAACATGCCACGGTACCACGAATTTGCCGCATCGTAGGCCGTAGAGGACCACCAGCTACCGTAGGTGCCAATGACGCTGAAAACTCCATAGGAGTCACGACCACCGCCCGGAAGCGCTGAAAAGCCGGATGAATTTGTAGCACCAGTATTGGGAGAAGCCCAATGCATTGTGCCTGCTTCTTTCAGCGGCCCTCCCGCCACACTTGAGTCACCGAGAACGTTTTCAAGTACAGTCCATTCTGAATCCGTCGCGACATGCCAGCCTTTTGGGGCCAGTTTTCCGGTATTTACCGCATACCAGTTGTACAATCCTCCATAGGTATTCTTATTGGTAATAGAATCGTTATTATACCAGCAATATGCCGGTGTGGTAAGATTGGAATTGTAAATATTGGCCCACGCCGTTCCAACCGTTACTAATGGGATTGCCGTGCCATCGTTATAATGAGTAGTCTTAAGGTTCGTTGTCATCCACACCTGCGTCCCGATCGTTACCCTTTGGTAAACATTCCCGTCAGTATCGGTTACGGTACCTGGGGAATAATAGTCGTTTCCTCTCGGGTCATCCGGATTATCCCTGTTCCAGGACCCGCACAGAATGAGTGCGGGAAGCAACACTATTAGCAGACGTCCATGGAGCTTCATAGGTAAACCCCTCAGAATGGTATAGAAATAACAAACGCCGCCGCAAGGACGCCGGCAACCGAATAAAGGACATTTCGCGTGGTCGCATTCGTTTGAACTTTGTTCCAGTCCGTATCATAGGCATTGGGCGTTTGATTCGGGCGCGAGTAATCGGAGTAGGCATTTGCGGCCGCTTGATTGAAATACGCGCCAACACCGGCGCAGCCCGCGGCAAACGCACCAAACACGATCCTTCGCGTCAACTGGCTTCTCTTGTGGGCGGCTTTCGCCGCAGCTCCGATTGAATCCAGAAATACCTTTGTATGCACAAGCTTGTAGTGTCTGTCCAAGGTCTGTTCCTTGACTACCGACAGGGAATCCGTAATGCTTTGGTACGCGGGCAGGGTCAATCGGAGCATGTAATTATCCTGCAAGAGCTTTTCATTTTTGTAGGGCGTCACACCCACCCGCTTCTCGTTGAGGAAAATGTCGGCTCCCGAAGGAATCGAGGTTACCTTGAGAGTGCCGAATATGGATGTCAGCCTTATGTCAAGCGTCTTTTTCTCTCCTGCGGAAAGAAGGATCTTCTGGCGGAAAACATCGTGGTCCGCTGCCTCGGCCTGTACCTCGATCTCTCCCGCGGGAACCGTGATATTTCCCATGGTTTGGGCCCCAGCGGGCTTTCCGTCAATGGTTATTGTCGCGGTCGCGGGCAGAATTTTCACCGAAAGCCAAGCCGCTTCCTTGAGTGCAATGTTGAGGTTCTGCGTTTCGCCTATAGTGACTCTCACAGACTGAGTCACGCCGACGTAGCCGTCCTTGCTGATCGTAAGCGCATGTTCGCCGGCCGGAAGTTTGTTCAGTTTGAGCGGAGTTTCACCGCTTTTCGCGCCGTCGATGGTGATCGACGCGCCGGATGGCTTACTAAAGATTTCGACTGATCCCTTTCCCTGTTCCATGGCAATGGACACCTTCAGGAGTTCATCGGGATTGAGGAAAATGTTTTGCGATCCGAACCAGTCGCCCTTTCGCACCACGATGCGGTGATCGCCTGCGGCGAATCCCTGCAGGGTAAGCGGCGTAACGTCGTTGACGGCCACTCCATCGATCTCGACCGCTGCAACCGGCTGTGACGACTCGATGTACAGGTCGCCCTTCTTACCAATCATGGCCGCCTTTTTTACCTCCTGCCCCACGCCGGAGGCGAGTTTCGCGGCTGCCTTTGCGATAACCTGCGAGATCACGTCCTTGACCTCGCCTTGATAGTCTTCACTGATGGTAAAGAGTATTTCGCCGGTAGCAACGTTGAGCATGCGCAGCGATATTGTCCAGAAATTGTCAACCTTGCCGATTGATCCGGCCACCATGCGCTGGACGCCCAATAGCTGCCCCACTTGCACCAGGCACGACGTCTCGTTACACGAGCCGCTTTGCTGGAATCCCTGTTCCTTGAGAACTGTTTCCATTTCCGAGCGTTCCATCACCCGGAATACGCCGGTATTGACAAGCTCCCCCCTGAGCCGGTCGCTTACAATGGTCGCAGTCGCCTGATCGACGCCGCTGCCTTTCAGGTCGTTAACCGCGATGCTGATGCGAACGTCATTCTCCGAAAAAACGTAACCGTACAGGAGGAGAACCGCGCAGATGAACAGGAGGAGCTTTTTTTGCATGGAGAGAATCCTTTTGCTGGTAAAAATCAGCGTCTCAATCCTCTTTAATTTTCCAATCCTATCGCGACCTCGATGCTTCGCCATTGCCTCCGCTCTTGGAACTATGCAGTCCATTATCTTTCCAAAACAAGTTTTCTTATTTCCGACTTATTGTCAACCTTCAGCGAACAGAAGTAGACACCTGTTGGAAGACCTGAGTGACACCATTCAACGTTGTAAACTCCTGCCTGCAACCGTGCGTTGGTTAGTTCATTAATCAACTTTCCGAGCATGTTGAACACCCGTAAGCTCACGTAACCGGTGTGGTCAATCGAAAATTCGATTGTCGTGTTCAGGTTGCCTGGGTTCTCACGATTTTGTACCAGGAAGAACGAACAGAAAACCCGCTGTCAGTGACACGGCATTCCAGGTTGTTTTCACGCGCCCTCCCATGGGATTCTCCGTTTCAAGTTGAAATTGACGGAAAAGTAAATTTACTTATGCTCATCACTTTTTTCGGAAGGCGCAGGGACATTTGAGACGATTTTTCTTAAGAGCAAAGATTGCTGCGCTAGATCAGAACATAATCCTATCATGGTTTTTGACGAAGCGCAACGGAATAAGTCGTTTTGGCCGACACGGTTTTCCAACAGCTCCACTGCTTGAAGGGATTGCGCACTCAATCGCAATAATTTCCAGGCTTTCTCCATAGCGTACTTGTTCTTAGGTCAACAATAGTGGTATAATAACATTCTATTCCAGCTCTACATCGTTGCACGCTCTTAGGTCCTGTCATTGGTTTGTCCCACCACTGGAGAATAACATGAAGTACGTCCTGCGCGCATCCCTGGCCGTCTGCCTGTTCCTGTTTGTCACCTGTACCAACAACGTTGCAGGCAACAGCATTAAGAAAGGAAACCCCGCAGCCTCCGCAATGCTTCGCAATCCCGGCGGGTCGCCGGCCGTCAATGCCAAGGTCCGGTTCTTTCCTCTCAACTACAATCCACATACAGGTGGCCTGGCAAAAAAGCTGGCCGCCATGGACTCTGCCACCACGGACTCCTCCGGTAATTATTCTGTAAATCTCGATACCGGAACCTACAACGTGCTCGTCTCAGGCGACAGCGGCGTCGTGTATCAGGACTCGATAACCGTAATAAAGGACTCGGCCATTCACCCGCCTGAGGATACGCTCAAGACTCCGGGAGGGTTACGGGGCAGGGTGCGTTTGCAGCCCGGAGACGATGCGAGAACCGTGTTTATTCTATTCATGGGAACAAACACCTGGGGGACGCCGGATGACACCTCTGGAAAGTTCACCGTAACGAACATGGCGCAGGGAACGTACAGGGTGAGGGTGTTGACGACGCTGGATGCGTATGTGCCGAAAGATACGGTGTTGAGTGTTGCTGCGGGAGCAGTTGATTCCCTGCCGCATGATATCGTTCTGCAATACACGGGAATTCCGGGACCCGCGGGGCTCAAAGTTTCGTACGACACGCTGAGGCAGGTGGTGATCCTGGCCTGGACCGGCGCAGATACGTCGTTGATTTCGGGATACAACGTGTACCGGGCGATCAAGGGACAGAACTTCAGCCTCATAACGCAATCGCCGTTGCCGGGCACGGTGACGACGTATGGCGATTCAACCGTTTCGGTCGGGAACACCTACGCATACACGGTCGTTTCGTGGAGGGCCGGACAAGAAAGCCCGAAAGTGGCTGTTCCGGGAGACACGGCAAAAGCGGTTTCTTCATCCCTTGTGACAACCACGTTCACCTGGAATTTGAATAATACCATCGGTGATACGGCCAGCATCAACGATACCATAAAAGCCTGCCTTACCTATTCCAATCCAACCAGAAAAATAGTTAAGGTCGTCTGGTATGCCGACAGCTTGAATTCGCCTGCTGTCAGGCAAAAATCGGATTCATCGCTGGCAGGAAAGGACACGTTGGCCTATTCGTGGAAACAGGCTGGGAACAGGAGGATATTCGCAATAGTGACTGACGGGGCGGGTACTGTTTGGACCGACGGCGTGGACATAAGCATCATTCAAGATGTCCCGACAGCCGGCATTTCGGGCAAAGACACGGCAGCCATTAATATTCCCGTTACCTTTACAGCTCAGACATCCCAGAAATTCGGCCGTATCATAAGGTACCGTTGGGACAATGGCGTAGCACCAGGCTATGATGATTCAACCGGATCTACGTATACGTTCAAATACCAGGCAGAAGGAACGTTTACCGTCAAAGTGGAGGTAATGGATGATGACAGCAATACAAACACCGCGATAAAAACAATTACAATCACAAACGACAAACCGTTGATCACCGGGCTAAAGGACATGATCATCAGCATAAACGACAGCGTCGCATTTACCATAAATGCCACCGACAGCAACGGGATACTCCAGCAATATTACTGGAATTTCGGGGATGGGAGCGGCAAACAGTACGACACGACAAAGGTGAATACGATTGGGCATAGGTTCCCCTCCAATGCAAAGGCGTGCTCGGTAAGCGTGGCCGTGGTGGACAGCTTTGGAAAACAGGGGATGGCAAGGGCGGTTGTGACGGTGGTGCAGGATGTGCCGGTGATCACCCTTCTTTCGGCGGATACCGTGGTTGATAATGGCGGCACGGTGCGCTGCTCGGTGTATGTGCGGCAGCAATTCGGGACAATGACCGTTGGAATAGATACTGCAAACAGCGGCAATTACAAAAGCCTCGGAAGCCTCGGTTTGTCCGGTAGTGAAGCATATTCTTTCACAACCGGCAACGCCTGCTCATGGGACAGCGTCAAGTTCCGGGTTACTGATGATGACGGGAATGTGGTGGTAAGGGGACTAAGGGTCCGTGTCAGGCCCAGACCGTTAGCAATTACGTCAATTGACAGCACGGTAAATACCATAACCGTCCACTACAGCCAGTCACAGGAGACGGATTTTGCGGAATATGCGATTTTCAGAAATGCAACAAATGCCGTAGATACAAATAGCGAACTATGGGCCACCGTTACGGCCGCAGGCACGGTGAGCTGCACAACGCCTTCCCCCGGGTATGCATGGATGCCGCGATATTACAGGGTCTATCAGAAAGACAACGAAGGTGTCTGGAGTGCTGGGAGTAACGTGGTATACGGCAATATCGTCAATAGCCCGCCGCCGGCGCCGGTGATAAGATTCCCTGTCCATGACGGCGACAGTATAGTGGCTACGACGCCGTTGCGGTGGACGAAAAGCGCAGACCCTAACGGCCAAGGCGTAAAATACAGGGTCCTCATCAATCGTAACAATGCGGGCTACGTTCAATTGGCGTCGGATGTGCAGGATACATCCGTTCTTTTGCAGGGATTTGACATGCATGGAATGACAATTAAAGTGATTGTCTATGACAGCGATGGCGACAGCAGTATGTGGTCCGGCGAGAGAGCTTTCTTCATTAAAGGGCTTTTTGCTACCGGCATGGGCGTTACGTCCATGGCTGTCGACGGGGAGAATAACAAATGGTTCGGAACCGGCAGCGGTGTTCTGGAGTTTAACGGCTCCACGTGGTCAACGTACGGGACCGGAAACGGATTGGCGGGCAATGAGGTCCAAGCCATAACAGTTGACAGACAGGATAATAAGTGGTTCGCGACCGATGGCGGTCTATCGAGATTCGACGGCTCCACGTGGACGACCTATACGGCGGCGGACGGTTTGGTGAGCAACTTCGTTAATGCGATCGCCATTGATAATCAGGGAACCAAATGGATTGCAACAGGCAATGGGGTATCAAGATTCGACGGTACTACTTGGTGGACCTACACACCGTGGAATAATTTAGTTGACAATAACTTCGTTGCCGCGGCCGTTGACAGCCAAGGCAACAAATGGTTTTCGGAACGCGGTGCCGTACATATGGGCGTTTCAAAATATGACGGCACCGCCTGGACAACCTACTCTACAGATGATGGATTGGCCGACAACAATGTCAACTGTATAACCGTCGACGGAAAGAACAATAAATGGTTTGGGACCGGCAATGGCGTATCGATGTTCGACGGTTCGACCTGGACAACATACACGACCGCAAACGGTTTGGCATCAAATTTTGTAAGAGCCATAGCCATTGACGGGCAGGGAAACAAATGGTTTGCAACGGTAAGCGGAGTATCGAAGTTTGACGGCTCAGTCTGGAGGACCTACACAACCGCGGATGGTTTGGGATACAATAATGTTTTTGTCATTGCCATTGACCGCCAAGGGAACAAATGGTTTGGAATAACCGATCCCACGTACAGTTGCATATCCGAGTTCGACGGCACCACCTGGACAACGTATAAATAGGGTCTGCCGAACATCTCTGAAATTTGTTGAAATCTATTGTTTTCCCTATGATAAGGATTGACAATAGCTAATGTCGCGATTATGTTTCTGGTGGGTAAAGAGCCACGGCCATAGGCCGTGGCTTTGATGAGGGGCAAAAGGGCAAACGACATAATGGATGGTGCCCAGCATCACTACCAAACCCTTACGAAACTATTGTGAGAAACTCCCGAAATCAAAGAAAGCACGTCAGTGCTTTTTCGTAACGTTGTGCACCACGCCCATAGGGCGTGGTCTCTTTTGAGTTCACCCCCCCCCCATAATCAGTAAATAAACGACATCAGCGCCCATGCCGGTATGTTCGGTTTGATGATCTGCGTACCCTGCTTGATTTTGAACGCGACCGGACTGGCAGTTCTGTTGAGCACGGTGACGACGGTGAATCCGTCGGTATTCTTGAAGGCACACGGCTCCAGACTCGATCCGCCGGTAAGCGCGCACCCGATGCGCACCGCGCCCGGCCGCAGGTAGCGGCAAAACTGGGTCATGTAATATTGCTGGCGAAGGTATTTGACCCCGTCGGTGGCCGAGTCGACCACTATCGGGCCCGGAGCGCCGCCGGTGCGATGCTGATAGGGGCCGCCGTCGTAGTTGGTGCACAGGTTCCAAACCAGGTACCCCACAGACCAGTGGTTCAGGTTTCCCACAACCTCATGCGCCATGCGCTCGGCGTCGGTTCCCGTGTCCCTGATGCTGTTCTCGGTCCCCAGCATCCAGGCATTTGGATATTCGGTATGCACGATGTCCATGTTGTCGAAATAGTCGCCCGCATATTTATGATAGGCCACGCCCCACACATATTTTGCGGCATCGGGATCGCTCATGACGCCATCCACCCGGTCGACGATGATGTCCTTGTTGTGGTCCCAGATCATCAGCTTTACGTTTGCGTTGTTTTGCGCCAGCGTCGGGCCCAGGTAATTCTTGACGAAATCGCGTTCCTGTGCCGTGGAATAAATGCAGCTCTCCCACGTCTGGACCGCCTGGGGCTCGTTCTGGACGGTAAGGCCCCACATCGGGACGCCGTTATTCCTCATGGCCTGGATGTACTTGACATAGTAAAGCGCCCAGGCGGCGAAACAGTTGGAGCTGAGTTCGCCGCCGTTGAACATTGAGTTGTTGGTTTTCATCCATGCCGGAGGCGACCACGGCGATCCGAAGATCTTGATATCCGCGCCCGGAATGCGCAGTGCCTGCTTTATCACCGGCACGGTCCATTTAAGATCGTGGCTGAAATCGAAATAGTCAAGGTTGTAATCGCCGGGCGTCACGTCGTACGCATAATTCGCAACGCTAAAATCGCAGCTATTGATCGGCACCCGGCAAACGTTGTAGCCGGCGCCGGTAAACGGGTTGAAAAAAGCGTTGAGCACCTCGGCGCGCCTTGCGGCGGAGATGTTTGACAAGGTGTAGGTGGCGGTCTCGGTGAACGCGGCGCCGAATCCGGTGATGCTCTGATAGGTGGTGGCCGGTGTGATGGTGATCGTGGGCACCGCCGAGCCGTCGTCGGCGCCGAAGGTCATGGCCGCATCGTGCACCAGATTGTCGCCGGCCTTCGACGAGTGGATCACCTGTACCTGGCCGGCGGGCACGCTGCTCAGCAAGTCAATATCATAGGTTCCGGAGGAGCTTGCGACATTCACCCGGCTCACCTCGTACCCTACCGCCCAGGCCAGGAGAGAGTCGGGAAAGGCGGCGGTTTTGGAAAGCGCAGTTGCCGATGCGCCGCCGGAGAACGGTCGCACGTCCGCCACGATCGCGCGGCCGGCGACGATGGATGCTTTGAGCACGGTGAGGTTCGAGCCGATTTGGACTTTCACCAGATACGTCTGCGCCGCTGCCTCCGGGCCGAACGGGTCGAGCCGGTGCACGCCTTTTGTCAATTGCCGGTCCAGGAGGCACAAGAGATGCCTGCCGGAGAGTGTGTAGAGGTCCACCCGCACCGGCGCGGGATCGCTGCCGATGTCGAGCACGAGTCGGTTGCCGGCAAAGTGCGGACGCGCTGCCGAGGGCCCCGCCGAAACGACCGGCGAGACCGCCGACGCATCACCGAATGCATACATGCCGTTCTGGTCGGTGATACAGGTGAGACCGGTATCGGCAAGGCTCACGATTGCGCCCTGGACAGGCGCCGCCGTTGTCTTGTCGCGTACCGTTCCGCTTATCGAGAGTGCGGATTCGATCGGATAGAGAAGGCCGGCAAATAACACAGCGGACAAAAAAGAGCGGCAGAGAATCATAGAGTTTCTCCCTTTGCCCCCACCTCACCAATTAATATAGCAACTTCGGGGTATCCTGTCAAAAGAATCATTCCTTTGCAATCAAATAGCGATTGCTTCAATCCGCTACAGTTTGATATATATTGTTGAGTTCGAATTTTACCTCTGACCATTCTGCCGGCCGCTGACCCCATTATGGAGCCAAGTGTCTTCCCAAGAGTGGTAGTCGTAGCACCCTTTTCCGGGTGCCTGACTCCTACGGTCTTCTTGGGAAGGATTTGGAAATGTGTGGAAGATTTGTCCAAAAGACAGACCTCAGAATAGTCGCCTCGCTTTTTGATGCGCCAATCATTGAATCCCACGTTGCGGCGAGCTACAACATCGCCCCGCGCCAGCCCATCGCTGTCATAATGGAAAAGGGCCACCGGAAAATCGTCACCATGAAATGGGGACTCATTCCGTATTGGGCCGAAGACCCTGCCATTGCAAACCACTTGATAAATGCCAGGTCGGAGACCGTTGCGCAGAAACCAAGTTTCCGGGACTCCTTGGAGAAGCGCCGATGCATTATCATCGCAGACGGGTTTTACGAATGGCAAGGTACAGGGTTAGCCAAAAAGCCGTTCTACGTCTACATGAAGAACGAACATCCCTTTGGAATGGCCGGACTGTTTGACTACTGGACAAGCGCTAAAGGGGAAAAGGAAATCACCTGTACAATCATCACCACCGAAGCAAACGAGCTGATGAAACCGATTCACCACCGGATGCCGGTCATTCTTGACCCCCGGGACTTTGGCTCGTGGCTAAACACCGTCGAAACCGATGTGAGAAAAGTTATGGGACTGCTCCGGCCCTGCGAGTCCAAATTGCTTCTTGCTCATGAAGTGGGCCTGGCAGTGAATAATGCGGGGCACAATGCTCCGGATTGCATCCTTCCGGCTTAGGTCTTCTGCACGGGTGCCCCGTGTGGCCGAAACATTCCGCTAAACCCGTGTGGCCTGGATCTGTGATCCAGGTTCCTCCGCCTCACGGGCAAATCCGTCGCTTTTTGCGTCATGGTCACACGTTGATGGCGCCCAGGCGCCCAATGCAAGATCTGTTTCCGGTTCCACTTTCCCCTCGCGTACGGCTCGCTTTTTCTACCCATCTGCGAACCCCTGAATTTATTTTAGAGGAGATTTTTCGTGAAATATCGTCGTTGAATGGTCGAGGCGGGATAATCGGAAAGTCGGATTGAACGTTCTTTAAATCCGCAACGTAGTGCACTCCAACGAATTAAAAAGTTCTTGGAGGGGTGGCCGAGTGGCTGAAGGCAACGGTTTGCTAAACCGTCGTACGGGTTAATACCTGTACCAGAGGTTCAAATCCTCTCCCCTCCGTTCTTTCTTCCCAAAACAAATCCGGTTACGGTTTGGCAGGCGCCTGCGGTTCCTGCTTCCGGTGGTGGGTAAGCGCGTGTTCGAGGAAGGACCGGTATCCGGTCATTGTTGATTTGTCAAAAAACGAGTGCGATATCACGAACAGCGCTTTCAGTTCCGCGCCGCCGCAATCAAAAACCATATTGTTCAATTCCCGCCTGAGCCGTTCAACGACCTTGGCGGCGCCGGCGCCGTCCGTCATGGGCAGCACCACGAAGGGAACATCGCCCGAGACAAGCCCCAGGGAACCGACGATATCGAGGTCGCGCAGAACGCGCCGCAAGTGAAGCAAAACCTGCGGCATGAGCGCCCCGGGTTCGGCGTCCAGCGGGGCTCGCTCCTCACCCTGGCCTGTTTTCACCCGCTCAACCGTCACGAGAATGCTCGAAAACGGCGTGTTGTAACGCTGATGCCGCTTTATTTCACGTTCCAGGAAGTAAAGTGTCGCATTGACATTAAGGACTCCCTTCGGAAGTTCCTGCCGCTGCGAATCCCCCTCCGCCGCCGCTTTCTCAAAGAACCGCGAGATCTGCTCATCGGAGCGTCCCTTTTCGCGCAGCAGCCTGCCAAAGGGCTCACGCAGGAGCGCGGCATCGATATCACGGGCGCCGAGATCCTTTAACACGTTCAGAAGTTCGTTTTCGTCGAGGTCTCGCAGCGAAGAGACGAAACGGGACGCCCATTCCTGTTTTGCATCGTTTACCGTGCCGTCGAGCCGCGCCTGCAGGAGCGCGGACGCCTGGTCGAGCACGCCGGGGGCCACGCCCTGATGCTTGAGCCTTTCGAGAAGGTCCGCCTCGATCCTGCCGATTGTCGATTGGAGAAGGCCGATTCCTTCCTTCTTCGCAACGTCCTTGGATTCCAGGCTGAGAGAGCGGCTCACTCGTTCGATGTAGTCGGTGAGCAGCGACGACAGTTGCGCATCGTCGCCGCGCGCCGATTTCCGCAGTTCCGACGCGAGCACGATAAGGCGGGCCGCGTCGGACGGATCGGCCCGGATAGCCTCAACGAGTTCGTCCATCGACACGCCCATTTCCCTTACTGCCGGCTCAAAAACTCCGGCAAGCCCGTCCGACTCGATGTCCTTGAGGATGTCGGTGACAAACTGGAGATAGTCGGCCTGCGGCATGCCTTCTTTTGTCAACGCATCCTTGAGCCGGGGAAGCATTCGCTTGAGATCCTTGATGTCGGGCAGCATCCTCCGGGCAATCTGGGCCAGCCGGCGCGTGGAGACGCCGCCGCCCTTGTATTCCTCGCACAGCAGGCGAAGCATAACATCGTGGCTCATGGCGTCCAGTTCGCCGATAACGAGATTATCCGATTCGTTAAGCTTGTGGGTCGTGCGAATCACGTCGAGATTGTCGTTCACTTCCCTCTTGAGCTTGACCACAGACTCCACTATTTCCTGAATCGACATTGTTTCCCCGGCGGTTCCGGCCGGGCCCGTCACCCGGGCATTGATCGCGCGGAGCTGATTGAGCAGCGCGGGCAGATTGGCTTCGGCGGACGCCGCCGCAGCGGATGGCGCTTTCGGCGAATCGGCCTCGGCGCCGTCCACGAGCTGCCCTGCCGCAACCACGTCCGACAGGCCGCTCAGAACCTGCCGGGCGACCGACGTGTCCAGCGGCGTCTGCCCCAGCGACAATGCCGCATTCTTATTGACCACCTTTTCGTCGGTCGTCATCTTGCGATACACCACATAATTGAGCCGGATTCCGCGCGCGCTGCGGAGCGCGAGCCCTCTTTGCATGGCGTCGACCGTGGCGTACGCCTGCATGTCGCTCATGATGGCAAGAAACGCCCTCACGCTTTCGACCGATACCTCGTTGGAAAAGGTGACCGACTGCAGGCCTACCTTCTTGAAATGCAGCACAAGCCGCCGTGAGTTGATGATCCTGTCGACGCAGAAATTCTCCAGGTACACGGAATCCCGCTCGACAATAAGTGAAACCATGCTTTCGCCGCTGAGAAACCTGGACAGGAAGTTGCAAAGAGGCACGGCGCTGTCGACCGTGGTCTGGTGGCTGCCGCCGTACAGCACCGCGCCGTTATAGGCAATGTTGAACAGCCTTGCCAGCGTCTCGGCGTGTTTCTGATCGATGCCGCCCGGCTGAGGCTGGTTCTTGAGTGGTTTGTTCATATTTTACACCGCATCCGCCGGCGCGAAGTGCGCAGCGCGGTATTCCTTGAGATCGTCAATAAAGTCTTCGCACGCGCGATATCGCCATTCGGCAGAGGGCGATATCGCCTTGACGATAATGCGCTCGAGGTCCGCATCCACACGTGACGAAACCTGACCCGGCTTTGCGGTAAAGAAAGTGTCGGGAACGTTCTTCTTTCGTGTCAGAATCTCTTCCGCTCTTTCTGCCGGCCGCACCGGAAGGCTTCCTGCGCAAAGTTCGAACAGGATCACGCCCGCCGAATAAATGTCGGCGCGCCCATCCGTGACCTTGCCGGCCACCTGCTCGGGCGACATGTACAGTGGCGTTCCCACCACGAGTCCTTCCGATTTGTATTCACCGGCGAGAGCGCGCGCTATGCCGAAATCCGCAACAAGCGGGCGCCCGCCGCGACTTTCCACAAGAATATTGGCGGGTTTTATGTCTTGATGAATGACGCCCTCCTCGTGCGCGTACCCGAGGGCGTCGAGAATGGGAACCATCAGATCGATTACCTCGCTCACCTGCATGAGCCGCCTCGAAGGAATCGGGTGTTTGGAAAGCCGGCGTATTGTGGTGCGTAAATCGATTCCGTCAACAAGCTGCATCACCTGGAAGAAGCAATCGTCGGCCTCCCCCATTTCGAAAATCGGAATGATGTTGGGATGGGCAAGCACCGCGACCATTTCCCCTTCGTCCCGAAACAAGTCGCTTGCCAATTCTCCGGCGCCGGCGGCCTTGGCAAGCACCTTCACCGCAACCTGGCGCTTGAGCGTCTTCTGATACCCCACGAATACAACGCCCATCACGCCGCGGCCCAGTTCGCGGATGATCGTGACGTTCCCCAGTTCTCTGCCAAGGTACGCAGACCACTCAACGCTGGAACTGCCGATGATGCTGCCCACGAATTTCCTCTATTGACCCGTTCGAGTGATGTTTGCAATGCAGGCAGAGTGCCGGGACAACACGCCAACATAAAATAGCATATGCTGGGTGGGAATGTTTTGCGGAACGATGACGGCGAGACTTGATTTAAGGCAACTGTTCAATTTTTCAAAATCAAGATGTCGATCTGGGCGTTGCCCCGCTGCGCGGGGCCGGTCTCGCTCACGCTCCGCATCCAGCTACGCGCCCTGCGGGTCCCGCTTGCGCGGGATGGTCTCCGCACATCCTGTGCTGCGGCTGCCGGGCTCGGCCGGTCGGCCTCGGTACCGCCTGCCGCTAGGGCCTGCGGCCGCGGTCAGCCGGCGCTGCAGGCGCGGCTGCGCCACTGATTGCGGAAAAGAAGAAGGGCGCAATTGGTTTTTGCCAATCGTTTTTTCGATGTCCATGACTCCGCTGTTTTCGGGCATCGTGCATTCGGTCTTATGTTCCCCCTCAGCGGCGGCACAGAGGCCGGAGGATTGGTCCGCTTGTGCTGTCCGAGCCCGGCATCTTGGTGCAAAGTCTTCGATTGTCCTGCCGGGGGAGTTCACAAGCGGCCCGACGGCCGAAAGATCAGCCGACGCTGCGGGGCGGCGTTCTTTGCTCACTTTCTTTCGCTGCAGAAAGAAAGTGAGTCGGGGTGCCGGGGGTGAAGCTCCCGGCTCTCAATATGCGAGGGCCATCTCCGATAACGGCGGTTGAGTCCGTAAACAACGGTCAAGAGCACTGCCGGGACGGCAGTGGCACACTGCAAACATTGTTTGCCTCACGGCGCGGGCGAGGACGTGGCTCCTTTACAATAGACAGCCGACGAAAAACCTGATTAGAAGCCCAGCGTTTGCAGCTTTTGTTCCACCTCATCTGCGCTATCCAAATCAAACAAGCTTGGTAAGACCGTTCGCAGCGCACCCACCTTTAGTTTCAAGAGCGCTTGTCGCACCTGATGGATCGCATCGGGTTGAACGGACAAATTCATGGCGCCCAGTGCCGAAAGCAGGCGGCACCCGAGCGGGTCCGAAGCCATTTCGCCGCAGACGGTGAGATGGGTATTGTTGTGTTCGCAGGCTGCGATCACACCTTTGAGCATTTTCAAAAAGGCCGGGTGCGTGAACCTGTTGTACGCCTGCAGGTCGGCCTGATCCCGGTTGGCGGCAAAGAAGTACTGAAGAAGATCATTTGTTCCCAGGCCGACAAAGTCTACTTTCGGCAGAAATCGTTCTATCGACGCGGCAACGGACGGGATTTCGACCATGATGCCCACTTGTAAAGAATTGCCCGTAATGCTCATTTCGGAGAATACTTCTTCAAGAATGCTCCGGGCCCGCACAATGTCGTCTACCGTCGTGATGAACGGCAGCAGTAATCGTACGCTAAACGTGCGGCGCGCAGTAAGGAGCGCCCGAATCTGCTTTTTCATCAGGTCGGGACGCGACAGCAGGAATCGGATTCCCCGGCACCCGAGTTGCGGATCGGTTTCTTTTTCTATCTGCAGATACACCGGGAGCTTGTCGCCGCCCATATCAAGAAGGCGCACCGTGATACTTTGCATTCCTTCCACGCCGAAGATTCCCGTGTAATATGCAGCCTCCTGTTCGTCGGAAGGCAAAACCGTATTCGCGAGATACCGCATTTCGCTGCGGAAAAGACCGATTTCCGTGATGCCTTGACTGTGTGCAAGAAGCACTTCCGCAAGATTGGACGCGTTGCACAAGAGCCGAGTCGCAACGCCATCCGCGGAAATCACCGTTGATTCATCACCCGAATGCACCACCGGTTCTACAGCGGCTTGACGCCGATTTTCCATGTCGCGGCATTCCCGGACCGTTACTTCGGAAGGATTAAGGAATGCAAGGCCCCGGTACGCGTCTATCAGCACATCGGTCGATTCATCGACCAACGAACCGATACCCGGGAAGTCTATGATAACCGGCACGCCCAGGGTTTTCGCGATTATTGACGAGTGAGAAAACCGCGTGCTTTCCTCGATAAGGATTGCCACCACCTTATCCATCGGAAGAACGGCTACCTCGACCGGAGTGAGCCGGTCGGCGACAAGAACCGCGCCTGCCGGGATCTTGATGAGTGATGAAATGCGCCCCTCTTCGGCGGGAAGCATATTGTAAAGGAGGCGGTAATACAGATCTTCGATGGTAATCAGGCCTTTCACCAGCAATTCATCGGTACTGCCGGAAGCTTTGTCCCGCAGCCGGGCGATTTCTTCCGCAAGCACGGATTCACCGTTTATGCCGGTACGTTCGATCGTTTCCTTTATGGGAGACAAGAATGCCGGGTCATTCAGGAGAAGAACCGTCGCTTCGGAAATCAGGGCAACCTGTTCCGCTCCGTTGTTGTTCATGAAACGCGATATTTGTTCTTTACTTTTGCTTACTGCAAAATCGAGTTTGGCCGTTTCGGATGAGACGATATCGACAACGCGTCCGTTGTTGCGAAAATACTGCAGGTCCACTCTCTTGAGAAGGTACGCCTTTCCCCGCGCGATTCCGGGAACAAGAGTCCTGCCGTGGAATGCGATCTCGTTTCTTCTGAAGGAAATAGGTCGCTCGTTCATGATAGAATCCTATCTAGTGCCGCAAACGGAGTGTTCCGGGTCACGAGGGGGTGACCCCTTTTTGTTCGAGCCATTCCAGCATGGCACAAATACTTCCTGTTGCCAGGGCGATGCTCGAATCCGCCGCGCCGTAATAAATCCGGAGGGTATCTTTGTCCGGGGCGACGGTATAGCCGCAGGGAAAAACGACTTTGTCAACGTCGCCCTGCCGTTCGTAAGGCTCTTCGGGGCCAAAAACCCACTCGTCGCCGCGCTTAAGGCATTTCTCGGGGGTGTGCAGATCGAACAGCGCCAGCCCCAGGCGGTAAATGCATCCGGCGCCGGTCATCTTGACGCCGTGATAAATTACCAGCCAGCCCTGGGCGGTTTCTATGGGCGGGGGCGAAAGGCCGATCTTATTCGCGTCCCACCACGAACCGCGCCGCGATTCGAGCATGAGCTTGTGGCTGCCCCAGTGCCGCAGGTCCGAGGAGTAGGAAATCCAAATATTGGCTTTGGGCCCGCTCACCGGGCGGTGAATAAGCGCCCAATAATCGCCGATGCGGCAGGGCATCAGCGCCGCGTCCTTGTCTTCCGGCGACATGATCTCGCCGAACCGTTCGAAGGTGCGGAAATCTTCGGTTAGCGCCAATGCCACGCCCGGACCTTCACGGCTGAAGGCAGTATAGACAATTGCGAACTTCTTGAGTTCCGCAACATAGGTTATGCGCGGATCTTCCACACCCCACAGCTCTTCGGGAAAATGCTCCGGATCGGGGTACAGGGTAGGCTGCGCATCGATCTTCCACTCATCGACGCCGTTGGCCGACCGGGCGGCGCACAAATGAGAGTGCCCGCGCCGGTCCTCTACGCGGCACAAGAGCAGCGTGGTCCCGTCGGCCAGCAGCGTGGCGCCGGGGTTGAAAACACTGTTGACCGGGTACGGCCAGTCCGCTGCGGTGAGGATAGGATTAAGTTTGTGCCTGTGGAAAAGTTCCGGGTGCTGATTGTTCATAATGGTTATGATTCCGTTGGTTGAAGGGTATTTTCGGCCAGCCGAAGCTCCATGAGCGATTGCAGAAAAGCAAGCGTGGATTCCGCGCCCTGGTTCTCGTTGGGACGGTCGGGATGCAGGCCGTCGCGGCACCCGCCTGTAGTCGGGTCGTAGATGGGAATGTTCAGGTCGTTGCGGCCAAGGAACCACTCAAAGGCCCGTCTGGCTTCTTTGTGCCAGATTTTATCACCTGAAATTTTGTACGCCTCGAGGCAGGCCGAAACCATGGCCTGCGCTTCCACGGGCTGTTGATCGAAACGCGCCCGCTCACTCCCCTTCTTGTAGAACCCGTTGGAGCCGATGGGAACAAAATGCCCCCCGCCCTCCTCCGAGTGCTGCAATTTCGCGAGCCAGTCGAGCGACTCGAATCCCGCTTCCATCATTTCGGCGTTTGGAATCCACTTGCCCGACATGATGAGCGCGTGCGGAAGCGCCGCATTACAATACGTAAGCCTGTCTTCGTACCAGCGCCAATCATCCGCCCGGTTGTTCTTGTACATTGTCAACAACCTGCTTGCCAATTCCTCCCGCACCTGATTTGCCTTTCGGTCGCCCGCGAAACGGCGAAGGTATTCGTGCATGCCGATGAGCGCGAATGCCCAGGCGCGCGGACTGGTGGTATTGAGAATTGCGGGCAAGGCCTGCTCGAACATCCATCCGGCCATGTTGTGGAGCGCATCCGAGGTGGAGCGGCCGAGCACCGTACCCAGCGACCACAATGTCCTGCCGTGGCTGTCGTCAGGGATACTTTCTTCCTGCCAGTGGCGCTGGTAATCCATGGCATTGCGAAAATGTCCGGTCTGGGTATTGAAAGCATACCAGACAAATGCCAGATACCGGGACGCAAGATCGAAGGCAACGCCGCTGCCCGCTTCCTCCAGCATCGCGCTTACCATGAGCGCGCGGGCATTGTCATCCGTGGTATACCCCTCGCGGTAATTGGGCACGGTGAAAACGGCGTGCTGCAGCATGCCGGTCTCATCGGTCATGTGACGCAGGTGGTCAAGTTTGAGCGGGGGCAGCTCGCCGCTGCTTTTGTCAAGCGCCCTTGCCATAAAGCCCGGCGGGGTAAACTTCCGGCGTTCGCTCCTGGCCCGTTCGAAGCTTTCCTTGTAGCGCTCCACCACCCGCGGCCAGGTCATGGACCTTCCGAACAGATAGGCCCGCTTGCGCATGGCGTGGCGCTTTGCGTCGTTGCCGATCAGCTCATTGACTTGTTCGGCAATCGCGGAAGGATCGTGAAACGGAACCAGCACGCCCCGTTCTTCGGCCAGCATTTCTTCGGCGTACCAGTACGGTGTCGAAATTACGGCCTTGCCCGCGCCCAGGGTGTAGGCCAGGGTGCCTGAGGTGATTTGAGCCGCGTTCAGATAGGGAGTGAGGTACATATCGGCTGCGCTGATGAACTCGATAAGCTCTTCCAGGCTCACGAAGCGGTTGTAGAAGATCACCTGCCCTTCAACGCCTTTTTCCTGCGCCAGCCATTGCAACGATAACCGATAGGATTCGCCTTCGTGAATCAATACGTGCGGATGTGTCGCGCCCACGATAATGTACACCACGTTCGGATGCTTTGCGATAATGTCGGGCAGCGCGCTGATCACATTTTCGATTCCCTTGTCCGCAGACAGGAGCCCAAAGCTGAGCAAAACGATCTTGCCTTCAACACCGAACAGGTCCTTGTGAAAGCTGGAATCAACGAACGGCACATCGGGGATACCGTGCGGTATCAGATCTATTTTGTCAATCGATACGCCGTAGACTTCTTGCAAAAACGCCTTTCCCCGCTCACTCATCACCACCAGTCGGTCCGATAACGCGGAGATTTCCTTGAGCACCCGCATCTGATCCGGGTTCGGGTCCTTGAGAATGGTGTGCAGCGTCGTGACGACCGGCATACGCAATTCCCGCAAGAGCGCCAGGATGTGGCTGCCTGCCCGTCCTCCAAAAATTCCATACTCGTGCTGCAGGCAGACGATGTCAACATTGTTGATGTTCAGAAAGTCCGCGGCGCGGCGATAGGACCGGATATCTTTTTCCGTTAGTTCGAACCGAACCCTGGGCGGATACGGGTAGCCGGCCTCGGTATCGTTGACCGGCAAAGCGATGCAACTCGTATCGGCGTATGCCGAAGCGAACGCTTCACACAAATCGGTTGTAAACGTCGCGATTCCGCATTGCCGCGGCAGGTAGTTGCCCACAAACGCCACGCGCTTGATGGTACTTTTCGGCGCGCTTTCTTGAAGCTGTAGTGCTTCACTATCTTGTGTCAACATTCACTCCTTGTTATGTTTATCCGAGATCATTATGATTGAACATGTCCCCTCCGGCGGCTAGTCCCGCGCCAAAGCCTCAATAGGATCGAGATGCGCGGCCTTTCTCGCCGGCAGATAGCCAAAGACGATGCCGGTAACGATTGCACAGGAGCATGCAATTATGATCGGCGCCACCGTAAATATCACCCGCCATCCCGCAAGAGCCGACACCGCAAGACCTCCGCCCACTCCCACCACGATTCCTGCCAGGCCGCCGATAAAGCACACCATCACGGCCTCGGTGAGAAACTGAAACAGTACGTCGAAGCCGCGAGCGCCAATGGCCATGCGAATGCCGATTTCGCGCGTCCGTTCCGTCACGGACACAAGCATAATATTCATTACGCCTATGCCGCCCACAACCAGCGAGATCACGGCAATTGCCGCAAGCAAATAGGTGAGCGTGTTCTGCGTCTCATTGGCAGTCTCGATTGTGGTGGCCATGTTGCGAATGTTAAAGTCCTCTTTGCGATGGCGTTTCATCAGCAAGGTGTGGAGATCGGCTTGCACCAGGCTCATATCCGCGTCCGGTTTTACTCTCACAACAAAATCGTTGAAGAAGCGTTGTCCAAAGATCCTGGCTCCGCCTGTGGTGTAGGGCAACCACACCGAGTTGTCCATGTCGTTTCCCCGCTGGTCCAACCCTTTGCTGCTCATCACGCCGATCACCAGGAAAGGCGCGCTGCCGATAAGCACGTACCGGCCTACCGGATTCGTGCCCTGGGGAAACAGATTCTTTGCGACGGTCTGGCCAAGGTTGACGACTTGTGCGTACCGTCTCACATGTTCCGACGAGAAAAATACGCCGGTTTCCGCCGGCCAATCGTGGACAAGCGGAAAGTTCTCGCCGGTCCCCACTACCGTAACCGTCAAGTCCTGGTTGCCGAATCGCAATAGTGAAGATATATTCGTTTCCGGAATAGCCATCGCCACGCCGGTAACATTTCCGATGGAGGGCAGATCTTCGGGAAGAAAGCTGGTGACGATGTTGGCAGAGGCGCGAACGTTCGGCGGGCCGCGCATAATTGTCAACAGGTCGGTGCCCATGGCCTGGATACGCTCCACCACATCCTGCTTTGCGCCGTTGCCGATGGCCATGAGCGCCACCACAGATGCGACGCCGATGATAATGCCGAGCATGGTAAGCATTGTTCGCATTCGGTTGTGCAGCAGCGAACGCAATGCCATCTTGAGGGCTTCGCCGAGGACAGCCATGCCGGGCTTAACATCCTTTTCCACTTCGCCGGCCTTTGCTTGCGGATTTGCCTCGCCTTTTTGCTGCGGCTCATCAGAGGTGATTCGGCCGTCCGTAATGCGCACGAGGCGGTGAGCGTAGGCTGCGATGTCGCTATCGTGGGTCACCAAAATAATCGTGTGGCCTTGCTCGTGAAGCTTCACCAGAATTGCCATGACCTCCTTGCCGCCCTTGCTGTCCAACGCTCCGGTGGGTTCATCGGCGAGGATCACCGGGCCGCCGTTCATGAGCGCACGGGCTATGCTCACACGCTGCTGCTGACCTCCCGAGAGTTGATTGGGATGATGTTGCAGCCGGTCGCCAAGGCCGAGTTGCTGCAGCAATTCACCGGCGTGAGCCGATCGCTGTTGTTTTGCCATGCCGCAGTAAACAGCGGGAACCTCCGCGTTTTCAACGGCGCTCAAATCGGACATCAGGTTGTAACGCTGGAATATGAAACCAAAGGTGTCGCGCCGAAGCGCCGCAAGCGCATCGCTGCTCAGGCTGGAAACTTCCACGCCGCGTATTTTGTAGGCGCCGCTTGACGGCTTGTCAAGACAGCCGACGATATTCATGAGTGTGGACTTACCCGAACCGGATGCGCCCATAATTGCGACGAATTCGCCGCTGTTAATTGTCAAGCTTACTTCCCTGAGTACCGTAAGCGGCTCGCCGCCCGAATGGTAGGTGCGCCCAACGTTGGCCAGTTCAAGAAGGGACGAGCTCATTTTATGGCGCCCTCTGTCCGCCAAGCGAGCTCTTGGTCTTGTCTTTAGTTTTGATTTCTTTAAGGATGATTTGTTCCTTTTCCTGGAGACCCTCCGTAACTTCCGCCATTATTTCGCTCTTGACGCCTATCTTGATTGCGCGCGACTCGACCGCCCCGTTCGGCTTGAGCACTCGCACGAGGATGGCCGAATTCGACGCCGCACTCCCGACCGCGGCAATGGGAATGAGCAGGACATTTTTCGCCTGCGCCAGGATTACAAAAACCTGCGCGGTCATTTGAATCTTGAGTACGCGATCCGGATTCGGCACGTCGAAAAGCACGTCATAAAACACCACGTTGTTAATGAGCTCCGGGGAAGGAAGGATCTGGCGCACATGCCCGGTCCAGCGCCGGTCGTTGAGCCCCAGAATGGTGAAGTAAACGTCCTGGCCCGCTTTGACGCTTACAATATCGGCCTCCGAAACCTGTGCCCAAACCGTGATCGTGTCCAGATTTGCAATTCGGAGAATCGTTGGCGCCTGCGCTTTGTCATTAATCGTCTGCCCCTCAAGCGTGGTGATGGACACAACCTCACCCGCGATGGGCGCTGCGATTTTCGTATAGCCCAAATCGGCCTGGGCCGCATCCACGGCTGCTTTTGTCACCAGGATCTGCGCGGCGAGAGAATTGACCGTAGACGTTGCCGCATCGTAGGCCGATTTCGTGATGTCCCGGTCCTCAACGGAAACTTCGCCTGCTTTGAGCAGTTTGTCATTCCGCGCTTTTTCCAGTTTGGCAAGTGTCAGGAGTGCCTGCTTAACATTGCGCTGCGCGGTAAGGTCCTGGTGCCCGGCCTGGGCGGAGGCGAGCGCCGTCGCGGCCAGGATGGGATCGATTTCGGCAAGCAGTTGGCCTTTTTCAACCCTGTCGCCGCGCGCCACTTTAAGCGACTTGAGCAGCCCGGAAGTCTGTGCGCCCACGTCAACGTAACTAAGGGGTTGAAGAACTCCCGCCGCCACGACAGTACTTTCAACGTCGCCGCGTTCGATTGCGGCGGTAACATACTTGGGCTTGGCTTTAACAAATAGAAGCCTGTACCCTATCGTTATCGCCGCAATGCATGCGATCAGCATGGCAACGAGCAAAAGGATACGCGGAACGGAACGTTTCTTCGCCGGGGCGGCCGACAAGAAATAGGCGAAAACTTTCCGGAAGGAATTTGCCTTCTTTTCTTCGGGCCGGTTTGGTCCATCGCGCGGAGCACCTATCGCGGACTCGGCAGCACCAAGGCCCTTCGGCGATGACTCGGGTCGTGCCTGCGGTTTTGCCGGGGGAAGAGATTTTAAATCGTCCTTTTGTTCCGGCTTCGGGTCGGGAGCCGCGGGTTGGAGGGCAGCGGATTCCGTCATCGGTCTTCTCCTATCTTTGTTATGCCGCAGAGGCATCGGAAATCGAACAACACCTCTTGTCAATATCTGGCTTGCAGCAAAAGTAGTGACGAGCCCTGAGGCTCTATCGCTTCTTATCCTGAGAACGGCCCGCGCTATTCTGTTGTGCGGGATGACTCCTGATCATTTGATCCATTGCAGGCTGGCGTTGCCGTTCCATGCGAGCTTCGTTTTGAATTTGCGCCCGCACTTGTACCTGCATTTGCCCTCTGCTTACGGCCGACGTCTGCGGCACTACCACGGACCGGGGCACGACCGCAATCTTTTGTTGCGCTGAAGGCCTCCATTGCTTTATGTTAGCAGCATGAGCCCGGGCTTGTTGGGCCCTGCTCGACTGAATTTCCGCCTCTGCCTGCAAGTCGGCTCGTTTTTTCGAATCAGTCTCGCCGGCTGCCGCCTTTTCCAGACGATTCTTTTCCTGCCCCGCGTTCTTGGCTCTTTGCTGCTGGTCTCGCAGCGTTTGTTGCGCTGCCGCCTGTTGACGATTTAAAAGAGCCTTGCCGGAGGCGCTCCCCTGTTGCGGCGCGCTTGCAGCTCTTTTAACCAGCATCGACTTTATGGCGGTGGGGTTTTTTGGCGTGGCCGGGGCAATTGCCGGTCTATACATAACAAGCTGGTTATCCTTAAGCAAGCCACGTTGTATGAGCTGGCCCGGCCTCAGGTTGTCGTTGACAATAGCTACTTGCACAACCGGCCTGCTCATGGCCTTGGAAATTCTGTCGACCGGCAGGCCGCGATTGACTATGTGTCCGCCCTCAAACCCGTAGGAATTCCTGACAAAGCTGGTATTCCGGTATGCATCCCGTGCCCGTGCCGAAGGCACCACATGACCCCAGGGATGCCGGTCGCAGAAATTGCCGTACGGCACGAAGAAATAGTCGTCGGCAGTCAAATTGAACTCAAAATCATCACCCACGAGGGAACTCCCGAAATAAAATCCAGCACGGCCATCGTACCGGGTGTGCGGCGGCAATGGCGCCCATCCGCAATAATCGTCTCCCATACGCCAGGCAACCCATGCCGGCCCCCATTCCGTATCGGGCATCCAGCACCATCCTCGCGTTCGGTGATGAAACCAGCGTCCGTAGTGGAACGGCGCCCATCCCCATGAATAATCGGAAACCCAGCACCATCCATAATCCGAATCGACCCAATGGCCATGGCGGCAGTACGGGGCCCAGTCGGGACTCACAACCATCGCATTGGGCTGCCAGCACCAGGTGCCGTCGATGTTCAGCCAATTTCCATACGGATAAAGCGCCTCATAGAAGAACGAAATGTTTTGATCGGTGGGCGCCGGTGCGACCGCAGCGGCCGTTAGGATATCCGGGGGCGGTTGCGCGCCGGCAGCGGTGTCGTTGGATGCCGTTTGAATTATTTCCGAAGCTACGCTTGCGGACGCGGAATCGGTTTCGTTGGGATGTTTGTGACGTAAAGCGTCGCTGATGATCTTTGACGGGACACCCAAATCTTTGAGCGTGATGATGTCCTCCACACTCAGGTCAAACGTGTCGGGCGCGGCGTCAATATAGGAACTCAAAACCTCTTCATCCACGCCGGATCGCGCCATTTTGAGCAAATCGTCAGCGTCGGGTGAGGCCGCGCCTGTGTTGGTTGCGAAGCCAAGGATAAGGGTCACACACGCGCTCAAGAGAATCTTTTTCATGACAGGTCTCCCTCACTATGTAGGATTGTTTGGCATCCTTTACAGAAGCGGCGCAAGAAGACGCGCAGCCCCTTCCAGAAATTCAACGAAGACATTAGCTTTCCTGATTCCCGTGATAGATTGACTCATAAGATCGGTTACCCAGTTTCCCAGGTCTTTAACCACGCTTTCGTCATAGATAAACAGCGCAACCTCGTAGTTGAGAAAGAAGCTTCGTATGTCCATGTTCATCGAACCCACTATGCTGAGAGAATCGTCGACGAGAATCACTTTGCCGTGCAACATGCCCGGGGTGAAGTTGAAAACCGTCGCGCCACTGTCTTGCACCTGACGGAGATAGCTTCGCCGAACCAGATCGGCAAGCGGATGGTTGGAGACGCGAGGCACCACGATTCGCACGTCGACGCCGCGCTTTGCGGCAATACACATGGCCTTGAGCAGCAACTCATCGGGAACGAAATATGGCGTCACGATCCAAACGCGGTTCTCGGCCTTAAACAGCGCGGTGAGGATGCTTTCATAGAGCGGATCGCCAGCAACATCGGGTCCGCTCGGAACAAGCTGCAGCGCAATGGTTGCGCCGGAGCCGGCCGGAGCCGGCCCGTTCTCCGCGGCCGTCTCCTGCTTTGCGGCAAATCGCCAGTCCGAACAGAAAACCTGGTGCAGATCCGCAACCACCGGTCCCTTTACAATGAGAGACAGATCGTGCCAGCGTCGCGTTTCCCCGCCGGTGCCCATGTACTCCCGCGCGATGTTCATGCCGCCGAGCATTGCGGTTCCGTTATCGACAATGACGATTTTTCGATGGTTGCGCAAATTTGCGCGGCCCCGAAAAGGCAGATGCATCATCGGCATGAAAAAGGCGCATTGGCCTCCGCTTGCCAGGAGAGGAGCAAGCATTTTTCCTGATACACGAATTGAGCCAATCGCATCCAGAAGCAGGCGCACGTGAACACCCTGTTTGGCCCGGCGCGTGAGGGCCGCGAGCACGGAGATGCCGGTTTCATCGTTGCCCAGAATGAAGGTGGCTATATCGATGTTCTTCTCGGCATGTTCCACGAGATCGAAGAGCGCGGCACATGCCTTTTCGCCTGTGGGAAGCAGCGAAACCCCATTGCCGCAACGCACGGGGAAGATGCTGCCGACGCCCTGCGTCACCAGCCGTTCCACGGTATCTTTTGTTTCGACGGCCAGGCCGGGCTTGGTTCTTGTCATGCGCCTGGCCTTACGTCCGCCAAAGAGGAGGTATGCCGGTACGCCAAGATACGGAATAAGCAAGATTGCGAGCAGCCAGGCAGCCGTGCTCGACGGAGATCGCTGTGTGCGGTTCTGGTGAACCAGCAGCGTTACGGCGAGAAAAAATCCGAGAATCGGCAGAATATGAAATACGATCCAGTGAACCTTGAACATACTATTGCAGTTCACTTTCTGTAAACAAGACCGCGTGATCGGAAAGCTTTTTCCACGCTCCCCTATAGTACGTTGCGGATTTCTTTGCCGTCAAACCCCTGAGGTAAATTCGATCGAGCGGCAAAAACGGAATGCGCGCCGGAAACGTGCGCGACCTCCTGCCGTTTGCCTCCCGTGCGGCGTCCTTCATGCCCAGGACCTGAGCGAAATCGTCGACGTCTTCACCATGCCACTCGTTAAAGTCCCCTGCCATGATTATGGGCGCATCGCGCGGAATACACCGGTTGATGAAGTCGGCCTGCATCCGGAGCTGCTTTCGGCGCGAGGCGGCAAAAAGCCCAAGATGAATACAGAGACAATGCAACGGACCGGGGTTGCCGGGAATGTGCACGGCACAGTAAAGGAAGCCGCGTTGCTCAAAGCTATTGGTCGAGGTGTCGATCTGTTCCGAATGAAGGATGGGAAATTTTGAAAGGATCGCATTGCCATGATGGCCGTGAGGATAGAATGCGTTCTTTCCATATGCATAGTATTTCCACTCGGAATCGGCGAGGAATTCGTGTTGCGCTTTATCGGGCCAATTGAGGTGTTTTCCCGCCTGGATGGAATTTTTACCGACTACTTCCTGCATGAAAACCAAATCGGCTTTGAGGAATCGAAGTGCCTCGCGAAGCCGGTGAAGAATAAGACGCCGGTTGCCCCAGGAAAGACCTTTATGAATATTGATCGTTACTATGCGCAGTTTTTGCATTTAGGTTCGTTTCGTGTGAAGAACCCCGCAGCACCGCGACCACGACTGCATGCACCACTACAGGAGCAGCCGCTCTTGCGAACCTGCGGGGTTCTTCCATCCCTAAGGAAGAAGAAGTTTATAGTCGTTTGCTAACCCCGAAGCACCACGACTGCGACCGCATACAACACTACAGGCGTAGACGCGACAGCGAGCCCTTCGGGGACCGCGATTACGACCGGATGTACGCTCCAGTGAGCAGCCTGTAATGCGCAAACTTTGGGATTCATGGGAATCCCGGTCTTCAAACCAACTTGACTATCGGGGGTGTAAGATCGCCGGCCTTCGGCGACGATGCTTGTGCAAGCGTTTCCATCAACAGGTCAAAGAGTTTCTTGAACTTCTCAATACTTTGATCCTCCAGTGTCTGGGTTATGGAATCTATACCAAAGCCCAATTCGCTGAGGCGTTCGATGGTTCTTGAAGCATCTTCGACGTTGCATTCGAGCCGGGTTCTGGAAACGCCGTGGCTGTGGAAAGCGCTGAGAGATTCAACCGGCACTGCGTTGACCGAGCTCGAGTCAACGATCGCCTCGATAAATTGTTTGTCAACAGGGTCGGGGTCTGCTGCGCCGCTCGCGGTCCACAAAATGCCCTGCACGCGAGCGCCCTTTTCTTTAAGTCTTTTGAAACGGACGGAATCGAATATCTCTTTGTACATTTGGTACGACACCTTGGCGCTGGCAACGGCGGCTTCACCGAGCAAATGTCTGGCAAGATCCCTTTGGTTTCCACCCTGTGCGATAATCTTTTCCAGAAGAGGATCCACCATCGCATCGATGCGGCTCACGAAAAAACTCGCCACCGAACATACACCTTTTGCGGATTTCCCCTGCGCCAGGCGCTTTTCGATGCCGTCGATGTATGCTTGGGCTACCTGCCGGTACCGAGGCAAACTAAAAAGCCAAGTCATGTTCAGGTTGATTCCGTCGCTGATAAGTTGCTTTATGGCAGACAGACTTTCTTCGGTGGCCGGGACCTTGATAAGAACGTTGGGCCGGTTTAGCGCAGTCCACAATCGGCGAACCTCAAGTATCGTGCCGTTGGTGTCATGCGCCAGATGCGGATCGACTTCAAGGCATACGTAACCGTCCCTGCCATCAGTTTCATCATACTCCGCGCGAAACTTGTCGGCCGCAATTTGTACGTCGCGCCGGCTGAGCGTGTCGTAGATTTCTCGTGGCTCCTTCCCCAAGAGCGCCATGGACCTTATGTCTGCGTCACAGGCATGGGCATCTATGATCGCCTTTTCAAAGATCGTCGGATTCGATGTTATTCCCCGCAGCCCGTTGTCTTCCATCAACCCGCGGGACTCGACGATCAGATACCGCTGTATGTAATCAAGCCATCCCGATTGCGTGAGCGTGCCCAATTGATCCGAATAATTGTTTATCATGAATTCTTCTCCTTGCTTTCCAGACCCTTACAATGAAAGGGACAAATTGGGCGCGTGAACAACGCCAAAGATCCTTCTAGCCAACCGAACCACCGAGCATTCGACCGATTATTGCGGTCACAGCCATCGCAAGCACGCCACCCAGGGTGACTCGCAACGCTGCGCGGCCGATCGGCGCACCGCCAAGGTAACCGCCGAATGCTCCAAGAGCGGCGAGACAAATCAGCGAAAGGACCGCAATCACGTGGATACGAAAAGCTGCCGGTGCGATAAGAAGCGCGGCAACCGGAATCAGTGCAAAGGACACAAAGCTTACGGCCGATATCCACGCCGCTTGCATCGGACGTGCGAGGGCTGTTTGATCGATCCCAAGCTCATCGCGCATGTGTGCGCCTAATCTATCATGCTCGCTGAGTTGCTCAGCCACTTTCATCGCGAGATCCTTATCGAGCCCGCGTTTCACGTATATCATTGCAAGTTCATGCAGCTCGGCTTGAGGCTGCCCCGCAAGCTCCAGATTTTCACGCTTGATGTCGGCCCGCTCGGCGTCACGTTGCGAGCTGACCGAAACATATTCGCCCACGGCCATAGACATTGCCCCCGCGACAAGGCCAGCGATGCCGGCAATAAGAATGGTTCCCTTTGGCGCGGAAGACGCCGCGACCCCAATTATGATGCTTGCGGTTGAAACGATTGCGTCGTTTGACCCGAGGACCGCGGCGCGCAACCATCCTGCACGCCCGCTTCGGTGCTTTTCCGTATTTTCTGTTGCCGGTCCCATTATTTGCCCAATTTTCCTGCCTTGTTGTTCATGATACTGGCCTCATTCTGTTGCATGTTTTGTGAATTGCTCTGTCGTTGGCTCCGGAGTCGTCTCGCATGGATTTATTGCTATTTGAGACGTTTCCGGAAGAGTTTCAGTTCTCGCCGCCATTTTTTCGTTGCTGCCGGATACGCCATCTTCAGATCTCCGAGCGCGTCAAGAACGATCCGGGAAACGATCAGCCGGGCATTCTCCTTGTCGTCGGCCGGGACGGCATACCAGGGATTGTGATGGGTATCGATCTTCATTGTTTCCCCTCATGTCTGCATTCCCGCTCGTGTAGTTAGGCCCGCTTAGCGATTTACGGCGCCGAATCGGACGCACCCGGGAGATGACTCAAGGCATTTCGTTTCTCCATTTGGAGTCTGCTTCGGATTTCTGGACTATCCTGGTTGCGGTTCTCTTGCCGTCAATCATTTTCCACGTTAGGGTCACTCTGGAATCGGGCATGAGATCGCCAAGCGTAGTTTCTTTTGAAAGCTCCATCATTCCCAGCATGATCTTGGCTCCGGATTGCACGGTAAAAGTGTCTCCGGCTTCCCCGGTTCTCACGACTACTATGCGTGCCGTCACGTCAACCGAAACGACTTTGCCGTCAATCTTCGCATCACTTGTTTCCTGGTGGGCATCCGTTGCGGATCCTTGTTCCTGTGAAAAGATCAGGCTTACACAAGCAAGAATCGCAACCGGGATTATCTTGAACCATCGGGTAGACATAGCACGGTTTCCTTTCGGATACCTGTTTTCCTTGCGCAAAGCGCGGTTATTCTTTTTTCTTCGAGAAGACAGTCATGGCCTTTTGGAGCGCCTTGTCCAATTCCTTTGCATCCTTGACAGTACCGGATTCAACCTTTGCCGCCAAAGTCTTTATCTCGCTAACGGTTGAATCGATTTCGGTCTTGGCAAGATGGCGTGTATACGCGGCCTTCAGCTTCATGAATGAGGCGGCCTTCCGTATGTCCACGGCGGCTTTGGACCGATCGTTCTCCCCCAGTTCCGATTTTGCTCTGTCAAAATGATATTTATAGGCATATTCAAAAATGGCGGTTGAGCTGACATCGACGGGAACCATAGCGTATTTGTTGCTGATGACATTGAGCGCGCTCGACGTGACGGCATTGAGCTCACTGGTGTCCTCACCCTTGCTCGCCACTATGCTGTTGGACAGATCTTCAACTTGTTTGGATATCGCGGAGAGCCGGTCTTTCTGAAAAATCAAGAAAGAATTGCCCAATTTCAATTCGGAAGATGCTTTCGAATATTCCTTTAATTGCAGGTATTCCTTTGCAAGGGCAAAGTGGTAACTCGGCGCATCCATGTAGACGGCCCAATCCGTTTCGACCATTGGAAACCACACATCGGATTGCACGCGTGTCGTCGCTTCGGATTGCTTTTGTTCGGCGGAATACGCCGAGAAACTCAGCGCGCAAAGACTGCTGATCAAAATGAAAACGGACCGAGTGGAAAACATGGGATAATCTCCTTTGAAATGTTGTTCGCAATCATGGTACTCAAATCACCCGTCGCTATTTCGCGGACTGTGCTATTCCCGCCAAATCACCGATCACGTTGACGAGCTGCTGACCCGCCGGCACGATGATCTTTGCGTTATTCTGAAGCGCGAACTGGGCCGTTTCCAGCCGTTTTAGCAATTGTGAATTCCCCACGAAATATTTGTCGGCCGCTTCGTTCACCAGCCGGATGGCCTCCGCTTCGCCCTCGGCTGAGAGGATCCGGGCCTGCCGCACGCCTTCCGCCTTTTTTATTTCGGCGCGTTTGATGCCGTCGGCCGTTGTCTCGGCTGCGGTCGCGAAGTCCACCGCGGCAATCTTTTCGTTTTCGGCCTTCACGATTTTGTTCATGGTGTCCTGTACGTCCTTGGGAGGATCGATCTCCTTGAGCTCGGCGCGCACGATGTCGATGCCCCAGTGCGTGGTTTCCCTGATGAGAATTTCGTGCAGGTCCTTGTTGATCCTGCCCCGCTCACTGTTGGCCGATTTGAGCGACATGGTGCCGATGATGTTCCTGAGCGTGCTGCGCGACAGGTTGACTATTTGGTAATTCACGCTGTTGACGTTGTATTGAGAATTTTTGACGCTCTCCTCGTCCGGTTTGATTTTGTAATAGATCTGCGCATCGACCATGGCGTTCAGGTTATCGTTGGTGATGATTTCCTGCGGATCCGCGTTCACCAACTGTTCCGTTACATTCACCTGGAACATCTTGTCGACGATGGGAATGAGCCAGTGAAATCCGGGATTGGCGAAGTGATGGTATTTTCCCAGCCGCTCCACAAGCCCCCTGCGCGTGGGCCGGACAATCTTGATGCCCGTGAGAAAAAGAAATACGACGATGACGCACAAAATCCAGATCCACATCGGTGCATGACCTTGCATAGGAATGCTCCATTGGTGAGAGGTGTATTTGACTCTTGACTAGCCCGGCTGGGTGCTGCAAAGAAGGTTCAACGAACCTATCCCATCGCTTGGGTAAGCAGACGGTTGGATGAATCGACAAACATAGTACTGTGCAATCCTTGTGCCACGCATCTGTTCGCAGATTCGTTGATGGGTTACTCCGCCATCAGGAAGTAATTATTGGTTTCCGGAATAATTTTCCCAATAGCGGGAATAACCTCGCCTTGTTTGCAAATATCCTTTGGACCCGTTCCATCACAAACTACCCGGGTGATCAGCGTCAGCGCCTTTTGAAGGGTCAACGTCGGGACTGTTTCTTATCGATTCCCGCATGCGGTCCACGTACACGGCGGCCTCAGCCCACTCCACATTCTTGATCCAGGCAACAGGGATGATAACCCTTTTTCCCGGCAGCCAACTGCCTGTGTCGACAACAAGATTGCACAGCGTCCAATTCTCGTCGTCCACCTTGAAATCCGTCACATGCCCGATTTCGCCGTTGGTGGCCTGAATTTGGTAACCCGTGACCTGACGCGTGCTGCGTAAATGCGGGTCATCATGCCGGTCCGGGGCCGGAGGTTCTTGGGCTAACGGAATATCGACAAGGGGAAATGGCGTAATTCCCAAAATACCGCCATACCCTGGTTCCCAATATTGGGGCCATTCGTAGTATTGGTGCAACTGGGCCTCATGCTGGCGATAGACAGGCCTTTCGGTATCGATATCCGGGCTGTTGCGAATCTGGTCGCGGGTAAGGTTTACAGGAAATGTCCGTGATTCCCAATCCGGTTTGCCCATGGCAAAAAGCGAAATAAGAACCTTGCGGTTGGATAGCCAGTTTCCGGTTTCCACAACCATGTAGCGGATTGTCCAGGTTGTGTCGTCGAAGTAAAACTCATTTACCTTTCCCAGGTCGCCATCGGTGGCTCGGATTGAGAAACCGATTATGCTGTGCAGACTGTGTTCCATTATGTTTCCTCCAGGCAGGATAGGATATTTACAGGATAGGATATTTAAGTTAGGGTCACGACCATATTCCCACAAAGAGTGCAAGAAGTGTGCCCGAATAGCTTGCGCCGCGTGCGCAGCGAGGGAAACACCCGGGCCTTTGTCTATCGCTTGGAGTGGAGTGCCCGATTCCTTCTCCGGTGGACTAGACACTTGAGATTGCGAAAGGGATGCGCACCACCGGAGTTAGTGAAGGTAGGGCTTGTTTTGAGAGGAAGAAATACCTAGTTTCTTGAGAGAGGAAAATCGATTTCGCGACAGCCCCCGGGTCAGTGATAAGCGAGGAAGGAACGAAAGCCCGAAATTCGGTGGCAGTAAGATCTCATGATTATTGATGTCCATACCCATCTCGTTCCGCCGAGAGATGTCATGACGCGGGCGCTCTCGGCAGCCGGGAAATCGCATCCGGTGATCGATGAAATCCTCGGGGCATGCCCGGATTGGGGCTATCGGGTTGAGAGGAAAATCGATGAGGCCGTGGATTTCCTGGACCGAAATGCAATCCGCGCGTCGGTGATCTTCCCGTTCGATTTCATGGGCGCAACCAATGACCTTCTCTTGAGAATGGTCAAAGGCCGTCCTTCGTTCGTTCCCTTTGCCTGTTTCGACCTCTCAACCGCAAACGTCGTCGAGCTGGAAGCGACGGTAAAGCAGGCGGCGCGCCGGGGGTTCCGCGGCGTCAAGCTCTACCCTTTGTGGGGGCCGTATTCCGAAGACCGGTATGCCTCCCTCTTTTCAATCACACAGGAAATGGATCTCCCCGTTGTCGTGCACTCCGGCGAGTCCATGTTTGCCTGTGTCAAGACGGAATGGTCGCACCCGGAAATCGTCGGTACTATTGCCGACAAGTACCCGTCTCTTCGCCTCATCATTGCCCACGGAGGCCATCCGTATCACGAGGCCACACTGGAAACCATACGGTCCCGGCAGAACGTCTATACCGACATTTCCGCCAAAGGCATGAATTTTCTGCAAGCGCTGGTACCCCGCGCGATGTCTTCCCGTCTGCACGCGCGGGTATTTGACAAGATCCTTTTTGGCACCGACCTTTTTCATCCGGTTGTCTATGGCGACGAGGACGCGAAACTCGCGGCCCAACTGGCCGCGCTCGAATCTCTGGGATTGCCCCGCCACTATCTGGAGAAAATCCTTTACAGTAACGCAAGGACGCTGTACAATTTGAGAATACCATGAAGATCTGTTACATCTCGTTCGAATATCCGAACGAAACGCACAATGGCGGCATAGCAGCCTACACCTGGCACACGGCACGGGCAATGGCCGCGCGAGGGCATAACGTCCACGTGATCGCGTGTACGCCGGCCGGACAGGCGCGTACCGCGGCGCTGCACGGCGTAACCGTCCATCTGGTGGGCCCCGGCTGCCACCCGCTTCCGTACGGAAGGATGTTCTTCCCAATCCGCAACCTTGCCCGCTCCCTTATTCCGCGGTTCCTCAATTATACTGCCTGGGCGCGGAGCGCCGGCGCGGCGTTTGGAAAACTCGACGGCGCCACCGGCTTTGACATTGTCGAATTTCCAGACGCGGGCGGTGAGGGCGCGATGATTCGTTCCGGCACCTGCAAACGCGTGGTGCGGTTGCATATGTCCTTTTCCCTGCTCTGCCGCTACAACCGGGTGAAGCTGCGGTGGTGGGACCGGTGGTTGATCCGTGAGTCCGGGCGCTCCTCGGCACTCAAAGCGCATGCCATGGTTTCGCCGTCAAAAGCGTATCAATCCCTCGTCGCATCATACTGGAACGTTCCGCAACAGCGGATCCATGTGCTTCCCAACCTCATCAACAGTGGCGATTTTACCCCTTCCGCGAATGAGAGCAGGCGGGATTCTCTGGTTGTCTTGGGAAGAATCGAACCGAACAAAGGCATCGATAAGATGATCCGCCTTTTCGGCACGTGCAAGGGGCTGTTTCCCAATATCAAGCTGCGGTTCATCGGCAGGGATGTGGACCTGTACGAACCGGGATACCTTGGAAAACTCATTGAGGAGACCGGCCTCCGCAGTCAAATCGAATTTACCGGCCACCTTTCGCCGGACGGTGTCAAGCAGGCGCTCGCCGGTGCGCTTGGCGTGCTCGTTCCTTCGGAATGGGAGAACTTCCCCTATTCCTGCCTCGAAAGCATGGCCATGGGACGCGTCGTGTTCGGAACAAGAAACGGCGGTATCGAGGAGATAATCCGCAATGGGCATGATGGGTTCGTGGTGGATTTCGACGATTTCGAATCAGTCAAGATTCCGCTCCGGAGGATTGCGACGGACGCGGGATTCCGGCGCGACATGGAACGGGCGGCGCGTCGATCGATAGAAGAAAAATTCGACGCAAAGGTCCTTGGGCCGCTGTATGAAGCCTTTTATGGGCAGTTGTTGGCGTTGAAGCAGTAGGTGCCTGCTATTCATGTGCTGACGTTTCCGGGCCGGCTATTGAAAGGCCGCGATTGCCGGTTTTCCGAAAATAAAATCTCCAAAACCAAAATCCGTCGTAAGGAATGAGTTTATTTTAACGACGTTGAATCCGCTTCCTGGAATCAGCGGATAATATGCAACGGATAATTGGAAATTGCTGAAAACCAGGTAGTCGTTTCTTATCAAAGCTCCCACACCCAGGAGCGAATACACGGAGCTGTTCTTGAATCCTGATTTTACATTGCCGAGCATGCCGAACGAATAGTTCATGTACGGTCCAAGCCTGAATCCAAATATATTCCACGGAGAATAGGATTGGGTCTGCAGCGTCAGCACGACCTTTCTTGTTCCCCCTATCGACCCGTTGAACCCTCGTATTCCGTTCTGATTGTTGATACCCAAGCTGTCGTAGGAAAACCTGTTCATGCCCCAGGTAACCTGGGGTTTTGCAAACTGCCGGATTCGCCAGTCCCCTATATTGAACATAGCGCTGAAGTAGTTTGCATCTGCCGTAAAGACTCCCTGCTCCAGCGATGATCCGTGAATAAAAGTCCCGTATTCCCAGGTGGAACTCAAATATCCCCATCGATGATAGTCGCCAAAAGATATGCGGCCGCCCAGATACTCACGACCCACGGAATTTCTTGTCTGGTATCCGCCTGTCAATCCGTACACTCTTCCTACAGGCACATCTTCGGTAACTCCAAAGTTGAAGATGTAATTGTCCTGGAGGTACTTGAGGGTTGTGATTCCCACTCCGGCCAGGTAGAAATCCTGGTTCGCATAGATGTTCTGCGGGTCTTGCAGCTCATCCGGCCTTTCCAAATACCGGATGCGCAAGTATCGCGCGGCGACAATTGCCTTGGTGGAACGGTCGTCTTCCGAGTTTCCTTTGACAATTCCGTTCGCGGTGCCGGCCCAATAATCCTGGGTATTGAAGTTCACGTTTTCGATCACGCGCCCCAACAGCGGATCGGAAACCGAATCTCTTCGGAGTTGCTGGGAAATGTTGAGCCCTGCCGCCCACCTTGCCAGGGGCGAATAAAACGGACGTTCGATGTCCATGCTTGCAAGGAAAGCATTGTATTCGTCAATGTCGTAGTGCAGCGACGCGTTTATATGGGAATTCCGAATGTTCGGAATGTAATAGTTTGTCGCAAAGGCGCTTTTTTCGTCCAGGCGATCCAGGGTGTAGGCGCCCTGAAAACCGTGGCCGAGCCCCGCAAAATCGCTTTCCGAAAAGCCAAGCGTGAGATGCGTGGTGGAAAATGCGCCGCTCGGAATAAAACTCCATTCGTCCAATACGCGGATATCCAGGTCAACGGAATCGGTTGTCTCTTCCACGGGAACGGCCTTGAACAGGACTTCATGCACATAAGACTGGCTGCGAACCAACCGTTCCGACTCTTTCACCAGCAAGGAGTCGAACCGCTGGTATTTACTAATGAGCAAGATATTCATTATGGTGAACTGCTGCGTCCGAATGTGAAGCCAATCCCCGGCCCTAAGCAGACCGTTGTGCGGCACGGCCGCGGTGTCGCTCACCGAATAACCGAACGGATCAAGGGTAACGATGTTTATGTTCCTTATGATCTTTCCTTCAAATTTGCGGTACGGAATGAGGAGCGGCTTGGGAAGTCTTTCTCTGAGCGGGACGATGGCGACCGGCTTGAAAATCAACCCGTGCATGAACCTGGTGAACTTGTTCTTCTTTGAAAATGTTTCGATTTCCCTGTAGACTTCGGAGGAATCCGGTTTGGCAAGGGGTTGTTGGGCAAAGGCGGGTTGGATGATACACGGCATCAAATAAAACAGAAAAAGCAACTTCGGCCCAAGCGAGCAGATGGAGATAAATCTCGAGTGAAATCCACTCATCGAATCCCTTAATCGTGCGCGAGTATGTCTAAAATTTCACCCTCTTATAGAAAACTTTCTTCGTTATCTCTGCCGTGACAATGTAAAGCACGACCGCAACACCGATGATCAGGAGTACCGAAATCGGCGGCGGACTGAATCCGAAAACTGCCGCAAGAGGTGTGTAGGGCAAAATCAGCGTCGCGACAAGAATCGACAGGGTTGTCATGAGCAAATACTTCCCCGGCCGGCTTCGGAAAAAAGGTTTCCTGCTGCGAATGACAAGGACAATTAGTGAGGCCGATATCACGGATTCCAGGAACCATCCGGTCCTGAATTGTACCTGGGTTGCATGAAGGACAAGCAGAAGTAAACCGAACGTAAGATAGTCGAACACCGAACTTACCAGGCCGAACGTGACCATGAACTTGCGGATTGCTCTTATGTCCCACCGGCGCGGATAATCCACCATTTCTTCGTCCACACTGTCGGTCGCAATGGTCATCTCGGGGAAATCGGTCATAAGGTTCATGAGCAGGATCTGCTTGGGCAGCAAGGGAAGAAACGGAAGAAACAGCGACAGACCGGCCATGCTGAACATGTTTCCGAAATTCGCGCTCGTGGCCATGAACACATATTTGAGCGTATTTGCAAAGGTCGTCCTGCCTTCGCGTACGCCATCCACCAGAACGGCCAGGTCTTTTTCAAGGAGAACGATGTCCGCCGCGTCCTTGGCCACGTCAACGGCGCTCTCCACCGAGATGCCGACGTCGGCGGCGTGAATCGCCGAGGCGTCATTCATACCGTCCCCCATGTATCCAACTACATTTCCGGCTTTCTTGAGGGCGAGAATGATCCGCTCTTTCTGATTTGGTTCGATTTCGGCAAATACATCCACGCCTGCGATGCGTTGGAGCAAGGCGGCATCGCTCAGGTGTTGGATGTCGGTGCCCGTAAGGATCGTGGTATCCGACAATCCTATTTGCCGGCTGATATCGGCCGCAACGAAATGATTGTCTCCGGTGATTACCTTGAGCGCAACGCCGAGGCTCTTCAAGCTGGCAATCGTCTTGAGGAGGTCGGGCTTGGGCGGATCGAAGAGAACCAGAAATCCCAGAAACGTCATGCCGGCTTCGTGTTCTTTACCGATGCGTGATTCGGCCCCCATATTCCTGTAGGCAATGCCCAGCGTGCGAAAGCCCTTGCCGCTGAACTCCTCGAAGTGTTTCTGGATCCGGTCCCGTTCCGCCGCGATATCGACGATGGTCCCGTCTTTGGCCTCGGCCGTCGAACAGACATCGAGCACATTCTGCATGGAGCCTTTGGTCACCATCAGGTGCGCGGCCCCTTGCGAAACAAGAATGCTCAGCCGTTTTCGAAGAAAATCGTACGGAATTTCGTCCTGCTTTGCATACCCCGACACATCGAAGGTGCGATGGGTGCGGATGGCCTCATCGATCGGGTTCTTGAACCCTGTTTCGAAGTTCGCGTTGAGATAGGCATAGAGAAGAACCTTTTCGCTGGAAGCGCCGTCCACGTCGCAGGCGGATTGCACGTGCACGATTCCCTCGGTGAGGGTGCCGGTTTTGTCCGAGCAGATCACGTTCATGCTGCCGAAATTTTCAATCGAAGCGAGCCGCTTGACTATAACCTTCTTTTGCGCCATCCGCTTTGCGCCATGCGAGAGGTTGATGCTGATGATCGCGGGCAGCAATTGAGGCGTGAGTCCCACCGCGAGCGCAAGCGAAAAGAGCATCGACTCCAAAACAGGGCGCGCCAGATACACGTTGATGGCGAATATGGCGACCACAAGCACCATCGTCACTTCCAGAAGGAAATACCCGAACTCCCGGATGCCGTGTTCGAATTCCGTCTGCTGAGGCCTGACTTTGAGCCGCTCCGACACTTTGCCGAATTCGGTTTCTTTACCGGTGCGAACGATCAGCGCGCGAGCGCCGCCGCTCACGACATGGGTTCCCATCCACAGCGCGTTTGTCCGAAGGCCAAGCGGCGTGTCCGGCGGCAGCACGGCTTCGGCCTTTTCCGCGGGGAACGTTTCTCCGGTCAGCATCGCTTCGTCGATAAAAAGATCTTTTGCGTCGCATACCAGCCCGTCGCCCGGAACAATATCGCCCGCGTTCAAAACCACCATATCACCCGGCACGATCCCTTCCACCGGAATCTCTCTTGATGTTCCGTCTCGCAGTACCGCCGCGTTTATCTGCACGATTGAAAGCAGCTTCTTTACGGCGTTCGAAGCGCCGCGTTCCTGCCAAAACCCGAGTAGGCCGCTGGCCAGAACAATTGACATAATGGTAATGGCGTCGGCAGGATCGTGGAGGAAGAACGACAGCCCGGTTGCAAAGAAGAGAATAAGGATAATCGGACTCTTGAATTGGTTGAGCAGAAGGGCGAGCGCGTCCGACCGTTTGGGGGGCCGAAGCAGATTGGCGCCGTAGCGTTTGAGCCGAAGAGCGGCTTCATCGCCCTTCAACCCGTCCTTCGATGTTCCAAGCTTTTGGAGCATGTCTGCGGCCGACACGCTCCAAAAAGCAATTGGAGGCTGGTTCATTTACTTTGTTTCTTGCAGAAGGCTCTTGTACATTGATCCGTTATCAGTCGTGATGATTGTCACGATCATGATTGTCGCCTTGACCATTGTCACGATTTTGATTACCTTGATCATGTTCATCATGGCCTCTGGCGCGAACCTGCTTGGGATAGTGGGTCCGCGGCAGGTCGGACCATGGACCTTCTTTCGATTGAGAGTAGACCCAGACATTGCCCTGGTACCTGTAATAATAGCCGTTCTGATAATATCCTTGATCGGCGTCGAGCTCCACCGTTTCCGGAAGTGCCGGCACGATCACTACGGCTTCCCCACCATGATGGTGTCCCCTGATGCCTATGGCGCATCCGCCCATGAGAAACGCGGACATCACTGCAAGAATCACTGCTTTCTTCATTGTACCTCCCGAAAAAGGTAATTCGGCCCGATAGATGCTATACGTAGTTACAGTGCAACCATCATGCCGATGAATCGCGAAGGTCTTTCCAGGAGGAGCGCTTTGGCGGTACCATACGCCGTCCCCCCCTTGGCATCAGGCTTGCGTGATCCTGGTTGGGCAATCTCCCATCAACCGAGTGGCTACCCGAGATCCATGAGCTTGGCGTCAACCGGAACGTCTGAGGGAAGCGGGCACTTAGTTCGGACGAACCTCAAGAAACACTCCTGTTCATGAGAAATCCGCTCCTATTAACGCGAATCAAAAGGAATATCTTAATGGCCTCCGAACCATCCAAAAGCCCCATTCCGAATGCGGGTCTGTCCACCAGCCAAGCGCCATCCGGTCCAACCGCTTCCGCTCCCAAAGATGCAAAGGCGGTCAATAAACGCAAACGCACCGTGGTGAACCGTGCGGTCCTGCTCATCCTGGTAGTAGCATCCCTGTTCGTGCTTGTTCCAATGCTCAAGATATTCCTCACTCCCCTGCTGCTGGCGTGCGCCTTTGCCTCGTTGTTCTTTCCTTTTTACAAAGTTCTTCTAAAATTCTTCCGGGGAAATCGCGGCATTGCGGCAATGTCGTGCTGCGTTCTCCTCGTACTCGGGCTCATGGTGCCGGTTTACTTTCTGGGATATCTGGTCCTGCACCAGTTGCTCACTCTCTACCAGTCGATTGAACCCACTGTACAGGCCTATGTCAAGGGAGGAAACAGCGGTTTCCTAGCCCGTATCGATGGGATGCCGATCCTTGCCTGGCTTACCCATCTCGGCATTAACTGGCAGGGAACCATGCTCGATACGCTCAGAACTGCAGGAGCAGCCACGGAAAGAATGGTAAACAAAACGTCGCTGGGCGCTCTTGAAATTATCGTCGACTTGTTAGTCACCCTGTTCATCATGTTCTATCTCTTCATGGACGGTGAGCGGATCGCCAAAAAATTCCGCATGCTTCTTCCGATGCGTGCGGCGTATCAGGACATGATCATCGCGCGTTTTCTTCTGGTGTCCCGCGCAACCGTGAAGGGCACTTTGGTGATCGCCTTTATCCAGGGGGCTCTTGGCGCGATCATCCTTCTGATTTTCGGAGTGAAATCCTGGATCCTGTGGGGCATAGTGATGATTGCCCTCGGCCTTATTCCCATGATGGGCACCTGGCTGGTACTGCTTCCGGTGGGCGTGATCCAGATGGCAACAGGTCATGTGTGGCAGGGAGTAGTGATTCTCGCGCTCAATTTCGGCGTTGTCTCCACCATCGAGAACATCCTTCGGCCGCGCCTGGTGGGCCAGAGCGCCCGCATGCACGATTTGCTTATATTCTTCTCCACCATAGGCGGGTTGGCCGTATTCGGGCCAATTGGAGCGATCACCGGGCCCGTAATAATGGCATTTTTTGTTTCCATCACCGAAATTTACACAATGGAATTAAGAGAGCATTTCGGCGGAATGGATTAGAACGGCTCGCCGATACTCACCGAAAACCCGAATTTGCCCTTTGTGGGGCCGTTGACCCGTATGCCAAGATCCGCGCTCAGCAGCCCAATTGGCGTGCGAATGCGGACGCCGGGACCCGCCGTCCAGAGAAGCTCCCGCAGGGAGAAATCTTTCGCCGATCCCCACACAAAGCCGGCATCTGCGAACCCGGCAATTTTGAGCCACTTTACAATTGCATACCTCAGCTCAAGCACATTGAGCACCAGAACAAGCCTGCCGCCTATCGAATCGCCCACGCCGCCCGGCGCATACCCGCGGACCGGCCTGATTGTTTCACTCCCGGTATAGAACAGTTCTTGTGCAGGGACCACGGCTGCGTCGGCCCCGTACCCGTTTACATAGCCGACCGTTACAGCCGAGGCGGCGCCAAGAAAACTTGTAACGGGAACAACTCCGCGTATGTCCATAATGAGTTTGTAAAAATGATTCGTCTGAGCGCCGATCACTCCGGCCACTTCGGCGTCGGAACTGACAAACAGGCCTTTTGTCGGATCGAACATGTTGTCCCGCGTATCATAGGTAACGCCGGTGCCGACGCTCTGGGTATTGTTGCTGGGGATAAACGGCGTTGTGTCGGATACCTGGGGCGGTATTGCCACGCCGTTTATCCATTCAAAAGTCGTAAAAACCCGGTAGCCCAGATTCCAGGGGGTTTTTGCGAAAAGCGACAATGTCACCCCCTCAAGATATCCCGTAAAGGTGACTTCATCGTGATGCTCGCCGAACACATCCACTTCGGCGGTCGGGGGCAACAGAAAGGCCCACGGCGCCGTGTAGTTCAAGTGCAGGCCCTGGATCAGCCGGGAAAATTTTCCGTTGAGGCCAACGGTTCTTCCCAAACCCAGGATATTTCCATAGGAGGTTTGAAGGGACAACCGGGGGCCTTCGTAGGTCCCGTAGCCGACGCCGCCCTGTACCTTAAAGAAATCCGCTTCCTCTATGGTAAGAACCGCGGGTAACGAAATGGGGCCAACCATCCGCCGCTGCTGCGCCGAGTCGGCAACCGTCGCCGTAATTTGCACGTATTTGAACATTCCTGTTTCGTACAGTTGTTTCACCGACCGTTGAACCTGCCCGGAGGTCAGTGTATCCCCCTGGTGAAACGTCAGTCCACGTTTGACAATAACCTGACGCAGCTTTTTTGCGCCGTTTACCGACACCGGGCCCACTTTCACCAGCGGCCCCCGATCGACGAGAAAGACGACGGCGGCCCGGTGTGCAATCGAATCGACGCTGTCTCTTCTGTCAACAGCGCACAGCGGGTAACCGCGGGCGGCCATGCTGTCGCAGATTGTCTGCTGATCATTGGTAAGCCGAACCACGGAATACGGCGCAAGCCGTTTGGCCTGGATAAAACGCTTGAGTGTCGCCTCCCCGAATACCGAGTCCCCTTCTATCGCCATCGAATCGATGCGGGTTTGAGGACCTTCATTGATAATAATATTCACCGTTACCCGGTGCTTCGGCGGGTCTCTCGCGATATCGCCGGCCTTTATCTGAATGCCGAGAAATCCCTTGTCCCGGTATAAATCGGCAATTGCTTCGATATCCGCGTTCAAGAAAGACGGCGAAAACTTTACCGCGTGAAAGAGACGGCTCGGCTTCGTATCCATCCCGCCAAGCAGATCCGAAGAAGATATCGAGGCATTGCCGGTGAAGTAAACAGCCTTGACAAGCCACGGCCGCATCTTGCCGGGCTTCTCCGCGGCCGATGCGCCAAAGGTCACGAAAATGATGGCTGTCCAGAGGAACATGACCGGGGAGTGACTGCGTTTCATACGCGTTCTTGTTGCATCGACAGCACGGTTGTCCGTCATCGTTCTCATTCCTGACAGAAGTCAATGACTATAGCGGAACTTCAGGTCAACACCGCCCTGGGCTTGCTGGTCGGTCTCGGCCTCCAGGTACAAAAAGGATAGTATGCGGTACGAAACCATAACCGTCTGCTGACTAAGCGTCGATAACCCCTTGGAATAAGTCACCGCTATCCTGGACGAAACCTGCTTGGTCACCGAAACCTGCGGTCCTTCGCCGGAAGAACCGGAAACATTCCCGTAGATATCGGAAACCTGCGGTTTTTCGGGAGTGGGACTAAAAACATTGCCGTTGATGTCCACGCTTTCCACATTGAGGAATCGCGCCAGTTTGCGAGTCCCGAGTCCCGCGAGCTGCTCGCCCACCAGGGACCCCGTGCGCGAACCGAAGTCGCTCCCCATGCCCGTCTGAATTGTGCCGAACGTCAACAACGAAATTATTTGCGGCTGTGCAAGTGAAGGGATTGCCGACAATGCTATTACCGGAGTGGAAAGATCGCCCCGTACGAGAAGCGTGATGTCGTAATCCTCTCTCCCACCCTGCGGAGGATACCAGGAAACCGTTGATGTGGCGGTAATATTGAGCGTCGGATTGACCAGCTTCGGATCGTGCTGACTGATGGTGCCTTGCGTAACGGTGAATTTTCTGTCAAGATAATATACGAAACCATTCGCTATCTGAACCTGACCTGCAATTGACGGTTTGTCGGGCCTTCCCGCCACGGTAACGGTTCCGTCAAGAAGCATTTTGCCGAGGTTCGAGTCGAAAGTCAGATTGCTGTTGAGGTTCACGGCGATGCGCATTACCACTTTGTCGAACAACGGATTTGGCGGCCGCAGCGTCTGCGGCGCCTTGCTCTTAATCTGTTTGCCCAGTTCGACAAGGGAATAGTCCTGTGTAAAACGAGTATCCGAGAGCACGGCATCCACCTTTATTGACGTAAGTGAATCCTTTACAAGATTGATTTCCGCCGTCTTGACGCCGAGGCTTAGATTCTCATAGCACCCGCCGACGCGTACATCGTTTAGTTTGATGTTACTCTGGGCCGATGATATGCCCTTTTCTCCAAGGACCGCCCAGCCGGTGCCCGTGACATGTCCGCCGCCCCACTTGGACTGAAGACTGCGCAGGAGAATCGAATCGTTTCTAAAATCAATGTCCACAAACATCGGGCCAAGCGGTTTATCGCATTCGAAAATGTAGCATTCCCCATTTGTAAGTGAAATTGTCCCTGCCCCCTGCGGAAAACCATGGTCGGCGCCTTCAATGGAAATCCGTCCCGATATCGCGCCTTTGCCGATCGTTATCGGGTCGGGAACAAACGGCTGCACAAAGGTAAGGGGGATTGCCGAGAAGGTTGCGGAAATACGGCCACGCTTGTTAAAAGACAAGCCGCTTTCGGAGGAAACCGGGATGGATGCGCTCAGGTCCGCTCCGCCGCCTCCGGCGCAGGATACGTGCAATGAGTCCAGCTTCAACATATCACTGCCCACGGATCCGCTTCCCGAATATTTCGTGATGAGGGCGCCCCGGTATTCGATGGAATCACCGCTCAAGACAAAAGTTCCCGAGGGTCGCGCCAGGGGACCGGCAACGTTCAGATCGAAAACCGCCCGCCCGGCCCTGAGCTCTTCACTCTTGACCGTCAACCAACTATTGACGGCATGAGTGCTGCACGAAAGCGCCCACTCGCCATTGTCCTTTGATACGGTGCCATGAAGGGCAATGGTACCAAGCGATTGAACCGAAGGAACAAACGCATTAATCAAGTCCCCGTAGGCCACCGAGTCGCCGCGTATCGTGACGACCGCACCGTTGCCGATGGCGGCGGGGCCCTTGGAAAGTTCAGGTAGTGCCACGGGAATGTGCGCAGTGATGGTGACCGGAAATCCCTGTCCTTTCCGGACGGCCTTGATGTTTGCGTTGGCAATCCCGTTGGCAAAGGCAAGGTCACCGGACGCCGTGATACTATGGCCGGCTGAAACCGTGTGATCGAAAGCAAACAGCAGTCGAATATCGGGGTTCTTGGCTGTCCCGATCATGGTAGCTTGCAGTCCGAGAGATCCCCGGAACAGGCGGGCCCGGGGAAACCAAGGTGCAACAACCTCCGGATTGAGGCCTTCTCCCGTCACCGATGCCTCGGCCGAATCTTGGGAGATCCGGCCGTGCACAGAAAGCGTTCCCGCCGCATGATTATCTACGGTGAATTTACTATCGGCATTTACCGATACCGCGCGTGGCGCCCAAGAGACCGTTCCCCCGCTGTGCACGGCGGCAGTCCCGCACTTGACGAGAAGGGATTGCCACTCCACGCTTTGACGGGCATACCGGCAATGCGCCGATACCGTGTCGGCATGATAGGGGCCGTAGGAGCATTGCCCCAGGCGAATGTCGCCGTCGATATGCAGAGAATCGAGGGGCCCGCTTGCACCCACCTGTACCCAGGCGTACCCGTCAAATTTCCCCGGTACAAATCCTTGCAGTGCGCTTGCGATGGGGCCGTTTGCGGCTATGAAAGACGAATCAACAAACAACAGATTATCTCTCAAGGTAAACCGGCCCCGAAGCTTTGAAACCAGAATATCACGCCAACTCAAGTGTGCGCTTTGAACCGATGCCGAAACAGCGGGCTTTCTAAATGTTCCACTCAAAATGGCATCGCCGGTAATCGAACCGCGCACGCTTTCAGTTGAAAAAACCGATACTACCGGTGCAATAGTGCCCGCTTGAACATGAAGCGAACCATCGATCGCACCGCCATCCGTATACCTGCCACTTCCTTTCAACTCGAAATCCGGTTCCATTGCGACGGATAAGTCCCATTTGTTTCTTGCCATATGCGCCGCCACCATCACCGGTCTTGCCGCGGCCGGTCCTGTTGGCACTCGAACGTCCGCCGAGATGGTGTCGGGAAGACGCCGAAGACCTGAGCCGGCTGCATAAAATTTGGCGTCGGCCAGTGCAATTGTGCGCCGCAGTTTTTGCGGAAGCGCGGCGGTAAAATGACGCATGGCAACATTATTCACCGATGAAGTGATGGTATACCTTCCAACAGACGGCGTCACGAACAACGCGCCGATATTCGCCCGAACAGTGGCGTCGGCGGTCCCCGTCGGCGACCAAAGCCGGGCTTTCACCTGTAGAAGTTCGTCGCCGTAATTCGTCTGCAAAAATAGTGAATCGGCAACCACGGTTCCGGCCTGCAACCCATACCCGGTTACCATCACCGCCAGAATAGGATGCAAAATTGTTCCCGTCATTGCTCCATGTGCTTTCAGTTTCCCCATAGGTTTCAACCCGGGAATGGCCGTATATACACCGGGGAAACCGGCAAACGCCTCGGCATTTGCAGCAAGATTCCAAGCTTTTTCCATGGAAAAGGGAATAGTTCCATGCATCGAAAGCATTGCGGAATCGCCATCCGCCTCGGCTTTACTAAACAGTATGGATGCCGGCCCGATGGCTCCTTGAACATCGTTTGAGCGCACCGCTCCGCTCCAGACGGGTGAAGAGAAATGTCCGGCGCCGCCCTGCATGACAAAAGACATGGAATCGGCGTAGATAAAATCCAGCCGGAACGAGGGAACGATTTCGCGAGTTGCTATTTTTATAACGGTATCGATATAGGATACGGTGCAGCGCTCCGCACTGATCCTTCGCACTATCGATCGGGATTTGGGCGGCACGAAAGGGAGAATCGCCGCTATCCTGCCGATATCGATCGGGCCGGCAAATAACCCTTGATGGACATTGAGAAGCTCTCCGCTGAGGCCGTCAATCTTTATGGAACGCAACTCAAAGCGTCCCCGCAACAGTTCCAGGAGGTCGATTTGCGCTTCGGCCCTATCCGCCCGGAGCGATGTCCTTATTCCGCGCCGATCGGACAAGACTACGTTCCTTACGACAATTCCCTTTCGCACATCTATGGCGATAGATCCGACGGCCACATCGCACATAAGCAGCGATGACGTCTTGCTGTTGACAAAGGAAATTACGAAGTGCCTTACGGGAGGAATACTTGGAAAGACGGAAAGGAAAACGAAAAGACCGACAAGCAGCATTGCTCCGACGAATACTAAATGCGAACCCTTGCGCGCCGGCCGCGGCACGTGCGGGCTTCGGTTCGTCCCGTGATTGTCTTTGCCGTCTTCCATTTCGGAACCATGCGAGACATCCGTTTTCATCCAAAACCGTCAGTTCATGTAGACAGTTACTGCGATCCGATCATTGGGGTACCGGTGATTATACAAGTAATAACCGTCTCCCGAGTAGTCGATATACACATCGTCGTTTTCGTACCAATCGTTTGACCAGTATTCCGGCCACGGGTCAAGGACGCCAAACCAGAAGCCGCCGTACAGAAAGCGCGGGTACCCGCCGTATGTTTCCAGGGAGAGGCTGCCGATCCGAAACCCGTGGTCGTGACCGAAGTACCCTCGGAAATGTTCGTCCGGAATACGGTATCCATTGTACCCGCCCCGTTGCTGCCACGTGCGGTGCTCGGTTTGCCAGCTGCTTGCCCGGTGCTGCTGCCACACCCCCTGCCGATCACCTTGCTGAACTGCTTGCACTTTCTGTAAAGGCTGGCTGGATTGCGCCTGTTTCTTCTTGAGGCCAGCCACTTGCGATGGTTGTTTCATTTGCCGGGCGGCCGCCTTGGGTTGCGGCTTCGAGGTCTGCGGGCTTGCAGCCTGCTCTTTGGGTTGCTGGTCCGTAGCTTGCTTCTTGAGACCAGCGGTTTGCGGCTGTCTTCGACTGCCGACCATTTTCTTGCTCTTGGTCTGCTGTTGTTGCACTTGCCGGACCTTGGCTTGTTGCTGCTGTTGACCCTTTTCCTGCGCCTGCTGCTGTTGTTCCTGCTGCCCCTTCTCCTGCCTCTGTTGTTGTGCCTGCTGCTGCGGCTGCTGGTCCTGCTTTCCTACTTCTTGTTGCTGTTGTTGCTGCCCCTGTTCAGGCCTCGCCTGTTGTTCCTGTTTCGGGCGTTCAGAATCTTCTCCGCGTTTCTCCTGCTGCGAAAAAACGGGAAAGATTGTACCGACTATAAGGATCAGAACTCCGGCGCTAAGCGCCGAAATCGTGATTCCTGGATTGGAACTCTTCATGCAAATTTCTCCTTCTTGGTTCGTAAAAAGATGTGGGCACTTTCGCCTATCTTCCGATTCGCAGGTGCGGCACAGAGCCAAGAATGCCAAACACTCCCGCCAGCCAAAGCAGCACAATGATGACAACAACGACATTTAGAATGGTTTTGATCTTGCTGTCCATCGGTACATAGGTGTTGATGAGCCACAATCCGACGCCTGTAATTACGAGGGTTAGAATTAGTTGCAATACTGGCATAGTTGAATTCCTTTCGCAATGGAGTTAAGAATCAAATCACTTCTTGAGCTTGATGATGTTTTGCCGCACCAGCTCCCGCCGGTCTATTTTGAATGACTTGATGTGTGTTGAAAAAGGTTGGTCGCCTTTTCAAGCGTTCCCCTCGCGTCGATTAATACCTCGTCAACGCGTTTCCCCAGTTTTTCTCCAAGGCCGTTATCGGCCCATTCCTCCAAGGCAATTGCAGTCTTCCCAAGCTTGTCCGCGGCGGTTTTGATCGATGCATCTATGGCATCACCGGTCTTTTCCGCACACCCCGCGCGCCAATGATGCACAAGCTTCCACGCCGCGTAACCGACCAGTATGACGGTTGCAGTATGATAAACATCGATGGCAAAACATCTGATCTTGTTCATGATTTCCCCGGTTGAAAAGATGTACCGACAGAACCATTACTTCCCGTTTTTCATATGTTCAAATACGGTCTGGACATGAGCGGTTGCCTTATCCAGCGCCGCCATCGATTCCTTTAGCTTTTCGTTAACCCCTTTTCCGACTTTCTCATACATACTCATGTGATGCCGGTGCCGCGCGGCTTTGACAATGAGTAACACGCCGGCAGCTCCCATGGCACCTACGCCGCACACAACCAGACTCTTCCGTATTGCATCCATGGTTTCCTCGTTTTCTATTTGATGAAATTGAACCCGTTTGTTTCTCTAGGACCTGTTTATTGATAGACCCGAGACAATAATCCGCAATAACCATACCATGTATCCGGTTTGAAACGGCATCCAAAGCTCGGATCACAAATGTCATTTTCCCCACATGACCCAATAACCGCTTGGATTGCAGTAGAAAAGCCGTCGTTCCCGCGTCGCGCATTGTAATACACATCATGAGCGACCGAACCCGGGAAGCGAATCAATCAGCATTTTTTGAGGCCGATTCTCATTTATGCGAGAGTTATTCGCGACAGCAGTAGTAAGGCCCAATCACACCGGGTCTAACGTGCGGATATAACTCGAAATTGCCATTCCCGGTTGGCCGGCAGATCTCCAGCCGATTGATCGAACATCGCTTATGGGTTTGGTGAAAGCAGCCGGGCATCAGAAGACTCGCTTTTGTTCTTTGTCAATTTCCGGTTACTCTTTCGCCCTCTATTTCTCATTGTCATCCTGCACTTTTTGCGCCGCCTTTTCTTCCTTTTTAATTACCTTCTGTTCTTCTTCATTTTTCTTATCAGCATTATCCTTCTCTTTCCGGGCTGCTTTTTCTTCCTTTTTTTCTTCTTTCTGAATAACTTTCTGCTCGTCCGCCTTTTTCTCCACAGCGTCATCCTTCTCTTTTTGGACCGCTCTTTTCTTCTTGTCAAAATAGCCCTTCAAAAGGAAATTATCCTTGGCTGCGTTCATGTTTTCATTGAGGCCTTTGCTGCTCTTTCTAAGACTCACGATGGTCTGATTGATATTCTCCGCCAATGTCGAATCCTGGATCAATCTCCCAAGCGTACCGTTTCCACTGTTTATCTTAGTTAAAATGTCGGCCAACTGATCGGAAATAATTGCGGCATTATTCGCCGTTACTTTCACGCTTGCCATGATGGCATCCGTCTCAACCGGTTCCTTCGATGCGATGTGGTCACCGTCTTTAGGGAGCGGAGCATCGTTGCTGCCTTGCGTAATAATCAAAACGCGGTCGCCGATAATCCCCGAGGAACCTATGCCGGCTTCACAATCGGCCTTGATAAATCGACGGACGCTTTGCTTTATCAGCATGTCAACCCGAACCGTCGTATCATTTACTATTGTTATGTTGTCAACGGTTCCAACATTTATTCCGGAGAAACGGATATTACTTCCAACCTGCAGTCCGCTCACATTGTAGAAGGTTGTGGTTAGTTTGAACACGGGATCGAACAGGTTCTTCTGCTTCCCTATCACGAAGACCGCGGCTACAAACAGCGCCAGTCCCCCTGCGGTAAACAGTCCCAACCGTACCTTGAATTTTGCTGTTTGCGTATTCATGTTTTGTGCACCACCCCTTTTGAGGCCGGATTCGCGATCACTTGAAGAACGATTTGACTACCGGGTCGGTTGACTTCTCAAACTTTTCAATTCCACCTTCCAGAGATACTTCTCCGTCCTGCAACATGACAAGCCGGTTTGCCGTTGAGCGGGCGCACTGGATGTCATGCGTGATAATGAGGGACGAAGTCTTGTATTTCTTCTGCACATCCTTGATGAGCGAACTTATTTCATCGGAGGTGGCCGGGTCGAGTCCGGTCGTCGGTTCGTCGTAGAGCAGTATCTTCGGGTCAACGATTATGGTCCGCGCCAGGCTGATTCGCTTGCGCATTCCACCGGACAGCTGCGACGGCATTTTGTCGAGGGTGTCCCACAACCCTACGTGTTCCAGTACTTCCTTTACCTTTTCGTCTATTTCACTTTTGGTAAGGTTCTTCCTCATCCTGCGCAGGGGAAACTCCAGATTCTGGCGCACCGTCATTGAATCGTACAGGGCGCCGCTCTGAAAAAGAAAACCCACCTTCTTTCTCAACTCTCCCAGCCCGGCGCCGTTCAAGGCGCTCACGTCTTTTCCAAGCACCGTGATTGATCCGCCATCATGATCCATGAGACGAACAATGCATTTTATCAAGACGGATTTTCCCGAACCCGATTTTCCAAGCACTACCAGGTTTTCGCCGTCAAGAAGCTGCAACGATACGCTCTTCAAAACCTCCTGCCCGCCGAACGATTTCTTCAGATTACTTATTACAATAACCGGCCCGCCGCTTGCCGCTTTGGCCGGAGCACCGCCGATAGTTTCTGTTTGTTCCGTATTCATGATACGAGCAGATCGGTAATTTGAACGACAATCAGGTCCACAACTATCACGAGGAGCGAGGAGAGAACCACCGCCGAATTCGCCGCGACGCCGACGCTCTCCGTTCCCCGCCCCGCCGTATATCCTTTGTAACATCCGACGAAGCCGATTACCGCGCCGAAAAAGAACGATTTTATCACCGCGGGCAGGAGATCAATAAAGTTGATATGGGCGAAAGCTTGTGAGAAGAACAATACAAATGTCACATCGCCTTTGATATTTGCTCCAGCCCAACTTCCCAATATGCCAAGTGCATCGGCATAGAGGATCAGCAAGGGAATCATCAGCGTCGCCGCCAACACTCTTGTAACGACAAGAAATCTCATGGGATTGGTGGACGATACTTCCATGGCGTCGATTTGTTCGGTTACCTTCATGGAACCCAGTTCGGCCCCCATTCCCGAACCGATTTTTCCGGCGCAAATAAGCGCCGTTATCACCGGGCCCATTTCCCTGATCAGTGATGCCGCCACCATTCCGGGAAGCTTGGTTACCGCTCCAAAATTTACCAGTACCGGACGTGATTGGATAGTGAGCACCAACCCCATAATGATCCCCGTTATCGAAATGAGCGGCAACGTCTTGTATCCGATTTGAAAACATTGGCGCAAGAATTCTCTTGATTCAAAATCCCGGGAGAAGGTTTCCTTGATCGTGGCTAAAATGAAGAACACGACATTTGCCAACTCCACGAAGAAGCTTCCCATCTTCCCGGCAATTCTGCCCGGGGCGATAGTTTGCTTTGTCGCATCCCCTACCTTGTCGATGTTAACAGCGGGTATGTTCATAATGATGCTCTTGGTTCGGTTCGTCGAAATGCGGCGATCGGGCTTCTTTCACCAAAATCCACAAGGCCCCCCAACGATTGCTAGTCCATTCTGCAGCTCCCAAATGCAATTTCTCACACCTTTTCAATCATAGTGCGTATTTCTTCCTTTGTCTTGCCCAGCTTCTTTTGCAACCTTCCCAACAGTTCCTCTTCCTTGCCTTCTTTGAATAGCAAATCGTCGTCTGTAAGATTGGCGTATTTCTGTTTGAGTTTGCCCGCCACTTCATTCCAGCTTCCTTTGGCTGTGAGCTTGTTCACGAGAAACCTCCGTTTTTGTAGATTTTGCCGCTTCCTGCCTTGGTAACAAAACTTCATTTCCCGGGCTTGATGACATGCTGATTCGCGAGCCCGGATATCACGAGCCGCGCAACCCCCCGCTGCACCTCAAGCACGGACCCGGGATTGGGCGTTCTACTCGTTGCACTCCAGATAAGACGACCGCCGTTTCCCGTTGTGGTAACGTCAATAGCGCGAATGTCCACCGATTGTGAGTCAATGTATGCCGGATGTTCGATGTCGCGATAATAGGTGTTGTACCTCTGCCAATACGGGCGGTGGAGAGAGCTGAACGCGGGATTGGTATAATCACCGTAACGCACGTCACGGTCCGTCGTCATGTTCTCTTTTACATATTTCGTTTTCGTTTCCGTGGGCATCCTGAGGATCACCAGAATGCCGTCGAATGCATTTTTTTGCGCAGAGGCCAATATCTGATTCGTATCCGGGGGTGCGTCGGGAAACAAGCTGTACGACGAAATTGACACGACGCCACGCTTTACGAGCTCGGCCGAGAAAGCGTCTTCCCACATGCGGCGTTTTGCGGCGTCTTTTCTCGCTGCAATAATCAGCATTTTTCCCAAAGGCGGAGCCTGAAAAGAGGCGTCCTTCCATTGAGCAACAAGGTTGGACGATGCGCAGCCAAGAATCTGGCTCATCAGGCAGCCGAGGATCGCCGCCGCCAAAGTTCTTCTCAACACGTTCATGATCCGGTCCTTCCGTTTGCGAAAGCTATCCTCGAAAGAGCGCTTTCAACCAATCTTTCGGCGCCCTCTCGGAAATCAGTGGAGCTTTTGAACGATGGTTACTTGACAACCTGGATTGTTGCCACCTCTGCTTGGCCATTGAATTCCAGCCTTGAATAATAGGAGCCTCTTGCAAGATCCATCGAATTAAATCGTACCTGATTATGTTTCCCGGCTTCCGCCTCACCGTTAAAAAGCGTTGCAACTTCCTGTCCCAGGGTATTTACTATGGTCAATCTTGCCATTCCGGTTGACGGAACAGTAAATTGAATGGATTTTTCCGAAAGGGCCTGGAAAAGCGCGAATCCGTGGTGCAAAGGTGCCGAAACATTCTCGACGACACTCACCGCGGGTCCGGTGATGGCATTTGCTTCCAAAGTAACCGCGGTCTGCGCCAATGCTCTGCCGGAAAGTGTTGCGCCGGTACCCATTGCAACTTCTGTTTGACACAAGATGATTCCCTTCATGGCAGCCGTAGTTCCAAGGGTAACCTTGCCCGCGACCTGCCAGAAAATGTTGGAAGCCTGTGCTCCGCCGCTGAGAGTTACCATGGCGCCGTTAGCCAATGCCAGGTTCTGCGCTATCTGGAAAATCCAGACATCAGTTGAGCTGCCCGAGATGGTGACGCCGCCGGCGGACACCAAAACCCCGGTGCCCCATTTGTAGAGACCTGGAATGAGGGTCTTCCCGGTTAGATCTCCGGCATACAGTTCAGTGTAATCGGGCAACAAGCGTCCGGCTGCGTTGGTGTACGCTTTTCCCATATCGCCTATGGCCGTGGTCATCTTGGTCGGCGTTGGATCAGTATAGTCGGAGGCATATATTTTTCCAGTGACTAGAGATGATGTCGAAAATGTTCCTGAGGCGTCCTTTATTAACCCAAATCCGGTTACATACGTCGCAGCGACCGGGCTCACTCCAATGTCACCGGTAATTGCGGTGACTCCCGTGGTTGAAACTCCTGTTTCGGCCAGAACTGCGAAACTGCCGGACGTACCAAGTATCACCGGCGTTGGGCCCGCCGCGAGCGCTGCGACGCCCAACATCAACGTAAACGCCAGGGTTGGCTTGATTGAGTGCATCCATACGCCCGTATTGCCCGCTGTTTTCGCTATGCGAATGTTCATTATATGCCCCGTTCCGTTGTTGAAAAGTAAAGCAAGAACCAGGCTGCCGACATTCGGCGCTACTTTATTTCTTGGAGCTGATGATGCTCAGGTTCCTCAGCTCGGTTATGACGATGTCGGCAACGCCGCGTTGCAAATCCGTTACGGAGCCGGGATCGGGAGTTCTGCTCGTCGCGCTCCAGATCATTTTGCCGCCGTTTCCGGTTGTCGACACGTCAATGGTGCGGATGGCGACCGATTGCGAGTCAACGTATCCGGGGTGATCTATTTCGTGATAATACGTCCCGTATCTTTGCCAATACGTGACGTAGTTTACGTTCTGATCAATGGTGGTATACCCTTGCACGTAGTGCATGTTCGTTTCGGTGGGGAGCCTGAGAATGGCCAGGACCCCGTCGAAACCATTGGATTGCACCGCAGCCAACACCTGGCTTGTGTCCGGAGGTGCATCGGGAAACAGACTGTACGACGATGTCGCCACCACCCCGTGCTTGACAAGATCGTTGGTGAAAGCGTCTTCCCAGATGCGACGCATTGTTGGTTCTTTTCTCACCGCAATGACCAGCATTTTCCCCAACGGCGGAGCCTGGAAAGAAGGATCGTGCCATTTGTTGACAAGGCTGGACGATGCGCAGCCGCACACCAGCCAGATAAGACAGCCGAGCGCCAATATGGAAACTGCTTTCAAATACGAATTCATGATGCCTCCCTTCGATAGATACAAACGAATTGAATACTTTTTCTAAGGGTATGGTTGGGAGATCACGACAATCTTCGCCCTTGAATTATCCTGACAAGTACCACGATCACCGCGATTACCAGAAGAATGTGAATGAACCCGCCCACGGTGTACGATGTAAGCAACCCAACGAGCCACAAGGCTACCAGGATGGCTGCAACAGTGTAAAGCATAATGAGTGTCCTTTCATTTTATCGCTTTTTAAGAAGTAACAAATCCCTTTTGCCGAAATAAGGAATGTTTATCTACAATTGCCCTGCAATTACATTTGGCTGTATTCGAGCAACGCATCCCTATTTATAACACGCAATTCGACTCTACGGTTCGACTGTCTGCCCTCTTTCGTGTTATTGTCTGCCTTGGGCATGCTCATTCCGTATCCATGTGAGCTCAGTGTTGAGTTTAGAGCAGGATAGGTCATGGTCAGATAATCGCGCACGGATGCCGACCGCCCCTGGCTGAGACCAATGTTGTAATCTGTGCCGCCGACATTGTCGGTATGTCCTGCCACCTCAATCTGCAATTTTGGATACTTAAGCAGCATCTTTCCGATAATATTGAGGTATGGTTTTGAGTTGATGGAAATGACTGTTTTTCCCGTTTCAAAGTATACTGCGTCAAGGAGCAGCTCACCGGTCGACAGCAACTGTTTTTCCGCGTCGCTGCGTTTTCCTTTTTCATAGGCGAGATCGTTCGCGGACTTGAGGAGCGCGAGTGAGTCGGCAGCAGTCTTTGCCGCGAGTGCATTGGCCGCTGCAATAGAATCGGCGGTTGCCTTTGCCGCTCGTGCGTCGGCCGCTTCCCTGTGCATATGGTCCTTGTTCTTTTCGTTGGCCAGGGCGATGGAATCGCTCACCGTCTTCGTGACTAAGTCCCGGTCCGACTTGGCGGCTTTGGCCTCCAGCGCGGCTTTTTCCTGCTCCGCCTTTTGCCTCCGAGCAAGCTCGGCGGCTCTTCTGCCGGCCAACATGTCAAAGGAGAATGCCAGTGCTCCAAACAGGCGGTAGGGTTCCAGCGCCCGCGGAGCATTGTCCGGACGGTCCTGGGAAAGCGAAATATCCACGCCCGCCATTGCGTTCATCTGATACGGCGTGCGGAAATGCACCGAGGGAGTGAACCACACTGGATCTGTTGCAAAGGCCATGTCGTTGGCTCTGGTGCGAGAGTTCAATTCCGCGCCAAGAACCATGAACCCCAGGTTCCCCTGCAACCCGGCGCCAAGAAGCAACAGCGCGGGATCATTTTTGTTGATGTCAATTACTCCGGCTTCGTTCAAATGCAACTTGACGCCCCAGTCTTCGCTGCCGGCCACAAATGTTTGCATGAGTTTACCCAAAAAATCATAGCCTGTACGCGTCTCGAAATAGTTGTACCCATCGGCCCTGTACGTGTTGATCTGGTTCTGAGAAGTGCCCCCGATAATTTCCGTTTGTCCGCCCATTCGAATGAAGGAGAATTTTGGAAAGGGCAGCGAGCCCTGAGCTCCAGCCCGGATCGTGCCCAGACCGTAGGTTCTGTCGGTATTGAGATAGTTACTTGAGCCAAAACAATCTACGGCTCCAAAGAGATCGATATAGGAACTTACACCGTAAGAAAATGCCCCTGAGGTGGTGAAAACGTTAGCGCCCACATTCGGCGTTGTAAGGTATCCGGTTTGTTGCCTGTACCAAGGCGCCAGAAGGTCAAAAGAAAGACGGCCTGCGCCCATGGATTCGGCCGAGGTAACCGTACTTAATCCACGTAAAGCCTCGCCGTTAATCACCGGTGAATACACGGAGGTATTGCCCCCGGCTTGAGCACTAACCGTTTGCATCAGTGAGAATGAACCGAGCGCAAAGAACAAGGTTGCCGCGCACGACCTGGACACAATGGAATTGAGAAGCAACATGTAGACTCCCTTAACTCAAGATGGGCACCGTTGGACCGCTCGGCGAATCTCGGCTTGTATCCGGACTTCGCGCGCGGGGTGCCCCGGGTATCTCCGCGCCCGTAATCCGGCGGGAGGAATATCTGCAAGACTATTTGATAGACGTCATAGAAAACGTCTTATTTCAACGAAACCTGTTCAATTGTCATGTCATTTCTCACGGTCTTGACGCCTTTTATGTCGTTGACAAGCTTGCCAACCAGATCCTTTTCTGCGCCGTTCTTGGCTGCGCCGCTTACCGTGACGATGCCGTCTTTTGTTTCAACCTTTGTCTTGATAACGCTGGTGGAGCGATGAAACAGCAATGCAAGCTTGACCTGTGCGGTAATGGATGCATCGTCAAAATACTCGTCAACCTTTTCTACGGTCGATTTCCCGGCTTTCGCTACGACCATGTCGTTCTTGACGCTCTTGACGCCTTCAACGTCCTTTGCATATTCGGTCGTCAGATCTTTCTGCGCTTCGGTTAGTGCGTGTCCGCGCAGGGTGACGATTCCGTCTTTTACGTCAACGTCGGTCTTGAGGACATTCACATTCCGGTGGAACATGAGCACGACGTTTACCTTCATGCCTATCCATGCGTCCGAATTTTCGGCGGGTTGTCCGGCTTTTATTTCCAGTTTGTTATCAACACGCACGACTCCGGGAAGCCCTGCAACCGTTTCTTGGGCCAGTGACCGGTGAGACCATTCGGATACCGTTCCCGTCAAGGAGACAACGCTGTCGTTCTGTGCATGAACCTTGATGTCGTCACCTTTCAAATAGGTCTTGAAGACGTAGGATTTCTTCGCGGAAGATTCGATTCGATCGCTCGTTTGACTTGCCATAAGGAATCCGGCCGCGCCAAGAACAACGGTCGCTGTCACAATGAGAGGCATGGAATTAATCTTCTTCATAATAGAATAGCCACTTTCTTTAAGGTAAATCCGGTCACTTTCGATTGAGAATCGGGCGATTTGAAGGCGTAGGACGTTCGCGCAAACCACGTTGGTCTTTAGAAAGGCGGTTCGGTGATTTTGTCTTGGGCCATTGCGGCCTCCCTTGCTGGGCGTGAGTTTGCTGGTGCAGTACTGGAACGCAAGAACCATGCCCGACAGCCCCGTTGTGATAAACACAGCGAAAATAGCATCTTAGACGCATGTCGATGACTCAAACGGGTCATGTTCCAAGAAAAGAATTCCTGTTTTTAGGAGTGCATGTCTCACGAATAGGAGTTGCGCGGCTCATAATTTGAAGTGTGGAACATGATTCCCACGCACGATGATGCACATATGTCAACATGATTGCCGAAGATCAGGCGAGGCGGCTCTCATTGTGGTCGATTGCGCGTTGGCTGTCGGGATATTTGTCGACGGACAAGAATGGCACCGCAATTGCACTAGTTTCCAAGTGCCTGTGCAAATCAAGTGCTCTCCGTAAGGATGAACCTGCGATTATGAGGCTTTTTGCAGGGAACAAACCTTAGTCTTATACAAGGATTGTAGGTATGAAATCAGTTGAAGCGATCTCATTGGCGGCTCGAGATTCCTACTGTTCGGAAGAATACTTCCAACGCATGCTTATTCTCGAACGCTTGAGGAGCCAAAAGACGGGGAAACCGTTCGTGCTGATCCTTTTGAACATCGCCAAATTGACCAAAGGAAAACGAGTGGAAAAAGCCTTCGTTCTAAAGAGGCTGGCGTCGGTACTGGACTCTTCAATTCGTACTATCGATGTAAAAGGATGGTACATGCTTAATTCGATTATAGGTATCATTTGTCAGGATGTCCCGGAGAAACACCGCAATACGGTCACCGGCAGAATAAGAAACAAGCTCTTTGAAGAAGGCATATTTCATCTGGTTGGAAATAAAGCCGATGCAATAAAATTGCTCAGTCTGTTGTATCCCGATCAATAGGGGACGGATCGCACTGGTACTGCAGCAATTTGCAAAACATCCTAGCGGGACGCGGCGATTTTAGCAAGCCTTCGGTAGAGGGAGGAAATGGAAAGCCCGAGGGCTTCACAGGTTTTGCTTTTGTTGCCATTGAATTTTTCCAGCACCTGCAGAATATGTTCGTCTTCCAGGCCGTCGAGCTTCTGTGATTTCTCGCCTTCAAACGCCGGAGATAGATCGGGAAAATAGCGGTCGGTAAGAACCTCGCCTTGCGCAAGAAGAAGCGCCCGTTCCAGCATGTTCTTAATCTCCCGGGTATTGCCCGGCCAGGGATAGTCTGCAAGCAAGCGCGAAACATCCGGATGAAGGGGAAAGTGCTCGTAGCCTGAATTCCTCAGGAAATACTCGGCAAGTCCCGGTATTTCCTCTCTTCGGTCCCTCAGCGGCTGCAACTTGATTGGAAAGAGGTTGATACGGTAGTAAAGGTCGCGTCTGAATTCCTTGGTCTCTGCCTTCAGATCGCGGTTTGTTGCGCAAATCAAACGAAACTCGCTCTTTAGAAGCGTGTTATCCCCCACTCGCCGGAACGATTTTTCCTCGATAGTTTTGAGCATTTGAGCCTGGGCCGCCGGGTCCATATCTCCAATCTCGTCAAGGAACAGCGTTCCGCCGTGGGCCAGTTCGATGAGGCCTTCCCGGTCCTTTACCGCGGAAGTGAAGGCGCCCCGAACATGTCCAAACAGTTCGCTGCGAAGGAGTTCTCCTTTGAGAATGGAGCAGTTTACTTCGACAAAAGGTTCCGACTTGCGTTCGCTGTTATAGTGGATCCATCGTGCCAAAACACCCTTGCCCGTGCCCGTCTCGCCCTCAAGAAGCACCACCGTATCGCTCTTCGTGGCGATTTTCGCGAGTTCCAGGATTTTCTCGGTCGGCACGCTCTTTCCGAAATACGGTGAGACCTGATTATATAAACGTTGCTGAATTCTGTCGCGCTTGCGTACCGCCTCGAACTCAATGCATCGCTTCAATATTATTTCAAGATCATTCATCGCCACCGGCTTGGCGAGAAAGTTCTCCGCACCGTATTTGATTGCCTTCACCGCCGTGGGAATATCGCCTATTTCCGTTATGGAAATAATCGGCATGCCCGGATGGGAGATCCTTAATTCGGGGATCCACTCGATAGAAGGACCGTCAGGAAGGCTCAAGTCGAGGATCATCGCATCGAAGCGCTCCTCGGCGACAACGGTTTTCGCCGCCTTCAGGGTACGTGCGCAGACGATTTGATATTCGCTCTTCGCGAAGTATTGCGTGTAGGCGTGCTGTACGGATTGATCGTTGTCAACGAGGAGAAGACGCGTGGTTTTCATGAAGTACCTAAAGATCTAGCGTCGATCTGAATTGGATTGAGCGGATGTGGAATTACTTCTCTTAGGAGCGTATTAAGATAAGATGGGAATATACCCGTTTCCTCCACTCGCTGTCAAATCCTGCCGCATGAATCGCGCTGATTGTTCCATTCCATGAGCACACTATTTGCTGCGTTCAAGCGCGCGAGGGGGAATTCTGCCATGCTTATTCTCTTTCTTCATCAATTCAACGTAATGTGCGTAGGTATTCTTGGCTTGCGGCAGGTCCCCTATTCCAAAAAAAGCATCTCCGAGATTGAGATATGCTACGGTCCGGTTGGGATACTTTTGTATAACCAATTCAAGAATAGCGATAGCTTGATCGTATTGCTTGGCTTGTTCCTTGAAATAGCCAAAGTCATTGAAGATACCAACTGTGCTGTCAGACAGCAGATCGGGAAACATAAGACCGACCGTCGAAATATTTGCAGCGTCGGTTATCATCTTGTACTTGAACGAGGTCATTGCACATTCATAGCTTTCCAGGAGATATTTTGCTTTGGGCAATCCCTCTAGACGCCAAATCTCCTTGATTATCTCCTTCAACGAACAAATGGTACCGTCACAGGTCTCAACTCCGCCGTTTTCAACCGAACGAATTGCACCAAAATGTTCGTAGACAAGGGGATATTTTTCTCCAATGCAACTGTGTGGATTCAATGAAGTGTCCCGAAAACAATACACAACCCTAATCGTGCCCGCACTGGAATATTCACGAAGGTATCCTTCTGAAACAAAAATCAAAACGAGTTCATTCCGGCCATTGTGATCCATGTCAAGGGAAAATAACGTGTCCAGTTTCATATCTTCGTCAAGTAAATTGGTTGGGAGAAGCAATTTCCTGCCATCCGGAGTCAGAACCACTGGTGTAATTGAAAATGATGATGGTTTTTCAGTTGTAGCATTTTCCTTGAAGAAACAAATCCTTGAATCATTTGACAAGTATTTCACATGCTGCTTTTCCGCGATCAATTTCCCGGTGTTGATAATGGCGGGGATGTCGCTGCAAGAAACTTCCTTCGCGTCGGATGGACCATTCAAGATAAACGGGCATACCAGGATACACACAAGAATTTCAACTTGTTTCTGCATTTCGCCTATTTCCCGAATTTGTTGATAAGAAGCTGATATACTTGTTTACGATGTCGCAAGGCGTTGTCTCCCCCGTTCACTATGGACGTAACCGCTTCTACACCTTTAAGTTGAGGGTCGTCGGTGCAAAACGCATTGATATTGTTCATATCCCAAAATACAAATGCCGCTTCAATGCCATATCGCAAATAGTCGGTAATCAAATCCGGTTTTGCAACAAAGTCATGTTGGTCCTTGGGATAGAAATTGTTATGTCTTCTGGTAAATCCTTCGTAGTTGCATTTTCCGGTTAGTTGAATGACACCTCTTCCGCGGTACTTAAATCCGTCGCCACTTTCTTCGTTGCCGTTGTGCATTCTATTCGAATAAACATAGTTTGCGAGAGCCTCAGGGTGCATGGCATATTTTTCGGGGGTTTCCCTGAGCTTTGGATGAGGGTAGGTACCATCCTTTTTAGGTTTATTGCTAAAGATGGCCAACATGTCTTTAACGGAATACATTAGTTTCTCTTTGACATTTGCCAAGGAGCTTTCGGACGCAGTTTGTGCCAGAAAATGTGCAACTCGCAACTTTGTGTTAACTTTATAGATATCGGCGTATGTATTTAACCAGGGCAGTACTTGCTGAAAGTATTCGGTATCGCTTCTCTTGGCTGCTGTTGTTAGCATTTCCATGGTAAAGACAGCTGATGAAATCAAGCATTTTGCACCGGAAGGAAGTGCCGGGCCGGACAAGGGGCACATATTCCAGCTTTTGTAAACTGCGGCAAAATCGGGCTCTTGAGGTTCCGGAGGATCGAACCAGAACCAGGGCCCTACTTCGGGTTCCTGGTTCGTTTGATCATCAGTTGGATCGGCCATAGCATACCCTTTTCATTTTCAGTGAAATGATTTGCGCACTTGCGAGTTATTTCAGATCTCCATACAACATGTCTTTGAAGATCTCCTGTTGAGTGCCATCTTCATTAATGATTTCCAATGAATAAGTGAAATCCTTTGGCATAGGCGCGTCTTCGAACTTATAATCCACCGTGCCGTCATTCGCATTTACATATTGACTCATTGGTACCTTTTGATCGTACCCGGCCGGAATAGAAGAAACATGAAGGATTTGAGTGCTTTTTTTTGCGTCATCCGGATTCAAGTCTGCTCGTATCCAAATCGGTCCCTTTTCAAACTTCGTTTCAGCCTCACTCGCATTCGCATCAATCTTGGCAGTTGGCGCTAAAGGGATATCGTCTGTTTTGTCAGCCGCCGCTGGAGTTGTTGCATTGGGATCAGCTTGTGCCTTGGCGTCTGC